>NZ_JBITSJ010000008.1:0-471073 GCF_044540525.1 Streptomyces sp. NPDC085932
GCCCGGTTACATTCCGAACCCGGAAGCTAAGCCTTACAGCGCCGATGGTACTGCAGGGGGGACCCTGTGGGAGAGTAGGACGCCGCCGAACAATCTTTGGAAGGACCCCTGGTCACCAGCGTTCAGCTGGGACCAGGGGTCCTTTTTGTTTTTGCACTGCGCGCTGGGCACCCGGCTGCGCGAGAATGACTTGCGGTACCGAAGACAGGAGTCACCATGTCCACCAACTCTCCCGACGACCGACCGGAGCGCGACCAGCGGCGACGGGAGGGCGACCGGAGCGATCGCGGCGGTCAGCGCGGGGATCGTGGCGACCGTGGCGGCTTCCGTCGGAACGACCGTGGCGAGCGCCGTGACGACCGCGGGGAGCGCGGCGGCTTCCGGCGCGATGACAACCGACGCGATGACAACCGGCGTGACGACAACCGCGGCGGCGGCTACGGCCGGCGGGACGACCGTGACCGGGGCCCGCGCCGTGACGACCGGGACCGGGGCGGTTTCCGTCGCGACGATCGTGGTGACCGTCCCTCCTTCCGCCGTGACGACCGCGGTGACCGCGGTGACCGTGGCGATCGCGGTGGTTTCCGGCGCGACGACAACCGGCGCGATGACAGCCGCCGGGATGACAGCCGTCGTGACGACAGCCGTCGTGACGACAGCCGTGGCGGCGGCTATGGCCGGCGGGACGACCGCGGCGGTTTCCAGCGCCGCGACGACCGCGGACCCCGCGGCGGCTTCCGGCGTGACGACCGCCGGGACGACCGGCGCGACGATCGCCGTGACGACCGCAGGGACGATCGCCGTGATGACCGGCGCGACGACCGGCGTGACGGCGACCGCGGCGGATTCGTCCGGCGCGACGACCGCGGAGAGCGCCGCGACTTCCGTGACCGCGGCTACCGTAGCGATGACCGCGACCGGGGGTTCCGCAGCGACGACCGCGACCGGGGGTTCCGTAGCGACGACCGTGAGCGCGGGCCCCGCGGCGATGACCGGGACCGTGGGTTCCGGCGGGACGACCGTGACCGTGGCTTCCGTGGCCGTGACGAGCGTGGGGACCGCGGCGGCTTCCAGCGCCGCGACCGTGACGACGCCGGCCGTGGCGGGCGTCCCGGCTTCCGTCGCGACGACGGCCCGCGCGGCGACCGCGGCGACTTCCGCCGGGACGAGCGTCGGGATGACCGGCGTGACGATCGTCGGGACGGCGAGCGGGGTGGATTCCGTGGTGGCCGGGACGACCGTGGTGGGCGTGGGCCGCGCCGCGACGACCGTGGTGGACGTCCCGGCGGCTTCCGGGGTGGCCGGGACGACCGGCGTGGCGGCGGTGGCGGCCGGTTCCGTGACGAGCGGGAGCGGGACAGGGAGCCGATCAAGCGGCTGCCGATCCCCGAGGACGTCACGGGCGAGGAGATCGACAAGGACGTCAGGCAGGAACTCCAGAGTCTGCCGAAGACGCTCGCGGACGACGTCGCCAGGAACCTCGTGATGGTCGCGCGGCTCCTCGACGAGGACCCCGAGGGCGCGTACGCCTACTCCAGGATCGCGCTGCGGCTGGCCTCGCGGGTCGCCGCCGTCCGGGAGGCCGCCGGGTTCGCCGCGTACGCCAATCAGAAGTACGGCGAGGCGCTGGCCGAGTTCCGGGCTGCCAAGCGGATGACCGGGAACATCGACCTGTGGCCCGTCATGGCCGACTGCGAGCGTGGGCTCGGGCGTCCGGAGAAGGCGCTGGACATGGCCGGTGCGCCCGAGGTGCACAAGCTCGACAAGGCCGGGCAGGTCGAGATGCGGCTCGTCGCGGCCGGTGCGCGGCGGGACATGGGGCAGCTGGACGCGGCCATCGTGACGCTGCAGAGCCCTGAGCTGGCCGCCAGTTCCGTGCAGCCCTGGACCGCGCGCCTGCGGTACGCCTACGCGGACGCCCTGCTCGCCGCCGGGCGCGAGGGCGAGGCGCGGGAGTGGTTCGCGAAGGCCGTCGAGGCCGACCGGGACGGCAGCACGGACGCCTCGGACCGGCTCGCCGAGCTGGACGGCGTGGAGTTCCTGGACGCCCTCTCCGACGACGGGGACGACGACGAGAGCACCGACGAGGTCCAGGACGGCAACGCGGACGACAGCGCGGACGGCGATGCGGAGCCCGATGAGCCGGAGCAGAAGGACTGACGCGCGAACGCAGACGTCCGAACGTGAGTGAAGGGGGCGGATCCCGGTCGGGGTCCGCCCCCTTCGTGTGTCGTGGGGCGGGTGTCAGAGGTCCAGGGCCCGCAGGACCAGCCCGGTCGCCGGCTTCGGGCCGAACGACGTCGACTTGCGCGGCATGGTCACGCCCTGCCGGGCCAGGTCGCGCACGACCTCCTCGCGCACCGGGTGCATCAGGACGGCCGTACCGCCGTCGCGCTCCGCCTTCGCGACCGTGGCGGCGGTGTCGTGGATGTAGGCGATGCGGTCGGGGGAGTCCTCGGGGATGCGCCACACGTGTTCCAGGAGCGTGGCGTGCAGCACCGTCGCGTCGAGGGTGCGCCAGGCGGTGGGCCGGTCGGCCGGGACCGTGCGGTTCAGCAGGTCCGGGTCGGGTTGGTCGACGAGGTGGAAGGAGCCGTCGCCGGCCAGCAGGAACGCGTTGCCCGCGCAGGCCGCGTCCGCCAGCACCTCCAGGGCCTCGGCGAGCGGCACGTCGAGGCGGCGCACCCGGAAGCGGCCGTCCAGGGCGGTCAGGGCCCGCTGGACCGGCAGGCCGTGGAGGAGGCGGTGGATGGCGCGGACCCGCAGCGGGTAGCGGGCCGTGTCGACGAGGAGGACCAGGCCGTGGTCCCACGGGCTGGGGGAGGGGTGTTCCGTGCGCAGGCGGCGGTAGGTCGCCCAGCGGTGGTGGCCGTCGGCGATGAGTGCCTGGTGGCGGGCCAGGTCGCGCTGGACGGTGGTGAGCTCCGCGGGGTCGGTGATCGCCCACAGGCGGTGGCGGAAGCCGTCCTCCGTGGTGGTCGCGAGGAGCGGGGGCCGGTCGGCGACGCGCTCGATCAGATCCGCCGTGGCGGCCGACGAGTCGTCACCGCGGTACGTCAGCAGCAGGGGTTCGAGGTTCGCCGAGGTGGCCCGCATCAGGGCGGCGCGGTCGGCGACGACGTGCGGCATGACGTCCTCGTGCGGCAGCACCACCTGCTCGGCCGGGTCCGACACGCGCAGGGCGCCGATGATGCCGCGCTGCAGCATGCCGTCGCCGTCGCGCTGCTCGTACACGTAGAGGCAGGGTTCCGGGTCGGGGGTGAGGATGCCCTCGGCAAGCCAGCGGCGCAGGGTCTCGGCGGCCTGTTCGTTGCGGGCGCCGGCGGTGGCGGCCTGGGGGAGGATCAGGCGGACGATGTTGTGCGGGTCGGAGGATTCGAGGTGGTGCAGGCCGTCGGGGCGCACCACGACGTCGTACGGCGGGGATGTGACGGCGGCAAGGCCGCCGACCCGGTCGGGGTCGTAACGAAGGCCTCGGAACGGGGTGAGTTCCAGGCCTCGGTGCGCCGTTGCCTCCGAGTGACCTGCTGTGTTCATCCCGGCATCGTACGGGTGTCGGTGGCATGGGGGATGATCGGGGGAAAGCCGCCGAACCGAGGAGCGATACGGGATGAGCCGGAGCGTCAGGACGAGGCCCGAGGGCAGTGGGCAGGCCCTGAGCGAGGCGTACGACACGGCCCTGCTCGATCTGGACGGGGTCGTGTACGCGGGCGGGAGTGCCATCGCGCACGCGGTCGAGTCGCTGGCGGCGGCCCGGGAGGGCGGGATGCGCCTGGCGTACGTCACCAACAACGCGCTGCGGACTCCGGACACGGTGGCCGGGCATCTGACGGAGCTGGGGATACCGACGGGTGCGCAGGACGTCATCACGTCCGCGCAGGCGGTCGCGCGCCTCATCAGCGAGCAGGTGCCGCGGGGCGCGCGGGTGCTGGTGATCGGCGGGGAGGGGCTGCGGGTGGCGCTGCGGGAGCGGGGGCTGGAGCCCGTCGAGTCGGCGGACGACGATCCGGTGGCGGTCGTGCAGGGGTACGGCGGGCCCGATCTGCCGTGGGGCCGGTTCGCCGAGGCTTCCTACGCGGTCGCCCGGGGCGTGCCGTGGTTCGCGTCCAACACGGACCTGACGATCCCGAGCGGGCGGGGCATCGCGCCGGGCAACGGGGCGGCGGTGGAGGTGGTCCGGATCGCCACGGGCGCCGAGCCGCAGGTCGCGGGCAAGCCGCTGCCGCCGATGCACCGGGAGACGATCCTGCGGACGGGGGCGGAGCGGCCGCTGGTCGTCGGGGACCGGCTGGACACGGACATCGAGGGAGCGTTCAACGGCGAGGTCGATTCGCTGCTCGTCCTGACCGGTGTGACCGACGGGGCGCAGCTGCTGGCCGCTCCGCCGCAGCACCGGCCGACGTACGTGGACGCCGACCTGCGTGGGATGCTGGGCGGGCAGCCGGACGTCGTCGACGCGGGCGAGGGAGGGTTCCGGTGCGGCGGCTGGACGGCGAGGGCCGGGGCGGAGCGGCTGGAGCTCGACGGGGAGGGTGAGGCGCTGGACGGGCTGCGGGCGTTGTGCGCCGCCGCGTGGTCGGCCGCCGGTGACGGGACGTGCGGCCTGGACGGCGGGAAGGCGCTGGCCCGGCTCGGGTTGTGAGGGCCGGTTGGGCAGTGTCCCGCGTGGGCACACTGCGCTCGTGTGTGCGAACGGGTGGTCGCTCTCGGATCGTGATCGATTGCGAGGGTAGGCTAACCTAACTGCGTGTTGGTCGAGAGTCCCCCCGAACAGCGCGCGGAGTCCGCCCCCGCGCCCCCAACCCGACGTGCGGCGCGCGCCTTTGGGCTGCTGCTGTCCGTCGCGATCCTGGTGCTCGTCGCGCTGGCGAGTATCGCGATCGGTGCGAAAGAGCTGTCCCTCGGCCAGGTCTGGCACGGTCTGTTCGAGGACTCGGGCAGCTACGGCGACGTGGTCGTCGCGGAGCGGCTGTCGCGGACCGTGCTGGGGCTGCTCGCCGGTGCGGCCCTGGGGCTGGCCGGGGCGGTCCTCCAGGCCCTCACGCGCAACCCCCTGGCCGATCCCGGACTGCTCGGCATCAACGCCGGCGCGTCCGCCGCGGTCGTCACGGCCATCACGTTCCTCGGCGTCACCTCGCTCAGCGGCTATGTGTGGTTCGCGTTCTTCGGCGCGGCCGCGGTCGGGGCGCTGGTGTGGTTCCTCGGCGGCAGCCGGGGCGCGACACCGGTGCGGCTTGCCCTGGCCGGCACGGCGATCAGCGCCGCGCTGTTCGGCTACCTCCAGGCCGTGATGATCATGGACGACGCGGCGCTCGGCAAGATGCGCTTCTGGACGCTCGGTTCGCTCTCCGCGGCGACCGACTCGACCATCGAGCAGGTCCTGCCGTTCCTGCTCACCGGCACGGTCCTCGCGCTGGCCCTGGCCCGGCCGCTCAACGCCATGGCCATGGGCGACGACACGGCCAAGGCGCTGGGCGCCAACCTGAACCGGACGCGGGCGCTGTCGATGCTGGCCGCGACCGTGCTGTGCGGGGCCGCGACCGCCGCGTGCGGGCCGATCGTGTTCGTCGGGCTGATGGTGCCGCACGTGGTGCGCTCCTTCACCGGGCCGGACCTGCGCTGGATCCTGCCGTACGCGGCGATCCTGTCGCCGGTGCTGCTGCTCGGCGCGGACGTCATCGGCCGGGTCGTGGCCCGGCCCGCGGAGCTCCAGGTGGGCATCGTGACCGCGATCCTGGGCGGCCCGGTGTTCATCTTCCTGGTACGACGGCGGAGGACGGCGCAGCTGTGAAGACCATCAACCGTGTCGAGAAGACCACCGGCCGGGTCGTACGCGCCCCGGGCGGGCTCTCCGTACGTCTGGACGTGCGGGCCTTCACCGTCGTGCTCCTGCTGCTGGTCGCGGCGCTCGCGGCGAGCGTGGTGCTCATCGGCACCGGCGACTTCCCCATTCCGGCCGCCGACGTGCTGCGCACGCTGGTCGGCGAGGGCAACGCGGGCCAGGAGTTCATCGTCAACGAACTGCGGCTGCCGCGGGTCCTGGTCGGACTGCTGGTCGGTGCCTCGCTGGGCCTGGGCGGCGCGCTGTTCCAGTCCATCTCCCGCAACCCGCTCGGCAGTCCGGACGTGCTCGGCCTCGGCCAGGGCGCGACGGCCGGCGCGCTCACGATGATCGTGCTGTTCTCCGGCAGCGCCAACCAGGTCGCCCTCGGCGCCCTCGTGGGCGGCCTGGTGACGGGCTTCGCCATCTACGTGCTGGCCTGGAAGCGCGGCGTGCACGGCTACCGGCTGGTCCTGGTCGGCATCGGCGTCTCGGCGATCGTCACCGCGGTCAACGGCTATCTGCTCACCAAGTCCGACATCGTGGACGCGGCCCGCGCTGTGGTGTGGATGACCGGCTCCCTCGACGGCCGTGACTGGGCCCAGGTGTGGCCGCTGCTCGCCCTGTGCGCCGTGCTCGTGCCGCTCGTGCTGGCCAACGGGCGCGGGCTGCGGATGATGGAGATGGGCGACGACGTGGCGTACGCCCTGGGCGTGCGGGTGGAGCGCGTGCGGCTGCTGCTGATGGTCGCGGCGGTGCTGCTCACCGCGTCGGCGACCGCCGCGGCCGGTCCGGTCAGCTTCGTGGCGCTCACCGCGCCGCAGCTGGCCCGGCGGCTGACCCGCTCGCCCGGCCCGAACCTGCTGGCGTCGCTGTGCATGGGCGGCGCCCTGCTGGTCGTCGCCGACCTGGCCTCGCAGCGGGCGTTCGGGGCCGAGCAGCTGCCCGTGGGCGTGGTCACCGGCGTGCTCGGCGGTGTCTACCTGCTGTGGCTGCTGGTCACCGAACGCAAGGCGGGGCGGATATGAGCACCGGAACCTCAGCGGGCACGAGCGCCCCGAGCAGCAACAGCAGCGGGCTGAACAACCGAAGGAGCACCGTGAACCGTCTGTCCGCCCAGAACGTCACCCTCGCCTACGACCAGCGGGTCATCGCCGAGCAGCTGTCGGTGGAGATACCCGACCACTCCTTCACCGTGATCGTCGGGCCCAACGCCTGCGGCAAGTCGACGCTGCTGCGGGCGCTGTCGCGGATGCTCAAGCCCAGCCAGGGCCGGGTGCTGCTGGACGGGCAGGTCATCCAGTCCCTGCCCGCGAAGAAGGTCGCCCGCACCCTCGGCCTGCTGCCCCAGTCGTCCATCGCGCCCGACGGCATCACCGTCGCCGACCTGGTCGGCCGCGGCCGCTACCCGCACCAGGGCATCCTGCGGCAATGGTCCACCGAGGACGAGCGGGTCGTGCAGGAGTCGATGCGGCAGACCGGCGTCGCCGAACTCGCCGACCGCTACGTCGACGAGCTCTCCGGCGGCCAGCGGCAGCGCGTGTGGATCGCCATGGCGCTGGCCCAGCAGACGCCGCTGCTGCTGCTCGACGAGCCGACGACGTACCTGGACATCCAGCACCAGATCGACGTGCTGGACCTGTGCGCGCAGCTGCACGAGGAGCAGGGGCGCACGCTGGT
Organism: Streptomyces sp. NPDC085932; assembly: GCF_044540525.1. Lineage (NCBI taxonomy): Bacteria > Bacillati > Actinomycetota > Actinomycetes > Kitasatosporales > Streptomycetaceae > Streptomyces > Streptomyces sp. NPDC085932. The sequence goes on from NZ_JBITSJ010000008.1 coordinate 7,502, forward strand.
GGCCGTGCTGCACGACCTGAACCACGCCGCCCGCTACGCCACGCATCTCATCGCCCTGCGCCAGGGCACGGTCATCGCCGAGGGCGCGCCGAACGACATCGTCACGGCCGAGCTCGTCGAGGAGGTCTTCGGGCTGCGCTGCCAGGTCATCGACGACCCGGAGACGGGCACGCCCCTGGTCGTGCCGGCGGCGCGCAAGGCACGCGTGCGGGAGGCGGCCGGGCCGCGGGCCGGGGCGGAGACCGGGGCGGAGAAGGTCGCCGCCACGGAAGTCTCCTGAGGCGGAGATGGTCGCCGCCACGGAAGTCTCCTGAGGCGGAGATGGTCGCCGCCACGGAAGTCTCCTGAGGCGGAGAAGGTCGCCGTTACAGCAGTCTCCTGAGGCGGAGCAGGTCCCGCAGCCCCGCGTGCAGCTTCACCCGGCCCGAGCCCCAGGCCGTGGCGAAGTTCAGCTCGCCGTCGACCAGGGCCACCAGGTCGTCGCCGGTCATGGCCAGTCTGATCCCGGCCTTGTCCGGCGGCGGCCCGGGCACCGTGTCACGCACCTCGATCCGACCGCCCCGCATCCGGCCCACGAAGGTGACGTCCAGGTCGGTGATGTGGCAGCTCACCGAGCGGTCCAGGGCCGCGGCCTCGCGGACGTCCCCTTCGGCGCGCTGCATGCTGTCCGAGAGCTTGTCGAGTGCGCTGCGGCACTCCTCGATCGTGGCCATCGCGATCGACGGTACCGCAGGGGTTCGCGGTAGCGTCGGGGCATGGACCACGCAGTTCCCCCCGCGGACCTCACGGCGGGCCTTCCTGAGGACCTCCCGGCGGATTTCCCGCAGGAGGCGCGGCAGGCGGAGCCCGAGCCCGACCCGGCCGCCCCCGCCCCGCTGAACGTGCCCCGCACCCCCACCGGCGACGCCGGCGTGGACGCGGCCCTGACCCGGCTCGGCGACGCCGACCACCTCGCCACGGACGGGCACATCGAGGTGTACGAGGATGTACACCGGGGGCTGCGCGACGCGCTCACCGCGCTCGACGTACGCCCGGGACCTCCGGCGCCCCCGTCGCCGCCTTCACCGAGGAGCTGAACCGAACGTGGCAGGAGTCGCACGACGCCGTCTGGACGCGGAGCTGGTCCGCCGCAAGCTCGCGCGCTCGCGTGAGCACGCCGGCCAGCTGATCGCCGCCGGGCGGGTCTCCGTCGGCAGGACCGTCGCGACGAAACCGGCCACGCAGGTGGAGACCGCCGCCGCGATCGTCGTCGCGGCCGACGCCAACGACCCCGACTACGTCTCCCGGGGCGGCCACAAGCTCGCCGGCGCGCTGGAGGCGTTCGTGCCGCAGGGCCTCGCCGTCGAGGGCCGCAGGGCGCTGGACGCAGGCGCCTCGACCGGCGGTTTCACCGACGTCCTGCTGCGGGCCGGTGCCGCCCACGTCGTCGCCGTGGACGTCGGTTACGGACAACTCGCGTGGTCCCTGCAGAACGATGAACGCGTCACCGTCAAGGACCGTACGAACGTACGCGAGTTGACGCTTGAAGCGATCGATGGGGAGCCTGTGGATCTTGTCGTGGGGGATCTGTCCTTCATCCCGCTCGGGCTGGTCCTGCCCGCCCTGGTGCGGTGCGTGAAGCCGGACGCCGACCTGGTGATGATGGTCAAGCCGCAGTTCGAGGTGGGCAAGGAGCGGCTGGGCAGCGGGGGAGTCGTACGCAGCCCCCAGCTGCGGGCCGAGGCGGTGCGGGGGGTGGCCGAGAAGGCCTGGGGGCTGGGGCTCGGGGTGAAGGGCGTGACCGCCAGTCCGCTGCCCGGGCCGTCGGGGAATGTCGAATACTTCTTGTGGCTGCGGGCCGGGGCACCGGAACTGGACCCGGCCGACGTTGACCGAGCAGTGGCGGAGGGGCCGCGTTGACCGAGAACCGAGCTCGTACTGTTTTCCTGCTCGCCCACACGGGCCGGCCCGCGGCCGTGCGCAGTGCCGAGCTCGTGGTGAAGGGGCTGCTGCGCTCGGGTCTGGGCGTGCGGGTCCTGGAGGACGAGGCCCGGGACCTGCCGCTGCCGGACGAGGTGGTGCTGGTCAAGGAGGCGACCCCGCAGTGCCTCGACGGGTGCGAGCTGCTCATCGTGCTGGGCGGCGACGGCACGCTGCTGCGCGGCGCGGAGTTCGCGCGGGCGTCCGGGGTGCCGATGCTCGGCGTCAACCTCGGGCGGGTCGGCTTCCTCGCCGAGGCCGAGCGCGACGACCTCGACAAGGTTGTCGACCGGGTGGTGACCAAGGCGTACGAGGTCGAGGAGCGGATGACCGTCGACGTCGTGGTGCACCAGAACGGCGACATCGTGCACACGGACTGGGCGCTGAACGAGGCGGCCGTGCAGAAGGTGTCCGCCGAGCGGATGCTGGAGGTCGTCCTGGAGATCGACGGGCGGCCGGTCACCGGGTTCGGCTGCGACGGGATCGTGTGCGCCACGCCCACGGGATCGACGGCGTACGCCTTCTCCGCCGGCGGGCCGGTGGTGTGGCCGGAGGTCGAGGCGCTGCTGATGGTGCCGATCTCCGCGCACGCGCTGTTCGCCAAGCCGCTGGTGACCTCGCCGGATTCCGTGCTGGCCGTGGAGGTGCTGCCGCACATTCCGCCGGGCGTGCTGTGGTGCGACGGGCGGCGGACGGTGGAGTTGCCCGCCGGGGCGCGCGTGGAGGTGCGCAGGGGGGCCGTGCCGGTCCGGCTGGCCCGGCTGCACCACGCCTCCTTCACGGACCGGCTGGTGGCGAAGTTCGCCCTGCCCGTGTCCGGCTGGCGAGGGGCTCCTCACTAACGGGTGACAAGGGCAGGCCGGTCGCAATCCCCGGCCCGGACCTCGTAAGGTCGTGTCCGTGTTGGAGGAGATGCGGATACGGTCGCTCGGTGTGATCGACGACGCTGTCGTCGAGCTGTCGCCGGGGTTCACCGCGGTCACCGGTGAGACGGGTGCGGGCAAGACCATGGTGGTCACCAGCCTGGGATTGCTGCTGGGCGGCCGGGCCGACCCGGCGCTCGTGCGGATCGGGGCCGGCAAGGCGGTGGTGGAGGGGCGGATCACCGTGCCCGAGCACGCCGCCGTCGCCGTGCGGGCCGAGGAGGCCGGGGCCGAGCTCGACGACGGTGCCCTGCTGATCAGCCGTACCGTTTCGGCCGAGGGGCGTTCCCGGGCGCACCTGGGCGGGCGCAGCGTGCCTGTGGGCGTGCTCGCGGAGCTCGCCGACGAACTGGTGGCCGTGCACGGGCAGACCGACCAGCAGGGGCTGCTGAAGCTGTCCCGGCAGCGGCAGGCGCTCGACCGGTACGCGGGCGACGCGGTCGCCGTGCCGCTGGCCAAGTACGGGGAGGCCTACAAGCGGCTGCGGGCCGTCGCCGCCGAGCTCGACGAGATCACCACGCGCGCGCGGGAACGGGCCCAGGAGGCCGACCTGCTGCGCTACGGGCTCGACGAGATCGCCGCCGTCGAACCCCGGCCCGGCGAGGACGTGGAGCTGGCCGAGGAGGCCGAGCGGCTCGGGCACGCCGAGGCGCTGGCGTCCGCCGCCGCTGTCGCCCACGCCGCGCTCGCGGGCAACCCGGAGGACCCCGAGGGCGTCGACGCCGGGACGCTCGTCGCGGGCGCCCAGCGGGCCCTGGACGCGGTGCGGTCGCACGACCCGGCGCTGGCCGCGCTCGCCGACCGCATCGGCGAGATCGGGATCCTGCTGCGCGACGCGGCCGGGGACCTCGCGGGGTACGCCGACGACCTGGACGCCGATCCGCTGCGGCTGGCGGCCGTGGAGGAGCGCCGGGCCGCGCTGACCGGGCTGACCCGGAAGTACGGCGAGGACATCGCCGCCGTGCTGGCCTGGGCGGAGAACGGCGCCGCCCGGCTGACCGAACTCGACGGCGACGACGAGCGGATCGGGGAGCTGACCGCCGAGCGGGACGCGCTCCGCGCCGAACTGGGCGGACTCGCGCAGGCGTTGACGGACGCGCGGACGGAGGCCGCCGAGCGGTTCGCCGCCGCCGTGACCGCCGAGCTGGCCTCCCTCGCCATGCCGCACGCGCGCGTGTCCTTCGACATCCGGCAGACCGAGGACCCCGAGGGCGTCGAGGTCGGTGGGCGGCCCGTCGCCTACGGTCCCGCCGGTGCCGACGAGGTCGAACTGCTGCTGGCGCCGCACCCGGGCGCGCCGCCCCGGCCGATCGCCAAGGGCGCCTCCGGTGGTGAGCTGTCGCGCGTGATGCTGGCCGTGGAGGTGGTGTTCGCGGGGACGGACCCGGTGCCGACGTACCTCTTCGACGAGGTCGACGCCGGGGTCGGCGGCAAGGCGGCGGTCGAGATCGGCCGGCGTCTCGCGCGGCTGGCGAAGACCGCGCAGGTCGTGGTCGTGACGCACCTGCCGCAGGTGGCCGCCTTCGCCGACCGGCAGCTGCTGGTCGAGAAGACGAACGACGGCTCCGTGACCCGTTCCGGCGTGAAGGTCCTGGAAGGGGAGGAGCGGGTCCGCGAGCTGTCCCGCATGCTCGCCGGCCAGGAGGACTCGGAGACGGCCCGGGCGCACGCGGAGGAGCTGCTGGCGACGGCGCGGGCGGACCTGTAACCGGAGGGGGGAGCGGACCTCCAGCGGAGGACGCGCACCCGGCCGGGCGGACCGGGACCGGGCGGGTCGCCCAACTTCACTCGTGTGGGTGACCCGGCCCGGCGCATTCCCCCGCTGCCGCGCCCCACGGTCGCGCCGCCGGGGTTCCGGCGTTCCCGGAACCCCCGTATGTCCTGGCATCCTTGGCGGTGTACGCGTGGGAAACCGCGTCGTGACCGCCCGACCGAACCAGGAGCCCGGCCACGTGACCCCCGTGAGCAGCCACTCACCGCCTGGCCAGTCACCGCTGCGCACCGTGCAGGTGCTGGGCGGGGGCAATGCCACCAGCAGCGCGCATGTGCGCTCGCTGACGGCGGGGCTCGTCGCCCGGGGCGTGAGAGTCACGGTGTGCGCCCCCTTCGAGGCGGATCGCGCCTATGACTTCAGCGGGGTCGGGGCCGACCACGTGCACGTGCCGCGCAGCAGTGACCCCGTGTCGGTGGCGGCCCTGCGGGCGGCCTGCGCCGACGCCGACCTGGTCCACGCCCATGGGCTGCACGCCTCCTTCCGCACCGTGCTGGCGCTCAGCGGGCGGCGCGTGCGGACCCCGCTGGTCGTGACGTGGCACGACCGGGCGCACGCCGACGGTGCGCGGGCCCATCTGCTGCGTGTCCTGGAACGCCGGGTCGTCAAGGCGGCCACGGTGGTGCTCGGCACGACCTCGGCGCTGGTGGACCGGGCCCGGCTGACGGGCGCCCGGGACGCGCGGCTGGCCGCCGTGGCGCTGCCCGGCCCGCGCCGGCCCGTGGAGCCGGACGACCCCGACCGGCTGCGGCCCAAGGTGCGCGCCGAACTCGGCGCGATCGGACGGCCGTTGCTCATGGCCGTCGGTTCCCTGGAACGGCACCGCGGCTACGACGTGCTGCTGGACGCGGCCCGCGTATGGCGCCGGCTGGACCCGGTTCCGCTGGTCGTGATCGCGGGGGAGGGGCCGCTGCGCGGCGAACTCCAGGAACGGATCGAGGGGGAGGGCCTGCCCGTCCGGCTCATCGGCCGCCGCGACGACGTCTCCGACCTGCTCGCCGCCGCCGACCTCGCCCTGCTGCCCAGCCGCTGGGAGGCGCGCTCGGTCCTCGCCCAGGAGGCCCTGCACGCGCGCGTGCCGCTCGTCGCGACCGACGTCGGCGGCATTCCCGAACTCGTCGGCGACGCGGCCGAACTCGTCCCCGCCGGGGACGCCCCGGCCCTCGCCGCCTCCGTCGTGCGGCTGCTCGGCGACCCCGAGCGCCGGACCCTGCTCCAGGACAAGGGCGCCCGGCAGGCGGCGACCTGGCCGACCGAGGACGAGACCGTCGCCCAGGTGCTCAGCGTCTACGACGAGTTGACCCGCCCCCTGCCCCTCGCCTAGGGGCCCCGGCCTCTGCCCCCCTCCCCCCCCGCTTCCTGTCCCGCGTCGCCTAGAGGGCGCCGCCCCCCGCCCGTGGGCCCCTCGGCACGTGGCGGCGGGCCCGCAGGGCCAGGCTCAGGGCCAGCACCGTCTGCGGATCGTCCAGGTCGGTGCCCAGCAACTCCCCGATGCGCGCCAGCCGGTTGTACAGGGTCTGCCGGTTGAGGTGGAGCTCCCGGGCCGTCTCCGCCTTGCGTCCCGCGTGGGCCAGGTAGGTCGTCAGCGTGGGCAGCAGCGGCGGCCGGGAGCGGCGGTCGTGCTCCAGGAGGGGCCCGAGCGCCCGGTCGACGAAGGCCGCCAGGTCCGGATCCTCGCGCAGGCGCCACAGCAGCAGGTCGATGTCCAGGCGGCGGGCGTCGAACCAGGGCCGGTCGGGCAGCCCCTGGGCCGCCGTGGCCGTCTCGGCCGCGTGCCTCAGGCCCGACGCCGCCGCCGTCCAGCCGCCGGCCACCCCGACGACCACCACGGGCGGCCGGCCGCCCGGCCGTGGCATCCCTGCCCGGCCCACCCCGGCCCGCAGCGCCGCCGCCACCCGGTCCGCGACCGTCGCCCGCTCCGTCTCCGCGCGCAGCCCGAGCAGCACCAGCACCCGCCCCTCCACCGGCCGCACCCCCAGCAGCACCGGCACGCCCACCGTCGCCAGTTCCTCCGAGACCGCCCGCGCCAGCACCGCCCAGCCGCCCCCGGGGGACAGTGCGTCGCCGAGCCGCATGACGACCGGCAGCAGCGGGCCCTCGCCCGGTCTGAAGCCCAGTACGCGGGCCTGCGCCGGGGCGTCCTCGGCCGAGACCCGGCCCTCCGCGAGGTCCGTGAGGAAATCGCCGCGCCCGCGCGCGGCCAGCTCCTCCTCCTGGCGTGCCTGCATGAGCACCACGGCCAGGATGCCCGCGGCCCGCTCGGCGGCCATCCGGTGCACCGGGTCCAGGGACGCGCGTACGGGCAGCAGCACCAGCCGTGCCCGGACGCCCCCGCTGCCGGGACCGCCGCCCGGCACGTCCACGAACAGCGAGCCCGCGAGCGGCGGTTCGTCCTGGTGCTGGCCGCGCAGCCCTTCCCACACCTGGAGCGGGTCGGCGCCCTCGGGACCGGCCCCGGCGGCGTACAGCAACTGCCCCTCCACCGTCTCCAGGAAGACCGGGTTGGCGGCGAAGTCGGCCAGGATGCCGAGCACCTGCGGCACCCCGCCGCCGCTCAGCACGGCCCGCGTGCAGCGGCGGTGCACCTCCTCGGCCCGCTGGAGCAGCGCGTAGTGGCCGTTGACGATCTCGGTGTGGATCTCCTCCGTCACGGTGACGAACGGCACCTCTCGGTGCAGCTGCACCAGCGGCAGCCCGGCCGAGCGCGCCGTGTCCACCAGGGCCGCGGGCAGCCGCGTGAACCGCGGGCCGAGCTCCACCACCAGGGCCGCGATGCCGCGCTCGGCCAGCGTGCGCACGAACGCCCGCTGCTCGGCCGGGCGGGTGCCGAGCCCGTAGCCCGTGGTCAGCAGGAGTTCACCGCCCTTGAGCAGGGAGGCGATGTGCGGCACCTCGCCGGCGTGCACCCAGCGCACGGTCCGCCCGAGCCGGTCGGCGCCCGCCAGCACCTCGGGCAGCCCGCCGCGCAGCCCCGGCAGCTCCAGTGCCCGCTGCACGGTGATCCCGGCGCCCTGGGTGTCGTGGCCACTGTGCGTCCCGCTCTCCATGGGCCGGACGCTACCCGGGTGGCTGCCCTTCGGACATCTCCGGACGGGCAGCGGGACGATCACACCCGGGTCCGGGAGCGGATCCTCCCCGGATTACGGCGGGAACGACCGGGTACGGGCGCCGTCATGGACATGAGCGTGGTCGCGGTGGGGCGGGAGGACGACAGTCCGGTCGAGGAGCCGTTGCGGGTCGCGGTCCTCGCCGACCGGCTCGGGTACCGGGAGGTGTGGGCGGGCGAGGGGCCGACCTGGGACTCGTTCGTCCTGGCGACGGCGATCGGCGCGGCCACCGAGCGGGTCGCGCTGACCGCCGGGCCCGTGCCGGTGAACGTGCGCGATCCGCTGACCGTCGTCCGGGGCGCCGCCTCGGCCGCGGCCGTCACCGGCCGGCCCGTCGGCGTCGCCCTCGGCACCTCCAGCAAGCGGGTCGTCGAGGGCGTGCACGGCCGCCCGCGGACCCGGCCCGCCACGACCCTGGAGGAGTCGGCAGCGGCCGTACGGGCGCTGCTGGACAGCGTGCCGGGCGAGCCGGTCGTGCCCGGCAGCGGGTTCCTGCGCCGGCTGCCGCCGCCCGGCGGGATGCTCACCGTCGCGGCGTTCGGCGAGCGCGCGGTCGCCGCGGCCGTCGGGCACGCCGACCGGATGCTCCTCGACCTCGTCTCGCCCGGGCAGGTGCGCATGCTGCGGGCGCGGATGCTGGCGGCCGCCGAGAAGGCCGGGCGCACCCCGCCGCGGCTGGCCGCCTGGCTGCCCGCCGCCGTCGACCCGGAGCCGGAGTCGCTCACCCAGATCCTGCGCAGCGTCGTCGGCTACCTGCCCGTGCCGGGCTACAGCGACATGTTCGTCGACGCCGGGTTCGCCGAGGTCGTCGAGCTGGCCGTCAAGGGCGCCGACCGGGACACCCTGCTGCAGGCCCTGCCGCCCGAGGCCGCCGGGACGGTCGCCCTGGTGGGCGACGCCGCCACAGTCCGCGCCCGCGTCGACGCCTACGCCGAGGCCGGCCTCGACGAGATCGCCCTGGTCCCGGCCACGGCGGGCGACCCGGCCGGGGAGCGCACGCTCACGGCCCTCAAGCCGGAGTGACGCTCCCCAGGGCCCCGTTCAGCCGCCGTACGCGCCCGAAGCCGTCAGCCGCAGCGCCGTGTCGATGAGCGGCACGTGGCTGAAGGCCTGCGGGAAGTTGCCCACCTGGCGCTGCAGGCGCGGGTCCCACTCCTCGGCCAGCAGACCGAGGTCGTTGCGCAGGGACAGCAGCTTCTCGAACAGCTTGCGGGCCTCGTCCACGCGGCCGATCATCGCCAGGTCGTCGGCCATCCAGAACGAGCAGGCGAGGAACGCGCCCTCGTCACCGGGCAGGCCGTCCACGCCCTCGTCGCCGCCCGAGGTCGGGTAGCGCAGGATGAAGCCGTCCGGCGTGGACAGCTCCCGCTGGATCGCCTCGATCGTGCCGATGACGCGCTTGTCGTCCGGCGGCAGGAAGCCCATCTGCGGGATCAGCAGCAGCGACGCGTCCAGCTCCTTCGAGCCGTACGACTGCGTGAAGGTGTTGCGCTCCTTGTCGTAACCGCGCTCGCACACGTCCCGGTGGATGTCGTCGCGCAGTTCCTTCCAGCGCTCCAGCGGGCCGTCGGCGTCGCCGGACTCGATCAGCTTGATCGTGCGGTCGACGGCGACCCAGGCCATCACCTTGGAGTGCACGAAGTGGCGGCGCGGACCGCGCACCTCCCAGATGCCCTCGTCCGGCTCCTGCCAGTGGTCCTCCAGGTAGCGGATCAGCTTCAGCTGGAGCAGCGAGGCGTAGTCGTTGCGCGCGAGGCCGGTCATGTGGGCCAGGTGCAGGGCCTCGGTGACCTCGCCGTACACGTCCAGCTGGAGCTGGTGCGCGGCGCCGTTGCCGACCCGGACGGGGGCGGAGTTCTCGTAGCCCGGCAGCCAGTCCAGCTCCGCCTCGCCGAGCTCGCGCTCACCGGCGATGCCGTACATGATCTGCAGGTTCTCCGGATCGCCGGCCACCGCCCGCAGCAGCCACTCGCGCCAGGCGCGGGCCTCCTCGCGGTAGCCGGTGCGCAGCAGCGAGGACAGGGTGATGGCCGCGTCACGCAGCCAGGTGTAGCGGTAGTCCCAGTTGCGCACGCCGCCGATGTCCTCCGGCAGGGAGGTGGTCGGCGCGGCGACGATGCCGCCGGTCGGGGCGTACGTCAGGGCCTTCAGCGTGATCAGCGAGCGGACCACGGCCTCGCGGTAGGGGCCGTGGTACGTACAGTGGTCGACCCACTCGCGCCAGAAGTCCTCCGTCGCCTCCAGCGACTGCTCCGGCTCGGGCAGCGGCGGCGGCTCCTTGTGCGAGGGCTCCCAGGAGATCGTGAACGCGATCCGCTCGCCCGGCGCGACCGTGAAGTCCGAGTAGGTCGTCAGCGACTTGCCGTACGTCTCGACGGATGTGTCGAACCACACGGAGTCGGGGCCCGCGACGGCCACCGTGCGCCCCTCGTGCTTGTGCACCCACGGCACCACCCGCCCGTAGGAGAACCGCATCCGCAGCGCCGAGCGCATCGGCACCCGGCCGGAGACGCCCTCGACGATCCGGATCAGCTGCGGGGCGCCGTCACGCGGCGGCATGAAATCGGTCACCCGGACCGTGCCCCGCTGGGTGTCCCACTCGGACTCCAGGATCAGCGAGTCGCCGCGGTAGCTGCGCCGGGCCGCGGTGGGCGGCTCCTGGTCGGAGGCGTGCGCGGGGCCGAGCCGCCAGAAGCCGTGCTCCTCGGTGCCCAGCAGGCCGGCGAAGATGGCGTGCGAGTCGAAGCGGGGCAGGCACAGCCAGTCGACTGTCCCGTCCCGGCAGACCAGGGCAGCGGTCTGCATGTCTCCGATGAGTGCGTAGTCTTCGATGCGCCCGGCCACGTGCAACTCCAGTCGAACGGCCACGTCACCCCGCAAGGGGGCTGTCGCTAGTGCGGTCAAGGGGGGTTTTCAGCAGGTCTTGCAATGCGTCGTTGAGCGATGAAGCAAAACAGTTCACTCAGCCGTGACGCAAAGCGCCAATTGTTGCTCAACGAACTGACGAGCTCACGTTGTTCCGGTGCTTACGGGCGGGGGGTGGTGCCGTTGGGCCGGACGGGCTCGGCAGCGAGTGTCCGAGCAGGATACGACGCACGCGGATGTTCCGGGTGCCCGTCGCGACAAGGCGGGTACGCCGAACGAGTGAGCAACGGGTGAGGGACGGGTGAGCATGATCGCCCCGTGTCGGAATGTGTGCGGAGCGTGGCCGGAAGCCATCGCCCCGCGGCGCTGATACGCTGGTAGCCCGTGGACCGGTGGGCGTCTGACCCCCGAACCGCACCTCCAGATCGCGACCACGGGAGCCCCCTCTTGGCCATGCCCAATTCCACGACGACCAAGCACATCTTCGTCACCGGGGGTGTCGCCTCCTCGCTCGGCAAGGGTCTGACGGCCTCCAGCCTGGGCATGCTGCTCAAGGCCCGGGGCCTGCGCGTCGTGATGCAGAAGCTCGACCCGTACCTGAACGTCGACCCCGGCACGATGAACCCCTTCCAGCACGGTGAGGTGTTCGTCACCAACGACGGCGCCGAGACCGACCTGGACATCGGCCACTACGAGCGCTTCCTCGACCGCGACCTCGACGGCTCGGCCAACGTCACCACGGGCCAGGTGTACAACACCGTGATCGCCAAGGAGCGGCGCGGCGAGTACCTGGGCGACACCGTGCAGGTCATCCCGCACATCACCAACGAGATCAAGCACCGCATCCGCCGCATGGCGACGGACGAGGTCGACGTCGTGATCACGGAGGTCGGCGGCACGGTCGGCGACATCGAGTCGCTGCCGTTCCTGGAGACCGTCCGCCAGGTCCGTCACGAGGTCGGCCGTGACAACGTCTTCGTCGTCCACATCTCGCTCCTGCCGTACATCGGCCCCTCGGGTGAGCTGAAGACGAAGCCCACCCAGCACTCGGTTGCGGCCCTGCGCAACATCGGTATCCAGCCGGACGCGATCGTGCTGCGCTGCGACCGCGAGGTGCCCACCGCGATCAAGCGGAAGATCTCGCTGATGTGCGACGTCGACGAGGCCGCCGTGGTCGCCTGCCCCGACGCCCGCTCGATCTACGACATCCCCAAGACCGTGCACGGCGAGGGCCTGGACGCCTACGTCGTCCGCAAGCTCGACCTGCCCTTCCGCGACGTGGACTGGACGACCTGGGACGACCTGCTCGACCGCGTCCACAACCCCGACCACGAGATCACCCTCGCGCTCGTCGGCAAGTACATCGACCTGCCCGACGCCTACCTGTCGGTCACCGAGGCGCTGCGCGCCGGCGGCTTCGCCAACCGCGCCCGCGTCAAGATCAAGTGGGTCACCTCCGACGACTGCAAGACCCCGGCCGGCGCCGCGGCCCAGCTCGGCGACGTCGACGGCATCTGCATCCCCGGCGGCTTCGGCGAGCGCGGCGTCAACGGCAAGGTCGGCGCCATCCGCTATGCCCGCGAGAACAAGGTGCCGCTGCTCGGCCTCTGCCTGGGCCTGCAGTGCATCGTGATCGAGGCCGCGCGCAACCTGGCCGACATCGCCGACGCCAACTCCACCGAGTTCGACCCCGCCACCGGCCACCCGGTCATCTCCACCATGGCCGAGCAGATGGACATCGTCGCCGGCGAGGGCGACATGGGCGGCACCATGCGGCTCGGCATGTACCCGGCCAAGCTCGCCGAGGGCTCGATCGTGCGCGAGGTGTACGACGGCAAGGAGTACGTCGAGGAGCGGCACCGTCACCGCTACGAGGTGAACAACGCCTACCGCGCCGAGCTGGAGAAGAGGGCGGGCATCCTGTTCTCCGGCACCTCGCCGGACGGCAAGCTCGTCGAGTACGTCGAGTACCCGCGCGACGTCCACCCCTACCTGGTCGCCACGCAGGCGCACCCGGAGCTGCGCTCGCGCCCGACGCGCCCGCACCCGCTGTTCGCGGGGCTCGTCAAGGCCGCCGTCGAGCGGAAGACTTCGAAGTAACACACCAGTTGTACGGTGGCCGGGGTGCATCCCTTCAAAGGGTGTGCACCCCGGTTTCGTTTCGGCAGTCGTGCAGGGCACGTGGAAGGACAGGCATGACGATCAAGGACATCCCGGAGGAGTGGGAGATCCGGGCGACGGACACGCCCTTCGTGGGCAACAAGACCTCCGTCCGGACCGACGACGTGGTCATGCCCGACGGCACCGTGGTCGGCCGCGACTACCAGGTCCACCCCGGCTCCGTCGCCGTCCTCGCCCTCGACGAGGCCGACCGCGTCCTGGTCCTGCGCCAGTACCGCCACCCCGTGCGCCACAAGCTGTGGGAGATCCCGGCCGGGCTGCTCGACGTCCCCGGCGAGAACCCGCTGCACGCGGCGCAGCGCGAGCTGTACGAGGAGGCGCACGTCAAGGCCGAGGACTGGCGGGTGCTGACCGACGTCTACACCACGCCCGGCGGCTGCGACGAGGCCGTGCGGATCTTCCTCGCGCGCGATCTGTCCGAGGCCGAGGGCGAGCGCTTCGCGGTCGCGGAGGAAGAGGCCGACATGGAGCTCGACCGGGTGCCGGTGGAGGAGCTGGTCCGGGGCGTGCTGGGCGGCGACCTCCACAACAACTGCCTGGTGGTGGGCGTCCTGTCGCTGGTCGCCGCGCGGGCCGGTGACGGGCTGGACGCGCTGCGCCCGGCGCAGGCCCCTTGGCCCGCGCGTCCCTTCGAGGCGTAGCCGCTCCGCGGGGGAGGGGGTGTCGCGGTCGTCGGGGCGCTGCGGCGCCCTCGGGGCCGGTCGCGCAGTTCCCCGCGCCCCTTCGAGCACGACTCCGTCGGTCCTACGATCTGCTGATCCGATCGGGGGATGTGCCCGCCCTGCTCCTCCGGGGACGTCGCAGAGCGTGAACTAGGCTCTGAGCACGCCCGCACCGGAGTCCCGGCGGGCTCGCAGGTGCGGTGGACGGGAGTGTGGCCCGTGACGGATCAGGTCGTGGAGACAGGCGACGTGCGGCCGGCCGGGCGCGCTGCCGCGGAGCACCAGTTCCTGGGCCGCACACGGGAGTTGAAGGAGCTGCGCGCCGACATCGAGCGCGCCGGACTGGACACCCTCGCGGGCCGCAAGGCCCCCCGCGCGCGCGTGCTGCTCATCGCGGGCCGCCCCGGCTCGGGCCGCACCGCACTCGCCGAGGAACTCGCCCGGCAGGTGGCGGACCGTTACCCGGACGGGGTCCTGCGCGCCCGCCTCACCGACCCCGACGGCACCCCCGTACCGGTCGAGCGCGCCGCCCGTGACCTGCTCGCCGCCCTGGAGGAGCAGGCCCCGGCCGGAGCCTGCGAGGACGACCTCACCGACGCCCTGCGCACCGCCCTGGCCGGCCGGCGCGTCCTGCTCCTGCTGGACGACGCCGCCGACGCCGAGCAGGTCGACGCGCTGCTGCCCGACACGCCGGACTGCCTGGTCGTCGCGGTCTCCCGCGGCCCGCTCACCGGCATCCCGGACGTCCGCCCCTGCACCCTGGGCGGCCTGGACGCCAAATCCGGGGTGGAACTGCTCTCCCGGCACACCGGCTCGGTCCGCATCACCGTCGACCCCCGGGCCGCCGAAGGGCTCGCCGAGGAGTGCCAGGGGCAACCCGCCGCGCTGGTGCTGGCGGGCGGCTGGCTCGCGGCCCGGCCCAAGGCGGCCGTCTCCGACCTGGCCAAGCAGCTGCGTGCCGAGGAGCCCGAGGGCACCGCCCTCACCCGGGTCTTCCGGCTCGCCCACGCCGCCCTGCCCGCCACACCCGCCCGGATGCTGCGCCTGCTCGCCCTCGCCCCGGCCGGCCTGGTCGACCCGCAGGTCGCCTCCGCACTCGCCGGCTGCTCGGTCGGCACCGCCCGCGCCACCCTCGACGACCTCGTCGCCCTCGGTTTCCTGCATGCGGTCGACTCACCGCTGCCCCAGTACGAGGTGCCCGGCTGCCTGCACGACCAGCTCCGCCTCCTCGTCCGGCACCACGAGCGCCCGGCCGAGCTCCAGCTGGCCCGGGCCCGCATGCTGGAGCGGACCGTACGGCTGCTGCAGGCCTGCCGGGCGATCACCGAGACCGACAGCGCCCAGGCCCGCCAGAAACTCCTCGACATGCCGCGGGCGCTGCGCTTCTCCACCCCGCGGGCGGCCGCCGAGTGGCTGCGCCTGACCCGGCCCGCGCTGCTCGCCGCCGCCCGGCTCGCGGTCGCCGACGGGGAGCTGGACACGCTGGCGAGGCGGCTGATGTCACAGCTGGTCAGGGCCATGGTGGCCCATGTCGGGACCCGGGCGGCCGCCCCCGACCTCTATGTCGTCCACAGCCTGGTCCTCGACATCGCCGAGCGCCGGGACCTGCCCCGGGAGAAGGCCGCCGCCCTGCTGAACCTCGGCGACCTCGACGCCCGCACCGGCCGCACCACGGACGCCCTGGCCCGCTACCGGGCCGCCCTGGACGCCGGACGCGAGGTCGACGACCCGTACGCGACCGGCCGCGCGATGGAATCCGTAGGGGGCGCACACCTGGAGCTCGGGGACTTCGACCGGGCCGCCGACTGGTTCGGACGGGCCCTGACCGAGCGGCTGGCCCGGGGCGAGCGCGCCGACGCCGCCCGGCTGTACGGGCGCATCGCCGCCGCCCACACCTTCGCGGGCCGCTACGGCGAGGCCCTGCGCAACTGGCGCTCGGCGATCGCCGGGCACCGCCGGTGCGGCGACGTGGCCGCCCAGGCGCGGGCGTTGAGCGAGCTGGCGCGGGTCCAGGAGTACGCGGGCCGGCCCGAGGAGTCGCTGCGCACCTGCCGCGAGGCCGTCGAGTGGGCCCGGCGCGCGGAGGACACCCGGCTGCAGGCCGCGCTGCACCTGCGGGTCGCCGACACCCTCGAACACCTCGGCGATCCCGCCTCGGCCGGGCTGCACCGGGGCGCCGCCGAGCGGATCCTCGGCGACTCAAACCTTCAAACCGAACCGGACGCCTGCGAAATCCGTACCGCATCCACTGAAGATTGATGCAATGGAAGGCTAGACAGCGGGAACACCTTCATTAGACTGGCTCTGCCGCACGTTCTCCTGCGGTCTCTCCCGGTGTGCCCGTGCGTGCCCGGGTATGTCTAAGAAATACCCCCCATACCCTCTGAGCCAAGGACCGTGATCGACGTGAAGGTCGGCATCCCCCGCGAGGTCAAGAACAACGAGTTCCGGGTGGCCATCACCCCCGCCGGCGTGCACGAGCTGGTGCGCCACGGCCACCAGGTCGTCATCGAGCGCGACGCCGGTGTCGGCTCCTCGATCACGAACGAGGAGTACGTCGCCGCCGGCGCGCGGATCCTGGACACCGCCGACGAGGTGTGGGCCACCGCCGACCTGCTGCTGAAGGTCAAGGAGCCCATCGCCGAGGAGTACCACCGCCTCCGCAAGGACCAGACGCTCTTCACCTACCTGCACCTGGCCGCGTCCAAGGAGTGCACCGACGCCCTGCTGGAGTCCGGCACCACGGCCATCGCCTACGAGACGGTCGAGCTGCCCAGCCGCGCGCTGCCGCTGCTCGCGCCCATGTCCGAGGTCGCGGGCCGCCTGGCCCCGCAGGTCGGCGCCTACCACCTGATGCGCGCCAACGGCGGCCGCGGTGTGCTGCCCGGCGGTGTCCCCGGCGTGCTCGCCGGCCGTGCCGTGGTCATCGGCGGCGGCGTCTCCGGCTGGAACGCCGCGCAGATCGCCATCGGCATGGGCTTCCACGTGACCCTGCTCGACAAGGACATCAACAAGCTCCGCGAGGCCGACAAGATCTTCGGCACGAAGATCCAGACCGTCGTCTCCAACGCCTTCGAGCTGGAGAAGGCCTGCCTGGAGGCCGACCTCGTCATCGGCGCGGTGCTGATCCCCGGCGCCAAGGCTCCCAAGCTGGTCACCAACGAGCTCGTCTCGCGGATGAAGCCCGGAAGTGTCCTTGTCGACATCGCGATCGACCAGGGCGGCTGCTTCGAGGACTCCCGCCCGACCACCCACGCCGAGCCGACCTTCCCGGTCCACGAGTCGGTCTTCTACTGCGTCGCCAACATGCCCGGCGCGGTGCCCAACACCTCCACCTACGCGCTGACCAACGCCACGCTGCCGTACATCGTGGAACTGGCCAACCACGGCTGGGTGGACGCCCTGCGCCGCGACCCGGCGCTGGCCAAGGGCCTCAACACGCATGACGGCAAGGTCGTTTACCGCGAGGTCGCGGAGGCGCACGGCGTGGAGCACGTCGAGCTGTCCTCGCTGCTCGGCTGAGCCCCCGACCCGCACGCGACGGCCGGTAAATCGGCTAAGTCACCCGACGGCAAAGGCGATACGTCAACACCCGTCGTCAACGCCGCGCACCCGGCCGGACCTTGCCCGACAAGGTCCGGCCGGATGTGTGTATGGTCACTTCGCGATTCTCGGGCAACTCGCCTCGAACGTAACCCTTCAACCGATTCGCACACCGGTGAAACCTGCCGTGCGACGGCCGTACGCCCTTGACAGCGGGATGTTTCATTGCCGACACATCGGGCCGGGTCCGGCGGATTGTGTTGCTGCGGACGCCCGACACGCCATAGAGTCGCCAACCGTCGGCATGGTGCCACGCTGACCTGTCTAGAAGTTTCCTGGTCACCAAGGAGGTAAGACGACTTGTGAATGAGTCGACATTTACTCCCGGGGGTGGTCAACCAGGAATGCCTGCACGGGACCAGGGGCCCGCGGGGTTCGCGGCTGTCGGCTCCGTCGCTGTGCGCACCTTCGCAGCCCACCAGAGTCAGCAGGCGACTCACACTGCACACCAGAAGATGGATGGCCATCACGTGAACGCCATGGCCGGCGACGGAAGTGGCGCGCCCCACAACCACTTCGCCGACTACGACGAACTGCCCGAGGGGCACTTCTACGACCCCGACGCGGAGTACGAGCCCGACCCCGAGTACGCGGCCACTCTCGCTCCCGACGCGGCCAGACAGCGCCGGGAGCGCATCGGCCCGACCGGGCGCCCGCTGCCGTACTTCCCGATCCCGGGCCCGCTGACCGACCACGGACCCGCGAAGATCATCGCGATGTGCAACCAGAAGGGCGGCGTCGGCAAGACCACGTCGACCATCAACCTGGGTGCCGCGCTCGCGGAGTACGGACGCCGTGTCCTGCTCGTGGACTTCGACCCGCAGGGCGCGCTGTCGGTCGGACTCGGCGTCAACCCGATGGAGCTCGACCTCACCGTCTACAACCTGCTCATGGAGCGGGGGATGGCGGCCGACGAGGTGCTGCTGAAGACGGCGGTCCCCAACATGGACCTGCTGCCCAGCAACATCGACCTGTCGGCGGCCGAGGTCCAGCTCGTCTCCGAGGTCGCCCGCGAGTCGACCCTGCAGCGCGCCCTGAAGCCGCTGCTGGACGACTACGACTTCATCGTCATCGACTGCCAGCCCTCGCTCGGCCTGCTCACGGTCAACGCCCTGACGGCCGCGCACAAGGTGATCGTGCCGCTGGAGTGCGAGTTCTTCGCGCTGCGCGGCGTGGCCCTGCTGACGGAGACCATCGAGAAGGTCCAGGAGCGGCTCAACCCCGACCTGGAGCTCGACGGGATCCTCGCCACGATGTACGACTCGCGCACCGTGCACAGCCGTGAGGTGCTCGCGCGTGTCGTCGAGGCGTTCGACGACCACGTCTACCACACGGTCATCGGGCGCACGGTCCGCTTCCCGGAGACCACGGTCGCCGGTGAGCCGATCACCACGTACGCCTCCAACTCCGTCGGTGCCGCCGCCTACCGCCAGCTCGCCAGGGAGGTGCTCGCCCGGTGTCACGCCGAGTGAGTCTGCCGGGGGCCGACGAACTCTTCCGTACGACAGGGGGGATGGGACTGCAGTCGTCCTCGCCCAGGCGTCCGGCCAACGGCGACGCCCGGGTGCCCGCTCCGGCGGGCGAGGGCGACGCGGCGGCAGCGACCGCGGACGACGCACCGCAGTCGGTGCCCGCGCAGGGCGGCGACGGCGAGGGCGCGGAGCATGTCGCGGCGGACACGGACGCGGCCGAGGCCGGGGAGTCCCGCAGCCGCTCCGGCCGCCGGCCGGCGGCGCAGGAAGGTTCTGCCGCCGCGGGTGCCGCCGCGGCACCCCGCAAGCGCGGGCGGGCCGCGGCACGCCGTCCCAGCGGCCGTGAGCGGCACGACGAGAAGATCACGGTGTACGTGTCGGCCGAGGAGCTCATGGACCTGGAGCACGCGCGTCTCGTGCTCCGCGGCGAGCACGGCCTGGCCGTCGACCGGGGCCGCATCGTCCGCGAGGCGGTCGCCGTGGTCCTCGCCGACCTGGAGACCCGCGGAGACGCCAGCATCCTCGTACGACGACTGCGCGGGCGGTAGCGGTAGCCTGCGAGGGCCATGACCTCGAACGCTTCTCCACCACCCCCCGGCGGCCCGGCCGGCCGCCGGCGCGCGCTGGGGAGGGGGCCGGGCGCTCCACGCACGGCCCCGCCGGGGCCTGCCGAGGAGCCTGCCGAGCAGCAGGCGGCCGCCGATCCGGGTACGCCGGAGCGATCGCCGGACGTGGGCCGGCCCGGTGAGCCGCGTGAGGACACCGGGGAGCCGGACGTGCCGTCCGTCGGGGCCGGGATCGTCGGCGCCGGCGTGCCGTCCGCCCCGGCCGAGGAGCCGCCCGTCGCCGGGGAGCGTCGGAACCCGGCCGGGTCCGCCGCTTGCGAGCCGGGCTGGGAGGGCGTACAGGCGGCAGCGCAGGACGCGTCCGGCGTGGAGGCCGGGCACGCGGGGCGTGGGCACGGCGCCCCCGGGCCGGTGGCCGCGGCGGAGACCGTCGGTCCGGCCGCCGGATCCGCCGCCGGGGCCCTGCGCGAGACGCTCCCGCCGGCCCCACGTGCCGACACCGAGGCCGGGGTCGTCACCGCCCCCGGAGCGCAGGTCCCGCGGACCCGGACCGAGCCGGGGGACGCCGCGCGGCCTCCGGCCGGAGGGGTGGACGCGGAGGACGGTGACGGTGGCTTCAAGGTGCGGCTCGCCAACTTCGAGGGGCCGTTCGATCTGCTGCTGCAGTTGATCTCCCGGCACAAGCTGGACGTCACCGAGGTCGCGCTGTCCAAGGTGACCGACGAGTTCATGGCGTACATCCGGGCCCTCGGGCCGGACTGGGACCTGGACGAGACGACCGAGTTCCTGGTCGTCGCGGCCACGCTGCTCGACCTGAAGGCGGCCCGGCTGCTGCCCGCCGCCGAGGTGGAGGACGAGGCCGACCTCGCACTGCTGGAGGCCCGGGACCTGCTCTTCGCACGGCTGCTGCAGTACCGCGCGTACAAGCAGGTCGCCGACATCTTCAGCGGGCGGCTCGACGACGAGGCCCGGCGCTATCCCCGTACCGTCGGGCTGGAGCCGCACCACGCCGAACTGCTGCCCGAGGTCGTCATCAGCATCGGGGCGGAAGGATTCGCCAAGCTCGCCGTCAAGGCGATGCAGCCCAGGCCCAAGCCGCAGGTGTACGTCGACCACATCCACGCCCCGTTGGTCAGCGTGCAGGAGCAGGCGGGGATCGTGGTGGCCCGGCTCCGGGAGCTCGGCGAGGCCGACTTCCGGACGCTCGTGGCCGACACCGACGACACCCTGACCGTCGTGGCGCGCTTCCTCGCCCTGCTGGAGCTGTACCGCGAGAAGGCCGTGGCCCTGGAGCAGGAGGCCGCGCTCGGTGACCTGCTCGTGCGGTGGACCGGCGGGGACGGGGACGAGACACCGACCGTCACCGACGAGTTCGACCGGCCGCCCGAGCCGCCGAAGGAGGAGAAGAACGCGTGAGCCGACCAGCCACCGAGACCCCGGCCGGGCTGCGCGACGTCGCCGGCCTCGACCTGAAGCCCGCCCTGGAGGCCGTGCTCATGGTCGTGGACGAACCCGCGACCGAGGAGCACCTCGCGAAGATCCTGGAGCGGCCGAAGCGGCAGATCGCCGACGCGCTGCGGGAGCTCGCCGACGAGTACACCGTGCAGGGCCGCGGCTTCGAACTGCGGTTCGTCGCGGGCGGCTGGCGGTTCTACACCCGGGCCGACTACGCGCCCGCCGTCGAACGCTTCGTGCTGGACGGCCAGCAGGCCCGCCTCACGCAGGCCGCGCTGGAGACCCTGGCGGTGGTCGCCTACCGCCAGCCGGTCAGCCGCAGCCGCGTCTCGGCCGTGCGCGGAGTGAACTGTGACGGTGTCATGCGCACCCTCCTGCAGCGCGGCCTGATAGAGGAGGCGGGCACGGAACCCGAAACAGGTGCGATCCTGTACAGGACGACGAACTACTTCCTGGAGCGGATGGGCCTGCGCGGCCTGGACGAGCTCCCGGAGCTCGCGCCCTTCCTCCCGGAGGCGGAGGCGATCGAGGGCGAGACCCAGGAAGGCGTACCGTCGTTCGACCCGGACGCGCCCGACGACGACGCGCCGGGCCGCCCGGTGAGCCCGGGGACCCACGACGAAGACGACCAGACGGAACTTTGATGCGAAGCAGCAGCGGCAGGAACAGCAGCGGAAACAACGGCGGGAGCCGTGGTGGCAACAGCGGCGGCCGCGGCGGGAGTGGTGGTGGTCGCGGCAACTTCCGCGGCGCCGGCAACAACCGCGACGACAAGCAGGGCAGCGGCCGTCCGAAGAAGCCGCGCCCGGAGGAGCGCCGTTACGACGTGGGCCCCGGGGCGACCAAGGACGGCCCCAAGGCCGGGCGCGGAGGAGCCGCCCGGGGCGGCGCGAAGGGCGGGCCCCGGCAGCCCCAGAAGCAGGGCCGCACGGCCCCGGCGCGCCCCCGTGAGTACGAGGCGCAGATCGAGGAGCGCAACCGCGACCGGTACGCCGGCAAGAAGGAGGTCAAGCTCCCCAAGACCTTCCCCGGCGCCGAGCAGGAGGGCGAGCGGCTGCAGAAGGTCCTCGCCCGGGCGGGCTTCGGCTCCCGGCGCGCCTGCGAGGAGCTGATCGACGAGGCCAGGGTCGAGGTCAACGGCGAGATCGTCCTGGAACAGGGCAAGCGCGTCGACCCCGAGAAGGACGAGATCAAGGTCGACGGGCTGACCGTCGCCACCCAGCGCTACCAGTTCTTCTCGCTGAACAAGCCCGCCGGGGTCGTCTCCACGATGGAGGACCCGGAGGGCCGGCAGTGCCTCGGGGACTACGTCACCAACCGTGAGACCCGCCTCTTCCACGTCGGCCGGCTCGACACCGAGACCGAGGGCGTCATCCTGCTCACCAACCACGGTGAGCTGGCGCACCGCCTGACCCACCCGAAGTACGGCGTGAAGAAGACCTACCTCGCGCACATCGTCGGCCCCATCCCGCGCGACCTGGGCAAGAAGCTCAAGGACGGCATCCAGCTGGAGGACGGCTACGCCCGCGCGGACCACTTCCGGGTCGTCGAGCAGACCGGCAAGAACTACCTGGTCGAGGTCACCCTGCACGAGGGCCGCAAGCACATCGTGCGCCGCATGCTGGCCGAGGCCGGCTTCCCGGTCGACAAGCTGGTCCGGGTCGCCTTCGGCCCGATCACGCTGGGCGACCAGAAGTCGGGCTGGCTGCGGCGGCTGTCCAACACGGAGGTCGGGATGCTGATGCAGGAGGTCGACCTCTAGGCCTTGTGGTCACCGGCACCCCCTTTTATAGTCGTGCTGACTATAAAAGGGGGTGTCCGGTGCTCGCCATGAACGGCTACGACAAGTACGCCCACGAGCCCTTCGCCGTCACCGTCGACCTCGCCGTGTTCACCCTCCGGGAGACGGTCCTGCACGTGCTGCTCGTCGAGCGCGGACAGGAGCCGTACGCCGGGCACCGGGCCCTGCCCGGCGGGTTCGTGCAGCCCGACGAGTCCGCGGAGACGGCCGCCCGGCGCGAACTCGCCGAGGAGACGGGCCTGTCGGACGTCTCCGGGCTGCACCTGGAGCAGCTGCGGACCTACAGCGAGCCCGGCCGCGACCCCCGGATGCGGGTCGTGTCGGTCGCCTACGCCGCGCTGCTGCCCGACGCGCCCGAGGCGCACGGCGGCAGCGACGCCGCACGGGCCGACTGGGTGCGATACGGCACGGCGGGGCCGCTCGCGTTCGACCACGACCGCATCCTCGCCGACGCCCACGAGCGCGTCGGCGCCAAGCTGGAGTACACCTGCCTCGCCACCGCCTTCTGCCCGCCCGAGTTCACCCTCGGCGAGCTCCAGCAGGTCTACGAGGCGGTGTGGGGCACCCCGCTCGACCGGCCCAACTTCCGGCGCAAGGTCCTCGCCACCCCCGGCTTCGTCGAACCCGTCCCCGGCGCCGCGCGGCTGACCGGCGGCCGCGGCAAGCCCGCCGCGCTCTACCGCGCCGGGACCGCCACCGCCCTCCACCCGCCGCTGCTGAGGCCGACCCCGGAAGGACGCCCCGCATGACCACCCTCGTCCACAAACAGGCCGCCACCGGGGCGCTCACGGGTCTCGCCCTCGGGGACGCGCTGGGATATCCGACCGAGTTCGACGACGTGCCGACGATCCTCGCCAAGCACGGTCCGTGGCGCGAGCTGCCGCTGCCCCGGCGCGCCTGTGTGTCGGACGACACGCAGATGACCCTGGCGGTCGGCCGGGCGGTGCGCACGGCCATGGACCGGGGGTTGCTGACACCCTCGCGGCTGGCCTCGACCCTGCGCGAGGAGTTCGTCGACTGGTACCAGTCGCCGCAGAACAACCGGGCCCCCGGCCGCACGTGCCTGAAGGCCTGCTCACTGCTGAAGGACGTCTCCCGGCCCTGGCAGGACGCCAGCCAGATCCACTCCAAGGGCTGCGGTGCCAACATGCGCGTCGCACCCCTGGGCCTGGTGCCCGGACTCAGCGACGAACAGCGCGCGGGCGCCGCCCAGTTGCAGTCCGCCCTCACCCACGGGCACCCCACCGCCCTGGCCGCCTCCGACCTCACCGCACACGCCGTACGCCTGCTCGCGCGGGGCGCCGAGCCGACCGGGCTCGTCGGACTGCTGCGGTCGTACGCCCTGGAGAACCGCAGCCGGTACCACGAGCGCTGGCTCGGCGACCTGTGGAGGCGGGCCGAGGACGCCGGGCCCGGGCAGTTCATCGCCCGCGGCTGGGACGAGTGCCTGGCGATA
The DNA here is from genome assembly GCF_044540525.1 of Streptomyces sp. NPDC085932. Taxonomy (NCBI): domain Bacteria; kingdom Bacillati; phylum Actinomycetota; class Actinomycetes; order Kitasatosporales; family Streptomycetaceae; genus Streptomyces; species Streptomyces sp. NPDC085932. Next base: position 31,323 of record NZ_JBITSJ010000008.1, read on the forward strand.
CTCGACCGGCTCCAGCACGCCCTACGGACCGTGTCGCCGGAGACCGACCCGTGCCTGGCCACCGGGGAGGGCTGGATCGCCGAAGAGGCGCTGGCGACCGGGTTGCTGTGCTTCCTGCTCTTCGTCGACGAGCCGGTCACGGCCCTGCGCCGGGCCGCCTGCACCGCCGGTGACTCGGACTCGATCGCCTGCCTCACCGGCGCCTTCGCCGGCGCGCACCTGGGCGCGGAGGCCTGGCCGGCCGAGTGGGCCGACCGCGTCGAGTGCCGGACCGATCTGCTGACCCTCGGGGCGCTCTGGGACGCCTGACCGTCACGCCAGGCGGACGGAGCCGCCCTCCACGGTGATCTTCTCGGCGGGCAGGGGGCTCGTCGCCGGGCCGTCGGCCACCGAGCCGTCCGCGATGCGGAACCTGCTGCCGTGGCACGGGCAGTTGATCGTGCCGTCGGAGACCGACCCCAGCAGGCAGCGCTGGTGCGTGCAGATCGCGGAGAAGGCCTTGAACCGCCCCTGCTCCGGCTGGGTCACCACGACCTTCTCGTCCTTGAAGATCGTGCCACCGCCGACCGGGATCTCGCCGGTCGAGGCCAGCTCCTTGCCCTGGCCCGCGGAGGCGCTCGTGGCGTCCCGGCCGGTGGGGGAGTCCGTCGCCGCGGAGCCGTTGTCGTCGCCGCCACCGCCGCAGGCCGCGACGAGTGCCACCGCGCCCGTCGCGCCCGTGGCCAGGAGGACCGTGCGGCGCGTGGTCTCGTGGGTCATGTCGTCACTCCGAAGGTGTGATGAAGAAGGAGGAAAAGGATTTCGCTGTATGCCGACTCTGAAAATACCCAAAGGGCAGCAATCCCGGCGTCTCGCCGGGCGGGCGCCGCGTACCCGGTCCCCGCGGGCTGACTAGGCTGGACGGACGCAGAGCGACACGCACGTCAACGAGGAGCATCGCCGTGGCGGTACGAGCGGTCCGGGGCGCCGTCCAACTGGAACGGGACGAGGCCGGGCACATGGACGAGCAGGTAGGCGCCCTGCTCTCGGCCATCCTGGAGCGCAACGACCTGGTCCCCGACGACCTGATCAGCATCTGGTTCACGGCCACGCCCGACCTGCACAGCGACTTCCCGGCGGCCGCCGCCCGGAAGCTGGGGATCGTCGACGTCCCCCTGATCTGCGCCCAGGAGCTGGACGTCGAAGGCGCCATGCCGCGTGTCGTCCGGGTCCTCGCACACATCGAGTCCGACCGGCCCCGCGCCGGGATCGCCCACGTCTACCTCGGCGCCGCCGCCGCCCTGCGCAAGGACATCGCCCAGTGAGAACCGCACTCGTCATCGGCACCGGCCTCATCGGCACGTCCGCCGCTCTCGCCCTGTCCCAGCGGGGCGTCACCGTGCACCTCGCCGACCCCGACCCGGAGCAGGCCCGTACGGCGGCCGCGCTCGGCGCCGGGACGGACGACGCGCCGGACGGGCCCGTCGACCTGGCCGTCATCGCCGCCCCGCCCGCGTACGTGGCCGACGTGCTCGCCGACGCCATGGGCCGCGGTGCGGCGCGCGGCTACCTCGACGTGGCCAGCGTCAAGGGCGGGCCGCGCCGCGAGCTGGAGGCGCGCGGCCTCGACCTCGCGGCCTACATCGGCACGCACCCCATGTCCGGCCGGGAGAAGTCCGGCCCGCTCGCCGCGAGCGGCGACCTCTTCGAGGGCCGCCCCTGGGTGCTCACCCCGACCCGGGACACCGACACCGAGGTGCTGAACCTCGCCCTGGAGCTGGTCTCGCACTGCCGTGCGGTGCCGGTGGTGATGGACGCCGACGCGCACGACCGGGCCGTCGCACTCGTCTCCCACATGCCCCACCTGGTCTCCAGCCTGGTCGCCGCGCGGCTGGAGCACGCCGAGGAGGCCGCCGTGCGGCTGTGCGGGCAGGGCATCCGGGACGTGACGAGGATCGCCGCCTCCGACCCCCGGATGTGGATCGACATCCTCTCCGCCAACCCCGGGCCGGTCGCCGACCTGCTCACGGACGTCGCCGCCGACCTGGAGGAGACCGTGCGGGCGCTGCGGGCGCTGCAGTCGTCCGACGACCACAAGCGGCGCGAAGGGGCCGGCGGGATCGAGGACGTGCTGCGGCGCGGCAACGCCGGGCAGGTCCGCGTCCCCGGCAAGCACGGGTCCGCTCCGCGGGTCTACGAGGTCGTGGCCGTGCTCATCGACGACCAGCCGGGGCAGCTGGCCCGGATCTTCGCGGACGCGGGCATGGCCGGGGTCAACATCGAGGACGTGCGGATCGAGCACGCGACCGGGCAGCAGGCCGGACTCGTGCAGCTCATGGTGGAGCCGAAGGCCGCGCCGGTGCTGTCCGCCGCGCTGCGCGAGCGGGGCTGGGCGATCCGGCAGTAGCCGGTGCCGGTGCGGCGCCGGAGGCGGGTGCCCAGGGGGCCGCTGCGCGCGCCGGCCGGTCGTGCGCCGGGCGGCGCGGGTGTGAGCGGGGCCTCGTCACTCGTCCGGCCCCGGCGCCGACGCGCGGCCGGACGAGTGACCCGCACCCAGTAACCTTGTGCGGGGCAGTCGCGCCCTCACCCCGCCAGCCCGGTTCAGGAAGGTCCCCACAGTGGAAAGCGCCACGCCAGTGATTGTCGCCATCGACGGCCCCGCCGGCACCGGCAAGTCGAGCACGTCGAAGGCCGTGGCGGCCCAGCTCGGGCTGAGCTACCTGGACACCGGCGCCCAGTACCGGGCGATCACCTGGTGGATGGTGAACAACGGCATCGACGTCGACGACCCCTCCGCCGTCGCCGCCGCCGCGGGCAAGCCCGAGATCGTCTCGGGCACCGACCCGGAGGGGCCGACGATCACCGTCGACGGCGTGGACGTGGCCGGCCCGATCCGCACCCAGGAGGTCTCCTCCAAGGTCAGCGCGGTCAGCGCGGTACCCGAGGTGCGGGCCCGGATCACCGAGCTGCAGCGCTCCATCGCGGCCTCCGCCGCGCAGGGGATCGTCGTCGAGGGCCGCGACATCGGCACGACCGTGCTGCCGGACGCCGACCTGAAGATCTTCCTCACCGCCTCCGCCGAGGCCCGCGCCGCCCGCCGCAGCGGTGAGCTGAAGGGCGCCGACGTGCAGTCCACGCGCGAGGCCCTGATCAAGCGCGACGCCGCCGACTCCAGCCGCAAGACCTCCCCGCTCGCCAAGGCGGACGACGCCGTCGAGGTGGACACCACCGAGCTCACCCTGGCCCAGGTCATCGAGTGCGTCGTCACCCTCGTCGAGGAGAAGCGGGCCGGGAAGTGACCGAGCTGCCTTCGGCGCGGGGCGCCGAGGTCGGGCGGCGCATCGGCGTCGGCCTGATGTACGGGCTGTGGAAGCCGCGCGTGCTCGGCGCCTGGAAGGTGCCCGCGACCGGCCCGGTGATCCTCGCGGTCAACCACTCCCACAACATCGACGGCCCGATGGTCATGGGCGTGGCGCCCCGGCCGACGCACTTCCTGATCAAGAAGGAGGCGTTCGTCGGCCCGCTCGACCCCTTCCTGACCGGTATCGGCCAGCTGAAGGTGGACCGTGACACCACCGACCGCACGGCGATCACCCGCGCGCTCGGCGTGCTGGACGCCGGCGGCGTGCTCGGCATCTTCCCGGAGGGCACCCGCGGCGAGGGCGACTTCGCCTCGCTGCGCGCCGGGCTCGCCTACTTCGCGGTCCGCAGCAGCGCCCCGATCGTGCCGGTGGCCGTGCTGGGAAGTTCCGAGCGGCCCGGACGGTTGATAAAGGCGCTGCCCCCACTGCGCTCGCGCGTCGACGTCGTCTTCGGCGAGCCCTTCGAGGCCGGCGACGGCAGCGGCCGCCGCACGCGCAGGGCACTCGACGAGGCGACCGGCCGCATACAGAAGCAGCTGGCCGCCCACCTGGAAAACGCCAGGCGCCTCACCAGGCGCTAGGCGACACTGAGTAGTGGAACGGCCCGCACCACGGCGGACCCTCCACCGACCACCACGATGAACGACGAGGTACGGACTTCATGAACGACCACATCCAGCCCGAGGGCGCGCAGGAGCACGACCACGGGGCGCTCGGCGACGCCGAGTACGCGGAGTTCATGGAGCTCGCCGCGGAGGAGGGCTTCGACCTCGAGGACGTCGAGGGCGCGATCGAGGAGGCGGGTCACGGCCCGCTGCCCGTACTCGCCGTCGTCGGCCGCCCCAATGTCGGCAAGTCGACCCTCGTCAACCGCATCATCGGGCGCCGCGAGGCCGTCGTCGAGGACAAGCCCGGCGTCACCCGCGACCGCGTCACCTACGAGGCCGAGTGGGCGGGCCGCCGCTTCAAGGTCGTCGACACCGGCGGCTGGGAGCAGGACGTCCTCGGCATCGACGCCTCCGTCGCCGCCCAGGCCGAGTACGCGATCGAGGCCGCCGACGCCGTCGTGTTCGTCGTGGACGCCAAGGTCGGCGCCACGGACACCGACGAGGCCGTCGTGCGGCTGCTGCGCAAGGCCGGCAAGCCGGTCGTGCTGTGCGCCAACAAGGTGGACGGCCCGAGCGGCGAGGCCGACGCGGCCTACCTGTGGTCACTGGGCCTGGGGGAGCCCTATCCGGTCTCCGCGCTGCACGGCCGCGGCACGGGCGACATGCTCGACCAGGTCCTGGAGGTGCTGCCCGAGGCGCCCCGCGAGTCCTTCGGCGGGGGCGGCATCGGCGGCCCGCGCCGCATCGCCCTGATCGGACGCCCCAACGTCGGCAAGTCCTCCCTGCTGAACAAGGTGGCGGGCGAGGAGCGCGTCGTCGTCAACGAGCTGGCGGGCACCACCCGCGACCCGGTCGACGAGCTGATCGAACTCGGCGGCGTCACCTGGAAGTTCGTCGACACGGCCGGCATCCGCAAGCGGGTGCACCTCCAGCAGGGCGCCGACTACTACGCCTCGCTGCGCACCGCGGCCGCCGTCGAGAAGGCGGAGGTCGCGGTCATCCTGATCGACGCCTCCGAGTCCATCTCGGTGCAGGACCAGCGCATCGTCACGATGGCCGTCGAGGCGGGCCGTGCGGTCGTCCTGGCGTTCAACAAGTGGGACACCCTCGACGAGGAGCGCCGCTACTACCTGGAGCGGGAGATCGAGACCGAGCTCGGCCAGGTCGCCTGGGCGCCGCGCGTGAACGTCTCGGCGCGCACCGGCCGGCACATGGAGAAGCTGGTCCCGGCGATCGAGACGGCCCTGGCCGGCTGGGAGACCCGGGTGCCGACGGGTCGGCTCAACGCCTTCCTCGGCGAGCTGGTCGCCGCCCACCCGCACCCCATCCGGGGCGGCAAGCAGCCCCGCATCCTGTTCGGCACGCAGGCGGGCACCAAGCCGCCGCGGTTCGTGCTCTTCGCCTCCGGCTTCATCGAGGCGGGCTACCGGCGCTTCATCGAGCGCCGTCTGCGCGAGGAGTTCGGCTTCGAGGGGACGCCGATCCACATCTCGGTGCGGGTGCGCGAGAAGCGCGGCAAGAAGAAGTAGCGCGACACACAGGTGAGGGGCGGCCCGCCGGGGGCCGCCCCTCACCTGTGTGTCCGGTGCCCGCTCAGACGCCGCCGCGCCGCCCCGGCGGCAGCGCGGCCGGCACGTGGTGCATCTGCCCGCCGTGCGAGCCGATGGTTCCGACGCGCTGCCACTGCGGCTGCTGCGCGGCGGCGTGCCGGGCGCTCTGGGCACCCGCGCTGTAGGCACTGTACGAGCTGCCGTGTGAACTGCTGTACGAGCCCGTACTGTGCGGAATGTTCCCGAAGGCGGTGAAGCCCAGCTTCTCCTCGCCGCTGCGGTCGCCGGGCAGCGCGCGGAAGGACTTGACGTACTCGGCGTAGAGCGCGTCGTAGATCGGCGTGGCCGATGGGCCGCCCTGGGAGTCCTGAGCCGACCGCGCGGAGGGGATCGACGAGAAGGACTGGCGGCGGGGAACCTCGTATGCGTGCACGTATGTCCAAACGACCCCGCGGGTCAAGGGATGCGGCTGCGGTTACGGCTTTCGCAGGGGTGCGGCCCACGCGGGTGACGTCCGGCTCAGGTGCCGGCCAGCGGCAGGGCCGCGGCGACGAGCTTGCCGTTGGCCGCCGCCTTGTCCAGGGCGTCCCGCAGCAGGTCCTCGCGCGGCTGCCGGCCGATCGAGCCGACGGGGGCGGCGAACATCAGCACCTGCTGGTGCTTGTTGGCGGCCGACCGCCAGGCGTCGGTGACCTGCAGCGGCTGGTGTGCCTGCCACCAGGCCACCGGCTGGCCGCCGTTGGCGGAGGGCTGGAGCACCGCGTGCAGCTGTCCCACCGCGAGCAGCACGGACCAGCCGTGCAGCACCGGCGGCACGGCCGACAGCTCGGTCAGCGGCATGAAGCCCTGCTCGATCAGCAGCGGCAGGAAGTCGTCGCCGGCGCCGGTCGTGCCGGGCCGGGCGATGGGCGCGGTCGGCTCCACCACCAGGGCCGGGTGCAACTCGCCGCCGATCAGCACCAGTCCGCTGGTCACCCCGAGCACCGCCTGCTCGGGCACCACCTTGTCGGGCTCCAGGTCGACGGTGTCGCCGGTGATCGACTTCACGGCGCCCCGGAGCTGCTCCTCGGTGACCTGGACGACCTGCGAGGGCAGGCAGCCGGCGTGGGCGAAGGCGAGGACGGCGGTCTCGTCCCCGATGAACAGGACGGTGCTGGTGCGCTCCTGTTCGGAGTCGCCCGGAGTGCGGCAGGACGTGCAGTCGTAACTGCCCGGGGCGGTCTCTCCGGCGAGCAGGCGGTCGGCTTCTTCGTCGCCGATCTCGGCGCGTACCTCGTCGCTGACGTCGAGCATGCGCGGCACGGGTGGCTCCCTGGGATGCGGTGCGTGGCGAGGCCGGGTGGCTCCCGGCCCGTGGTCCGGGTCGGCCCCGGCTCATGAAGAAGACAACGGGCGATCTGTGGCGGGAGTCACGCCTCGGAGCGAACGGAATCGAACCAACCGCCGCGCAGGGTCACCGTGCGCGCGGAATCGCGCACTCAACGTCAACTAGCCTCCGTGTAAAGGGTGTTGGGAAGGTGAAGTGGGTCACAGATCGTCGAACCGTTGGGTCGACAAATCCGGAAATCCGCGAATGAAGTGGGTGTCCGGAAATCGCCGTTACCTCGGGTATCGACGAACTGGCCTGCCACAACGGGCGACCGGTTGATGGCGGACCGTCGACCTCCTTAGATTCCTCGGCCGTGTGCATCGAGCACCGCTCGGGTACGTCCGCCGGCCGCACGGCTCCCTCGGGACCGTGCACAGCGCCACCGCCGGCGGACGGGGCGAGCGCGACCTCCGCGCCCCATGGCGCGGGGCGTGGCGTGCCGCCCGGGGGACCCCGAGTGCGTCGAGAGGGAACCACATGTCCGAATGTGCCCATAACGCTCGCGACAACGTCCGGAAGAACCAGGTGCGTACGACGGCGGTCCTCGCCGGAGCGGCACTGCTCGCGCCTCTCGGACTGCTCGCCGCGACCGGGAACGCCGCGGCGGCCGACAGCGGGGTGTGGGACCGCATCGCCCAGTGCGAGAGCGGCGGCAACTGGCACATCAACACCGGCAACGGCTACTACGGCGGACTCCAGTTCGCCCCCTCCACCTGGCGGGCCTACGGCGGCACGGCCTACGCGCCCACCGCCGACCGGGCGAGCAGGTCCCAGCAGATCGCCGTCGCCACCGAGGTCCAGAGGTCCCAGGGCTGGGGCGCCTGGCCCGTCTGCTCGGCACGCGCCGGGGCGAGCGGCAGCGCACCCGCCGCCGGCGCGGCGAACACCCGGTCCGTGCCGGAGAAGCCCGCGAAGGCGCCGGCACGACCCACGGCACACCCGGACCGCGGCGCCTCCCGCGGCGACTACACCGTCCGCGCGGGCGACACGCTGAGCGCCGTGGCCGCCCGGCACGGGACCACCTGGCAGCGCCTGTACGCCGTCAACAGGGCGGTCGTCGGCGGTGATCCCGACATGATCGTGCCCGGCCTGCGCCTCGACGTCTGAGCCGCTGCTCCCCCTCGCCGGGACACGGGCCCCGTCCGGTCGGCCGACCGGACGGGGCCGCGGCGCGCCGGGTCACCGCGTGAGCTCGCCCGCCTCCCCGGCGAACACGACGGCACCGCGGCGCAGTTCGTAGACGAACGCGGGCCGGTCCCGCAGGGCGGGCGGCAGCCGCTGTTCGGCGACCACGACACACGCGTCCAGCGCGGTCAGCACCTCGTAGGTGCGGGCCGCCACCGCGGGCGACATGCCCTGGGCGGGCTCGTCGACCAGCACCACGCGCGCGCGTGCCAGCAGCGCCCGGGACAGGGCGAGCATGCGCTGCTCGCCGCCGGAGAGGGTGCCGGCGCGCCGCTCCAGCAGGGGACGCAGCTGGGGATAGGCGTCGAGGGCCGTGCCGTGGTCGCGGGCGACCAGGTCGAGGTTCTCGCGGACGGTGAGCGAACCGAACACCGCCTGCCGCTCCGGCACCAGGCACATCCCGCGCCGGGCCCGCCGATACGCCGGTACCCGGGTCACGTCGGTGCCGTCCCACACCACCGACCCGCCCGCCAGGGGCACCGTCCCGGCCAGTGCGCGCAGCGCGGTCGTGCGGCCGGAGCCGTTGCGGCCCAGCAGCACGGTCAGGCCCGGGCCCGGGGCGGCGAGGGTGACGCCGTGCAGGGCCTCCAGTGGACCGTAGCGCACGCGCGCGTGGCGCAGGGAGACGGTGGTCATCGGGCGGCTCCCCTTCCCTGGGCGTCCAGTACGCGACCGGGCGGGCCCGAGGCGACGATCCGGCCCGCCGTCATCACGTGCACGACGTCGGCGAGGTCCGCGACCAGGTCCAGATCGTGCTCGACGACGAGGAGGGCCGTGCCGTCGGCGGCCAGCGCCCGGAGCACGCGGGTCAGGGCGTCCACCTCCGCGGTGTCCAGACCGGCGGCGGGTTCGTCGAGCAGCAGCACGCGGGGGCCGCCCGCGAGGATCCGGGCGAGTTCGACGCGGCGCAGTGTCCCGGTCGGCAGCCCGGCGGCGGGCCGTGCCCGTACCGGCCCGTCCAGCCCCAGCAGCCTGAGGGTCCGCTCCACGGCGTGAGGATCGGCGACCCGGCCCTGCTCGGCACCCACCCGGACGTTCTCGGCCACCGTCAGCGAGGGGAAGACGGCCAGTTGCTGGAAGCTGCGCGCGACACCGAGCCGGGTCCGGGCGTGCGCCGGCAGCGCGGTGATGTCCCGCCCTCCGAGCAGCACCGCCCCGCGGGTCGGCCGCAGCGTCCCGGCCAGACAGTGGAACAGGGTGCTCTTCCCGGCCCCGTTGGGCCCGACGACCGCGGTGACCCGGCCCGGGAAGAGGTCAAGGTCGACTCCGTCGAGAGCGGTGAACCCGCCGTAGCGGGCACGCAGGCGGCGGGCGGTGAGGAGAGGGGACGCGGGGGTGGAAGGGCGGGTGGGGTGCGCGGGCGGGGCGGTGCGCGGGTGGCCGGGCGTCCGCACGCCGGGCGTCGTCTCGTGGTGTGTCGTGGCCGGGGGAGCGGCCCCGGAAAGCGGCGGAGACCCGCCCCCGCCGGGCATCGACACCCCTGCTGCCCCGGCGGACCCGGGCTCTCCCGTCGCTCCGGCGGGCCCCGACCCTCCCGTCGTCCCGTCGGGCTCCGACATTCCCGTCGCTCTGGCGGACCCGGACACCCCGGTCCTCCCGTCGGGCCCTGACACCCCTGTCTTCCTGGCGGGCCCGGGCTCTCCTGTCGCCCGGGTGGGCCCGGACCTTTCCGTCGCTCCGGCGGACCCGGACACCCCGGTCCTCCCGTCGGGCCCCGACAACCCCGTCCCCCCGTCAAATCCCGACACCCCCGTCGCCCCGGCCGGTACCGGCGCTCTCCGGGCCCGTCGCGGTTCTGCCGGATACGGGCGCAGCAGGGTGCGTGCCCTGGTGCCGCGTGGTGTCAGGGTCGGGGTGCGCCGCAGGCGCAGGCGTTCCGCCGTGGTGCGCAGGGCCTCGTACGGGCCGCCGGGGAAGCGGCCCACCAGGACCGCCAGGACGCCGATCAGGGCCGCCGCGACCCCGCCGCGGGTGCCCGCGTCCAGGCCGACCAGGAGGGCCGCCGCGGCGAGGGCGCCCAGCGTGCTGTCGGCGCCCAGCACCACCACCGCGGCGAACCACAGCAGGCCCCGCACCGGGTCGTAGGCGGCGGCGTCGAAGGCGCGCAGGCCCATGCCCAGCATGCCGCCGCCCAGCGCGGCCAGCGCCGCGCCCGCGACGAAGGCCAGCAGCTTCAAGGAGGGCACCCGCACGCCCGCCGCCTGCGCGCCCGCCTCGTGGTCCCGCATGGCCGCGAGGGCCCGGCCGGTGCGGCCCCGGCGCAGCGCGTGCACCGCCAGCAGCGCGCCCGCCAGCAGCAGCAGTTCGAGGACATAGTAGGCCCGGTCGCCGGCGAAGCCCGCCGGGCGGCCGAGGGTCAGACCCGACGTCGCGTACGGCTGCGCGAAGACGAACCGGCTCACCCCCACGCCCACCGCGAACGTCGCCAGCGCCAGCGCCAGGCCCCGGCGGCCGATCGCCGGCCAGCCGGTGAGCAGACCCAGCGGCGCCACCAGGACGACCGCCACCGCGAGGGCCGCCAGCTCCGGCAGACGCGGCAGCCCCGGGAAGCGGCCGGCTGCCAGCAGGGCGGTGAACAGCGCGCCCAGACCCGCGTACGCCGCCTGCCCCAGCGAGATCTGGCCGCCGCGCCCGGTCACCACCACCAGGGACAGCAGGATCACGGCCAGGGCCGGCACCTGCACCGAGGTGTGCAGGTCGCGGCCGGCCAGACCCAGCGGCAGCAGGAACAGCACGCCCGCGACGATCCACGCGCCGGGCGGCGTCGGCACCCGCGTGCTCGCCGGGCGCGGCAGCGCGTCCCGCGCCCCGACACCGGGCAGCACCAGCGCCGCGACGAGCAGCGCCACGACGAACAGGTTCGTGCCCGCCGTCTGGAGCAGCGGCTCGGCCCAGCCCGACGGGTGCAGACGCGTCAGCTGGCTCTGGGCCACCCCGATGCCGAGCGCCACCCCCACCGCCACCGGCAGGCTCCGCATCCGCGCGGCCACCGCGACCGCCACGACCTCCATCACCAGCAGCGGCAGCCCGTACGGATCGAGCCGCACGTACGGGGCGAGCAGCACGCCCGTCAGACCCGCCGTGAAGGAGCCGAACGCCCAGCCCGCCGCCGCGACCCGGTCCGCGTCGATACCGCCCAGCACGGCGAGCCGCCGGTCGTCGACCACCGCCCGCAGCTCCCGCCCGAACCGCGTCCGGCGCACCACCGCGGCGACCCCGGCGGCCAGCACCAGCACCACCGCCAGCTGCCCCCACGGCTCGTCCGGCACCAGCTCCGGCGCGTCGTCCCGCGCGCCCTGCCCCCACAGCAGCGCCGCCCCGCCCACCAGCAGCACGAACACCCCGATGGAGGCCACGAGCGACTGCGCCGGGTCAGCGCCCAGAACCGACAGGGGACGGAAGACGAACCGTTCCAGCGCCACCCCCAGCCCCGGCGCCAGCACCAGCAGGGTCACCGCGGCCCCCAGCCACAGGGGCCAGCCCCACCCGACCACGCACTGGCGCAGCGCGTAGGCGCACACCATCGCGATCGCGCCGTGCGCGAAGTTGAGCACCCCGGTCGCGCGGTACGTCACGATCAGGCCGATCCCGGTGAGCGCCGCCGCGCTGCCGACCGAGAGGCCGGCCAGGGTGAGGTCGTACGTCAGCGAGGACATCAGTCGGTTTCTTCGGCCGGCTCGCAGATCGGGCAGGGGCTCAGCTCTCCGCTCGCGAGCAGCTTGGAGTCCACCGGCACCGCCTCGGCCTTCCCCGCGACCAGCGGGCAGTCCGCGCGGTGCCACAGCGTGCCGCCCGGCACCATCAGCAGCTCACCGCTGACCGCGAGCGGCGCGAACGCGGCCCGGCCGGTCCCGGCCCCCTCGTGGTCCTCGTCGGGTTCGGCCGCCACCAGCAGGCCGTACAGCTCCTCCACGCGCGCGGCGGCGATGGCACCCCGGCCGTGGGCCAGCAGCACCGCCCCGGCGACGAGCAGCGCGGCCCCGGGGACCGTGCAGGAGGCCAGGTAGGGCAGCTGCCGTTCGGCGTAGCGCTCGCCGGAGATCCCGTACCAGCCGACGACGCACAGCACCGCGCCGGCGGCCAGCGCGGCCCAGCCGGCCCACAGGAGGGGGTGCACGGTCCGCAGTCGGCTGGTACGCATCACTCGGATCACTGGCTCCCACACGTCGGTTCCGGCTGTGCACGTGTCTGGCTGCCTGTTCAAGTACGCCGATCGCTTGCACTATGCCCTGTGGAAGCTGACCCTGAAAGCACCGGGCGCGCATGGCCCGGACCGACACCCGGTGGTGAGCCAGATGGTTCTCGGCAGCGACCTCAAGCGGGGGAACGCGACGGGGGGTCCACGCACGGCGGGACGGGGCACGGCGATCGCTGCCGCCCTGGTCCTGGCCCTCGGCCCGGCCCTGGCGGCCTGCAGCGACGACGACGGCGGAGGCAGCGGGTCCACGCCCCCCACACCCACAGTGGAGCGGACCACCAGCGCCCCGGCCACGGCGCCGGCCGACCGGGCCGCGGCGGAAGCGGAGATCAAGCAGAACTGGCAGACGTTCTTCGACCCGAAGACCTCGACGCAGGACAAGCAGGCCGTCCTGGAGAACGGCGACCGGATGGGTCCCGTGCTGCGGGCCTTCAGCGGTGACGAGCGCGGCGGGCAGGTCCAGGCGCGGGTCACCAAGGTCGAGTTCACCTCGGCGACCGAGGCGACCGTGACGTACACGCTCACCCTGAAGGGCGCCACCGCCCTGCCGGATGCCTCCGGCACGGCCGTCGAGCAGCAGGGCACCTGGAAGGTGTCCGTCAAGACCCTGTGCTCGCTGGTCCAGATGAGCGGCAATGGGTCGCCCGTCCCGGGCTGCTGAGGCGATCGCCGCGGTACTGCTGCTCGCGCTGAGCGCGGCCTGCGGCAGCCGCCTCCCGGAGAGCGACTTCACGCGCGACGACCGCACGTCCGTGCCGTCCCGCGAGGCCGCGCCCCTGAAGGTCGGCATCATCACCAGCGCCACCAGCCCGGTCGGCGGCAGCGCCTTCACCGGGCCGCGCGACGGGGCCAAGGCCTACTTCGACCGGCTCAACGCGCGCGGCGGCATCGACGGGCGCCGGGTCGAGGTGCGCCTGTGCGACGACGGCGGCAGCGGCGTCGGCAACAGCGAGTGCGTCGACAAGCTCGTCGAGCAGGAGAAGGTCGTCGCCCTGGTCGCCACCACCGCCCTCGACTACGCGGGCGCCTCCCGCGTCTCCCGTGCGCGGGTGCCCGACATCGGCGGCCAGCCCATCGGCGCCGCCTACGACACCCACCCCCACCTCTACGGCATCTACGGCAGTCTCGCGCCCCGCGACGGCACCCCGGGCTGGGGCGGCGAGCTGTACGGCGGCACCGAGGTCTACCGCTACTTCAAGCGCGAGCACGGCGCCCGTACCGCCGCCGTCGTCTCCTACAACCAGGCCGCCTCCGCCGCGTACGCCCGGCTCGTCGAGCGGGGCCTGCGCGCCGAGGGCTACCGGGTCGTCACCGAGCAGGTCGACTTCGCCCTGCCCAACTTCCGCGCCGCCGCGGCCGATCTGAAGGAACAGGGCGCCGACCTGGTGTTCGACGCCATCGACGGACACGGCAACGCCCGCCTGTGCCAGGCCATGGACGAGGTCGGCGCCCGCGTCACCGCCAAGGTGACCAACGTGCAGAACTGGACGTCCACCGTCCCCGACGCCTACGAGGACGCCCCGCGCTGCCGCAACGCCCTCTGGGCGACCGGCGCCAGCCGCAACTTCGAGGACACCGGCCACCCGGCCGTACGGGAGTTCCGCGAAGCGACGAAGGACCTCAAGACGCACGGGCAGTGGCAGCTGGAGGGGTGGGCGGCCGCGCGCTGGTTCACCGACGCCGCGCGGTCCTGCGCGAAGACCGGCATCACACGCGCGTGCCTCGACGCCTGGACGGACCGCAGCCGGGGCTACACCGCCGGCGGGCTGCTGCTCCCCGTCGACTTCGCCCGGCTGCCCGACCCGCCGCGAACCAGGGACACCTGCCTGTCGGTGGCCCGCTGGCGGGACGGCAAGGGCTGGGTCGCCCAGGGCGACATGAACCGCACCTGCTTCACCGTCCCGCAGCTGGCCTACACGCCTTGAGGACAGTGGCTGTCCGCAAGGCCTGGCAGACTCGCCCCATGTTGGAGACCTCGGCACGCCTGCTGCGCCTGCTGTCCCTGCTCCAGGCCCACCGCGAGTGGTCCGGCGCCGACCTGGCCGGCCGGCTCGGCGTCAGCGCCCGCACCCTGCGCCGGGACGTCGACCGGCTGCGCGAGCTCGGCTACCCGGTCAACGCGAGCCCCGGCACCGGCGGCGGCTACCAGCTCGGCGCCGGCGCCCAGCTGCCGCCGCTGCTCCTCGACGACGACGAGGCCGTCGCCGTGGCGGTCGGGCTGCGCACCGCCGCCGGACAGGGCATCGAGGGCATCGGCGAGACCTCGGTACGGGCCCTGGCCAAGCTGGAGCAGGTGCTGCCCGACCGGCTGCGCCGCCGCGTGGGCGCCCTCAACGCCGTCACCGTGCCCATGCTCCGCGGCTCGCTGCCCTCCTCCGTCGACCCGGCCGTGCTGACCGAACTCGCCCACCTGTGCCGGGACGCCGAACGGCTCCGCTTCGCGTACCGGGGCCACGACGGCACCGAGTCGCGCCGCAGCGTCGAACCGCACCGGCTGGTGTGCACCGAACGCCGCTGGTACCTGGTCGCCTGGGACCTCGACCGGGAGGACTGGCGCACCTTCCGCGTCGACCGCATCACCCCCAAGCCCCCGCACGGCCCGCGCTTCGTCCCCCGCGACCCGCCCGCCGAGGACCTGGCCGCCTACGTCTCCCAGGGCGTCTCCACGCGGGTGTACGCCACCCACGCCGTCGTCCGGGTGCTGGCGCCCCTGGAGGAGGCCGCCGCGCACATCTCGCCCTCCGCCGGAGTGCTGGAGGCCGAGGGCCCGGACACCTGCCTGCTGCGCTGCGGGGCCGGCAGCCTCGACGTGATGGTCATCCACGTCGTCATGCTGGGCTTCGAGTTCGAGGTGGTGGAGCCGGCCGAGCTGGTCGACGCGGTCAGGAGGACTCGTGACCGGCTTGATGGCGCTCTGGCTCGGGCTGCGCAGTCACCGCCGCGTACTGCGGATGGTGCAGGTCGAAGGCCGGCGACTCCGAGCGGATCCGGGGCAGCGTCGTGAAGTTGTGCCGCGGCGGCGGGCAGGAGGTCGCCCACTCCAGGGAACGGCCGAAGCCCCAGGGGTCGTCGACCTCGACCCGCTCGCCGTACCTGGCCGTCTTCCAGACGTTGTAGAGGAACGGCAGCGTCGACGCGCCGAGCAGGAACGCGCCGATCGTCGACACCGTGTTGAGCGCCGTGAAGCCGTCCGCCGCGAGGTAGTCGGCGTACCGGCGGGGCATGCCCTCGGCGCCCAGCCAGTGCTGCACCAGGAACGTGGTGTGGAAGCCGACGAACAGCGTCCAGAAGTGGATCTTGCCGAGCCGCTCGTCGAGCAGCTTCCCGGTGAACTTGGGCCACCAGAAGTAGAAGCCGGCGAAGATCGCGAAGACGACCGTGCCGAAGACGACGTAGTGGAAGTGCGCGACCACGAAGTACGTGTCCGTCACGTGGAAGTCCAGCGGCGGCGACGCCAGGATCACCCCGGTCAGCCCGCCGAACAGGAACGTCACCAGGAAGCCCGTCGCCCACAGCATCGGCGTCTCGAACGACAGCGAGCCCTTCAGCATGGTGCCGGTCCAGTTGAAGATCTTCACGCCCGTCGGCACCGCGATGAGGAAGCTCATGAAGGAGAAGAAGGGCAGCAGCACCGCACCGGTGGCGAACATGTGGTGCGCCCACACGATCATCGACAGCCCGGTGATCGCCATCGTCGCCCCGACCAGGGTCAGATAACCGAACAGCGGCTTGCGGCTGAAGACCGGGATGATCTCCGTGATGATGCCGAAGAACGGCAGCGCGATGATGTACACCTCTGGATGGCCGAAGAACCAGAACAGGTGCTGCCACAGGATCGCCCCGCCGTTGGCCGCGTCGAACACCTGCGAGCCGAACCGCCGGTCCGCCTCCAGCACCAGCAGCGCCGCCGCCAGCACCGGGAACGCCATCAGGATCAGGATCGACGTGAACAGCGTGTTCCAGGTGAAGATCGGCATCCGGAACATCGTCATGCCCGGGGCGCGCATCCCGATGATCGTGGTGATGAAGTTGACCGCGCCGAGGATCGTGCCGAAGCCCGACAGGGCCAGCCCCATGATCCACAGATCGGCGCCGATGCCCGGCGTGCGCTCCGCGCTGTTGAGCGGGGCGTAGGCGGTCCAGCCGAAGTCCGCCGGCCCGGAGGGCACCAGCAGGGAGCCGAGCACGATCAGCCCGCCGAACAGGAACAGCCAGTACGAGAACATGTTCAGCCGCGGGAAGGCGACGTCGGGCGCGCCGATCTGCAACGGCATCAGCTCGTTCGCGAAGCCCGCGAAGGTGGGGGTGGCGAACAGCAGCAGCATGATCGTGCCGTGCATGGTGAACAGCTGGTTGAACTGCTGGTTGTCGATGACCTGAAGCCCGGGTCGGGCCAGTTCGGCCCGCATCAGCAGCGCCATCACACCGGCAACCAGGAAGAACCCGAACGCGGTGATCAGGTAGAGGTGGCCGATCTTCTTGTGGTCCGTGGTCGTGAGCCAGTCGACCACCACCCGGCCGTGCCGTGTCCGCTGCTCGGGCGGCACCGTCGCCTGTACGGTCTGCGTCCCCATCGCTCGCTCGCCCCTTCGCTCCTCGCGTGCCGGGCCCGCCACAGCCCGCGCCTCACGTACCCGCGAGCTCAGGCCATGATGCTCGCGTCACCGCACGCCCGGACAGGGGGCGTACCGGCCTCTTCCGGGCCGGAGCCCTGCATTTCCCGTGCGGCGCCTGCCCGGTCCGGCCGGTCCGGCGCCGGAATGGAAGCGGGCGCCGGGAGCCCTTCTACGGGCCCTTTCCGCCGGTCTTTTCCAGGAGTTCACAGAACGCGCGGGAATTGCGATCGAATGCCTGCGGAAGGCCTAGGGAACCGCTCGTCCGTGTGACCGGCACGGCCCGAAACGCCTGTCGTGATCTTGTGACACAAGCGTGACCGGGAGCGGACAGTGACCACCGGTGCGGGCCCGCACTTCCGTGCCCGGCGGGCAGGACATAGCGTGGCGGCATGGCACCGACACCTTCCGCGGAACCCGACGACAGCCCGGACGCCTACGTCGGCCTGGAGGCCGGCCGGGCCGAACGCCTCGCGCGCGAGCGCGGCTGGCCCACGGTGCGTTCGCTGCCGCCGGGGGCGATCATCACCATGGAGTACCGGTTGGGCCGGCTGAACTTCGAGGTCAAGGGCGGCCGGGTCGCCCGGGCCTGGAAGGGCTGAGACCCGGCGAAGGCCCCGGTTCCGCGCGGAACCGGGGCCTTCGTGCTGCCGGCCGGGTGCGTACCGGGTGCGTACCGGGCCGTGCCCAGCCGCCTGTCAGGGGCGGGCCGAGGAGGCGGAGCCGCGTGGATGCCGCTCCGGATGGGGCGGACGGCGGCTGCCGGCCGGGGTGGTCGGGGTGCGTTCCGAGCGGGCCGTGTGCGGGCCCGGCGCCAGATAGACCGGAGCGCGGGCGGAGCGGGCGGGGACGTCGTCCAGGTCGACGGGCAGCGGCGTGACCACCACGGGCGGCGCGCTGACCGGGGCGGCCGCGGCCCGGCCGCGGCGGTCCCGCCAGCGGTCGCGCAGAGCGAAGATCCGGGCCTCGGAACGGGCGATCAGCGGCTCGAACCAGGGCAGGGCCAGCAGGATCAACAGGCCGGCGGCCCAGCCGAGCAGGACATCGCTCAGCCAGTGCGTACCGAGGTAGACGGTGGCCATGCCGACGCCGAGCGAGGTCACGGCGGACACGGCGGACAGCCAGCGGCGCGCTCTCGGGGTGGAGGCCATGTAGGCCAGGATTCCCCAGGTCACCACGGCGTTGGCGGTGTGACCGCTCGGAAATATATCGCCGCCGCGCCACATCTCGTTCGAGCCGATCACGGTCGCGTAGTGCGGGCCCAGGCGGCCCATGCCGTACTTCGCCGCGCCGACCGTGACGTTGAGGAGCAGCAGCGAGACGCCGAGGGCGAGCAACGGGCGCAGGGTGTGCTGCCGCCAGGAGCGCCAGCCCAGCCAGGCCGCGACCATCACGGCGGTCGGGCCGCGCTGGCCGAGCACGACGTAGTAGTCGACGAACCAGTGGATCTCCGACCACTGCTGGTACGGCCGGAAGAACATCACCTGCCAGTCGAGCCGCACCAGCCAGGACGTGATCACCACGGCCCACACGATGGCGCCGTAGAAGGCGAGCGTCGCCGCGAGGAGCACGATGCGGTGTCTGCTCATCTTCGGCACATCGATGTGGGCCGGTCGTTCCGGCTCACGGTCCAGCCGGGCGAACACCCGGTCCAGACGGGTGAGCTTCGGTTCGGTACGCACCCAATCGACGTTACAGCGAGTGAGCTCGGATCCCGGGCGAATCAACGGCTTTGTGATGACGATGTGATGTGGGATTCCTCTCAGGAGCAGGTTTATTTCCAGCGAATCCACAATCGCCGGGCGCTGCGGCCTTCAATTCCTTTGATCATTCCGGAGGCGGGTTTTATTGCGCTTTTGAATTCGTTCACCGGAGGATGGCACGGAATTCTCCCGGCGCTCACAGCCGGTCAGGGCGGACCGGAGCCGTTCAGCCAGAACGCCCCGTACGCCGAGGAGACCACGGCGACGACTCCCAGCACCCACGCCGACCTGCGCGTACGCCCCTTCGCCAGGGCCAGTGCGAGCGGCAGCAGAAGGGGGAAGGCGGGCATCAGCAGGCGCGGTTTCGAGCCGAAGTAGCTCGACGCGCACAGGGCGAGCGCGGTGACGACGCCGCTGTAGACCAGCAACGGAAGCGGCTGCCGCTGACGTACTCCGATCCCGTACAGCCAGACGACTGACGCGACCCCGGCGATCAGCCCCGCGCCGGCGAGCGCCGAGGGGAACGACGTGAACTTCTCGGCGACGAACCGGGCGAAGGCGTAACCGCCGTCGAACCCGTTGCGCCAGCCCGCCTGTACGTCGAGATAGCCGAGCGGGCCCCGGCCCGTGCGGTGACCGACCCAGAGCACGTAACCGGCGGTCCCGAGGGGGGCGAGGGCCATGCCGAGAACGCGCCGGGCCCGGGAGGCGGCCGGGTCCGGGCCCTGGGGCATCCCGTACGTGGGCCGTTCTCGTTCGACCGTGCCCGCACGCCGCTCCGTGAGGAAGGAAGCGAGCGCCGCGGCCCATACCGCCGCGACCACCGCCATCCCCACCGGCCGGGTCAGCCCGGCCGCCAGGGCCAGCGTGCCCGCCGTCACCCAGCGGCCGGTCAGCACCGCGTACAGCGACCACGCCGCGAGCGCGGTGAACAGCGACTCGCTGTACGCCATCGACTGCACGATCCCGACCGGCAGCACGGCCCACAGCAGCACCGCGCACACCCCCGCCCGGCGGCCGTACACCCGGTCCGCGACCGCGAAGATGCCCCAGGCCGCGGTGAGTGAGGCCAGCAGGCTGACGAGGA
Organism: Streptomyces sp. NPDC085932; assembly: GCF_044540525.1. Classification (NCBI taxonomy): domain Bacteria; kingdom Bacillati; phylum Actinomycetota; class Actinomycetes; order Kitasatosporales; family Streptomycetaceae; genus Streptomyces; species Streptomyces sp. NPDC085932. The sequence continues at coordinate 50,977 of NZ_JBITSJ010000008.1, forward strand.
ACCCGCCGTCGGCGTACGACAACGGCGACACCGCCGCCACCAGCCGCTCCAGCCACGGCAGCAACGGGAAGAACGCCAGGTTCGAATGGACGTCCCCGTTGGCCAGGCGCACCTCGTAGCCGTACCCCGACTCGGCGACGCGGACGTACCAGAGCGCGTCCCAGCGGGCCGTCAGAAGGGTGTACGCGCTCTTGTCCCGCGCCGCGCTCCACACGAACAGGACGAGCAGGCCCAGGGCGCGGACGGCCGCGTACCCGAGGAGCGCCGGAGCCGCCCGTCGCAGCGCCCCGGCGCGGGACGGGGCCGCGCGCGTCTCAAGAACGGTCACGGGCCCGATTATCGGCCGGAGCGGGAACCGGCCGGTCGGCCGGGGCGTGCTCGACGGAGAGGGCAGTGGCGTACGCCACATCGTTCCGCCGGACGTGTGAGAGGTCCGCCACTAGGCACCGGCGCGGACTCGCGTACGCTGACGTGTCACTCGCTTTTCGTTTGCGCGGGCCGGAGACCACCGCTCCTCTCCGGCCGAGTCGCGGGGGCGTCCCCCACCCCGTGAGCCCGCCGATCGCGAGGAACATCTTGGAGGTACGTACATGTCCGGGACGACCACGGCCGCCGCTGCGCTGCGCCGTCGGGCGGCCGGGGCCGGTGCCAACCGCTGGGTGGTTCTGGTCGTCCTCTGCGTCAGCCTGCTGCTGGTCGCCGTCGACGCCACCGTGCTGCACGTGGCCGTCCCCGCCGTCACCGAGGACCTCAGGCCCGGCGGGATCGAGCTGCTCTGGATCGTCGACGTCTACCCACTGGTCTGCGCCTCGCTGCTGATCCTCTTCGGCACGCTGGGCGACCGTGTCGGGCGCCGGCGGATCCTGCTCCTCGGCTACACGCTGTTCGGCGTCGCGTCCGGTCTCGCCGCGCTGGCCGACAGCGCCCAGGTGCTGATCGTGGCGCGGGCGCTGCTCGGCGTCGGCGGCGCGATGATCATGCCCGCCACACTGTCGATCCTGCGGCAGGTCTTCCCCGACCGGCGCGAACGGGCGCTCGCCATCGGTGTCTGGAGCGCGGTGGCGGCGGTCGGCGCGGCGGTCGGGCCGCTGCTCGGCGGCTTCCTGCTGGAGCACTTCTGGTGGGGCTCGGTCTTCCTCGTCAACATCCCGTTGATGCTGGTCAGCCTCCCGGTGGGCCGTCTGCTGCTGCCCGAGTCGAAGGGCGAGCGCGACGGGCCCTGGGACGTGGTCGGCGCGCTGATGGCGGCGGCCGGTCTGTTCGGCGTCGTCCTGGGCGTGAAGCGGCTCGGCAGCGGGGAGTCGGTGGGGAGCCTGGCGACCGTGCTGCCGCTGGTCGTGGGCGCGGGGCTGCTGACCGGCTTCGTACGGCGGCAGCGGCGGCGGACGCATCCGCTGGTCGACCTGCGGATGTTCACGCGGCCGGCGTTCAGCACCTCCGTCGGCTGCATCGTGCTGGCCATGCTCGCGCTGGTGGGGCTTGAGCTGATCGCGGCGCAGTACCTGCAGCTCGTGCTCGGGCTGTCGCCGCTGGAGACGGGGCTGCGGCTGCTGCCGCTGACGTTCGCGGCGATGGCGGCCGGGCTGGCCGGGGCGCGGATGCTGCGGCGGTTCGGGCCGCGGCGGATGGTGTGCGCCGGGTTCTGTCTGACGGCGTTCGCGGTGGTGCTGCTCACGGGGCTGGGGCGGACGGACCAGTGCGCGCTGATGCTGGGCGGGTTCGTGCTGCTGGGCTTCGGGCTGGAGACGACGCTGTTCGGGGCGTACGAGTCGATGCTGAGTGAGGCGCCGCCGGAGCAGGCCGGTGGGGCGGCGGCGATCGGGGAGACGTCGTACCAGCTCGGGGCGGGGATCGGGATCGCCCTGCTGGGCACGGTGATGAACGCGGCGTACGCGCCGGGGCTGTCGGGCGTGCCGGGTGTGCCGGAGTCGGCGTCGGCGGCGGCGGGGCATTCGCTGGGGGAGGCGTACGAGGTCGCCGCGCAGCTGGGTGGGGCGGCCGGACTCGCCCTGCGGCATGCCGCGCGGGACGCGTTCGTGCACGGGCTGCACGTGACGTTGCTGGTGAGTGCGGGGTTGTTGCTGCTGGGGGCGGCGATGGCGTTGCGGTTGCCGCGGGTCATGCAGTGTGAGGCGGGGCCGGTGGAGGTGCCCGCGCCCCGGGAGTCGACGGAGTCGCGCGTCTCGGTGTGAGGACCTTCGTCCTCCAGGCGCCGCCGGTGACTGCCGGCTTTGTGGTTGAGGTCGCCCGTGGGGGTCGCCCGCCATCGGCGGCTCGCGGTCACAGCCTTCGCCCACCCGCGCGTCGCCGTGGCTGTCGTCGAGAGGCCCGGGTCGACCGTGGGGGTTGCTCGGCGTCGGCGGCTGGTGGGTACGGGTGGTGCGCGGGTGGGGGAAGGCCGTAGTTTCTTGGCTAGCGGTGCTAGTTAAAGAGTCTCGGAGGGATTCGATCATGTCCGGTTCGTCCAAGCTGCCTCCCTTCGATCCCGCCGATCCCCTCGGGCTGGACGACCTGCTGGAGCCGGAGGACCTCGGGATCAGGGACACCGTGCGGTCCTGGGCCGCGGACCGGGTGCTGCCGTACGTCGCCGAGTGGTACGAGACGGGGGAGCTGCCGGGGATCAGGGAGTTGGCCAGGGAACTCGGCGGTATCGGTGCCCTCGGCATGTCCCTGGAGGGGTACGGCTGCGCCGGGGCGAGCGCCGTGCAGTACGGCCTGGCCTGCCTGGAGCTGGAGGCCGCCGACTCCGGCATCCGCTCCCTCGTCTCCGTCCAGGGCTCCCTCGCCATGTACGCCATCCACCGCTTCGGCAGCGAGGAGCAGAAGCGGCACTGGCTGCCCCGCATGGCCGCCGGCGAGGTCATCGGCTGCTTCGGTCTCACCGAGCCCGACCACGGCTCCGACCCCGCCTCGATGCGCACCTACGCCAAGCGCGACGGCACGGACTGGATCCTCAACGGCCGCAAGATGTGGATCACCAACGGCTCGGTGGCCGGCGTGGCCGTCGTGTGGGCGCAGACCGAGGACGGGATCCGCGGGTTCGCCGTCCCCACCGACAGCCGCGGCTTCTCCGCGCCGGAGATCAAGCACAAGTGGTCCCTGCGCGCCTCCGTCACCAGCGAGCTGGTCATGGACGACGTACGGCTGCCCGCCGACGCCGTCCTGCCGGAGGTCACCGGCCTGCGCGGACCGCTCAGCTGTCTGTCCCACGCCCGGTACGGGATCGTCTGGGGCGCCATGGGCGCGGCGCGCAGCTGCTTCGAGGCCGCGGTCGACTACGCGAAGTCACGGGAGCAGTTCGGGCGGCCCATCGGCGGCTTCCAGCTCACCCAGGCCAAACTCGCCGACATGGCGGTGGAACTGCACAAGGGGATTCTGCTCGCCCACCATCTGGGGCGGCGGATGGATGCCGGGCGCCTGCGTCCCGAGCAGGTCAGTTTCGGCAAGCTCAACAACGTGCGCGAGGCGATCGAGATCTGCCGCACGGCCCGGACGATCCTCGGGGCCAACGGGATCTCCCTGGAATACCCCGTCATGCGGCACGCGACGAACCTGGAGTCGGTGCTCACCTACGAGGGCACCGTCGAGATGCACCAGCTCGTCCTGGGCAAGGCGCTCACCGGACTCGACGCCTTCCGGTAGACCCGGTCCGGTAACCCTGCACGGGGGCAGGGCCGGTGAGCGGCCCTGCCCTAGCTCTGGTTGAAGAAGCCGTCCGCGCGGTGCGCGGCCGGGTCGCCGTTCACGATCTCCGTGTGGGCGGGGGTCAGCAGGAACACCCGGGTCGACACCCGCTCGATCGAACCGCGCAGGCCGAAGATGAGTCCGGCCGCGAAGTCGACCACGCGCTTGGCGTCGGCGGCTTCCATGGCCGTGAGGTTCATGATGACGGGCACACCCTCGCGGAACAGCTCGCCGATGGCGCGGGCGTCCCGGAAGCTGTCCGGGGTCACCGTGCCGATGCGGCGGCCCTTCTCCTCGGCGACGTCCGAGGCCACCTTGACGCGCGGATCGGTGACCCAGGCCTCCCCGGGCTCGGTCCCGTCGGAGTAGTCGTCGTCGTAGTAACGCTCGTCTTCGTTGTCGTCGACGAGGCCAAGCCAGGCACTTGCCTTGCGTACCGATCCCATGGACGCCTCCTCTCACAGCGGTCTTTCTGCTTTCCGCATCCCTATGGTCGTCCATGATGCGGATGGCGCGCCAAGTGGATAGACGCCGCGCGGGGGGTTTGTGACGGTACTGGTGCACAGCGAATCCGTCGAGAGTCCGTGTGTCCCAAGGGTCGTTTCCCAAACGGCTGCTGACTGTGAGTGAAATATGATTCTTCTCGGCGTCCGGGTGACGGCCGGGGCGTACGGGTGAATGCGCGGGGCCGATACGATGCGGCAGCTCAGCGTCGCAACGAAGCTCGGGGGAGCGCCGTGTTCGGAATCGTCAGGCCCTGCAGACACCATCTCGGGGAGAAGCTCACCGGTCAGTGGATGGCGCATTTGTGCGGACTGTGTCTCGCGCTGCGCGGAGATCACGGGCAGTTCGCCCGCCTCGTGACGAACTATGACGGGCTTCTCATATCGGTTTTGACGGAGGCTCAGACCGAGCTGCCCGGGGCCGGACGGCGCACGGCCGGGCCGTGCCCGCTGCGCGGGATGCGCACCGCCTCCGTCGCGCACGGCGAGGGCGCGCGGCTCGCCGCGGCCGTCTCGCTGGTGCTGGCCTCCGCCAAGGTGCGCGACCACGTCGTCGACGGTGACGGGCTGCTGGCCCGCGCGCCGGTCGCACGCGCCGCGCGCCGGGTCGCCGCCGGCTGGGACCGCGCCGGGGCGCGCACCGGCTCCGCCGTGGGGTTCGACACGGCCGTCCTGGTCGACGCGGTGGACCGGCAGGGCGGCATCGAGGCACTCGCCGGGCCCGGGACACCGCTGCTGACGGTCACCGAGCCGACCGAGACCGCGACGGCCGCCGCCTTCGCGCACACGGCCGTCCTCGCCGGCCGGCCGCTCAATGCCGGACCGCTCGCCGAGGCCGGCCGTCTCTTCGGGCGCCTGGCGCATCTCCTGGACGCCGTGGAGGACCTGCACGCTGACGCCGCGTCAGGCGCCTGGAACCCGATCGCCGCGACGGGCACGCCGCTTCCCGAGGTCCGGCGGCTCGCCGAGGACGCGCTCCACGGGGTGCGGCTGGCGCTGCGTGACGTCGAGTTCGCCGACGCCGAGCTCGTGCACCTGCTGCTCGTGCACGAACTGCGGCGTTCGGTGGACCGGGCGTTCGGCACGGTGCCGGTGTGCGCCTCGCACCGGGGCGGTGGGCCGTACGGACAGCAGCCGCCGCAAGGACCTCACGGACAGCAGGGGCCCTATGGACAGCAGGGCCCGTACGGGCAGCAGGGGGCGTACGGCTCCCCGCAGCATCCGTACGCGGGGGGCGGCGGCAACCCGTACGCCGGCGGGGGAGGGGCGTACGGCGGCGGTGGTGGTTTCGGCGGGGGCGGATTCGGTGAGGGCGCGCCGGCGTCCCGGCCGCCGCGGCGCGGGTTCTGGGCCGGCTGCGGGATGTTCTGGCTGCTGTGCTGCACCTGCAAGCTGTGCTGTGCCAAGGAGTACGAGGGGCCGTGGTCCCGGAAGAAGCGCGAGGGCTGCTGCCGGGACTGCGACTGCGACGGGTGCGACTGCTGCTGCCCCTGCGACGGCTGAACCGTCCCGTATGGCAGGGTCGCCCGTATGACGACGGACGCATCCGAGGACTGGCGGCGGTGGCACGAGCGGCGCGTCGCGACGGTGTCGGCCCCCTACGGGCCGCTCGCCCTCGTCGGCACGCACTGGATTCCCGACTATCCGGACGGTCGACTTCCGGACATCCCGGGGGTGTGGCACACCGGCGATGACGGGGTCGTGCTGATCGCCGCCGAAACGGACGGTCTCACGGTGGACGAACAGCCGTTCAGCGGCGAGGTGCGGCTCACGGCCGACCCGGGACCGGCCGGCCGGGCGCGCGTGGCGCACGGCGAGCGGCGGCTGGTTGTGCTGGTGCGCGAGGGGGTGTGGGGCGTGCGGGACTACGATCCCGAGTCCCCCGCGCGCCGGGCGTTCCGCGGTCTGCGCGTCACGCCGTACGACCCGCGCTGGGCGGTGCCGGGGCGCTTCACGCCCTACGGCAGCGGCGACCGTACCGTTCGGGTGCCGAACGCCGACGGGCGGGAGCGGGGGCTCGGGCTCGCCGGGGAGCTGTCCTTCGAGCTGGACGGCCGGGAGCTGAGCCTTCAGGTGACGGTCCAGCAGGACGGCTCGCTCTGGGCGGTGTTCGCCGATGCCACCAGCGGCGACGGCAGTTATCGCTTCCGGTTCCTCAAGCCCGGCGCACCGGACGCCGAGGGGCGCACGACGGTCGATTTCAACCGGGCGCTGCTGCCGCCGTGCGCCTTCGCCGACCACTTCGTCTGCCCCTTCCCGCCGCCGGGGAACACCCTGGATGTCCCAATTGCCGCGGGGGAGCGCACACTCGGGTGACGGGTGGGTTCCGAGGGGCTGAACGCAAAGATCGTTCAAAGGTTGACGGCCGAAAGGCACCCTTGCGCCGACCGGCCGTTCGGCCGAATACTCCCCCTCAGCGCTTGTCAGGGACACGGTGTGTTCGGAATCCGGACAGCCGGTCCCGGACTGCGCCTCACGGGCCCACAACCCCACGAGGGCCCCCGACTTCCTTTGTGGAGGAACGAAAAGTGAGGATCAAGCGCACCACCCCCCGCGGCATGTCGAGACGGACCCGGCTGATCGCCGTTTCCACCGGCCTCGTCGCCGCTGCCGCGATCGCGATCCCCAGCGCGAACGCGTCCGACACCCCCAGCACCTTCAGCGCCGCCGAGCTCAAGAGCGCCAGCGGCTCCATACTGAAGGCCGACATCCCGGGCACCGCCTGGGCCGTCGACAGCAAGACCAACCGCGTGCTCGTCACGGTCGACAGCACGGTCAGCCAGGCCGAGATCGCGAAGATCAAGCAGCAGGCCGGCGGCAACGCCGACGCGCTCACGATCAAGCGCACGCCCGGCAAGTTCAACAAGCTGATCCAGGGCGGCGACGCCATCTACGCGAGCAGCTGGCGCTGCTCCCTCGGCTTCAACGTCCAGAACAGCAGCGGTCAGCAGTTCTTCCTGACCGCCGGCCACTGCACGGACGGCGCGGGTACCTGGTACTCCAACTCCGGCCGCACCACGGTCATCGGCTCGACGACCGGCTCCAGCTTCCCGGGCAACGACTACGGCATCGTCCGCTACAGCGGCTCCGTCAGCCGGCCCGGCACCGCCAACGGCGTGGACATCACGCGCGCGGCCACGCCGAGTGTGGGCACCACCGTCATCCGCGACGGTTCCACGACCGGTACGCACAGCGGCCGGGTCACCGCCCTCAACGCCACCGTCAACTACGGCGGCGGCGACGTCGTCTCCGGCCTGATCCAGACCACGGTCTGCGCCGAGCCCGGTGACTCCGGCGGTCCGCTCTACGGCAGCAACGGCACCGCGTACGGTCTGACCTCCGGCGGCAGCGGCAACTGCTCCTCCGGCGGTACGACGTTCTTCCAGCCGGTCACCGAGGCCCTGAGCGCCTACGGCGTCAGCGTCTACTAGGCCGGTTCGGCTCGCAGTCCGCAGCATCCTGGGCCCCCGTGCGCTTCGGCGTGCGGGGGCTTTTTCTACCCTGAGGCAGGGGCGAAATCCAGCCAGGTGTAGACCTCACAGAGTGTGCACATATTACTCACGCGTAATGTTTGCAGTGGGGACGGGAGTTGATTGCGTCTGGTTTGACCATGGACGGTCCACGTGAGGGGGCGTGCGAAGCGCTGTCTACGCGCGTCTCGAACTCACCCTTGTGTGCTCCCCGTTGCCCTCGGAATAGTGGGCGCTCGTCAACGAGGCCTTCCGGTCCGACGAGGTCCCCACAACCTCCCGGGCCGACCCCCCACAGGAGGACAGAAGTTGAAGCACCGACGCATACCCAGGCGGCGTGCAGCCGTGGCCGGTGCGGGCATCGCCGCACTCGTCGCCGCGGGAGTGACGTTCCAGACCGCGAACGCCAGTGAGACCCCTGAGGCGTCCGCACCCCGCGCCCTGTCCCTCGCGGCGGCCGGAAAGCTCGCCTCGACGCTGGCGGAGGACCTGGGCGCCGACTCGGCCGGGACGTACTACGACACCAAGAGCAGGACGCTCGTGGTGAACGTGCTCGACGAGGCCGCCGCGCAGACGGTCGAGAAGGCCGGCGCCGAGGCGAGAGTCGTGGCGAACTCCCTCGCCGAGCTCAAGAGCGCCCGCAGCACGCTGAAGCAGGACGCGACGATCCCCGGTACCTCCTGGGTGACCGACCCGACGACGAACAAGGTCGTGGTGACCGCCGACCGCACGGTCTCCGAGGCCGAGTGGGCGACGCTGACGAAGGTCGTCGACGGGCTCGGGGCGAAGGCCGAACTGAAGCGGACGCGGGGCGAGTACAAGCCCTTCGTCGCCGGCGGCGACGCGATCACCGGGGGCAGCGGCCGCTGCTCGCTGGGCTTCAACGTGGTCAAGGGCGGCGAGCCGTTCTTCCTGACCGCGGGGCACTGCACCGAGGGCATCTCCACGTGGTCCGACTCCAGCGGCAACGAGATCGGGACCAACGCGGACTCCAGCTTCCCTGGCAACGACTACGGGCTGGTGAAGTACACCGCGGACGTGGCGCACCCGAGCGAGGTGAACCTCTACGACGGGTCCACCCAGAAGATCTCCGGTGCCGCGGAGGCGACCGTCGGCATGCAGGTCACGCGGAGCGGGTCGACCACGCAGGTGCACGAGGGGAAGGTCACGGGGCTGGACGCCACCGTGAACTACGGCAACGGCGACATCGTGAACGGGCTGATCCAGACCGACGTGTGCGCGGAGCCGGGGGACAGCGGCGGGTCGCTGTTCTCGGGTGACAAGGCGATCGGACTCACGTCCGGCGGCAGCGGCGACTGCACCTCCGGCGGGGAGACGTTCTTCCAGCCGGTGACCGAGGCGCTGTCGGCCACGGGAACGCAGATCGGCTGATCGTGCGTCGGTGAGCCCCGCCCCCCTGTCGTGGGGGCGGGGCTTTCGTGCGTGGGTACGGGCCGGTCTGTGTCATGTCCTGCGGCGCGTCGCCGCTGCCATCGTGACGGCCGTGCCGATCGCCGCCCAGGCCGCCAGGACCAGGAGCGGGCCGGTCATCGCGTTGTGGTCGAAGTACGCGATCGAGCGGGCCGACCAGGTGCCGGCGCCCGGGGGCAGGGCCGGGCCGATCGCCTTCCAGAACGGTGGGAGGAGGGGCGGGGGCAGGGCGCCGCCCGCGCTCGGGTTGCCGAGGACGACCACCAGCAGGATGACCAGGCCGATGCCGATCGTGCCGAACAGGCCCTGCAGGGCCAGGGTGGCCGCTCCCACAGCGAAGATGATCAAGGCGCCCAGGCCCCAGAGGGCGGCCGTGCCGCCGGGGAGGGCGTCGAGGACCGGGCCCGCGATGAGGGCGCCGCCGAGCCCGCCGACGATCGCGATCAGGGCCGTCACCCCCAGGCGGATGGCGGCGCGGGCGGGGTTGGAGGGCTTGGCCCCGGCGCTGACGGCCAGGGCCGCGGCGCCCAGGTAGCCGCCCACGCACCAGCCGATCACCAGGTAGAAGGACGACAGGCCGTTGGGGTCGTGAGCGGCGGACGGGATCACGTCGACGGTGCGCAGGGTGCGTCGCTCGGACTTCTCCAGGTTCGTGACGAGGGTCGTCAGCGTGGTGGACAGGACCCGGCCGCCGCCGGAGGCGACCAGGAGCGTGTCGGTGGTGCCGGACGGGTCGACGATCAGCGCGGCGTCGATGTCGCGGTCGCGGATCTGCTCCCGGGCCGTCGCCTCGTCCGGCAGGGTGCGGGGGTCCAGGGGCGAGCCGGGGAGCCGCTCCAGGCGGGTCGTCGTCTGCTGGGCCGCCGCCCCGGGGGCCACCACGCCGAAGGGCACGTCCCTGGGTCTCGGGTCGTGCAGCGCCCCCACGTAGGAGGCGATGAAGAGCAGCTGGAGCGCGACCACGCCGAGGATGAGCAGGGTGGCCCGGGGGGTGACGGCGTCGGTCACCTCGGCGCGGAACGAGCGGTGGGACATTCCTCCACGGTCGGGGGCGGCCGGGTGTTTCCGCAGGTGGGGCGGGGCCGAACGGATGTCGCACATACATTCGAGGATGGGGGTATGGTGGGGGTGAGGTAGCTGGGAACAGATGTTCGAGAGCGGGTTGCTCACGAGTGCGGGAGGTGCGTGTGCCGGGGTTCACGCATCTGCACACCGTCTCCGGATTCTCGTTGCGTCATGGAGCCTCGCACCCGGAGCGGCTGGCCGAACGTGCCTCCGAGCGGGGCATGGAAGCCCTGGCCCTCACCGACCGCGACACGGTCGCCGGTGCCGTCCGGTTCGCCAAGGCCTGTGCCGGGCACGGCGTCCGTCCGCTGTTCGGGGCGGACCTGGCGGTCGGTCCCGGGGCCGGGGCCGGGAAGCAAGAGCGCCGCCGGACCCCGGTGCGCGGAGGCGCCTTCGTCGACGAGTCGGCTCCCCGCGCGGTCTTCCTCGCCCGGGACGGTGCCCGGGGGTGGGCCGCGCTGTGCCGGCTCGTCTCGGCGGCGCACGAGGGGGAGGGGGCGACGCCCCTGCTGCCCTGGGAGCGCAACCGGGGCGAGGGGCTGACCGTGCTGCTCGGGCCCGGCTCCGACGTCGGGCGTGCCCTGGCCGCGGGACGCCCCGACCGGGCGGCCCGGCTGCTGGCCCCCTGGCGGGAGGTCTACGGCGACGACCTGCGGCTGGAGGCCGTCTGGCACGGCCGGAACGGGACCGGCCCCGGATCGCTGCGGCTGGCCGCCCGTACCGTCGGCTTCGCCGCCGAGCAGGGCGTCCGGCCGGTGCTCACCAACGCCGTGCGGTACGCCGACCCCGGCATGGGGCCGGTCGCCGACGTCCTGGACGCCGCACGGCGCCTGGTGCCCATCGACCCCACCAAAGGGCTGGACTCCGGTGAGGCCTGGCTCAAGGACCCGGGGGCCATGGCACACGCCGCCGAGCGGATCGTGGAGGCCGCCGGGTTCCGGCGGGAGCTCGCGCACCGGCTGCTGGAGCAGACCGCGGACACCGCCGCCGCGTGCCGGGTCGACCCCGAGGACGACCTCGGGATCGGCACCGTCCGCTTCCCCGAGCCGCACCTGGTCGGCGCCGGGCGCCGCACCGCCCAGCGGGCCCTGGCCTCACGGGCGGCGGCGGGCATGGTGCTGCGCGGGTACGAGCGGCGGCGGGAGTACTGGGAGCGGATGCACCACGAGCTGGACATCATCGCCCACCACGGGTTCGCCTCCTACTTCCTCACCGTCGCCCAAGTGGTCGACGACGTCCGGGAGATGGGCATCCGGGTGGCCGCCCGGGGGTCCGGGGCCGGATCGCTCGTCAACCACCTGCTCGGCATCGCGCACGCCGACCCGATCGAGCACCGGCTGCTGATGGAGCGGTTCCTGTCCAAGGAGCGAGTCGTGCTGCCCGACATCGACATCGACGTGGAGTCCGCGCGCCGGCTGGAGGTGTACCGCAGGATCATCGACCGGTTCGGCGCCGAGCGGGTCGCGACGGTCGCGATGCCGGAGACGTACCGCGTGCGGCACGCGATCCGGGACGTGGGGGCCGCCCTGTCCATGGACCCGGCCGAGATCGACCGGGTCGCCAAGTCCTTTCCGCACATCCGTGCACGGGACGCCCGGGCCGCGCTGGAGGAACTGCCCGAGCTGCGCGCGCTGGCGGGGGAGAAGGAGAGGTACGGCAGGCTGTGGGAGCTGGTCGAGGCGCTGGACGCCCTGCCGCGCGGGGTCGCCATGCACCCGTGCGGGGTGCTGCTGTCGGACGCCTCCCTGCTCGCGCGTACCCCGGTCGTGCCGACCAGCGGTGAGGGCTTCCCGATGTCGCAGTTCGACAAGGACGACGTCGAGGACCTCGGGCTGCTGAAGCTGGACGTGCTGGGCGTGCGGATGCAGTCGGCCATGGCACACGCGGTCCGGGAGGTGGAGCGGGCCTCGGGGGAGAAGGTCGACCTGGACGCCCTGCCCGCGGGGGACGAGGAGACCTACCGGCTGATCCGGTCCACCGAGACGCTCGGCTGCTTCCAGATCGAGTCGCCCGGGCAGCGGGACCTGGTCGGGCGGCTCCAGCCGGGCACCTTCCACGACCTGGTCGTCGACATCTCGCTGTTCCGGCCCGGGCCGGTCGCCGCCGACATGGTGCGGCCGTTCATCGAGGCGCGGCACGGGCGGGCGCCCATCCGCTATCCGCACCCGGATCTGGAGGGGCCGCTGAAGGAGACGTACGGGGTCGTCGTCTTCCACGAGCAGATCATCGACATCGTCGACATCATGACCGGCTGCGGGCGCGGCGAGGCCGACCGGGTGCGGCGCGGGCTGTCCGACGCCGAGTCGCAGGGGCGGATCAAGGTGTGGTTCGCCCAGCACGCGGCGGCGAACGGCTATGACGCAGAAACGATTCAGCGGACCTGGGAGATCGTCGAGGCCTTCGGGTCGTACGGCTTCTGCAAGGCGCACGCGGTCGCCTTCGCCGTGCCGACGTACCAGTCGGCGTGGCTGAAGGCGCATCACCCGGCCGCCTTCTACGCGGGCCTGCTCACGCACGACCCCGGGATGTACCCGAAGCGGCTGCTGCTGGCGGACGCGCGGCGGCGCGGGGTGCCCGTGCTGCCGCTGGACGTGAACAGGTCGAGGGCCGCACACCGTATCGAACTGGTGTCCGGTAAGTGGGGTCTGCGGCTGGCGCTCTCCGATGTGCACGGCATCAGCGAGGCCGAGGCGGCGCGGATCGCCGAAGGGCAGCCGTACGCCTCGCTGGTCGACTTCTGGGAGCGGGGCCGGCCCAGCCGTCCGCTGGCCCAGCGGCTCGCACAGGTGGGCGCGCTGGACGCGTTCGGCGCCAACCGCCGGGACCTGCAACTGCACCTGACCGAGCTGCACCGGGGCGCGCGGGGCGGTGGCGGTGGCCAGCTGCCGTTGGCCGGCGGGCGCAAGACGGCCCCGGCCGGACTGCCCGACCTCACCTCCGCGGAGCGGCTCAGCGCTGAGCTCGGGGTGCTGTCCATGGACGCCTCGCGCCATCTGATGGACGACCACCGGCCGTTCCTCGACGAGCTGGGCGTGGTGTCGGCCCGCCGGCTGCGCGAGGTCCGGCACGGGGAGACGGTGCTGGTCGCGGGCGCCAAGGCGGCCACCCAGACGCCGCCGATCCGGTCCGGCAGGCGGGTCATCTTCTCCACCCTGGACGACGGCACGGGCCTGGTCGACCTCGCCTTCTTCGACGACTCCCACGACGCCTGCGCCCACACCGTCTTCCACTCCTGGCTGCTGCTGGTGCGCGGGGTGGTGCAGCGCCGCGGCCCGCGCAGCTTCAGCGTGGTCGGCTCCGCCGTGTGGAACCTCGCGGACCTGCTCGACGTGCGCCGGGAGGAAGGTCTTGAGGGGGTCGCGGCCCGGCTGGCCGGGACCGGGGATCCCGGCGGCGCCGGAGAGCCCGGTGACGACGGCGACGGCGAGGGCGCGGCCCGCCGGCGGCTCGCCGGGTCGGAGGGCGCGCCCGCGCCGGCGGGTTCCGCGGCCGTGGACGCGATGGAACGGCGGAAGATCCGCATGGCCACGGGGTACGAGATGCACCCCTGGGCCGATCTGCGCCCCGCGGGTGAAGGACCCGCGGTCGGAAGGAAGTTGTGGCACCAGAGTCCGGGGAGTGCGGGATGACCATCCTCTGCGTACGTTTCCAGCTGCCTCCGACGAGCGAGGCCGACCTGCCCAGGCTGCTCGGGATGCTGGAGGAGTTCACCCCCGTCGTCCAGGCCCTGCCACCGGACGGGGCGCTGGCCGACCTGCGGGGCGCCGAGCGGTACTTCGGGCGGGACGCCGTCGAACTGGCCTCGGTGATCCGGGTGCGCGCGCTCGCCCTGTACGGCGTGGACTGCGTGATCGGCGCGGGGCCCGGGCCGATGCTGGCCCGGATCGCGCTGCGCCACGCCGTGCCCGGGGTGACGTGCGCGGTGCCCGCGGAGCCGGACGCCGTCGCCGAGTTCCTCGCGGACCAGCCCGTCGCCGCGCTGCCCGGCGTGGGCGCCGCGACCTCGCGCACCCTGACCGACTACGGCCTCGACACCCTCGGCCGGGTCGCCGCCGCGCCGCTGTCCACGCTCCAGCGGCTGATCGGCGCGAAGGCGGGCCGGGAGCTGCGCGAGAAGGCGAGCGGCGTCGACCGCGGCCGGGTGGTGCCGAACGCCGTCTCCCGGTCCCTGGCCGCCGAACGCCCCTTCGGGCGGGACGAACTGGACCCGGACCGGCACCGCCGGGCACTGCTGTCGGCCGCCGAGGAGATCGGTGCCCGGCTGCGCGCCCTGGAGAAGGTCTGCCGCACACTCACCCTGACCGTGCGCTACGCCGACCGCAGCGCCACCACCCGCAGCCGCACCCTGCCCGAACCGACCGCGCACTCCCCGGCCCTGACCAGGACCGCGTACGGCATGTACGAGGCGCTCGGGCTGCAGCGGGCCCGGGTCCGGGCGGTCGTCCTGCGCGCCGAGGGGCTCGACCCCGCGGACCAGGCCTCCCACCAGCTGACCTTCGACCCGGTGGACGAGAAGGTCCGCCGCATCGAGGAGGTCGCGGACCGCGCGCGGGCGAAGTTCGGGCCGCGGGCGGTGATGCCCGGGGGGTTGGGCGGCCTGGCGGCCTAGATCCTTCCCCCTGAGGTCAGTTGGCCCACGGCGGTGCGATGCGGGTGCCGTCGGCCAGCCGTGCCTCCAGGCCGATCGAGGTGGTGACCCAGGAGTACGCCGTCCGGTCGGTGGGGTTCTCGACGGTCAGGGTGGCACCGGGGTTGACGATCACGGTGTCGCCCGCCGTGATGCGCTCGGTGCGGCCGTCCAGGGTGATGAGCAGCTCGCCGTCGAGCAGATGGAAGATCTCCTCCCGGTCGACGGTGTGCGCCGGTGCCCTGAGGCCGGCGGGGATCTCCCCGCGCCAGGCGCACAGCTCCTTGCTGCCGCTGCGGGGTGTGGCGTGGGAGACGAAGCGGGCGCCGTGGATCTCGTGGGTGACGGCCTCGGACGAACGGACGACGGGCATGGCGGCCTCCGGGTACGGGAGCGATGATGGTCAATCTACTTGACTATATGGTCAAGCAGCTTGACCATCCCGTCAAGGGTGTTTCAATGCGTGGGTGCAGAACTCCGAGGCCATGGCCCTGTCCGCCGCCCTGCTGGCCGCCGCCGGCGGGCTCACGCACCGCATCCACGAGGGCGTCGTCGCGCGCGGCTTCGAAGGGCTGCGGCCCGCGCACGGCTTCGCCTTCGCCCGGCTGGCCCCCGACGGCGCGACGGTCACGGATCTGGCCGTCCACCTCGGGGTGACCAAGCAGGCGGCGAGCCAGCTCGTCGACGAGATGGTCCGCAAGGGATACGCCGAGCGGCGGCCGCACCCCGGGGACGCCCGGGCGCGGCTGATCGTGCTGACCGGGCGCGGGTGGGAGTGCACCCGGGCGGCGGAGGAGGCGGCCGCGGAGGCCGTGCGGGAGTGGGAGGACGTGCTCGGGGAGCCCGTGTTGCGGACCCTGCGCGAGCAGTTGCCGCGCATCGCGCCCCGTGGGCCCGTGCGGCCCACCTGGTGAAGGCGGGCCGTGCGGAGCCGGCTGCCACCACGAGTTTTTGCTGACGCGTAACTTCCCAGTTTGACTACTCGCCCGTAACTTGACGAGTGAACAGCATCCCGTGATCCGGATCACAGGGCGTCGTGCCGTCGCACCTCCCTTGAGCCGCAAGGAGATCACCCGATGCTGCCCTGGAAACGAGTGCTCAGACCCCTGGCCGCGCTGCTGCTGACCGCCGCGGCCGTCACCGTCCCCGCCACCACCGCCCAGGCCTCCGGCGCTTCGAGCTCCGGCTGGAACGACTACTCCTGCAAGCCCTCCGCCGCCCATCCCCGCCCCGTCGTCCTGGTCCACGGCACCCTCGGGAACTCCGTCGACAACTGGCTGGGCCTCGCCCCCTACCTCAAGGTCCGCGGCTACTGCGTCTTCTCCCTCGACTACGGGCAGCTGGAGGGCGTCCCCTTCTTCCACGGGCTCGGACCCGTCGAGAAGTCCGCCGCGCAGCTGAGGGACTTCGTCGACCGGGTGCTCGCCGCGACCGGCGCCGCCGAGACCGACCTCGTCGGCCACTCGCAGGGCGGCATGATGCCCCGCTGGTACCTGCGGTTCCTCGGCGGGGCCGCCAAGGTGAACGCCCTCGTCGGTATCGCGCCCAGCAACCACGGCACGGACCTGAACGGCTTCACGCACCTGCTGCCCTACTTCCCGGGCGCCGCCGACCTGCTGTCCAGGAACGCGCCCGCCCTCGCCGACCAGGTCGCCGGCTCCGACTTCCTGACGAAGCTCAACGCCGGCGGCGACACCGTCCCCGGCGTGCGCTACACCGTCATCGCCACCAAGTACGACGAGGTCGTCACACCGTGGCGCAGTCAGTATTTGAGCGGGCCGGGCGTGCGCAACGTCCTGCTCCAGGACCTGTGCCCGCTGGACCTGTCCGAGCACGTGGCCGTCGGGCTGTTCGACCGGATCGCCTTCCACGAGGTGGCCAACGCCCTCGACCCGGGCCGCGCCACGCCCACCACCTGTGCTTCGGCATTCGAGTGACACGTGTCAGGGAAACGTTTCGGGGCCTGTCCGGCCTGAGCCGCCGGACAGGCCCCGAGCCCTGAGGTCAGCGGCCGTGGCGGCCGCCGCTCACCGCCCGGCGCCGGGCCGACAGGAACAGGGCCGACGCGCCCAGCGCCAGCGCGGCCGCGCCGCCGATCGCGACGAACGGGGTGCTGCCGTCACCGCCCGTCTCGGCGAGGCCGGCGGTGGCACCCGCGGCCTTCGGCTCGTTGGGAGCGGCGGCGGCCTCCGGCTCGTCCGCGGTGGTGTCCCGCGGGGCCGCGGCGGGCTCCGCCGAGGTGCTGGGGTCGTCGTCGCCGTGCCCGCCGTGCTCGATCGTCGACTTGTCGTTGCCCTGCTCGATCTGCTCCTCCGTGGGGGCGGAGGCCGACGGAGCCGGAGCGGCGCCGCCGCCGGCGGACTCACCGTCACCGGCCGACGCACCGTCACCGGCCGACGCACCGTCACCGGCCGACGCACCGTCACCGGCCGACGCGCCGCCCCCGCCGCCGAAGCTGACGTCCGAGCAGGAGTAGAACGCCTCAGGGCTGTCCGAGCGCTGCCAGACCGCGTACAGCACGTGCTTGCCGGACCGCTCGGGCAGGCTGCCGGAGAAGGTGTAGAAGCCGCCCGTGGCCACCGGGTCGGTGGACGTCGCCACCGGGTTCTGCAGGTCGAGGTCGCCCCAGGCGAGCGACTTGGCCGGGTCGTGGCCGGGCTTGGTGATGTACACCTTGAAGGTGCCCTTGTGCGGGGCCGTCACGCGGTACCTGAAGGTGTGCGGTCCGCTCTTGACGGTGGTCGCGGGCCAGTCGGCGCGGGCCAGGTCCAGCCCCTTGAACTGCTCGTTGTTCGCGCTGCACAGCTTGCCGTCCGGAATCAGCTGCTGGTGGCGTCCGCCCGCGTCGCCGATGCGGATGCCGTTCCAGTCGTAGAGGGCCTGGGTGCCGCCCGCCGCCACCGCCGCCTTGCAGGCGGCCGACTTCGGGCTCTCGGGGCCCTCGGCGTAGCACTGCGAGACCCGGCTGACCGGGTCGCCCATCGAACCGTGCGCGGCCACCGGGCCTGCGGACAGCGCGGTGAGGGCGAGCGGGAGGGCGCCGAGGGTGGCGACGCTGGCTGCCGTGCGGCGTGCGGGCATGCGGGAACTCCTCGAAACGGTGCGTGGATCTGGGCCGGGCCCGAACGGGCCGAATCCCGTGGGGTGATCCGAAGCTAGGCCCCGAGGAGCGGGAAATCGCCTGCTGAGGGCGGGTGGAGGAGATCCTTATGGTCGCGTTAAGGGAGTGCTCAGACTGGCATCAGGTAGATACCGTCACGGCATGACCGACGAGGAGATCCGGCCGGCCGGCGCCGCCGACGTACCGGCCGTCGCGGAGGTGATCGACGCGGCCTTCCGCCCCTACATCGAGCGCATCGGCCAAGTGCCGCAGCCCATGCGGGAGGACCACGCGGCGAACGTGGCCGCGGGCCGGGTCTTCGTGACCGGGGATCCGGTGCTCGGTCTGGTGGTCGTCGAGGCGTTCGAGGACCACCTCTTCCTCGACACCATCGCCGTCCACCCCGCGGCGCACGGCAGGGGAGTGGGGCGGCGGCTGCTGCGCTTCGTGGACGCACGCGCGCGTGCCCTGGGCCTGCCCGAGGTCAGGCTCTGTACGAACGCGCTGATGTGGGAGAACCAGGAGATCTATCCGAAGTACGGCTACCGGCCGGTGGAGCGCCGCGTCGACGGTCCCTACGACCGGATCCACTACCGCAAGCGACTGCTCTGACACGTCTCACGGGCGCGCCGGGCGGTCAGCCGTCCGGCCACCAGGTGCGCGCGATGTCCTTGCGGACCTCCGGGCGCCCGGCGGGGCGCTCGTCGGCCTCCTCGCGGATCCGGCGGACGTCCGTCTTCTTCAGGGGCTTCTGCACGGTCGTACGGCGCATGGCTGCCTCCTTCAGGTTCTACCGGGTTCCGCGTTCTCACGGAGGTAGACCTTTCGGGGGAGAGTTCCTCATCGCTCCTGGTCTGTCTGTGGCCGCAGTCACGAATCGAGTGTCAGTGGCGGGTGTCACCCTTGGGCCCGTGACGAACGACAGTGACGCCATGACCTCGGCGGACACCGGCGGCGCCGTGGACTGGGACGCGCAGGCCGCGGTCTTCGACGAGCAGCCGGACCACGGGCTGCGCGACCCCGAGGTGCGCCGCGCCTGGGCGGATCGGCTGCGCGGCTGGCTGCCCGGGCGGGCGGGCGACGTCCTCGACCTCGGCTGCGGCACCGGCAGCCTGTCCCTGCTCGCCGCCGAGCAGGGACACCGGGTGACGGGCGTGGACCTCTCCCCGGCGATGGTGCGGCTCGCCCGGGAGAAACTGGCCGGCCGTGACGCGGTGTTCCTGGTCGGTGACGCGGCGGCACCGCCGGTCGGTGAGCAGCGCTTCGACGCCGTGCTGGTCCGGCATGTCCTGTGGACCCTGCCCGACCCGGCCCGCGTCCTGCGCCGCTGGTACGGGCTGCTGCGGCCGGGCGGGCGGCTCGTGCTGGTCGAGGGCGTGTGGGGGAGCGCGCACCCCGTGGGCATACCGGCGGAGCGGCTCACCGGTCTGCTCACCCCGATCGCCGGGCAGGTGCGCGTGGAGCGGCTGTCGGACGACGCGCGGCTGTGGGGCGGGGAGGTGACGGACGAGCGGTACGCGGTGGTCGCGCCGGTGCCCTGATCGGGCCCCGGGGGCGGACGCGCGGTGCTCGTCGCGTGGGTGCGGCGGGTGCGGTCAGGCCGGCAGCGTGGTGAAGCCGCCGCCGCGGGCCAGGGTCTCCAGCTCGTCGAGCGCGGCCAGGGCGGCCCGCGCCGCTGCGGGGTCCGCCTCGGCGAGGCCGCTCGCCGCGAACTCGTCCTCGTCCAGCCGCCGTACGTCCGTGCCGTCGGCCGAGCACCACAGGTCCAGGTCGAGGTCCTCCACGACCAGCTCGGCACCCGAGCGCGCGGCCGGGCGCGTCACGTCGCAGTACCAGCCCTTCGGCGTGCCCGCGGCGGAGCGGACCTCCTTGATGGCGTACCAGCGGTCGCGCCAGTAGTACTCGGTGAAGACGTCCCCGGGCTCGAAGCGGACGAAGCCGAAGTCACGGACCCCGGAGCCCGCCCACGGGGCACGGACGGTGACCCGCGTGCCGTCGTCCGCCAGGAGTTCGCCCGGGTAACGGATCTTCGTGCGGCCCGCCTTGACGAGCACCACGTCCAGCCGCGCGGGACGGTCAGCCGAGTGCGCGGACATAGCGCACCTCCGTCGCGCCGACCTCGTAGCCGAACCACTTGTTGATGGCGATCATCGGTTCGTTGCCCGTGTCGTTGCCGGTGAACGCCTCCGTGTACCCCGCGGCGCGCGCCCGGTGCAGGGAGTCGTTCTTGGCGAGCTTGGCCATGCCCCGGCCGCGGAACTCCCGGGCGGTGCCGGTCATGGCGGTGCCGTAGCGGGTGCCGTCGGTGTGGGCCACGCTGAAGGCGGCCGGCCGGCCGCCGACCACGGCGACGACGGTCAGGTCGCGGTTCAGCAGCGGGTGCCGCCAGTTCTCGTCCAGCCACGCCTCGTAGTCGGTGAACTCGACGTCGATGTCACTGGGTTCGTCGCTCACGACCTCCGCGTCGAGTTCGAACAGCGGGCGCGGGTCGGCCGCGAAGTCGGCGGCGGTGCGCAGCTCCACGCCGGGCGGCGGGTCCTGGCGGGGCGGCAGGGTGCCGGACGTCAGGTCGAGGCGGAGGAAGTAGGCGGACCGGCTGGCCCGGAAGCCGTGCCGCTCGGCGAAGGCGCGGTTCTCCGGCTCGTCCAGCACCCAGGCGAACAGCTTGGTGACGCCCAGCGCCGCGAGTCGCTCCTCGGCCGTGCGCAGCAGGAGGGAACCGGCGCCGCGGTGCCTGCGGTCGGGACGCACGTAGATGTTGGCGGAGCCCTGGCCGGGTTCCGTGCTGTCGTGGGCGACACTGACCTGGGCCGTGCCGATGATCTCCCCGTCCTGCTCGGCGACGAGCTGGGTGAAGTGGGCGTCCGGGTGGGCGTGGGTGAGGGTGTGCACCACGGACTCGGGCGTGGAGAGCATGTAGGGGAGGGCGAGGCGGCGGGTGGTGGAGAACCCCTCGGCGTCGGCTCGGACATCGGGTCGCAGGTCGCGCACGATCACGGTCATGGGGGCGCACGTTACGTGGAGGCGTGCCCCGCGTGCCTCTCATTTTCCGTCCCGTGCGGGACAATCGGCCCTGTGACCTTGAAGATCGACATCGACGACAGCGCCCCGCCGTACGAGCAGGTCCGGGCGCGCATCTCCGAGCAGGCGCGCTCGGGCGAACTGCCGGTGGGATACCGGTTGCCGACCGTGCGCGGGCTGGCCGAGTCGCTGGGCCTCGCGGCGAACACGGTCGCCAAGGCGTACCGCGCGCTGGAGGCGGACGGGGTGATCGAGACGCGGGGCCGCAACGGCACCTTCGTGGCCGCCGCCGGTGTGGCGGCGGAGCGGGAGCTGGCGGCCGCCGCCCAGACGTACGTCGAGCGGGCCCGCCGGCTGGGACAGGACGAGGACGCGGCCCTCGCCGCGGTACGGGACGCCCTGCGGGCTGCTTACGGGGGATAAGGCGACGCGCTCAGGAGCGCTCAGGAACGCCCGGCGGGTCGGCGTCTGTCATGCGCGGACCAGGTGCTCCGGCGTGCGAGTGATCTCCAGGCCCGCCGACCTCCCCGCCCGGGCGAACGCCATCGCGTCCGCCACGGCCGCGCCGCCCGGGTCGTTGTTGAAGTACGCGTAGACGTCCTCGCCGGCGTGCCAGGTCGTGGCGATGCGGTCGAGCCAGGTGGCCAGGGAGCGGCGGCCGTACCGGGGCCACGGGTGGGCGCGGCCCTGGTGGAAGCGGACATAGCCCCAGTCGGCCGTGCGCCACAGCGGCGTCGCGGGGCGGGCCAGCACGTCGGCCCAGCACAGGGCGGCACGCCGGGACTCCAGGACCGCGCGGACCTCCGGCGTCCACCAGGAGTCGTGGCGGGGCTCGACCGCGACCCGCGTCGAGGCCGGGAAGCAGGCCAGACAGGCGTCGAGCAGACCGGGGTCGGCGCGCAGGGTGGGCGGGAGCTGCAGGAGGACCGGACCGAGGCGGTCGCCGAGGCCGGCGGCGTGGGTCATCAACCGGTGCACCGGCTCCTCGGGCTCCTTGAGCCGCTTGATGTGGGTCAGATAGCGGCTCGCCTTGACCGCCACGACGAAGTCCGGCGGCACCCGGCCGCGCCAGTCCTCGAAGGTCTCCCGGGCCGGCAGCCGGTAGAAGGCGTTGTTGATCTCGACGGTGGCGAAATGCCCCGCGTACTCCTCCAGCCAGAGCCGCATCGGCAGCCCGGACGGATAGAGGACGTCCCGCCAGTCCTTGTACTGCCATCCGGACGTGCCGACGAACAGGGTCATAGCCCCATGAAAACACCGGCGGGCGGTGACCTCCTACAGATACAGGCCCGCGTCCACGCCCCCGCGCGGCTCCGGAAGGGCGGTCGGGGACGTGCCCCGGCGCAGCGCGTACAGCTCCGCCAGGGTGGCGCCCTCGCGGCCGACGCCCTCCTCGCGGCCCAGCCAGCCCACCGCCTCGGCGCGGGTCAGCGGGCCCACCTCGATCCGGGCGAGGCAGCGGCCGGGGCGCACGACGGCCGGGTGCAGGCGCTCCAGGTCCTCGTTGGTGGTGACGCCGACCAGGACGTTGCGGCCCTGGCCGAGCAGACCGTCGGTCAGGTTCAGCAGCCGCGACAGGGCCTGGCCCGCCGTGTGCTTGGCCTCGCCGCGGATCAGCTCGTCGCAGTCCTCCAGGAGCAGCAGCCGCCAGCGGCCCTTGCCCGTCGCGTCCTCCTCGCCGATGGCGATGTCCATGAGGTAGCCGACGTCGGAGAAGAGCCGCTCGGGGTCCAGCACGCAGTCGACCTGGCACCAGTCACGCCAGGACCGGGCGAGCGTGCGCAGCGCCGAGGTCTTGCCGGTGCCCGGCGGACCGTGCAGCAACAGCAGCCGGCCCGCGATGTCCTCGGGGGTCGTCTTCATCAGCCGGTCCATGGCGTCGGCCACGGGCGCGGTGTAGTTGGGCCGGACCTCGTCCCAGGTGCCCGCCGCGATCTGGCGGGTCGTGCGGTGCGGGCCGCGGCGCGGCGAGACGTACCAGAAGCCCATCGTGACGTTCTCCGGCTGCGGTTCGGGCTCGTCCGCCGCGCCGTCCGTGGCCTGGTCGAGAACCTTCTTCGCCAGTTCCGCGCTGGTCGCGGTCACCGTGACGTCGGCGCCCCGGTTCCAGCGGGAGACCAGCAGCGTCCAGCCGTCGCCCTCCGCCAGCGTGGCGCTGCGGTCGTCGTCCCGGGCGACGCGCAGCAGCCGGGCGCCGGACGGCAGCAGGGTCGCGCCGGAGCGGACACGGTCGATGTTCGCCGCGTGGGAGTACGGCTGCTCGCCCGTCGCGAAGCGGCCGAGGAACAGCGCGTCGACGACGTCGGACGGGGAGTCGGAGTCGTCGACGTTGAGCCGGATCGGCAGCGCCTCGTGCGGGTTGTCAGACATGCCGCCATGATCCGGCACGGGCGCGCCGCGTGCACCCGGTTTCCGGGTGCACGCGGCAGGCCGTCCGCACGCGGGTCAGCCGCCCGGGCGGGGGAGGAGCCGGCGCGCCTGCCGGGTCCTGCGGACCATCGCGTACCCCTTGGTCAGGGCCCGGTCCCGGGCGAACGTCCGGGCGATCGCCCGGCCCTCGACCAGCCGCTCGAACTCCTCGACGCCCGTGCTGCGCCGCACCGTCACCCGCCGCAGGGCGTACGGCCCCTGCGCCCGGCGCGCGAGGGCGTTGCCGACGGCGAGGGCCTGCGCGTAGCCCGTCTCGCGCACCGCCTGCCGGACCCGGCGGCTGGAGTAGCCGTACGGGTAGGCGAACGAGGCCGGGACGGTGCCCAGTTGATCCGAGACGATCTCCTTGCAGTGGATCAGCTCGAAGCGCAGGGTGGCGTCGGAGACCTGGTCGAGCTGCGGGTGGCTGTGGCTGTGCCCGCCGATCTCCACGCCCGCCGCCGCGAGTTCCCGGACCTGGTCCCAGTCGAGCATGGTGTCCAGGCCGCCCCCGGTGTCGTACGGCCCCCTGAGCCACCCGGTCGAGACGAACAGGGTGGCCGGGAAGCCGTGCTTGGCGAGGGCGGGCAGGGCGTGCCGGTGCACGCCCTCGTAGCCGTCGTCGAAGGTGACGAGGACCGGCCGGTCGGGCAGCGGGCGGCCCGAGCGCCAGCGCGCCGCGAGATCGGCGGTGGTGAGCGGGGTCAGGCCCCGGTCGGCGAGCACCGCCATCTGCCCGGCGAACGCCTCCGGGGTCACGGACAGGGCGCGGGTCGCCTCGTTCGGGTCGGTGGCGACCGCGTGGTACATGAGGATCGGCACCCGGGCGTCGTCACTCACGGGCCGCCACCTCCACCCGGGGCACCTGGAAGGTGGTGCCGCCGCGGCGTGCCCGTACGCTGCCGACGACGTACCCGCCCGCCGCCGTCAGCACCCCGGCCACGATGGCGCCCGCCCGCCCCGCGCCCCCGGGCCGGGCCAGCAGGGCGTCCCGCAGCCCCCGGGCCACCCCGGCCGGCAGCACCCGGGTGGCGTACCGGCGTTCGGACTCCAGGCCCTTGTCCGCGCCGACGCTCCGGGCCACCAGGGCCTTGGACAGGCCCTCGGCGTACGTGCGCGTGCGGAAGTACCGGAAGTGCTCGCGGGCCGCGGGCACCCGGTGGTGGATGACGGCCCGGTCGTCGATCAGCAGCACCGCGTCGGGCCGGGCGCGGCTGAGGCGGATGCACAGCTCCGTCTCCTCGCAGCCCAGGGGGCGTTTGTCGCCGTCCCTGCCGATGCCGGTGGCGAAGCCGCCCGCCGCGTCGAAGGCGCTGCGCCGGAACGAGGCGTTGCCGCCCAGCACGTTGCGCACCCGGACCCGGCCGCGCGGCAGGCCCCGGTAGCTGCAGCCCACCACCCAGTCGAACTCCGCCGGGAACCAGTCCGGGCGCCGCCCCGACGCCCACACCGGCACCGTGCGCCCGCCGACCGCCAGCACCCGGGGGTCCTCGTACGCCTCGGCGAAGTACCGCAGCCAGTCGCGCTCGGCCACGGCGTCGTCGTCGAGGAACGCCACGATCTCGCCGCGCGCGGCGGCGATGCCGGTGTTGCGGCCGGCGGACAGGCCGCGGGGGCCCGCGTTGGCGAGCACCCGCACCTCGTCGGTTTCCTTGTACTCCCTGTCGAGACGGTCCAGCAGGGCCTGGTTGTGGTCGACGACCAGCAGCGTCTCCAGGGCCGGCCGGGACTGCGCCCGCACCGAGGAGACCGCCGCGAGGATGTCCTCCCAGCGGTCCTCGGTGTAGGCGCAGATCACGACGGAGACGTCGGGACCGCTCAACGCGCCTCTCCCCGGACGGCGTCGAGCATCGGCGACGGTGCCGAACGGCGGCGCAGCGCCCGGCGGTTGGAGCGCTCCTGGAGGATCACCCGCAGCACGCGCAGCCCGTCGCGCACGGCCCGCAGATTGCTGGTGCCGTGGATGCGCAGGTACTCGTGGCTCGGGATCTCCTGCACCTTCAGGCCGGCCTTGACGACCCGGATGTTCATCAGGGTCTCGACCTCGAAGCCGGTGCAGTCCAGGTCGATCTTGTCGAGGCAGTGCCGCCAGAAGGCGTTGTAGCCGTAGCACAGGTCGGTGTACCGGGCGCCGAACTTGCGGTTGACGACCGTGCACAGCGCCCAGTTGCCCAGCTTGCGGATGAAGGTCATGTCGTCGGTGCCGCCGCCGTTGGCGAAGCGGGAGCCCTTGGCGAAGTCGGCGCCCGAGACCAGGGCGGAGACGTAGGAGAGGATTTCGCTGCCGTCGGCCGAACCGTCGGCGTCGACCATCACGATGATGTCGCCGGTGCAGGCCTGGAAGCCGGTGATCAGGGCGTCGCCCTTGCCCTTGCCGCGCTGCTCGACCACCTTGACCTCGGGCCACAGCTCGCGGGCCACCTCGACGGTGCCGTCGGTGGAGTTGCCGTCGACCAGGACCACCTCGTGGATCCAGTCGGGCAGGGTCTTGAAGACGTACGGAAGGTTCTCCGCCTCGTTCATGGCCGGGATGACCACGCTCACCGGCGGGGCTATCGCCAGGTGCGAGGAGACGGGCCGGTACTTGGCTGCGGTCGGCGGATGCTCTTCCGTCACGGCCGGCTGCAGAACTGAGCTCATGAGTCTGGTCCCTCTCGTCCGGTGGACCGCCCCCCCAGGGCAGTCCGGATCCAGTCCGGTTCGAAAGGGGGGTTCTCACCCGGGGCAGGCCGAGATGGACCTTCGGCACGCCGGGTGAGCTGGCAAAGCTGGCCGACCCCCGGAAAACGGCAGCCGACCGCGCGGCACGGCCCGGAGACCGTTGCGGTCACCGAGCACGGCACCCCCCTACCGCGCCCCGCGCCGGTACGTCGCGGTCCTTGAGCCCTCCCCTAGAGCCGCGTACTGACGGACCGATGCGGGTGAGATGTATGACGGTATTGACGATTGAACCCGTATGGCAAGACCTGGAACGGCACCTCACGTTTTTGTTGGTTTGGTCGTTGCGTGAGGCGCTTTGTGGGGCACAAGTTGACAGGTTCCCGCCCCATAAACGGCCGTTCCCCGACAGGCGTGTCATGCCTGACGGGGAACGGTCGTTCAGGTGTTCGTGCTTACGGAACGAGCTGCAGCAGCCGGTTCGGCGAACCCGAACCCGCGCTCGTCACCTTGCCGGTCACGGCGCCGCCCACCAGGGCCGAGGCGACCTGGGCCGGGGTGGAGGCGGTGTGGCCGGCCAGGTAGACCGCCGCCGCGCCCGCGACGTGCGGGGTGGCCATCGAGGTGCCGGAGATGGTGTTGGTGGCGGTGTCGCTGGTGTGCCAGCCGGCCGTGATGGAGGAGCCGGGCGCGAAGATGTCCAGGGCCGAGCCGTAGTTGGAGTAGCTCGCCTTGGCGTCCGTGCTGGTGGTGGCGCCCACCGTGATCGCCTCGGCGACCCGGGCCGGGGAGGACGAGGAGGCGGTGGTGCTGCTGTTGCCGGCGGCGACGGCGTAGGTGACGCCGCTGGCTATGGAGTTGCGGACGGCCGTGTCGAGGCTGGTGGAGGCGCCGCCGCCGAGCGACATGTTGGCCACCGAGGGGCCGGAGTGGTTCCGCGTCACCCAGTCGACGCCCGCGATCACGCCGGCGGTGGTGCCGGAGCCGCTGTTGTTCAGCACGCGCACCCCCACGATCCTCGCCTTCTTGGCGACGCCGTAGGTCGAGCCCGCGATCGTGGTGGCCACGTGGGTGCCGTGGCCGTTGCCGTCGGAGGCGTTGGTGTCGCCGTCGACGGCGTCGTAGCCGTGGGCCGCACGGCCGCTGATCTGCTGGTGGGTGATGCGCACACCGGTGTCGATCACATAGACCGTCACGCCGCTGCCCGCGCTGTCCGGGTAGGTGTAGGTGCCGGAGAGCGGGAGCGAGGCCTGGTCGATGCGGTCCAGGCCCCAGGGGGCGTTGGTCTGGGTGGCGGCGAGCGAGACGCGCTGGTTCTGCTCGACGGAGGCCACCGCCGGGTCGGCGGCCAGCCGCCGGGCCTCGGTGGCGGAGAGCTCGGCGGAGTAGCCGTTCAGTGCCGCGCCGAACGTCTTCTCGACCGTGCCGCCGTACTCCTTGACGAGGCCCTTGCCCGCGGCCGAGGACGCCTTCAGCCCCGCGCTCTTCTTGAGCGTGACGATGTAGCTGTCCTTGATCGCCGCCGGGGAGTCCGCGGCGAGCACCCGGCCCTCGGCGGGGGCGGCCTGGGCGGGGAGGGCGGTGAGGCCGCCGACGAGGGCGGCGGTCGCCGACAGCGTGACGACGGCGGATCCGAGTCTCTTGCTACGCAGTTGTGCCATTACGAGGGAGTCCTCCTCTAGGCGGCGCGCGCCTGGGTGGGGCGCGCGTCATGTGGGGGATGTGCGCGTGCTCGCGCACACGGCCGGGGAGCGTCGCGTTCCGCTCCCGGCCGGAGTAAAGCGTCGACCATCTACCGGCGTAGAACAAGGGAGTTGAACAGCCATCAACAAATCTGTCATGAACACGAAACAGGCGAGGTTGAATACCGGACAAGGAGCGCGGTGAACGCGCCACGTGCCGTGGAAAAGGTCTCCAGACTTGGCATGGACACTTCCTGTCAACACGCGTAGCTGCTACGACGGTTGTGGCAGAGATCCTGCTAAAGGGAGGTTCCATGAGACGTTCCCGATTTGTCGTCCTCGTGAGCTCGCTCCTCCTCGCCGTCGGCACCGCCCTCACCGGGGCAGCCACGGCGCAGGCGTCCTCACTCGCCGCAACTGGCGGCTATGTGGCCCTCGGTGACTCCTACTCCTCCGGAGTCGGAGCGGGCAGCTACATCAGCTCCAGCGGCGACTGCAAGCGCAGCACGAAGGCATACCCCTACCTCTGGGCCGCCGCCCACTCACCCTCGACCTTCGATTTCACGGCCTGCTCCGGCGCCCGAACGGGTGATGTTCTCTCCGGACAGCTCGGCCCGCTCAGCACCGCCACCGCCCTCGTCACCGTCAGCGTCGGCGGCAACGACGCCGGGTTCGCCGACGTCATGACGACCTGTGTGACCCAGTCCGACAGCGCCTGCATCTCCCGCATCAACACCGCCCGCGCGTACGTCGACTCCACGCTGCCCGGCAAGCTCGACAGCGTGTACTCGGCGATCCGCTCCAAGGCACCGAGCGCTCGGGTCGTCGTCCTCGGCTACCCCCGCTTCTACAAGCTCGGCGCCACGTGCCTCGGGCTGTCCGAGGCCAAGCGCAAGGCCATCAACGACGCCTCCGACCACCTGAACACCGCCATCGGCAAGCGCGCCGCGAGCCATGGCTTCGTCTTCGGCGACGTCCGCTCCACCTTCACCGGTCACGAGATCTGCTCCGGCGACTCCTGGCTGCACAGCGTCAACTGGCTCAACATCGGCGAGTCCTACCACCCGAAGGCCCCCGGCCAGTCGGGCGGCTACCTGCCCGTGCTCACCGCCAACGACTGACCGCTCAACCGGACCCGGACCCACCGTCCGGGTCCTCCTCCGCGTCCGGCCCCGTGCCCGAAGGAGAAGGGGAGACCCCGCCCGACGGGGTCTCCGTCTCGCACGTGATCGAGAACGGCACCGACTCGGACGTCGTGCGCACCGGCTCCTGCACCTCGACGGCGATCTCGTTCTCGAACGTGCCGGACCGCGCCTCGGTCGTGACCGTCACGGCGTCCTGTTTCGTCCGGCCGCCGCCCTCCGGGAACGACGCCGTCTTCCAGCCCCCGTCCAGCACCGAGCCGTCCTGCGTCACCCAGCGGTAGCGCACCTCGGCCGGCAAACGCCCCACCGTGAGCGTCGCCGTGAACCTCGGCGCCCGCGCCTGCTGCGGCGGGCACGGGCCCGTGTAGTCCGTGCGCGAGCCCGCCAGCGCGACCCGCACCGACTGCGGCGGCGGACTGCTCCGCTCGCTCTCGCTCGGTGTCGGCGAGGGACTGGACTTCCCGCTGCCCGTGTTCCGCGGCGGGTCCTGTGTCCCGGCGGGTGTGCTCGCCCCCGCGCCCCGGTCGCCGTCCCCGCCGCCGCCCCCGTCGTTCAGCAGCGCGTACGTCAGCCCGCCCACCGCGAGTGCCAGCGCGACCACGCCCGCGACCAGCACCCGGCCGGTGCGCCGGTCGCGCTCCCGGCGGGCGACCGGCGCCGTCACGCCCGAGCCCGCGGCCGCCGGCTGTCCCGGGAAGGCCATCGGTGGCGTCGGGGAGGGCTCCCGGTGACCCGCCACGGTCGGCGGAAAGGGCACCGCCCGCACGGTGTCCGCGCGGGGCGAACCGCCCGCCCCGATCACCCGCAGCTCCTGCTCGGCGCGTTCGGCCGGCAGCCGCTGCTCGGGGTCCTTGCGCAACAGCCCCTCGATCACCGGGGCGAGCGGACCGGCCCGGTACGGCGGCGGCAACTCCTCGTCCACGATCGCGCGCAGGGTGCTCAACGGGGTGTCATGGCGGAAGGGGGAGTGACCCTCCACCGCCGCGTACAGCAGCACACCGAGCGACCACAGGTCGGACTCGGGGCCCGGCGTGCGCCCGAGCGCGCGCTCCGGGGCGAGGAACTCGGGCGAGCCGATCACCTCCCCGGTCATGGTCAGCGCCGAACTGCCCTCCACCATGGCGATGCCGAAGTCGGTGAGCACGATCCGGCCGTCGTTGGCGATCAGCACGTTGGCCGGCTTCACGTCCCGGTGCAGCACCCCGGCCTCGTGCGCGGCCCGCAGCGCGGCCAGCACCTCCGCGCCGACGTGCGCGGCCCGCTGCGGTGACAGCGGCCCCTCGGCGTCCAGGACCTCGGCCAGGGACAGGCCGCGGACCAGCTCCATGACGACCCAGGGCCGGCCCTCGTCCGTCGCCACGTCGTACACGGTGACCACGTTCCGGTTGGTGACCCGGGCCGCCGCCCACGCCTCCCGCTCCAGCCGGGCGTACATCCGCTGGACGTCGTCGCCCCCGAGCCCGGCCGGGGCGCGCACCTCCTTGACGGCCACCTCGCGGTGCAGCAGCTCGTCGCGGGCGCGCCAGACCGTGCCCATGCCGCCCTCGCCGAGCGGTGCCAGGAGCCGGTAGCGGCCCGCGATCACCCGCTCATGGCCCGGTTCTTCGGACACGGCGCCCCCATTCGCAGCCGGGCGGAATCTCTCTGAGGTCTGTCTTCCCCAGGACGTCGGATTTCCTCACGAACGTAACTCAGCCCAGTGCGGATGCCGCCCCCTTGCACACGAGTCCGGCCCCGAGGACGACGACGGCGAAGGCCGAGCCGAGGGGGGCGGTCCGGCGCACGAGGGCCGCCGTCGGGCCCGCCGTCCAGCGGGGCCGCCGGTCCAGCAGCCGGGTCATGCCGCTTCCCGCCTTGACGACCGCGTACCCGGCGGCGGTGAGGGTGAGGGCCAGACCCACGCCGTAGGCCACGACGAGCAGCAGGCCGAACCAGGCCTGCCCGAGTGCCGCGGCGCCGACCAGCACCACCACGGCCGAGGGGCTGGGCACGAGCCCGCCGGCGAACCCCATGAGGATCGTGCCGCGCAGGGTCGGGGCGACGGGGTGGCTGTGGGTGAACCCGCCGTGGGTGTGCTCGACCGTGTGGGGGTGGGGACGGGGGTGTGGGTGGGTGTGGTCGTGCGGGTGGGTGTGGTCGTCGTGGTGGTCGTGGTCGTGGCTGTGGCTGTGGTCGTGAGGGTGGTGGTGATCGTCGGGGTCCTGCCCGTGCCCGTGCCCGTGCTCGTGTGCGTGGCCGGGGGCGTGCGCGTGGGTGTGCGCGTGGGTGTGCGCGCGGGCGCGCAGGGCGCGGCGGACCAGGCTCGCGCCCGCCAGGGTCACCAGGATCCCGCTTGCGACGCCCAGCCAGGCGATCACCGAGGGGGCCGCCGCCGAGCCGGCCGTGACGAGGAGGCCGAGGGCGACCACGCCGAGGGTGTGGGTGACCGTCACCGAGGCGGCCATGGGCAGGACGTCCTTCATCCGGGCCCGGCCGCCCCGGGCCGCAGCCGTCGCGGCCATGATGGTCTTGCCGTGGCCGGGGGCGAGCGCGTGCAGCGCGCCGAGGACCACGGCGATGCCGAGGGCCAGGGCGGCGAAGCCGGCGGTGAGGTCGTGCCGGGCGACCAGCTCGTCCAGGGCGCGCGTCCAGCGGTCGGCGCCCCGTGGCAGCACCGAGGCGGCGGGGGCGTCCGACTCCTCCTCGGCCAGGGCGGGACCGCCCGGGCGCACCCGCAGCGCCGCGGCGGCCGTGTCGGCCGGGGACGACAGCAACTCCTCCGGATAACGGGTCAGTTCGTCGGAGACCGACGCCTTCGGCACGTCCGACGCGGTGAGCGTCATACGGTCGCCGCGGGCCGTGATCTCGCGCCAGCCCGGCCCGGACGAAGCGCCCGCGCCGCGGAAACCGAGCGAGACGGACTCCCGGTCCGGGGGGAGGGGAGCGGTCAGCGCGCACTCCACCCGGAGGGTGTCGAGCCCCGCCTGCCCGGGCCGCACGCGCGCGTGGCTGCGCTCGGCGGTCAGGGCCACCGCGCGGCCGTCGACGGTGACGCGGCTGTCCTCGGCGGCCGTGGCGCACCGCTGTCGGGCCCACATCGCCATGCCGAGGCGCTCGATGTCGGGTTTCGCCTGGGTCGCGGGGATCTCCGCGAGGTCCTCGACGTGCCGGACCCGGAGTTCGCCGGGCGCGGCGACCAGGCCGTCGTAGCGGTTGACGGTGAAGTTGCCCAGCGGGTGGGCGCTCGCCGTGGCGGCGGGCAGCAGGGTGAGCGCGCAGGCGGCCGTGAGGACGGCGGCGCCGGACGCGAACAGCCGGCGCACGGTCACCGGTTCCCCTCCAGGTCGTCGAGTGCGGTACGGGCCTCGCGCGCGCCGAGGGGCGAGAAGCCGGGGTTCAGGTCGAGCGCGGCCTTCAGGTGCTCGCGGGCCGCGCGCTCGTTCCCGGTGGCGCGCTCGATGATCCCGCGGTGGTACAGGAAGGCCGCGTTGCGGTAGCCGGTCGCGGTGGCCCGGCGGGCGTACGGCAGCGCCTCGTCGTCCCGGCCGTTGACGTGCAGGGCCCAGGCGAGGGCGTCGGCGGTGTGCACGCTGCGGCGGCGGTCCCACTCGGCGCGGGCGGCGCGCAGGGCCGCCTTGCGATCGCCGTGGTCGGCGGCGGCCAGGGCCGCGTCGAGGTCGGCGTTGACACCGCCCGCCCGGGCGAGGGACGTCCAGGCGTCCACGAGGGCGTACTGGTCACCGGCCCTGGCCCGGTCGCCGTCGCCGCCACGGTCCTCGTACAGCTCGCCGAGCGCGACGAGCGGGCCGGGCAGCGGCGAGCGTGCGACGACCTGTTCGAGGCCCCGGACGGCGGCTGCCCGGTCGCCCCGCGCGGCCTGCGCGCGGGCACGGCCTTCCAGGGCGGGGAGGTACTCGTCGTCGGCGGCGAGAGCGCGGGCGTAGTGGCCGAGGGCGGAGTCGTGATCGCCCTGGTTCCAGGCCAGTTGGCCCAGGGCCGTGGCGACGTAGGCGACGTCGGCGGGGGCGCTCGCGGCGTCGAGGGCGCGCCGGAGCACCTCGCGGGCCGTGCGGACGTCGCCGCGCAGCTCGTGCACGTACGCGTACCGGGTGAAGACCGGCACCCCGGGGCGTTTGTCGTCGGCGGCCCGGGCGGCCTCGGCGGCGTCGTCGTAACGGCCGAGCTCGACGAGCGCGTCGATACGGGTGCACAGGGCGCGTTCGTTGTAGGGGTTCTGCTTCAGGGCGCGGTCGGCGTGGGCCAGGGCGCCGGGGAAGTCGTGCCGGGCGGCGGCGAGGGCGGCCCGGCCGGCGAGGGCCTGGTCGTTGCCGGGCCGCAGGGCGAGGGAGCGCCGGAGCGCGCGTTCGGCCTGTGGGTAGCGCGAGGGGTCGCCCTTGGTCCGGGCCTGCTCGACGTAGGCGACGCCGAGGGTGGCCCAGCTGCCGAAGTCCCTCGGCTGGGCACGCAGGTGCCGCTGGAGCGACGCGATGCCGGAGTCGAGATCGCCCCGGGCGAGATCGCCGGGGGACAGGACCTCGGCGGCGGACACGGGGGCGGCCCCAGTGCCCCCGCCCCCCGTCCCCCCGAAGGCCACGGCCCCACCGGTCAGCGCGACAGCCAGCAGCGCGGCACACCCGGCGAGGTGAGCGGCGCGCCAACGCCGGCCCCCAACGGCGGCCCGCCGCATCACGTCCACGCGCCGGCCGGTGCCGGCACCGGTGCTTTCGGTGCCTTCCGTGTCTTCAGTGTCGTTGGTGTCTGCGCCTCCGTGCGCGTCCTCGGTGCCGCCCGACTCCGCCTCCACGCCCGGCGTTCCGTCGACCGCGCCCGGCGTTCCCTCAGTCGCATCCGGCGTTCCGTCGGCCGCACCCCCGGTTCGTTCCGTGGATCCCGGTCCGTCGGTCCCGGCTGCGGGGTCCGGTGACGTCGGCCGGTCGCCGGACCTGTCCGGTGTGCTGTCGGTCGTACGCGGAGGCATGACCTCTCCTCGGTCGGATCTGGGGGCGGGATGCGGAAGGGGTGGCGCGGCCCGTGCCGTGGGGGTGCGGGGACGGACCGCGCCGGCCGGGGGCGGAAGGGGCGGTACGTCAGTACGCCCGGTTCCGCATGCGGCGCCACCACATCAGGGCCGCGCCGATCAGGACGATGCCGCCCGCTCCGGCGCCGGCGGACGCGGCGATCAGGCGCATGTCGTCCGAGCCCTGCGCACCGGCCGGCTGGAGCGCGTCACCCAGCTGGCTGCGGACGTCGTTGCCGCCGTCCACGCCCTTGGCGAGCGGACCGCGCGAACCCTCCGTCGGCAGCGCGACGTACGGGAAGGACTTCTCGAAGTCCTTGTCGTTCTTGTCGACCGCGTCCCCCAGGTCGTTCTTGGCGCCCAGCAGCTCACCCTCGACGACCTGGAGCGAGGCGTCGATCACGTCGTCGGTGAGGCGACGGCCGTTCGGGAAGCCCGCGGTGTCCCCGTCCAGGACGCCCAGCCGCTTGGGCTTCGCGGCCGGCTTGATGGACGTGTTGAGCCGCAACTGCTCCGACGGCGTCACGTGCGGCGGCTGGTTGAGGTCCTTGACGCCCTTGAGGAAGACGTCGACCAGGTCGTTGCGCGGCTCGTCCGGGGCCGGGATCTTGTAGATCGCCTCGATGAGCTTCGGCAGCTCCGGGTTGGTCACGTTCTTCAGGAACTGGGCGTCGTCCCGGGGCGCGGACGCGTTGAACTTGTCCTTGTCCTTGATCGGGTTGACGACCTCGTTGACCAGCGGGTTGCCCAGACGCGAGACCTGCGAGAAGTAGCCGCGCGCGTTCTTGCGCTGGGTCGTGGACCAGATGCCGACGACCGGCTGGTCGTGCGACGCGGTGAGGAAGCTGCTCGGGACCTGCAGGGCTATGGAGTTGACGTTGTAGCCCTTGAGCGTGTCGTTGCCGACCTCGGAGAGGTTCCCGCCGTACAGCAGGTCGAAGACGCGCAGGTCCAGGAAGAACGGGTCGTCGGCCTGCCCGGCGAACGTCTGCGCGCCCCCGGCGAGCTTGTGCACCGCCTGCTTGCGCAGGGTGTCGTAGTTGGGCATCGACGCCTTGCCGACGTTCGACGGAGCCACCGGCACGTCATCGGCGATCTTGGTCTTCGACACCGCCTTCAGATGACGCAGCTTGATCAGTTCGAGGTCGTACGTCTGCGTGATGTTGAGGTCCGGGTCGTCCAGGCTCTCGACGGGGCCGGTGTTGTACAGGAACGTCTTGTCGTTCTTCGTGTGCGTCTTGAACGTGTAGCGGAACAGCAGGTCTTCCTGCGCGTCCCCGTCGCTGTCGACGCGCAGGTCGTACTGCGCGTCCTCGGCGAAGGTGAAGAAGTTCGGACCGCCGGCCGGTTCCTCGAAGGGGATCCAGTTGGCGATGATGGTCGTCGTGTCCGGCTTGTCCGGGCTGACGAACGCGTACACGTCCGTGTTGTCGTACTGCGGGGTCCCCGAGATCAGCGGGGCCTCCCGGTGACTGGAGGCGGAGGCCGCCTCAGGTTCCAGCGCGGTCACGCCGGCGGCCGTGAGCCCGCCGGCGGCCAGCGCACCACAGATCGCGGTCGCGATGCTCCCGCGTCCCGCACCGGTCCTGGAGATAGGTGTCATGCCGTCCGTCCTCCGTGCCAACTTGCCTGACACACACCCTTCGGAGCGGCCGGCGAAGCGGATTGGTCGAATCTCAAACGTTCTTACGGCGCGTCTGAAAAGTTGTTTCACCGCCGGCGACCCGCGTTTTCGGCGCGCTGATCCGTAACCCCATCCGGAGGTGTGTGCGTTGCGAATGCCTCGTGTGAGGGGACAGGCCCGGTGCGGCCTCGGAGAGGGGGACCGAGTGGAGGCGGACGAACTGCTGCTGCTCGTGGCGAGCGGGGACCAGAAGGCGTTCGAAGATCTGTACGGACTGGTGTCCGGCCCGGTGTTCGGGCTCGTACGGCGTGTGGTGCGCGACCCCGCCCAGTCGGAGGAGGTGGCTCAGGAGGTGCTGCTCGAACTGTGGCGGACCGCCGCGAAGTTCGACCCGGGACGGGGCAGTGCGATGTCCTGGATCCTCACCCTCGCCCACCGCCGTGCCGTCGACCGGGTGCGCAGCGCCCGCGCGGCCGGGGAGCGCGAGCAACGCGAGGCCCTGCGCGCCGGCCAGCCGGCCTTCGACCACGTCACCGAGGAGGTCGAGGCGGGTCTCGAACGCGAGTGGGTGCGCCGCTGCCTGGACCGGCTCACGGTGCTGCAGCGCCAGTCCGTCACCCTCGCCTACTACGAGGGCTACACCTACCGTGAGGTCGCCGAGCAGCTCTCCCTGCCGCTCGGCACGGTCAAGACCCGGATGCGCGACGGGCTGACCCGGATGCGCGAGTGCCTGGGAGGCGTGGCATGAGCCTGTTCCGCCGCGAGGACCTGCACTCGCTCGCCGCGCCCTACGCGCTGGACGCCCTCGAACCGCCCGAGCGGGTCCGCTTCGAAAAACATCTGAGGGACTGCGACCGCTGCGCCGCCGAGGTGCGCGCCCTGTCCGAGGACGCCGTCCGGCTCGCCTGGTCCACCGCCGCCCCCGCCCCGGCCGCGCTGCGCGACCGGGTGCTCGCCGCCGTCCGGACGACGCCGCAGGACCCCGCACCCCAGGAGACGCGCGAGACGGCCCGCGCGCGTGCGCCGCAGTTGCCGCCGCACGTGTGGGGTGCCCAGCCGCCGCCCCGGCAGCGGGCGCGACGCCGGATCCCGCTGTTCGTGCCCTTCGCCACGGCCACCGCCGCCGCGGCCCTCGTCGTCGCGTCGCTGTTCGCCGTGCAGGCGAACCGGACCCAGGACGAACTGGCCGCCGAGCGCGACCGGTCACGTGAGATCGCCCACGTTCTCGCAGCTCCGGACGCCCGTGTGAGCAGCGGACGGGACGCCCGGGGCCGCACGATCGGAGTGATCGCTTCCGCCACGGAGGGGAGCGCGGTGGTCACCCTCGGCGGATACGGCGCCCCGCCGGGCGGGCGCGTGCACCAGTTGTGGCTCATGCGCCCGGGCGCGCAACCACGCTCCCTGGGCCTCTTCCGGAGCGACACGCCGCTGGTCGCGACCGGTCTCGGCACCTCCGCGACGTCACTGGCCGTGACCGTCGAGCCCGCCGGCGGATCGCCCCAGCCCACTACGCAGCCGATCGTCCAACTCGCCCTGAAATCTGTTGGATTCGGAGAGTGATCGGAGATACATCGTCAACCCCCTTACGGGGAAGGTGAATCCTGTGACCGCGATACACGTGTGCCCGGACGGGGAGATAGGGTTAACCTGCCCGGGCCGGGTGGACTCGTACGGGTGGGGAGTGACATGGAACAGATAACAGTGCGCAGCAGGGCCAGGGTCCCTGCGATCACCTGCGGGAGCAGCGCGACCAGTTCGCGCCTCGACCGCCACCTCTCGGTGCTCGGCGGCCCCGCCGTCCCGCAGCGGGAGACGGTCGAGGCGACCTCGCTGATGCGTGAACTGACCGCGCGTCAGCCGCACGACCGCAGTGGCAGGGGCGCGCGCGTGCGTCGCGTCTCGCTGTTCGCGCCACTGCGCCGACTGCGCCGTTCGCTCTTCGGCAGCAGGTAGGGGCCCGCGCTCGGGCGGTCGCACCGCCCCCGGCGCACGCTGCGCACTCGTCGTCCGTCATCCCCGCGGCACGCAGCGGCGCCAGGTGTGTTCCCGAGCGCGGTACGCCTCCGTCGGTGTCCCGACCCACCCGGCATGACGGGGGCTCCGCGCGGCCTCGGTCCCGAGCCGCCCGCTCACCGCTCCCCGTGCGCGTACCGACGCACGGCCGGCGGCACGAACACCCCGAGCAGCACGACGCACCACAGCAGTGACCCCGCGACGGGGTGAGCCACCGGCCAGGTCGCCCCGTCGGGCCCGGGGCGTTGCCGAAGAGGTCCCGCAGGGCGGTCGCCACCGCGCTGATCGGATTCCACTCGGCGACCGTCCCTCGCCGCCTCCTCGTCACGGCTGAGCAGAGCGAGGTGGATCCCTGCCCACGGGCGCCTCCCCGCTGCCGGCCGCGGCCTTCGCGGAGCAGAGCGGGTCGGTCGGCCTGGAAGCCGTCTTCCGGCGGGCCCTGGAGCGCGTACTGGACGCAGCACGATGCTCCTCGACGGCCTGACCGCGTTCGTCGCCCGGTAGCGGGACGGCCGGGGCTAGAGCAGCGCGAGCTGTCCCTCGGGGCCTTCCTCCGGGCCGCCCAGGACCGAGGCGGGGCGGCGGGCCGCCGCCGGCACGGGGAGCACGCCCGCCGCGCGCAGCTCCGCCGCCGTGACCGGGTCGGGGACCGGCGTCTCCGCACGCGGGCGCGTCTCCGCCAGCAGGGCCAGGACCGTGATCAGCTCCAGCAGCTCCGACGTCCAGGCCTGCGGCCACGTCGCCGGGCGGATCGCCGCCAGCGTGCCCGGCTCGGGGGCGGTGACGCGGGCCGCGAACCACTGCTCCAGGACGCGCACGCCGCCCACCTCGTAGTCCCAGGCCTCCGGCGGCACGGGGGAGATGCGGCCCTCGTCCAGCAGGAGCGTCTCCTCGTCCCGGTCGTAGCGCAGCTCCACGGGCCGGGAGGGCAGCGGGGCGCGGACGTAGGGGCGGCGGCCGCCCGGGAGCCTCGGGCGCTCGCCGTCGCGGCGCATCAGCCACAGCAGCCGGTGGCCGTGCTCCAGGCCCCGCTCCCACGCGTCGGCGTCCCCGGTGAGCGGGACGGTGAGGTCCGGGCGGGCCGTGGCCGTGATCCAGGCCAGGACGTCGAGCGGTGCGGGGGCGGTGCCCAGGCGGCCGCCCAGGTGCTCCAGGAGACCCGGAGCCAGGTTCGGCTCCAGGCCGCCGGGCCGCCGGAACAGCGGGCGGACACGGCCGGGCCGGAGCAGGGGGAGCAGCGAGGTGGCCAGCACGGCCTCCGGCGTCTCCGTCAGGAAGACCTGCCGCTCGTCCGCCACCCGCCACAGCTCCGGGCGGGCGGCGTCGATCAGCCGCTGGTCAGGGATGAGCCACTGCTCGTCGAAGGGCGCGTACAGCACCCGCACCGGCTCCGGGCAGGGACCCGAGGCGCGGACCAGCTTCTCCGTGCCGCTGTCCGTACGGCCGGGCAGCTGACCGACCGCGGTGTGCAGCGTGCGCGAGCGGCTCGGCTCGAACAGGGCCTCACGGTCGGGACCTTCGGCCTTCACCAGGGCGTCCCAGCGGGCCTTCAGGGACGCCGCGTCGGGTCCCGCCGGCCAGCCCCGGCCGAGCCGCGGCGGTGCGACGGACCACGGCATGAGGTCCGCCAGCAGCGGAGCGTCGTCGTGCGTCACGCCCCGCATCGTACGACGTGTCCCGCACTCCCTGGGGGCGCGGGGAACGGCGCTCGCATGACCGCTGCGCTCACGTGGCCTCCAGGGTCACCGTGAAGGAGAACCGGTCACCGCGGTAGTGGATGACGGCCACGTCCAGAGGACGCCCCGCGGTGTCGTACGTGACACCCGTGTAGTGCAGGATCGGGCTCAGCAACGGCACGTGCAGCAGCCGGGCCGTCTCCGGATCGGCCAGCCGCGCCTCCACGGTGTCCGTGATGCGGCTGATGTCCGCCCCCACCACGTCCCGCAGCACCTTGGTCATCGGCCAGCGCACCAGATCGTCGAGGTCGATCCGCGCGGCCAGTTCGGGACGCACGTAGTTGCGGGCGTGGTTGGTCGGCTCACCGGTCTTCTCGTCGCTGCGCAGCCGGTGGTACGTCGCGACCTCCGCCACCTCCGGGAAGAACTCGGCGAGTTCGCCCGGCACGGGAGCCGTGCCGTGGTCCAGCAGCCGGGTCGTCATGCCGGACTGCTGGGCCACGATCGCGTCCACCGAGCCGAGCAGCCGCACCGGCGAGCCCCGGCGCGCGTCCGGCTCGATGAACGTGCCCCGCCGCCGGTGGCGCGAGATCAGCCCCTCGTCCTCCAGCTCCTTCAGCGCCTGCCGCATGGTCAGCACGCTCACGCCGTAATGCCCCGCCAGCTGCTCCTCCGTGGGCAGCCGCAGCGGGTCCCGGGGCGAGCGGCCGAGGATCGAGGCGCGCAGCGACTGCGACACCTGGTACCAGAGCGGCAGCTTGCGGTTCAGGACGATCGAGTCCGGGGCGAAGGAGGTCACGGGCCATCCGTACCGGTAGGAAATGATCAGTGCAAGGGGTTGAAGTGCCGCTCCAGGCCCTGCCAGACGTCGTCGTAGCGCTCCTGGAGGTGCTCCGCGCGGGCCGCGTGCGGGGTGAGGGTCACCGGCCAGCGGGTCTCGAACATGAAGGCCAGGCCGTCGTCGATCTTCTGCGGCTTCAGCTCGGCGGCGCTCGCCCGGTCGAAGGTCTCCCGGTCCGGGCCGTGCGCCGACATCATGTTGTGCAGCGAGCCGCCGCCCGGCACGAAGCCCTCGGCCTTGGCGTCGTAGGCGCCCTCGATCAGGCCCATGTACTCGCTCATCACGTTCCGGTGGAAGTACGGCGGACGGAAGGTGTCCTCGCCCACCAGCCAGCGCGGCGCGAACACCACGAAGTCGACTCCGGCCAGGCCCGGGGTGTCCGAGGGGGAGGTGAGCACCGTGAAGATCGACGGGTCCGGGTGGTCGTAGGTGATGGTGCCGATCACGTTGAACCGGCGCAGGTCATAGACGTAGGGCACATGGTTGCCGTGCCAGGCGACGACATCGAGCGGGGAGTGGTCGTAGGTGGCGGTCCACAGGTTGCCGCAGAACTTGTTCACCACTTCCACCGGGCCCTCGACGTCCTCGTAGGCGGCGACCGGGGCGCGGAAGTCCCGCGGGTTCGCGAGGCCGTTGGCGCCGATCGGGCCCAGGTCGGGGAGGCGGAAGGGCGCGCCGTAGTTCTCGCACACATAGCCGCGGGCGGAGTCGTCGAGCAACTCCACACGGAAGCGGACACCACGGGGGATCAGCGCCACATGTCCCGGCTCCACATGGAGCAGACCGAACTCCGTGCGCAGCAGCAGTCCGCCGCGCTCCGGGACGATCAGCAGCTCGCCGTCGGAGTCGCTGAACACCCGCCGCATGGAGGCGTTGGCCGTGTAGAGATGGATGGCGATGCCGGTGCGCTGGGTGGCGTCGCCGTTGCCGCCGAGCGTCCACAGGCCCGCGAGGAAGTCCGTCTCGGGCGCCGGGTCGGGCAGGGGGTTCCAGCGCAGGCGGTTGGGATCGGGCACGGTCTGGGTGAAGGGTGCGGTGCGGATCGTGCCGTTGTGGGTGCGGGTGAACGCCGGGTGGGCAGCGGACGGGCGGATCCGGTACAGCCAGGAGCGGCGGTTGTGGGCCCGCGGCTCGGTGAAGGCCGTGCCGCTCAGCTGCTCGGCGTACAGCCCGAGCGGGGCCCGCTGGGGCGAGTTGCGGCCCTCGGGCAGTGCGCCCGGGACGGCCTCGGAGCTGTGCTCGTTGCCGAAGCCGGAGAGGTAGGTCAGCCCTTCGGCGGTCTTCCGCGCGTCCGCGCCCATGGTGCAGCTCCCTTGCGATCCGATTCCTATGGAGCACCGTAGGATTGCGTTTTCCCCGGCGCAAGAGGGACGCGGCCCTCCTCTTGACGGATGACCCGAACCCGACTTGAGGACGATCCGGCGGGCCGGACGTCTGTTCTAGGCTCCCCGGCATGTCGTGGACACGCGGACCCCTCGCCGTGCTCGCGGTCTGTGTCCTCTCCCTGGCCGGATCCGTGGGCTGCGGCTCCGACGGCGCACCGGAGAGCGGAGCGTCGCCCTCACCCGTGGGCAGACTCCTGGAGGACCGGGACAAGGAAGGGCGGCCCTACCGGGAGGTGGAACGCGCGGGCGCCCCCGACGTCGGCGTCGAGGTGCAGCCCGACGCGGGCGGCGGCTGGGACGTGCGCCTGACCCTGCGGAACTTCCGCTTCTCGCCGGCCGGGTCGGCGGAGCGGGCGGTGGCCGGGCGCGGCCTCGCCCACCTCTACGTCGACGGCCGGCTGGTCGCCCGGCTGCGCACCCCCGAGTACCGGCTGCCCGCCCGCCTCGTCCCGCGCGGCACGCACCAGGTGACGGCCCGCCTCTACGCCGACGACGGCACGGTGTGGGCGGTGGACGGCCAACCGGTGGAGACCACGGCCGACGTCACGGCCTCGCGGCCGGACCCGGACCCGGACCCGGACGCCGCCGACCGGCGGTGGGCGCGGACGGCGGCGGGGGCGGCGCGGGCGGTGGGGTCGGCCGGTCGGGCGGGTGCGCCGGCTGCGACCGGTTCTGCGCGGGCGCCGGAGTCGGCCGGTTGGGCAGGTGTGCCGGCTGCGACGGGTCCTGCGCGGGCGGCGGACGCGGCCGGTCCTGCGCGGGCGGTGGGGTCGGCCGG
Organism: Streptomyces sp. NPDC085932; assembly: GCF_044540525.1. Lineage (NCBI taxonomy): Bacteria > Bacillati > Actinomycetota > Actinomycetes > Kitasatosporales > Streptomycetaceae > Streptomyces > Streptomyces sp. NPDC085932. The sequence continues at coordinate 93,085 of NZ_JBITSJ010000008.1, forward strand.
TTGGGCAGGTGTGCCGGCTGCGACCGGTCCTGCGGGTGCGGCGGGTGCGGCGGGCGCGGCCGGTCCGACGGGTGCGGCCCGTCCGGCGGGTGCGGCCCGTCCGGTGGAGGGCGAGAAAGCCCGCGGGCGGGTCGGTGCGGCCGGTGCGGTGGAGGTCGGGCGTGCCCGTGGGCGGGCCGGTGCGGCGGGGGGCGAGAGTATCCGTGGGCGGGCCGGTGCGGGGCACGCCGGCGTGCTGGGCCGGCCGGCGTGACAGGCGTCCCGCGGCCCGCCAGGGGGCGAGGTTCACCCGGTCGCGCCGGAAGTGCATCATGAAGTCCGTGCCCCACGCGACATCGCTCCGTCGTGCGCCCGTGCAGCGGCGCAGCGCCGAACGCCTGACCAGGATCCTCGACGCCTGCGCCGACCTCCTCGACGAGGTCGGCTACGACGCCCTGAGCACCCGCGCGGTCGCCGAGCGCGCCGGCGTCCCCATCGGCTCGGTCTACCGCTTCTTCGGCAACAAGCGCCAGATGGCCGACGCGCTGGCCCAGCGCAACCTGGAGCGGTACTCCGAGCGCGTCACCGAGCGCCTGCGCGAGGCCGGTGACGGCGGCGGCTGGCGCACGGCCATGGACGCCGTGCTCGACGAGTACCTGGAGATGAAGCGCACCGCGCCCGGCTTCTCCCTGGTCGACTTCGGCAACCAGATCCCGGTCGGCGCCCGCCACGCCGAACCGAACCACCGCGTCGCCGAGCGCCTCACCGAGCTCCTCTCCGGCTATCTCGACCGCGAGCCGGACGAGGACCTGCGCCGGGTGTTCCTGATCGCCGTGGAGACCGCCGACACCCTCGTCCACCTGGCCTTCCGGGTCGCTCCCGAGGGGGACCGGAAGATCATCGACGAGGCACGGGAGCTGCTCCGCTCCTATCTGGCACGGGCGCTCGACTGACCGTCGGGGTGCCGCGGCGCATCCTCGTTCCCCGCAAGGGCTCCCCTCCATGCATACCGGTCGGTATGCTCGGCCGCGTCAGCGCGTCACCGTAGCCGTCGCCCCGGGAGGACCCGTGTCCCGCACCGCCCTGCGAATCTGTCCCCTGTGCGAGGCCACCTGCGGCCTGACCCTCACCATCGAGGGGAGCCGCGTCACCCACGCCCGCGGTGACCGCGACGACGTCTTCAGCAAGGGCTTCATCTGTCCCAAGGGCGCCTCCTTCGGGGCCGTCGACTCCGACCCCGACCGGCTGCGCACTCCGCTCGTGCGCCGGGACGGCGAACTGCGCGAGACCACCTGGGAGGAGGCCTTCGACGCGGTCGCCGCCGGCATCCGGCCGGTCGTCGAGCGGCACGGCCCGCACGCGGTCGGCGTCGTCCTCGGCAACCCCAACGTGCACACCATGGCAGGCGGCCTCTACCCGCCCGTCCTGCTCGCCGGCCTCGGCACCCGCAGCGTCTTCACCGCCTCCACGGTCGACCAGATGCCCAAGCACGTCTCCAGCGGCCTGCTCTACGGCGACGCCAACGCCATCCCCGTGCCCGACCTGGACCGCACCGACCACCTGCTCCTCATCGGCGCCAACCCGCTGGAGTCCAACGGCAGTCTGTGCACCGCCCCCGACTTCCCCGGCAAGCTCAAGGCGCTCAAGGCCCGGGGCGGCACCCTCGTCGTGATCGACCCGCGGCGCACCCGCACCGCCAAGCTCGCCGACCGGCACATCGCGGTCCGGCCCGGCACCGACGCGCTGCTGCTCGCGGCGATGGCCCGGGTCCTCTTCGACGAGGGCCTGGTCGAACCCACCCCGCACGTCGAGGGCGTCGAGGAACTGTCCGAGGCCCTGCGGGAGTTCACCCCCGAGGCCGTCGCCGGGGCCTGTGACGTGGACGCCGGGCTCGTCCGCACCCTCGCCCGGGACCTCGCCGCCGCCCCGACCGCCGCCGTCTACGGCCGGATCGGCAGCTGCACCGTCCCGCACGGCACGCTCGCCAGCTGGCTCGTCGACGTACTGAACATCCTCACCGGCAACCTCGACCGCCCCGGCGGCGCGCTCTTCCCGCAGGCCGCCACCGACCGGACCCCGCGCCCCGCCGGACCCGGCCGCGGCTTCGCCCTGGGGCGCTGGCACTCCCGGGTGAGCCGGCACCCCGAGGCCAAGGGCGAACTGCCGCTGTCGGCCCTCGCGGAGGAGATCGACACCGCCACCGAGGAGGGTGAGCCGGTCCGCGCGCTGATCGCCGTCGCCGCCAACCCCGTGCTGTCCGCGCCGGACGGCGACCGGCTCGACAAGGCGCTCGCCTCGCTCGACTTCATGGTCAGCGTCGATCCGTACCTCAACGAGACCTCGCGCCACGCCGACGTGATCCTGCCCCCGCCCCCGCCCGCCCAGAGCCCGCACCACGACTTCGCCTTCAACACCCTCGCCGTGCGCAACCAGGTCCGCTACACCCGCCCCGCCGTCCCACTGGAGCCGGGCCGCATGGCCGAGACGGAGATCCTGGCCCGGCTGATCCTCGCCGCGACCGGCATGCACGGGGCCGATCCCGGTGCCGTCGACGAGATGGTCATCGGCCAGACCCTCGGCAAGGCGGTGAAGGAACCCCACTCGCCCGTGCACGGCCGCGACCCCCGCGAACTCGCCGCGCGGCTCACCGGCGAGACCGGCCCCGAACGACGCCTGGACATGATGCTGCGCCTCGGCCCCTACGGCGACGGTTTCGGCGCGACGCCGGACGGGCTGACCCTGGAGAAGCTGCTCGCGCACCCGCACGGCATCGACCTCGGCCCGCTGCGACCCCGCCTCCCGCAGCCGCTGAAGACCAGGAGCGGCCGGGTGGAACTGCTGCCCGGGCCGATCGCCGCCGACCTGCCCCGCCTGCGCGCGGCCCTGGCCGAACGCCCCGAAGGACTCGTCCTGGTGGGCCGCCGGCACCTGCGCTCGAACAACAGCTGGATGCACAACGTGCCCGCGCTCACCGGCGGTTCGAACCGCTGCACCCTGCACATCCACCCCGAGGACGCCGAGCGCCTCGGCGTGGCGGACGGTGCACCGGTCCGGGTGAGGGGCGCCGGGGGAGAGGTCACCGCACCCGCCGAGGTCACGGACACCGTCCGGCGGGGCGTGGTCAGCCTGCCCCACGGCTGGGGACACGACCGCCCCGGAACCCGCCTCAGCCATGCCTCGACCGACCCCGGCGTCAACGTCAACCAGCTCCTCGACGGCCGGCTGCTCGACCCGCTGTCGGGCAACGCGGTCCTCAACGGCGTGCCCGTCGACGTCGCCCCCGCGACCGCCCCCGGAGGTCCCGCGATGACCGAAAAGCACACCGCCCTGACCTGAGCAAAGCTGTGACCAGCAGTTTTGCGCTTATTGCTCGCACGTCAACGTCTTGTTAACGCTGCTTGACGGGACCTAACGTCTCGGACACCGCCGGCCCTGGTGGGATGTTCAAGGGCGAACGTTAGGTATCCACTCATGCTGACCATCCTCGGCTTCGCCATGATCGCGACCTTCCTGGTCCTGATCATGATGAAGAAGATGTCGCCGATCGCGGCGCTCGTGCTGATTCCCGCGCTGTTCTGCGTGTTCGTCGGCAAGGGCGCCCACCTCGGCGACTACGTCATCGACGGCGTGACCAGCCTCGCCCCCACCGCGGCGATGCTGATGTTCGCGATCGTCTACTTCGGCGTGATGATCGACGTCGGTCTCTTCGACCCGATCGTGCGCGGCATCCTCAAGTTCTGCAAAGCCGACCCGATGCGGATCGTCGTCGGCACCGCCGTGCTCGCCGCGATCGTGTCGCTGGACGGCGACGGCTCCACCACCTTCATGATCACCGTCTCGGCGATGTACCCGCTGTACAAGCGCCTGAAGATGAGCCTGGTCGTGATGACCGGTGTGGCCGCCATGGCCAACGGCGTGATGAACACCCTGCCCTGGGGCGGCCCGACCGCGCGTGCCGCGACCGCGCTCAAGCTCGACGCCAGCGACATCTTCGTCCCGATGATCCCGGCGCTCCTGGTCGGCCTGCTCTTCGTCTTCGTCCTCTCCTACGTCCTCGGTGTGCGCGAGCGCCGGCGGCTCGGCGTGCTGACGCTGGACGAGGTGCTGGAGGAGGAGCAGGAGACCGAGACGGTCCTCGTCGGCGCGGGCGGCTCCGGCGACGGCAAGGTCTCCATGCGCAAGGGCGGCACGGGTGTCACGACCGGTACCGGCGGTACGGGCGTCACGGGTGGCGCGGGCTCCGGTACCGACGCCCGCGACGACGACGCCGCGGCCGGGGCCGACGACGGCCTCCAGGGCCTCGACCCGAACCGGCCCACCCTGCGCCCCAAGCTCTACTGGTTCAACGCCCTGCTCACGGTGGCCCTGCTCACCGCCATGATCATGGAGTGGCTGCCGATCCCGGTGCTGTTCCTGCTCGGCGCCGCGCTCGCCCTCTCCGTCAACTTCCCGCACATCCCCGACCAGAAGGCCCGCATCGCCGCCCACGCCGACAACGTCCTGAACGTCTCCGGCATGGTCTTCGCCGCCGCCGTCTTCACCGGCGTCCTCCAGGGCACCGGCATGGTCGACCACATGGCCAAGTGGATGGTGGACGTCATCCCCGGCAGCATGGGCCCGCACATGGCCCTGGTCACCGGCATCCTGAGCCTGCCGCTGACGTACTTCATGTCGAACGACGGCTTCTACTTCGGTGTCCTGCCGGTCCTCGCCGAGGCCGGTGCCGCGCACGGCGTCTCCCCGCTGGAGATGGCCCGCGCGTCCCTGGTCGGCCAGCCGCTGCACATGTCCAGCCCGCTCGTCCCCGCCGTCTACGTCCTGGTCGGCATGGCCAAGGTCGAGTTCGGCGACCACACCAGGTTCGTCGTGAAGTGGGCCGCCCTCACCTGCCTGGTCATCCTCGCGGCGGGCATGCTCTTCGGCATCATCTGACCGTTCGTACCACGCTCCCCATGGAGGACATCGTGAGGCCCGGTGGGAACCGCGGCTGGCTGCTCCGCCTCGTCATCGCCTTCAGCTTCACGCAGGGGGCGGTGTCGATGGCCCGGCCCGCCGTCTCCTACCGGGCCCTCGCGCTGGGCGCGGACGAGCGGGCGGTCGGCGTCATCGCCGGCGTGTACGCGCTGCTGCCCCTGTTCGCCGCCGTCCCCCTGGGGCGCCGCACCGACCACGGCCGGTGCGCGCCCCTGCTGCCCTTCGGGGTGGTCCTGATCGCCGGCGGCTGCGCCCTCAGCGGCGTGGCCGGCTCCCTGTGGGCGATGGCCCTGTGGAGCGGGGTGATGGGCCTCGGCCACCTCTGCTTCGTCATCGGCTCGCAGTCCCTGGTCGCCCGCCAGTCCGCACCGCACGAACAGGACCGCAACTTCGGCCACTTCACCATCGGCGCGGCCCTCGGCCAGTTGATCGGACCCATCGCCGCGGGCGCGCTGATCGGCGGCGCGGACATGGCCGGCACCAGCGCGCTGGCCCTGCTCGCGGCGGGCGCGACCGCGGCGGTCTCCTTCACCTCGCTCTGGCGCATCGAGCACCGCCGAACGGCTTCGGCCTCCCGCGCGCACAAGGGCGACCGGGTGCCGGTGCGGGGCATCCTGCGCACCCGGGGCGTGCCCGCCGGGATCTTCATCAGCCTGGCCGTGCTGTCCGCGACCGACATCCTCACCGCCTACCTCCCGGTCGTCGGCGAGCACCGGGGCATCGCGCCGTCCGTGGTCGGCCTCCTGCTCAGCCTGCGCGCGGCGGCCACCATCGCCTGCCGGCTGGTCCTCACGCCCCTGCTGCGGCTGCTGGGCCGGACCCTGCTGCTCACCATCACCTGTCTGCTGGCGGCCCTGCTGTGCGCGGGCATCGCCCTGCCGGTGCCGGTGTGGGCGCTCGGTCTGCTGCTGGTGCTGCTCGGCTTCTGCCTCGGCGTCGGGCAGCCGCTGTCCATGACGACGGTCGTCCAGGCCTCGCCGGAGGACGCGCGTTCCACGGCCCTGGCGCTGCGTCTGACGGGCAACCGGCTCGGCCAGGTCGCCGCGCCCGCCTCCGCCGGTCTGATCGCCGGGGTCGCGGGGGTGGCGGCGCCGTTCGTGATGCTCGGGGTGCTGCTGCTGGTCTCCGCGGGGGTGGCGCTGCGGTCCCGGGGCAGTGGGCCGCCCGAGCCGGGCCCGGAGGCGGCGGCGCCGGGCGACGAGGCGGCGATGCCGGGCCGCGACGTGCCGAAGCCGGGTGGCGAGGGCGCGAAGCCGGGCCGACGGCGGGTGTCGCTGCGCCGTAAGAGCGATATCTGACGCGTCGTCGGGCGGTGCTGCACCCCTTTCGGCGGTGAGGTGACACAGAGTCAGGTGACGAGGAGTTTGTATGAAAATCGTCTGACTTGGAGGCATCTTCATGCCCGTCGTACCCCTCGCGCGCCGTGCCGGCACCCGTACCGCCGTCCTCGCCGCCCTCACCCTCGCAGGGACCACCCTGAGCGGTGTGCCCGCCGTCGCCGCTCCTGTCCCGGGGGACAACGGAGACGTCAAGATCCACGCGACCACGACCCGGGCCGACGACCAGCGCAACGACCCGAAGGTCTGCGACTTCTACCTCGCCGCGTTCAACTTCGACGCGGGGGAGAAGGTCAACTGGACCATCCAGACCCAGCCCGAGGTCCCGGGCGGGGCCACCCGCACCGGGACGTTCACGGCCGACGCGAGCGGCGCCGGCCGCACCAAGGCCGTGGACCTGCCCAACGGGCAGTACAAGCTCACGTGGCTGACCGACCAGGCCCACGGGGCGGGCAAGTTCAAGGTGTTCAAGGTCGACTGCCCGACGTCCAAGCCGACCACGCCGGTCGGCGGCCCGCCGGCGGGCGGCGGCGGCATCGCCCGCGGCGAGGCGTTCACGCCGGTCGCCGGCGCCGCCGCGGTCGGCCTCGCGGCCGTCGCGGGGACGGTCTGGTTCCGGCTCCGCCGCCGCCCCGATGGCGCCGCGTAGGACACGTTCCGCGGATCGCCCCGCCCACCCAGGGCGGGGCGGGGGCGGGGCGAGTACGGACAACGCCGCAACCGCGTCCGACACCGGGCCGACGCCCCGGGCCGGGGCCAGGGGCGGCATGAGGGACGGGCGCGGGCCAGGGGCCCGGGCGGTTCCGGCGGAGTGGCGCGGGCCCGGGGCTCGCGCGGTCCCACCGGAGAGGGCGCCTCGGCGTGGTGCCGCTCACCGGGGGCCCGGGGAGGGGGTGGCTGGTTCGCGCGGCTTCGGTCCCGCCGGTGCTCGGCGTGCGGCCGGTCACGGGCACGAGCCGGTGATCCGGCTCGGCGGTGGGGGCCCTCACGGTGCGGCGTGGCGGCGTGGCGGTGGGTCCGGCGGTGGTCGGTCCGGCGGCGGTGGGGCGGGGTATCCGCCCGTGCGCAGATCCTTCCGCCGGAGGCGGGCCTACCGGCTGGCGCGGACGATCGTGCTGGCCGTCTCTCTGCTGGTGGGCTGTCTCTGCTGGGACCGGGGCGACGAGCCCAGCGACACCGTCACCGCCCTCCCCCAGGGGCCGGCAGGAGTCGCGGCCACCTTGCCGGGCGCCACGGACCCCACCACCGTGACAGGCACAGGCACAGGCACCCTCACCCGTTCCGCCGCCCCCGCCCCCCGCACCGCCACTCCCGCCGCACCCGCCCGCACCGCACCGGGCCACCGCACCGCACCCACCCGCCCGGCCCCGCCCCCGAGGCCCGGCACCCCCACACCCCCGCGCCCGCAACCGGCGCCTCCCAAGACCGCGCCCGCCACCCCGGCCTCCCGTGCGCCCGGCCACGCCGCCCGGCGACCCGGCGCCCCACCCACCACGAGCCGCCCCCCGGCCCGCCCCAGGCCGGCAGCCACGCCGGTCGTCAGGCCCGTCACCCCCAAGGGAACCGCCCGTCCGGTCGCCGGGCGGCCCTCGGCGCGTCACCCCGCCCGCCCCGCGCTGCGCCCCCTGCCGCCCTCCCGCGCCACCCGCCTGCTCATCCCCTACCTCCGCCTCGACGCCCCCGTCATGCAGCTGGGACTCGATCGCGAGCACCGTCTCACCGCGCCCCCGGAGGACGACCCGAAGCTGGTCGGCTGGTACCAGCAGGGCGCCTCGCCCGGGGAACAGGGCACCGCCGTGGCCGTCGGGCACCTGGACACCGACAGCGGGCCCGCCGTCTTCGCGGGGCTGACCGAGCTGAAGCGTGGCCGGATCGTCAAGGCCCGCCGGGCCGACGGCCGGACCGCCGTCTACACCGTGGACCGGATCAAGTCGTACGAGAAGGCCGACTTCCCGAGCCAGGAGGTCTACGGCGCCCGCGGCCGTCCCGAGCTGCGCCTGATCACCTGCGGTGGCACGTACGACCGCAGGAAGGGCTACTCCGGGAACGTCGTGGTCTTCGCCCACCTCACCGGCATCCGCTGACCTCACCGGCATCCGCGGACGGCCGGGGGCCGGGCCGGGGCCGGGGCAGGGGCTGGGGCCGAATCCGGGATTCCGTCTTCTCGCCAGTCGGAATGCGGCCCCCGATCCCGTTCCGAGTCTTCCCCCGGCCGGGCACATTCCGTTAACTTCCGTGACCCACAGCCCCGTACGGCCCGTACGGGGCTTCCGACCGCGGAGCACCAGCGCCCTGAAGACCCCTCGGGGGCACCTCATGACACGCGCCATCTCCCTGCACGACGTGAGCAAGGCCTACACGCGAGGCGTCCGCGTGGTGGACCGGCTCTCGCTGGACATCGCGCCCGGCGAGTTCCTCGTCCTGCTCGGCCCGTCCGGCTGCGGCAAGTCGACCGTGCTCAGGATGATCGCCGGACTGGAGGAGATCGACGAGGGCGAGCTGCTGCTCGACGGCGAGTACGCCAACGACCTGACGCCGTCCGGCCGGGACATGGCGATGGTCTTCCAGAACTTCGCGCTGTACCCGAACATGACCAGCCGGAACAACATCGGCTTCCCGCTGCGCATCGAGTCCCCGGGCACGGACCCCTCCCCGCGCGTGGACGCCACCGCCCGGATGCTGGGCATCGAGGACCTCCTCGACCGCCTGCCCGGCCAGCTCTCCGGCGGCGAACGCCAGCGGGTCGCCATGGGCCGGGCCATCGCCCGCCACCCCTCGGCCTTCCTCATGGACGAGCCGCTGTCCAACCTGGACGCCAAGCTCCGTACGCACCTGCGCGCCGAGATCTCCCAGCTGAGCAAGGAGCTGGGGGTCACCACGATCTACGTGACCCACGACCAGGCCGAGGCCATGTCGCTCGGCGACCGGGTCGCGGTGCTGCGCGGCGGCGTGCTCCAGCAGGTCGACAGCCCCCGGGCCGTCTACGCGCTGCCCAGCAACGTCTTCGTCGCCGCCTTCATCGGCACCCCGCGCATCAACCTGCTGCGCGGTCTGGTCCGCGCCCCGCTCGACGGGGCGATGACCATCAGTCTGGGCAAGCAGTTCCTGCGCCTGCCCGAGCCGCTGTCCCTGGACCACCAGTTGCTGCGGGTCCAGCAGGGCCGCGAGGTCATCGTGGGGCTGCGGTCGGAAGCCGTCCGCATCGCCAAGCACAGCGCGGCCCGCCCCGGTGAGGTGCCGCTCACCGGTCTGGTCGAGCACGTGGAGTTCCAGGGGCACGAGATCCTGGTCCACTTCGACACCGGGTCCAGTCCCGCCGTCGTCCCCGAGCTGGAGGCCCCGCGCCCGCGTCCCGGCCGTCCCGCCCGGCGCCGTCGCCGCGAGGGCTCGGTCCTCACCCGCCTGCGGGAGCGCACGGCGGCCGGCCGGGCCGGACCCGTGGTGGCCCTGGAGCACCCCGGGGACGCCGAACCCCGTTCCGCGCCCGCGGAACCCCGGCTGCCCGGCGACCTCATCGTCCGCACCACCCCGGACCTGGCCCTCCGTCACGGCATGCAGGTGCCGCTCCTGGTCGACCTCGCCCACCTGTTCGTCTTCGACCAGCACGGCGACCGCATCTGCCCGAGCCCGGCGCACCTGCCCGACCTGGAGGAGTGAGCGGCCCGGCCCGGGGGAGGAGCGCCAGGCCCGGAGGAGCGAGCGGCGCGGAGTGAGCAGCCGCACACCCGGGGCGGGCCCCGGCCGTGCTGAGATGGCCGGGACCGGGTCCGCCCGGCACCCCGGGACGTCTGGCGCCGGAAAACTATCGTCGCTAGTTTATGTGCCGGACGACGACGCCCCCGCCCCGGAGGAAGCGCGATGAAGGCACACGACGGCATGTACATCGGGGGCGCCTGGCGCCCCGCCGCCGGCCAGGACGTGATCGAGGTCGTGAACCCGGCCGACGAGCAGGTCGTCGGCACGGTCCCGGCGGGCACCGCCGAGGACGTCGACGCCGCCGTACGGGCCGCCCGGGAGGCACTGCCCGGCTGGGCCGCGACCCCGCCCGCCGAGCGGGCCGCCCGCCTCTCGGCCCTCCGGGACGGCCTGGCGGCCCGGGCCGACGAGATCGCCGCCACGGTGACGGCCGAACTCGGCTCGCCCCTGAAGTTCTCGCAGGCCGTGCACGCGGCGGTGCCGATCGCGGTCGCGGGCTCCTACGCAGAGCTGGCGGCGACGTACGCCTTCGAGGAGAAGATCGGCAACTCCGTCGTGCACCATGAGCCGATCGGTGTCGTGGCCGCGATCACCCCCTGGAACTACCCCCTGCACCAGATCGTCGCCAAGGTCGCCCCCGCCCTCGCGGCGGGCTGCACGGTCGTGGTGAAGCCCGCCGAGGACACCCCGCTGGTGGCCCGGCTGTTGGCCGAGGCCGTGCACGAGGCCGGGGTCCCGGCGGGCGTCTTCAACCTGGTGACGGGCCTCGGCCCGGTCGCCGGGCAGGCCCTCGCCGAGCACCCCGGCGTGGACCTGGTCTCCTTCACCGGCTCCACCGCCGTCGGCCGCCGGATCGCCGCGATCGCGGCCGGACAGATCAAGAAGGTCGCGCTCGAACTCGGCGGCAAGTCCGCCAACGTGATCCTCCCGAGCGCCGACCTCGCCAAGGCCGTCAACGTCGGCGTCGCCAACGTCATGTCCAACTCCGGGCAGACGTGCAGCGCCTGGACCCGGATGCTCGTCCACCGCGACCGCTACGACGAGGCGGTGGACCTCGCCGCCACGGCCGCCGCCAAGTACGGCGAGCGCATCGGCCCGGTCGTCAACGCCAAGCAGCGGGACCGGGTGCGCGGGTACATCGAGAAGGGCGTCGCCGAGGGCGCCCGCCTGGTCGCCGGCGGTCCCGGGGCCCCGCGCGAGACGGGCTTCTTCGTGCACCCGACCGTCTTCGCCGACGTCACCGAGGACATGACCATCGCGCAGGAGGAGATCTTCGGCCCGGTCCTGTCGATCCTCCGCTACGAGGACGAGGAGGACGCCCTGCGGATCGCCAACGGCACGGTCTACGGCCTGGCCGGTGCGGTCTGGGCCGGGGACGAGGCCGAGGCGGTGGCCTTCGCCCGCCGGATGGAGACCGGCCAGGTCGACATCAACGGCGGACGCTTCAACCCGCTCGCCCCCTTCGGCGGCTACAAGCAGTCCGGCGTCGGCCGAGAACTCGGCGTGCACGGCCTGGCCGAGTACCTGCAGACCAAGTCCCTCCAGTTCTAGTCAGGGAGTCCGTTCCGTCATGGCTGTCCGCGCCGCCGTCCTGCCCGCCGTCGGCTCCCCGCTGGAGATCACCGGCATCGAGCTGCCCGACCCCGGACCCGGCCAGGTCCACGTCCGGCTCGCCGCCGCCGGGGTCTGCCACTCCGACCTGTCCCTGTCCAACGGCACCATGCGCCTGCCCGTCCCGGCCGTGCTGGGGCACGAGGGCGCCGGCACGGTCGTCGCCGTCGGCGAGGGCGTCACGCACGTCGCGCCCGGTGACGGGGTCGTCCTCAACTGGGCCCCGTCGTGCGGTGCCTGCCACGCCTGCTCGCTCGGGGAGGTGTGGCTGTGCGCCGACGCCCTGAGCGGCGCCGCCGCCGTCCACGCCCGCACCACCGAGGGCACCGACCTGCACCCCGGCCTGAACGTCGCCGCGTTCGCCGAGGAGACGGTCGTCCCCGCCTCCTGCGTGCTGCCCGCCCCGGACGGCGTCCCGCTCACCGACGCCGCCCTGCTGGGCTGCGCCGTCCTCACCGGCTACGGCGCCGTCCACCACTCGGCCCGCGTGCGGCAGGGCGAGACGGTCGCCGTCTTCGGCGTCGGGGGAGTGGGCCTCGCGGCGATCCAGGCCGCCCGGATCGCCGGTGCCTCGAAGATCGTCGCGGTGGACGTCTCCCCGGCCAAGGAGGAACTGGCCCGCACGGCCGGTGCCACCGACTACCTCGTGGCCTCCGACACCACCGCCCGCGAGATCCGCGGCCTCACCGGCAGGCAGGGCGTCGACGTGGCCGTCGAGTGCGCCGGACGGGCCGTCACCATCCGGACGGCCTGGGACTCCACGCGGCGCGGCGGCCGCACCACGGTCGTCGGCATCGGCGGCAAGGACCAGCAGGTCACCTTCAACGCCCTGGAGATCTTCCACTGGGGCCGCACCCTGACCGGCTGCGTCTACGGCAACTCCGACCCGGCCCGGGACCTCCCGGTCCTGGCCGGACACGTCCGGGCGGGCCGCCTCGACCTGAGCGCCCTGGTGACGGAACGCATCGGGCTGGACGGCATCCCGGCGGCCTTCGAGAACATGCTGGCGGGCAAGGGCGGCCGCGCCCTGGTCGTCTTCTAGCCCTCCCGACCCCGCGCCCCGGCCTCCCCGCGAGGCCGGGGCCGCAGCCGTGTCCGCACTCCACTGCATGCCGCGTACAGGTGAAAAGTCCTGGTGCACGACCCGTTGACGTCCATACCGTCCGGTCAGTACGTTCCCCGGAACCCGAGCCACCCCCCGTTCCGTCCCCGCACCCCCCGGAGCGCGCACCGCATGGACACGGCACCTTCCGCTCAGCCCGTCCCCATCCCGCCCGCCGCCGGCAACCGCCGCCGGGTCGCCACCGCGGCGGCCCTCGCCTCGGCCGTCGAGTGGTACGACTACTTCGTCTTCGGCATCGCCGCCGCCCTGGTCCTGGGCGACCTGTACTTCCCCGCGGGCAGCCCCACCGCGGGCGTCCTCGCCTCGTTCGCCACCTTCGCCGTCGGCTTCCTCGCCCGGCCCCTCGGCGGCATCGTCGCCGGACACCTCGGCGACCGGCGCGGCCGCAAGCCGATGCTGGTCCTCGCCCTCACGCTCATGGGCGTCGCCACCACCGGCATCGGCCTGCTCCCCACGTACGACACCATCGGCGTCGCGGCGCCGATCCTGCTCGTGCTGCTCCGCGTCGCCCAGGGCGTCGCCGTCGGCGCCCAGTGGGGCGGCGCGATGCTCCTGGCCACCGAGTACGCCCCGGAGGGCAGGCGCGGCGTCTACGGCAGCGTCGTGCAGCTCGGCGTCCCCATCGGCGTGGTCACCGCCAACACCGTCTTCCTGCTGGCCGGTGCCCTCACCACCGACTCGGCGTTCACCGCCTGGGGCTGGCGCGTGCCGTTCCTGGTCGGCCTGCTGGTGCTCGGCCTCGCCTGGTACATCCACACGCGCGTCGAGGAGACCCCCGCGTTCCGCGAGGCGGAGCGGGCGCTCGCGGAGCAGGAGAAGTCCGAGCAGAGCTCCCCGCTGCGCACCATCCTGCGCGGCCACCTCGGCACAGTGCTCCTGGCCGGCGGCTCCTTCGCCGTGAACACCGCGACCTTCTACATCCTCATCACGGGCGTCCTCGACTACACGACCCGCGAACTGGACATGGACAAGGGCCCGGTCCTCATGGTCTCGCTCTGCGTCAGCCTCACGCAGCTCGTGCTGATCCCGGCCGCCGCCGCCCTCTCCGACCGGGTCGGCCGCATCCGGATCTACGCCCTGGGCGCGGCCGGCATCGCCCTGTGGGCCGTACCGCTCTTCCTGCTGATCGACACCGGTTCGCTGCTGTGGCTCGCGGTCGGCACCTTCGTCGCCAGCTGCTTCCTGAGCATCATGTACGGCCCCCAGGCGGCGCTGTTCGCCGAGTTGTTCACGCCGGAGATGCGCTACACCGGCGCCTCCCTCGGCTACCAGATCGCGGCCGTCGCGGGCGGCGGGCTCGCCCCGTTCGTCATGGTGCTGCTGCTGGAGGCGACCGGCACCTCGATGGCCGTCTCCGGTTACATCATCGGGCTGTCGGTGATCGCCCTGGTCTCGATCAAGGTCCTCGCGGGCCGGGCCCGCGCGGCGGAGCCGGAGGCCGTGGCCGAGGCCCGCGCGGAGGCGGAGTCAGCGAGCTGAGTCCGGCGCCTGCTCGGGCCGGTGTTCCGGAACCGCTCCCGGAACAGCGGCCCGGGCGGCCGCTCGCGAGCGCGACCGGGACACCGCCACGCCCGCCAGGCACAGCGCCCCGCCGAGCAGCGTGAGCAGCCCCGGCACCTCGCCGAGGAACAGCCAGGACATCAGGACGACCAGTGCGGGCGCCGCGTACGTCGTCGCGCCCATCCGGCTCGCGGTCGTCCGGGACAGCGCGTAGGCCCACGTCGTGAAGGCGAGGGCGGTCGGGAAGACGCCCAGGTAGACCATGTTGAGTGTGGCGGAGGCCGGTGCCCGCGCGGCCTCCTGGACCAGCTGCCCCGCGAACGGCAGGCACACCACCGCGCCGACCAGGCAGCCGAACGTCGTCACCTGCAGCGGACTCGCCGAGCCCAGCGCCGGCTTCTGCGCCACGACGCCCCCGGCGTACGCGACCGCCGCCAGCAGGCACAGCACCACCCCGAGCACCGAGGAACCGCCCTCGCCGGACATCGACAGGCCCACGGTCACCGCACCGGCGAACGACACCGCCATCCCGGCCAGCAGCCGCGGCGGCATCGGGTCGCCGAGCAGCCGGGACCCGAGCAGCGCGATGAGGATCGGCCCGGTGTTCACCACCAGGGCGGCCGTGCCCGCGTCCACCTGCTGCTCGCCCCAGTTCAGGGCGACCATGTAGAAGCCGAACCACAGCACGCCCGAGATCGCGATCCCGCGCCAGGCCGGGCGCGGCGGCCACGTCTCCCGCCGCACCAGGCAGATCAGCCCCAGCGTCAGCGCGCCCGCGAGCAGCCGCCCGAGCGCCAGCGCGCCCGGCGAGTAGGCGTCCCCCGCGCTGCGGATCGAGACGAAGGCGGAGGCCCACAGCACGACGGTGACCGCGGCCGCGGCGGCGGCCAGCGTCTCGGCGCGACGAGGGGACGCGGCGGGTGGGGTGCTCATCATGCTCCTGAGGCTAGGGGGAGGCGGGGCGGGAGGCTCGCGGATTTCGGACGGGGCACCGGCGGCCGGCGCGGGGCGGTGCACCGGCGGGCCGGTGCGACGGGCACCGGGGGTCAGCGCAGGGCGGCGGGCTCGACGCCCAGCAGGTCGGACAGGGCCCGCTCACCGGCCGCCGTCACCTTCACCGCCCGCTCCGAGCCGATGCGCACGCACCACCCGGTCTCCAGGGCGTGCCGGCACAGGGCCGCGCCCGCCACGCCCGCGAGATGCGGCCGGCGTTCGGTCCAGTCCAGGCAGGCCCGGGCCAGCGGCCGCCGCCCCCGCCGGTCGAGGCCGATCCCGGCCCTGGCGAACCAGGCGAGCCCCGCGTCCGTGAGCGCGAACCCGGTCTCCTGCACGAGCGGCCCCGGGCCGTCAGCGCGTCCGTGACCGCGATGCCGAGCCGTCCGGCGAGATGGTCGTAGCAGGTGCGGCCCCGGGCCATCGCCGAACCGGCACTCGACTCGCGCAGGTTCCGCGGCCGTACCGCACTCTCCGGCGCGACCTGCGCCGCCAGGTCCTCGATCAGCTGCGCGACCCGCGCGTCGGCCAGCCGGACGTACCGGTGCCGGCCCTGCCGCTCCTCGGCGAGCAGTCCGCCCGCCACGAGCCTGCTCAGGTGCTCGCTGAGTGTGGAGGCGGCGACCCCCGCGTGGCGCGCGAGCTCGCCCGCCGTCCAGGCGCGCCCGTCGAGCAGCGCGAGCAGGCACGTGGCCCGGGTCTCGTCGGCGACCAGCGCGGCGAGCCGGGCCAGTGCCGTGGCCTGCGGGTCCCTCGTCGTCATGCTCCCCAGCATGGGACACGGATCCTTCGGCCGGGGCCGAAGTGTCCCGCCGGGACGGCTACGCGCTCCGGCGCACCTGCTCGTACTGGCGGGCCAGCCCGTCCAGCAGCGCCGTCAGACCGGTCTCGAAGGCCCGCTCGTCGATCTTCTCCTGCTGCTCGGCGAGGAGGTGGGCCTGTTGCAGGTGCGGGTAGTCGGCGGGGTCGTAGGCGCTCGCGTCGTCCACGAAACCGCCCGCGAAGGAGCCGAGGGCGGAGCCCATCACGAAGTAGCGCATCAGCGCCCCGATGGAGGTGGCCTGGGCCGGTGGCCAGCCCGCCGCCACCATCGCGCCGTAGACCGCGTCCGCGAGGCGCAGGCCCGCCGGGCGCCTGCCGGGACCCGAGGCCAGCACCGGCACGATGTTCGGATGGTCGCGCAGCGCGGCCCGGTAGGAGACCGCCCAGTCGTGCAGCGCGGTCCGCCAGTCCCGGCCGTCCTCGAACATCGACAGGTCCACCTGACCGCTCACCGAGTCGGCGACCGCCTCCAGGATCTCGTCCTTGGTGCGGAAGTGGTTGTAGAGCGAGGGCCCGCTGACCCCCAGTTCGGCGGCGAGGCGGCGGGTGGAGACGGCCGCGAGGCCCTCCGCGTCAACGAGCGCGCGGGCCGTCTCGACGATCCGGTCGGTGCTGAGCAAGGGCTTGCGCGGTCGGGCCATGGCGCACATAGTAGGGCTGCCGACAGAAACTAGCAGTGCTAATTTAAATGCGGAGTTCGCGCCGTTTCCGAGGGGTGGCTAGTGGTGAACCTGGAGCTCAGCGAGGAGCAGACCGCCGTACGGCAGCTCGCCCGGGACTTCGTGGCGCGCGAGATCGCCCCGCACGCCGTCGCCTGGGACCGCGCCGAGGAGGTCGACCGGTCGATCGTGAAGAAGCTCGGCGAGGTCGGCTTCCTGGGCCTGACGATCGACGAGGAGTACGGCGGCTGTGGCGGTGACCACCTCGCGTACTGCCTGGTGACGGAGGAGCTGGGCCGGGGCGACTCCTCGGTGCGCGGGATCGTCTCCGTCTCGCTCGGCCTGGTCGCCAAGACGATCGCCGCCTGGGGGAACGAGGAGCAGAAGCGGCGATGGCTGCCCGGGCTCACCTCGGGTGCGTCGGTGGGCTGCTTCGGCCTGACCGAACCGGGCACGGGCTCGGACGCCGGTCACCTCACGACGCGGGCGGTGCGGGACGGCGACGAGTACGTCGTCGACGGCACCAAGATGTTCATCACCAACGGCACCTGGGCCGATGTCGTCCTGCTCTTCGCGCGCTCCACGGACGCCCCCGGCCACCGGGGCGTCTCCGCCTTCCTCGTCCCCGCCGACACCCCCGGTCTGACCCGCCGCACCCTGCACGGCAAGCTCGGGCTGCGCGGCCAGGCCACCGCCGAACTCGTCCTGGAGGGCGTGCGCGTCCCGGCCTCCGCGATGCTCGGAGCGGAGGGCAAGGGCTTCTCGGTGGCCATGTCGGCACTGGCCAAGGGGCGGATGTCCGTGGCGGCGGGCTGCGTCGGCATAGCCCAGGCCGCCCTGGACGCGGCCGTGCGGTACGCGGGCGAGCGCGAGCAGTTCGGGAAGACCATCGCCCACCACCAGCTGGTCCAGGAACTGATCAGCGACATCGCCGTGGACGTCGACGCGGCCCGCCTGCTGACCTGGCGGGTCGCGGATCTGATCGACCGGGGGCAGCCGTTCGCCGTCGAGTCGTCCAAGGCCAAGCTGTTCGCCTCGGAGGCGGCCGTCCGCGCCGCCAACAACGCGCTGCAGGTCTTCGGCGGCTATGGCTACATCGACGAGTACCCGGCCGGCAAGCTGCTGCGGGACGCCCGTGTGATGACCCTGTACGAGGGCACGAGCCAGATCCAGAAGCTGGTGATCGGGCGGGCGCTGACGGGAGTCTCGGCGTTCTGAGTAGGTGCCTGAGTACGTCGACGGATGTGCGCGGGCCCCGTCGGCCCGAAGCTGTCGCCATGAGTGAGACACCGGGCAAGCAGCAGAACACGGCCGCCTTCTACGGCCAGGCCGTCGCCTCCTTCGCCGTCGCCATGGCGGCCACCGCGATCGGCATCTACCAGCTGAGCGCCGACGCCTGGGTGCGGGGCTTCCTCGCCATCGCCGTGCTCTACCTCGTCACCTCCTCCTTCACGCTGGCCAAGGTGATCCGGGACCGGCAGGACGGGCCCGCGCAGGCGTCGCCGTACACCCCCTTCGACAAACACTGAGGCAGCTCCCGGGCGGCTGCGCTAAGCGCCCGCTCACCTTCGGCGGTATGGTGGTGCCCCTGTCAGTGGAGAGGGGCGAGTGATGAGTACGGCGGAGGAGACGGCCGGCGGCGAGGCGCAGGCGTGGGGCGAGGTCACGCCCGACGCGGCGCGGCGGTTGCTGATCGCCGCAGTGGAGGCCTTCGCCGAGCGCGGCTACCACGCCACGACGACCCGGGACATCGCGGGCCGGGCCGGGATGAGCCCGGCCGCGCTCTACATCCACTACAAGACCAAGGAAGAGCTGCTCCACCGCATCAGCAGGATCGGGCACGAGAAGGCCCTGGAGATCCTGCGGACGGCGTCCCGCCGCGAGGGCAGCCCGACCGAGCGGCTCGCCGACGCGGTCAGCTCCTTCGTGCGCTGGCACGCGGGCGGGCGCACCACCGCGCGGGTGGTGCAGTACGAACTCGACTCGCTCGGCCCGGACGCCCGCGCCGAGATCCTCGGCTTGCGGCGGCAGGTTGACGCGGAGGTGCGCGGGATCATCGAGGAGGGCGCGCGCTCGGGCGAGTTCGAGGTCATCGACGTGCACGGGACGACGCTGGCGGTGCTGTCGCTGTGCATCGACGTGGCGCGGTGGTTCAGCCTGGACGGGCCGCGCACGCCGGAGGAGGTCGGCGAGCTGTACGCCGACCTCGTGCTGCGGATGGTGGGGGCGGCGGGTGCCGGCGCCGCGTCGGCCGCGCCGGCGGTTCCGGCGGAGCCTCAGACGTAGTAGCGCGAGACGGACTCGGCGACGCAGACGGGCTTGTCGCCGCCCTCGCGTTCCACGGTGAAGGCGACGCTCACCTGGACGCCGCCGGGGACGTCGTCGACGCCGGTGATCGTCGCGGTGGCGCGCAGGCGGGAGCCGACGGGCACGGGGGCGGGGAAACGGACCTTGTTCGTGCCGTAGTTGACGCCCATCTTCACGCCCTCGACGGAGATGAGCTGGGGGCCGAAGAGGGGGAGCAGCGACAGGGTCAGATAGCCGTGCGCGATGGTCGTGCCGAAGGGGCCCGCGGCGGCCTTCTCCGGGTCGACGTGGATCCACTGGTGGTCGCCGGTGGCCTCCGCGAAGAGGTCGATCCGCTTCTGGTCGATGTCGAGCCAGTCGGTGTACCCCAGTTGCTCGCCGACCGCCGACTTCAGGTCGTCGACGGACGTGAAGATCCTCGGCTGTGCCATGTCTTCCAGACCTCTCGTGCGGGGAGCTCGCTCTTCTAAGCGACTGCTTAGCATGGTCGGCCGCGAGGGCTGTGTCAACGGACTGGGTAGGGTTCGAGGGGTGCCTCAGATTCCAGAGAAGATCCACGAACTCACGGTCGGGCAGCTGTCGGCGCGCAGCGGGGCGGCGGTGTCCGCGTTGCACTTCTACGAGTCCAAGGGGCTGATCAGCAGCCGGCGTACGGCGGGCAATCAGCGTCGGTACTCCCGTGACACGCTGCGGCGCGTCGCGTTCATCCGGGCCGCGCAGCGGGTCGGGATCCCGCTGGCGACGATCCGCGAGGCGCTGGCGCAGCTGCCGGAGGAGCGGACGCCGACCAGGGAGGACTGGGCGCATCTGTCGGAGGCGTGGCGCTCGGAGCTGGACGAGCGCATCAAGCAGCTGAACCGGCTGCGGGACCACCTCACCGACTGCATCGGCTGCGGTTGCCTCTCCCTCGACACGTGCGTCCTGTCCAACCCGGGCGACGTCTTCGGCGAACGCCGTGCCGGCTCCCGCCTGATGGTGGAACGCAATGGCGGCGGGGGTGCGCGGGACGCCTAGGCGGCGGGGTGGATGGGCCGCGCCGGAGGGTGCCCGTCCCCGTCCTCGGACCGGCGCGATCGTTTGCGTGCCGACCGACTGTCTGTTGACGCGCCAACCGCTGCGGCGGACGCCCCCCGGCACGGCCCCTTGCGCCGTCCGGCGGGTGCGGGCGCGCTCCCGCTGAGCTGCGGGCGGCCCCCGGCACGTCCCCTTGCGGGCGCCGGCGGGCGCCGGCGCGTGCCGGTCCGCTCGGCTGCGGGCATGCGTGCCGCCTGGGGCGATGGGGGTCCCCCCTGCTCGAGCGAAGTCGAGAGCTTGGGGGGGATGGGCGCAGCGGTGCCCCGTCCCGCCGGGTCGCGCGGCGCCTCGGCCCCGGCAGCGACGCCCCGGCCCGTCAATGGCCGTACTGCGCCAGCCCCGCCGCCACCAACTCCGCGTTGGACCCCGCCCGTCGGCCGTCCGGCAGGACCAGGACGTCCTCCAGCCCCACCCGCGTGGCCAGCCCCAGTTCGCCCGCCAGTCGCAGCACCGGCCACGCGCCCCCGTCCTCCCCGTGCAGCAGCACGGGCCGGCCGTGCGCGGACCCCAGCTCGGACAGCAACCCCCGGGCCGAGGCCACCGCCGTGGAAGGCTCCGTGTCCGTCACCTCGGCCAGAACCCTGAGCACCCTCGGCCCGAGCGGTGAGGACGCGAACCGCCGTGCCCCGTCCGTGCCCGACCAGATGCCCGCCTCCACGCCCACCCCGAGGTCGAGCAGCGCGGCGGCGATCTCCTCCGCCCCGGGCTCGTGCCAGTTGACCGAGGCGTGGTCCGGCAGGACCGTCCAGCCCCGGATCCGGTCGAGCCGCGCGGCGGGATCCGGTTCGGCCCACGCCCCGGTGGTCACGCCCACCGGCACCGGCACGCGCGAACGCATCGCCGTCAGCGTCTCCGCCAGCACCCGCGGCGAGAGCGTGTCCCGCCCGCACGGCGTCTTGGGATGAACGTGGACGTCCGTGGCCCCGGCCGCGACGGCGGCCGCGGCGGAGGCGGCCATCGCCTCCGGCGTCAGCGGCACCGCCGTACCGTCAGCGGCCGTCCGCGGACCGTTCAGACATACCTGCACCATGCCGTCGATGGTGCCAGTCCCCACCGACAGTGGGGGTGCGGCATCCCCGGCGCACCCCCCGCGCACCCGCATCCGTCAAGCCGACACCAGCAGCCTCGCCCGCCTGGCGTCCGCCAGGGCTTCGGGCGTGAGCACGGGACGCGGCACCAGGATTCCGCAGTCCGTGCAGACCGGACCCGCCGAGGGTTCGTGATCCAGGTCGTACTTCCAGGCGAGTCGTTCCCCGTCGCACACGGGGCAGTTCGAACCCGGTTCGCGCTCCAGCGCGGCGATCAGCCGGCGCAGTACCTCGGCCAGCGGTTCACGGGGATGGACCGCCGGATCGTCGCACCACGCCACACCGAAACCGCCCCAGGTCAGCCGGTGCCAGTCGTCCACGCTGCCGGGCCTGCGCAGCCCGTCGTGCTTCTCCTTCTTGCGGCGCTCGGCGAACTCGACCTCGTAGGCGAGCCAGACCGCCCGGGCCTCCTCCAGTTCGTCCAGTGCGGCCACGAGCCGCACCGGATCGGGGGAGCGGTCCTCGGGACCGAACCCTGCCCGGGAGCACAGATGGTCCCAGGTCGCCCTGTGTCCGTAAGGCGCGAACCTCTCAAGGCACTTGCGCAGCGAATAACGCCGCAAGGCCAGATCGCACCGCGGATCGCGGACCTGTCTCGCCAGACTCCGGAAACCGGCCATCGTCCTGCACCTCCGTCACACCTGCACCTGTACATCCGGTCACTTCGGCGTCGTCGTAAGGACGTCGCCGAATAGACGTATCGACAAGCGAATCGGCTCCATCCGATTTCAAATGCCCTCCATAAGCCGTCCGACGAGGCCCGCTTGTCGACTGCCGTGATCCCTGTGCCTGTTGTGCTGACTTCCGAAAGTGACGCTTGTTCACCTTCAAAGGCGGGGATACCGGCGGTAACATCCCGCCCACCCCACGTCGGGAGGAGTCCCCATGCCACGGCGTCACCCACGCACCGTCCTCCACAGACTGAGAACTCCCCGCGGAATCCCCGGGTTCCTGAAGACCGCCTCCGTATGCGCCCTGATCGCGGGTCTTTTGTCGCCGATCGCCCCCGCGGCGGCCGCCGGGACCGCGCCTCCGCAGGTCGCGGCGGCCGCGAACGACCACTGCGGGAACCAGTGTTCGGACATCCTCCCGCCCGGCCAGAACGGCAACGCCACCCTCGCCCAGATCCTCCTCAACCAGGCCTTCGGCACCCAGCCCGAGCACGCCGAGGACCAGCTCGGGCCCTACAACGACCTCGCCAAGGGCCACCCCGGCCTCACCAACGACAAGATCAACACCTTCTTCAACGACGCGTCCTTCGGTGTCCCGGCGAACCAGGTCGCCTCCACAGTCAAGCCCGCCGGGCGCGGTGACGTGACGATCGTCCGGGACAAGAAGACCGGCGTGCCGCACATCACCGGCACCACCCGGTACGGCACCGAGTTCGGCGCCGGCTGGGCGGCGGCCCAGGACCGCCTGTGGCTCATGGACGTCTTCCGGCACGTCGGGCGGGGACAGCTGACCTCCTTCGCTGGCGGCGCGCCCTCCAACCAGGGGCTGGAGCAGCAGTTCTGGCGGCACGCCCCGTACACCGAGGCGGATCTGCAGGCGCAGATCGACAACGCCGTGGCCACGAACGGCGAACGCGGCCGACAGGCCCTCGCCGACGCCAAGGCCTACCTCGACGGCATCAACGCCTACATCGACGCCTCCGACAGCGGCCGCTACTTCCCCGGTGAGTACGTGCTGACCGGGCACAAGGACTCAATCACCAACGCCGGGAAGATAGAACACTTCAAGATCACCGACCTGGTGGCGCTCGCCTCGGTCATCGGCGCCCTGTTCGGCTCCGGCGGGGGCGGCGAGGTCAACAACGCCCTCTCCCTCCTGGCCGCCCAGGAGAAGTACGGCGTCGCCGAAGGCACCCGCGTCTGGGAGTCCTTCCGGATGCGCAACGACCCGGAGGCCGTCCTCACCCAGCAGACGGGCAGCTTCCCCTACGCCACCCGGCCCGACGCCCCGCAGGGCACCGCCCTGCCCGACGCCGGCTCGGTGCGCGCGGAGCCGCTGGTGTACGACCGCACCGGCAGCGCCACGACGTCCGCCGCCACCGGCGCCTCCGGAGAGGCGGCCCGGACGGCCCTGTCGTCCGCGAAGCGCGGCATGTCCAACGCCCTCGTGGTCAGCGGGAAGCACACCGCCAGTGGGCACCCCGTCGCCGTGTTCGGCCCCCAGACCGGCTACTTCGCCCCGCAGTTGCTGCTGCTCCAGGAGATCCAGGGCCCGGGCATCAGCGCCCGCGGCGCCTCCTTCGCCGGGCTGAGCTTCTACGTCGAACTCGGCCGCGGCCAGGACTACGCGTGGAGCGCCACGACCTCGGGCCAGGACATCATCGACACCTACGCCGTCGAACTGTGCCAGGACGACCACCACTACCTCTACCGCGGCACCTGCACCCCGATGGAGAAGGTCGAGCAGAAGAACGCCTGGAAGCCCACGGTCGCCGACGGCACCGCGGCCGGTTCCTACACGATGCGCGTGTGGCGAACGAAGTACGGGCCCGTGGAGTACCGCGCCACGGTCGGCGGCAAGAAGGTCGCCTACACCACCCTGCGCTCGTCCTTCCTGCACGAGGCCGACTCCATCATCGGCTTCCAGATGCTGAACGACCCGGACCACGTCAAGGGCCCGGAGGACTTCCAGGAGGCGGTGCGGCACATCAACTACACCTTCAACTGGTTCTACGCCGACTCCGAGCACACCGCGTACTACAACAGCGGCGACAACCCGGTCCGCGCGAGCGGCGTCGACGCCGAGTTCCCGGTGTGGGCACGGCCCGCGTACGAGTGGCGCGGCTGGCAGCCGGCGACCAACACCGCCGACTACACCCCGCCCTCCGCGCACCCGCACTCCGTCGACCAGGACTACTACGTCTCCTGGAACAACAAGCAGGCCAAGGACTACACGACCGCGCCCTGGGGCAACGGCTCCGTGCACCGCGGCAACCTCCTGGACGACCGGGTGCGCGAGCTGGTCCGGCAGGGCGGGGTGACCCGGGCCTCGCTGGTCAAGGCCATGGCGGACGCCGGGCTCACCGACCTGCGCGCCGAGGACGTCCTGCCCCGACTGCTGAAGGTCGTCACCGCCTCGCCGGTCACCGACCCCGCCGCGGCGGCCGCCGTGAGCAGGCTGCAGGCCTGGGTGGCCGCCGGGGGCAAGCGCACCGAGACCTCCGCCGGCTCCCGCACGTACGCCGACGCCGACGCGATCCGCATCCTGGACGCCTGGTGGCCGCTGCTGGTCAGGGCCGAGTTCGAACCCGGCCTCGGCAGCGGGCTGTACCGGGCCATGACCGCCAACCTGCCCGTCGACGAGTCCCCGTCGGCCGCGCACGGCCCGACCGGCTCGCACGCCGGGAGCTCCTTCCAGTACGGCTGGTGGAGCTACGTCGACAAGGACATCCGGGCCGTCCTCGGTGAACAGGTGAAGGGCCCGCTGGCCCGCGCGTACTGCGGCGACGGCAGCCTCGGCGCCTGCCGGGACACCCTTCTCCGCACGCTGAAGGAGGCGGCCGGGAAGACCATGGCCCAGGTCTATCCGGGCGACGACGTGTGCGCGGCCGGCGACCAGTGGTGCGCCGACTCGATCAATCACCGCACCCTCGGCGGCATCAAGCACCGCCCGATCAGCTGGCAGAACCGGCCCACCTACCAGCAGGTCGTGGAGTTCACCTCGCACCGGTGAGCACACCGGGTACGGAGTGCCGTACGGGGTGACGTACCGTCCGGCGGCGGGTCAGCGGACGCGGCCCGCCGCCAGGACCAGCCGGGCCAGCTCCTCGTGCAGGATGTCGCCGTGCGCGCCGGCCGGCGGGCCGCCCCGCCGGACCACCGCCGACGCGTCGACGTTCACGCACCCCGAGGCGGGCAGCCCCGCCCGCAGGGCCTCGGCGAGGGTGTACGCGCGCGTGCCCGGTACGGCTGCGATCCCGCCGTACCCCATCGCGCCCCACCGGGCGCCCAGGGCCCGCCGGACGGCCGGGCCGGCGACCGACCGGCTGTCGCCCGCCATGCGCGAGGCCAGCGGGTACATCGTTCCCAGGGCCGTGTCGTACCGGGAGTGACAGCACACCAGGGGCCCGTCGACGCGGTTCTGCTGTCCCTGGAGGACTCCTCCGGCCCGGGGGTCGTGCGGCAGCCGGGCGGCGAACGCGTAGTGCGAGAAGGCCCCTTGGAGCAGCGTCACCGACTTCACCGTGCGTACGCCCTCGGGCAGTCCGCGCAGCGCGAACGACACCAGCCGCGCGCCGAAGCTGTGGCCCACGAGGTGCACGCGCACCTCCGGCGCCCTCTCGGCGAGCTGCCCGACGACCCGGCCCAGACCGCGCTCGCCGACCGTGCCCGCGCGCCGCTTCATCGCGTAGTACGTGGCCTGCCGCAGCAGTTCGTGGGCACCGTCCCAGGGGTTCGGGATCCGCAGGTCGCGCCGCTCCCCGTCGGACGCGGGATCCGCCAGCGCCCGAGCGAACTCCGCACAGGCCGCCGCCGAGGAGCCGGCGAACATCTCCGGCTCGCTCTGCGGCACGCCCTCCGCCACGGTGTCGGCGGCGAACAGCTCCTGCGGCCCGGGCGCCACCACCTCCACCAGCAGGCGCACCAGCCGCCCGAACTCCTCCAGTTCGGCCTCCTCCGGCGGCTGCTGCTCCAGCAGCCGGGCGATCTGCTCGACCAGGACCGCCCGGCCCGGGAACGTCTCCAGCAGCGCGTGCCGGGTGTCCTTGTCCAGGACCGGCCGCCGGGGCGCCCCGGCGGCGACGGCCCGCGGAAAGTCGGGGATGGGCTCGTCGGAGAACCGCATCGCCGGCCACAGCACCCCGGCACAGCCGATCCGGGCCGCCGGGGCCAGCCGCGGCACGGGCGCGAGGAAGCGGTCGTAGAGGCGTCTCGCGCCCGAACGGTCGTTGTTCCAGCCGTGCGCGAAGACGATCAGGTCGCGCACCTTCCGCTCGCGCACCCCGGCGAGCAGCCGGTCGCGCGCGCGTCCCAGCGGATCCCCGTCCGCGTCGAACGTCAGCTCCCAGTAGGGACTCACACGCATCGCCGGATCCGCCATGACAGGCCCCCTCGTCCCCCGGGTGACGCCGCGATGTGGGCGCATCGTCCTGCCGACGGGCGGGATTGGCCATACGTCACGGACACATCGGGGGCGACCGGCCGATCGCTCAGCGGTAGAGGAGGTACTTCCGCCGGGTCCTGCGGAACGCCGCGAGCTCCTCCTGCCACCCGGCGACCACCTCGTCGGTGTCCGCGCCCGCGTCGATCATCGTGCGCACGAGCGTGCTGCCGGTGAGTTTGTCGATCCAGTGGTCCGGCCGCCAGGCGAAGCCGCTCCAGCCCCGCTTGGCGGTGACCAGCAGCCCGATCCCGGTGCGCACCGGGTCGAAGGCCGCCCGGTCGTGCACATGGAGCTGCACCCCGCCGACGGTCTTCCCCTGGAACTTGGAGAAGGTGGGGGCGAAGTACGCCTCCCTGAACCGGACACCGGGCAGGGCGAGTTCGTTCGCCGCGGCCGCCCAGTGCCGGTCGATCCCCTCCGCGCCGAGCAGTTCGAACGGCCGCGTGGTGCCACGTCCCTCCGACAGGTTGGTGCCCTCGAACAGGCACGTCCCGGAGTAGACCAGGGCCGTCTCCGGCGTGGGCATGTTGGGGCTCGGCGGCACCCAGGGCAGCCCGGAGGCGTCGTAGAAGTCGGAGCGCCTCCAGCCCGACATCGTCACGGTCTCCAGCGGCACGGGCTCGGTCAGGAACTCCCCGTTGAACAGTCGCGCCAGCTCCGCGACGGTCATGCCGTGCGCCTGGGAGATCGGCTGCCGTCCGACGAACGTCGCGAACTCCCGGTGCAGGACGGGCCCGAGGGCCGCCCGGCCGGTCACCGGGTTCGGCCGGTCCAGGACCACGAACCGCTTCCCCGCGAGCTGCGCCGCCTCCATGCAGTCGTACAGGGTCCAGATGTACGTGTAGAACCGCGCGCCGACGTCCTGGATGTCGAAGACGACCGTGTCCACGCCGGAGGCGGTGAAGACGTCCGCGAGCGGACGGCCGCTCTTGAGGTAGGTGTCGTAGACGGGCAGTCCGGTGGCCGGGTCGTCGTGGCGGCCCTCGGAGCCGCCGGCCTGGGCGGTGCCGCGGAAGCCGTGCTCCGGGCCGAAGACGGCGGTGAGGTCGACGCGGTCGTCCGCGTGCATCACGTCGACGATGTGGCGGGCGTCGCGGGTGATGCCGGTGGGGTTGGTGACGACGCCGACCTTCTGGTTCTGGAGCAGGGCGTAGCCGTCACGGGCGAGCCGGTCGAAGCCGGTGCGGAGCCGCTGGTGGGGCGGGGCCGCGGCGGCGGTGGGCGCTGCCGAGACGGCGGCCGTGGCGGCTGCCGTGAGGACGGCTCGTCTGGAAGGGCGCATGCAGGGGCCTCCGTGATCCGTTTTGTTCCGGTTCGTCGTGGCTGGTCGCGCAGTTCCTCGCGCCCCTAGGGTGCTGCGCCGCCCCCTTCCTTGAAACATACCGACCGGTTAGTCTGGGCCTGTTGCTGAGCCGCGTCTTAAGGAGACCGATGGTGGGAGCCTTTCAGGGGTCGGGCGTCGTTGTCACGGGAGCCGGGGGCGGGATCGGAGCCGCGCTCGCCCGGCGGTTCGCCGACGAAGGGGCCCGGGTCGTCGTCAACGACCTGGACGCCGAGCGCGCCAAGCGCGTCGCCGAGGAGATCGGCGGGATCGCCGTCGCCGGCGACGCCTCGGCGATCGTCGCCGACGCCCTGGACGCGCTCGACGGGACCGTGGACGTCTACTGCGCCAACGCCGGTGTCGCCTTCGGCGGCGGCGACGCGGACGCGCCGCTGGACGAGACGGGCTGGGCCGCCTCCTGGGACGTGAACGTCATGGCCCACGTCCGGGCCGCCCACGCCCTGCTGCCCCACTGGCTGGAGCGCGGGAACGGGCGGTTCGTCTCCACGGTCTCGGCCGCCGGACTGCTCACCATGATCGGGGCCGCGCCCTACGCCGTCACCAAGCACGGCGCTCTCGCCTTCGCCGAGTGGCTGTCGCTGACCTACCGGCACCGGGGCGTGAAGGTGCACGCCATCTGCCCGCAGGGCGTGCGCACCGACATGCTGGCCGCGACCGGCAGCGCCGGCGACCTGGTGCTCCAGCCGACCGCGATCGAGCCGGAGGACGTCGCGGACGCCCTGTTCCAGGGCATCGCGGACGACCGCTTCCTGATCCTGCCGCACCCCGAGGTCGCCGCCTACTACCAGGCCCGGGCCGGTGAGCCCGACCGGTGGCTGTCCGGCATGAACCGCCTCCAGCAGCAGTGGGAGGCCACCCGGTGACCGGCTCCCGTTACGCCGCCAAGCCCTGGCTCGCCCTGCTCAGCGACGCACAGAAGGGCGCGATCGACCCCGACGGCTCCCTGGTGCACGCCCTGCGCCGGGTGGCGGCCGAGACACCGGACGCCGGCTTCCTGGCCTACTTCGACGGCCGGCTGACCTACCGCGAGGCCGACGAGCTCAGCGACTCCGTCGCCGGGCACCTGGCCGCGCGCGGGCTCGAGCGCGGCGACCGGGTCGCGGTGCTGCTGCAGAACTCCCCGCACTTCGTGCTCGCCGTGCTCGGCGCCTGGAAGGCGGGCGCGGTCGTCGTGCCCGTCAACCCGATGTACAAGTCGGGAGAGGTGGCCCACGTCCTGCGTGACGGCGAGGTGGCCGCGCTGATCTGCTCGGACCGGGCCTGGGAGTCGTATCTGCGCGAGACGGCGGCCGGCTCGCCGGTGCGGATCGTGCTCACCGCCTGCGAGCTGGACTTCCAGACCCGGGGCGACGCGCGCGTGCTGACCTTCGAGCGCCTGCCGCAGGCCCCGGACGCGGACGACCTGGTGGCCGTCGCGCGGGCCGGGCACCGGCCGCCCGAGGGCCGGGACCCCGACCCGGCCGGTACCGCCCTGATCAGCTACACCTCGGGCACCAGCGGCACGCCCAAGGGCGCCACCAACACGCACCGCAACATCATGTACAACGCCGAGCGGCAGCGGACCGGCCTCGGCCTGCCCGAGCGCCCCGTGTACTTCGCGCTGGCGCCGCTGTTCCACATCACCGGCATGGTCTGCCAGTTCGGCGCCTGCCTGAACAGCGCTGGCACGCTCGTGCTGGCCTACCGCTTCGAGGCGGGCGTCGTCCTCGACGCGTTCGCCGAGCACCGGCCGCACTACACGGTGGGCCCGTCCACGGCCTTCATGGCCCTGACCGCGCACCCGGACGTCACCCGGGACCACTTCTCCTCCTTCCGGGTGATCTCCTCCGGAGGCGCCCCGCTGCCCCCGGCGCTGGTCGAGAAGTTCCGGGCGGGCTTCGGCCCGTACATCCGCAACGGCTACGGACTGACCGAGTGCACCGCGCCCTGCGCCTCCGTACCACCCGGTCTGGAGGCGCCCGTCGATCCGGTCTCCGGGACGCTCGCCGTGGGGCTGCCCGGCCCCGACACGGTCGTCCGGATCGTCGACGACACCGGCGAGGAGGTGCCCTTCGGCGAGCAGGGCGAGATCGTCGTGAGCGGTCCCCAGGTGGTGCCCGGCTACTGGCGCCGCCCCGACGCCACCGCCGAGACCTTCCCCGGGGCCGAGCTGCGCACCGGCGACATCGGCTTCATGGACGAGCAGGGCTGGCTGTACGTCGTGGACCGCAAGAAGGACATGATCAACGCGTCGGGCTTCAAGGTGTGGCCGCGCGAGGTCGAGGACGTGCTCTACACGCACCCGGCCGTGCGGGAGGCCGCCGTGGTGGGCGTGCCCGACGGGTACCGCGGCGAGACCGTCAAGGCGTACATCAGCCTGCGCCCGGGCGCCGAGACGGACCCGGATGCGCTCGCCGCCCACTGCAAGGAGAGACTGGCCGCCTACAAATACCCGCGCCAGGTGGAGATCCTGCCGGACTTGCCGAAGACGGCCAGTGGGAAGATCCTCCGTCGGGAACTCCGTTCCCGGACGCACGACAACTGACAGCAGTACGGAAAGGCAGGTGGCGGCAGTGCCCAGGACCACGGACCCGGACGGCACTCCCGTCCCTCAGCGGCTCCTGGCCGCCGCCACCCGGCTCTTCGCCGAGCAGGGCTACGACCGCACCTCGGTGCAGGAGATTGTCGAGGCGGCCGGTGTCACCAAAGGGGCGCTGTACCACTACTTCGGCTCGAAGGACGACCTGCTGCACGAGGTGTACGCGCGCGTGCTGCGCATCCAGCAGGAGCGTCTCGACGCGGTCGCGGGCGCGGACGAACCGGTCGAGAAGCGGTTGCGGGCCGCGGCGGCGGACGTCGTGGTGACGACGATCGACAACCTCGACGACGCGATGATCTTCTGGCGGTCGATGCACCACCTGAGTCCCGAGAAGAACAAGCAGGTGCGCGCGGAGCGCCGCCGCTACCACGAGCGCTTCCGCGCGCTGATCGAGGAGGGCCAGCAGACGGGCGTCTTCTCCAAGGCGACCCCGGCGGACCTGGTCGTGGACTACCACTTCGGCTCCGTCCACCACCTGTCCACGTGGTACCGCCCCGACGGCCCGCTCAGCCCCCAGGAGGTCGCCGACCACCTGGCCGACCTGCTGGTCAGAGCCCTGCGCCCGTAACGCTCGCGGGCCGGGTGGGGTTCAGGGGGCGCAGCCCCCTGAACCCGCCCTCTCACACGTACCGCTTCAGCTCCCGCCGGGCCAGCGAGCGCTGGTGCACCTCGTCCGGACCGTCCGCGATCATCAGCGTCCGCGCCCCCGCGTAGAGCTCCGCCAGCGGGAAGTCCTGGCTCACGCCACCCGCTCCGTGCAGCTGGATCGCCCGGTCGAGGATCTCCACGACCGCCCGCGGCGTCGCGATCTTGATCGCCTGGATCTCGGTGTGCGCCCCGCGGTTGCCCACCGTGTCCATCAGCCACGCCGTCTTCAGCACCAGCAGCCGCAGCTGCTCCACCGTCACCCGCGCGTCGGCGATCCAGTTGTGCACCACGCCCTGCTGCGCGAGCGCCTTCCCGAAGGCCTGGCGCGACACCGCCCGCCGGCACATCAGCTCGATCGCCCGCTCGGCCATGCCGATCAGCCGCATGCAGTGGTGGATCCGTCCCGGCCCGAGCCGCGCCTGGGCGATCGCGAAGCCGCCGCCCTCCTCGCCGACGAGGTTCGACACCGGCACGCGCGCCCCGTCGAAGATCACCTCGGCGTGCCCGCCGTGGTAGTGGTCCTCGTAGCCGAACACCTGCATCGCCCGCTTGATCGTGACGCCCGGGGTGTCACGCGGCACCAGCACCATGGACTGCTGGCGCCGGATGTCCTCCCCGTCCGGGTCGGTCTTGCCCATCACGATGAAGATCTTGCAGTCGGGGTGCATGGCCCCGGAGATGTACCACTTGCGGCCGGTGATGACGTACTCGTCGCCGTCCCGCTCGATGTGGGTCGTGATGTTCGTGGCGTCGGAGGAGGCCACGTCCGGCTCGGTCATCGCGAACGCCGAGCGGATCTCACCGGCCAGCAGCGGCTCCAGCCACTGCTTGCGCTGCTGTTCGTCGCCGAACTGGGTGAGCACCTCCATGTTGCCGGTGTCGGGCGCCGCGCAGTTCGTCACCGTCGGCGCCAGCTGCGGCGAGCGGCCCATGATCTCGGCGAGGGGCGCGTACTGCAGGTTGGTGAGCCCGGCGCCGTACTCGGAGTCCGGAAGGAACAGGTTCCACAGGCCCTGCCTGCGCGCCTCGGCCTTCAGCTCCTCCACCACGGGCGGGTTCTCCCACGGGGACGCGAGCCGTTCGCGCTGCTCGTGCGCCACGGCCTCGGCCGGGTAGACGTGCTCGTCCATGAAGGCGAGGAGCTTGGCGCGCAGCTCTTCGGTGCGCGCGTCGAAAGCGAAGTCCATACGGATCAGCCCTCCTGGAGGCCTTCGTTGAGCGTGGTCAGTCCGTGCCGGACGAAGACGGGCACGAGGTCGCCGATGCGGTCGAAGCCACGCCCGACCGTCTGGCCGAGCGTGTAGCGGTAGTGGATGCCCTCCAGGATCACGGCGAGCTTGAACCAGGCGAAGGCCGTGTACCAGGAGACGGCGGAGACGTCGCGCCCCGAGCGCGCGGCGTACCGCTCGATGAGTTCGGACGGCGAGGGGTGCCCGGGCGCCTCGGCGGTGGTCGAGACGGGCGACTCGGGCATGCCGAGCGGCATGCTGTACATCACCAGCAGGCCGAGGTCGGTGAGCGGGTCGCCCAGGGTCGACATCTCCCAGTCGAGGATCGCCCGGATCGCGTCGTCCTCGCCGATCAGCACGTTGTCCAGGCGGTAGTCGCCGTGCACCACGGCCGGGGCGGGGGAGCGGGGCAGTTCCCGCCCGAGCGCGGCGTGCAGCTCGTCGATGCCGTCCAGGTCGCGGTTGCGGGAGGCGTCCAGCTGCTTGCCCCAGCGCCGCAGCTGCCGGTCCAGGAAGCCCTCGGGCCGCCCGAAGTCGGCGAGACCCACCGCGCCCGGGTCGACCGCGTGCAGCTCCACCAGCGTGTCGACCAGGTTCAGCACCGCGCCCCGGGTCCGCTCCGCACCGAGCGGGAGGAGCTGGTCGGCGGTGCGGTAGGGCGTGCCCTCGACGAACTCCATGACGTAGAACGGCGCCCCGAGCACCTCCTCGTCCTCGCACAGCAGCACCGGCCGCGGCACCGGCACGGCGGTCGGGTGCAGTGCGCTGATCACCCGGTGCTCGCGCTTCATGTCGTGCGCGGTGGCCAGGACGTGGCCGAGCGGCGGCCGCCGTACGACCCAGCGGTCGGTACCGTCGGTCACCGCGTAGGTGAGGTTCGACCGTCCGCCCTCGATCAGCCGGCCGGACAGCGGGCCGTCGACCAGGCCGGGGCGCTCGCGGTCGAGCAGGCCGCGCAGCCGGTCGAGATCGAGTCCGGGCGGGTGGTCGGGGCTCATGCGTCGCTCCTACGGGCAGGTGAACAGTTCCCGACTCATGATGCCGACCGGTCGGTATGTCGTCCAGAGCCGGGCCGAAACGTGATCGGAGCCACGATAGGCCGACGGCGGTCCCGGCGGGGCTCGGGGCGCTTTCCGGCCGGTTCGTTCAGGCCATCCGGCTTGCGTGCCACCCGCCGAGCCGTGAGGGTCGAACCCATGAAGGCGATCAGCTACTCACGGTACGGCGGACCCGAGGTGCTGGCGTTCGGGGAGGTGCGCGACCCGGTCGTCGGCCCGGACGCGGTGCTGGTGAAGGTGCGGGCGGCGGCCGTGAACCCCGTCGACTGGAAGGCCCGCGAGGGCTACCTGGCCGGCATCCTCGCCCCCGTCTTCCCCGTGGTGCCCGGCTGGGACCTCTCGGGTGTCGTCGTCCGCCCCGGGGTGGCCGTCTCGGAGTTCGACGTCGGCGACGAGGTCATCGGCTACGTCCGGGAGGACTTCCTCTCGCGCGGCACCTTCGCCGAGTACGTGGCCGCGCCGCTGCGCACCCTCGCCCGCAAGCCGCGCAACCTCACCTGGGAGGAGGCGGCCGGCCTGCCCCTGGTGGGACTCACCGCCTACCAGGTGCTGCGCAAGGTGCTCGAAGTGAAGCGGGGCGAGACCGTGCTGGTGCACGCGGCGGCCGGCGGCGTCGGCTCGATCGCCGTGCAGCTCGGCGTCCACCTCGGGGCGCGGGTGATCGGTACGGCCGGCGAGCGGAACCACGACTTCGTACGGGGCCTGGGCGGGGAGCCGGTGACGTACGGCGAGGGTCTGGGCGAGCGGGTGCGGGGCCTGGCGCCCGAGGGCGTGGACGCGGTGTTCGACACGGTCGGCGGCGACGCCCTGAAGGTCTCCGCGAACCTGCTGGCCCCGGAGGGCCGGCTGGTGTCCATCGCCGACAACGAGGTGGTGAACTACGGCGGCCGCTACTACTTCGTCCGCCCCGACGCCGAGGACCTGCGCCGGCTGTCCGACCTGGCGGAGCAGGGCGTGGTGAGCGTGCACGTCGACGAGACGTTTCCGCTGGAGCGGGCGGCGGACGCGCACCGCCTGAACCAGGAGGGCCGCACCCGCGGCAAGATCGTCGTCACGGTGGACCAGGGCCGGTGAGGAGCGCGGCGCCTGCGGACACGGCCTAGAGGACGAGGGTCGCACCGCACACCGCCATCGCCACCGTGCACAGCACCGCCGCGGCGGCGTGCCGGGGCGCGAACGCCGCGGGACCCGGCGACGCCGCGAGCACGCGGATCCGGCGGTGGGCGATGACGAGCACCCCGAGCCAGAGCGCACAGCACAGCGCGCACGCCACGATCCCGGCCGCCGACGCCCCGCCGTGCAGCGTGGTCTTCACGGCGAGCACGGCGACGACCGTGCCGGACAGTGTCGTACGCCGCCAGGCGAGCCGGGTCCGCTCCGGCTGCAGCCCGGGGTCGCGCTCGGGACCCCGCCGGACCGCCGGCGGGCTCATCCCTCCCATCCCACGAGCACCACGACGACCATGGCGACGGCCACGACCGCCACGACGAGGCTCAGCAGCGCGGGGAACCGGGACACCGGCAGGTCCTCGCCCCGGCGCATCGCCCGCTCGCAGCGCACCCAGTGGTTGACCGCCCGCAGCGAGCACAGCACGCCCGCGGCGAGCAGCGCGAGCGCCAGCCCGACCCGCCAGCCCCAGCGCAGGTCCGGCAGGAACTGGTCCACGGCGAAGCCGCCGCCGATCAGCGCGAGCGCGGTGCGCAGCCAGGCGAGGAAGGTGCGTTCGTTCGCCAGCGAGAACCGGTAGTCCGGCGTCTCGCCGTCCCGCCGCACCTCGGCGGGCGCGAACCACAACCGGACGTTCCGTACGAACTCGATCACGTGCGCGACCCTACCCGGGGCGGGATCGCCCGCGGCGTCAGCCCGTCGCCCGGAACGCCCTGAGCCGTTCGTACGCCGCGAGCCCGTCCGGCACCCACTCCCAGTCGGCCAGGCGCCGCTCCACCTCGTCCTCGGGCAGGAAGTCGTGCCAGGCGACCTCCTCGGCCTGCGGCCGTACGGGCAGCTCGCAGCGCACCTCGTACACCGCCGACCACCAGCTGCGGCCGGCGCCGTCGTCGTAGAGGAACTTGAAGAGGAATCGCGGGTCCGGCAGGCCGCTGACGCCCAGCTCCTCCTCGGCCTCGCGCAGGGCGGCCGTGTCGTAGGCCTCGCCCGCGCCGACGACGCCGCCGACGAACATGTCGTACAGGGAGGGGAAGACCAGTTTGGTCGGCGTCCGGCGGTGCACGAAGATCCGGCCCTCACCGTCTCTGGCCAGCACGAACACACAGCGGTGCCGCAGGCCCCGGGCGTAGGCCGCACCGCGGGCGGACCGCCCGACGACCCGGTCGTGCTCGTCGACGATGTCGAGGATCTCGTCAGCAGCGCTCATACCCACATCCAAGCAGGGGCGGGGGAGCGGGGGCAGGACCGTCAGGGGGAGGCCGGGCTCACGGCGGGTGTGGCGGCCCGCGCGGGCCGCGCCGCCGACCCCGTCGGCAGCGCCGGGTGCAGCCCCAGCAGCACGATCCCCGCGACGACGGCCGCGAGACCGCCCGCCTCCCAGGTCAGCGCCACCACGTCGGTGCGCAGCCGGTCGCCCAGGAAGCCGACGCCGCAGATGATCCCGGCGAGCGGCTGGGCCGCGGTCAGCGCGGGCAGCGACTTGCGCAGGGACGCCGTCTCGAAGGCGCTCTGCACGAGGACCAGCCCGGTCACGCCGAGCGCCAGGACCGCGTAGGGCTGCCAGCCGGTCAGCAGCTCGGCCAGGCCGCCCTCGGCGGCTTTCTGCCCGCTCACCCGGGTCAGTGCGTCCTGCACCCCGTAGAGCAGCCCGGCGGCCAGGGCCAGCAGCACCGGACCGGAACCCAGCCGGGAGCGCCGGCCGCGGGCCGTGAGGAGCAGGGCGAGCCCGATCATCACGCCGATGATCAGCCACTGCCGCACCGGATCGGCCGTGGCCGTGCCGCCCTCGGGCTGCCCGGCCACGATGAACGCCGTGACGCCGCCCGCGAGCAGCAGCAGACCCGCCCAGCCCTGGCGGCCCAGCGGCTGCCCGGACTGCTTGCGGGAGAGCGCGAGCGCGAAGAGCAGGTTCGTGGCCAGCAGCGGCTCCACCAGCGACAGCTCGCCCTGTCCGAGGGCGGCTGCGCCCAGCGCCATGCCGACCACCATCAGCCCGATGCCGCCGAGCCAGCGGGGCACCTTGACCAGGTCGAGCAGCAGCCGGAAGGAGAGGAAGTCGCTCAGCGGGGCCCGCTGGGCCGCGTTCTGCTGCAGGACGAAGCCGAAGCCGAGACAGCAGGCGGCGCCGAGGGCGAGCGCCAGGACAAGAACCGACACGCGGTGTACCTCGATCGTCAGGTCGGGTCACGATGGCGTAGGGGCCGACTGTACCGGCCGGCTCAGCCCGGCGCGCCCGTACGTCCTGTCATCGTCGGGGCCGCTGTCCGCCCGCGCTATGACGTACGTCACAAAGGGCGAAACGGATAAAACGGCCGCCGGTCACCTGGTCACCAGGCGTCTCATTGATCACAAGGCCCTCACGGGCAACGGTAGTTGACGCGTGTAACGCGACGGCGGGCCTTGACGGCAAGCGTTGGCACGGGGTTGGCTGTGCGTGATCAGTTCATGGCGGTGCGCACATCCCGCGCGCCGACGACCACCGTGAGCCGAAACACAAGAAGAGCGCGTGAGGAAGTCCCGCGGTGTCCCCACCCCCGCCTCCCCTCGGCCGTGGCCGCAGACGTGCGGCGCAGGCCTTCGACGAGGCCCTCGACGACGCCGATCTGGTGACCGCGCGCGCCGCCCTGGCGCAGGGCCGCTGGCAGAACGCCCGTTCCCTGCTGGTCCACACCGGCGACGACTGGGACCGCCGCGGCCACCGCGTCGCGGTCCTGGCCCGCGAGTCCTACACGGCAGCCTGGGCCGGGGAGTGGCTGCTCGCCGAACCCGAGTCCGCCGACGCCCCGGTGCTGCTCGCCGTGGCCCAGGTCCGGCGGGTCCTGCAGGGCAAGGGCAAACCCGCCCGCGCCCGTGAGGCCTGCCGGGAGGCCGCCGCCCGCGTCCCCGCCGACCCCACCCCCTGGCTCGGGCTGCTCATGCTGGAGTGCGCGGTCGGCACCGACCAGGACGTCGTCCGGACCTTCGAGCAGGTCCGCGCCCGGTACGCCGACCACCACCACGCCCACCACCTGATGGTCGCCCGCCTCGCCGGCCGCCGCACGGAGGCCGGGCCCGACCCCCTGCACGAGGTCTACGACTTCGCCAACTGGGCCGCCGAACAGGCCCCCGCCGACTCCCCGCTAGCGATCCTGCCGGTCATCGCCCACGCCGAGCGCTACCGCGCCCTGGCCGCCGCCGGGCACGAGTCCGCCGACCCGGCCGCCTCCGGCCACTGGACCGGCCGCCGTGCCCGGCAGGTGATGAAGGCCGCCTTCGACTGGTGGCTGGAGTGGGAGCTGGAGGGGCATCCGCGGCGGCTGATCGACCTCAACTTCCTCGCCCACGCCAAGTTCTGCGAGGGACGGGGTGCCGAGGCCGCCGCCCTGTTCCACCGCATCGGTCCCCACGCCACCCCGGCGCCCTGGTCGTACCCGGACCGCGACCCGCACACCGCCTTCGCCGCCGCCCGCGCCGGCGCGCTCGGCACGGCCTGATCCCCCGTATCCCCGTCTCCCACCAGTGAGGACGCCCTCCCGATGACCACGGACAGTTCGCGCACGAGCACCTCCGCCCCAGGTGGCGGCATCAGTACGTTCAAGGGGCAGGAGCGGGCCCTGCGCGCCGACCGGCTCGGCACCGGCGGCCTGCTGCTGTCCGTGCTCGCCGCGACCGCACCGCTGATGGTCGTCGCCGGTGTCATGCCCACGACATTCGCGGTGATGGGCATCGTCGGCCAGCCCCTGCTCTTCGTGCTCCTGGGCGTGGTCCTGATCCTGTTCAGCATCGGCTACGCCGAGATGAGCCGCCACGTCCACAACGCGGGCGCCTTCTACGCCTACATCTCCCGCGGCCTCGGCGGTACCGCCGGAGCGGGCGCCGCCCTGGTCGCCCTCGTCGCCTACAACGCGCTCCAGATCGGCATCTACGGGATCCTCGGCTTCGAGGTCTCCGGGCTCCTCGCCACCTACGCCGAGATCGAGGTCGCCTGGTGGATACCGGCCCTCGTGGCCGCGCTCGCCGTCGGACTGCTGGGCTGGCTGAAGATCGACGTCAACGCCCGCGTGCTGGGGGTCCTGCTGGCCATCGAGGTGCTCCTCGTGGTGATCTTCGACGTCGCGGCCCTGGCCGACCCCGGCACCCAGGGCCTGTCGCTGCACGCCTTCAACCCCGACACCCTCACCGGTGCGGGCGTCGGCACCGCGCTGTGCTTCTGCATCGCCGCGTTCCTCGGCTTCGAGCAGGCTCCGGTCTACGCCGAGGAGACCAGCCGCCCGCACGTGCTGGTGCCGCGCGTGATGTTCCTCGCCGTCGGCGGGGTCGCCGTCTTCTTCGCGCTGAGCAGCTGGGCCCTGACCGTCGCCACCGGCCCCGCGGCGATCGTCGGCACGGCGCAGAAGCAGAGCGCCGGGCTGCTGTTCTTCCTCACCGAGTCGCGCCTGGGCGCCACCTTCACGGACGTCCTGCACGTCCTGTTCGTCACCGGCATGTTCGCCGCGCTGCTCAGCTTCCACAACGTCGTCGCCCGGTACGCCTTCGCCATGGGCCGCGAGGGCCTGCTGCCCGCCGCCTTCGGCCGCACCAGCGGCAGCAGCGGCGCCCCCGGAACCGGCTCGCTGCTCCAGACCGTCGTCGCCGTGGTCGTCGTGAGCGGCTTCGCGATCGCCGACGACAAGCCGGTCGGCGACCCGACCGCCCCCGTCCTGCACCTGTTCACCTGGCTCGGCAACATCGGCGCCCTCGGCGTGATCGTCCTGATGGCGGCGGCCTCCCTGTCGGTCGTCGTCTTCTTCGTCCGCCGCGGCGCGGCCGGTGCCCAGGCCTGGCGGCTGGTCACCTCCGCCCTGGCCGGGATCGCGCTGCTGGTCATCGCCGGCTACACGGTCAAGGACTTCGACGTCCTGGTCGGCGCCGGCCCCGGCTCCGCGCTCAGCTGGGTGCTGCCCGGCGTCATCGGCCTCGCCCTCGTGGCCGGGCTGCTCCTCGGCCTGGTGCTGCGCGCCCGCGCTCCCGAGAAGCACGCCCGCATCGGACTCGGCAACGAGGCCTTCCAGCTGGACAAGGCGGCGTCGTCCTGACCCCGCCCGCACGCGAAGTGGTTACGGAACTCTGACGAGCACCCGCGATCCCTGTCCTGGAGGGACCGCGGGTGTTCGAATGAGGACGTGAACCCGGACGTACATCAGGGCGTGGACACGGACCACCCCGAGCAGCGGGGCACCCCGGTCGGCCGCCGCGTCTTCCTCGGCACGCTCGCCCTGGGCGCCCTCGGCGTGGTGGCGGCACCCCCGCTGCAACGCGGCCTGGAGGGCTTCCTCGGCAGCGCCGCCGACCAGGACCCCACCGGCCTGACCGGCCTGCTCCCGAACGGCGGCGGCTTCCGCTACTACTCGGTCGCCTCGTCGGTCCCGCGCAGGAACGCCGACACCTACCGCCTCAAGGTCGACGGACTGGTCGACCGTCCCACCACCTACACCCTGGCCGACCTCAGGGCCCTCCCGCAGACCCGCATGGTCCGCGACGTCCAGTGCGTCACCGGCTGGCGCGTCCCGGACACCCCCTTCGAGGGTGTACGCCTGTCCCGTCTCCTGGACGCGGCGGGCGTCCGTCCCACGGCCCGGGCCATCCGCTTCACCTGCTTCGACGGCACGTACACCGAGAGCCTCACCCTCGCCCAGGCCCGCCGCGCCGACGTCCTGGTCGCCCTGCGCATGCAGGACGAGGACCTCGGCCACTCCCACGGCGGCCCCGTCCGCCTCTACGTGGCGCCCATGTACTTCTACAAGTCCGCCAAGTGGCTCTCCGGCATCACCGTCACCGACGAGGTCAGGCCCGGCTACTGGGAGGAGCGCGGCTACGACGTCGACGCCTGGGTGGGCCGCTCGAACGGACGCGACGATGAGCCTACGAGCTGACCCGCGCCCGGCAGCGGTGGAGGTGCGCCGCTTCACCCCGGCCCAGCGCCGGGTCCACCGCACCACGGCCGTCCTGATGGGCGTCTGCGTGGCGACGGCGGCCTGCCTCTACGTCCCGCAGCTCGCCGAACTCGTCGGCCGCCGGGCCCTCGTCGTCACGCTGCACGTGTGGGCCGGACTCGCCCTGCCCGTCCCCGTGCTGGCGGGCCTGGCCTCCCGGGCCTTCCGCGCCGACCTGGGACGCCTCAACCGCTTCGGCCCGCACGACCGCACCTGGCTGCGCGCCGCCCTGCATCGCGACAGACGCCACGCGTCCCGGCCGGCGGGCAAGTTCAACGCCGGCCAGAAGATCTACGCGGCCTGGGTCGCCGGGGCGAGCGTGGTCATGCTCGCCACGGGCCTGATGATGTGGCTCACGCACCTCACCCCCCTGTTGTGGCGCACCAGCGCGACCTTCGTCCACGACTGGCTGGCCCTCACCCTCGGCATCGTCCTGGCCGGGCACATCGGCATGGCCCTGGCGGATCCGGAGGCGCGACGGGGGATGCGCACCGGCAGCGTGAGCAGGGAGTGGGCGGACAGGGAGCACCCGTTGTGGCGCGACTAGCCCTTCGCCCCGGGGGCGCCCCGTCCCACGGGCTCTCACCCGCCGGGGCGCCCCGTACGCCGCCGCGCTCCTAGATCACGAGGGACAACAGCAGGACCAGACCGCCGGCGACCACCGAGATGATCGTCTCCATGACGGACCAGGTCTTGATGTTCTGGCCGACGCTCAGCCCGAAGTACTCCTTCACCATCCAGAACCCGGCGTCGTTGACGTGGCTGAAGAACAGCGAGCCGGCACCGATGGCGAGGACGAGGAGAGCGGCGTGCGTGGTGGACATGTCCGCCGCGAGCGGGGCGACCAGACCGGCGGCCGAGACCGTGGCCACCGTCGCCGAACCGGTCGCGAGCCGGATCACCACCGCGATCAGCCAGGCCAGCAGCAGCGCGGGGATGGCCCAGTCCTCGGAGATGTCCAGGACCATCTGCCCCACGCCCGTGTCGATGAGCGTCTGCTTGAAGCCGCCGCCCGCGCCCACGATCAGCAGGATGCCCGCGATCGGCATGAGGCTCTTCTCGACGAGCGGCGAGATCCGCTCCTTGGAGAACCCGGCGGGCCGCAGCAGCGTGAAGATGCCGACCAGCACCGAGGCCAGCAGGGCGATCATCGGGGCCCCGACGACGTCGAAGACGCGCTGCACGGCGTTCTCGGGGTCGTCCACCACGATGTCGACCAGTGCCTTGGCGAGCATGAGGATCACCGGGAGCAGCACGGTGAAGAGCGTGGCGCCGAAGCCGGGACGCTTCTCCAGGTCCTCGGAGGCGCGCTGCGGGATCATCTTCTCGGGGGCCGGGACGTCGACCCAGCGGGCCGCGTACTTCGAGAACACCGGCCCGGCGATGATCACCGTCGGGATGGCGACGAGGACGCCGAGCGCCAGCGTCACGCCGAGGTCGGCCCCCACGGCGTCGATCGCGACCAGCGGGCCGGGGTGCGGCGGCACCAGGCCGTGCATCACGGACAGGCCCGCCAGCGCCGGGATGCCGATGCGCATCAGCGAGTAGTTGCCGCGCTTGGCGACCATCAGCACCACCGGGATCAGCAGCACGATGCCGACCTCGAAGAACAGCGGCAGTCCGATCACGGAGGCGATGAGCACCATCGCCCACGGCATCGAACGCCCCCCGGCCCTGTCGAGGATGGTGTCGACGATCTGGTCGGCGCCCCCTGAGTCGGCGAGCATCTTGCCGAGGATCGCGCCGAGGGCGATCAGCACTCCGACACCGGCGACCGTGGAGCCGAGGCCGGTGCTGAAACTCGTGAGGACCTTGTCCAGGGGCGCCCCGGCGATCGCGCCGAGCGCCAGCGACCCGATGGTCAGCGCCAGGAAGGCGTGCAGCTTGAACTTGGTGATGAGCAGGACGATGACGGCGATGCCCGCCAGGACGGCGATGCCCAGCTGAGCGTGGCCGGCCGAGGTGATCGGCTCGGGTGCGTCCGCTGCCAGCATCTCGACGCTGAGTCTGGTCACGGGGTGTTTCCCTTGCGTTGGGGGAGTCGGGGAGAGGGGAAGCGCCGGAAAGGGCTAGCCGATCGGCTCGGGGAGCGAGGCGAGGGCGTGCTCCGCCCGCTCGGTGATCTCCGCCGGGCTGCCCGCGACGTCCACGGCGACCCCGGCCTCGTCCGCCTGGAGCGGCTGGAGCGTGGCGAACTGGGAGTCGAGCAGCGCCGTGGGCATGAAGTGCCCCTGCCGGTGCGACATCCGGTCCTCGATCAGCGCGCGGTCGCCCGTGAGGTGCACGAAGACCACGCCGGGCGCGGCGGACCGCAGCCGGTCGCGGTACGACCGCTTCAGCGCCGAGCAGCTGACCACCCCGCCGAGCCCGGCCCGCCCCTGTGCCCAGTCGCCGATGGCGTCCAGCCAGGGTCCGCGGTCCTCGTCGGTGAGCGGCGTTCCGGCCGTCATCTTGGCGATGTTGGCGGGCGGGTGGAAGTCGTCGCCCTCGGCGTACGGAACGCCGAGCCGGGCGGCGAGCAGGGGACCGATGGTGGTCTTGCCGGTGCCCGCGACGCCCATGATCACGACGACATGGGGGGTGTTCATCGCTGCCTCACTGTCTGCTGTCCTCGTCGACACGTGATGTCGACGCCACTGAAACCCATTAGGTACGACGAATTCAAGAGTCAGTGATAAATAAGTCTGACTTTTTGTCTCCGTGATCTACCCCGTACGCTGAGTGCATGAGCACACCGGGCCGGGGGCTGCACGGCCGCGTACTGGACACCCTCGGCCCCGAGATCACCGCGGGGGAGTACCCGCCGGGCAGCGTCCTGCGCACGGACGAGCTCGCGCAGCGCTTCGACGTGTCACGCTCCGTGATGCGTGAGGCGGTCCGGGTCCTGGAGTCCATGCACCTGGTCGAGTCCCGCCGCCGCGTCGGCGTCACGGTCCGCCCCAGGTCCGAGTGGAACGTCTACGACCCGCAGGTCATCCGCTGGCGGCTGGCCGGCGCCGACCGCCCCCAGCAGCTGCGCTCCCTGACGGTGCTGCGCTCGGCGATCGAACCCGTCGCGGCCGGCCTCGCCGCCCGGCACGCCACGTCCGAGCAGTGCGCCGAGCTCACCGAATGCGCCCTCGGCATGGTCGCCCACTCCCGCGGGCGCAAACTGGAGGGCTATCTCGTCCACGACGTCGCCTTCCACCGCGTGATCCTGTCGGCCTCGGGCAACGAGATGTTCGCCCGCCTCGGCGACGTTGTCGCCGAGGTCCTCACCGGCCGTACGCAGCACGACGTGATGTTCGAGGACCCCGACCCGGCCGCCGTCACGCTGCACGTGCGCGTCGCCGAGGCGGTCCGCGCCGGCGACGCGGCCCGGGCGGAGGAACTGACCCGCGAGATCACGATCGGCGCCCTCCAG
The DNA here is from genome assembly GCF_044540525.1 of Streptomyces sp. NPDC085932. Lineage (NCBI taxonomy): Bacteria > Bacillati > Actinomycetota > Actinomycetes > Kitasatosporales > Streptomycetaceae > Streptomyces > Streptomyces sp. NPDC085932. The sequence continues at coordinate 136,739 of NZ_JBITSJ010000008.1, forward strand.
GAACTCGACATCCTGGCGCCGTGACGCCCGCTACGGCAGGAAGTCCCCGTCGACGTACACCCACGCCCCGTCGACCCGCTCGAACCGGCTCCGCTCGTGCAGCGACCCGCCCCGGTACGACGCCCGGAACTCCACGGTCCCGGTCGCGTGGAAGGCGGACCCGTCCCGGGTGTCCAGGATCTCCAGCCCGGTCCACCGCGTCCCCGGGTCCGGCTCCAGCGTCCCCGGGCGCGTGCGAGGGTGCCAGGTCCGCAGCAGATAGGCGGCGTCACCCTTGACGAAGGCGCAGTACCGCGACCGCATCAGCCGCTCGGCGGTCGGCGCCGCGGCGGCCCCGGAGTGGAAGCGCCCGCAGCACGCCTCGTAGGCCTCGGGGAGCCCGCACGGGCAGGAACGCCTGGTCATGGTCACCTCGTCAGACCTTCTTCGCGGAAACGCCTGAGGGCCGCGACCTCGCGGTCACGGCCCTCAGGCTCATGTGTCCGAGGGGGGACTTGAACCCCCACGCCCGATAAAGGGCACTAGCACCTCAAGCTAGCGCGTCTGCCATTCCGCCACCCGGACAAGGTGTCTGTCGCGCGGCTTCTCCCCGCGGCGACGACGTAAACATTACCAGGCTTTCCGGGGTGACCGATCACCCCCCGTCCCCGCCCCCCCGCCCGGCGTGAACGACGTGTGACGGGCCGGGAGGGCCCTTGGGGAGCGGGCCGGGGAGAGGGAGGATGAAGGGGACCCACCAGCAGTGACACCGGGAGGAAGCACGTGAGCGAGACGGACACGGCCAGGAACGTCACCGGCGAGGACGAGGTCGTGGACCTCTGCCGCGAGCTGATCCAGATCGACACCAGCAACTACGGCGACCACTCGGGACCGGGCGAGCGGAAGGCGGCCGAGTACGTGGCCGAGAAGCTCGCCGAGGTCGGACTCGAACCGCGGATCTTCGAATCCCACCCCGGCCGTGCCTCCACGGTGGCCCGCATCGAGGGCGAGGACCCCTCGCGGCCCGCGCTGCTCATCCACGGCCACACCGACGTGGTTCCGGCCAACGCCGACGACTGGACCCACCACCCCTTCTCCGGGGAGGTCGCCGACGGCTGCGTGTGGGGCCGCGGGGCGGTCGACATGAAGGACATGGACGCGATGACCCTCGCGGTCGTCCGCGACCGGCTGCGCAGCGGGCGCAAGCCCCCGCGCGACATCGTCCTCGCGTTCCTCGCGGACGAGGAGGCCGGCGGCACCTACGGGGCCCGCCATCTCGTCGACTACCACCGCGACCTCTTCGACGGCGTCACCGAGGCGATCAGCGAGGTCGGCGGCTTCTCCTTCACCGTGAGCGAGGAGCGGCGGCTGTACCTGATCCAGACGGCCGAGAAGGGCATGCACTGGATGAAGCTCACCGTGGCCGGCACGGCGGGGCACGGTTCGATGATCCACCGGGACAACGCGATCACCGAACTGTCGGAGGCTGTAGCGCGGCTGGGCCGGCACAAGTTCCCGGTGCGGGTCACCAAGACCACCCGGGCCTTCCTCGACGAACTCGGCGACGCGCTCGGCACCGAGCTCGACCCGGAGGACATGGAGTCGACCCTCGCCCGGCTCGGCGGCATCGCCAAGCTCATCGGCGCCACCCTGAGCAACACGGCCAACCCCACGCAGCTCGGTGCCGGCTACAAGGTCAACGTCATCCCGGGCGAGGCGACCGCCCATGTCGACGGCCGGTTCCTGCCCGGGTTCGAGGACGAGTTCCTCGCCGACCTCGACCGCATCCTGGGCCCGAAGGTGCGGCGCGAGGACGTGCACGCCGACAAGGCCGTCGAGACCACCTTCGACGGGGCGCTGGTGGAGGCCATGCAGTCCTCGCTGCTCGCCGAGGACCCGACCGCCAAGGCGATCCCCTACATGCTCTCCGGCGGGACGGACGCCAAGTCCTTCGACGACCTGGGCATCCGGGGCTTCGGCTTCGCGCCGCTGAAGCTGCCGCCGGAGCTGGACTTCGCCGGCATGTTCCACGGCGTGGACGAGCGGGTGCCGGTCGACGGGCTGAAGTTCGGGGTGCGGGTGCTCGACCGGTTCATCGACGCGTCCTGAAAAGTCCGCCCGCGGGCCGGTATTCGGGCGCGCGTGCGAGATCGACTGGGAAGAGTGAATGCGACCATAAGCTCGTAGCCTCATTACTCCAGCCTCGTTACAGGTAATGCGATCGCACGATGGGTCGCTTTGCCAACTAGGAGGAATAATGATCAAGAAGGTCGTCGCTGCTGCGGCTGCCACCGGTGGGCTGGTTCTCGCGGGCGCGGGCCTGGCCGTCGCCGACTCCGGTGCCCAGGGTGCCGCGGTGCACTCCCCGGGTGTCGTGTCCGGCAACGTCATCCAGGTGCCCGTTCACGTCCCGGTGAACGTCTGCGGCAACACGGTCTCCGTGATCGGGCTGCTGAACCCCGCCTTCGGCAACACCTGCATCAACAAGTGATGCTTCCCCCTCTCTGAGGGGAGTTCAAAGCCACCGGTCCCGGAGCGCGAGCCATGCGCTCCGGGACCGAACGCTTCTTCTGGAGAATTCGAGAAGAATTCGATAAAGGGTCGAAGGCAGGTATTCAGGAATGCGACAGGTCACCCGCAAGGGTCTGATGACCGTGGCGGCCGCGACCGGCGTGATCGCCGCCGCGGGCGGCTCCGCTCACGCCGCCTCGGGTGCGCAGGGCTCCACGTCGGGCTCGCCCGGCGTGCTCTCCGGGAACACGGTGCAGGCGCCCGTGCACGCGCCGGTGAACGCCTGCGGCAACACGGTCAACGTCGTCGGCGTGCTCAACCCGTCGGCGGGCAACGCGTGCGCGAACCAGGGCGGTGGATCGTCGTCGGGGGGATACGGCGATCACGGGGGCCGTGGCGGCTCGCACGCGAGCGGCCACGCCGCTGACTCGCCCGGAGTGCTCTCCGGCAACACGGTCCAGGCGCCGGTCCACGCGCCGGTGAACGTCTGCGGCAACACCATCGACGTCGTCGGGGTGTTCAACCCCTCGACGGGCAACGGCTGCGCGAACGAGGGCGGTGGATCGCCGTCGGGGGGCCACGGCGATCACGGTGACCAGGGCGGCTCGCACGCGGGGGGTCACGCGACCGACTCTCCCGGCGTCGGCTCCGGCAACCACGTCCAGGCGCCTGTGTACGCACCGGTGAACGTCTGCGGCAACAGCGTCGACGTCGTCGGCATCGGCAACCCCGGCACGGGCAACGGCTGCGCGAACGGCGGCCACGGCGACCCCCACGGCAACCCGCCCGGCGGCGGCCACGAGACCCCGGGACAGCCGGGCGACCCGGGACACCCGGGCCACCCGGGCGGCCCGGGCAATCCCGGACACCCTGGTGATCCCGGCACCCCGGGCACCCCCGGAAACCCGGGCACCCCGGGCACTCCCGGAAACCCCGGCGAGCCCGGTCACCCCGGTACCCCGGCCACGCCGCCCACCACCGGCGTCGAGACGCCGGGCGGCTCCTCGCACGGCAACGAGCCGGGCGGCCAGTCCGTCACCCAGCCCCGCGGCGCCGCCCAGCTCGCCGCCACCGGCAGTGAGCTGCCGCTCGGGTTCGCCCTCCCCGCCGGTGCCGGCGCCCTGCTGGCGGGCGCGATCCTCTACCGGAAGGCACGCGCCTCCGCCTGAGGCCCCCGGCCGGACGGCTCCCGCGCACGGAGCGGGCCCCGCCGATGGCGGGGCCCGCTCCGTCTCGTGCCTTCTCCCGGCACCGTCTCAGCTCACCACGTGGCCCGCACCTGGCGGATGATGCGCCGGCGCAACCGCACTCTGCGGCTGCCGTCGCGCAGCAGGCTCAGACGGTGCAGCTCCCAGTGTCCGTACTCCGCATGGTCCGTGAGCAGACGTGCCGTCTCCTTGCGGGAGACCCCGCGCGGTACGTACACGTCGACAAATTCGTATTCCGGCATCGCATCTATTGTGCGGGCTGGGGCCTCGTACGGATAGCGTCTGCACTATGTCTGATGCTGCGCAGCCCACCGCTGCCGAGGTACGCGCCGCCGCCGAGGCGGTCAAGACCGCGCTCGACCGCCACCTGGCCGCGGTCGAACGCAGGTCGGGGGAGGACGACCCGGCCGTCTACGAGGCGTTCAACCAGCTGGCCGCGGCCGCAGAGGTGTACGACGAACTGCTCTACGACCGCTACGACGAGGTCACACCCTTCGAGATCCCCGGTGCGGAGGACGCGCTGCCCCCGTACACCGGCCCCGAGGAACCGAACGCGCTGAGCGTACTGATCCGCCGCGACTACGCCGTCGCAGAACCGCAGCGGCTGCTGGCGCAGGCGCAGCGGATCGAGGCGGCCGACGGCGACGAGGGCTCCCCGGCCTCCGGGACGGTCCATGGCGCGCTGGGCCTGCTGTTCGGCGAGTTCGAGCCCGACGAGATCGCCTCCCGCCACAAGGAGTTCGGACTGGAGGAGGGCGACTCCACGCTCTGGGTGACGGCGGCGGACGAACCGGCCGAGCCGGGGGAGTGGCTGGAGGCGCCGTTCGAGCAGGTCGACGCGCAGCAGGTGGTGTGCCGCTTCGACGTCAGCGCCGTCTTCGACGACGAGATCGACACCCTCGACGACGAGGACGACGTGGACGAAGAGGACCCGGAAGACCTGGAGGACCTCGACACCGACCTGGACGAGGACGACGAGGACGAGGATCTGGAGCCGCTGGACGCGGATCGCCGCTGACAGCGCGCCACGCCACCCGACGGCGGTGGTCACGGGCCCCGGGCGCGTGACCACCGCCGTCGCGCGTCAGGCGCCGACCTGCGGAGCGAGCAGCACGGGAAGCCGGGTCGTCCGCGGCTTCGCCGGGACCTCGGCCACGGCCCGGGGCAGCGCCTGCTCCACGCCGTGCACCACCGAAAGATGCCGGTCGGCCCGCCCGAACGCCGTGTACACCCACGGCCGGCTCAGCGCCTGCGCCGCGTCGCCGGGCAGCACCACGACCACCGCCGGCCAGCGGCTCCCCACGGCCTGGTGCGCGGTCATCGCCCAGCCGTGCCGCACGGTCTGCTCCACCCGCTCCTTCGGCACGACGACGGGCCCGCCCGCGCACGACAGGTGCAGCCCCTCGGCGTCCGCCTTCACCACCCGGCCCGGCACCGCCCTCCCCGGTGCGGGGGAGTGGACGATCCGGTCGCCGGGGTCGAAGCCGCCGAAGCGGCCGGGGCCCGGGTTCAGCCGCTCCTTCAGGGCCGCGTTGAGCGCGCGTGTGCCGACCGCACCGCCGTGCCCCGGCGTGATCACCTGGGTCTCCTCGGCCGGGACGCCGATGGCCCTGGGCACCGAGTCCACGACCAGCTGCACCGTGCGGTGCACGGCCTCGCCCGGGTCCCGCACGGGCACGATCACGACCTCCTTGCCCGGTGCCTCGACCTGGTTCAGCTCGCCGACGCCGATGCCGGATACCAGCTCGCCGAGCGGCCCCGGGTCCGGCAGCCGTGAGGCGACCTGCGGGCAGATCCGCGCCGCGAGGAGATCCGCGAACACCCGTCCGGGCCCCACGGACCACAGCACCGCCGGGTCGCCGGCCAGCACCAGCCGCGCCCCGTCGGGCAGCGACTCCGTCAGCAGCGCCGCCGTCTCGACGTCCAGCTGCGGCGCGTCGAGCACGACGAGCAGATCCAGGTCCAGGGCCCCGTCCGCGTCCCGCCCGGGCCCTTCGGCACCGGAGAGCAGCCCGGCGACCGTGGCCGCGGGCACCTCGGCGCCGCTCTCCTGCCCGGTCCGCCGCAGCAGGGCGGCGAAGCGGTCGCGGCCGACGGGGCCGTGGGTGGCGGCCCAGGCGCGCAGCCCGAGGGAACGTGCGGCGTGCAGCAGCGTCGCCGGCTCGGCCAGGGACGCCTCCCCGCCGGTGTGCAGGACCAGGCCGTGACCGGCCGCCGCGCGGATCAGCTCAGCCGTGGAGCCCGCGGCCGCCGCGGCGAGCCGCTCCCACTCCTCGGCCGAACCGTCCTGCTTGGGCGCGGAGTTGACCAGCCGGGCCAGACCGTCGGCCAGGCTCTCCTCCGCCAGCGCGTACCGCTCCAGACCGACCAGGACACGGACGGGACGCTCCGGCTCCGCCCCCTCCGGATCGTCCGGGTCCGCCGCGGGGGCCGGAGCGCCGGTCTCCTCCAGGGCGTCCTGGAAGACCAGCGCCTCGCCCTCCGCGATGCTGTCCTGCACGGCGCTCTCCGGCTCCGGCACGCCCCGCTGGGCCAGGGCCGTGAGCAGCGTCGGCATCTCCAGCGCGGTGTGGCCCGCCAGCGCCGCCTGCTCCAGCAGCCAGACCGTGACGGCCCGGCCACGGCGCGCGTCGTCCGGGGCGCACTCGGCGCCCAGCAGCGCCCGCGCGAATCCGTCGGCCTGCTCCGGCCGCACACCCGCGACCCGCAGCAACTGCCAGGGGTCGGCGCGCAGCAGCTCGTCCGCGCCCTCGCCGAGCACCGCGGCAGCCTGGGGCGCGAGCGTCTCCGGGGCGCCGCCCTCGCCGAGCACCCGCCGTACGCCCTGCACCGCCTCGGGTGCGGGAGCCGCGGGCGCGGCGGCGCTCTCGGCGGCCACCGGCTGCGGCCGGCGCACCGGCTCGGGGGCGGAGCGGCGGGGGGCGGGCGCGGGCTCCTCGAACACCGTGGCCACCGGCTTCTCGCCGCTCTCCACGGCCCGGACGGCCGCGAGCAGATCGGCGGCCCTGCCGCTCAGCTTGGCGCCGGCCTCGATGGGCGCCTTTTTCTCGGCCTTGCGCTGCTCGATGCGCTCCCGCTCGGCCCGCTGGGCCAGCAACTCGGCCTCGGCCTCGGAGAGCCGGGCACCCTCACCCTCCGCCGCCGCGCCCTGGCCCGCCGCCTCCTCGGAGGACCGGCCGGCCGCGCTGTCCGCCGCTGTCTCCTCCGCCGCCGAGTCCCCGGCGGAGCGGCCGGCCGCACTCTCCTCTGTCTCCTCCGCCGCCGAGTCCCCGGCGCCCTCCGCCGGGGCGCTCCCCGCGGCGCCCGGGGTCCCCGGCTCGGCGTCCTCCGTGGTCTCGGGCTCCGTGCTCACAGCGTGCTCCAGTCGTGATCGGGATAGCGGTGCACGGGCGCCGACACATCGTCGAGCGCCCGGCAGATCTCGTCAGGAAGACTAAGGGTCTCCACTGACAATGCCGCCGTGAGCTGCAGCGCGTTGCGCGCCCCGACGATGGGGGCGGTCACCCCGGGCCGGTCGCGGATCCAGGCGAGGGCCACCTGGAGCGGCGTGACCGCGAGCCCGTCGGCCGCGGTCGCCACGGCGTCGACGATCCGGCTCGCGGTGTCGTCGAGGTACGGCGCCACGAAGGGCGCGAGGTGGTCCGAGGCGCCGCGGGAGTCCGGCGGTGTGGTGTCGCCCCGGTACTTGCCCGTCAGCACCCCGCGTCCGAGCGGCGAGGACGGGAGCAGTCCTATGCCGAGGTCCAGCGCGGCCGGCAGCACCTCGCGTTCGACACCGCGCTGCAGGAGCGAGTACTCCAGCTGCGTGGCCGCCAGGCGGGTGCGGGTGCCCGGGGCCGCGAGCTGCCAGGTGGCGGCCTTGGCGAGCTGCCAGCCGCAGAAGTTGGAGACGGCGGCGTAGCGGGCCCGGCCGCCGGCGACCGCCAGGTCGAGGGCCTGGAGGGTCTCCTCCAGCGGGGTGTACGGGTCGTACGCGTGCACGTGCCAGATGTCGACGTGGTCGGTGCCGAGCCGCGCGAGCGAGGCGTCCAGGGCGGCGAGCAGATGGCCGCGGGAGCCGTCGACCCGGCGGTCGGGGTCGGGCACGCTGCCGGCCTTGGTCGAGATGACGAGGTCCCGCCGCGGCACGAGGCCGTCCATCAGCCTGCCGAGCAGGTACTCGGCCTCTCCGTCGCCGTAGACGTCCGCGGTGTCGACGAGGGTGCCGCCCGCTTCCCAGAACGTCTTCATGAGGTCCGCCGCGTCGTGCTCGTCGGTGTCCCGCCCCCAGGTCAGGGTGCCGAGCCCGATCCGTGACACACGCAGGCCGGTGCGGCCGAGATGCCTCTGCTCCATGAACGCCGAGATTACTGGCCAGAACCTGTCGTGTGGGTGGCTGTGGACGACCGATTTCCGGGGACGGCCCGGTGAGTTCCGCCCGGCCGCCACAGCCCGATGCCCGAGGTCAGCAACTGCCGTCCGACACCTGCAGTCCCTTGTCGGCGCCCGCCGTCCGGTTCACGACCGCCGGGACGCAGCCGGCCGCGTCGGGACGGAAGGAGTAGGGGAGGGAGACCGTGGTGTTCGAGGTCGGGTCGGGCCCCGCCGGGTGGTTCTCGCTGCCCGGCTGCGACCACGTCACGTTGTCGAAGACGTTGCCGCCGACCTGCCAGTAGCCGGCCTCGTCGGTGTAGAAGGTGCCGAGGACGTCCTTGGAGTCCTCGAAGTAGTTGTTGTCCACCCTGGCGCGGGCGCCGGCCCGGGAGTTGATGCCGGACTCGTTGAGGCGCACGTAGTGGTTGTTGTACATGTGCGCGATGCCGCCGCGCAGCAGCGGGGCGCGGGAGTCGATGTTCTCGTAGCGGTTGTGGTGGTACGTGACGAACCCGTTCGACCGGTCGCTCTCGCTGCTGCCGACCAGGCCGCCGCGGCCCGAGTTGCGCAGGACGCTGTAGGACAGCGTCACGTACTGGGTGTTGTTCTTCATGTCGAACAGGCCGTCGTAGCCCTCCGATTCGCCGCCCGAGGCCTCCAGGGTGGTGTGGTCGACCCAGACGTTGCGGACGTTGCTCTCCATGCCGATGGCGTCGCCGCCGTTGGACGTGGGGGAGCCGGACTTCTTGACGTTCCGCACGGTCACGTTCTGGATGACGATGTTCTTCGATTCGCGGATGTGGATGCCCACTTGGTCGAAGACGGCACCGCCGCCGACCCCGACGATGGTCACGTTGCTGATCCTCTTGAGCTCGATCACGCCGTCGGCGGTGTCGCAGCTGCTCCCGGAGACCTTCTTGGTGCCGGCGTGGGTGATGGTCCCCGTGACCTCGATGACGAGGGGGGTGCTGCTGCTCGCGCGGCTGCACAGGGCGGCGTGGATCGCGGTCCCCGTCGTCGCCCGGACCGTCTGCCCGCCTGCGCCGCCGGTGGTCCCGCCGTTCTGGCTCGCGTAGCCGGTGGCGGGGCCGGTCGCCGCCGAGGCCGCGGGCACCGGGACCAGCGTTCCGGCCGCGGTGGCCAGGGCCAGGGTGGCCAGGGCCGCGCCGAGTCGCGCCGATGTTGCTCGCTTCATCCGTACTCTCCGTTCCGTGTGCGGGGTGCGGGTGGGGTTAGAAAGCGCTTTCCGGTGACGTTAAGGATGTGCTGTGTACGCGTCAATGGTCGTGTACATGATTCTTGTTCACGGACTTGAAAGGCTCCGGCCGCATCGCTGTCCCGTGCGGCGGCCCCGCGCTAAGGTCGGCGCACAAGGCACGTTACTGATCAGTAAGGGGATGCGGCATGCAGCTCGGTATCAACCTCGGCTACTGGGGTGCCGGAATGGACGCGGACAACCTGGCCGTCGCCCAGGAGGCCGACCGGCTCGGTTACGCCGTCTGCTGGGCCGCCGAGGCCTACGGCTCGGACGCGGCCACCGTCCTGACCTGGGTCGCCGCCCAGACCGAACGCATCGACGTCGGCTCCGCCATCTTCCAGATCCCGGCCCGCCAGCCCGCGATGACCGCGATGACCGCCGCCACCCTCGACTCCCTCTCCGGCGGCCGCTTCCGCCTCGGCCTCGGCGTCTCCGGCCCGCAGGTCTCCGAGGGCTGGTACGGCGTCAAGTTCGACAAGCCGCTGGCCCGCACCCGCGAGTACGTCGAGATCATCCGCAAGGCCATGACCCGCGAGCGCCTGTCCTACGAGGGACAGCACTGGATGCTGCCCCTGCCCGGCGGCCCGGGCAAGCCCATCAAGCTGACGGTGCACCCGCAGCGCGAGCACATCCCGCTGTACATCGCCGCCATCGGCCCGAAGAACCTCGAACAGACCGGCGAGATCGCCGACGGCGCCCTGCTGATCTTCCCCTCCGCGGACCACCTGGAGGACACGGCGATCAAGCACCTGCGCGCGGGCCGCGAGAAGGCCGGCAAGACCCTCGACGGCTTCGACGTCTGCCCGACGCTGCCGCTCGCCGTGGGCGACGACAAGGACGTCACCACACTGGCCGACACCTTCCGCCCCTACACCGCGCTGTACGTCGGCGGCATGGGCAGCCGCAAGCAGAACTTCTACAACCAGCTCGCCCAGCGCATGGGGTACGAGAAGGAAGCCGCCGAGATCCAGGACAAGTACCTCTCCGGCGACAAGCAGGGCGCCGCGGCCGCCGTACCGCACGACCTGATCGACAAGACGACCCTGCTCGGTTCCGTGGACCGCATCGCCGAGCGGATGAAGGCCTACGCGGAGGCCGGCGTCACCACCCTCACGCTCGCCCCGGCGGGCTTCACGCTCGACGAGCGGCTGGCCTCCCTGCGGGCCGGCACCCAGGCCCTGGAGCGTGCCGGCCTCGCCTGAGGCCCGAGTTTCCGCGGCCGTGGTGGGGGCTCGGGGGTCTTCCCCGCCACGGCCGTCACGCGGAACAACGCGCCGGACCGCTGCCGGTTACGCCCGCGGCCGGGCCGGGCGGGCCGGGACGTCTCCCCGCACGTCCCCCATTCGGCGGAGATGTCCGGCACACCTGTTGCAGCGCCCCGTACCCCGCACTTGACTCGTTCTTCGCGGAAACCTGCGGATCCTGCAGCACGCGCACGCGCGCGGGAAGAGGTGCCCACGATGCTTTCGGCCAAGAGTCTGTTCCAGGAGATCCTCGACGACGACGAGTCCTTCGCCCTGTTCTGTTCCATCGCCGCCAGCGGCGAGTCCCAGGGCGGCTGGGAGAACGCCCGCATCGCCGCGCTCGTCCCCGACAGCGAGCGCGAGCTCGCACCGAAGATCTCCCGGCACGGCGCCGACGAGGACAAGCACGGCCGGATCTTCAACGCCCTGATGAAGAAGCGCGGCCTCGACCCCGTCCCGGTCCCGCCGGAGACCGACTACACGATGCTCCTGGAGAAGAACGGCATCGGTCTCGCCCACGAGCAGCTCAAGCGCGACGAGCGGCTCACCGTCCGGGACATCGTCACCTACCTCTCCCACAGCAGGGTCACCGAACAGCGCGCCTCCGAGCAGATGGACCTGCTGCGCAAGCACTTCGCCGACCACCCCGGCATCGGCCGCGCCGTCAAGCAGATCTCCAACGACGAGGACAACCACCTCGCCTACTGCCACGAGGAGCTGCTGCGCTTCGCCCGGGCGGGCCACGGCCGGCTCATCCAGCGGACCCTGCGCGAGTGCGCGCACGCCGAGATCCGGATCTACCGCGACGTCAGCCTCGCCGTCATGGCGCACATGGGCCGCATCCTCGGCTGGTCCCGGGCCAAGGCGGCGGTGCTGCAGGCCGGCATCCACGCCGTGTACGCCTACGAACGGCTCGGCGGCTGGCGCCGGATGGTGTCGCTGAGCCCGCCGCGGCGCCGCAACGCCCTCGGCGGCCCGGCCTCGCCGGAACCCGAGTTCGCCTGAACCGGCCCGCGGGCCCTACAGCCACCCCCGGCGCTTGAACAGCCGGAACACCATGACCTCCAGCACGACCATCAGGGCGATCAGCGCCGGATAGGACCAGACCCAGCGCAGCTCGGGCATGTGCTCGAAGTTCATGCCGTAGATCCCCGCGACCATCGTGGGGATCGCGGCCATGGCCGCCCACGCCGAGATCTTCCGCATGTCGTCGTTCTGCCGGACGCTCATCTGCGCCAGATGCGCCGAGAGGATGTCGGACACCAGCCGGTCGAGGTTCTCCACGGACTCGTTCACGCGCGTGAGATGGTCGCTGACATCCCGGAAGAACGGCCGGGCCCGGTCGTCCACGAAGGGCACGGCCACGCCGTAGGGTGCCGTGCCCGCCAGCCGGCTCATCGGCAGGGACAGCGGACCGGTGGCCCGGCGGAACTCCAGCACCTGCCGCTTGAAGTCGTAGATCCGGGACGCGGTGTGGCGTGAGCCGCCGCCGTCGGGGGAGAAGACCTCCGCCTCCAGGCCCTCCAGGTCCGCCTGCAGTTCCAGCGCCACGTCCAGGTAGTGGTCGACCGCGGCGTCGGCGACCGCGTACAGCACCGCCGTGGGCCCGGTGCCCAGCAGTTCCGGCTCGTGCTCCAGCCGGTGCCGTACCGCCTTCAGCGGGGCGCCCTCACCGTGCCGGACGGTCACCACGAAGCCGTCGCCCAGGAAGACCATGATCTCGCCCGCGGACACCTTGTCGCTGCGCGGCTCGTAGACCACCGGCTTGAGGACCACGAAGAGGGAGTCGTCGTAGATCTCCAGCTTGGGCCGCTGGTGGGCCTTGAGGGCGTCCTCGACGGCCAGCGGATGCAGGCCGAACTCCTCGGTGACGTGCTCGAACTCGCGTTCCGTCGGCTCGTGCAGCCCGATCCACACGAACCCGCCCGCCGCACGCGCCTCCCCCAGGGCGTCGGAGAAGTCCTCCGGCCCGTCCGTCCGATGTCCGTCGCGGTAGATGGCACAGTCGACGATCACGAAGCGAGTCTCCCGTCACTCGAACGACACCGCACGCGTGCGTGCGCCTACGCTGGAGCGCATGCCCACGCTGATCCTGGTCAGGCACGGACGCTCCACCGCCAACACCGAGGGACTGCTCGCCGGGTGGACGCCCGGCGTCGCCCTCGACGAGCGCGGGGCCGCGCAGGCCGCCGCGCTGCCCGGGCGGCTCGCGGAACTGCCCCTCGCCGAAATCGTGACCAGTCCCCTCCAACGCTGCCAGGAGACGATCCGGCCGCTGCTGCAGGCCCGGCCGGAGCTCAGTCCCCACACCGACGAGCGCATCGGAGAGTGCCACTACGGCGACTGGTCCGGGCGCAAGCTCGCCGAGCTCAAGGACGAGCCGCTGATGGAGGTCGTGCAGGCGCACCCGTCCGCGGCGGCGTTCCCCGGCGGGGAGTCGATGCGAGCTATGCAGACGCGTGCCGCGGAGGCCGTGCGCGAGTGGAACGCGCGCGTGGAGCGCGACCACGGCGCCGACGCCGTCTACCTGATGTGCTCGCACGGCGACATCATCAAGTCCCTCGTCGCGGACGCACTCGGACTTCACCTGGACCTCTTCCAGCGGATCTCCGTCGACCCCTGTTCCATCACCGCGATCCGCTACACACGACTGCGACCGTTCCTCGTCCGCCTCGGCGACACCGGCGACTTCACGTCCCTGGTGCCGCGCGAGGAACCGCCGGGCGAGGAGGCCCCCGTCGGGGGTGGTGCGGGCGCACCGTGATCGTCGGCCGCAGTAGGGTGAAGCGGTCGCAGCAGTGCCGTGCCCCCACGGTTCCCACGATTCCAATGGAGACAGGACGTGTCCCGTCAGGTGTTCCTCTACGACCATCCGGAGCGCTTCGTGGCCGGTACGGTCGGACTGCCCGGGCGCCGTTCGTTCTTCCTCCAGGCCGTCGCCGGCTCCCGGGTGACCAGCGTGGCCCTGGAGAAGACCCAGGTCGCGGCGCTCGCCGAACGCATGGACGAACTGCTCGACGAGGTCGTACGCCGTAGCGGCGGCAGCGCCTCCGTCCCCGCCGTCGCCCCCTCGGAGATCACCGACACCGCCCCGCTGGACACCCCCATCGAGGAGGAGTTCCGGGTCGGCACCATGGCGCTCGCCTGGGACGGCGAGGAACAGCTCATGATCGTCGAGGCGCAGGCGCTCGTCGAACTCGACGCCGAGTCCGAGGAGGACCTCGCCGAGGCCGAGGAACGACTGCTCCAGGACGAGGAGAACGGCCCCCCGATGCTGCGGGTCCGCCTCACCGGCGCGCAGGCCAGGGCCTTCGCCAAGCGCGCCCTCGACGTCGTCAACGCCGGGCGGCCGCCGTGCCCGCTGTGCAGCCTCCCGCTCGACCCGGAAGGACACGTATGTCCGCGCCAGAACGGATACCGCCGCGGAGCGTGACACCTCCCCCGGACACGGCCGAGCTGCTCGCCCGCGGCGAACTCACCGTGCGCGGCCGCATCCGTGAGGCCTCCAACGCGGCGCTGTACTGCACGGTGGCGTACGACGGCCGGGAGGCGGCCTGCGTCTACAAGCCGGTCGCCGGTGAGCGCCCCCTGTGGGACTTCCCCGACGGCACGCTCGCCCAGCGCGAGGTCGCGGCCTGGGAGGTCTCCGAGGCGACCGGCTGGGGCCTGGTGCCCCCCACCGTGCTGCGCGAGGGCCCCTACGGCGAGGGCATGTGCCAGCTGTGGATCGAGGCGACGCCCGACGCGGAACTGCTCGCGCTCGTCGACGCGCAGGAACCGGAGCCGGGCTGGAAGGCGATCGGCTTCGCCGAGGTCGGCGAGGGGCGCACCGCGCTGCTCGTGCACGCCGACGACGAGCGGCTGCGGCGCCTCGCCGTGCTGGACGCCGTCCTCAACAACGCCGACCGCAAGGGCGGGCACCTGCTGCCCACCGGCGACGGACGGCTGTACGGCATCGACCACGGGGTCACCTTCAACGCCGAGAACAAGCTGCGCACCCTGCTGTGGGGCTGGGCGGGGGAGCCCCTGACCCAGGAGGCCCTCGACGTCCTCGAAGGCCTGCGGAAGGACCTCGCGGAGGGCGGGACGCTCGCCGCCCGGCTGGCACCGCTGATCACCGGCGCCGAGCTCGACGCCACCCGCGCCCGGGTGGCGGCGCTGCTCACCTCCCGGACCCACCCCGAGCCGAGCGGGGAATGGCCCGCCATTCCCTGGCCACCCGTGTAGCAGCACACCGGGCCGGTTCGCCGCAAGAGCGCCTTCTCGGCCGTCCGGCCCGCTCCCATTCGTATATGGAACTTCAGTCCGGTTAGGCTCAAGGCATGCATGCCTGGCCCGCTTCCGAGGTCCCCGCCCTGCCTGGTCAGGGCCGCGACCTGAGGATCCACGACACCGCGACCGGCGGCCTCGTCACCCTCGACCCCGGTCCCGTCGCCCGAATCTACGTCTGTGGCATCACGCCGTACGACGCCACACACATGGGACACGCGGCGACCTACAACGCGTTCGACCTCGTGCAGCGCGTGTGGCTCGACACCAAGCGGCAGGTTCACTACGTCCAGAACGTCACCGACGTCGACGATCCGCTCCTGGAGCGGGCCCAGCGCGACGGCATCGACTGGGTGGCGCTCGCCGAGCAGGAGACGGCCCTCTTCCGTGAGGACATGACGGCCCTGCGGATGCTGCCGCCGCGGCAGTACATAGGCGCCGTCGAGGCCATACCCGGGATCGTCCCCCTCGTCGAGCGGCTCCGGGACCTGGGCGCGGCCTACGAGCTCGAAGGGGACGTGTACTTCTCCGTCGAGTCCGACCCGCACTTCGGCCAGGTCTCGAACCTGGACGCCGCGGCGATGCGGCTGCTGTCCGCCGAGCGCGGCGGCGACCCGGACCGGCCCGGCAAGAAGAACCCGCTCGACCCGATGCTGTGGATGGCCGCCCGCGAGGGCGAGCCCAGCTGGGACGGCGGCTCGCTGGGCCGCGGCCGGCCCGGCTGGCACATCGAGTGCGTCGCCATCGCCCTGGACCATCTCGGCATGGGCTTCGACATCCAGGGCGGCGGCTCCGACCTGGCCTTCCCGCACCACGAGATGGGCGCCTCCCACGCCCAGGTGCTGACCGGCGAGTTCCCCATGGCGAAGGCGTACGTGCACGCCGGCATGGTCGCCCTGGACGGCGAGAAGATGTCCAAGTCCAAGGGCAACCTGGTCTTCGTCTCCGCGCTGAGGCGCGAGGGCGTCGACCCGGCCGCCATCCGGCTCGCGCTGCTCGCCCACCACTACCGGGCCGACTGGGAGTGGACCGACCAGGTCCTCCAGGACGCCGTGGCACGGCTCGGCCGCTGGCGGGCCGCGGTGTCCCGGCCGGACGGCCCGCCCGCCGAGACGCTCGTGGAGGAGATGCGCGAGGCCCTGGCCGACGACCTGGACGCCCCGGCCGCGCTCGCCGCGGTCGACCGCTGGGTCGCCCGGCAGGAGCGGGACGGCGGCACGGACATCGGCGCGCCCGGCGTGGTCTCCCGGGCGGTGGACGCGCTGCTGGGCGTGGCGCTGTAGCCGCACCCCGGTGGCCCCGACGCGAAGGGGCGTCTCCCGGCCGGGAGACGCCCCTTCGCGCTGCTGCTCAGTCCTCCGACGAATCCTCGTCGTCCGTGCCCGGCTTGGGCGGCTTCGGCGGGCGCGTGCGGCCACTGGGGTTGTCCCGCAGGTACGACGTGCTGTCGCTGCCGTCCGCCGTCGCGTGCCCGCCGGCCGCGGGCGGTCCGCCGCCGTCCCGGCGCCGCAGGTAGCGCTCGAACTCGCGGGCGATCGCCTCGCCCGACGCCTCCGGCAGCTCCGCGGTGTCCCGGGCCTCCTCCAGCGACTGGACGTACTCGGCGACCTCGCTGTCCTCCGCGGCCAGCTGGTCCACGCCGACCTGCCAGGCGCGCGCGTCCTCGGGCAGCTCGCCCAGTGGGATGCGCACGTCGATCAGGTCCTCCAGCCGGTTCAGCAGGGCCAGCGTGGCCTTCGGGTTGGGCGGCTGCGACACGTAGTGCGGCACCGCCGCCCACAGCGAGACCGCCGGCACGCCCGCGTGCGTGCACGCCTCCTGGAGGACACCGACGATGCCCGTGGGGCCCTCGTACTTGGTCTCCTCCAGGTCCATGCGCCGTGCCAGGTCCGGATCGGACGTCGTCCCGCTGATCGGCACCGGACGCGTGTGCGGGGTGTCACCGAGCAGGGCGCCCAGGACGACCACCAGTTCCACGCCGAGTTCGTGTGCGAAGCCGAGCAGTTCGTTGCAGAACGAACGCCACCGCATGGACGGCTCGATCCCGCGGACCAGCACCAGGTCGCGCGGCTTGTCACCGCCGACCCGGACCACCGACAACCTTGTCGTCGGCCATGTGATCTTGCGGACGCCCGCTTCCATGAAGACCGTGGGGCGGTTGACCTGGAAGTCGTAGTAGTCCTCGGCGTCCAGCGCCGCGAAGACCTCGCCCTTCCACTCCCTGTCCAGATGCGCGACCGC
Organism: Streptomyces sp. NPDC085932; assembly: GCF_044540525.1. Taxonomy (NCBI): domain Bacteria; kingdom Bacillati; phylum Actinomycetota; class Actinomycetes; order Kitasatosporales; family Streptomycetaceae; genus Streptomyces; species Streptomyces sp. NPDC085932. The sequence continues at coordinate 153,802 of NZ_JBITSJ010000008.1, forward strand.
GGTGGAGGCGGCGTCGCCGGCATCGTTCCAGCCCTCGAACGCGGCCACCATGACCGGGTCGATCAGCTCGGGAACCCCCTCGAGCTCGATCACCCAGTGCCTCCTTCCGACGTGCCCTCGCTTGACCCCCCAACTTTACGGCGTGCCAAGGGGGCGTCCGCAGCCCCCTCGCAGGGGGAGTGCCCCCATCACTGCCCCGTGATCCACCCGGGAACACCCCCGGATCTCGCCGAGCGGTCCGTGAGGCCCTGGTCACAGCGTGGAGCGCAGCCACTGCTCCACGCTCGCGATGTGCACGGTCGCCCACGAGCGCGCCGCCTCGGCGTCCCGGTCGCGCAGGGCGGCCAGGATCGCCCGGTGCTCGCGCAGCGTGCGGCCCACGGCGTCCTCCTGGGTCAGACCGCGCCAGACCCGCGCCCGGGTGGTGGGGCCCGACAGCCCGTCGAGCAGGGAGCACAGCACCGAGTTGCCCGCGCTCGACACGATGCCGCGGTGGAACTCCAGGTCGCACGCGACGAGATCCTCCACGGACGGGGCGTCGCCGAGCCGGTCCAGCTGCGCCGTGAGCGCGTCCAGTTGCTGCTCGCTGATCCTGGTGGCCGCCATCGCCGTCGCGGCCGGCTCCAGGATGCGGCGGACGGCCAGGAACTCCAGGACCGTGTCGTCGCGGTGGAAGTCCACGACGAAGCCGATCGCCTCCAGCAGCAGGTGCGGGTCGAGGCTGGTGACGTAGGTGCCGTCGCCCTGGCGGACGTCGAGGACGCGGATGAGGGACAGGGCGCGGACGGCCTCCCGAAGGGAGTTGCGGGACAGTCCGAGACCGGCGGCGAGTTCGCTCTCCCTGGGCAGCCGGTCGCCCGGTCGCAGCGCGCCGGAGACGATCATCCCCTTGATCTTCTCGATCGCCTCGTCGGTGACTGCCATGGCGGCCTCCCTGTCGCTCAAGACCTCCGACGTATCGGGTCATTATGGGGGCCCGGGAACGCGGAAGGGGCGGCTCCGTCGGCGTGGAACCGCCCCGCGCGACCCCCGGTCCTGCCGGGTGGTGCCTACTTCTTGTCGAGCAGGTCCTGCACCTTGCCGCGGACCTCGTCCGTGGCAAGGCCGCGGATGGTCAGCGTGGTGCGGCGGCGCAGCACGTCGTCCTGCGTCTCGGCCCACTCGTGGTCCCGGGCCCAGACGACCTGGGCCCAGATCTCCGGGGCGTCGGGGTGGACGCGCTCGGCGAGCTCCGGGCTCTCGTTGGCCAGCCGGGCGATGTCGAAGGCCAGCGAGCCGTAGTGCGTGGCCAGGTGCCGGGCCGTGTCGGCCGCCATGCGCGGGCCGGGCGCCGGGCGGTCGGTCAGCAGCCGGTGGGCGACCGCGCGCGGGTTGGCGATACCGGGCAGCGGCAGCTTCTTCGGCAGCGCGCTGATCGGCTCGAAGTCGTCGCCGAGCGGGTGGCCCGGCAGCGACTCCAGCTTCTTCATGATCGTCCGGCCGATGTGGCGGAAGGTGGTCCACTTGCCGCCCGCGACGGACAGCATGCCGCCCCGGCCCTCGGTGACGACCGTCTCGCGCTTGGCCTTGGCGGTGTCGCCGGGGCCGCCCGGCAGCACGCGCAGACCGGCGAAGGAGTACGTGATCAGGTCCCGGCTGAGCTGCTGGTCGCGGACCGAGAAGGCGGCCTCGTCGAGGATCTGGGATATGTCCTGCTCGGTGACCGAGACGTCCGCCGGGTCGCCCTCGAACACCTCGTCGGTGGTGCCGAGCAGCAGCATGTCCTCCCACGGGAGGGCGAAGGTGATGCGGTACTTGTCGATCGGGGTGGCGAGCGCGGCCTTCCAGGGGGAGGTGCGCTTCAGGACCAGGTGCGCGCCCTTGGAGAGGCGGATGGAGGGCGCCGCGTTCGGGTTCTCCATCCTGCGCAGGTGGTCGACCCAGGGGCCGGTGGCGTTCAGCACCAGCCGGGCGTCGACGCCGAACTCGTCGCCGGACAGGCGGTCCTTCAGCTCGGCGCCCGTGACCCGGCCCTGGGTGAAGCGCAGGCCGGTGACCTCGGCGTGGTTGAGGACGACCGCCCCGGCCTCGACGGCGGCGCGGACCGTCATCAGCGCCATGCGGGCGTCGTTCATCTGGTCGTCGCCGTAGACGGCCACGGCCTTGAGGTTCTCGGTGCGCAGCTCGGGCACGTCCTGCGCGGCCTTGGCCGGCGAGAGCAGGTGCCCGACGCCGTCGCCGAAGGCGGACAGCGCGGAGTAGGCGAAGACGCCCGCGCCCAGCTTCGCCGCGCCGTGCGGCCCGCCCTTGTACACGGGGAGGTAGAACGTGAGCGGGTTCGCCAGGTGGGGGGCCACCTGGCGGGAGACCGCGCGGCGCTCGAAGTGGTTCTCCGCCACCAGCTTCACCGCGCCGGTCTGCAGGTAGCGCAGACCGCCGTGGAGCAGCTTGGAGGAGGCGGAGGACGTGGCGCCGGCGAAGTCGCCGGCGTCCACCAGAGCCACCCTGAGGCCGGACTGCGCGGCATGCCAGGCGGTGGAGATGCCCAGGATGCCACCGCCGATCACGAGAAGGTCGTACGACGCCTTGGCGAGCTGCTCCCTGGTCTCGGCCCGGCTCGGGTTCGAGCCGGAGGCCGGGTGCGTCCCCAGGGCAGGCACGGACTGCAGGGTGGACTGAGTGGTCATGCTGTTTCTTACTCCTCGTCCTCGAGCCAGCCCATGGTCCGCTCGACGGCCTTGAGCCAGTTCTTGTACTCACGGGCGCGGGTCTCCGCGTCCATGCGGGGGGTCCACTCGGCGGCCCGCCGCCAGTTGGCGCGCAGGTCGTCGGTGCTGTTCCAGAAGCCGACGGCGAGACCGGCGGCGTAGGCGGCGCCGAGGCAGGTGGTCTCGGCGACCATCGGGCGCACCACGGGGGCGTCCACGAAGTCGGCCAGGGTCTGCATCAGCAGGTTGTTGGAGGTCATGCCGCCGTCGACCTTCAGGGCGGCCAGTTCGACACCGGAGTCCTTCGTCATGGCGTCGGCGATCTCCCGCGTCTGCCAGGCGGTGGCCTCCAGGACGGCGCGCGCGAGGTGCGCCTTGGTGACGTACCGGGTCAGGCCGGCGATCACACCGCGGGCGTCGGAGCGCCAGTACGGGGCGAACAGGCCGGAGAAGGCCGGCACGAAGTAGGCGCCGCCGTTGTCCTCGACCGACAGGGCGAGGGTCTCGATCTCGGCGGCGGTGGAGATCAGGCCCATCTGGTCGCGCATCCACTGCACCAGCGAACCCGTGACGGCGATCGAGCCCTCCAGGGCGTAGACCGTGTCCTGGTCGCCGATCTTGTAGCCGACGGTGGTGAGCAGGCCGCTGTAGGAGTTGATGATCTTGTCACCGGTGTTCATCACCATGAAGGTGCCGGTGCCGTAGGTGGACTTGGTCTCGCCCTCGGCGAAACAGGTCTGGCCGAACAGGGCGGCCTGCTGGTCGCCGAGCGCGGAGGCGACCGGGATGCCGCCGAGCAGGTCGCCCAGCTTGCCGCCGGTGATCTCGCCGTAGACCTCGGCGGAGGAACGGATCTCGGGCAGGATCTGCTTCGGGACGCCGATCGACTCGCAGATCTTGTCGTCCCACTGCATGGTGTGCAGGTTCATCAGCATCGTGCGCGAGGCGTTGGTGACGTCCGTGACGTGCTTGCCGCCGTCGACCCCACCGGTCAGGTTCCAGATGACCCAAGTGTCCATCGTGCCGAAGAGGATGTCGCCCGCCTCGGCGCGCTCCTTCAGACCGTCGACGTTGTCGAGCAGCCAGCGGGCCTTCGGACCGGCGAAGTAGGAGGCGAGGGGAAGGCCGGTCTCGCGGCGGAAGCGGTCCTGGCCGACGTTGCGGCCGAGCTCGCGGCAGAGGGCGTCGGTGCGGGTGTCCTGCCAGACGATGGCGTTGTGGACGGGCTCACCGGTGTTCCTGTCCCACAGCACGGTCGTCTCGCGCTGGTTGGTGATGCCGATGGCCTTGATGTCGTCGCGGGTGATGCCGGCCTTCTCGATGGCCCCGGCGACGACCTCCTGAACGTTCGTCCAGATCTCGGTGGCGTTGTGCTCGACCCAGCCCGGCTTCGGGAAGATCTGCTCGTGCTCCTTCTGGTCGACGGAGACGATCCGGCCGTCCCGGTCGAAGACGATGCAGCGGGACGAGGTGGTGCCCTGGTCGATGGCGGCGATGAAGGGGCCGGCGGTGTGCGCGTCGGTCACTGTGTGCTCCTGATAATTCCGGGTTCAAGGGGCTTTACGTACGGCGCTTGCTGGAAGTTTCGCGCGGACGCGCGGTCCTCCTAGGCGAACGCGACGTTGTAGATGCCTGCCGCGATGGCGCCGCCGATCAGCGGACCCACCACGGGGACCCAGGCGTAGCCCCAGTCGGAGCCGCCCTTGTTGGGCAGCGGCAGCAGGGCGTGCACGATACGCGGACCGAGGTCACGGGCCGGGTTGATCGCGTACCCCGTCGGGCCGCCGAGGGAGAGGCCGATGGAGACCACCACGAGCGCGGTGATCAGGGCCCCCAGGGTGCCCAGTCCGTTGCCCGCGTCGTTCAGGCCCTGGGTGAGCACGGCCAGCACCAGCACGACCGTGCCGATGATCTCCGTGGCGACGTTCTGCCAGGCGACCCGGACCTCGGGGCCGGTGGAGAAGACGCCGAGCACCGGGCCGGCGCCCTGTTCCTGGGCCTCGACGGCCTTGGCCGCCGTGTCCTGCGCACCCGGACCGCCGACGATCTCGCGGTCGGTGAGGTGGGCGTGGAACTGGCCGTAGTAGGCGATCCAGACCAGGGCCGCGCCGATCATGGCGCCGAGGACCTGTCCGGCCCAGTAGACCGGGACGTTCTTCCAGTCGCCGTCCTTGATTGCGAGGGCGAGGGTGACGGCCGGGTTCAGGTGGGCGCCGGAGAGCGGCGCCGTGGTGTAGACCGCCGTGAGCACCGCGAAGCCCCACCCGAAGGTGATGGCGAGCCAGCCGGCGTTACGTGCCTTGGAAGCCTTCAGCGTGACGGCGGCACAGACGCCACCGCCGAGGAGGATGAGTATGGCGGTACCGATGGTCTCGCCGATGAAGATGTCGGAGCTGGACACCCGCGACTCCTTTGTCCTACGTCCAGGGAAGTTCGATACCGGCCTGGCGTTGTCACACTCTAGCGCGTATTGCCGGTAGCTGTTCGGCAATGTCGACCGATGGACGGGAGTCTTGCTTCGGCGTTACGAGCACGTCAAGAGCTGTGTAGTCGAAAACACGATCGTTACTGATCGCGTGTGTCCGTGGATCTTCGTGCAGGTGGGAACGGGGGTGAGCCGGGGCATGCCGAAGGCCGGGACGCCGTGCGGCGCCCCGGTTCCGTCGTGTGGCGTCAGAACCGCCCGGCGCCCAGGTCCCGCGAGACCGCGCGGGCGCAGTCCCGGACGGCCGCGATGAGCTCCGGGCGCAGCACGGTCTCCTCGCCGGTGCGGCACAGCCGCTCCACGGCGCCGGTGATGCCGACCGCGCCGACCGGCATCCGCCGCCGGTCGTGGATGGGGGCGGCGAGCGAGGCGACGCCCTCCCAGGTCTCCTCCACGTCCGCCGCGTAACCCCGCGCGCGCGTGACGTCGAGGATGTGCTCGAACTCCTCCGGCTCGCACACCGTCCGGTCCGTGAACGCCTTGCGGTCGGCCTCCAGGGCCTCGCTGTGCGCCACCGGGTCGTAGGCGGACAGCACCTTGCCCAGGGCCGTGGAGTGCAGCGGCTGCATCGCCCCGATCTCCAGGACCTGCCGGCTGTCGTCGGGCCGGAACACGTGGTGCACGATCAGTACGCCCTGCTGGTGCAGGACGCCCAGGTAGACGCTCTCGCCGCTGGAGCGGGCCAGGTCGTCCGTCCACACCAGGGCGCGCGCCCGCAGCTCGTGCACGTCCAGGTAGGTGGTGCCCAGGCGCAGCAGCTCCGCGCCGAGCTGGTAACGCCCGGAGGCGTCGTCCTGCTCCACGAAGCCCTCCTGCTGGAGGGTGCGCAGGATGCCGTGGGCCGTGCCCTTGGCCAGGCCCAGCGACGAGGCGATGTCCGACAGGCCGAGCCGCCGCTCGCCGCCCGCCAGCAGCCGCAGCATCGCGGCCGCTCGCTCGAGCGACTGGATGTTCCGTGCCATCGCCGTACTGCCTCCGTCCCCTTCGACCGCCGACAAGCGGGGCCCACAGCCCTCGTTCGGCAATGTCGAACACTACCGGTCGTTGCCGACCTCTCGCTAATGGCAGGTCGCCATTTGTTGCGCCCGGCCCCGTCCGGACCCGGCAGGCCCGGGCCGGACCGCCACCGGCCCGCCGCCCGGGCGGCCCCGGCGAAGCCGGCGCGTCCGCCCCGTGGACGCGCTGCCCATCCGAGCCGACTCCCGGTTACGCTGGCGCCGTGCGCCGTCCCCGGATGCCCTGCCGGATGTCCGGGAAGCCGCATAGCCGACAGCCGTCGCATCCGAGGGAGCCCTTTTCATGGCCTCGTTGCCGCCGACCCCTTCCGCTGACAGCCGGACCCGCGTGTCCGCGCTCCGAGAGGCACTGGCCACCCGTGTGGTGGTCGCCGACGGTGCCATGGGCACCATGCTCCAGGCACAGGACCCCACGCTGGAGGACTTCGAGAATCTCGAAGGCTGCAACGAGATCCTCAACGTGACCCGCCCGGACATCGTCCGCTCGGTGCACGACGCGTACTTCGCCGTCGGCGTGGACTGCGTCGAGACCAACACCTTCGGCGCCAACCACTCGGCCATGGCCGAGTACGAGATCTCCGAGCGGATCCACGAACTGTCCGAGGCAGGCGCCCGCATCGCCCGCGAGGCGGCCGACGAGTACGCCGCCCGGGACGGGCGGCCCCGCTGGGTCCTGGGCTCCATCGGTCCCGGCACCAAGCTGCCCACGCTCGGCCACATCACCTACGGCACGATCCGCGACGGCTACCAGGCCAACGCCGAGGGCCTGCTCGCCGGCGGCGCGGACGCGCTGATCGTGGAGACCACGCAGGACCTGCTGCAGACCAAGGCGTCCGTCCTCGGCGCCCGCCGGGCCATGGAGGCCACCGGCGTCGAGGTCCCCCTGCTGTGTTCCATGGCCTTCGAGACCACCGGCACCATGCTGCTCGGCTCCGAGATCGGCGCGGCGCTGACCGCCCTGGAGCCCCTCGGCATCGACATGATCGGCCTGAACTGCTCCACCGGCCCCGCCGAGATGAGCGAGCACCTGCGCTACCTGACGCGGCACTCGCGCATCCCGCTGCTGTGCATGCCCAACGCCGGCCTGCCGATCCTCACCAAGGACGGCGCCCACTTCCCGCTCGACCCCGAGGGCCTGGCCGACGCCCAGCAGAACTTCGTCCGGGACTACGGCCTCTCCCTCGTCGGCGGCTGCTGCGGCACCACCCCCGAGCACCTGCGCCAACTGGTCGAGCGGGTCCGGGACGTCACCCCGCCCGAGCGCGACCCGCGGCCCGAGCCGGGCGCCGCGTCCCTCTACCAGTCGGTGCCGTTCCGGCAGGACACCTCCTACCTGGCCATCGGCGAGCGCACCAACGCCAACGGCTCGAAGAAGTTCCGCGAGGCCATGCTGGACGGCCGCTGGGACGACTGCGTGGAGATGGCCCGCGAGCAGATCCGCGAGGGCGCGCACATGCTCGACCTGTGCGTGGACTACGTCGGCCGCGACGGCGTCGCCGACATGGAGGAACTGGCCGGCCGCTTCGCCACCGCCTCCACGCTGCCGATCGTGCTGGACTCCACCGAGGTCGACGTGATCCGGGCCGGCCTGGAGAAGCTCGGCGGCCGCGCGGTGATCAACTCGGTGAACTACGAGGACGGCGACGGCCCCGAGTCCCGCTTCGCCAAGGTCACGCAGCTCGCCAAGGAGCACGGCGCCGCCCTCATCGCGCTCACCATCGACGAGGAGGGCCAGGCCCGCACCGCCGAGAAGAAGGTCGAGATCGCCGAGCGGCTCATCGACGACCTCACCGGCACCTGGGGCATCCACGAGGAGGACATCCTCGTCGACTGCCTGACCTTCACCATCTGCACCGGGCAGGAGGAGTCCCGCAAGGACGGCATCGCCACCATCGAGGGCATCCGCGAGCTGAAGCGGCGCCACCCGAAGGTGCAGACCACCCTCGGCCTGTCCAACATCTCCTTCGGCCTCAATCCGGCCGCCCGCATCCTGCTGAACTCCGTCTTCCTCGACGAGTGCGTCAAGGCGGGCCTGGACTCGGCGATCGTCCACGCGTCGAAGATCCTGCCGATCGCCCGCTTCAGCGAGGAGGAGGTCCAGACGGCTCTGGACCTCATCCACGACCGCCGCGCCGAGGGCTACGACCCGCTGCAGAAGCTCATGCAGCTCTTCGAGGGCGCCACCGCCAAGTCCCTCAAGGCCGGCAGGGCCGAGGAACTGGCCGCCCTCCCGCTGGACGAGCGCCTGCAGCGCCGCATCATCGACGGCGAGCGCAACGGCCTCGAAGCCGACCTCGACGAGGCCCTCCGGGAGCGGCCCGCGCTCGACATCGTCAACCAGACCCTGCTGGAGGGCATGAAGGTCGTCGGCGAGCTGTTCGGGTCCGGCCAGATGCAACTGCCGTTCGTCCTGCAGTCCGCCGAGGTGATGAAGGCCGCCGTCGCCCACCTCGAACCGCACATGGAGAAGACCGACGAGGCCGGCAAGGGCACCATCGTGCTCGCCACCGTGCGCGGCGACGTGCACGACATCGGCAAGAACCTCGTCGACATCATCCTGACCAACAACGGCTACAACGTCGTCAACCTCGGCATCAAGCAGCCCGTCTCCGCGATCCTGGACGCGGCCGAGGAGCACAGGGCCGACGTCATCGGCATGTCCGGTCTCCTGGTCAAGTCCACGGTGATCATGAAGGAGAACCTGGAGGAGCTGAACCAGCGCGACCTGGCGGCGAAGTACCCGGTCATCCTCGGCGGCGCCGCCCTCACCCGCGCCTACGTCGAGCAGGACCTGCACGAGCTCTACGAGGGCGAGGTCCGCTACGCCCGGGACGCCTTCGAGGGCCTGCGCCTGATGGACGCCCTCATCGGCGTCAAGCGGGGCGTGCCCGGCGCGAAGCTGCCCGAGCTGAAGCAGCGCCGGGTCCGGGCCACCGCCGCGGCCGCCGTGGAGGAGCGCCCCGAGGAGGGGCACGTCCGCTCCGACGTGGCCACCGACAACCCCGTGCCCGAGCCCCCCTTCCGCGGCACCCGGGTCATCAAGGGCATCCAGCTCAAGGAGTACGCGAGCTGGCTCGACGAGGGCGCCCTGTTCAAGGGCCAGTGGGGCCTGAAGCAGGCCCGCACCGGCGAGGGCCCGTCCTACGAGGAACTCGTCGAGAGCGAGGGCCGCCCCCGGCTGCGCGGCCTGCTCGACCGGCTCCAGACGGAGAACCTGCTGGAGGCGGCCGTGGTCTACGGCTACTTCCCCTGCGTCTCCAAGGACGACGACCTGATCATCCTGGACGACCAGGGCAACGAGCGCACCCGCTTCACCTTCCCGCGCCAGCGCCGCGGCCGGCGCCTGTGCCTGGCCGACTTCTTCCGCCCGGAGGAGTCCGGCGAGACCGACGTCGTCGGCCTCCAGGTCGTCACCGTCGGCTCGCGCATCGGCGAGGAGACCGCGCGCCTGTTCGAGGCCAACGCCTACCGCGACTACCTCGAACTGCACGGTCTGTCCGTGCAGCTGGCCGAGGCCCTCGCCGAGTACTGGCACGCGCGCGTGCGCTCGGAACTCGGCTTCGCCGGGGAGGACCCGGACGAGATGCAGGGCATGTTCGAGCTCAAGTACCGGGGCGCCCGCTTCTCCCTCGGCTACGGCGCCTGCCCCGACCTGGAGGACCGCGCGAAGATCGCCGACCTGCTCCAGCCGGAGCGCATCGGCGTCCACCTGTCCGAGGAGTTCCAGCTGCACCCGGAGCAGTCCACGGACGCCATCGTGATCCACCACCCCGAGGCGAAGTACTTCAACGCCCGCTGACCCGGCCCGCCGGGCACACGCCACCGCCACCCCCGGCGTACGCACCGTGTGCCCGGGGGCACAGCGGCCGAACGAGGCACTTCCGCCAAAGACGACGTAGACTGGTCGGTCCACTGCAGGCCGGTTCCCTTCGTGGGAGCCGGCCTGATCGTCCCTCAAGGAGGTAGGTGGATGACCAGTACGGTCCCCGCGCTCGGTACCCGGACGGCCGAAGGATCGGCCCTCCAGGCCGTGCTCCTCGACATGGACGGCACCCTGGTGGACACGGAGGGCTTCTGGTGGGACGTCGAGGTGGAGGTCTTCGCCTCCCTCGGCCACAGGCTCGACGAGTCCTGGCGCCATGTCGTGGTGGGCGGTCCCATGACCCGCAGCGCGGGCTTCCTGATCGAGGCCACCGGAGCCGACATCGGCCTCGACGAACTCACGGTCCTGCTCAACGACGGCTTCGAGGAGCGCATCGGCCGCGCCCTGCCGCTGATGCCGGGCGCCGGCCGGCTGCTGGCCGAGCTGTACGAGTACGAGATCCCCACGGCCCTCGTCTCCGCCTCGCACCGGCGCATCATCGACCGGGTGCTCGCCTCGCTCGGCGCGCACCACTTCCACCTGACGGTCGCCGGCGACGAGGTGCCGCGCACCAAGCCCCACCCCGACCCCTACCTGGCGGCCGCCGCCGGCCTCGGTGCCGACCCGGCCCGCTGCGCCGTCATCGAGGACACCGCCACGGGCGTCGCCGCGGCGGAGGCCGCCGGCTGCCGGGTCGTGGCCGTGCCGTCCGTCGCCCCCATCCAGCCGGCCCTCGGGCGTACGGTCGTCAGCTCGCTCGAAGAGGTCGACCTGACATTTCTGCACGGTCTGATGACGGAAATGCGCTAGGCGTTCACCCAGCGTGCAGCGGGGATAGGGCGGAAATTCCGCGGGTGAATTCGAACCCCTCCGGATGACCGAATTCCCGTACCCTCGAACCCGTTTACGCGTGTGACGTTCCCCACGCGGTCCGGGGTCGACAGCGGGTCCGGTGTGTGCTGTGCACCCCCTCCCGGGGGCCGTCGGCGTGCCCTTGTGTCCTGATTGATGGAACGCTGCACCAAAGCTTCCCCTGTCGGGTTTTCGGTGCGTCCGCGCCCGGTTCCGCAGCGTGATGGGTGCTCAACTCCGGTCACTGCGAGGGTTCCTGCCGGGCCGGACTAATCTCGTCGCGAGAACCTCGCCCCACCCCCGTGATCCGCTGCGCCACCCCTGCATGCCGGGTACACGGAGTCGACAGCTCTGGAGAAACTCGAGCATGAACCGCAAGACTTTGGTGCTGCCGGCCGTGGTCGGCCTGCTCGCGCCCGTGCTCGCCGCCTGCGGTGGTTCCGGCAGCGGGAGCGGCGACAGCGACGCGATCGTCGTCGGCACCACGGACCGGTTCACCGCCTCGAAGGACGCGCCCGCGCCCCTCGACCCGGCGTACGCCTACGACGTCGGCACCTGGAACGTCCTGCGTCAGACCGTGCAGACCCTGATGATCCAGCCGCGCGGTGAGGGCGAGCCCGTGCCCGAGGCCGCCGAGCGCTGCGGCTTCACCGACACCGGCAACGAGCGCTACGCCTGCACCCTGCGCGACGGCCTGAAGTTCGCCAACGGCGACCCGGTCACCGCGGCCGACGTGAAGTACTCCATCGACCGCGCCCTCTCCCTCAAGGCCGACAGCGGCGTCTTCGCCCTGCTGTCCACCATCGACACGGTCGAGACGCAGGGCGACCGCGAGGTCATCTTCCACCTCAAGACGGCCGACGCGACCTTCCCGTACAAGCTGTCGACCCCGGTCGCGGGCATCGTCGACCCGGACGACTACCCGAAGAACAAGCTGCGCGACGGCTTCGACCTCGAAGGCTCGGGTCCGTACACCCTCAAGGCCGTCGTCGAGAACGACGAGATGGTCCGGGCCGAGTTCACCAAGAACCCCGAGTACAAGGGGACCCTGAAGGTGAACAACGACAAGGTCGAGATGGTCGCCTTCAAGGACGCCGACGCCATGGGCGAGGCGCTGGAGAAGGGCGACATCGACCTGATGACCCGCGCCATGTCGCCCGACCAGATCCGCAAGCTCTCGGGCGACGCGGACACCGAGGTCGACCTCGTCGAGATGCCCGGCCTGGAGATCCGCTACCTGGGCTTCAACACCGACGCCCCGAGCGTGAAGTCCAAGGCCGTCCGCCAGGCGATGGCCCAGGTCGTCAACCGCAGCGCCCTGGTCGCCAAGGTCTACGGCTCCCAGGCCGAGCCGCTGTACTCGCTGGTCCCGGCCAGCGTCACGGGCCACTCCAACTCGTTCTTCAACAAGTACGGCGAACCGAGCGTCACCAAGGCGCGCTCGCTGCTCAACCAGGCGAACGTCACCACCCCGGTGAAGCTCACGCTGCACTACACGACCGACCACTACGGCCCCGGCACCAAGAAGGAGTTCGAGGTCCTGCGCGACCAGCTGAACTCCAGCGGCCTGTTCGAGGTCGACATCAAGGGCACCCCGTGGAACACGTTCCGCCCGGCCGAGAAGAAGGGCGAGTACGACGTCTACGGCATGGGCTGGTTCCCGGACTTCCCGGACGCCGACAACTTCCTCGCGCCGTTCCTCGACAAGGACAACACCCTCGGCTCGCCCTACGCCAACAGCCGCATCCGCAACACCCTGATCCCCGAGTCCCGCCGGGAGGCGGACCGGCTGTCCGCCTCCACCAGCCTGACGGACATTCAGGACATCGTCGCCAGTGACGTGCCGGTGCTGCCGCTGTGGCAGGGCAAGCAGTACGTCGCCGCGCGCGACGACATCACGGGTACCGCCTACGCCCTCAACTCCTCCTCGACGCTCCAGCTGTGGGAGCTCGGCCGAGGCGTGAGCGGCTGACGTACCCCAGGGAACCCCGGGGCCGGTGACCGCGGCCCCCGGGGAACCGTGCCCCGGAGCCGGGGACAGGCTCCGGGCGTTCTCGAGAACCGACGACAAGGCACACACGTGAACATACGCAACCAGTGGCCGGTCCTGCCCATCGTGGCCGGGCTCGCCTCCGGACTGCTGACCGGCTGTGGCACGGAGACCGGAGACTCCGCGGGGGACGGCTCCAACGTGGTGGTGGGGATGTCCGACGACGTCCTGGCCACCGATCCGGCCTCCGGCTACGACCCGGGCTCCTGGCTGTTGTTCAACAACGTCTTCCAGTCGCTGCTCAGCTTCCCCAAGGGCGCCACCGAACCGCAGCCCGAGGCCGCCGAGACCTGCGCCTTCAGCGACGCGGCGACCACGGTCTACAAGTGCACCCTGAAGGACGGGCTGAAGTTCAGCAACGGGAACGAACTCACCTCGAAGGACGTCAAGTTCTCCTTCGACCGCATGCTGAAGATCAACGACCCGGACGGGCCCGCGATCATGTTCCCGACGCTGGAGAAGGTCGAGACGCCGGACGAGCGGACGGTCGTCTTCCGGCTCAACACGGCCGACGCCACCTTCCCCAGCAAGATCGCCTCCGGCGCCGGGTCCATCGTGGACCACCGCGAGTACGACGCGGACGGCCTGCGCGAGGACGGCCGGGCCGTCGGCTCCGGCCCTTACAAGCTCGACTCGATCGACAAGGGTCACGCCGTCTTCTCCGTCAACGAGAACTACAAGGGCACCGCCGAGGTGAAGAACACCGGCGTGACGCTCAAGTTCTTCGACGGCGACCAGACCGCCCTGAAGCAGGCCATCCAGAACGAGGAAGTCGACATCGCCTACCGCGGTCTGACCGCGAGCGACATCGCCGACATGGAGAAGGCCGACGACGGCACCGGCGCCGAGGTCGTCGAGGGCAGCAGCGCCGAGGTCCAGCACCTGGTGTTCAACATGGACCACCCGGTCGCCGGAAAGCTCGGCGTCCGCAGGGCCATCGCCCACCTGCTCGACCGCGAGGCCCTCATCCGGGACGTCTACCAGGGCACCGCGACCCCGCTGTACTCGATCATCCCGGCCGGCATCGCGGGCCACAACACCGCCTTCTTCGACACCTACGGCGCCCGGCCCTCCAAGGCCAAGGCGGCGGACGCGCTGCGCGAGGACGGCATCACCGGCAAGGTGAAGCTGACCCTCTGGTCGACCCCCTCGCGTTACGGCCCCGCCACCGACCAGGAGCTGACCGCCATCGCCGGCCAGCTCAACGCCAGCGGTCTGTTCGACGCCGACGTGAAGTCCGTGCCCTTCGGCCAGTACGAGAAGGACATCGCGGCCGGCAAGTACGGCGTCTACGTCAAGGGCTGGGTCCCCGACTACCCGGACGCCGACAACTTCACGGCCCCCTTCTTCGGCAAGGGCAACGTGCTCGACAACAACTACGAGAACGGCACCATCACCGGCTCGCTCATCCCGCGCACCGCCTCCCTCACCAACCGGGCGGCCACGGACAAGGAGTTCGGCGAGCTGCAGGACATCGTCGCCGACGAACTGCCCGTCCTGCCGGTGTGGCAGGCCAAGCAGTACGCGGTCGTCCGCGACGGCGTCTACGGCCTGGAGTACTGCCTCGACGCGTCCACCGTGTTCCGCTTCTGGGAGCTGAGCAAGGACGCCTGACGCACGGATGTGACGAAGGGCGCCTCCTGCTCGGCAGGGGGCGCCCTTCTCGTCGTGCCGGTCGTCATTGCGCGGCTGTGCTTGCTCCGCCTACTGCGCCCCGGGGCGCACCAGTCCGCTCTCGTAGGCGTACACCGCCGCCTGCACGCGGTCGCGCAGACCCAGCTTGGTGAGCACGTGCCCGACGTGCGTCTTGACCGTGGTCTCGCTGACGAACAGGTCCGCGGCGATCTCCGCGTTGGACAGGCCGCGCGCCACCAGCTTCAGCACCTCGACCTCGCGGTCGGTCAGCGTGTGCAGCGTGTCCGGCACCGGCTCGTCGCCCGAGGGCAGGTGCGTGGCGTACTTGTCGAGCAGCCGGCGCGTGATGCTCGGCGCGAGCATCGCCTCGCCCGCGGCCACGACCCGGATGGCCTGCACCAGCTCGTTGGCGGGCGCGTCCTTGAGCAGGAAGCCGCTCGCCCCGGCCCGCAGCGCCTCCACCACGTACTCGTCGAGGTCGAAGGTGGTGAGCACCAGCACCTTCGCCGGGCCGTCGCGCCCGGGGCCGGTGATCTGCCGGGTCGCCTCCACGCCGTCCATCCGCGGCATGCGGATGTCCATCAGCACCACGTCGGGCTGGAGGGCCCGCACCTGGTCGAGCGCCTGGAGGCCGTCTCCGGCCTCGCCGACGACCGCGAGGTCCTGCTCGGCCTCCAGGATCATCCGGAAGCCCGTACGGAGCAGTGGCTGGTCGTCGACCAGTAGGACGCGGATGGCCACGTAAGTCTCCTTCGCTAGTCCGGCCCCATTCTGCCCTGCGCGGGCCCGCCGGACTCAGGCGCCCTCACCGGCGGCGACCGCGTCCGCCCGGGGGACCAGCCCCGGGCCGCCGCCGTCCGCCGTGCGCACCGGCAGCGGGTACGGCGGGGGAGTGCCGCCGAACTCCGGGCAGTGCGCCTGGTGGTCGCACCAGCCGCACAGCTTCGTCGGCCGCGGCCGCCAGTCACCCGTCTCGGTCGCCAGCCGGATCGCCTCCCACAGCGCCAGCAGCTTGCGCTCGACCCGCTCCAGATCCGCCAGGACCGGGTCGTACGTGAGCACCTCGCCACTGCCGAGGTAGACCAGCTGCAGCCGGCGCGGCACCACGTTCTTCAGCCGCCAGACGACGAGGGCGTAGAACTTCATCTGGAACAGGGCGCCCTCGGAGTACTCGGGCCGGGGCGCCTTGCCCGTCTTGTAGTCGACGATCCGGACCTCGCCCGTGGGCGCCACGTCGACCCGGTCGATGATGCCGCGCAGCCGCAGCCCCGAGTCCAGCTCCGCCTCGACGAACAGCTCCCGCTCGGCCGGCTCCAGCCGGCTGGGGTCCTCCAGGGTGAACCAGCGCTCGACGAGCCGCTCCGCCTCGCCCAGCCAGCGCGCCAGCCGCTCGCCCTCGGGGTCGTCGGCGAACAGCTCACCGACCTCCGGCCGCGTCTCGCGCAGCCGGTCCCACTGGCCGGGGATCAGCGACTTCGCCCGGGGCGGCGTACGCTCCGCCGCCGGGGCGTCGAAGAGGCGCTCCAGGACCGCGTGCACCAGCGTGCCCCGGGTCGCCGCCTCGCTGGGCTTCTCCGGGAGGCGGTCGATGACCCGGAAGCGGTAGAGCAGCGGGCACTGCATGAAGTCACTCGCACGGGAGGGGGAGAGCGAGGCGGGCGGTATGGCGCGGGGTCCCGTCACGAGGTCGCTGACGGCGGCCGTCTCGGCAGCCGCCTCCGCCACGGCCTGCGCGGCGGTGTCCTCCGTCCCGGTCTGCGCGGCCGTGTCCACCGCCGCCCCGGGCACCGCCGGGACGGGCGGCTCCACCGCCGGGGCGGGGCCGCTCTCGGGCTGCGCCGTGCCCTCGCTGCTCGTCTCCATGCCACAGACCTTACGGCCCGCCACCGACAGTGAGCCGAGCGCGTCGCGTGGGGGAAGCCGGGAGGGACCGTCGACGTACGGGAAACACAGGGGTGCCGGGGCGGAACGCGCCTCGGCGGACGCATACCATCGACTCGAGACCCTCCCGTCCGGCAGGCGCGGGAGACGCTTCGAACGAGGGGACACCGGTGGAGGAGAGCGGCGGGCGCGGGCAGCCGCGGTCCGGCAACGACGAGTCGGCCGAGCACCACGCCGGACCCCCGGCCCGGCCCGCCGGCCCGGCCTCCCCCGACGAACGCCCCGTCGAGGACCGCCCCTTCACCCCGGCCGGACCGGACACCGCCCCACCGAAGCCCGAACCGGCCACGGCGGAGAAGCGGACATCGGGAACGCCGACGGAGGAGCAACTGGCGGAGGAGAAGCCGGCGGGGGAAATGCCGACGACTGGAGAGCCGGCGGGGGAGGAGCCGACGGCGGAAGGGCCGGCGGGGGAGAAGCCGACAGGGCCGAGCCCGGCACCCGGTCCCGTCGCGGCGGATGCCCCGGCGGCCGGGCCCGCTCCGGCGAACGAGCCGGCGGGAGACGGTTCAGGACCGGGACCGGCAGCGGCCCCCTCTCCGACACCTCGCCCCGCAACGGCGAACACCCCCGAGGCCGGCACGGCAGAACAGCAGGACGCCACGGGGGCTCCCCGGACGGATGCTCCGGCGGGCCCGACCGGCCCCGCCGCCGACGCCCACCCCGACCGCGCCTACGCCGGCGACCCTCACCCCGGTCCCGCGCCCCACGGGTCCACCACGGACGATCACCACGCGCCCCCTGCCGACGGCCGCCCGGCGGCGGACCCTGGCCACCGCGCCCCCGACGCCGACGAGCCCGGCGCGGACCGCGGTCACCCGGGCAGCGCCCCCTCCGGCCAAAGTCCGGACCGCCACGCTCCGGCCCCCGGGGCCCCGGATCACCGGCCCGGGGCCCCGGCCGGACCCCCCTCCGCCGCCGGTCACCGCCCCCTCGCGCACTCCGCCGACGGCAAGGGGCCCGCCCCCCAGCGGCCGGAGCCCCGGGGTGGGCTGCTCATGGGACGGCCCTTCGGGGTGCCCGTGTACGTCGCCCCCAGCTGGTTCCTGGTCGCCGCCCTGATCACCTGGGTGTTCGGCGGGCAGCTGGAGCGCGTGCTGCCGGAGCTCGGCGCCGCCCGCTACCTGGTCTCGCTCTTCTTCGCCGTGGCCTTCTACGCCTCCGTGCTGGTCCACGAACTGGCCCACACCGTCGCCGCCCTCCGCTTCAAGCTCCCGGTCCGCCGCATCCAGCTCCAGTTCTTCGGCGGCGTCTCCGAGATCGAGAAGGAGGCCGAGACCCCTGGCCGGGAATTCGTGCTGGCGTTCGTCGGCCCGCTGCTCTCGCTCGTCCTGGCCGGCGTCTTCTACGCCGGCCTGCAGGCCGTGGACCCGGGCACCGTCCCGGGCGTGCTGCTGGCCGGCCTGATGATCTCCAACCTGATCGTGGCCGCGTTCAACCTGCTGCCCGGCCTGCCCCTCGACGGCGGCCGCATGCTCCGCGCGGTCGTCTGGAAGCTCACCGGCAAGCCGATGAGCGGCACCATCGCCGCCGCCTGGGTCGGCCGGGCCCTCGCCGTCTCCGTCCTCATCGGCCTGCCGCTGCTCACCCAGTCCGGCGCGCTCGGCTCCGACGCGGTGGACAACGTCGGCATGGACACGGTCCTGGACGCCCTGCTCGCCGCCATCCTCGCCGCGATCATCTGGACCGGCGCCGGCAACAGCCTGCGCATGGCACGGCTGCGCGAGCACCTCCCCGAGCTGCAGGCACGCACGCTCACCCGCCGCGCGGTCCCCGTCGAGGGCGACACCCCGCTCTCGGAGGCCCTGCGCCGCGCCAACGCCGCCGGAGCCCGCGCCCTGGTCGTCGTCGACGCCGACGGCCGGCCCCTCTCGCTCGTCCGCGAGGCCGCCATCGTCGGCGTACCGGAGCACCGCCGCCCCTGGGTCGCCGTCAGCGGTCTCGCCCAGGACCTCACCGACGGCATGCGCGTCTCGGCGGAGCTGTCCGGCGAGGAACTCCTCGACGCCCTGCGCGCGACCCCCGCGACCGAGTACCTGGTGGTGGAGGAGACCGGCGAGATCTACGGCGTGCTGTCGGCGGCCGACGTGGAGCGCGCCTTCGTCAAGGCGATGGCCAGGCCGTCCTGACGGGGGCGCGGCGGTGGTCCCGGCGGCCGTCCCGGTGGTCGGAGGCCCTCCCGGAGGCCGGTAGGCTGGTCACATGTCCGAACCGACCGGTGCCGCCCGCAGGCGCGGGCCCTTCAAGGTCGGGGACCAGGTTCAGCTGACCGACCCCAAGGGCCGCCACTACACGTTCACGCTCGAGGCCGGGAAGAACTTCCACACCCACAAGGGTTCCTTCCCGCACGACGAGCTGATCGGCGCTCCCGAGGGCAGCGTTGTCCGCACCACGGGGAACGTCGCCTATCTCGCGCTGCGCCCCCTGCTCCCCGACTACGTCCTGTCCATGCCCCGCGGGGCAGCCGTCGTGTACCCGAAGGACGCGGGGCAGATCCTCGCCTTCGCCGACATCTTCCCCGGCGCGCGCGTCGTGGAGGCCGGCGTCGGCTCGGGCTCGCTCAGCAGCTTCCTGCTGCGCGCCATCGGCGATCAGGGCATGCTGCACAGCTACGAGCGCCGCGCCGACTTCGCCGAGATCGCCCAGGCGAACGTCGAGCGCTACTTCGGCGGCCCGCACCCCGCCTGGCAGCTCACCGTCGGCGACCTGCAGGACAACCTGTCCGACACCGACGTCGACCGCGTCATCCTCGACATGCTCGCCCCCTGGGAGTGCCTGGAGGCCGTCTCCAAGGCGCTCGTCCCCGGCGGCATCCTCTGCTGCTACGTCGCGACCACCACCCAGCTCGCGCGGACCGTCGAGTCCATCCGGGAGATCGGCTGCTTCAACGAGCCGACCTCCTGGGAGACGATGATCCGTAACTGGCACATCGAGGGCCTGGCCGTCCGCCCGGACCACCGGATGATCGGCCACACCGGCTTCCTGCTCACGGCCCGCCGCCTGGCCGACGGCGTCGAGCCGCCCATGCGCCGCCGCCGCCCCGCCAAGGGCGCCTACGGCGAGGACTACGCGGGACCCAACGCCGACGGCGGCACCGCCCGCTGAGACGGCTCACCACCCCGCACAACGCACAGGCGCCGTGGCGCAGTTCCCGGACACCGCACCGGAACTGCGCCACGGCGCCTCTCCGTTGCCGCCCGAGGTGAACGCCGCCCGGGGTGAACCCGCGCGCGACGCCCTTGACCAGCCCCGCGGCACTCGGCTGCCGCCACCCGCGCCGGCAGCGGCCCGAGCGGGCACCGGCCCGCTGACACGACGGCAGGAACCGCAACCCTTCTGACTTCCCCGCCTCAGTCAGCCCACACCCCGCCGTTCCCTCGCGGTGTGACGTGTGGCACCATCTTGGCCACCCCACCGGTACAGCCCTCAGGAGACACTCCTAGTGCAGCCTTCCGCCGTCCCGGAGCTCGCCCACACCCACACCCGCCCCATCCACTGGCTCGCCACCGCCACGGCGCTCGCCGGCGTGGTGGCCCTCTCCTCGGTCCTGCAGCCCGGAGCGGCGACGGCCGCCCAGCCCGATGCCCCCGAGACGAGAAGCGCGCCGGCGCCGTTGGCCGCGCCCGACCCCGCCGCTGTGGAGTTCCCCCTCGAATGCGGCCCCGTGAAGGCCGTGGTGCAGAAGAAGGCGACCGGAGACCTCGACGGCGACGGCAACCCCGAGACGGTGGCCGTGGTTCACTGCGACTCCCCGATGGGCACCCCGCCGGACGGCGTGTACGTCCTCACCCGGGGCGGCGCCGACGGCAAGCCGCGCCTGGTGGCGACCCTGCTCGACCCCAAGGACGGCACCACCGTCGGCGACTTCGCCGTCCGCGCGGGCGCCGTGACGGCCACCCTCCTCGGCTACTCGTCCCCGGACGTGCCGCGTTGCTGCCCCGACGAGAAGAGCGACGTGAAATGGCGTTGGCAGGACGGCACGTTCGTCCGCTCCACGCCGGCCGGTGCCCGCAGCGTGTGAAGCCCGTGTGGCAGCGGTGTGTGAGATATCAGACAGTAGTCACGGAACGTGGAGAACTGGTCACTCCGCGTCCGGACCGTAGACCTCGGCCTTGTCCGAAACTCGCCGTACGTGGATGCACTCGCCCGGACACTCCTTCGCCGAGTCGATCACGTCCGTGAGGAGCGGCAGCGGAACGGGCGTTGTCGCCCCCTTGTCCTGGAGCAACGCGTCGTCGGCGCTCTTCACGTAGGCCAGACCGTCGATGTCCAGCTCGAACACCTCGGGCGCGTACTGGGCGCAGATGCCGTCGCCGGTACACAGGTCCTGGTCGATCCAGACCTCCAGCGCCTCGCCCTCGACCCCGGCCTCCTGCTGCACGCTCATGTCTCCTGCCGTTTCATGCGTCGAGCCGCACCGGGAATCCGGCCAGCTCTGACGGGTGTTGAACGCTTCGACCGTACCTGAGGCTGGGTTCCAATCATGTTCGCTGGGTATCCCCCTGGCGTGAGGGAGAGCGCAAGGGTGAAGATCGGACACACCCCGACCGTCTTTGTGATCTAGGGGTTTCAATCGACACCCGCCCAGGTAGGGTCTGGAAGCGTCCAGCTCCCCTTGGAGGAGGTGAGGACCGTGGCAGCCCACGACGACGACATGAACCGCGGCATCCGCCCGGGACGCGGGTCCGACGACCCGGCCGGGCAGATCGCCTACCTTGAGCAGGAGATCGCCGTCCTGCGACGCAAGCTCGCCGACTCTCCGCGACACACGAGGATTCTCGAAGAGCGGATCGTCGAGCTGCAGACCAATCTGGCCGGCGTGTCCGCGCAGAACGAGCGACTGGCGAACACGCTCCGTGAGGCCCGGGACCAGATCGTGGCCCTCAAGGAAGAGGTCGACCGGCTCGCGCAGCCGCCGGCCGGCTTCGGCGTCTTCCTGACGGCGAACGAGGACGGCACCGCCGACATCTTCACCGGCGGCCGCAAGCTCAGGGTGAACGTCAGCCCCAGCGTCGAGCTCGAGGAGCTCCGGCGCGGCCAGGAAGTCATGCTCAACGAAGCGCTCAACGTGGTCGAGGCCATGGAGTTCGAGCGCGTCGGTGACATCGTCACCCTCAAGGAGATCCTCGAGGACGGCGAGCGGGCCCTCGTGCTCGGGCACACCGACGAGGAGCGGGTGGTGCGGCTCGCCGAGCCGCTGCTGGACGTCACCATCCGCCCCGGCGACGCCCTGCTCCTGGAGCCCCGCTCCGGATACGTCTACGAGGTCGTCCCCAAGAGCGAGGTCGAGGAGCTCGTCCTCGAAGAGGTCCCCGACATCGGCTACGAGCAGATCGGCGGACTCGGCGGCCAGATCGAGGCCATCCGGGACGCCGTCGAGCTCCCCTACCTGTACCCGGACCTGTTCAAGGAGCACGAACTGCGGCCGCCCAAGGGTGTGCTGCTGTACGGACCCCCTGGATGCGGTAAGACACTGATCGCGAAGGCCGTGGCCAACTCGCTGGCCAAGAAGGTCGCCGAGGTGACCGGCCAGGCCGCCGGCAAGAGCTTCTTCCTGAACATCAAGGGCCCCGAGCTGCTCAACAAGTACGTCGGTGAGACGGAGCGGCAGATCCGCCTCGTCTTCCAGCGGGCCCGTGAGAAGGCCAGCGAGGGCACCCCCGTCATCGTCTTCTTCGACGAGATGGAGTCCCTCTTCCGCACCCGTGGCTCCGGTGTCAGCTCGGACGTGGAGAACACCATCGTCCCGCAGCTGCTCGCCGAGATCGACGGCGTGGAGGGCCTGCAGAACGTGGTCGTGATCGGCGCCTCCAACCGCGAGGACATGATCGACCCGGCCATCCTGCGTCCCGGCCGGCTGGACGTGAAGATCAAGATCGAGCGTCCGGACGCCGAGGCGGCCAAGGACATCTTCGGCAAGTACCTCACCGAGCGCCTCCCGCTGCACTCCGACGACCTCGGGGAGCACGGCGGCGACAAGGGTGCCACGGTCCAGAACATGATCCAGACGGCCGTCGAGCACATGTACGCCGAATCCGAGGAGAACCGCTTCCTGGAGGTCACCTACGCCAATGGTGACAAGGAAGTCCTGTACTTCAAGGACTTCAATTCCGGCGCCATGATCGAGAACATCGTGGGCCGGGCCAAGAAGATGGCGATCAAGGACTTCCTCGAGAAGAACCAGAAGGGCCTCCGCGTCTCCCACCTCCTCCAGGCCTGCGTGGACGAGTTCAAGGAGAACGAGGACCTGCCGAACACCACCAACCCCGACGACTGGGCCCGCATCTCCGGAAAGAAGGGCGAGCGGATCGTGTACATCCGTACGCTCATCACCGGAAAGCAGGGCGCGGACACCGGGCGCTCCATCGACACGGTGGCGAACACCGGTCAGTACCTGTAAAAGGCAGGGCGGCTGCGGGTGCCCTCGGCGGGTACCCGCAGCCGACTGTTTTTCAGGCCACGGCTGGAGCAACGCAATGACGCAAATGATCTCCCCACCAGCGCAAAGGCGTTCTAGGCTCTTGCGTACCGCCGAGTCGCGCAGTGCGGGGACGGGCACCGCACACGCAACCGAGCGCCAGCGGTATCTGAGTGGCGCCCACGACCGAGGGTGCCGCCGGGCAAGGAGGGCCGCATGACCGTACGGCGAGTAATGGGCATCGAGACGGAGTACGGGATCTCCGTCCCCGGCCACCCCAACGCCAATGCCATGCTCACCTCGTCCCAGATCGTGAACGCCTACGCGGCGGCGATGCACCGGGCCCGCCGGGCCCGCTGGGACTTCGAGGAGGAGAACCCGCTGCGGGACGCGCGAGGCTTCGACCTCGCCCGCGAGGCCGCCGACTCCAGCCAGCTCACGGACGAGGACATCGGCCTGGCCAACGTGATCCTCACCAACGGCGCACGGCTCTACGTCGACCACGCGCACCCCGAGTACAGCGCGCCCGAGGTGACCAACCCCCGGGACGCCGTCCTCTGGGACAAGGCCGGCGAGCGGATCATGGCCGAGGCGGCGGAGCGGGCCGCGCAGCTCCCCGGTGCCCAGCCGATCCACCTGTACAAGAACAACACCGACAACAAGGGCGCGTCCTACGGCACGCACGAGAACTACCTGATGAAGCGGGAGACCCCCTTCTCGGACATCGTGCGCCACCTGACGCCGTTCTTCGTCTCCCGTCAGGTCTTCGCCGGAGCGGGCCGCGTCGGCATCGGCCAGGACGGGCACGAGCACGGCTTCCAGCTCAGTCAGCGGGCCGACTACTTCGAGGTCGAGGTCGGCCTGGAGACCACGCTCAAGCGCCCGATCATCAACACCCGCGACGAGCCGCACGCGGACGCCGAGAAGTACCGGCGCCTGCACGTGATCATCGGCGACGCGAACCTGTCGGAGATCTCGACCTACCTCAAGCTGGGCACGACCTCGCTGGTGCTGTCGATGATCGAGGACGGCTTCATCGCCGTCGACCTGGCCGTCGACCAGCCCGTGCGCACCCTCCACCAGGTGTCGCACGACCCGTCCCTGAAGCGCCTGGTCACGCTGCGCAGCGGCCGCACGCTCACGGCGGTCCAGTTGCAGATGGAGTACTTCGAGCTCGCGCGCAAGTACGTGGAGGAGCGGTTCGGGGCGGACGCCGACGAGCAGACGAAGGACGTCCTGTCCCGTTGGGAGGACACCCTCACCCGTCTGGAGCACGACCCGATGAGTCTGGCCGGCGAGCTGGACTGGGTCGCCAAGCGGGAGCTCATGGAGGGCTACCGCCGCCGGGACAACCTCGACTGGGACGCGGCCCGGCTGCACCTCGTCGACCTCCAGTACGCGGACGTACGGCCCGACAAGGGCCTGTACAACCGCCTGGTGGCCCGGGGGCGCATGAAGCGGCTGCTGACCGAGGAGGACGTCGAGCGGGCCCGTACGGCGCCGCCCGAGGACACCCGGGCGTACTTCCGCGGCCGCTGCCTGGAGCAGTACGCGGACGACGTCGCGGCCGCCTCCTGGGACTCGGTGATCTTCGACCTGCCGGGGCGGGACTCGCTGCAGCGGGTCCCAACCCTGGAACCGCTTCGCGGAACGCGTAATCACGTCAAGGAGCTCCTGGACCGCTGCCGCACCGCGGAGGACCTGGTCAGGGTGCTTTCGGGAGGATGAACGCGATCAGCGGGTACTCGGGTGGGGCCCGCCGGACAGGGTGGAAAATCCCAGGTCCGGGAATCATCGAGGTGGTCCCCGTACGTTGGAGCAACTGCGGGGCCATCGTCAGACCCGGCGAGTAGGGTCTGATCTTGACCGAGCAACTGTGTCGGGCGAACCGAGCGGGGTGAGGGATATGGCGACCAAGGACACCGGCGGCGGACAGCAGAAGGCCACCCGGTCCACCGAGGAGGTCGAGGAGCAGGCGGCAGAGGCGCAGGCTTCCGAGGACCTCAAGGAGCGTCAGGAGAAGCTGAGCGACGACGTGGACTCGGTCCTGGACGAGATCGACGACGTCCTCGAGGAGAACGCCGAGGACTTCGTCCGGTCCTTCGTGCAAAAGGGTGGCCAGTAAGGCGCCTGTGCCTTCATTCCGAAGGTGAATGGGGTGCGCGGGTGACGGACGGGCGAAGCGCGGAGCGCTGCGCGCGGGACAGGGTGTGACGTGCTGTCCTCGTGTGCGGCGCTCCGGGCGTCGACGGCGTCCCGAGCCCGGTGGCCCGCCGCCGGGGCGCGGCGGGCAAGTGCGGCATCGCTCCGGCGGAGTTGGGGTCGCCGGGCATGTGGATCACCGCCGCAGGACGGGTAGGGTCCGTGGCATACCGTGCCCCCGGTCGCAACCGGACCGGGGTTGTTCCAAAGGATCGGCCCGACGTCACAGGGCGGGCTGTCGCATACGTGGAAGGAATCGCGTGGAAGCCAACACTCGTAGCACCGGGCGTCTACCAGCTGCCTTCCTGACGCCAGGCTCCTCCTCCTTCATGGACTTCCTGTCCGAGCACCAGCCGGAGATGCTGCCCGGCAATCGGCAACTGCCGCCCACCCAGGGCGTGATCGAGGCACCGCACGGGACGACGATCGTCGCCGTGAC
The DNA here is from genome assembly GCF_044540525.1 of Streptomyces sp. NPDC085932. Lineage (NCBI taxonomy): Bacteria > Bacillati > Actinomycetota > Actinomycetes > Kitasatosporales > Streptomycetaceae > Streptomyces > Streptomyces sp. NPDC085932. The sequence goes on from NZ_JBITSJ010000008.1 coordinate 179,389, forward strand.
GTTCCCCGGCGGCGTCGTCCTCGCCGGCGACCGGCGGGCCACGATGGGCAACGTCATCGCGCAGCGGGACATCGAGAAGGTCTTCCCCGCCGACGAGTACTCGGCGGTGGGCATCGCCGGCACGGCGGGTCTGGCCGTGGAGATGGTGAAGCTCTTCCAGCTGGAGCTGGAGCACTTCGAGAAGGTCGAGGGCGCGCAGCTGTCCCTGGAGGGCAAGGCGAACCGGCTCTCGACGATGATCCGCTCGAACCTGGGCATGGCCATGCAGGGGCTGGCCGTCGTCCCGCTCTTCGCCGGGTACGACGTGGACCGGGAGAAGGGCCGGATCTTCTCCTACGACGTCACGGGCGGTCGCTCCGAGGAGCACGGCTACGCGGCCACCGGTTCCGGCTCGATCTTCGCGCGCGGCGCGATGAAGAAGCTCTACCGGGACGACCTGAGCGAGGACGAGGCCACCACGCTCGTGGTCCAGGCGCTCTACGACGCGGCAGACGACGACTCGGCGACCGGTGGTCCCGACGTCGCCCGCCGGATCTATCCCATCGTCACCGTGATCACCGAGGACGGCTTCCGCCGGCTCACCGAGGACGAGGCGTCGCAGATCGCGCGCTCGATCCTGGAGCGGCGGCTGGAGCAGCCGGACGGTCCGCGGGCCGCGCTGCTGTGAGCGGCGCGCTGTCGTGACGAGGTGGTCCAGTGAACCGACGGAATCCTGAAGAGAGGGACGGATAACCGGTGTCGACGCCGTTCTATGTCTCACCCCAGCAGGCCATGGCCGACCGGGCGGAATACGCCCGCAAGGGCATCGCCCGCGGTCGCAGCCTGGTCGTGCTGCAGTACGCCGACGGCATCGTGTTCGTCGGTGAGAACCCGTCCCGTGCGCTGCACAAGTTCAGCGAGATCTACGACCGGATCGGCTTCGCGGCCGCCGGCAAGTACAACGAGTACGAGAACCTGCGGATCGGCGGGGTGCGCTACGCCGACCTGCGCGGTTACACCTACGACCGGGACGACGTGACGGCCCGGGGCCTGGCGAACGTGTACGCGCAGACGCTGGGCACGATCTTCTCCAGCGCGGCCGAGAAGCCGTACGAGGTGGAGCTGGTGGTCGCCGAGGTCGGGGAGACGCCCGACGGCGACCAGATCTATCGGCTGCCGCACGACGGGTCCATCGTGGACGAGCACGGCTCGGTCGCGGTCGGGGGCAACGCGGAGCAGATCAGCAGCTACCTCGACCAGCGCCACCGGGACGGCATGACGCTGGCGGAGGCGCTGAAGCTGGCGGTGCAGTCGCTGTCCCGTGACACCAACGGCAGCGAGCGGGAGATTCCCGCGGAGCGGCTGGAGGTGGCGGTGCTGGACCGCACGCGGCCGCAGAAGCGCAAGTTCAAGCGCATCAGCGGGCGCCAGCTGTCGCGGCTGCTGGAGGAGGCGGCCGGGGCGAGCGGCTCCGAGACGACGCCGAAGGACACCGAGTAGTCGTACCCGGCAGTTGCGCACGGCATCGGCGCCCCGGTCACGGTTGTGGCCGGGGCGCGGGCGTGTGGGGGCGCGCGTGCCTTCGCCTGACGGTGGGGGGTGGCTCGGGGCCGCGCCGGGGGGTGTCCGTCCTCGGAACGGCGCGATGGGGTGAGACACCGACTCGCTGTCCGTTGACGCGCCAACCGCTGCGGGCGGACCCCGGCACGGCCCCTTCCGTGCGTCGGCGGCCGCGGGAGTGTGGTGGCTCGCCCAGCGGACAACGGATGTGGCGGGCCTCCGCCGCAACGCCGGGTACGGCTAGCGCGACGGTGCCGTGGAGGCCCGTTCCACCAGCCGTACCGGGATGTCCCCGCTCTCGGGCTCCCGGCCCTCCAGGACCGCCAGCAGGGCCCGCATGCCCCGTTCCCCGAACAGCTCCGCGTCCAGACGGACCGTGGTCAGCTCCGGGTCGATCGCCGTGGCCAGGGCCAGATCGTCCAGGCCGGTGACCGACAGGTCGTCCGGGATGCGCAGGCCCAGGCGGCGGGCCGCCTTGTAGACGCCCGCGGCCAGGAGGTCGTCGTCGCACACCACGGCCGTGGGGTGCGGCCCCGGGGCCGACAGGGCGGCCACCGCCGCCGGCACGGCGCCCTCGATGGAGATCGGGGAGCGGGCCGTGGAGACCGAGGTGCCCGGCACCGCGGCCAGGCGGGAGGCCAGTTCACGCGAGCGCACCTCGAACGTCCACGAGGGCACGTCCGCCGCGAAGTGGAGGAAGCGGCGGTGGCCCAGGGACAGCAGGTGCTCCACGACCTGGCGGACACCGTCGGCGATGTCCAGGTTGACCGTCGCCGCGCCGAGGCTGCCCGCCGGGTCGCTGTCCAGCATGACCAGGGGGAGCGCCTCGCCGCTGATCGCCGTCAGCGCGTCCGCCGCCATGGACGAGGCGATGACGCCGTCCAGGGCCGCCTGCGCGGAGGCGAAGGGGTCGCGGGCGGGACCGATGCCCTCGGGGGAGGGGTAGAGGACCACGCCGAAGCCGTGCTCGGCGGCGACCCGGGCGGCACCCGTGTAGACGCCGGCGAAGAACTCGGTGGTGAGGGCCGGGACCACCAGCAGGACCGTGCGCGTACGGCCCAGACGCAGGTTGCGGGCGGCCAGGTTCGGGCGGTAGCCCAGGTCGCGGGCGGCCTCGCGGACGCGTTCGGCCGTCGCCTCCGAGACCCGGCCGCGCCACTTGTCGCCGAGGACCAGGGAGACGGCCGCCTGCGAGACGCCGGCGGCCTGGGCGACGTCCCGGCTCGTGGGTCGGGTGCTGCCTCGTGCCACCGTCGGGCCGCTCCTTCGTCTGGACTCGTGAACAGCGGACATGGTACGTATGGAAGCCTACGTTATACGTAAAACCTAGGGCGGGGACATGGCCACGGGATACCTGGAGATCCTTCGGGCGCGACACGCCGCCCGACTGCTCGTCGGCACGCTGGTCGGCCGGCTGCCCAACGCCACGGCCGCCATCGCGATCGTGCTCTTCGTCCGCGCGGAGGGCGGCACGTACAGCCTGGCCGGCGTCCTGGCGGCCGTGTACGGCGTCGCCAACGCCGTCGGGCAGCCCGTGCTCGGACGGCTGGTGGACCTGCGCGGACAGCCGCGGGTGCAGCTGCCCGCCGCCGTGCTGTCGGCGCTCGCGATGGCCGCCTTCGCCGCCTGCGGTATCGCATCGCTCCCGCTCGCCCATCTCGCCGTCGCCGCCGCCGGCCTCTTCACACCACCCCTGGAGGGCGGGCTGCGGGCGCTGTGGCCGTCGGTGCTGCGGCGCGAGGACCAGGTGCACACGGCGTACGCCATGGACGCCGTGGCCCAGGAGGTGATGTTCACCGTCGGGCCGCTGCTGGTGACCCTGTGCGTGTCCCTGTGGTCGGCCCAGGCCGCGCTGCTCGTGCTGAACGTCGTGGGAGTGGTGGGGGCGCTGTCCGTGGTCGTGTCGCCGCCCTCGCGGGCCTGGCGGTCGGCGCCGCGCGAGGCCCACTGGCTCGGCGCGCTGCGCTCGGCGGGGCTGCTGGCCCTGCTCGCGGCGTTCCTGTTCATCGGCATGGCGCTGGGCTCCATCACGGTCGCCTCCGTGCCGTACGCGGACACACACGGCGGCGACGCCGTGTACGGCTGGCTGATGGCGGCCCTGGGGTTCGGGGCGCTGGTCGGCGGTGCCGTGTACGGGGCCCGGCAGTGGGCCGGGGAGCCCGCGCGGCGACTGCAGGTGCTGGTGGCGCTCCTGGTGGTGTGTTACCTGCCGCTGACGCTCATGCCGGACGCCGTGCCCATGGTGGCGCTGACCGCGCTCGCCGGGGTCTTCCTCGCGCCCGCCATCGCCTGCGCGTTCGTCCTGGTCGACCGGCACGCCCCGCGCGGCACGGTCACCGAGGCGTTCTCCTGGCTGGTGACCACCTTCACGGTGGGCCACTCGGTCGGAACGGGCGTCGCCGGGCCCGTGGTGGAGGCGGGTGGGGCGCAGTGGGGCTTCGCCGTGCCGGCCGTCGCGGGTGGCGTGTCGTTGCTGGTTTTGCTGGCCACAGGACGGGTAGTCGCAGCTCCCGGCCAGGGAGCGGTCGTTGCGGCCGGTTCGGAAAATGATCCAAACCGTGCCGTCGAACCCCGTTTCAGTTCAGGGGATCGGGCGTAATGTTCCCTCATGGACCGCCGCATTTTCGGGCTGGAGAACGAGTACGGCGTCACGTGCACGTTCAGGGGACAGCGCCGCCTGTCTCCTGACGAGGTGGCGCGGTACCTCTTCCGCCGTGTCGTGTCATGGGGCCGCAGCAGCAATGTCTTTCTGCGAAACGGCGCCCGCCTCTATCTCGACGTGGGATCGCATCCGGAATACGCCACACCCGAATGTGACAACGTGATCGAACTGGTCACCCACGACAAAGCCGGCGAGCGCATCCTCGAAGGACTCCTGGTGGACGCCGAACGACGCCTGCACGAGGAGGGAATCGCGGGCGACGTCTACCTCTTCAAGAACAACACCGACTCGGCGGGCAACTCCTACGGGTGCCACGAGAACTATCTCGTGGCACGGCACGGGGAGTTCTCGCGTCTCGCGGACATTCTGATCCCGTTCCTGGTCACACGGCAGCTGCTGTGCGGCGCCGGCAAGGTGCTGCAGACACCGCGCGGGGCCGTGTACTGCGTCAGCCAGCGGGCCGAGCACATCTGGGAGGGCGTCTCCTCGGCGACGACCCGCTCCCGGCCGATCATCAACACCCGCGACGAGCCGCACGCGGACGCCGAGCGCTACCGCCGCCTGCACGTCATCGTGGGCGACTCCAACATGTCCGAGACGACCATGCTGCTCAAGGTCGGCGCCACCGACCTCGTGCTGCGCATGATCGAGGCGGGCACGGTGATGCGGGACCTGACCCTGGAGAACCCCATCCGGGCCATCCGGGAGGTCAGCCACGACATCACCGGCCGGCGCAAGGTGCGCCTGGCCAGCGGACGCGAGGCCTCCGCCCTGGAGGTGCAGCGCGAGTACTACGAGAAGGCCGTGGACTTCTGCGAGCGCCGCGGCATCCGCACCGGCACCGTCGAGCGGGTCCTGGAGCTGTGGGGCCGCACGCTCGACGCGATCGAGGCCGAGGACCTCGACCGCATCGGCACCGAGATCGACTGGGTCATGAAGTACAAGCTCATCGAGCGGTACCGGGCCAAGAACAACATGACCATGTCGCACCCCCGGGTCGCGCAGATAGACCTCGCCTACCACGACATCCACCGCCGTCGCGGCCTGTACTACCTGCTGGAGAAGAAGGGGCAGGCCGCCCGCGTCTGCAACGACCTGAAGATCTTCGAGGGCAAGTCCGTACCGCCGCAGACCACTCGGGCCCGGCTGCGCGGCGACTTCATCCGCCGCGCCCAGGAACAGCGCCGCGACTTCACGGTCGACTGGGTGCACCTCAAGCTCAACGACCAGGCCCAGCGCACCGTGTTGTGCAAGGACCCGTTCCGGTCGGTGGACGACCGGGTGGAGAAGCTGATCGCCGGAATGTGAGCCGACGCACCGGCGCGGAAAATCGCCGGAACGCCACACGGGCGCCGTACGTTACCAGTGCGGCGCCCCGCTCACGCCGTAGAGTTGCGCGCACTTCCATCCAAGAGATCAACCGATTACGAGGCCCCCACAGTGCGCCGACGCTCACTTCTTCTCACCGTGCCCGCAGGTCTGGCCACGCTCGCCGCGTGCGGCGACGACAAGTCCGACTCGAGCAAGGCCAGCGACAGCCCGTCGCCCTCGGCGTCCGGCCCGTCCGCCGCTCCGTCGCCGAAGATCGTCGACGGCCCGCTGCCCGCGGTCACGGCCGGGACCAAGTTCGACGAGAAGCCCACGGTCGCGAAGGGCAGCGGCGAGCCGTCCAAGGACCTCGCGGTGAAGACCCTCATCGCCGGCAGCGGCAAGACCGTCGCGGAGAACGACTTCGTCGTGGCGAACTACCTGGGCCAGATCTGGAACACCGGCAAGGTCTTCGACAACTCCTACGACCGCAAGGCCCGCCTGGCCATCCAGCTCACCCAGGGCCAGATCATCGACGGCTGGCGGTACGCGCTGGCCGGCAAGAAGGCCGGCAGCCGCGTCGAGATGGCCGTCCCGCCCACCTGGGGCTACGGCACGCAGGGCAACGCCCAGGCGGGCATCAAGGGCACCGACACGCTGGTCTTCGTCGTCGACATCCAGGAGGCGTTCAACGCCACCAGCTCCGCCAAGGGCAAGGAGGTCCCGCAGCAGAACGCGGACCTGCCCAAGGTCGGCACCAACACCGACGGCAAGGCCCCCTCCATCGAGGTGCCCAGGACGGCCGCCCCGAAGAAGCTCGTCGCGGAGTACGTCCTGGAGGGCGACGGCGAGGAGGTCGCCGCCGAGAACAGCGTCCTCGTGCAGTACAAGGGCGTGCTGTGGGACGGCGGCAAGGAGTTCGACTCCTCGTACGCCAACAAGCAGCTCGTGTCGTTCTCGCTGCAGCAGGTCGTCAAGGGCTGGGCGCAGGGCCTGACGGGCAAGAAGGTCGGCAGCCGCGTCCTGATCGTCATCCCGCCGGAGCTGGGCTACGGCGACAACCCGCCGCAGGGCAGCGGCATCAAGAAGGACTCCACACTGGTCTTCTCGGTGGACATCCTCGCGAAGCTGTGAAGCGTGCGGGATGTAAGACTGTGCGTGTTCGCCTTTCCGCAGACAAGCAGGAGCAACAGACGTGAGCATCGACAAGCCCGAGATCGACTTCCCGGGCGGCGAGCCCCCGGCGGACCTCGAGATCAAGGACATCTGGGAGGGCGACGGCCCGGTCGCCGAGGCCGGCCAGACCGTCACCGTGCACTACGTCGGTGTCGCCTTCAGCACGGGTGAGGAGTTCGACGCCAGCTGGAACCGCGGCACCCCGTTCCGCTTCCCGCTGGGCGGCGGCCGTGTCATCAAGGGCTGGGACCAGGGCGTGCAGGGCATGAAGGTCGGCGGCCGCCGCCAGCTGACCATCCCCGCCCACCTCGCCTACGGCAACCAGAGCCCGACCCCGGCGATCAAGCCCGGCGAGACGCTGATCTTCGTGGTCGACCTGCTCGGGGTCTGAACAAGGTCCGACAGACTCGGTCACGTGGGGCCCATGCCTGCTCGGGCATGGGCCCTCCGCTTTTGCCGTACCACCCTGTGGCGGTACGGTCATCGCTCGTAAGCACCATAGGGAGGCGAAGCGCGTCGATGGCCATTGCCAAGGCCGAGCGGCTGATGAACCTGGCGCTGTGTCTGCTCGGGACACGGCGGCCGCTCAGCAAGCGCGAGCTGCGTGACTCCATCGAGGCCTACGTCGAGGCCTTCGGGCCGGGCAACGGCCCGAGCGGCAACGACGACTCCTTCAACCGCATGTTCGAGCGCGACAAGGACGACCTGCGCGAACTCGGACTGGTTATCGAGACCGTCGAGAGCCTCGACGGCGACATCGGCTACATGGCCCGCCGCGACAGCAACCGCCTGCCGCCCATCACGCTGGACGCCGAGGAGGCCGCCGCGCTGGGCCTGGCCGCCAAGGTGTGGCAGCAGGCCCGGCTCGCCGGCGCGGCCAGCGGCGCGCTGCAGAAGCTGCGCGCGGCCGGGCTGCCCGAGGACGTCGACCCGTACGGCTCGCACGGCGCGCTGGAGCCGCGGATCCCCGTGCACGAGGCCGCGTTCGAGCCGCTGATGCTGGCCTGCCGGGACCGCAGGCCGGTCGTCTTCGACTACCGCAAGGCGACGGCCGCCCACCCCGAGCAGCGGCACGTGGAGCCGTGGGCGCTGGAGTGCTGGCGGGGCCACTGGTACCTGGCGGGCTGGGACCGCGACCGCGGCGCCGAGCGGGTCTTCCGGCTGTCCCGGATCACCGGCAAGGTCCGCTCCCGCGGCGGTCGCTACACCGCTCCCGTGCCGGACGTCGTCACGGTCCGGGAGACCGTCGCCGGCTGGGCCGGGGAGATCGCCGACCGCTCGGCCCGGATCCGGCTGCGCTCGGACGCCGGGTACCCCCTTCGGGCGAAGGCCACCTCGGTCCGGGAACTCGGCGACGGCTGGGACGAGTTGGAGATTCCGTACGGCCACGGGCTGGACGCCTGGCTGGTGGAGTTCGGGCCGGACGTGGTGGTCCTGGAGCCCGCCGAGCTGCGGGCCGACGTGGTGGACCGGCTGCGGGCCGTGGCCAAGGGCTGAGGGGGAGCGGAGCGACAGTGGCAGGCAAACCGGTCAGGGCCGTGAACGCCATCGACCAGACCCGGCGGATGCTCTCCCTGGTGACGTATCTCAGGGAGCGCCCCGGGGCCCGGGTCGAGGACGTCGCGCGCGCCTTCGGGATCACCGAGGACGAGCTGGTCTCCGACCTCGACGTGCTGCCCATGTGCGGCACGAGCTTCCGCGGCGGCGACCTCCTCGACATCGACACCGACGGCGAGCGCATCTGGTGGCACAACCCGGCCGCGCTCGCGGCGGAGGCCGCCGAGCCGCTCAGACTCGCCGCCGACGAGGCCACCGCGCTGCTCGTCGCCGCCCGGGCCGTGTCCACCCTGCCGGGGCTGCGCGAGAGCGACCGGCAGGCCCTGCTGCGGGCGACGGCCAAGGTGGAGACGGCCGCCGGTGAGGCCGCGGGCGCCAGCTCGCGGCTGTCGGTGACCTTCGAGTCCGAGGGCGGCGTCTTCGCGGACGTCGACCGGGCGATCGCCGAGCGCCGGCGGCTGTGGATCCGCTACTACTCACCCGCCCGCGACGAGGTCACCGAGCGGGAGATCGACCCCATCCGCCTGGTCAGCGTCGGGCACACCTACGTCGAGGCCTGGTGCCGCCGCTCCGAGGCGCGCCGGACCTTCCGCCTGGACCGCGTCGCCGAGATCAGGATCCTGGACGAGCCGTCGGCGCCGCCGGAGATCGAGCTGCGCGACCTGTCCGAGGCGCTGGTACAGCCCGCGGCCGAGGATCCGGAGGTCGTGATCGAGGTCGGGCCCGGCGGCCGCTGGGTCGCGGAGTACTACCCGCACGACAGTGCGGATGAGCTGCCGGACGGCGGGCTGCGTATCACTCTGCGCACGCCCGACCCCGCGTCGCTGCGCCGCCTGGCGCTGCGGCTCGGCCGGGACGGCCGGATCGTCTCCCCGCCGGAGCTGGCCGACAGCGCCCGGCAGGCGGCCCGTGAGGCACTGGCGGCGTACGACGGCGTCGAGGCGGCCGCCTCGGACACCGTGGTCGGCACGGCCGGTGCGGCCGGCGCCGTGGGGACCGTCGACGTCCCCGAGCCGGCCGGGCCGGCCCCGGCACGGCCCGTTCCGGCGGCGCAGGCGGTTCCGGACGGGCCGGGCGGCGGGCGCGAGTGAGCCGAGGCGCCCACCGCGCCGGCAGCCGGGCCAGGCCGCCCGGCGCGGCCGCGCAGGCGAACGACCCCAGAAAGAGGAGCGAGGGCTGTGACCGAGTCGGCGACGTCCGGTGTGCGGGGCATGACGGTGGAGTCCGCGTTCGCCGGGATGAGAAGCGTGTCCCCCGTGGTGTTCCGGGCGGGCTGCCCGGACTGCCGGGAGCGCTTCGAGCTCACCGCGAGCGCCCTGCGCCTGGCCATCGGCGCCACGAGCCGTACGACCTTCTACTCCTTCACCTGCCCCGAGTGCGGTGCGGCCGTCCGCAAGCCCGCGGGGGAGCGGATCGTGGAGCTGCTCACCGGCGGCGGTGTGCGGACGCTGCGGCTGCACTCCACCGTCTAGAGGGTCGCGGCGTCCGGCCCCGCGGGACGGTCTAGGCTCGGCGTCATGTTCTGGCCGATGTTCGCGATCGCTGTGGGTTTCGTGGGTCTCGCCGTGCTGGGGGTGCTCGCCGTGCGGGTGTTCGTGGAGGCACAGCGTCTGGGCAGGCAGGTCACGGACTCGGCGCGCCGGATCAGCCGCGCCGCGGAGGACCTGGAGCGGGCGACGGAGAGCGCCGCCCGGGCCGTGGACGCCCTCTGAGTCGCCGGGCGGGCGGCCGTGAGTCGCGTTTTGGGCCACTTCGCCCTGTCACCTCGCCGGTTCGGGCAGGTACGCTGCTGGTCGCGACCCGGTTAACGAGGCACTGGTCGCGGACGGGAGTACGCACAGGGGTTGCAGAGGGATTGCCTGACGTTCACCCCCGGGCGTTACGATCGCTGTCGTGACGATCGTTCGGACGTTTGTCCGACCGGTCGGACAGCACCCCACACAGCCGCCTCGGTGAGAAGGTAAAGACTTATGTTCGGAAGGCTCGGAGCCCCCGAGATCATTCTCATCCTCGTCGTCATCATCCTGCTGTTCGGCGCGAAGAAGCTTCCGGACATGGCTCGGTCGCTCGGCAAGTCGGCCCGCATCCTCAAGAGCGAGGCCAAGGCGATGAAGGACGAGAACAAGTCCTCCACGACCCCGGCCGGCCCGCCCAGCAACGACGAGCCCGCGCAGCGCACCATCCAGGCCGCTCCCGGTGACGTGACCAGCTCGCGCCCGGTCAACGAGCCGACGGACACGACCAAGCGCTGACGCAGGGCCGGTGACCTCCGGCCCGCCGCACGAGATGGGAACGTGGGTTGCTGAAGTCTGCCCGCAAGAAGGAGAGGGACCCCGAGGGGCGGATGCCCCTCGCGGAGCACCTTCGCGAGCTCCGCAACCGGCTCGCCAAGGCGATTTTGGCGATCGTCGTCGTCACGGTCTTCGCCGCCTTCTTCTACAACGACATCATCAACTTGATCACCAAGCCGATCCTCGACTCGGTCGGCTGTGACAAGACCTTCGCGGAACTGGCCAAGTCGCAGGCGGGCACCGAACCGTGTGCCCAGATCACCATCAACGGCCTGCTCACGCCCTTCACGCTTGCTTTGAAGGTGTCCCTGATGGCCGGCGTCGTGCTGGCCTCGCCGGTCTGGCTCTACCAGCTGTGGGCCTTCGTCGCGCCCGGGCTGCACCGCCACGAGAAGAAGTACGCCTACGCCTTCGTCGCCACGGGCGCCCCGCTGTTCCTCGTCGGCGCCTACTTCGCGTACACGGTCCTGCCCACCACCGCGAAGGTGCTGCTGGAGTTCACGCCGGGCGGCACGTCCAACCTCCTCCCGCTGGACGACCTGCTCGACCTGGTCATGCGGATGGTGCTCGTCTTCGGCCTCTCCTTCGAGCTGCCGCTGCTGCTGGTCATGCTGAACCTCACCGGAGTGATCACCGGCAAGCGGATGCTCGGCTGGTGGCGCGCCATGATCATGGGCATCACGGTCTTCGCGGCCGTCGCCACGCCCAGCACCGACCCGCTGACCATGCTGGCGCTCGCGGCGCCGATCTGGATCCTGTACTTCGCGGCCGTCGCGTTCTCCCTGGTGAACGACCACCGCCGCAGCCGCCGCGAGGCCCTCGGCCCCGCCGACGACGAGGCCTCCGAGCTGGACCTCACCCCCGAGGACATCGGCGAGATCGAGCCCGTGACCACCAGTCGCGCCGCCCTGCCCGAGCAGGCGAGCGCGGACCGGACGGAGCGGGTCAACGGTTATGACGACGTGACCTGAGGACCACCGGGCAGCTCATAAGGTCACTCTCGTGACCAGCGAGATCACCCTCTTCGTCAACCCCACCGCGGGCCGCGGCCGGGGCGCCCGCGCGGCGCAGCCGGCCGCTTCCGCGTTGCGGGCGGCCGGCTTCTCCGTGCGTACCGTGCTCGGGGAGGACGCCGACGACGCCCTGGTCCGCGCGCGTGCCGCCGTCGAGGGCGGCACGGGGGCGCTGATCGCCGTCGGCGGCGACGGCATGGCCAACCTCGCCCTGCGGGCGGTCGCGGGCACGCGCACCCCGCTCGGCCTGGTCGCGGTCGGCACCGGCAACGACTTCGCCCGCGCCCTCGGACTGCCCGTGCGCCGGCCGGACGCGGCGGGCCGCATGATCGCCGACGCCCTCAAGTGCGACCGGATCCGGGACGTCGACCTCGGCCGGGTCGGCGACCGCTGGTTCGGCACGGTCCTCGCCTCCGGCTTCGACTCCCGCGTCAACGACCGGGGCAACCGCATGCGCCGCCCCGCCGGACGCCTGAAGTACGACCTGGCGATGGTCGCCGAACTGGCCGCGTTCCGGCCCCTCCCGTACCGCGTCCGGCTCGACGACGGCGAGGTGCGCGAGATCGAGGCCACCCTTGTGGCCGTCGGCAACGGCTCCTCCTACGGCGGCGGCATGCGGATCTGCCCCGGCGCCGACCTGACCGACGGGCTGTTCGACATCACCGTGGTCGGGGACTGCAGCCGTACGACACTGCTGCGGGTGTTCCCGAGGGTGTACCGGGGGACGCACGTCGACCACCCGAAGGTGACGGTGCTGCGCGCGGCCCGGGTCGAGATCGCGGCCGAGGACGTCACCGGCTACGCAGACGGGGAGCCGCTCGGCCCGCTGCCGCTGACCGCGCGCTGCGTGCGCGGGGGCGTGCGGGTCGTCGGCCCCTGAGGTCCGCCGCCCCTGAGCTGCGCCGATTCCGGGTTTGACGGGAACGGATCCGGATAATGATCGTCCTGTTGTCAGTGCGGCCCGGTACGCTCGAAAGCACGATGACAGAGGACCTCTCACCGGCCGAGCGGTACGCGGCAGCCCGCAAGCGCGCTGCCGAGCAGGCCACCGCGCTCGCCTCCTTCCGCGAGATGTACGACTTCGGCCTCGACCCCTTCCAGATCGAGGCCTGCCAGGCGCTCGAAGCGGGGAAGGGCGTGCTGGTGGCCGCGCCCACCGGCTCGGGCAAGACGATCGTCGGCGAGTTCGCCGTCCACCTCGCCCTCCGGCAGGGCAAGAAGTGCTTCTACACGACACCCATCAAGGCGCTGTCGAACCAGAAGTACGCCGACCTGTGCCGCCGCTACGGCACGGACAGGGTGGGCCTGCTCACCGGCGACAACAGCGTCAACTCCGACGCCCCGGTGGTCGTGATGACCACCGAGGTGCTGCGGAACATGCTGTACGCCGGTTCGCAGACGCTCCTGGGCCTGGGCTACGTGGTCATGGACGAGGTGCACTACCTCTCGGACCGGTTCCGGGGCGCCGTCTGGGAAGAGGTGATCATCCACCTGCCCGAGTCCGTCACGCTGGTCTCCCTCTCCGCGACCGTGTCGAACGCCGAGGAGTTCGGCGACTGGCTGGACACGGTCCGCGGCGACACCGAGGTGATCGTCTCCGAGCACCGGCCGGTGCCGCTGTTCCAGCACGTACTGGCCGGCCGGCGGATGTACGACCTGTTCGAGGAGGGCGAGGGCCACAAGAAGGCCGTCAACCCCGACCTCACGCGCATGGCGCGCATGGAGGCGAGCCGGCCGTCGTACCAGGACCGCCGGCGCGGCCGGCTGCGCGAGGCCGACCGCGAGCGCGAGCGCAGACAGCGCTCCCGCGTGTGGACGCCGAGCCGGCCCGAGGTCATCGAGCGGCTCGACGCCGAGGGGTTGCTGCCCGCCATCACCTTCATCTTCAGCCGCGCCGCCTGCGAGGCCGCCGTCCAGCAGTGTCTGTACGCGGGCCTGCGGCTCAACGACGACGAGGCGCGGCACCGGGTCCGCTCCCTGGTGGAGGAGCGCACGGCGTCCATCCCGCGCGAGGACCTGCACGTCCTGGGCTACTACGAGTGGCTGGAGGGCCTGGAGCGCGGCATCGCCGCCCACCACGCGGGCATGCTGCCGACCTTCAAGGAGGTCGTCGAGGAACTGTTCGTGCGCGGTCTGGTCAAGGCCGTGTTCGCGACCGAGACCCTCGCCCTCGGCATCAACATGCCCGCCCGCTCGGTGGTCCTGGAGAAGCTCGTCAAGTGGAACGGCGAGCAGCACGCGGACATCACCCCGGGCGAGTTCACCCAGCTGACCGGCCGGGCCGGGCGGCGCGGCATCGATGTCGAGGGCCATGCCGTCGTGCTGTGGCAGCGCGGTATGAACCCCGAGCACCTGGCCGGTCTCGCGGGAACGCGCACGTACCCGCTGCGCTCCAGCTTCAAGCCGTCGTACAACATGGCGGTCAACCTGGTCGAGCAGTTCGGGCGGCACCGCTCGCGCGAGCTGCTGGAGACGTCGTTCGCGCAGTTCCAGGCGGACAAGTCGGTCGTCGGGATCTCGCGCCAAGTGCAGCGCAACGAGGAGGGCCTGGAGGGCTACAAGGCCTCCATGACCTGCCACCTCGGCGACTTCGAGGAGTACGCGCGGCTGCGCCGCGAGCTGAAGGACCGGGAGAACGAGCTGGCCCGGCAGGGCGCGGCACAGCGGCGCGCTGAGGCCGCCGTCGCGCTGGAGAAGCTCAAGCCGGGTGACGTCATCCACGTGCCCACCGGCAAGTACGCGGGTCTGGCGCTGGTGCTGGACCCGGGCCTGCCCGCGGGCCGTTCGAACGGCCACCGCGGCTTCGACCACCACGACGGGCCGCGTCCGCTGGTGCTGACCGCCGAGCGGCAGGTGAAGCGGCTGGCGTCCATCGACTTCCCGGTCCCCGTGGAGCCGTTGGAGCGGATGCGGATCCCGAAGTCCTTCAACGCCCGTTCCCCGCAGTCCCGCCGGGACCTGGCGTCGGCGCTGCGCACCAAGGCCGGACACATCCCGGCCGACCGGCACCGCAAGCGGCGCTCCCAGGCGGCGGACGACCGCGAGATCGCCCGGCTGCGGAACGCGCTGCGCGCGCATCCGTGCCACGGGTGCAGCGACCGTGAGGACCACGCCCGCTGGGCCGAGCGGTACCACCGGCTGCTGCGGGACACCTCGCAGCTGGAGCGGCGGATCGAGGGCCGTACGAACACCATCGCCCGGACGTTCGACCGGATCGTCGCGCTGCTGACCGAGCTGGACTACCTGCGCGCCGACGAGGTCACCGAGCACGGCAAGCGGCTGGCGCGCCTGTACGGCGAACTGGACCTGCTCGCCAGCGAGTGTCTGCGCGAGGGCGTCTGGGAGGGGCTCGGCCCTGCGGAGCTGGCCGGGTGCGTCTCGGCGTTGGTCTACGAGTCGCGCGTCGGGGACGACGCGATGGCGCCGAAGCTGCCGACGGGCAAGGCCAAGGCCGCGCTGGGCGAGATGGTGCGGATCTGGGGGCGGCTGGACGCGCTGGAGGAGGAGTTCCGGATCACCCAGACCGAAGGGGTCGGGCAGCGCGAGCCCGACCTCGGCTTCGCCTGGGCCGCGTACGAGTGGGCCTCCGGGAAGGGGCTCGACGAGGTGCTGCGCGAGGCGGAGATGCCGGCGGGGGACTTCGTGCGGTGGTGCAAGCAGGTCATCGACGTGCTGGGGCAGATCGCGGCGGCGGCGCCGCAGGGGTCCTCCGTGGTGAAGAACGCGCGCAAGGCCGTCGATCTGTTGCTGCGGGGAGTGGTCGCCTACTCGTCCGTCGGCTGATCGGCCGGTGCGCGGGCGCGGCTCCGTCGCGGTCGTTCGCGCAGTTCCCCGCGCCTCTCCGGCGGCGTCGTACTGAAGCCCATTCACCCGTCACGGTGAGTGGGCTTTCGTACGCCTGTTCCTGACTACGGTGCGCATTCGAACGGTGTCGCAGCGTGCAACCGAGTGAGCCTACTATCCCTCCGTGTCCGCTTTCCGGCACTTGCTGAATATGACACGGCGATGATCCGGTCGGACTAAGCTCGCCCGCAGCGCACCGGCTTGAGGTGAATTCGTGCGCTTGTTCCCCCATGTGTGGAAAGTCCGACAGTTACATGACCTACCCCTCTGCACCTTCCCCTGAACCCCAGCCGACTTCTGTCAGAAGGCCTACATGGTGAGTGTTCAATCCCCCCCTGTTCGCGGTGAACGTCCCTACGCCCGCCTGCTGTTGCTGCCCGCCATAGCGATGGCCGCGGCGACCGGAGCCGCTGTCGCCCTGGTGTCGGCGCCGGCCCGGCCCGCCGTGGGCTGGCTGGGTGGCATCGCCACCGTGCTGGTCATCGCCATGGCGGTCGTAGCGGTGCGCCGCGGCCGTGCGCTGCGCAGGCAGCAGGATGAGCACGCCCGTCACAGCGCGTATCTGGAACAGCGGATCGCCGCCCACGAGAAGGAGTTCCACCGGTTCGCCCGGGAGATCTTCCCCGCGGCGCTCAACCTGCTGCACACCGGAGAATCCCCCAGAGAGGCGATTCGCAAGCTGGGCCTCGCCCACCCCCAGTACCGCGACCTCCCGGCGCCGCTGCACGAGACGCTGCTGACGGCCCTGAAGATCGTCGACCACGAAGTGGTCATGCGGGACGCCGCGGCACGGTCCTTCGTCTCCGTGGCCCGCCGGGTGCAGGCGATCATCCACCAGCAGGCCCAGGAACTCCGGGAGATGGAGGAGGACCACGGCCGCAACCCCGAGGTCTTCGACGACCTGCTGCGCATCGACCACGGCAACGCCCTGATCGGCCGCCTCGCCGACTCCGTCTCCGTCCTCGGCGGCGGCCGTCCCGGCCGCCAGTGGCCCGAGCCCGTGTCCCTCTACAGCACGCTGCGCGGCGCCATGTCCCGCATCCTGGAGTACCGGCGCATCCAGCTGGCCTCCATCGCGAAGGTCAGCGTCAAGGGCATCTACGTCGAGCCGGTCATCCACGCCGCCGCCGAACTCCTCGACAACGCCACGCGCTACTCGCCGCCCCAGACCAAGGTCCACGTCACCGCCACCGAGGTGCAGACCG
The DNA here is from genome assembly GCF_044540525.1 of Streptomyces sp. NPDC085932. NCBI lineage: Bacteria > Bacillati > Actinomycetota > Actinomycetes > Kitasatosporales > Streptomycetaceae > Streptomyces > Streptomyces sp. NPDC085932. The sequence continues at coordinate 195,983 of NZ_JBITSJ010000008.1, forward strand.
GCGTCTGCATCGAGATCGAGGACGGCGGCGTCAACCTCAACGAGGAGGCGCGGACCCGGATCGAGGGCATGCTGGAGGCCGCCAAGGCCGGCGTCGACCTCCAGGACATCGGTGAGCACCCGCGCCTGGGCCTGGCCGTCGTGGGCCGGCTGTGCACGGCGTACAACATGGAGGTCTCGCTGCGCGCCTCCGCCTACGGCGGGGTCCGGGCCATCCTCATCGTCCCGAGCGAGATGATCACGCACGCGCCCGGTGTGGGACTCGCCCACGGCATCGGCGCCACCGGCATCCCGATGACGGTCGGCATCCCCGAAGGGCCGAAGCGCACCCCGAAGAAGCGCCGCCCCACCATGCCGAAGCTCCCCGCCACCGTCTCCCTGGAGGACGACGACGTCCCCGAGGTCACCGAGTGGACGGCGAACGGCCTGCCGCAGCGCCGCAGCCGGGTGAAGATGCCGCTCGCCGAGCGCCTCGCCCAGCAGGCCGCCTACGAGAAGGAGGACCGGGAGGCCGAGGAACGGGGCGAGTACAACCCGTGGGCCGCGGCCAAGGAACCCGAGGTGCCGCCGCTGCGCGACATGAGCGCACCCGACGCCCCCGGCAAGGGCCTGGAGGCCTTCTGGGAGGGGCTCAAGCAGGGCATCGAACCCGGCACCCACCCGACCGACTTCATCCGCAACCCCACCAAGTACCTGCACCTGCTCAATGACCCGGCCCCGACCGAGGCCGACGACGAGGGGGACCTCAAGTGATCCAGCAGCGAGGCAACTTCGACTGGATGCTCAAGCAACTCGCCGACGGCGTGCCGGGCATCGAGATGATCGTGGTGCTCTCGGCCGACGGCCTGCGCATCGCCCGCTACGGCGGCGAGCCCGACGCGGCCGACCGGGTCGCCGCGGCCTGCGCCGGCCTGCAGTCCCTGGCGAGCAGCGTCTGCCAGGAACTCACCGTCGGCGACGGCGAGATGAAGCTCGTCATGATCGAGATCGACCGCGGTTACTTCTATCTGATGAACGCGGGCGCCAACGCCTTCCTCGCGGTGCTGTCCGACGTGCGGTGCGAACCCGGACGGATGAGCGCGATGATGCGTGACCTCGTCGTCCGGATCGGTGGGCACCTGACCAGTCCGCCCCGGCGGAACGGGCAGATCGTATGACCCCTCCGCAACGCCAGAGGCGCAGCCCCGCACCCGAACCGCCCCCGCAGCCCGCCCAGGAGGGCGAGGGCAAGGTCAAGAATCCCGAGCGGATGTACGTGGTGGCCGGCCCGGACGGCGAACGGGCCGAGCTCGACCTGGTGACGTTAATCGTGGCGCGTGCCGCGGACCCGCCGCCCTCCGCCTCCCCCGAGCAGGCGGCGCTGCTCCGGCTCTGCGCCGCCCCGCTGTCCGTGGCCGAGCTGTCGGCCTACCTCCACCTGCCGTTCAGCGCGATGGGCGTGCTGCTCACCGAGATGCTGACGGCGGAACTGGTACAGGCGCGCGCCCCGATCGTCCGCAAGGCGCGTTCCGACCGTTCCCTTCTCGAAGCGGTGATGAATGGACTTCAAAGGCTCTGACACCATCCCGGGCCCCCGGGCCGAGGACCAGCTGCCCCACACGGCGCAGGCCGCGGCCAAGATCGTGATCGTGGGTGGCTTCGGCGTCGGCAAGACGACCATGGTCGGCTCCGTCAGCGAGATCACACCGCTGACCACCGAGGAGACCATGACGCAGGCCGGCATCGGTGTCGACGACAACTTCGGCTCCGCGTCCAAGACGGCCACCACCGTCGCCATGGACTTCGGCCGCATCAGCATCACCGAACAGCTCGTGCTGTACCTCTTCGGCACGCCCGGACAGCAGCGCTTCTGGTTCCTGTGGAACGGCCTGTTCGAGGGCGCGCTCGGCGCGGTGGTCCTGGTCGACACCCGCCGGCTGGAGGTCAGCTTCGACGTCATGGGGCGCCTGGAGGAGCGCGGCGTGCCCTTCGTGGTCGCCATCAACACCTTCCCCGACGCGCCCCGTTACGACATCGAGGAACTGCGCACGGCCCTCGACCTCACCCCGGACATCCCGATCATGGAGTGCGACGCACGCCGTCGGGCCTCCAGCCGGGACGTCCTGATGACGCTGATGCGGTTCCTCCACTCGCTCGCCATGCAGGGCGCGACCACCTGACCCCGCCCCGCCCCCGACCCACCTCCCCCCAGACACCTGGAAAGTTTCGGAGCGACCACTGTGACGCCTGAATCCCACGCCCCGGCCGGTACGGACCGGCCCCGGCTCGATCCGCCCCCCGGCTGCCCCGCGCACGGCCTCGGGCCCGGAGGGCTGCACCGGCTGCACGAGTCGGAGGACCTGGGAGCGCTGTACGAGAAGCTGCGGGAGGAACACGGCCCCGTCGCGCCCGTGCTGCTCCACGACGACGTACCGATCTGGATCGTCCTCGGCCACACCGAGAACCTGCACATGGTGCGCTCGCCCTCGCAGTTCTGCCGGGACAGCCGCATCTGGACCCCGCTGCGGGAGGGGCTGGTCAAGCCCGACCACCCGCTGATGCCGCACATCGCCTGGCAGCCCATCGCCTCGCACGCCGAGGGCGACGAGCACAAGCGGCTGCGCGGAGCGGTCATGGGCGCCATCTCGACCATCGACTTCCGCAGTCTGCGCCGCTACATCAACCGCAGCACGCAGGCCATCGTCAACCGCTTCTGCGAGCAGGGCGAGGCCGACCTCGTCGGCCAGTTCACCGAGCACCTGCCGATGGCCGTGATGTGCGAGATCCTCGGCATGCCCGACGAGTACAACGACCGGCTCGTCGAGTGCGCCCGCGACGCGCTCAAGGGCACCGAGACCGCCATCGCCAGCCACACCTACGTCATGGAGACGCTCAGCCGGCTCACCGCCCGGCGCCGCGCCCAGCCGGAGGAGGACCTCGCCAGTTACCTGATCACGCACCCGGCCCGGCTGACCGACGACGAGGTCAGGGAGCACCTGCGTCTGGTCCTCTTCGCCGCCTACGAGGCCACCACGAACCTGCTCTCCAACGTGCTGCTGACGGTGCTCATCGACCCCCGCTTCCGGGCCCAGCTCAACGGCGGCCAGATGACGGTGCCGGAGGCGGTGGAGCAGTCCCTGTGGAACGAGCCGCCGTTCAGCACGGTCTTCGCGTACTTCGCCAAGCAGGAGACGGAGCTCGGCGGGCAGCGCATCCGCCGGGGTGACGGACTGCTCTTCGCCCCGCTGCCGGCCAACGTGGACCCCCGGGTGCGGCCCGACCTGAAGGCCAGCATGCAGGGCAACCGGTCCCACCTGGCGTTCGGCGGCGGGCCGCACGAGTGCCCGGGCCAGGACATCGGCCGCTCCATCGCCGACGTCGGCGTCGACGCGCTGCTGCTGCGGCTGCCCGACGTCGAACTCGACTGCGACCAGGACGAGCTGCGCTGGACGGCGTCCATCGCCTCGCGGCACCTGGTGGAGCTGCCCGTGCAGTTCTCGCCCAAGCCGCCGCAGGACGTGTCGGAGACGCCGCATCACAAGGCGGTGCCCACGCAGCGGGCCGACTGGCAGATCAGCATCTCGCAGTCGGATCCGAAGCCCGCCCCGGCGGCCGCGCAACCCCAGCCCCAGCCCCAGCCTCAGCCCGAGCCGGTCGTGGTGCAGCCGCAGCCCGTCGCGGTGCCCCCGCCGCCCGCGCCCGGGCAACCGGCGCGCCCCAAGGGGGTCTGGCAGCGCTTCCTGCTCTGGTGGCGCGGCTACTGACCGGGCCGCGGGCCGTCGGACGCCCCGGCGGCCCATCGGTCGTACGACGCCCAGGCGGTGAGCACCCGGCCGCTGCGGAAGCGGTGCTCCGTGCCCGTGACCGGGTCGGTGAACTCCAGGACCCTCGCCAGCAGTTGCAGCGGGCGCCGGAAGTCGCCGGCCGGCGCGGGCCCCGTCACCTCGGGGTAGAGCGGATCGCCGAGGATCGGCACGCCCAGCGCGGTCATGTGGACCCGCAGCTGGTGGGTCTGCCCGGTGGCGGGGACCAGCCGGTACCGGGCCAGTGGGCCGGTGCCTTCCGCGGTGGCTTCCGCCGGGCGGTGCCCGAGGAGTCCGACGCGGCTTTCGGCGTTGGGCTCGCCCGGCACCTCTCGGGCGGTCAGCACGCCGCGCTCCTTCACGATCCGGCTGCGGACGGTGCGGGGGAGGGCCAGGGCGGGGTCGTAGGGGGCGACGGCCTCGTACTCCTTGCGGACCCGCCGGTCGCGGAACAGCGTCTGGTACGCGCCGCGTTCCTCGGGGCGCACGGTGAACAGCACGAGCCCCGCGGTGAGGCGGTCCAGCCGGTGTGCGGCGGTGAGCGTCGGGAGGTCCAGCTCCCGGCGGAGCCGGGCCAGCGCGGTCTCGGCGACGTGGCCACCGCGCGGGGTGGTGGCGAGGAAGTGGGGCTTGTCGGCGACCACGATGTGCTCGTCCCGGTGGACGACCTCCAAGGGGAACGGCACCGGCACCTCGGCGGGCAGTTCGCGGTGGAACCACACGAACATCCCGGGCACGTAGGGGGCGTCCGCCGCGACGGGCCGGCCGTCCGCCCCGACGATCAGGCCCGCGTCGAACATGCCGTCGACGGTGCCGTCCCCCGCCCCGCTCAGCCGCTCGACCAGGTGCTCGCGCACGGTGGCCCAGGAACCCGTGGCGGGCAGCCGCACCCGGACCGGGTCCACGCCGTGGCGCTGCGGCAGGGGAGGGGGCGGGGTGCGGGTCTTGCGTCTCATCGCGGCCCAGCGTACGAGGCCCGGCGGGCCGCCGAAAATCGCTGGGCGCGGGCGTCCGCTCCTTGCCAGGATGCGTTCATGCCGTTCCTCATCAGCCCGGTCCTGACCAACGGGACCCTCGCACGCCGGCCGCAGCCCGCCCTGCCCGCCGACGGCGGACTCCTCCTGCGCCCCTGGCGTGAGCAGGACGCGCCCGCCGTGTACGCGGTCTTCCAGGACCCGGTGATGCACCAGTGGCACGCCCGGGCCGCCGGCTCCGAGGAGGAGGTCACCGGCTGGATCCGCGAGTGGTGCGCGGCGTGGGAGGAGGAGCGGGAGGCACAGTGGGCCGTCGCCGACGGCGCTTCCGGCGTGCTGCTGGGCCGGGTGGCACTGCGCGAGATACGGCTCGACGAGGGGACGGCGGAGGTGGCGTACTGGACCGCCGCGGCGGCACGGGGCCGGGGCGTGGCCGCCCGGGCCACGACCGCGCTCGCCCGGTGGGCCCTCGACGAGGTCGGCTTCCACCGCCTGGAACTCCTGCACGCCGTGCGCAACGGGGCGTCCTGCCGGGTCGCGGCCAGGACCGGGTTCGCCCTGGAGGGCACCAAGCGCAGCGCCGTCCTGCACCCGGACGGCTGGCACGACATGCATCTGCACGCACGGGTGCGCGGGGACTGAGCGGCCGCACGGCGGAAGCCCGCGGCATCCGGGGGGCGCGTCACACGGCGTGCGCGGCGAGGTTCGTCACGCGACGGCCGGTGCGGCGGAGGGGATCAGGCGGAGGGGATCAGGCGGCGGGGGCCTTCTCCTGTTCCGCTTCGATGCGGGCGTTCCACTCCCGCTTGGAGGCCTGCCAGCCGTCCTCGTTGTGGCCGAGCCGCCAGTAGCCGGAGATCGACAGGTCCTCGCGCGGGATGCCGCGCTCGACCCGCAGCAGACGGCGCAGCTCCTTCACGAAGTGCGCCTCGCCGTGGACGAAGGCATGCACCCGGCCCGCGGGGAACTCCAGGCCCCGTACGGCCTCCACCAGTGCCTCGCCACGGGGGCGGGCGCCGCGGTGCAGCCAGACGACCTCGACGTCGGAGTCGATCTTCTGCTCCTCCTCGGGGCCCGAGATCTCCACGAAGGCGTACGCTCTGGCCCCGTGCGGGAGCGCCTCCAGGGCGCAGGCGATCGCGGGCAGCGCGCTCTCGTCCCCGACGAGCAAATGCCAGTCGGCCTCCGGGTCGGGCGCGTACGCCCCGCCGGGCCCCATGAACAGCACCGTCTCGCCCGGCTGCACCCGCGTGGCCCACGGGCCGGCCAGGCCCTCGTCCCCGTGGATCACGAAGTCCAGTGTCAGCTCACGGTGCTCGGCGTCCCACTGCCGCACCGTGTACGTCCGGGTCACCGGCCACTGTTCGCGCGGCAGCTCGTCGCGAACGCGCTGCAGGTCGAAAGGCTCCGGGTAGGTCACGCCCGCCGGCGGGAACAGCAGCTTCACGTAGTGATCCGTGCACGTGTCCGCCGCGAAGTCGGCGAGGCCCTCACCACCGAGCACCACCCGCTGCATGTGCGGGGTCAGCCGCTCGGTGCGGACGACCTGAGCGGAGTGCGGCTTGCGCGGCTGGCGTCCCGGTCGCTCTGCCATGAGGGCCTCCCTGTGTCACATAGTTAGGGTTACCTAAGTTAGCACCCCGTCCCCGCTTCACACCTCTCATACACGAAGGTCACGCCCCGAGCGTCGTCAGCAGACGCTCCAGGGAGCCGCCCAGTCCCCAACGGGCCGCCAGCGCCTCCAGCGCCGCCGGATCACGCGGGGCCCGCGGCAGCGCCGTCGACACCTCCGGGAGCGGCACGTCGTCCGCGACCCGGACCACCTTCGGCGCGACCGCGAGGTACGGGCGCGCCTCGTCCAGCCGCCTGCGCTGCGTCGGCGTCAGCTTCGACCGCCGGTCCTCGACCGCCGCCAGGATCCCGGTCAGGTCCCCGTACTCGGCCAGGAGCTTGGCGGCCGTCTTCTCACCGACGCCCGGCACTCCCGGCAGGCCGTCGCTGGGGTCGCCGCGCAGCAGGGCCAGATCCGCGTACCCCTTCCCGTCCACCCCATACTTCGCACGCAGCACCGCCTCATCGGTGAGCTGCAGCGTGCCCACGCCCTTCAGCGGGTACAGCACGCGCACCCCGCGCGCGTCGTCCACCAGCTGGTACAGGTCGCGGTCGCCCGTGACGATGTCGACCGGGCCCTTCGCCCGCGCGGTGAACGTGCCGATCACGTCGTCCGCCTCGTACCCCGCCACGCCCACACGGGCGATGCCCACCGCGTCCAGCACCGCCTCGATGACCGGCACCTGCGGCGACAGCGTGTCGGGCACCTCCTCCTCGTCCGGGCCGGCCGCGTGCTCCTCGGTGACGCGGTGGGCCTTGTAGGAGGGGATGAGCTCCACCCGCCACTGCGGCCGCCAGTCCGCGTCCATGCAGGCCACCAGCGCGTCCGGCCGGTGGTCCCTGACCAGGCGGTCGATGAAGTCGAGCAGGCCGCGCACGGCGTTCACCGGCGTGCCGTCCGGGGCCTTGACCGACTCGGGCACGCCGAAGTAGGCGCGGAAGTACAGGGAGGCGGTGTCGAGGAGCATCAGTCGTCCGGTCACGCCACGCATCATGCCGTACGCCACCGACAGCCGGTCGCCGCTGCGCAACGCGTTGCGTCCTGCGCGTCCCGTGTGAACCGCCCCACCTTTCCGTTTGCCCGGCGGGATCGGGGGGAGGCGCGGCCCCGGAGCGAGGCTGGTTGCGCATTTCAACTGTTTGCGTCCTGTCCTCGCTCTGTTCTGTTGCCAAGGAAATAGAGGTGCACGTGTCAGCGACCCTTCAGGCGGAGAGCCTGTACAAGGTGTTCGGCAGGAGACCGGACCGGGCGGTCGAGCGGCTCCGCGACGGAGCCGACCGGGAGGACCTGCGTGCCGAGGGCACGACCGCCGCGGTGATCGACGCGTCGTTCACCGTCGAGCCGGGCCAGATCTTCGTCGTCATGGGGCTGTCGGGCTCCGGCAAGTCCACCCTGCTGCGCATGCTGAACGGCCTGCTCGAACCGACCGCGGGCCAGGTGCGCTTCGACGGCCAGGACCTGACCGCGCTGAGCGGCCGTGAGCTGCGCGAGGTCCGCTCCAGGAAGATCAGCATGGTCTTCCAGCACTTCGCGCTCTTCCCGCACCGCAGCGTCCGCGAGAACGCCGCCTACGGTCTGGAAGTGCAGGGCGTGCCCCGCGCCGAGCGTGAACGCCGCGCCGACGAGGCGCTCGCCCTGTGCGGCCTGGCCGGCTGGGAGAAGTCCTGGCCCGACGAGCTGTCCGGCGGCATGCAGCAGCGCGTCGGTCTCGCCCGCGCGCTGGCCACGGACGCCGACCTGCTGCTGATGGACGAGTCCTTCAGCGCCCTGGACCCGCTGATCCGCCGGGACATGCAGGACCAGCTGCTGGAGCTCCAGCAGAAGCTCAAGAAGACGATCGTCTTCATCACGCACGACCTGAACGAGGCCATGCGCCTGGGCGACCGCATCGCCGTCATGCGCGACGGCCGCATCGTCCAGAACGGCACCGCCCAGGACATCCTGCTGCGGCCCGCCGACGACTACGTCGCCTCCTTCACCCAGGACGTCGACCGCTCCCGCGTGCTGACCGCCGGCGAGCTCATGGACCCCTCGGTCACCGCCGAAGGCCCCGGCTGCCACTGCGAGACCGCCACCCCGGACACCCCGTTCACCGAGCTGTGCGCGATCAGCGCCCGGCTCACCCACCCGGTCGCGGTCGTGGACGGGGACAACCGGCAGCTCGGCGTCGTCCCCCGGCAGCGCCTGGTCGGCTTCCTCGGCGACGAGGAGGACACCGCCCCGCGGCCCTGCGACTCCCCGCGCGACAAGGGCGGAGAGAAGGTGACCGCCCGTGCCTAGGATCCCGCTCGGCACCTGGGTCAACGACGCGGTCGACTGGCTCACCACCCACATGGCGTGGCTGTTCGACTTCTGCAAGACCGTCTTCCTCGGCCTCTACGACGGCATCAACGCCGTCCTCCAGGCCCCCGAACCGCTGCTCCTCGCGGGCATCTTCGCGGTCGTCGCGTTCTGGCTGCGCGGCACCCTGGCCGGTGTCCTCGCCTTCGCCGGATTCGCGTTCATCGACTCCCTCGAACTGTGGGAGAACGCGATGATCACCCTGGCGCTCGTCCTCGTGGCGACCGTCATCGCCCTGGTGATCGCCCTGCCCGTGGGCATCTGGGCGGCGCGCTCGGACCGTGTCAGCGGTCTGGTCCGGCCCGTGCTGGACTTCATGCAGACGCTGCCCGCGATGATCTACCTCATTCCGGCGATCCTGTTCTTCGGCACCGGCGCCCCCGCGGGCATCGTCGCCACCCTGATCTTCGCGCTCGCCCCGGGCGTGCGCATGACCGAGCTGGGCATCCGGCAGGTCGACAAGGAACTCGTCGAAGCGGCCGAGGCGTTCGGCACCACACCCCGCAACACGCTGCTGCGCGTCCAGCTCCCGCTCGCCCTGCCCACGGTCATGGCCGGCGTCAACCAGGTCATCATGCTGGGCCTGTCCATGGCCGCGATCGCCGGCATGGTCGGCACCGGCGGTCTCGGCGGCGACGTCAACGAGGCCATCGGCCAGCTCAACGTCGGGCTCGGCTCCGAGGCCGGCGTCGCCATCGTGATCCTGGCGATCTACCTCGACCGCATGACCAGCGCGCTCGGCACCCAGGTGTCCCCGCTCGGCCGCCGCACCGCCGCCAGGCTGCGGGCCGCCCAGGGGCTGAAGGTCTGGTCGTACCGGCCCCGCCCGGTCGTCGCCATGGCCGGCGTGCTCGTCCTCGCGCTCACGGCGGGCGGCATGGGCGTCCTCGGCGGTGGCGACTCCGGCACCGAGGCCGCGGCCGGCGGCAAGGACATCGGCCGGGGCAAGAAGATCAGCATCGGCTACATCCCCTGGGACGAGGGCGTCGCCTCCACCTTCCTGTGGAAGGAGGTCCTGGAACAGCGCGGCTACGAGGTCGAGGCCAAGCAGTTCGACGCCGGGCCGCTGTACACCTCCCTCGCCCGGGGCGACGTCGACTTCCAGACGGACGCCTGGCTGCCCACGACGCACGCCCAGTACTGGAAGAAGTACGGCAGGCAACTCGACGACCTGGGCGCCTGGTACGACAAGACGTCCCTGGAGCTCTCCGTGCCCTCCTACCTGAAGGGCGTCGACTCCCTGGCCGACCTCAAGGGCAAGGCCTCGCAGTTCGGCGGGAAGATCACCGGCATCGAGGCCGGCGCCGGCGAGATGGCCCTGCTCAAGAGCAAGGTCCTCAAGGAGTACGGCCTGGACAAGGAGTACGAGGTCGTCGACAGCTCCACGCCCGCGATGCTGGCCGAGCTGAAGCGCGCGTACGCCCGGAAGAAGCCGATCGTCGTCACGCTCTGGTCGCCGCACTGGGCGTACAACGACTACGGCCTCAAGAAGCTGAAGGATCCGAAGGGCGCCTGGGGCGAGGGCGACGGCGTGCACACCCTGGCCCGCAAGGGCTTCGCCGCCGACGACCCGACGGTCGCCGGGTGGCTGAAGGACTTCGGGATGAGCGAGAAGGAGCTCACCGGCCTCGAAGCCGAGATCAACAAGGCGGGCAAGGGCAGGCAGCAGGACGCCGTCCGCGCCTGGCTGAAGCGGCACCCCGGCTACGCCGACAAGATGGCCCCGGTGCGGGGCGCCGCGGGCGGCACGCCGGCCGAGGCCGCCCAGCCCCTGGACGTGGCCTGGTTCCCCTGGGACGAGGACATCGCGGTCACCTACCTGTGGAAGAACGTCCTGGAGCGGCGCGGCTACCGGCTGAACCTGAAGCAGATGGACGTCGGTCCGGTCTACACCGGCCTCGCCTCCGGTGACCTCGACCTCAACTTCGACGCCTGGCTGCCCCACGCCCAGAAGAACTACTGGGACAAGAACAAGGACCGGCTCAAGGACCTCGGCACCTGGTACGAACCGACCTCGTTGGAGATCGCCGTGCCGTCCTACGTGAAGGGCGTCGACTCCCTGGAGGACCTCAAGGGCAAGTCGGGCACCTTCAAGGGGAAGATCATCGGCATCGAGCCGGGCACCGGCGAGATGGACCTGGCGAAGAACAAGGTCCTGCCCGCCTACGGCCTGGACGAGGAGTACGAGGTCGTCGACGGCTCCACCCCGGCCATGCTGGCCGAGCTGAAGCGTGCCTACGCCAAGAAGGAGCCGATCGCCGTCACCCTGTGGTCGCCGCACTGGGCGTACAGCGACTACGAGCTGACCAAGCTGAAGGACCCGAAGAAGGCCTTCGGCGAGGGCAACACGATCCGTACCATCTCCAACGAGGAGTTCCCCGAGCAGTATCCGCAGCTCACGAAGTGGATCAAGAACTTCAGGATGAGCGAGGACGAGCTCGGCAGTCTGGAGAGCGAGATCAAGGACCGCGGCCAGGGGCATGAGGAAGAGGCCGTCGCCGCGTGGCTGAAGCGGCACCCGGACATGGTGAACCGGATGACACCGCAGTAGGGTTCCGGGGTGGGACGCGCGACACGCCCGCGTCCCGCCCCGCACCCCCCGGATCCACGATCAGGATCCGGACAACCACACAGCGCTACACCACCCCCCGAACCCCCTCTCCCTCCCTGTTCCTCCCGCAGAGGAATCCCGGTCCCGGCCTCCCGGGCGGCGGATCCCCTGGCGTGAACCGTGAGGTCGCGCCCCGCCCCGGACGACGTCGATGTGACGGGCGCATGAAACGGTTTGCCGAACATGCGTAGGGTGCAGACAACTCAACAGAAGCCGTGCGCCGGGCCCTCGGCACACTGGACGCGGATCGACGGGCGAAGGAGGGAGCCGGAGCGATGGGCGACCACAAAGAGCAGCCCCTGCGGGTGGGCGCGGCCGTGCGCCGCCGCCGCCGCGCGCTGGAGCTCACCCTCGCCGTCGTGGCCGAGCGCAGCGGCCTGTCGGTCCCGTTCCTGAGCCAGATCGAGAACGACCGCGCGCGCCCCAGCACCAGCTCCCTGGAGAAGGTCGCCGACGCCCTGCGCACCACCGCCGTCGAACTCCTCGCCGCGGCCGATCCGGCGTGCAGCGTGGACGTCGTCCGCGCGGACGGCACCGAGCCGCCGGCCGACCAGCCGCGCACCCGGTCCCTGGTGCGCGGACACCACCAGATGCACGCCTCCGAGTTCATCGGCGACCACGACGCGGGCCGTGAATTCCAGTACCGCAACGACCAGTTGATGTACGTCGCCGACGGCGCCGTGGAGATCGAGGCGGAGGGCCGCGCCTACCGGCTCGGCCGGGGCGACACGCTGTACCTCACCGGCGGGGTACGGCACCGCTGGCGGGCCGCGGAGTCGGACACGCGCGTGATCGTCGTGGCCGTGGCGGAGCACATCGAGGCGGTCCGGGACCGGCCACGCCGGTGAGGGCCGTCTCGCTGGTTCCCTCGCTGACCGAGGCCGTGGCCCGGTCCGCGCCCGGCGTCCTGGCCGGGGCCACCGACTGGTGCTCGCACCCGCCGGACCTGGACGTGGTGCGCGTCGGCGGCACCAAGAACCCGAAGACCGAACGGATCGTCTCCCTCGCGCCCGACCTGGTGATCGCCAACGAGGAGGAGAACCGCGAACCGGACCTGGCGGCCCTGCGCGCGGCGGGTGTGGAGGTCCTGGTGACGGAGGTCCGTGACGTGCCGCAGGCCTTCCGGGAACTGGACCGGGTCCTGGCCGCCTGCGGTGTGACGGCCCGGCCCCGCTGGCTGGACGAGGCGGAGGAGACCTGGTCGGCCCTGCCGCCGCCGGAAGTGCGGCGCACGGCGGTCGTGCCGGTGTGGCGCCGCCCGTGGATGGTCCTGGGCCGTGACACCTTCGCCGGTGACGTCCTGGCCCGCCTCGGCGTCGACCACGTGCACGCGGCGCACCCCGAGCGGTATCCGCGCGTCCCGCTGGAGGAACTGCGGGCGGCGGCGCCGGACGTGGTGGTCCTGCCGGACGAGCCGTACCGCTTCACGGCCGACGACGGGCCGGAGGCCTTCCCCGGGCTGCCGTGCGCGCTCGTCAGCGGACGGCACCTGACGTGGTACGGGCCGTCGCTGGCCGAGGCACCGCGGCTGCTGGGCGGGGCCCTGCGAGCAGCTCGCCCCTGACCACCCCGCGCACGGTGCCCACGACGGCCGTGCCCCAGGCGGCGACCAGCACCCCGTAGAGCACGACGGTCGGCCCCGCGTAGGCCAGGAGCCCGGTGTGCCGGGCCAGCGCCTCGGCGCCCGTGACACAGGTGCCGACCGGGAAGGTGAAGGACCACCAGCTCATCGCGAACCGCATCCCCTGCCGCCGGGCACGCCACACATGAACGCCGGCCAGGCAGAACCAGAGCAGCGCGAACCCCATCACGGGCACGCCGTAGAGCACGGCGAGGGCGCCGAGACCCTGGCTGCAGGGCTCCGGCACGACAACGGGGGCGACGTCCGCGAAGGCGCCGACGGCGGTGGTGGACTGGCCGATCGGGCCCAGCACCAGGAACAGCGTCGGGGTGAGGGCGAGGGGCAGCGGCCCTCCGGTGAGCAGCCGGGCGAAGACCAGGGGCAGCATGAGCGCGGTCGCGAGCAGGCTGAGCCCGAACAGCGCGAAGCAGAGCAGCAGCAGCGTCCGGCGGGCCTGACCGGGAGGCAGATACGGCACCAGCCGCGGCCCCACGGCGGCCGACACCATGGGCGCGACCAACGGCAGCAGCCACACCGGCGTGGCCTGCCCCGGCTCCACCCGGTGGCGTACGGCCATCAGGTACGGAACGGCGACGGCGGCGGCCAGCCCGACAGCCGTGCCGGCGGTGAACAGCACGGCGTCGAGCGCCACCGCGGCCCGCAGGCCGATCACGTCCCGGCCGACGGCGAGGGCACCGCCGCCGACGGCGAGCAGGGCCATGGCGAGGCAGCCGTAGAACGGCGCCGTCGCCGGGTCGAGCAGATGGGCGCGCGCCTGGTCGCGGTGGCGGGCCCAGTGCGCGGACCGGGCGGCGAGCAAGGCCAGGAGCAGGACCAGGGAGAGGACCCAGACGCCGCAGAGCACGCCGCGCAGCCCCGCGACGTGCCCCGGGAGAGCGGCTCCGGCGGTGGCCACCACGGCCGTGCCCATCACGGTGGCGTACCAGTTGGGCCCGAGGTGCCGGACGGACAGCGGGTGCGCGAGGGGCGGGGCTGCGGTGACCATGACTCCACGGTCGGGCCGGGGCAGGCGTACCACCAGGGAGTTCGCTTCTATGGCGACATAAGCTGGCTTTATGAGCAACACGGAGGAGCAGCCCGGTCCGTCGGTCGGCGGGTCCCTGGCGCACCGGGTGCCGGACCTGGGGGCCCTGGAGCTGCTGCTGGCGGTGGCGCGGGTCGGCAGCCTCGGCGGGGCGGCGCGCGAGCTCGGCATCACCCAGCCCGCGGCCAGCAGCCGGATCCGGTCGATGGAGCGGCAGCTCGGCGTGGCGCTGGTCGACCGTTCGCCCCGCGGGTCCCGGCTGACGGACGCCGGTGCGCTGGTGACGGACTGGGCGCGGCGGATCGTGGAGGCGGCGGAGGCGTTCGACGCGGGGGCGCAGGCGCTGCGCGACCGGCGTGACTCACGGCTGCGCGTGGCGGCGAGCATGACCATCGCGGAGTACCTGCTGCCGGGGTGGCTGCTGGCGCTGCGGGCGCAGCGGCCCGACACGGCGGTGTCCCTGCTCGCGGGCAACTCCACGGTGGTCGCCGAGCGCCTGCTGTCGGACGAGGCGGACCTGGGCTTCGTGGAGGGGCTTTCGGTGCCGACCGGACTGGACTCGGTGGTCATCGCGCACGACCGGCTGATAGTCGTGACCGCACCGGGACACCCCTGGGGGCGCCGTGGGCGGCCGGTGGCGGCCCAGGAACTGGCCTCGACCCCGTTGATCCTGCGGGAGAAGGGCTCCGGGACGCGCCAGGTGCTGGACGCGGCTCTGGGCGGACTGGCCCGGCCGCTGATCGAGTTGTCCTCGACGACCGCGGTGAAGGCCGCGGCGGTCAGCGGGGCGGGACCGGCGGTGCTGAGCGAACTGGCGGTGGGGGAGGAACTGGCGATGCGGCGGCTGGTGCGGGTACCGGTGGCCGGGGTGGCCCTGGCACGTGACCTGCGGGCGGTATGGCCGACGGGCCACCGCCCGACGGGACCGGCCCGCGACCTGCTGTCGCTGACGCGGGACTAGGCCGTGTCCGCACAGTCCCTCCTGCCCCGCGACGCCCGGCACGCACTCTCTCGCCGCACCGGACGCAGTCCCGAGTACGCCCAAGTACGAGGGACCGG
Organism: Streptomyces sp. NPDC085932; assembly: GCF_044540525.1. Classification (NCBI taxonomy): domain Bacteria; kingdom Bacillati; phylum Actinomycetota; class Actinomycetes; order Kitasatosporales; family Streptomycetaceae; genus Streptomyces; species Streptomyces sp. NPDC085932. The sequence goes on from NZ_JBITSJ010000008.1 coordinate 211,026, forward strand.
GTCCGGCACGCCGAGAGCACGCACCGGACGCGGCAGGTACCGCCCTCCGGGCGGAGGGAGGGACCCTTCGGACACGACCCAGGCCACCGAACGGGGGCACGGGGGCGCGCACGGCACCGGCCCGGTCCGGGTGCCGCCCCCGCGCACGGGGGTCCGGTGCCGCCCCACGAGAGCCGGGCGCCATCGGTCCGGTGGCGCCGGCCGGCCCCGGAACGAGGCGTCGGCCGGGCGCGGGTCACCGCGACGCCGCCTCCACCAGGGCCCGCATCACCCGTACGTCGTCCCCCATCTCCGGATGCCACTGCACGCCGAGCGCCCAGGCCGGGGCGGGGAGTTCCACCGCCTCCACCGTGCCGTCCGCGGCGTACGCCGACGGGACCAGGCCCTCGCCGAGGCGGTCCACGGCCTGGTGGTGGTAGGTCGGCACCGACGCCTCCTCCGGCACGATCCCGGCGTACAGCGTGCCCGGCACCGGCTTCACGGGGTGCCCGCCGAACACGCCGACGACCTCCGCGTGCCCCTCCAGGTGCTGCACGAGCGTGCCGCCCAGAGCCACGTTCAGCAGCTGCATCCCCCGGCAGATCCCCAGCAGGGGCACCCCGGCCGCGAGCGCCGCGTCGATCAGGGCCAGTTCCCACGCGTCCCGCTCCGGCGCGGGCGGCCCCGTCCGGGGCTCGCGCTCGGCGCCGTAGCGCACCGGCTCCACATCGGGACCGCCCGCGATGACCAGCCCGTCCAGCCGGGCCACGGCCTCGGCGGCCCGCTGCGGGGCGTCCGGCGGCAGCATCGCGGCCAGGCCGCCCGCCCGCTGCACCAGCCGCGGGTAACCGACCGGCAGCAGCGCCGCCTCCAGCTCCCACACACCCCAGCGCGCACCCGACTCCAGATAGGTGCTGACCCCGATCAACGGCCTGGCCACAGCGACTCCTCCTCGACTCAGTCCCGTGCCAACTCTGCCTCGGCCGCGGCCAGCGCCGCGAACTCCTCCTCCGGCGCCTTGGCCACCAGCCGCTTGCGGCTGTACAGGCCGAAGTACGCGACGGCGACGGCGTACACCACGAGCGCGATGAACGCGGCCGTCACGTCCACCAGGAACGTCGCCACCAGCGCCGCACAGGCCAGCACCAGCGCGATCGACGAGGTCAGCACCCCGCCCGGCGTGCGGTACGGCCGGGGCAGCTCCGGTTCGCGGCGGCGCAGCACGATGTGCGACAGCGACATCAGCGCGTAGGAGATGGTCGCGCCGAAGACGGCGATGTTCAGCATGCGGGCGCCGTTGCCGGACACCGCGGCCAGCAGGAAGCCGATCGTGCCGGGCACGAGCAGGCCCAGGTAGGGCGCCTTGCGGCGGCTGGTGAGGGACAGGAAGCGGGGCAGGTAACCCGCGCGGGAGAGGGCGAACAGCTGGCGCGAGCCCGCGTAGATCAGGGAGAAGAAGGAGGCCACCAGGCCCGCGAGACCGGCGTAGTTGACGATCCGGCTCAGGGTCGTCGCCTCGCCGTCCGGCTGGAGCGCCTCCACCAGCGGGTTGCCCGCCTCCTGGATCGCGGCGGAGCCGCGCGCCCCGGCCGCCGCGAAGAACGTCACCACCGCGAGCACCACCAGGATGGCCATCGACCAGCGGATCGCCTTCGGCAGCGTGCGGGCCGGTTCCCGGGTCTCCTCCGCGGCCAGCGGCACGCCCTCGACGCCCAGGAAGAACCACATGCCGAACGGGAAGGCCGCCCAGATGCCGAGCAGCCCGAACGGCAGCCAGGAGTTCGCCCCGGCGGCCGAGGCGTCGACCGGGATGTCGTCCAGCGCCCCGAAGGAGAAGTCCGGCAGCGCGGCCAGCGCGAACACGATCAGGGCCGCCACCGCGATGCCGGTGACGACGAAGCTGAAGCGCAGCGCCTCGCCCACGCCCCACAGGTGGATGCCGAGGAAGATCGCGAAGCAGACCAGGTACATCGGCCAGCCCGACTCCAGGCCGAACAGGCCGAGCGACTCGACGTAGTCGCCGATGAAGATGACGATCGCGGCGGGCGCGAGGACGTACTCGATGAGGATCGCCGTGCCGGTCAGGAAGCCGCCCCAGGGGCCCAGCGCGCGACGGGCGAAGCCGTAGCCGCCGCCCGCCGTGGGCAGGATCGAGGACAGTTCGGCGAGGGCGAAGACCATGCAGGCGTACATGGCGCCCATCAGCACCATGGCGATGGCCAGACCCCCGAAGCCGCCCTCGGCGAGGCCGAAGTTCCAGCCCGAGTAGTCGCCGGAGACGACGTAGGCGACACCGAGACCGGTCAGCAGCACCCAGCCGGCGCTGCCGCGGCGGAGCGCTCTGCGCTCCAGATAGTCGTCGCCCTCCGGGGCGGCGGGTGGGGTGGTGGGTTCCTCGGACATGGGCAGACTCCCGACGGGGCGGCGATCACGGGGCCGAGCGCGCTACGACTCAATGGAATGAGGCCATACCTTTGCGGTGCCGACCGAGGGAAGGCAAGACCCGTGCGTTAATCGCCCGTAAATCCTCACCGGGTCCGGCCGCGGGCGGGCTCAGCCCAGGAACCCGCGCAGCAGCGCCGCCGTGCCCCCGCAGTGCTCGCGCATGATCTCCCGCGCCTGGTCGGCGTCGCCCTCGATCACGGCCTCCACCAGGGCGGTGTGCTGCCGCTGCGAGTGCTCCAGGTTGCGCACCAGCAGCGGGATGCAGTCGAGCAGGTCGTTGACGCTCGCGCGCACCGCCGCGTACTGGGCGGTCAGCGTGGGGGAGCCGGACAGCTCGGCGAGCGTGAGGTGCAGCAGCGTGTCGCGGCGCCGGTAGTCGCTCAGCGGCGCGTCGTGCGTGCCCGCCAGCGCCGCCCGCAGCCGTGCCTCCTGGTCCCCGGTCAGTCCGTGCGCCGCGCACAGCCCGGCCGCGCCCACCTCCAGCACCTCCCGGAACCGCAGCACGTCCTCGATGTCGGTCTCGGCGATCCGGCGCCGCAGCTCGTCCTCGCCGCCCGCGTCGGAGCGCGGCAGCACGAACGTGCCCCCGTAGCGCCCGCGCCGCGACTCGACCAGACCCTGGTCCTGGAGCACCTTCAGCACCTCGCGCAGCGTCACCCGGCTGATCCCCAGCCGCTCGGCCAGCTCCCGCTCGGCCGGCAGCCGCTCGCCCCCCGCCACCAGGCCCAGCCGCACGACCTGGAGGATCTGCTCCAAGGCCTCCTCGAAGCCGTTGCCCGCGCGCACCGGCCGCAGCACCGGCGTCAGCCGGTCCCGCACCCCGCCGACCGCTTCCTCCGGCATGTGGCCGTACCCCCTTCCCAAGCAATGGTCTTCCGCAATACCTTATGGCTCCCGGCTCGCCGAAAGAAGCCGAAGGAGGCTCTCCCGTGGCAGACCGCACACCCCCGCTGAGCGTCGAGGAGCTGCACGCCCTCGTCGCCGGCGGTGAGATCGACACTGTCGTCCTGGCCTTCCCCGACATGCAAGGGCGGCTCCAGGGCAAGCGGTTCGCCGCACGCTTCTTCCTCGACGAAGTCCTCCACCACGGCACCGAGGGCTGCAACTACCTGCTCGCCGTCGACACCGAGATGAACACCGTCGACGGTTACGCCATGTCCTCCTGGGACCGCGGCTACGGCGACTTCGCCATGCACCCGGACCTGGCCACCCTGCGCCGGGTGCCGTGGAACGAAGGCACGGCGATGGTCCTCGCCGACCTCGCCTGGGAGGACGGCTCCCCGGTGGCCGCCGCCCCCCGCCAGATCCTGCGCCGCCAGCTGGACCGCCTGGCCGAACTCGGCTACACCGCCCAGGTCGGCACCGAGCTGGAGTTCATCGTCTTCAAGGACACCTACGAACAGGCCTGGGACGCGAACTACCGCGGCCTCACCCCGGCCAACCAGTACAACATCGACTACTCCGTCCTCGGCACCGGCCGCATCGAGCCCCTGCTGCGCCGCATCCGCAACGAGATGGCCGGCGCCGGCCTGACCGTCGAGTCCGCCAAGGGCGAGTGCAACCCCGGCCAGCACGAGATCGCCTTCCGCTACGACGAGGCCCTGGTCACCTGCGACCAGCACGCCGTGTACAAGACCGGCGCCAAGGAGATCGCCGCCCAGGACGGCATGTCGATCACCTTCATGGCCAAGTACAACGAGCGCGAGGGCAACTCCTGCCACATCCACCTCTCGCTCGCCGACGCCGACGGCGCCAACGCCATGGCCGGGGACGGCCCGGGCGGCATGTCCGACGTCATGCGGCACTTCCTCGCCGGGCAGCTCGCCGCCCTGCGCGAGTTCTCCCTGCTCTACGCACCCAACATCAACTCCTACAAGCGGTTCCAGCCCGGCTCCTTCGCCCCGACCGCCGTCGCCTGGGGCCGTGACAACCGCACCTGCGCGCTGCGCGTGGTCGGCCACGGCCGCTCCATGCGCTTCGAGAACCGCCTGCCCGGCGGCGACGTCAACCCCTACCTCGCCGTCGCCGGACTGATCGCGGCCGGGCTGCACGGCATCGAGCAGAAGCTGGAACTGCCCGAACCCTGCGCCGGCAACGCCTACACCGCCGACTTCGCCCACGTCCCCACCACCCTGCGCGAGGCCGCCGAGCTCTGGGAGCACAGCGCCATCGCCCAGGCGGCCTTCGGGGACGAGGTCGTCGCGCACTACCGCAACATGGCGCGCGTCGAACTGGACGCGTTCGACGCCGCGGTGACCGACTGGGAGCTGCGCCGCTCCTTCGAACGTCTGTGAGGTCCTCGTTGTCTTCAGAGTCTTCAGAGTCCTCAGCGGTGTCTTCCGAGCACCTGCTGGACGTGCTGAACCCCGCGACCGAGGAGGTCGTCGCCGTCGTCGCCGGAGCGAGCCCGGCCGACGTCGACACGGCCGTCGCGCGCGCCGCCCGGGCGCAGCGGTCCTGGGCCGCCCTCGCCCCCGGCGACCGCGCCCGGCTGCTGCGCCGCTTCGCCGCCACCGTCGACGAGCACCTGGAGGAGCTGGCCCGTCTGGAGGTCCGCGAGGCCGGCCACCTGATCGGCAACGCCCGCTGGGAGGCCGGCAACGTCCGCGACCTGCTGGACTACGCGGCCGGGGGAGTGGAGCGGCTCACCGGCCGGCAGATCCCCGTGCCCGGCGGCCTGGACGTCACGATCCTCGAACCGCTCGGCGTCGTCGGCGTGATCGCCCCCTGGAACTTCCCCCTGCCCATCGCCGCCTGGGGCACCGCCCCGGCGCTCGCGGCCGGCAACGCGGTCCTGCTCAAGCCCGCCGAGACCACCCCGCTCACCGCCCTGCGCCTGGCCGAACTCGCCCTCGAAGCCGGGCTGCCCGAGCACCTCTTCCAGGTCCTGCCCGGACGCGGCGACATCACGGGCGACGCGCTCGTCCGCCACCCCGGCATCGCCAAGATCGTCTTCACCGGCTCGACCCGGACCGGCACGCGCGTGGCCGCGCTCGCCGCCGAGCAGGTCAAGCCGGTCACCCTCGAACTCGGCGGCAAGAGCCCCAACATCGTCTTCGCCGACGCCGACCTCGCGACCGCCGTCGACCCCTTCTCCTTCCTCGACAACTCCGGCCAGGACTGCTGCGCCCGCACCCGCGTGCTGGTCCAGGAGTCCGTGTACGACGAGGTCCGCGACCTGCTCGCCGACGCCCTGTCCGCCGTGGTGGTGGGCGACCCGGCCGACGAGAAGACGCAGATGGGCCCGCTCATCTCCCGGCAGCAGCTCGACCGCGTCCGCGGCTTCGTGCCCGACGACGCCCCGGCGCTGCGCGGGAGCGCCCCCGAGGGACCCGGCTTCTGGTTCCCGCCGACCGTCCTCACCGGGGAGCGACCGGACTCGCCCGCGTCCCGCGAGGAGATCTTCGGCCCCGTGGCGGTCCTGCTGCCCTTCACCGACGAGGAGGACGCCGTCCGCCTCGCCAACGACACCCCCTACGGCCTGTCCGGCTCCATCTGGACCCGCGACGTCGGCCGCGCCCTGCGCGTCTCCCGCGCCGTCCGCGCCGGCAACCTGTCCGTCAACTCCCACGCCAGCGTCCGCTACTGGACCCCGTTCGGCGGCTTCAAGCAGTCCGGCGTCGGCCGCGAGCTCGGCCCCGACGCCCTGGCCGCCTTCACCGAGACCAAGAACGTCTTCATCAGCACGGAGGGCCCCGCACAGTGACTGCCCAGGAAAGCATCTGCCGCCGTCTGGTCGGCCGCACCGCCGTCGTCACCGGAGCCGGCAGCGGCATCGGACTCGCCGCCGCGCGCCGTCTCGCCTCCGAGGGCGCGCACGTCGTCTGCGGCGACGTCGACGAGACCCGCGGCAAGGCCGCCGCCGAGGAGACCGGCGGCACCTTCGTGAAGGTCGACGTCACCGACCCGGAGGAGGTCGAGGCCCTGTTCAGGACCGCCTACGACACCTACGGCAGCGTCGACATCGCCTTCAACAACGCCGGCATCTCCCCGCCCGACGACGACTCCATCCTGGAGACCGGCCTGGAGGCCTGGAAACGCGTCCAGGAGGTCAACCTCACCTCCGTCTACCTGTGCTGCAAGGCCGCCATCCCCTACATGCGGCGCCAGGGCAGGGGCTCGATCATCAACACGGCGTCCTTCGTGGCCAGGATGGGTGCCGCGACCTCGCAGATCTCCTACACGGCCTCCAAGGGCGGCGTGCTCGCCATGTCCCGGGAACTGGGCGTGCAGTTCGCCCGCGAGGGCATCCGGGTCAACGCCCTGTGCCCGGGGCCGGTCAACACCCCGCTGTTGCAGGAGCTGTTCGCGAAGGACCCGGAGCGGGCCGCGCGCCGCCTGGTGCACATCCCGCTGGGCCGGTTCGCCGAGGCGGAGGAGATCGCCGCCGCCGTCGCCTTCCTCGCCAGCGACGACTCCTCGTTCGTGAACGCCACCGACTTCCTCGTCGACGGCGGCATCTCGGGGGCGTACGTCACACCCCTGTAGGTCGCGTCCGCGCGGCCCGGGTCGCGGCCTACAGTGCCGGGATGAGCATGACGCCCCCGCCCGGCTGGTATCCGGACCCGCACGCACCGCACCTGCAGCGCTGGTGGGACGGCACGGTCTGGACCGAGCACCGCCGCACACCCGAGGCCCCCACCGTCCCGGTGCCCACGCCGGCGGGCGGCGGCACCGGGCGGGCCAGGACGGTCGCCCTGGTCGCGGCCGGGGCCGTCCTGGTCGCGGCGATCGCCGTGGGGGCGGCGGTCCTCGGCAGCGGCGACGACGGCGGGACGGAGACCAGGACGGCCCCGACGTCCACCACCTCCGTCGCGCCCGAGTCGCCGGAGCCGACCCCCGAGGAGTCCACCTCCGAGTCGTCCCCGGACGACCCCTCGGTCGTCGAGGACCAGCTCAACGGCGTCACCTTCCCGCTCCTCGACGGCTGGGTCCGCCCCCGGCACGTCGCCCAGGACGACGTCGTCATGACCACGGACGGCACGTACGACTGCCCCGGCGACGGCGCCGTCTGCCGCCACGGCCTGGTCATCTCCCGCACCGTGACCGCCAACGACGAGACCTCCCCCGAGGCCCTGGCCAAGGCGGACATCTCCGACGCGGCCGAGGACGCCTACGACCGCGACGCCATCGGCCAGCAGCCCTACGGGGGCATGGAGTCCCACGAGCTGGTGAAGTCCGGGCCGGTCGCGGTGGCGGGCCGCGCCGGGTACTTCGTGCGCTGGCGCGTGCACACCGCCAAGGGCCCGGGCGGCTACGTCCAGTCGCTCGTCTTCCCCTCCAGCGTCGGCACCGAGTCGCCGGTGCTGGTCCGGTTCGTCTTCGACGCGGGCGAGGACGGGCCGCCGCTCGCCGACATGGACCGCATCACCAAGGGCATCCGCCCGGTCGGCGACGCGGACACCGGCGGCGGCGTGGGCAGCAGCATCGGCCCGACGGACTGACGGGATGGCCGGCTACAGGAACGTGTGGCCCTCGCCGCGGTAGGTCGGCACGGTCGCCGTCACCGCGTCGCCCTCGATCAGGTGCAGCGCGTCGAACCGCTCGCACAGTTCACCGGCCTTGGCGTGCCGGAACCACACCTTGTCGCCGATCAGCAGGTCGTCGGCGGGCGGGCCGAGCAGCGGCGTCTGCACCTCACCGGCGCCCTCCTGCGGGTCGTAGCGCAGCCCCTCGGGCAGGTACGGCACGGGCGACCGGTCCGGCCCGGCCGCACCGGAAGCCGGATAGCCGCCGCCGAGCACCGTCACGACGCCGACCCCCGGCCGCCGCACCACGGGCTGTGCGAACAGGGCGGCCGGCCTGCCGCGGAACGAGGTGTAGTTGTCGAACAGCCGCGGCACGTACAGCCCCGATCCGGCCGCGATCTCCGTGACGGCGTCCTCGGCGGCCGTGTGCTGCACCGAGCCGGTGCCTCCGCCGTTGACGAACTCCAGGGCGGGCACCACCGCCCGCACCGCCCGTACCACCTCCGCGCGGCGCTCGGCCAGTTCGCGCCTGGCGGCGGCCTGCATCAGCCGGATGGCGCGCGAGCGCAGCGGCCGTCCCGCCACGGCGTCCCCGACCCCGGCGACATGACCCTCGTACGCCATGATGCCCACGACCTCGAAGCCCGGCCGCCGGGTCACCGCGCGGGCCATGTCGGCGACCTCGGCGGGGGAGTGCAGCGGCGAGCGCCGGGCCCCGACCCGCACCCGCCCGCCCAGCAGCCTCAGGGACGTGTCCAACTCCAGGCACACGCGCACGACTTCGCGCCCGCCGCCCCGGGAGGCGTCGATCAGGTCCAGCTGGGCGACGTCGTCGACCATGACGGTCACGGCGGAGGCGAGCTTGGGGTCACCGGCGAGTTCGGCGTACGCGGCGCGGTCCGCGGACGGGTAGGCGAGCAGCACGTCCTCGAACCCCGACCGGGCCAGCCACAGGGACTCGGCGAGCGTGAACGACATGATCCCCGCGAAGCCGTCGCGGGCCAGGACGCGTTCCAGCAGCGCCCGGCACCGCACGGACTTGCTGGCCACACGGATCGGCTTGCCCCCGGCGCGGCGGACCAGGTCGTCGGCGTTGGCGTCGAAGGCGTCCAGGTCCACGATCGCGAGAGGGGCGTCGAGATGGGCGGTGGCCCGGTCGTAACGGGCCCGGTCGGCGGCGCGCGCAGTCATGAACGCAGCCTGCCAGACCCGATTACCGCAGGGTAGGGGGACGTTCCGGGCAGATGCCCCGGGCTCGTGGACTGGTTCCCGTTCGCCCAGGGACAAGCCGTAGAGTGACGCGCACGTACGGCGGACGCCGCCGGCCGCGCAGCCGTGCCGGGATGACGCTCCGTCCGTACGGGTATGTGTGCCCGGACGAGTCGGTGCCGGGCCTCGGGAGAACGACACCGGCCCGCGCGCGAAGCGGCCCGGGCCGAGGAAACGGGGGGTGCATGAGCACGGAAGCGCGACGCGCCTCCTTCCCCCCACGCCCCGCCCACCCCCCGGCCCCGACGGGGACCCCGGACGCCGCGTCCGACCCGCAGGACCGCAACGCCTTCACCACCGCGGACGCACCGGCACCGGAAGCCACCGACTCCACCGACTCCGGCACGGACGCCACGCCGGGCTCGGCCGGCTCGGGCAGAAACGGCACGGTGGGCTCCATCGGCTCGGGCACGAACGGCACCACGGGCTCCGCCGGCTCGGGCACAAGCCGCGCGACGGGCTCCATCGGCTCCGGCACGAACGGCACCACGGGCTCCGCCGGCTCGGGCACGAACCATGCGACGGGCTCCGCCGACTCCGGCACGAACGGCACGGCGGCCTCCGCCCGCTCCGGTACGAGCCGCGCGACGGGCTCCGCCGAGGACAGCGGCTCGGACGACCGTCGCCCGCACGGCCACCCTCGCTTCCCGAGCCTCGGCGCGACGGCACCCCGTCCCGCCGAACCGGCCTCACCCCCGCCGCCCCGCGCGTCGTCCCGCCTCCCGGACACGCCGCCCGGCAGAGACGCCGACCGGGACCGCCGCCGCACGACACCCACCCGTCCGTTCCGCCTGCCCCCGCCCCGCCCCTCCAGGGCCCCCGGCGAACAGGCGTCGGACACCACTGCCCGTCTGCGCCCGGCCCCCGCGGATCCCTCACCCGCCGACCCCGGTGAACCCACGCGCTCCACCGGCTCGGCCGGTCGCCCGATCGCGCAGGCCCCGCCCGCGACCCCCCGGGCATCGGCATCCCCCGCCGCCCCCGTTCCCTCCGCTTCCCCCCGCCCCGAGGCCCCACCGCGCCCGACGCACGAGCCGAGGCCCGACGCCGGTGCCGGCAGGTTCGTGTCGGCCGGTGCGGAAACCACGCGGCCCGCGCCGCCCGTTCCCCGTCTCCGCCCCGAGGCCCCACCGCGCCCGACGCACGAGCCGAGGCCCGGCGCCGGTGCCGGCAGGTTCGTGTCGGCCGGTGCGGAAACCACGCGGCCCGCGCCGCCCGTTCCCGGCCATCACCCCCCACGCTCCGCCCCGCCGAGTACGGGCCCGGTCTCCGTCTCCCCGGACCCCGCGCTCTCCTGGAGCGCGAGCGCCCCGCTCAGCCCCGGCGGGGCTCCCGGCGCCTCGCGCCCCTTCGTGTCGTTCGGGGAGCCCGAGGGGTACGACGGCGCCGCCCGGCCCCGGCCGCTCGGGCGGCGGCGGGCCTCGCAGGCAGCCGCTGCCGCCGCCTGCCTGGTGCTCGGGCTCGGGCTGATCTCGGGCGCGGTCACCGGGAGCTGGCTCGTGGGGGACTCCGGCGGTGAGGGCGCGCGCAGCACGTTCAGCGCCGCCGGGAGCCTCTGGCACAGCGTCCCGGTCGACCAGCTGTTCCCCCGCACGGTGCAGGGCCGGGGCGCCGGACCGGGCGGAGCCGACCGCACCTGGACCCGGATAGCCGTCGCCCCGGACAGCGGCTGCAAGGGCGGCGCCTTCGACCCCCTGCTGCGCAAGGCCCTCGCCCCCGTCGGCTGCGCACGCCTCCTGCGCGCCACCTACACCGACGCCACCGAGAGCCACGTGACCACCGTCGGCCTGCTCTTCACCACGGCCGACGCCCCGGGCATGACCTCCCTCGCGAACCGTTTCCGCAAGGAGCGGCTGGACCGCCGCGCCGATCTGATGCCCCTGCCGTACGCCGCGAAGGACACCCCCGCCGCGGACTTCGGGGCGAAGCAGCGGGCCTCCTGGACCGTCTCGGTGCTCACCGAGGCCCCGGTCGTCGTCTACGCCGTCTCCGGCTGGGCCGACGGCCGTACCGTCGACGACCCGCAGCCCGCCGAGGACGCCATGGCGTCCGGCGCCGCCACCGCCGCCGCCCAGGCCGGTCTCGGCCACGAGGCCAAGGGCCTCGCCGACCGCGTCGAACGCGACCTCCGCAAGAACGTCCGCTCGGCCACGGAGCAGCCGTCGTGAAAACGGAGCAGCCGTCGTGAAAGCCCTCACCTCCCGCGCGGGCGGGCTCCTGAGCGTGCTCCTCGCCGCGGGCCTCACCCTGATCCCCGCCACCACCGCCCACGCCGACGGCATCCGAGCCCAGCAGTGGGCCCTGGAGGCCATGCAGACCGCCGAGGCCTGGCAGACCACCAAGGGCGCGGGCGTCACCGTCGCCGTCCTGGACACCGGCGTCGAGGCCGACCACCCCGACCTGGCCGGCAACGTCCTGCCGGGCAAGGACCTGGTCCGCTTCGGGGCCGAACCCGGCGACCGCGCCTGGGCCCGGCACGGCACCGCCATGGCCGGCATCATCGCCGGGCACGGACACGGCCCGGGCAACACCGACGGCGTCCTCGGCATCGCCCCCGAGGCGAAGATCCTGCCCGTGCGCGTGATCCTGGAGGACGGCGACCCCTCCCGCGCCAAGGCCCGCAGCACCCGTGGCAACGCCCTCGCCGAGGGCATCCGCTGGGCCGCCGACCACGGCGCCGACGTCATCAACCTCTCCCTGGGCGACGACTCCGCCTCGGCCCACCCCGAGCCCACCGAGGACCAGGCGATCCAGTACGCCCTGAAGAAGGGCGTGGTCGTCGTCGCCTCCGCCGGCAACGGCGGCGAGAAGGGCGACCGCATCTCCTACCCGGCCGCCTACCCCGGCGTCATCGCCGCCACCGCCGTCGACCGCGCCGGAACCCGCGCCTCCTTCTCCACCCGCCGCTGGTACGCCACCGTCAGCGCGCCCGGTGTCGACGTCGTCATCGCCGACCCGGACCGCAAGTACTACGAGGGCTGGGGCACCAGCGCCGCCGCCGCCTTCGTCTCCGGAGCCGCCGCCCTGGTCAAGGCCGCCCACCCCGGTCTGACCCCGGCCCAGATCAAGACGCTCCTGGAGGACACCGCCCGCAACGGCCCCGTCGGCGGCCGTGACGACTCGCGCGGCTTCGGCTTCGTCGACCCGGCCGCCGCCCTCAGGGCCGCCGCACGCCTGAAGCCCCAGGGCCTGCAGTCGGCGTCCTACGGCGAGAAGTACTTCGGCAGCGGCCCCGACGCCGCCTCCTCCGGCGAGGGCACCGCCGACTGGGCCGCCCCCCTCGCGGGCGGCGCCGGCGGGGTGCTGCTGGTCGCGGCCGTCGTCCTGTGGCGCGGCCGCCGCACCGGCCACCAGGACTTCTGAGCCACCGTACCGGCCACCAGGACTTCCGAGCCGCCGTCCGGGGCGCGTCGCCCGGCCGATAGGGTCGACGACCGTGGCGAACAAGAACATCCCCGACCCCGGCTTCTCCGACGACGACGGCTCCGCCGACCCCCGGCTGAGCGCGGCCCTCGCCGCCTGGTCCGGGGACCGCACCGCCGTGGGACCGGTCCTGGAGGCGCTCAAGGGCGCCCGGCTGCTCGTCCCCGTCGTGGCCGTGCTCGGCGAGGTCGAGGAGGACGAGCGGGGACTGCGCCGCGAGAAGACCAGCGACATGGCCGTACCGACCCTCAAGGCCGGGAACCGCACCGCCCTGCCCGCCTTCACCTCCACGGACTCCCTCGCCCGCTGGGACCCCGAGGCACGCCCCGTCGCCGTGCCACTGCACCAGGCCCTGCAGGCCGCCGCCCACGAGAAGGCCGACACGGTCGTGCTGGACCTGGCCGGACCGGTGCCGTTCGAACTGACCGGCCCCGCCCTGCTCGCCCTGGCGGAGGGCCGCACCTCCACCGATCCGCTCGCCGACCCGGCCGTCGTCGGCGCCGTACGCGAGGCCGTGGCCGCCGAGCCGGCCGTGCTGCGCGCCCACCTCGGACCCGGACGGGCCGACGGCACCCTGGCCCTGGTGCTCGACCCGGGCGCGGACCGGGCCCAGGCGGCCCGGGCCGTCGCCGAGCGCCTGGCCGCCGACGAGACACTGAGGGCCCGCCTGGTGCGCGGTCTCGACCTGGCCCTGCTGCCGGCCGAGGCGACCCCCCCGGGCGAGCCCCTCTTCGTACGCTGAACCGCTAGCCGTAGACCGGGCCCGTGTACTTCTCGCCCGGGCCCTGGCCGGGCTCGTCCGGGACGAGCGAGGCCTCGCGGAACGCCAGCTGCAGCGACTTCAGGCCGTCCCGCAGGGGAGCGGCGTGGAACGAGCTGATCTCCGTCGTGGACGCGTCCAGCAGACCGGCCAGCGCGTGCACCAGCTTGCGGGCCTCGTCCAGGTCCTTGTGCTTCTCGCCCTCCTCGGTCAGACCGAGCTTCACGGCGGCCGCGCTCATCAGGTTGACGGCGACGGTCACGATCACCTCGACCGCCGGGACCTCCGCGATGTCGCGGGCCATGGCGTCGAAGTCGGGGGACTCAGGAGGGGTCTCACTCATGCCCCACACGATAGGCGCAGCACGGGCGCACACCGCACCAGGCCCCGACGCGCCCCAGTTAGCCCTTCCTGGCCATTGCTGGTAACCTCGTGTAACGACCGGTCGGACCCGTATGCCTCACGGCCCGCGAGCCCGACCCACAAGTGGAGGCTTTCGAACTCCCACCTGACCGCCCCCCGGGCGTCGGGTCACCGGTCAGACGGTCCCGTCCCAGCGGCGGAGATCCGTCCGAAAGCGCGCCCCGCGGCATCCCCGCGGCGGTGCTCCGGTAGTTCGAGGAGCCCCGCCTGGGAATCGTCCGGGGCATTTTTTGTGCTTCGGCGCGGTTAGGTCTGTCGAACAGAGACGTTACGCGGCCGTCCGCCAGACCGTCGCGTGGTGCTACCGAGGAGGATCCATCAGCGCCGAGCCCCGCATCAACGACCGGATTCGCGTTCCCGAGGTGCGACTTGTCGGTCCCAGTGGCGAGCAGGTGGGCATCGTCCCCCTGGCGAAGGCACTGGAGCTTGCGCAGGAGTACGACCTGGACCTGGTCGAGGTCGCGGCGAACGCCCGTCCGCCCGTGTGCAAGCTCATGGACTACGGGAAGTTCAAGTACGAGTCGGCCATGAAGGCCCGTGAGGCGCGCAAGAACCAGGCGCACACGGTCATCAAGGAGATGAAGCTCCGGCCGAAGATCGACCCGCACGACTATGACACCAAGAAGGGTCACGTCGTTCGGTTCCTCAAGCAGGGCGACAAGGTCAAGATCACGATCATGTTCCGTGGTCGCGAGCAGTCCCGGCCCGAGCTGGGCTACCGGCTGCTGCAGCGTCTCGCGGAGGACGTCCAGGACCTCGGTTTCGTCGAGTCGAACCCGAAGCAGGACGGCCGGAACATGATCATGGTCCTCGGTCCGCACAAGAAGAAGACCGAGGCGATGGCCGAGGCTCGCCAGGCGCAGGAAGCCCGCAAGGCGGACGCGAAGGCCAACCCCGGCAAGTCGCAGAACGCCGCGGAGACCGAGGCGCCGGCTGAGGAGCCCGCCGAGGCGTGACTCCCCGGGACGCCAGTCCCAGGAAGCAACCGAAACAAGACGACGCTCCACCGTGCCCGGTTTCACGACCGGGCACCGGAGCGCCACCGACGAGGAGAGAACGGCGCTATGCCGAAGAACAAGTCGCACAGCGGTGCCAGCAAGCGCTTCAAGATCACCGGCTCCGGCAAGGTGCTCCGCGAGCGCGCCGGCAAGCGCCACCTGCTCGAGCACAAGTCGTCCCGCGTGACGCGTCGCCTCACCGGCAACGCCGAGATGGCCCCGGGCGACGCCGCGAAGATCAAGAAGCTTCTCGGCAAGTGACGCCCGGCGCGTGAGCGCCGCACGTCAGGACCGGGACCCAATCGAATTCGGGCCGTGTGAGGACCACCGCGGCCCCGCTACAAGGAGTTAAGAAGTGGCACGCGTCAAGCGGGCAGTCAACGCCCACAAGAAGCGCCGGGCGATCCTCGAGCAGGCCTCCGGCTACCGCGGTCAGCGTTCGCGCCTGTACCGCAAGGCCAAGGAGCAGGTCACCCACTCGCTGGTCTACAACTACAACGACCGCAAGAAGCGCAAGGGTGACTTCCGCCAGCTGTGGATCCAGCGCATCAACGCCGCTGCCCGCGCCAACGGCATGACCTACAACCGCTTCATCCAGGGTCTGAAGGCCGCGAACGTCGAGGTCGACCGCAAGATCCTGGCCGAGCTGGCCGTCAACGACGCCGGTGCGTTCGCCGCGCTCGTCGAGGTCGCCCAGAAGGCGCTGCCGAGTGACGTCAACGCCCCCAAGGCGGCCTGACGCCGGCTTCGAGCCGATGTGACGGACAGGACCCGCAGGCCGAACGGCCTGCGGGTCCTGCTGTGCAGCTACCGAGAAAGCGAACAGGATGTCCCCTGCCACCCCCGAGCTCATCTCCCCCCGCTCCTCCCGTGTCCTGGCGGCACGCCGGCTGGCCAAGCGGAACTTCCGGGGGAAGGAGCGGCTGTTCCTCGCGGAGGGACCGCAGGCGGTGCGGGAGGCGGCCGGACACCGGTCCGGCGGTTCGGCCACGCTGGTGGAGCTGTTCGCCACGCTGGAGGCCGCCGAGCGGTACGCCGACATCGTCGGTGCCGCCCGGGACGCCGGAGCGCGGGTGCACCTCGCCGCCGAGCAGGTCATCGCCGACATCTCCACCACCGTCACCCCGCAGGGACTCGTCGGGGTCTGCCGGTTCCTCGACACGCCCTTCGAGGAGGTGCTCGCGGCCCGCCCGCGGCTGGTCGCCCTCCTCGCCAACGTGCGCGACCCCGGCAACGCCGGCACCGTGCTGCGCTGCGCCGACGCCGCCGGCGCCGAGGCCGTCGTGCTGACCGACGCCTCCGTCGACGTGTACAACCCCAAAGCGGTCCGCGCCTCCGTCGGCTCCCTGTTCCACCTGCCCGTCGCCGTCGGCGTCCCCGTGGAGCGGGCCGTCGAGGCGCTGCGCGGCGCCGGCGTCCGCGTCCTGGCCGCCGACGGGGCCGGCGACCGGGACCTCGACGAGGAGCTCGACAAAGGCACCATGGGCGGACCCACCGCCTGGGTCTTCGGTAACGAGGCCTGGGGCCTGCCCGAGGAGACGCGCGCCCTCACCGACGCCGTCGTGCGCGTCCCGATCCACGGGAAGGCCGAGAGCCTGAACCTCGCCACCGCCGCCGCCGTATGTCTCTATGCGTCGGCGCGTGCACAGCGCGCCCCCGGAGGGTGCCGCTCCGTCACCGGGAACTAGTAGGGTGACCAGCTCAGGGACCCTCCGCGGAGCCTGAGAGGTGGGGTACGGGGATGAGCGTCGGCACGAGCAGCGCACCGGGAGCCCGGGACGCCGGGAGCCCACCCGCCGCGTCCCGGCCGTCCGGTGATCTCGCCGACCTCGGCATCGACCCGGACCAGCTGCCCGACGGACTGGTCGTCGCCGACGAGCAGAGCCGGGTCATCTGCTTCAACGCCGCAGCCGAGCGCATCACCGCCGTGCGCGCCCGGGACGCCCTCGGGCAGCGGCTGGAGAAGGCGCTGCCGTTAGAGGACCTCGAAGGGCGCCGCTGGTGGCAGCTGACCGACCCCTACGGCGGCCTCGCCATCCGGGTCGGCCAGCCCGAGCGCAACCTCCTGCTGCCCGGCGGCCGCGAGGTGCTGGTCTCCGCGCGCTACGTCCGCACCCGCCCCACCGGGCCCGTGCGGCGCCTGGTCGTGACCCTGCGCGACACCGAGGCCCGCCGCCGCACCGAGCGCAGCCACGCCGAGCTGATCGCCACCGTCGCCCACGAGCTGCGCTCCCCGCTCACCTCCGTCAAGGGCTTCACCGCCACGCTGCTGGCCAAGTGGGAACGGTTCACCGACGACCAGAAGCGGCTGATGCTGGAGACCGTCGACGCCGACGCCGACCGCGTCACCCGGCTCATCGCCGAGCTGCTCGACATCTCGCGCATCGACTCCGGCCGCCTGGAGGTGCGCCGCCAGCCCGTCGACATCGCAGCCGCCGTCGGGCGCCACATCCAGGCCTACGTCGCCTCCGGCCAGCCCGCCGACCGGTTCCTGCTGCGCGTCCAGCAACCCCTGCCCGACCTGTGGGCCGACCCCGACAAGATCGACCAGGTGCTCAGCAACCTGCTGGAAAATGCCGTGCGGCACGGCGAGGGAACTGTCACGATCGACATCACGGCCACGGCGTCCCCCCGCGAGGGCGAGCACGCCGGGAACGCAGCCACGTCGGTCACGGTGAGCGACGAGGGGCCCGGCATCCCGGAGGAGTCCATGAACCGCGTCTTCACCCGCTTCTGGCGGGGCAGCAAGCGCGGCGGCACGGGCCTCGGGCTGTACATCGTCAAGGGCATCGTCGAGGCCCACGGCGGCACCATCACGGTCGGCCGCGCCCCCGGCGCCGGCGCCGAGTTCCGATTTACGTTGCCCGTGGCGGCTCCGGCGTATCTCGCCTGAGGACCACGGGCGCATTCGTCCACCTCCACCCCGTTAGACTCGGCCCCTGGCACCTTTGTGTCCCGCGGACGGCCGTCGGAGCCGGTGACGGGGACCTTCAGCCTCGGGGCACCTCCCAGCGACAGCTGGGGGACAATCGGAAGCACGGGAAGAGATGTCGGCACCGAATAAGTCGTACGACCCGGTCGAGGTCGAGACGTTGAAACCGGAAGAGATCGAGCGCATGCGGGACGAGGCGCTCGCCGCCTTCGCCGCCGCGGACTCCCTCGACGCGCTCCACGAGGCCAAGGTCGCCCACACCGGCCCCGCCTCGCCGCTGGCCCTCGCCAACCGCGAGATCGGCGCTCTGCCCCCGCACGCCAAGGCCGAGGCCGGCAAGCGCGTCGGCCAGGCCCGCGGCGCCGTCAACAAGGGGCTCGCCGCGCGCCAGGCCGAGCTGGAGGCCGAGCGCGACGCACGGGTGCTGGTCGAGGAGGCGGTGGACGTCACGCTGCCCTACGACCGCGTACCGTCCGGCGCCCGGCACCCGCTCACGACCATGATGGAGCGGGTCGCGGACGTCTTCGTGGCCATGGGCTACGAGGTCGCCGAGGGGCCGGAGGCCGAGGCGGAGTGGTTCAACTTCGACGCGCTCAACTTCCTGCCCGACCACCCGGCCCGGCAGATGCAGGACACCTTCTTCGTGCGGGGCCCCGAGGGCACCGAGGAGTCCGGTTCCGGCGTCGTGCTGCGCACCCACACCTCCCCGGTCCAGGCGCGCGCCCTGCTCGACCGTGAGCTGCCCGTCTACATCGTCTGCCCCGGCCGGGTGTTCCGCACCGACGAACTGGACGCCACGCACACGCCGGTCTTCCACCAGATCGAGCTGCTCGCGGTGGACGAGGGCCTGACGATGGCCGACCTCAAGGGCACGCTGGACCACATGGTCCGGTCGCTGTTCGGCGCGGACATGAAGACCCGGCTGCGGCCGAACTACTTCCCGTTCACCGAGCCCAGCGCCGAGATGGACATGCTCTGCTACGTCTGCAAGGGCGAGTCCGTCGGCAACCCCGACCGTGCCTGCCGCACCTGCTCGTCCGAGGGCTGGATCGAGCTCGGCGGCTGCGGCATGGTCAACCCCCGCGTGCTGCGGGCCTGCGGTGTCGACCCGGAGAAGTACAGCGGCTTCGCCTTCGGGTTCGGCATCGAGCGGATGCTGATGTTCCGCCACAACGTCGAGGACATGCGAGACATGGTCGAGGGTGACGTCCGGTTCACCCGGCCGTTCGGGATGGAGATCTGATGCGGGTCCCGCTTTCTTGGCTGCGGGAGTACGTCGACCTGCCGGCGACGGAGACCGGCCGGGACGTCCAGGCCAAGCTCATTTCGGCCGGTCTGGAGGTCGAGACCGTCGAGCGGCTCGGCGCCGACCTCAAGGGCCCCCTGGTCGTCGGCCAGGTGCTGACCATCGAGGAGCTGACGGAGTTCAAGAAGCCGATCCGCTTCTGCACGGTCGACGTCGGTCAGGCCAACGGCTCCGGCGAGCCCCAGGAGATCGTCTGCGGCGCCCGCAACTTCGCCGTCGGCGACAAGGTCGTCGTGGCCCTGCCCGGCTCCGTCCTGCCCGGTGACTTCCAGATCGCCGAGCGCAAGACCTACGGCAAGATGTCGCGCGGCATGATCTGCTCCAGCGACGAGCTGAACATGGGCGACGACGGCACCAAGGGCATCATCGTGCTGCCGCCGGAGACCGAGGTCGGCAAGGACGCCGTCGAGCTGCTCGAACTGGTCGACGAGGTCCTCGACATCGCCGTCACGCCCGACCGCGGCTACTGCCTGTCCATCCGCGGCGTCGCCCGCGAGACGGCCATCGCCTACGGCCTGCCGCTGCGCGACCCGGCGCTGATCGACGTGCCCGGCCCGAACGCCTACGGCTACCCGGTGCGGATCTCCGACCCCACCGGCTGCGACCGCTTCACCGCCCGCACGGTGACCGGCCTGAGCGCCGAGGCCCGCTCCCCGATCTGGCTGCAGCGCCGGCTGCAGAAGGTCGGCATGCGCCCGATCTCGCTCGCCGTCGACGTCACCAACTACGTGATGATGGAGCTCGGCCAGCCGCTGCACGCCTACGACCGGTCCCTGGTCCAGGGCACCATCGGCGTGCGCCGGGCCGAGCCGGGCGAGAAGCTCACCACCCTCGACGGCGTCGAGCGCACGCTGGACGCCGAGGACCTGGTGATCACCGACGACCGCGGGCCGATCGGTCTCGCCGGTGTCATGGGCGGCGCCGACACGGAGATCGCCGACCACGACGACACCGAGAACGCCACCGCGGACGTCGTCATCGAGGCGGCGCACTTCGACGCGGTGTCCATCGCGCGCACGGCCCGCCGCCACAAGCTGTCCTCCGAGGCGTCCCGGCGTTTCGAGCGGGGCGTCGACCCGCAGGCCGCCGCCGCTGCCGCGCAGCGCACGGTCGACCTGCTGGTCCTCCTCGCCGGCGGCACCGCCGAGGCCGGTGTCACCGAGGTCCTCGCGCCGAGCGCGCTGCGCACCATCACCATCCCGGCCGACCACCCGGACAAGGTCGCGGGCGTCGCCTACGGTCGCGAGACCGTCGTCCGGCGGCTGCAGGAGATCGGCTGCGACGTGTACGGGCAGGACGAGCTCCTGGTCACCGTCCCGTCCTGGCGGCCCGACCTGACCGACCCGAACGACCTGGCCGAAGAGGTCATCCGGCTGGAGGGCTACGAGAACCTGCCCTCCACGCTGCCCAAGCCGCCGGCCGGCCTCGGTCTGACGGACCGGCAGCGGCTGCACCGCCGAGTCGGCCGCGCCCTGGCGGGCGCCGGCTACGTCGAGGCACTGAACTACCCGTTCATCGGCGAGCAGGTCTTCGACCAGCTCGGCCTGGAGAAGGACGACCCGGCCCGCCGCGTCGTGAAGCTCAGCAACCCGCTGAGCGACGAGGAGCCCGCGCTGCGCACGACGCTGCTGCCGGGGCTGCTCGCCGCGCTGCGCCGCAACGACGGCCGGGGCTCGCACGACCTCGCGCTGTTCGAGTCGGGCCTGGTCTTCCTGCCGCGCGAGGAGCAGCGGATCGCCGCGGTGCTGCCCGTCGACCGCCGCCCCACCGACGAGGAGCTCGCCGAGCTGAACGCGGCCCTGCCCGAGCAGCCGCGGCACATCGCCGTCGTGCTCGCCGGTGCGCGCGAGCAGGCCGGCTGGTGGGGCAAGGGACGCCCGGCCGACTGGGCCGACGCGGTCGAGGCGGCGCGCTCCGTCGCCCGCGAGGCCGGTGCCGAGCTGATCGTCCGCAAGGGGCAGTACGGGCCGTGGCACCCGGGCCGATGCGCCGAGCTGGCCGTGACCGTGGACGGTGCCGAGCGGGTCGTGGGGCACGCCGGTGAGCTGCACCCGCGGGTCGTCAAGGCGCTGGGGCTGCCCGCGCGCACCTGTGCGATGGAGCTCGACCTGGACGCCGTCGAGGCGGCGGGCGACGCCACGGTGGCGGCGCCGCGGATCTCCACGTTCCCCGTGGCCACGCAGGACGTCGCCCTGGTCGTCGACGCGGTGGTTCCGGCCGCGGAGGTCGAGGAGGCCCTGCGCGACGGGGCCGGCGAGCTGCTGGAGTCCATCCGGCTGTTCGACGTGTACGAGAACGCCGAGCAGCTGGGTGACGGCCGGAAGTCGCTCGCCTATGCGCTGCGGTTCCGGGCGGCCGACCGGACGCTGACCGTCGACGAGGCGTCCGCGGCCCGGGACGCGGCCGTCGCCCTCGCCGGCGAGCGGGTGGGGGCCGAGCTGCGGAGTTAGCGCCGTGGGGGCTGCGCGGTGACTCCGGCTGCGGGTTCGCTGCGGCTGGTCGCGCAGTTCCCGCGCCCCTGGCGGGTCACCTCACTCTTTTGAGTGGTAAAGGTGGCTCATCCCGCCTTTTCGGGCGGACTGTCCCACAGAATCGGACCGGCCTTCTCGGGCCGGTCCGATTCTGTGTGTCAGGGGCCTGATGGGGGGCCATCGGCATGATCCGCGTCCGTGCTCGGGTGCGTTGCCTCGGACTGCCGACGGTGTGGGGCGCGGCGGCCGTCACGTACAAGCTGGCCTGTCCGCTCGCCCAGCAGGACGATCTCCCGGCGCGCCTCCTCACCAGCGCCGTGTTCTTCGCGGTCGGCACCGGGCTGATCCTCCACGTGCGGCGGTCGCTGACGCGTGAGCTGCGGCAGCTGCGCCGGATCGCGGGCGCCGCGCAGCACGCGCTGCTGCGTCCGCCGCCGTCCCGGGTCGGCGGGCTGGACGTCGCCGCCGCCCAGGTGTCGGCGGAGCGCGGGGCCGCGATCGGGGGCGACCTGTACGAGGTCGTGGCCACCGAGCACGGTGTGCGGGCCGTGATGGGCGACGTCCGCGGCCACGGGATCGGCGCGTTCGGCACCGTCGCCGCCGTGCTCGGCTGCTTCCGAGAGGCCGCACACGACGAGAAGGACCTCGGCGGCGTGCTGCGCCGGCTGGAGCGCGCCCTGGACCGGCATCTGCGCCAGGAGCATCCGGCCGGTGACATCGAGGAGTTCGTGACCCTGCTGCTCGTGGAGATCCGGGCCGACGGCGAGATCGTCGCCCTGAACTGCGGTCACCCGTGGCCGTACCGGGTGAGCGGCCGGGAGGTGGAGCAGCTCGCCGCCGGTGACCCGTATCCGCCGCTGGGCCTGTTCCCGCTGCCGCCGGTACTGCCGACGGTCGGGCTCGGCCGCCTCGAGCCCGATGACGCGCTGTTCCTCTTCACGGACGGTGCGCAGGACGCCCGGGACGCCCGTGGCGCGTTCTTCCCGCTGGCGACGGCGCTGACGGGGGCGGCGGCGGACGGGCCGCTGTCCGCGCAGGGTGTCGTCGGCAGGATCTCGGCCGCGCTGCGGCACCACATCCGGGGCACACCGCCGGACGACATCGCGCTGCTCGTCGTGAGGAACGGGCGGTCGGCCCCCCTGGGGGCGCGGGGAACGGCGCGAACGACCACGACGCACCCGCAGACCACGACGGCACCCTAGGCGCCGCGGCGCACGACGCACGGCCGGCGGTGCCGTCCGCCCCGCCACGGAGTGTCGGGCAGGCGGCCGGGCGGACGGCGGAAGCGGGCCGCCGCACTGTACGAGGGGGAGCCGGCGGCCCGGCCGGCCTCTTGCGAGGCATTTCAGTCAACCGGTCGGCGACGCAGAGCGACAGCGCGCACACAGCGCGGATTCGGGCACTCCGTTCACACCCCGTGTGAACCCGGAACCACTAACCTGTCCGCACCGAGCCACCCGGGGGGCCCACATGCAGCCCAACACTCTGCTCGACGCGATCCTGGACGAGGCGGGGATCTCGCACGCGGGGCTGGCCGCACACGTGAACCAGGCGGGACGGGCGCGAGGCCTGTCCCTGCGTTACGAACACACCGCCGTCGCCCGGTGGTTGAAGGGGCAGCGCCCGCGCGGGCAGGTGCCCGACCTCATCTGCGAGGTGCTGGCCGCCCGGCTGCAACGGCAGGTCACCCTCGACGACATCGGCCTCGGCGTGCCCGGCGAGCCGTCCGCCCCGCACACCGGCTCGCTCTCCGGGTTCGTCGAGCGGGCCACCGCCCTGTGGCGCTCCGACCAGCAGCAGCGCCCGCACATCCTCGGCGCGCCGGCCCTCACCGGCACCCCCGCCGTCATGCCCGTGTGGGAGTGGGAGAACCCGCCCGAGGACGTCGACGTCTCGCGCGGCGGCAGACACCGGGTCACCCCGGGCGACCTGGAGATGCTGCGGGCCGCCCGCGCCCACTACGAGCAGATGTACCGCAAGGCCGGGGGCATCGCGACGCGCGCCCGGATCGTCGGCTTCCTCAACGCCGAGGCCGCCCCGCTGCTGCGCGGCAGCTACACCGACGAGACGGGCCGCCAACTGCACCGCGCCACCGGCGGCCTGGTCGCCGTCGCCGGGATCTGCGCCTACGACTCCGACGCGCACGGCCTCGCCCAGCGCTACTTCCACCAGGCGCTGCGTCTGGCCAAGGCCAGCGGGGACCGGGGACTCGGGGCGTACGTCATCGCCCTGCTGGTCAACCAGTCGCTGTTCATGCGGGAGTACCGGCAGGCCGTCGCCTTCGCCGAGGCCGCGCTGCGCGCCGCCGGCAAGCACATCACCCCGGCGCTCGCCTCCGACCTCTACGCGATGCAGGCCAAGGCCTACGCGCATCTCGGCGACGGCGGCAGCGCCCTGTCCTGCATCCGGCGCGCCGAGCAGGCCGCCGAGCGCATCCGGCGCGGCTACGAGCCCGACGAGACCGGTTACGTCCAACCGGGCCTGGTCAACGTCCAGGTGGCGGAGGCGCTGCTCAGCCTCGGGGAGATCGCGGCCGCCGGGGAGCATGCAGCGGCCGCCGTCGACAACCCGGCGCACGACCGGGGGCGTGTGCACCGGCTCGCGATGCTCAGCACCATCGAGCTGCGGCAGGGCAACGCTGACAAGGCCGTCGCCATCGCCGTGCAGATGGCCGAGCAGGCCCGTGGCATGGAGTCCCAGCGGTTGCGCGACCGGCTGCGCGCGGTGCGCGAACACCTGGTGCGCAGCGGGTGCGCCGGCACGGCCGAGGCCGCCGAACTCATCGACGGGGCCCTGCGCGTACCGCTGTAACTCCCGGCCCGCGGCCCCCACCTGACCCCGAGCCGCTTCCTGTGCGCCTGCTGTCACCACGTCCCTGCTGCGATATTGCCCCTTACTCGACGGAAGGTGGCAGAACCGTGCAGTGGACGAAACACAACGAACAAACTGTGTACGCAAACCGCTGGTTCAGCGTCAATCTCGCGGATGTCGAACTGCCGGACGGCCGGCACCTCGACCACTTCCTCATCCGGCTGCGGCCGGTCGCCGTGGCCACGGTGGTCAACGAGGCCAACGAGGTGCTGCTGCTGTGGCGGCACCGCTTCATCACGGACAGCTGGGGGTGGGAACTCGCGGCGGGCGTCGTCGAGGACGGCGAGGACATCGCGCGCGCGGCCGCCAGGGAACTGGAGGAGGAGACCGGCTGGCGGCCGGGACCCCTGCACCACCTCATGAGCGTGGAGCCGTCCAACGGGCTCACCGATGCCCGGCACCACGTGTACTGGGCCGACGAGGGCGAGTACGTCGGGCACCCCGTGGACGACTTCGAGTCGGACCGCCGGGAGTGGGTGCCCCTCAAGCTCGTCCCCGACCTGGTCGCCCGCGGCGAGGTCCCGGCCGCCAACATGGCGGCCGCGTTACTCCTGCTGCACCATCTCAGGCTCGGACAGGACACGTTGCCCTGACCACGTGGCCCACTACCGTCCGAACGCCTGCCAGATCGCCACGACGAGGGCACCCACGGCGGTGAGGGCGGCGACCGCGGGCAGCGGCCAGCGCGCGTGTTCCAGTGTGTGGATCCGGGTGTTGAGTTCCTCGATCTCCTTGGCGGTCTCCTCGGTGCGGTGACTGAGCAGTGCCAGGCCGCCCTCGACGCGGGCGTACGCCACATCGAGGCGGCGTCGTAACTCTGCGAGTTCTCCATGGACGACGGGATGTTCGGGATCGACGATCACGAGTCCGCTCCTTTCCGTAGTCATGACACATCCCTGGTGTGCGCACAGGAGTCAACTCCCCTGGTGGGCGCCTGGGGAGCGTGTGCGAGGGGCATATGCGAGCCCGGTGCGCACACGGTGTGTGAATGCCGCGGGCCCGGCACCAATCCAGGTGCCGGGCCCGCCGCTTGGCCGAAATCTGACCGTCCGTAATCGGCCTCGGGGGGTATCCGGAGGGTCATGACGAAGTGGCAGAAGAACGTGGCGATCGCGCTGGCGCTCTACGCCCTCATGGCCGTCGTGATCCGGTACTCCTCCGGCGGTACGGGATGGTGCACGGCGCTGCTGGTGGCCCTGGTCGCCGCTCCGCTCGCCCTGTGGATGGGGTGGCTGCGCCGCCGCCTGAACGAACAGGCCGCGGAATGGGGACGCCGCCGCGTCCGGCCGTGGCCGGAGGAGCGGCGGCGTTGACGTGCCGGCCGTGGCCGGGCGGTCAGCCGTACGTGTAGAAGCCCGAGCCCGTCTTGCGGCCCAGGCGGCCCGCGTCGACCATGCGCTGCAGCAGCGGGGGAGCGGCGTACAGCGGCTCCTTGTACTCCTCGTACATCGACTGGGCGACCGAGGCGACCGTGTCCAGGCCGATGAGGTCGGAGAGCTTCAGCGGGCCCATCGGGTGGGCGCAGCCCATCTCCATGCCGTTGTCGATGTCCTCGCGGCTGGCGATGCCCGTCTCGAACATCCGGATCGCGGAGAGCAGGTACGGGATCAGCAGCGCGTTGACCACGAAGCCGGAACGGTCCTGGGCACGGATCGCGTGCTTGCCGAGCAGCTTCTCGGTGAACAGCTGGGCCCGGCTGATCGTGCCCTCGGAGGTGGTGAGCGCCGGGATCAGTTCGACGAGCTTCTGCACCGGGGCCGGGTTGAAGAAGTGGATGCCGATGACCTGGTCCGGCCGCGAGGTCGCCACCGCCAGCTTCACCAGCGGGATGGACGAGGTGTTGGAGGCCAGGATGGCGTCCGGCCGGGTCACGACCTGGTCCAGGACCTGGAAGATCTCGGTCTTGACCTGCTCGTTCTCGACGACCGCCTCGATCACCAGGTCACGGTCGGCGAACTCGCCGAGGTCCGTGGTGAAGCTCAGGCGGGCCAGCGTGGCCTCCTGCTCCTCCTCGGTGATCTTGCCGCGCTCGGCGGCCTTGGCCAGGGAGCCGAACAGCCGGGTGCGGCCGATCTCCAGGGCTTCGCCGGTGGTCTCGGCGACCATGACGTCCAGGCCGGCCCGGGCGCACACCTCGGCGATCCCCGCGCCCATCTGACCGCAGCCCACGACTCCGACGCGTGCAATGTCTCCCGCTGGGATGTCCGTCACATCGTCCCTTTCGCTGCTGATCCACGACCGGGCAGGCCGGCCGGGTCCCGGCGCCTGCTCCGTTCGTGCACGTTACCGCCAAGTATCGATGATCGATCGCGGGGGGCGGGTCCGGTTCGGGCATGCTGGGCGCGGAGCGATCCGCGACCGGGCGGATCCACGGCATTTGGGGCATGCGCATGGGACGAGTCTCACGCAGGGCGTTCGCCGTGGCGGCGCTGTCGGCTTTCGCGATGACGCCCGCGGCCTCGGCCGCGCCCGGGCGCAAGGGCGGGGCGCCGGCCTCCGAGATGCGGGGGGTGTGGCTGGCGACCGTGGCCAACCGGGACTGGCCGTCCAAGCCGGGTCTGACCGCTTCGCAGCAGCGCTCCGAGCTCCTCACCCACCTCGACACGGCGGTCCGCAACCGGCTCAACACCGTCGTCTTCCAGGTCCGGCCCACGGCGGACGCCCTGTGGCCCTCGCCGTACGAGCCGTGGTCGCAGTACCTCACCGGCACCCAGGGCAAGGACCCCGGCTGGGACCCGCTGGGCACGGCCGTCGAGGAGGCCCACGCCCGGGGCCTGAAGCTGCACGCCTGGTTCAACCCCTACCGGGTCGCCGCCCACACCGACCCGACCCGTCTCGCGGCCTCGCACCCCGCCCGCCGCAACCCCGGCTGGCTCGTCGCGTACGGCGGGAAGCTCTTCTACAACCCGGGGCTGCCCGAGGTCCGGGCCTTCGTCGAGGACGCGATGCTGGACGCCGTCGCGCGCTACCCCGTCGACGGCGTGCACTTCGACGACTACTTCTACCCCTACCCGGTGGCGGGGGAGACGTTCGACGACGACGACGCCTACGAGGAGCACGGCGGCGGCTTCGGGGACCGGGCCGCGTGGCGGCGGGACAACATCGACCGGCTGGTGCGCGAGACCGCGGACCGCGTGAAGGAGATCCGGCCGGGCGTCCGCTTCGGCATCAGCCCCTTCGGCGTGTGGCGCAACGCCTCGACGGACCCGGCGGGCTCGGACAGCCGGGCCGGTGTGGAGACGTACGACGATCTGCACGCGGACACCCGCAAGTGGGTGCGGGAGGGCTGGATCGACTACATCGTCCCGCAGCTGTACTGGAACATCGGCTTCGCCGCCGCCGACTACGCCAAGCTGCTGCCCTGGTGGGCGGAGGTGGCGCGCGGCAGCTCGACCCAGCTCTACGTGGGGGAGGCGCTGTACAAGGCGGGCGACCCCGCGCAGCCGGCGGCCTGGCAGGAACCGTCCGAACTGTCCCGGCACCTGGCGTTCGCCAAGGAGCACCCGCAGGTGCGCGGGCACGTGTTCTTCGCCGCCCGGGACGTGGCGGCCGACCGGGTCGGGGCGATGGCGCGGGTGGTCGCCGACCACTACGGGCAGCCGGCGGATCCGCCGCGCTGAGTCACGGCCCGGTGGTGGTCTCCCGGTGGCGGATCTCGGTGTCGGGCCCCGGCGAGCACACGCCCTCGTGCCCGTCCTCGAACCGGACGCGGTACGGGGGATTGCCCTCCTGGCCGAGCACCTCGACGATCTCGCCCACCTTGTCGTGCTGACCGACCACCCTGCCGTGCTGGACAAGCTGGTCGCCGACGGTTGCGCGCATCTGGGGCCTCCTCACAGGGAGCGGAGCAGTGGTCCGTGGCCTCGGTCCACGGCCGGGGACGCGCGCCGGCAGGGCCGTACCGTCCCGCTCAGCCGCGCGCCCGTTGTGTGACGGCGATGCAGACCAGCACCGCCGCCGCCGTCAGCGGGGCGGCCACCGTCAGATGCTCGCCCAGCAGCAGCACCGACCACACCAGTGTGAGCAGGGGCTGAGCGAGCTGCAACTGGCTGGCCTTCGGGATGCCGATGGCCGCCATGCCCCGGTACCAGACGACCAGCCCGAGGAACTGCGAGCCCGCCGCGACCCACAGCAGACCGGTGACGCTGTGCGCGGTCAGTTGCCACGGCTCCTGTGCCAGCGCCAGGGCGGCCACGGGCACGGTCAGCGGCAGGCACAGCACCAGCGCCCAGCCGATCACCTGCCAGCCCGGCATGACCCGGGCCAGCCGCCCGCCCTCGGTGTAGCCGGCCGCGCACACCAGCAGCGCCGCGAAGAGGTACAGATCCGCGGTGGACAGGGCGCCGCCGCTCTGCTGCACGGTGAAGGCGGCCACCGCCGCCGCACCCGCGAGGGCCGCGGCCCAGAAGGTGCGCGAGGGCCGGGTGCCGACGCGCAGCGCGGAGCACAGCGCGGTCGTCAGCGGGAGCAGGCCGACCACGACGGCCGCGTGCGCCGTGGTCGAGGTCTGCAGCGCCAGCGTCGTCAGCAGCGGGAACCCCAGGACGACACCGGCCGCGACGACGGCGAGGCCCGGCCAGTGCCGGCGGGCGGGCAGCGGCACGCGCAGGACCAGCAGAGCACCGCCCGCGATCAGCGCGGCCAGGACGCTGCGCACGGCGACGAGCGACCAGGGCCCGAACCCTTCGAGACCCCACGCGGTGGCGGGGAAGGTGAGGGAGAAGGCGACGACGCCGAGGGCCGCCTGGAGGGTGCCGAAGCCGGGACGGTCCCGCTCGTTGGTGGCGACTGCTATCCGGGGTGCGGCAGTAGCGCTACTCTGTGCTCTCATGCAAGAGCGTAGCAGCGTGTCTGAGCTGGCGGAACAGTTGCGGCGGGAGCTCGACCGCTACTCACCGGGTGGAAAGCTGCCGTCCAGTCGGGCCTTGGTCGAACGTTTCCGGGTCAGCCCGGTGACGGTGTCGCGGGCGCTGGCCCAGCTCGCCGCCGAGGGGCTCGTGGTCACCCGCCCCGGCGCGGGCGCGTTCCGGGCCCGGTCCCGGCCGGCTCCGGCCCCCGCCGGCGACACCTCCTGGCAGGAGGTCGCGCTCAGCGCGGAGGGCGCCGCCGACCTCGTGCCCCGCTCGGTGGACGCCTCCGGGGTGCTGGTGTCGCTGGCCGCACCGCCGCCCGGCGTGATCGAGTTCAACGGCGGCTATCTGCACCCCTCCCTCCAGCCCGAGCGGGCGATGGCCGCCGCCCTGTCACGGGCCGGGCGCCGCCCCGGTGCCTGGGGCCGGCCGCCCATGGAAGGGCTGCCGGAACTGCGGGAGTGGTTCGCGCGGACCATCGGCGGCTCCGTCACCGCCGCCGAGGTGCTGGTGACCGCGGGCGGCCAGTCCGCGCTCACCACCGCCCTGCGCGCCCTCGCCCCGCCCGGGGCCCCCGTCCTGGTCGAGTCGCCGACCTATCCCGGCATGCTCGCCATCGCCCGCGCCGCCGGACTGCGTCCGGTGCCCGTCCCCGTGGACGCCGACGGGGTGAGACCGGCGCTGCTCGCCGACGCCTTCCGCGCCACCGGGGCCCCGGCCTTCGTGTGCCAGCCGCTCTTCCAGAACCCCACCGGCGCCGTGCTCGCGCCGGAGCGACGGGCCGAGGTGCTGCGCATCGCCCGGGCGGCGGGCGCGTTCGTCGTCGAGGACGACTTCGTGCGGCGGCTGGTGCACGAGGACGCGGGGCCGCTGCCCCGCCCGCTGGCGGCCGAGGACCCCGACGGCGTCGTCGTCCACGTCTCCTCGCTGACCAAGGCGACCTCGCCGAGCTTCCGGGTCAGCGCGCTGGCCGCACGCGGGCCGGTGCTGGAGCGGCTGCGCGCCATCCAGGTCGTCGACACCTTCTTCGTGCCGCGCCCGCTCCAGGAGGCCGCGCTGGAACTCGTCGGATCGCCCGCCTGGCCCCGGCACCTGCGGGCCGTCTCCGCGGAGCTGACGGCCCGCCGGGACGCGATGACCGGCGCGCTCGGGCTGCACCTGCCCCGGTTGGAGCTCGCGCACATCCCGTCCGGCGGCTACCACCTGTGGCCGCGCCTGCCCGACGGCACGGACGAGGCGGCCCTGACGGCGGCCGCCCTGCGGGCCGGTGTCGCCGTCACGCCCGGACGGCCGTACTTCAGCGCCGAGCCGCCCGCGGCGCACCTGCGGCTGAGCTTCGCGGCGGTCGCCGGGACCGGGGAGATCGCGGAGGGGGTGCGGCGGCTGCGCACGGCGTGCGAGGAGGTGCTGGGATAACCGCTCGACCCCGGCCGGGTCATTTGCGAGCATCCCGTCATGACCGACACGCCGAGCCTGCCCGAGGGCTACGAGATATCCACCGACCGGTCGCGCGTGGACGCCGAGCGCGTGCACCGCTGGCTGTCCACCGACGCGTACTGGGCGCTGGGCCGCCTCCGCGAGAAGCAGGACCGGGCGATCGAGGGCTCGCTCAACTTCGGCGTGTACGACACCGTATCGGGGGAGCAGGTGGCCTACGCCCGGGTCGTCACCGACCGGGCGACCTTCGCCTGGCTGTGCGACGTGTACGTCGACCCGTCGGTGCGCGGCAAGGGTGTCGGCACCGCGCTCGTGGCGGCCGTACGGGAGGAGGTGCGGTCGTACGGGGTGCGGCGGGTGCTGCTCGCCACGCACGACGCGCACGGCGTCTACGAGAGGATCGGCTTCGCGCCGCTGGCCCGGCCCGAGCACTGGATGGCGCTCCTCTTCGACCAGTGAGGGGCGCCGCACCCTCGGTAACTCCCAGGTAACACCTCTTGACCTGCGGACTTGCGGAGCCCACGATCGCCGCATGTCACTTCGGGTCACGTTCGTCGCCGCCGCGCGCAGCTCATCGCCGCTCGCCGAACGTTTCGAGGACGACCGGCCGCTGGACCAGGCCGGCTGGGGCGAGGTGGAGCGCGTCGCCCACGAACTGCTGCCGCTCGCCGCGGCCGAGCTGCGCTACTGCTCGCCGGCCCCGCGCAGCCGGGCGACGGGGGAGGGGCTCGGGTACGCGCCCCTGGTGCAGTTGGGGCTGCGCGACTGCGACATGGGCCGTTGGCGCGGACTGACCCTGGGCGAGGCGATGGCCCGGGAGCCCGAGGCCGTGGACGCCTGGCTCGCCGATCCGCGCACCACGCCGCACGGCGGTGAGTCGCTGGTGGACTTCATCACCCGGGTCGGCGGCTGGCTCGACACCCGGCCCGTGGAGGACGGCTGCCGGGTGGTGGCGGTGGCTGAGCCGTCCGTGATCCGCGCCGCCCTGGTGTACGCGCTGAAGGCGCCGCCCGCGACGTACTGGAACATCGACGTCCGCCCGCTGTCGACGACCACGGTGACGGGCCGCGCGGGGCGCTGGAACCTGCGGTTCGACGGAGCGCCGGCTCAGCACTCACGCGCCTAGACCGCCCGCCCGGCGCTCGCTCGCGCAGGCCGCCCGCGGGGGGCGTTCGGGTGCGGGGGGGGGCGTCCGCCTGGAGCGCTCGCTCGCGTAGGTCGTCCGCGTGGGGTGTTCGGGTGCGGAGGCCGTCCGCCTGGGGCGTTGGGGCGCGGGGGTCGTCCGCCTGGGGCGTTCGCTCGCGTAGGCCGTCCGCCCGGGTCCGGCGCTCGTGGGCAGGGGCGGGTGCCGCGGCCGGTGTCGTCGCTCGTTCTCACGTCTCGCGTGCGTACTCCGTGCGCAGCACCAGGTCCTTCGCTGGGCCGCGCACGCGCCACACCGTGCGCCAGTGGTCCGCGTCCAGGGCCGCGAACTCGCCGCGGTAGAGGTCCGCCGCGCAGGGGTGGTCGGCGACGTACCGCCCGGACGTCAGGTCCAGGTCGTGGAAGGGCCGGCCGTCCGCGAACCGCACGTCCGCCGTGCCGTCCGGGCCCGGCAGGAACCGCAGCGTCCGCTCGGCGGGCCGGGCCACGCCCTGCCAGACGAACGTGCCCGACTCCCGGTGCAGCAGCCCGCCGCCCTCCCGCGCCTCGAACAGGGTGCCGCCGGTGAACTCGCCCTCGGCGCCGCTCGCCAGATCCCGCACCGACCGCGTCACGCGCCAGCGCCCGGCCAGATACGCCAGCACGTCCGGCACTGGCCAGAACTCGCCCATCCCGCCCCGCTCTCCGTCCCGTCCGCTGCTGCGCGACCCATTGACGCGCACCTGCCCCCTCCCTATCTTGCCGTTCGAAGTGCTGACCAATGTCTGATATTTCGAACACTCCTCTACCAGAGAGCCGCGGAGTATCCATGCCACGCACCGCCCGCACCCGATGGAGAGTCGGCCTCACGGCCACCGCCCTCCTGACGGCGGCAGCCCTCGTACCGGCCCCCGCGCACGCCGAGGACGTCACCGACTACGCGATCACCGTCGACCCGTCCGCCCGGGGCGCCTCGATCGACGACACGATGTACGGCGTCTTCTTCGAGGACATCAACCGGGCCGCAGACGGAGGTCTGTACGCCGAGCTCGTGCAGAACCGCTCCTTCGAGTACTCCACCGCCGACAACGGCTCGTACACGCCCCTGACCTCCTGGACGGCCGGCGGCACGGCCCAGGTCGTGAACGACTCCGGGCGGCTCAACGAGCGCAACCGCAACTACCTGTCCCTGGGCGCCGGTTCGTCGGTCACCAACGCCGGCTACAACACCGGGATCCGGGTCGAGCAGGGCAAGAGGTACGACTTCTCCGTGTGGGCCCGCGCCGCGAGCGGCAGCACCCTCACCGTCTCGCTGAAGGACGCCGCGGGCAGCCTGGCGACCGCCCGCCAAGTCGCCGTGAAGGGCGGCTGGGCCAAGTACCGGGCCACCTTCACCGCGACCCGCACCAGCAACCGCGGCCGGCTCGCCGTGGCCACCGCGCACGCCGCCGCGGTCGACGAGGTGTCGCTGTTCCCGCGCGACACCTACAGGAACCAGCCGAACGGCCTGCGCAAGGACCTCGCCGAGAGGATCGCCGCCCTGAAGCCGGGCTTCGTGCGCTTCCCCGGCGGCTGCCTGGTCAACACCGGCTCCATGGAGGACTACAGCGCGGCGAGCGGCTGGCAGCGCAAGCGCAGCTACCAGTGGAAGGACACCATCGGCCCCGTCGAGGAGCGCGCCACCAACGCCAACTTCTGGGGCTACAACCAGAGCTACGGCCTCGGCTACTACGAGTACTTCCGCTTCTCCGAGGACATCGGCGCCATGCCGCTGCCCGTCGTCCC
Source organism: Streptomyces sp. NPDC085932 (assembly GCF_044540525.1). Lineage (NCBI taxonomy): Bacteria > Bacillati > Actinomycetota > Actinomycetes > Kitasatosporales > Streptomycetaceae > Streptomyces > Streptomyces sp. NPDC085932. Next base: position 244,565 of record NZ_JBITSJ010000008.1, read on the forward strand.
GGCCCTGGTGACCGGCTGCGGCCAGAACAAGGCCACCGACGACGAGGCGCTGCTGCGGCGGCACATCCAGGACACCCTCGACCTCATCGAGTTCGCCAACGGACCGGCGACCTCCACGTGGGGCAAGGTCCGCGCGAAGATGGGCCACCCCGAGCCGTTCCACCTGACCCACATCGGCGTCGGCAACGAGGAGAACCTCCCGCGCGAGTTCTTCGCCCGCTTCGAGAAGTTCCGGGCCGCCATCAAGGCCAGGTACCCGGACATCACCGTCATCTCCAACTCCGGCCCGGACGACGCCGGCGCGACCTTCGACACCGCCTGGCAGCTCAACCGCGAGGGCAGGGTCGACATGGTCGACGAGCACTACTACAACAGCCCGGCCTGGTTCCTGCAGCACAACGACCGCTACGACTCCTACGACCGCGAGGGCCCCAAGGTCTTCCTCGGCGAGTACGCCTCCCAGGGCAACGCCTGGAGGAACGGCCTGGCCGAGGCCGCCTTCATGACCGGCCTGGAGCGCAACGCGGACGTCGTGAAGCTGGCCTCCTACGCCCCGCTGCTCGCCAACGAGGACTACGTCCAGTGGCGCCCCGACATGATCTGGTTCAACAACCGGGCCTCCTGGAACTCGGCCAACTACGAGGTCCAGAAACTGTTCATGACCAACGTCGGCGACCGGGTGATCCCCTCGACGGCCACGACCACCCCGGACGTCAGCGGCCCGATCACCGGCGCCGTCGGACTGTCGACGTGGGCGACCAGCGCCGCGTACGACGACGTGAAGGTCACCTCGGCGGACGGTGCCACCCTGCTGAGCGACGACTTCTCCGGTGACGCCTCGACGTGGCGGCACAGCGGCGCCGGCAGCTGGAGCATCCATGACGGACAGTACGTCCAGACCGACACGGCCGCCGAGAACACCATGGTCACGGCGGGCGACCCGGCCTGGAAGGACTACGACCTGCATGTGAAGGCCACCAAGAAGTCCGGCAAGGAGGGCTTCCTCGTCGCCTTCGGCGTCAAGGACACCGGCAACTACTACTGGTGGAACCTGGGCGGCTGGAACAACACCCAGTCCGCGATCGAGCAGGCCGTGGACGGCGGCAAGGGCACACTGCTGACCAAGGCCGGGTCGATCGAGACGGGCCGTGCCTACGACATCGACATCAAGGTGCGCGGCCGCCAGGTCACGCTGTTCCTCGACGGCGAGGAGTGGGGCAGCTTCACCGACGACAAGCCGGCCGAGCCGTTCCGCCAGGTCGTCACCGAGGACGCGAGGACCGGTGACCTGATCGTCAAGGTCGTCAACGCCCAGCCGGCCGAGGCCCGCACGGCCGTCGACCTCGGCGGGGCCGGAGTCGCCTCCACGGCCCGCGTGACCACGCTGGCCGCCGACCAGGACGCGGTGAACACCGAGACGGACACACCGGTGGCCCCGGTGACGTCGACGCTGCGGGGCGTGGGCCCGAAGTTCACCCACACCTTCCCGGCGAACTCCGTGACGTTCCTGCGGATCAAGCAGAGGTAGACCACGCTTCCCGCCGTGGGCCGCTGTCCTCCCGGGCAGCGGCCCACGCGCACGCGGCGCATGCATGGGATTGCATAAACGTGCAGCGAAACGTATAGTCATGCCCTCTAAGGAGGAGGTTCCATGTCGGTACGAGCGGCAGTGGCCGGAGCGAGTGGATACGCGGGTGGAGAACTGCTGCGTCTGCTCCTGGCCCACCCCGAGGTCGAGATCGGCGCCCTGACCGGCAACTCCAACGCCGGGCAGCGGCTCGGCGCGCTCCAGCCGCACCTGCTGCCGCTCGCCGGCCGCGTGCTGCAGGAGACCACCCCCGAGGTCCTCGACGGCCACGACGTGGTCTTCCTCGCGCTGCCGCACGGGCAGTCCGCCGCCGTCGCCGAGCGGCTCGGCCCGGACGTGCTGGTCGTCGACATGGGCGCGGACTTCCGGCTCGCCGACGCCGCCGCCTGGGAGAAGTTCTACGGCTCGCCCCACGCCGGAACCTGGCCCTACGGCCTTCCCGAACTGCCGGGTGCACGCGCCGCGCTGGAGGGGTCCAAGCGCATCGCGGTACCCGGCTGCTACCCCACGGCCGTCTCCCTCGCCCTCGTCCCCGCGTACGCGGCGGGCCTGGCCGAGCCCGAGGCCGTGATCGTCGCCGCGTCCGGCACGTCCGGCGCGGGCAAGGCGCCCAAGCCGCACCTGCTGGGCAGCGAGGTCATGGGCTCGATGTCCCCCTACGGCGTCGGCGGCGGGCACCGGCACACCCCCGAGATCACCCAGAACCTCAGCGCGGCGGCCGGCGGCGCGGTCTCCGTGTCCTTCACGCCGACCCTCGCGCCGATGCCGCGCGGCATCCTCGCCACGTGCAGCGCGAAGGCGACGGACGGCGTCACCGGCGAGGTGCTGCGCGCCGCCTACGAGAAGGCCTGCGCGGACGAGCCCTTCGTGCACCTGCTGCCCGAGGGGCAGTGGCCCGCCACGGCGTCCGTCCACGGTTCGAACGCCGTTCAGTTGCAGGTCGCGTACGACGAGGCCGCCGGACGGATCATCGTGATCAGCGCCATCGACAACCTCACCAAGGGCACCGCGGGCGGTGCCGTCCAGAGCATGAACATCGCCCTGGGTCTCGACGAGACCACCGGACTGACGACGATCGGAGTTGCGCCGTGAGCGTGACGGCAGCGAAGGGATTCACGGCGGCGGGCATCGCCGCCGGGATCAAGGAGAACGGCAACCCCGACCTGGCCCTCGTGGTCAACACCGGGCCGCGCCGCGCCGCCGCCGGCGTCTTCACCTCCAACCGCGTGAAGGCAGCTCCGGTGCTGTGGTCCGAGCAGGTCCTCAAGAGCGGCCAGGTCTCCGCGGTCGTCCTCAACTCCGGCGGCGCCAACGCCTGCACGGGCCCCAAGGGCTTCCAGGACACGCACGCCACCGCCGAGAAGGCCGCCGAGGTCCTCGGGCGGGGCGCCATCGAGATCGCCGTCTGCTCGACCGGACTCATCGGCGTCCTGCTGCCCATGGACAAGCTGCTCCCCGGTGTCGAGCAGGCCGCGGCGGCCCTGAGCGAGCACGGCGGGGAGAAGGCCGCCATCGCCATCAAGACCACCGACACCGTCCACAAGACGTCCGTGGTCTCCAAGGACGGCTGGACCGTCGGCGGCATGGCCAAGGGCGCGGGCATGCTCGCCCCCGGCCTCGCCACCATGCTCGTCGTCCTCACCACCGACGCGGACCTGGACGACGAGACCCTGGACAAGGCCCTGCGCGCCGCCACGAAGGTCACCTTCGACCGGGTCGACTCCGACGGCTGCATGTCCACCAACGACACCGTGCTCCTGCTCTCCTCCGGCTCCTCCGGCATCACGCCGGCCTACGAGGAGTTCGCCGAGGCCGTGCGGCAGGTCTGCGACGACCTCGGACAGCAGCTCATCCGGGACGCCGAGGGCGCCAGCAAGGACATCAAGGTCGAGGTGATCAACGCGGCGACCGAGGACGACGCCGTGGAGGTCGGCCGCTCCATCGCCCGCAACAACCTCCTCAAGTGCGCGATCCACGGCGAGGACCCCAACTGGGGCCGGGTTCTCTCCGCGATCGGCACCACACGGGCCGCCTTCGAGCCCGACCGGCTCAACGTCGCCATCAACGGCGTGTGGGTCTGCAAGAACGGCGGCGTCGGCGAGGACCGCGAGAAGGTCGACATGCGCTACCGCGAGGTGCACATCGTCGCCGACCTCGCCGCCGGGTGCGAGACCGCCACCATCTGGACCAACGACCTCACCGCCGACTACGTCCACGAGAACAGCGCCTACTCCTCATGAGCACCGGATCGACACGCAAGCACACCGCCCTGCCCAAGGCCCAGATCCTCATCGAGGCCCTGCCCTGGCTGGTCCGGCACAACGGCAGGACGGTCGTCATCAAGTTCGGCGGCAACGCCATGGTCGACGAGGACCTCAAGGCCGCCTTCGCCCAGGACGTCGTCTTCCTGCACCACGCCGGCCTCAAACCGGTCGTCGTGCACGGCGGCGGCCCGCAGATCAGCGCCGCCCTCGACCAGCACGGCATCGTCAGCGAGTTCAAGGCGGGCCTGCGGGTGACCACCGAGGACGCCATGGACGTCGTGCGCATGGTGCTGGCCGGGCAGGTGCAGCGCGAACTGGTCGGGCTGCTCAACCGGCACGGCCCGCTCGCCGTCGGCCTGACCGGCGAGGACGCGCACACCATCACCGCCACCAAGCACCAGCCGGAGATCGACGGCGAGCTCGTCGACATCGGCCGGGTCGGCGAGATCACCGCGATCGACACGGGCGCCATCGAGGCCCTGCTCGCCGACGGCCGCATCCCGGTCGTCTCCTCGATCGCCCGCTCCCAGGACGATGGGCATGTCTACAACGTCAATGCTGATACGGCGGCTGCGGCACTCGCTGCTGCGCTGGGCGCCGAAACCCTCATGGTCCTCACGGACGTCGAGGGACTCTACGAGGACTGGCCGCACAGCGACGAGGTGATCAGCCGCCTCACCGCCACCGAGCTGGAGCGGCTGCTGCCGGATCTGTCCTCCGGCATGGTGCCGAAGATGGAGGGCTGCCTGCACGCCGTGCGCAACGGCGTGAACACCGCCCGCGTCATCGACGGCCGGGTCCAGCACTCGATCCTGCTGGAGATCTTCACCGACGAGGGGATCGGCACGATGGTCGTGCCCGACGAGAAGGGGGATGCCGCATGACCGCCAACGAGGAAATCGCCGAGCGGTGGCGGGGCGCGCTCATGAACAACTACGGCACCCCGCTGCTGCCCCTCGTACGCGGTGAGGGCACCGCGGTCTGGGACGCCGACGGCACGCGCTACCTCGACTTCGTCGGCGGCATCGCGACCAACGCCCTCGGCCACGCCCACCCGGCGATCGTCGAGGCCGTGACCCGGCAGATCGGCTCCCTGGGCCACATCTCCAACTTCTTCATGGCGGAGCCGACCGTCGCCCTGGCCGAGCGGCTGCTGCGGCTGTTCGGCCGGGACGGCAAGGTCTTCTTCTGCAACTCCGGCGCCGAGGCCAACGAGGCCGCCTTCAAGATCGGCCGGCTGACCGGGCGGACGCACATCGTGGCCACCGAGGGCGCCTTCCACGGCCGGACCATGGGCGCCCTGGCGCTCACCGGCCAGCAGGGCAAGCGCGAACCGTTCCTGCCGCTGCCCGGCGACGTCACCCACGTGCCGTTCGGCGACGCCCAGGCCCTGGCCGCCGCCGTCACCGAGGAGACCGCGCTCGTCGTCCTGGAGCCGATCCAGGGCGAACTCGGCGTCGTCGTCCCGCCCGCCGGATACCTCAAGGCCGCCCGGGCCATCACCGCCGCGACCGGGGCGCTCCTCGTCCTCGACGAGGTGCAGACCGGCATCGGCCGGACCGGGCACTGGTTCGAGTACCAGGCCCACGAGGGCGTCCTGCCCGACGTCGTGACCCTGGCCAAGCAGCTCGGCGGCGGGCTGCCGCTCGGCGCGACCGTCGCCTTCGGGCGCGCCGCGGAGCTGCTCCGGCCCGGCCACCACGGCACGACCTTCGGTGGCAACCCCGTCGCCTGCGCCGCCGGACTCGCCGTCCTCGACACCATCGAGAACGAGGGGTTGCTGGAGAACGTCAAGCGGCAGAGCGAGAAGTTGCGGGACGGAATCGAGGGCCTCGGCCACCGGTTGATCGATTCCGTCCGGGGCGCGGGACTCCTCCTGGGTATCGTGCTCACCGAGCCGCTCGCGCCGCAGGTGCGCCAGGCGGCTCAGGAGGCCGGTTTCCTGGTGAACGCGCCCGCCCCCGACGTCGTCCGGCTGATGCCACCGCTGAACCTCCGCGACGCCGAGGTGGACGCCTTCCTGGGGGCACTTCCCGGCATCCTCCAGGCAGTGCACGGGGACGGACGATCCGGGGAATGAGACGACGATGAGCCAGGCGCAGGACCACGAGCAGCCGGGGGCGAACGGGCCCGCCGTGCCGCAGACCCGCACCGCACGGCACCGCCGGATCGTGGACATCCTCAACCGGCAGCCGGTCCGCTCGCAGAGCCAGCTGGCGAAGCTGCTCGCCGACGACGGGCTGAGCGTCACGCAGGCGACGCTCTCCCGGGACCTGGACGAGCTGAACGCGGTGAAGATCCGCAACACCGACGGGGACCTGATCTACGCGGTGCCGAGCGAGGGCGGGTTCCGCACGCCGCGGGCGCCGCTGGGCGGGTCGGCGAAGGAGGAGCGGATGCGGCGGCTCTCCCAGGAGCTGCTGATCTCCGCGGAGGCCTCGGCGAACCTCGTGGTCCTGCGCACCCCTCCCGGGGCCGCGCAGTTCCTGGCCTCGGCCATCGACCAGGCCGAGCTGCACGACATCCTGGGGACGATCGCCGGGGACGACACGCTGCTGCTGATCAGCCGGGAGCCGACGGGTGGGCAGGCCCTGGCCGACCATCTGCTGCGCCTGGCGCAGAACGGGCACTGAGGGCTGTCGCCGGCGCGGGTGGTGTTGCGGTTCGGGGCGGTTGTTGCCCGGGTGCGGGTACCGGGTGCCGTGCCGGGTGCCGGTGGTGGGCGTGCGCGGGTGTGCTGTGGCTGGTCGCGCAGGTCCCCGCGCCCCTTCGGGCGCGGCCGCTCAGCCCAGGCGGGTCGCCAAGCCGTCCGTGCAGCGGACCTCGTCGCCGGCCGTGATCAGGAGCGCCTCCACGTCCGGGAGTGACTCCAGCCAGGCCAGACCCTCCCGCGAGCCCATCGCGAACGCTGCCGTCGCCCAGCAGTCCGTCCACGTCAGCCGGGGTCCCACCACCGTCACGGCGACCAGGTCGGTCACGGCCGAACGGCCGGTGCGCGGGTCGACGATGTGCGCCCCCCGCTCCGCCGTACCGGACGTCGCCACCGACAGCTCCCGCACGCCGGCTGCGGAGACCACCGCCGCCAGCCCGCCCGGGCGCAACGGGTCCGACACGCCCACCCGCCACGGCCGTTGCGGCTCCGGCGTCCCCAGCAACTGGACGTCCCCGCCGCCGTTGACGCTCACCCCGCACACCCCGGGCACCTCCGTCAGCCGCCGAGCCGCCCGCTCGACCGCCCAGCCCTTGACGATGCCGGTCGGATCCAGGCGGCCCTGGTACGACGTGCTGAACCAGCCGTCGCTCACCCGCTCGGCCTCGGCCGCCAGCTCCAGCACCTCGGCGACCTCGGGATCGCACTGCCCGACGCTCACCTCACCGCGCTGGAGCCGGGAGACCTGGCTGTCCTCGCGGTAGGTGCTGAACACCTCGTCGACCCGGTGCAGACCGGCCACGACCTCGTCCAGCGCCGCGCGCACGGCGGCCGGATCCCCGCCGCGGACGTCGAGGGAGAAGACGGTCCCCATCGTCTCCTCCACGTGACGCACCGCGGCGGGAGCCTGCGCGGAGCCGGCCACTGCGTCAGCCACCGGCCTGGTCCAGCGCCGACTGGAGGGACTTCTTGTAGCCGGCGCTGGTGTAGGTGGCTCCGGAGACGGAGTCGATCTGTGCGGTGCCGGTGGCGACGGCGGCCTGGTTGAGGCGGGGGACGGAGCTGGAGGTGATCTGGTCGCTGCGGCCGCCCTGGGGCGCCTGCACGGCCTCGGCCTTGGTGACCTTCCCGTCCGTGACCGTCACCCGCACCTGCACCGGGCCGTACTGCGTCTGCGCCACGCTGCCGGTGAGCGTCCGGGTCCCGGTCTGCTCCCGGCCGCCTCCCGAACCGGCGGCCTGCGCGGAGCCGCCCCCGGCCGGGGCCTTGTCCAGGGCGGACTGGAGGGACTTCTTGTAGCCGGCGCTGGTGTAGGTGGCTCCGGAGACGGAGTCGATCTGTGCGGTGCCGGTGGCGACGGCGGCCTGGTTGAGGCGGGGGACGGAGCTGGAGGTGATCTGGTCGCTGCGGCCGCCCTGGGGCGCCTGCACGGCCTCAGCCTTGGTGATCTTCCCGTCGGCGACGGTGATCCGGACCTGGACCGGCCCGTACTGCGTCTGCGCGACATCGCCCGTCACGGTCCGTGCCGTTCCCGCGCCCCCGCCCCCGCCCTGCGCAGCGCCCGCCGAAGCCTTCGCCTTGTCGAGGGCCGACTGGAGGGACTTCTTGTAGCCGGCGCTGGTGTACGTCGCCCCGGACACGGCGTCGATGTCCGCGCTCTGCGCCGCGACGGCCGCCTGGTTGAGGCGCGGTACGGCGTTGGCGGTGATCTGGTCGCTCTGGCCGCCCTTGGGGGTCTGGACCGCCTCGGCCTTGGTGATCTTGCCGTTGGCCATGGTCACGCGGACCTGGACCGGGCCGTACTGCGTCTGCGCCGCGTCACCGGTGACCGCGCCGTTCACGCCGCCCTGCGGGGCCTGCCCGGCCGCCGCCGGCGGGAGCTGGCCGCCCGCCGCCTGGGCGGCGCCCGGGTCGGAGGCGGGCTTCAGCGACAGCAGCAGCACGATGCCGGAGACGGTGGCTGCGCCGGCGAGCACGGCACGCCGGACGGGGTGAGACTTCCTCATCGTTTCCCAAACTCCTGAAGGGCCGTTGATGTCCCGTCGCTCACATCTCGAACGACTCGTGATGGATACGGCGGGCGGGGACTCCCGCGCCGCGCAGTGCCTCGTAGACCGACTGCGCGAAGCCGGGCGGCCCGCACATGAAGACGTCGTGGTCGCCGATGTCCGGGATCTTCCGCTGGAGGGACTCGGCGGAGATGTCGGGACGTTCCCCGTCCGGGCTGTTGACCGCGTACATCAGCCGCGCGCCGCGCTCGTCGGCGATCTTGGCGAGTTCGCCCCACAGGGCCAGGTCCTGAGTGCTGTTGGCGCGGTAGAGGAGCGTGATGTCTCCGGACGCGCCGGGCAGCGTCTCGAACAGCGCCCGCATCGGGGTGATCCCGACCCCGCCCGCCACCAGCAGCACCTTGCCCCGGCTGCGGCGCTGCGCGGTCATCGCGCCGTACGGCCCCTCCGCCCACACCCGGGTGCCGGGCGTCAGGTCGCGCAGCCGCTCGGTGTGGTCGCCGATCGCCTTGACGGTGATCCGCAGCATGTCCGGGCGGGGCGCCGCCGACAGGGAGTACGGGTGGGAGCTGAAGCGCATGCCCGGCGCCATGAACCGCCAGCGGAAGAAGTGCCCGGCCTCGGCGCCCATCCGGTGCAGCTTGCGCCCGCCGATCAGCACGGACACGATGCCCGGGGTCTCCTCGATGACCGCCTCGACGCGCATGCGGTGCCGGAGGTTCAGCCGGATCGGGGTGAGGATCCGGTACCAGACCACCAGCGCGGTCACCACGCCGTACAGCCCGTACCAGAAGGTCTTGGCGGTGGGCTCGACGGCGAACTCGTTGCCCGTGGTGATCTGGTGCCAGAACGTCAGGTAGACCGCCGCGTACGTGAGCAGGTGCACGTGGTACCAGGTGTCGTACCCGATCAGCCGGCGCACACCGCCGATCGACAGGATCCCGATGAGGAACAGCAGGCCGGTGCCGATGGCCGCCTTGCCCATGTCCGGCAGCTGGTTGACGGAGTCGACGGTCTGCTGGACGACGTCGCCGAGCCCCTTGCCCGCCTGCAGGGCGTAGCCCCACATGATGAGGAAGACGTGGGCGAGGACCAGGCAGAGGGTGTAGCGGCCTGTCATGGCGTGCCAGCGCGCGACCCGGTCGGTGCCCACCCGTCGCTCCAGGGCCGGCACGCGTGCCATCTGGAGTACCACCAGCGCCATCAGGTAGCCGGCGAGCAGGCCCGTGATCCGGCCGGCCGCCACGATCTTGCTCGTGGTGTCCGCGAGGGACGGTGTGTTGTCCCACCACAGCCACAGCACGGCCGCCGCTCCCGCCCACAGGGCGATCAGCAGCGGTACGGCCGGGGAGCGGCGCGGGCGGATGCGGCGCATCGTCTGGCGGCGGGCGGCACGGCCGCCTGCGAGCGTGGTGGTCACGGTTCCTCCGTGGGGACTTGACCCTTGGCCCACAGATACGTGCCGGGACACGGGAGTGTTCAGCCGTGCACCGAGTCGTGTGCGCACAGCCATGACCGGTGGTGACACCGGCTCGGCCGGCGACGCCTCACCACCGGGTGACGGCCGTGCTCCCGCTCTGCGTCCCCACGGCGATGTGCGGCCGCCGCGCTGGGTCCGCCCAGGCCAGGATCCGCCGCATGGCGGCCCGGGAGACGGACACGCAGCCGGCCGTCGGACCCCGCCCGTGGACATGGAGGAAGATGCCCGCACCGCGCCCCCGCACGGGACGCTCGTAGTTGAAGCCGATGACCAGCGCGTGCGCGTACTGCGTCCGATAGGTGATCAGGTGCTCGGACTCGGCGGCCCGGCAGTCGGCGGCCCGGGGCTCGCTCCAGCGGTTGTACGAGCGCGAGTCGTTGTCCTGGCACCACCAGGAGTCCGGCCCCACCCGGCGGTAGGGGTAGGCCGTCCCGCGCGGCGCCGCCTCGATGCCGAACGCGTAGGGCAGGTCGTACAGGCCGGTGGGCGTGGTCTCGGTGCCCTGCGCGCGGGAGGCGCCGTCGACGAGCCCGTTCGCCCCGAAGCGCGCGGGCGCGGAACCCGCCTTCACCCACCGGCCGCCCCCGGTCCGGTTCCACCAGGTGACCGTGCCCGTCGTCGCGTCCTTGCGCGGGGCCACCGCGGTGATCAGCTGGGTGCCGCCGCCGGTGTCCGCCATCCGGGCCGGCAGCGGCGGCGGCGCGGGCGGCCCGGCGCCGAGCAGCAGAAGTGCGGAGACGGCGAGGGCGACGGCACCGGGGCGCATGCCTCAGACCGTAGAGGGCGGCAGCGGCAACGGCAGCCCGGGTAGTCCGTCCAGGCTGGTGGCGATGTGCTCCTTCTTGGCGAAGTACGCGCCGAGCGAGGCGTCGTCCTCGCGGGCGAACCGCTTGCCGTGCAGGTCCCGGTCCTCCTCGTAGGTCATGAAGGGCACCGCGTAGCCGCAGGTGTCGCGGACGAGTTCGGCGGTGACGACGATGATCGCGCGCAGGCCGTGCGGGGCCGGGTCGATGTCCGGGAAGCGGGCGAGCAGGTCCCCGAACCGGGGGTCGTCGCGGAAGACCGGCTCGCCCCTGCCGTGCACGCGCACGATGTTGGGCGGGCCCTGGAAGGCGCACCACATCAGGGTGATCCGTCCGTTCTCGCGCAGATGGGCGATGGTCTCGGCGTTGGAGCCGGCGAAGTCCAGGTAGGCCACGGTGTGTTCGTCGAGCACCGCGAAGGAGCCCTTGAGGCCCTTGGGGGAGAGGTTGAGCGTGCCGTCGGCGGACAGGGGCGCGGTGGCGGTGAAGAAGACCGGCTGCGCCTCGATGAACGAGCGGAGCCGGCCGTCTATGCCCTCATAGGTCTTTCCCATGTCTAACGATTATGGGCCCAAGTCTTTTGACTGTCTAAGGAATTGCGGGATCCGGTCACCTCTGCCGGACCCCGCCCTGCCCGTGGCCGCCCCGGCCGGCGCTCCCACGGGGCGGCCACGGCGCCTGTCACCTCACTTGGTGAGGGTGCAGGCGGCCAGGGAGTCCAGACCGGCCGGGCGCTCGGCCGTGCGGCCGATGGCGGTGGCGATGCGGTTGATCGCCGCGACGCGCTTGTCCTCCAGCGGGCCGAGGATGGCGTTCTGGACGAAGTTGGGCCCGCCCTGGCCCACGGTGTCGACGAGGCGCTTGTTGGCCTCCTGGATCTGGGTGTCCAGCTGACCCAGGTTGCGGTCGACCTCGGCCCGGGCGGAGGCCGGGATCGCGGGCAGCTGCGAGGCGACGTCCGGGCAGCTGATCACGCCGGCACCGGCGTCGCCTGCGCCACCCTCTCCGGCACCGCCCTCATCGGCGCCCGCACCGCCCTCTCCGGCACCGGCTCCGGCCTCGGCACCCGCCCCCGCCCCTGCTCCGGCCTCGCCTCCGGCGCCTTCCTCGGCCCCGGCCTCGCCCCCGGCCCCGGCACCCGCCTCGCCCCCTGCCGCGCCGCCGTCGGCGTCGAGCCGACAGGCCGCGAACGCCTCCAGGCCCTCGGGCTTCGCGGCGGCCCGTCCGATGGCGGTCTCGATGCGGTTGAGGGCGGCGACGCGCTTGTCCTCCAGCGGGCCGAGGATGGCGTTCTGGACGAAGTTGGGCCCGCCCTGGCCCACGGTGTCGACGAGGCGCTTGTTGGCCTCCTGGATCTGGGTGTTCAGCTGGGCGAGGTTGCGGTCGACCTCCGCCCGCGCCGAGGCGGGGACGGCGGGCAGCCGGGAGGTGACGTCCGGGCACGAGATGGTGCCGGGGCCCGCCAGCGTGCGGGCGTTCGTCCCGCCGTTCTCGGACGTCTCCCCGGCGAGCGCGAAGCCGGCGATCGCCGTGCCGGACAGCGCCACCGCGGCCGCGCCGCCGATGAACGCGACGCGACGCTTGTTGTACTTCGGAAGAGCCCTGGACATGGGGGTGCCTCACTAGGGGTCGGTGGGTCGTGGGTGTACAAACGCGGCGCCTGCGTTCGGCGAGAGGTACGGGTAAGCGGTTTCCCGCGTTCAATGGGCGGGCCGATTCCTCCGACGTGGCCGGAAATCGACGCCGACGGCACCTGCGATCCGCCTCGATTGACGAATCATGCAGGAGTCTGCATAATCATGCAGAACACTGCCCGTGGCGGTGCCCATCCCACCCAGTGAGGAGCCCAGCAGGTGAGCAGCAACAGCGGTGACGTCCGGCTCTGGGGCGGCCGTTTCGCCGACGGTCCCGCCGAGGCGCTGGCGAAGCTGTCCGCGTCCGTCCACTTCGACTGGCGGCTCGCGCCGTACGACATCGCCGGTTCGCGCGCCCACGCGCGCGTGCTGTACAAGGCGGGCCTCCTCACGGACGACGAGCTGACCCGGATGCTCGCCGGCCTCGACCGGCTGGAGGCGGACGTCGCCGACGGCTCCTTCACGGGCACCATCGCCGACGAGGACGTGCACACGGCCCTGGAGCGCGGTCTGCTGGAGCGCCTCGGCCCCGACCTCGGCGGCAAGCTCCGCGCCGGCCGCTCCCGCAACGACCAGGTCGCCACGCTCTTCCGCATGTACCTGCGCGACCACGCCCGGGTCATCGGCGGCCTGATCGCCGAGCTCCAGGACGCGCTGATCGGCCTCGCCGAGGCCCACCCGGACGTGGCCATGCCCGGCCGCACGCACCTGCAGCACGCCCAGCCGGTCCTCTTCGCGCACCACGTCCTCGCCCACGTCCAGTCCCTCTCCCGGGACGCCGAGCGGCTGCGCCAGTGGGACACGCGCACGGCCGTGTCGCCGTACGGCTCGGGGGCCCTGGCCGGATCCTCCCTCGGGCTGGACCCGGAGGCGGTGGCGAAGGACCTCGGCTTCGAAGGGGGTTCCGCGGCCAACTCGATCGACGGCACGGCCTCCCGTGACTTCGTCGCCGAGTTCGCCTTCATCACGGCGATGATCGGCGTCGACCTCTCGCGGATCGCCGAGGAGGTCATCCTCTGGAACACGAAGGAGTTCTCCTTCGTGACCCTGCACGACGCCTTCTCGACGGGCTCGTCGATCATGCCGCAGAAGAAGAACCCGGACATCGCGGAGCTGGCCCGCGGCAAGTCCGGCCGGCTGATCGGGAACCTGACGGGCCTGCTGGCCACGCTCAAGGCCCTCCCGCTCGCCTACAACCGCGATCTCCAGGAGGACAAGGAGCCGGTCTTCGACTCCATCGACCAGCTGGAGATCCTGCTGCCCGCCTTCACCGGCATGATGGCCACCCTCACCGTGCACCGCGAGCGCATGGAGGAACTGGCCCCGGCCGGCTTCTCCCTCGCCACGGACATCGCCGAATGGCTGGTCAAGCAGGGTGTCCCGTTCCGTGTGGCCCATGAGGTCGCCGGTGAGTGCGTGAAGGCCGCCGAGGCCGAGGGCAAGGAACTGGACGAGCTGACGGACGAGCAGTTCGCGAAGATCTCGTCCCACCTGACACCCGAGGTCCGCTCGGTCCTCGACGTCCCCGGAGCCCTGGCCTCCCGCAACGGCCGGGGCGGCACGGCCCCGAGCGCGGTCGCCGCCCAGCTGGCCGAGGTGAAGCAGGACGTGGCCGCCCAGCACGCGTGGGCGGTGGCCAGGAAGCAGGCCTGAGGAGCACGCCCCCTCGAAGCAGGCCTGAGGAGCACGCCCCCTCGGGGGCGCGGGAACTGCGCGACCGGCCGCACACTTCCCGCACGCGCCGAGGAACCGCAACGGCCGAGCCCTGAGGGGAAGGTCATCGCGGGTTACGTTGGGTCGGAGCCGAACCGGAGCCGAACCGGAGCCGAACCGGCCCCCTATCGGAGCCGACCGAACGGAGCCCTCGATGCCCTTCGCCCGCCTGGCCACAGCGACGACCCCCACCTGCCACATCGGCCTCGGCCTCGCCGCCGTCGGGCGCCCCGGCTACATCACCCTCAACCGGGACGAGGACCTCGGCGAGGATCGCAGCGTCGAGGCCCTCCGCGCCCGCACCCACGAACTGCTCGACGCCGCCTACGCCCAGGGCGTCCGCTACTTCGACGCGGCCCGTTCCTACGGCCGCTCGGAGGAGTTCCTCGCCGACTGGCTGAAGACCAGGTCCGGCCCGGACGACATCGTCGTCGGCAGCAAATGGGGTTACACCTACACCGCCGGCTGGTCCACCGACGCCGAGACGCACGAGGTCAAGGACCACACCCTCGCCACCTACGAGCGGCAGCGCGCCGAGACCGACGCCCTGCTCGGTGACCGCCTCGACCTCTACCAGATCCACTCGGTGACCCCGGACAGCCCGGCCCTCACCGACAAGGAACTGCACGCCAGGCTCGCGGAGGCCGCCGCCCAGGGCCTGACCGTCGGCTTCTCCACCAGCGGCCCCGCGCAGGCGGACGCCATTCGCGCCGCCCTCGCCGTGACGGTCGACGGCGAGCCTCTCTTCCGTACCGTGCAGTCCACCTACAACGCGCTGGAGACCTCCGCCGGCCCCGCCCTCGCCGAGGCGCACGACGCCGGTCTCACGGTGATCGTCAAGGAGGGCATGGCCAACGGGCGCCTGGCCGGGCCGCACGCCCCGGACATCCTGAAGGAGATCGCCGCGCGGACCGGGCTGGGCTGCGACGCCGTCGCCCTGGCCGTCGTCCTGCGGCAGCCCTGGGCCGGTGTGGTCCTCTCCGGCGCCGCCACCACCCACCAGCTCGCCTCGAACCTGCACGCCGCCGTCGTCGACCTCGACGACGACCAGCTGACCCGTCTCGCCGCCCTGGCCGAGGACCCGCGCGCCTACTGGGAGCGGCGCGGACAGCTGCCCTGGCACTGATCCCTCACCCGTGCTGAGGCGACCGACATGAGGCACGCATGCCCAGGGTGAGACATTGATGTCTCACATGGGGTACTGTTGTCTCATGGCTGTCGATCGTGACCATGTGCTGCGCTCCGCCGCGGCCCTGCTGACCCGCAAATCCACCGCGACCATGGACGAGGTCGCGAAGGCCGCCGGGATCAGCCGGGCCACGCTGCACCGGCACTTCGCCGGACGGGACGCCCTCGTCCGCGCGCTGGAGTCGCTCGGCATCGCCGAGTGCGAGGCGGCGCTGGACACGGCCCGGCTGGACGAGGGCACGGCCGGCGACGCCGTACGCCGGCTCGTCCGCGCGATCGAACCCGCCGCCGGACTGCTCGCCTTCCTCTACACCGAGAACCAGCTGTTCGAGGGCGAGGAGCAGAACGCCGGCTGGGCCCTCATCGACGAGCGGATCTCCGCCCTGTTCCGGCGCGGCCAGCTCGACGGCGAGTTCCGCATCGACCTCACGCCCGCCTGGCTCACCGAGGCGCTGTACGGCCTGCTGGCCTCCGGCGCCTGGCTGGTGCAGAGCGGCAAGGGCGCCCCCAAGGACTTCCCGCACATGATCGTCGAGCTGCTGCTCGGCGGCGCACTCAGGAGAGAGGAATCATGACCAGCACCCTGCAGCCGACGACCACGACCGAGGCGGTGAAGCGCCCGGGCCGCTGGCTCGCGCTCGGCGTCCTCGTGCTCGCCGTGCTGCTGGTGGCCGTCGACGCGACCGTCCTCGGTCTCGCGACCCCCTACATCAGCGAGGACCTGAAGCCGTCCGGCACGCAGTTGCTGTGGATCGGCGACGTCTACTCGTTCGTCATCGCCGGTCTGCTCGTCTCCATGGGCAGCCTCGGCGACCGCATCGGCCGCAAGCGGATCCTGCTCGTGGGCGCCACCGCGTTCGGCGCGATATCCGTCGTCAACGCCTACGCCGGCACACCCGAGATGCTGATCGTCGCCCGGGCGCTGCTCGGCGTCGCCGGCGCGACCCTGATGCCGGCCACCCTCGCGCTGATCCGCAACCTCTTCCACGACCCGCGCGAGCGCAGCCTCGCCGTCGGCATCTGGGGCGCCACCGCCTCCGCCGGCACGGCTGTCGGGCCGATCGTCGGCGGGTTCCTGCTGGAGCACTTCTGGTGGGGCTCGGTCTTCCTGATCAACCTGCCCGTGATGGCCGTCCTGGTCCTCGTCGGCATCAAGCTGCTGCCCGAGTCGCGCACCGCGAACCCCGGCCCGTGGGACCTGGTCAGCGTGGTGCTCTCACTGGTCGGCATGATCGGCATCGTGTACGCCGTCAAGGAGGCGGCGACCCACGGCTTCGCCTGGAGCACCCTGGCCGCCGGTCTGCTGGGCGCGGCGGCCCTGTACGGGTTCGTCCGCCGTCAGCTGCGGCTCCCGGCACCGCTGCTGGACATGCGGCTGTTCCGCAACCGCGGCTTCAGCGGGGCGGTGCTCGCCGACCTGCTGACCATCCTCGGCCTGTCCGGGCTGGTCTTCTTCCTCTCGCAGTACCTGCAACTCGTGCAGGGCAGGCGGCCGTTCGAGGCGGGTCTGGCCGAACTGCCCGCCGCCGTCGGCGCGGTGGTGGCCGGCCTGGTCGCCGGACGCGCGGCCCGCCGCTTCTCGGTGCGCGCGGTCGTCTCCGGCGGGCTGGCGGCGATCGGTCTCGCGCTGGCCGCGCTCACGGTCATCGGCCAGTCCACCGGCTACCCGCTGCTCGGGGCCGCGCTCCTGGTGGTCGGTGTCGGCGCCGGCTTCTCCTTCACCGTGACCGCCGACGTGATCCTCTCCAGCGTGCCCAAGGAACAGGCGGGCTCCGCGTCCGCCGTGTCCGAGACGGCCTACGAACTGGGCGCGGCCCTCGGGATCGCCGTGCTCGGCTCGATCGTCACCGGCGTCTACCGCGGCTTCACCGGCCCCGCCGGCACGCCGGCCGCCGCTCACGAATCGCTGGGCGGCGCCGTCGAGGCGGCCGCGGGCATGCCCGCGCACAGCGCCGCCGCGATGCTGGACGCGGCCCGCACGGCCTTCGTCGACGGGCTGGCGCTCGCGGCGGGCGTCGGCGCGGCCGTCCTGCTGGCGGCGGCGGTGGCGGCGTGGTTCCTGCTACGAGGCCAGAGCCTGGAAGGCGGCCCGACGAAACAGCCGTGACACGCCGAGCCAGGAAACGTCCCTGGGGATCATGCCCCTCAGGGGCGCGGGGAACTGCGCGACAAGCCCCCCACAACCCGCGGCCGCCGACGCTCCACGGCCCTCCGAGCCCGAAGGCGCCCCGGCAAACCTACGCCGCTTCCTTCGCCTTGCTCGCGTACATGTCGACGTACTCCTGCCCGGACAGCCGCATGACCTCGGCCATCACCGAGTCGGTCACCGCCCGCAGCACGTACCGGTCCCGGTCCATGCCCTCGTAGCGGGAGAACTCCATCGCCTCGCCGAAGCGCACGGTGACCTTGCCCGGCCGGGGCAGACCCGCCCCGCCCGGCTGCAGCTTGTCCGTGCCGATCATGGCGAACGGCACCACGGGCGCCCCCGTCATCAGGGTCAGACGGGCGATCCCCGTCCGCCCCCGGTACAGCCGGCCGTCGGGCGAGCGCGTGCCCTCGGGGTAGATGCCGAACACCCGCCCCTCCTCCAGCACCCGGCGCCCGGTCATCAGGGCGGCGACCCCGCCCCGGCCCCCGTCGCGGTCCACCGGGATCATGCCGACGCCGGTGAAGAACCAGGCCATCAGCCGGCCCTTGAAGCCCTTGCCGGTCACGTACTCGTCCTTGCCGATGAAGAAGACCTGACGGTCGCAGACCAGCGGCAGGATCATCGAGTCGATGAAGGTCAGGTGATTGCCGGCCAGGATGACGGGACCGTCGCCGGGAATGTGCTCCGCGCCCTCCACCTGTGGGCGGAACATCAGGCGCATGATCGGGCCGAGCACTGCCTTGATGAGCGCGAAGCGGGACAACGGACCCTCCGGTGTCAAGGGATTCATTATGAGTCTGTGCAGGTGAGGACGATACTCGCGGGCCCCGGGGTCGCGCACATCGGGCACGGCGACTTCACCGAGGCCTTACGCACTGTTGACGCGTGTTTACCTGCGGTGGCGCGCCGCCGCCGGTCCGTAACGCGGTCGACATGGTGTGACGCACATCGCCCCCGGGCCTGCCGGACGCGTTCCCGCACCAGCCGAGCCGAATCCGGCGGGACACGACGAACCGTCAGTTCATCGGCCCCACGAGCCACTAGTGACATCCCCAGTCACCCGCGTGTTCCAGCCGCGGTCTCCCGCCGGTCATGTACGCGCCCCTACGATCGGCCCGCACTGACGAGCCGACGCACGGAGGGCGCTCATGGGAACGCAGGAGTCGAACGACATCACGGGTGGGACCGGACGGCGGGCCCTGCTCGGCGCGGCGGTGCTCGGCGCCGGGGGAGCGGTCCTCGGCGTGACGGGCACGGCCCGGGCCGACGGCGCCCGGCACGGCGGCGGGGGAGTCGCCGGCCTGCCCAAGCCGACGATCATCGGCCACCGCGGCGCCAGCGGCTACCGCCCGGAGCACACCTTCGGCTCCTACCAGCTGGCTCTCGACATGGGCGCCGACATCGTCGAGGCGGGCGACCTGGTCCCGACGAAGGACGGCCACCTGGTCTGCCGCCACGAGCCGGAGATCGGCGGCACCACCGACGTCGCCGCCCACCCCGAGTTCGCCGGCCGCAGGAAGACCAAGCTGCTCGACGGCGTCTCCACCACCGGCTGGTTCACCGAGGACTTCACGCTCGCCGAGCTGAAGACCCTGCGCGCCGTCGAGCGCATCCCGGCCAACCGCCCGCACAACACCCTGTACAACGGGCGCTGGGAGATCCCCACCTTCGAGGAGGTGCTGCGCTGGCAGGACGAGCAGACCCGCAAGCGCGGCAAGCAGGTGTGGATCTACCCCGAGCTCAAGCACCCCACCTACTTCCGCAACCAGGGCCTCCCGCTGGAGGAGCGCGTCGCCAAGCTGCTGCGCAAGCACCGCAAGGACCGGCGCACCTCCCCGGTCATCCTGCAGTCGTTCGAGCCGACCAGCGTCGAGCGGCTGAACAAGCTCGTCGACAACCCGCTGGTGGTCCTGCTGTCGTCGGCGGACTCCCGCCCCTGGGACTTCGTCGAGACCGGTGACCCGCGCACGGTGGCCGACCTGGTCAAGCCGGCCGGCCTGAGGGAGATCGCCTCCTACGCGCAGGGCATCGGGCCGACCCTGGACCTGATCATCCCGCGTGACGCCCAGGGCAACCTCACCCGGCCGACCGCGCTCGTCGCCGACGCCCACAAGGTCGGGCTGATCCTGCACCCGTACACCCTGCGCAACGAGAACCCCTTCCTGCCCGCGAACTTCCGCAAGGGCACGGACGCGGACGCCTACGGTGACGTCTTCGGCGCCTACCGGACGTACTTCGCGACCGGCATCGACGGCGTCTTCACCGACCAGCCCGACACCGGCCTGCTGGCCCGGGAGGACTTCCGCAACGGCTGAGCGTCAATACGCCGGCGCACACCCACCGTTCGGGTGAGGTTCGGCCGCCCGGGCAACCCGCCGCCCGGGCTGCCGCGTCGCTCCGCATATGACGCACGACCTGGTCACCGCCCTGCGCCCCCTGCTCACCGCCGAGGCCTCCGCCGAGGCATATGCCGCCGGAACCGAGCCCGGCGACCTGGAGCAGGCGGTCTGGCTCCGCCTGCTGGAGCGCCTCGACGCCCACGGGCCGCCGGTCGACCCCGAGGAGTGGCTGCGCCGGGCCGTCCGCTCCGAGGCGCGCCGCAGCCGCCGTACGAGCCGCCTCGAACGGCCGTACGCCGGCGAACCGGTCGACGACAGGGGCCGCGACCCCGAGGAGCTGGCCCTCGCGGCGGCCCGGGGCCGGGCCCTGCGCGAGGCCGTCCGCCGCCTTCCGGGCCGCTGCCCCCGGCTGATGGAGGCCCTGCTGTCCCCCAAGGACCCGACATACCGGGAAATCGCAGGGGAGTTGGGTATCTCACAGGGGAGTCTTGGCCCGGAACGTTCCAGATGCCTGGGATGTCTGCGCAGATTGCTCACACCGGAGGTTGCGGCCCGCTGAGGACGGGGATAGGAGTGAGGGACCACCGGTGATCAGATGAGCGGGAGGCGTGCGCACATGGGCATGAGCGTGACCATCTCTGCGGCGACCGAGCAGGACGCGGAGCAGATCTTCAGGCTGCAGTACCTGTGCTTCCAGACGGAGGCGGCGCTGTACGGGAACTACCGCATCGACCCGCTCGTCCAAACCCTCGACTCGGTCCGCGAGGAGGTCGCCCGGGACTGCGTCTTCGTCGCCCGGCTCGGCGAGGAGGTCGTCGGCTCGGTCCGCGGCTCGGTCACCGAGGACGGCGCGGCCGCGATCGGCAAGCTCTGCGTCCACCCCCGCCTCCAGGGCCACGGCATCGGCGCCCGTCTGCTCCGCGCGGCCGAGTCGGCCCTGGCCGACCAGCACGGCGCCACCCGCTTCCGCCTGCACACGGGCCACCGCAGCGAGGGCAACCTCCGCCTCTACCGCAAGGTCGGCTACGAGACGGTGGGCACGTCCCAGGGCGCGGACGGCGTACCGATGATCGTCCTGGAGAAGCCGGCGAGCACGTACGCGGCGACGGCTTGATCTTCGCCCTGAAGGGGTGCGGGGACCCGCGCGAGCAACCACACACGGCCCGCGGCCGCCTGTTCACCTCAGGCGGCATCCCCTTCACGCGCCCGTGAGGCCCGCAACCAGTAGATGGCCGTCAGCGGCAGCAGCACGGGAATGAAGAGGTACCCCATCCCGAAGTCCGACCACACGGTCGCGTCCGGGAACGCCGACGGTTCGATCAGCGTCCACGTCCCCACCGTCAGCACACCCACCAGTTCGGCGGCGCAACACGCCAGCGCCGCCCTCCGCGCCGTCTCCCCGCCCCGCACCAGCGAGTACGTGATGAACCCGTACACGACCCCGGCCACGGCCGACAGCGAGTACGCCAGCGGCGCCCGGTCGAACTCCGTCGCGATCTGGTACGCCGAGCGCGACACCGCGCCCACGACCATCACGCCGTAGAGCCACACCAGCAGCGTCCCCGGACCGGACGCCAGGCGCCGCCGGCCCACCTCAGCCCGCCCAGATGTCATAGAGCCGCACCTCCAGCACCGCCAGCACCACGCCACCCGCGGCGACCGTCACCGAACCCCACCGGGTGCGCTCGGCCAGCGACATGAATCCCGCCGCCGGCACACACGCGAACGCCCCCAGCAGATACGCCACGAAGATCGTCGTGCCCTGCTCCGGCTTCTCGCCCCGGGCCAGCAGCACGATCCCGGCCACCAGCTGGACCAGCGCCAGCAGCGTGACCACGGCCATCCCGATGAAGTGCCAGTCCTTCGTCGGCTGGTCACGGTAGGCCGCCCAGCCGCACCAGGCGGCGAGCAGCAGCGCGGCGACGCCGGTCACCAGCGTCAGGACAGTGAGCATGCAGCGACCTTATTACGGCCGAAAAGGCCCGATGCCTCCGCCCCTGGCCCGCACCGTAGGGTCGAGGACATGAAGATCCGCGCGCACGCCCTGCTGTTCGACAACGACGGAACCCTGGTCTCCTCCCTCGCCTCGGTGGACCGCTGCTGGGCCCGGTGGGCCGCGGAGTACGGGATCACGCCCGAGGAGTTCGCGCGGATCGAGCTGCACGGCCGTCCGGCCGCCGAGATAGCCGCCGACCTGCTGCCCGCCGAGACCGTCCCGGAGGCCGTCGCCCGCATCGAGGACCTGGAGGTCGAGGACGTCCCGAACGGCGGTGTGGAGCTGCTGCCCGGCACCCGCGCCTTCCTCGACTCCCTGCCGGCCGAGCGCTGGGCCGTCGTCACCTCCGCCACCCGGCGCCTGGCCGAGGCCCGCCTCGACGCCGTCGGCATCCTGCCCAAGACCCTCGTCGCCGCCGACGACGTCACCCGCGGCAAGCCCGACCCCGAGCCCTATCTGCTCGCCGCCCGGTCGCTCGGTGTCGATCCGGCGCACTGCGTCGTCTTCGAGGACGCCCCCGCCGGTCTCGCGGCCGGTCGCGCCGCCGGCATGACCACCGTGGCGTTGACCACAACCCACCGGGCCCAGGAACTCGACGCCGACCTGGTCGTGGCGAACCTGTCGGCCTTGTCCGCACTGGTCACCGAGGAGGGCGTGGAGATCGCCCTCCGCCCCTGACGGACCGCCGCCCGCGTCCCACCGCTGTCCAGCATCCGGACAGCGGCGGCCGGTCAGGACCGTACGCGTGTTTTACTGACCGCATGACCACGACGAGCGACCGCATCCCGGCGACCGAGGCGACCATGACGCCCGGTGCTCGTTGTATGTGTCGAATGTGCGCCTGCTAGAGGGCCCCCGCACCACCCTGAGCTCGC
This sequence comes from Streptomyces sp. NPDC085932, assembly GCF_044540525.1. Classification (NCBI taxonomy): domain Bacteria; kingdom Bacillati; phylum Actinomycetota; class Actinomycetes; order Kitasatosporales; family Streptomycetaceae; genus Streptomyces; species Streptomyces sp. NPDC085932. The sequence goes on from NZ_JBITSJ010000008.1 coordinate 267,253, forward strand.
GCCCCGAAGCGAGACCGCGGCCCGTCGCGCGCTCCTGAGCGCCGCGTGACACCGAGCCGCCCGCGCACATGTTCTCCGGTTCCACGCTTCAGCGAGAACCGTGCCGCGTCCCCGAACGAACGCACCCGTGCCCGGGACCACCCACGCCCGCGCACTCGACTGTGACGGAAACCCACGTGATCACCACCACGGACCTCACCAAGGTCTACCGTGCACGCGGCCGCGAGGTCACCGCCCTGGACGGCGTCGACCTGCACGTCCGCGAAGGCGAGGTGTACGGCGTCATCGGCCAGTCCGGCGCCGGCAAGTCCTCGCTCATCCGCTGCGTCAACCTGCTGGAACGCCCCACCTCCGGCACCGTGAGCGTCGACGGGCAGGACCTCACCGCCCTGGCCGGCCGCGGCCCGCGCGCCGGGAGGGAACTGCGGCGGGCGCGCAGCCGGATCGGCATGGTCTTCCAGCACTTCAACCTGCTGTCCTCGCGGACCGTCCAGGACAACGTCGAACTGCCCCTGGAGATCCTCGGCAGGACCGGCAAGGACCGCTCCCGCAAGGCTCTCGAACTGCTCGACCTCGTCGGCCTCGCCGACAAGGCAAAGGCCTACCCGGCACAGCTCTCCGGCGGACAGAAGCAGCGCGTCGGCATCGCCCGCGCCCTGGCCGGCGACCCCAAGGTGCTGCTCTCCGACGAGGCGACCAGCGCCCTCGACCCGGAGACCACCCGCTCCATCCTGGCCCTGCTGCGCGACCTGAACCGGCAGCTCGGCCTGACCGTGCTGCTCATCACGCACGAGATGGACGTCGTGAAGTCGGTGTGCGACTCGGCCGCCCTCATGGAGAACGGCCGCATCGTCGAGTCGGGCACGGTCAGCGACCTCCTGGCCACCCCCGGCTCCGAACTGGCCGCCGCGCTGTTCCCGCTCGACGGCGAGGCCTCCGGCGCCGACCGCACCGTCGTCGACGTCACCTTCCAGGGCGAGAGCGCCACCCAGCCCGTCATCTCGCAGCTCGCCCGCACCTACAACATCGACATATCGATCCTCGGCGCCGCCATCGACACCGTCGGCGGCCTCCAGGTCGGCCGGATGCGCATCGAACTGCCCGGCCGCTACGAGGACAACGTCGTGCCGATCGGCTTCCTGCGCGAGAAGGGCCTGCAGATCGACGTCCCGGGCCACGAGTCCACGCTGGTGAAGGAAGGTGCCAAGTGACCTGGTCCGAGATGCAGCCGCTGCTGGAGCAGGCGTGTTGGGACACGCTCTACATGGTCGGCTGGTCCACGCTCATCGCCGTCGTCGGCGGCCTCCCGCTCGGCATCCTGCTGGTCCTGACCGACCGCGGCGGCCTGCTGCAGAACCTGGCCGCCAACAAGGTCATCGGGCAGGTCGTGAACATCGCCCGCTCCCTGCCGTTCATCATCCTGATGGTCGCGCTGATGTCCTTCACCCGCTGGATCACCGGCACGACCATCGGCCGCGAGGCCGCCATCGTGCCGCTCGCCGTCGGCGCCATCCCCTTCTTCGCCCGGCTGGTCGAGACAGCCGTGCGCGAGGTGGACCACGGGCTCGTCGAGGCCGTGCAGGCCATGGGCGGCAACACCTGGACGATCGTGCGCAAGGTCCTCGTCCCCGAGTCCCTGCCGTCGCTGATCTCCAGCACCACCACCACGGTCGTCGCCCTCATCGGCTACTCGGCCATGGCCGGCACGGTCGGCGCCGGCGGCCTCGGGGACATCGCCATCCGGTACGGCTACCAGCGCTTCGAGACCGGGCTGATGTGGATCACCGTCGCGATCCTCGCCGTCGTCATCTCCCTGATCCAGTTCGCCGGCGACTACGCGGCCCGCTCCCTGCACCGCCGCGGCGCCCACTCCGGCCCCGCCCCGAAACTGCGGCTGCTCAAAGCCGCCTCCTAGACCCCCCGTTCACCCACAACGGGGTCGCACCCTCGCAAGGCCATAAGGAAAGGCACTTTTCGTGCGTAACACCGCCAAGATCACCACCGCCGTCCTCGCCGCCGGAGCCCTCACCCTCGGGCTCACCGCCTGCGGCGGCGACAACTCCTCCTCCTCCACCGACGGCCCCCTGATCGTCGCCGCCAGCCCCGTCCCGCACGCCGAGATCCTCACCTTCGTGAAGGACAACCTGGCGAAGAAGGAGGGCCTGGACCTGGAGGTCAAGGAGTTCACCGACTACGTCACGCCCAACACGGCGACGCAGGACGGCTCCGTCGGCGCCAACTACTTCCAGAACAAGCCGTACCTCGACGACTTCAACAAGAAGAACGGCACCGACATCGTGCCCGTCGTCACGGTGCACCTGGAGCCGCTCGGCCTCTACTCCCGCAAGGTGAAGAAGGCCGACGACCTGAAGAGCGGTGCGACCGTCGCCATCCCCAACGACACCGTCAACGAGGCCCGCGCCCTCAAGCTCCTCGCCGCCAACGGGCTGATCACCCTCAAGGCCGGCGTCGGCAACGAGGCGACCCCCGCCGACATCACCAAGAACCCGAAGAACCTGAAGTTCAAGGAGCTGGAGGCGGCCCAGACCCCGCGCTCCCTCGACGACGTGGACGCCGCCGTCGTCAACGGCAACTACGCCATCGAGTCGGACCTCAAGCCCGCGCAGGACGCCCTCGTCCTGGAGTCGCCGAAGAACAACCCCTACGGCAACTTCCTCGCCGTGAAGAAGGGCAACGAGGACGACCCGCGCGTGAAGAAGCTCGCGAAGCTTTTCACCTCGCCCGAGGTGAAGAAGTTCATCCAGGACAAGTACGCCGGCTCCGTGCTCGCCTCCTTCTGAGCCCGCGCCCGGCAGCCGTGAACCCGGGGTCCTCCCTCACCCGGTGGGGGAGGACCCCGTGGTGCGGATCAGTGCTTTCATGCTGCATGCTGGGCAGTTCAGCAGGCCCCGAAGGTTCCCGAAGGTTACGGAGCGGCGCATGACGAGCACCTTCCCCAACGTCTCCATCAGCACGGAGCGGTTGGTCCTGCGCCCCTTCGAGGAGCCGGACGTCCCCGCGTTCGCCGACATGATGAACGACGAGCTCGTCATCGCCTGGACCTCCGCCCCGCAGCCCTACACCGAGGCCCACGCCCGCTCCTGGATCACCGAACAGGCCCCCGCCGAGCGGACCGAGGGCCGCGGCATCGTCTTCGCCGTCACCGAGTTCCTCACCCAGCGTCTGGTCGGCATCGTCCACCTGAAGAACACCGACTGGCGCATCCGCTCCAGCGAGATCTCCTACGTCATCGCCCCGTGGGCCCGCGGCGAGGGCTACGCCTCCGAGGCCGCGCTCGTCACCGCGCGCTGGCTCTTCAACGACCAGAAGTTCGAGCGCCTGGAACTGCGTACCGCCGCCGACAACACCGCCTCCCAGCAGGTGGCCCAGAAGATCGGCTGCATCAGCGAGGGCGTGCTGCGCGGCGCCTGGATAGCAAGGACCCGCACCGACGGCGGCCCATGGACCGAGGTGCGCACCGACCTCATCGTGTGGAGCCTGCTGCCCGAGGACCTGGAGGGCGTCGGCGACCAGCTGCCCGACGGATTCACGTCCTTCGGCGACTGGAACTGACCGCAACCCCCCGGCGGGCGATCGCGACGAGGACACCGCCGCTCCCGCCGCAACCTCCACCGGGTACCCTCACGGAGCCCGCCCGCGGGCCGCACCCCGACACGACACACAGACGACCTGCGCAAACCCCTGGAGACTGACGACGATGGCCGACCGGGTCACGGTGATCGGCTGGGACGGCTCGCCACTGACCGCCGCGGCACGCGCCGCCCTGGGCGCCGCGACACTCGTGGCGGGCGCCGCCCACCACCTGGCACTGCCCGAGGTACCCGCGGGCGCCGAGCGCATCCGCCTCGGCAGCGTCGCCCTCGCCGCCCGCCGCATCGCGGCCCACCGCGGCACGGCCGTCGTGCTCGCCGACGGCGACCCCGGCTTCTTCGGCGTCGTCCGCACCCTGCGCGCACCCGAGTTCGGCCTGGAGGTGGAGGTCGTCCCCGCCGTCTCCTCCGTCGCCACCGCCTTCGCACGCGCCGGCATGCCCTGGGACGACGCGGAAGTGGTCGTCGCACACCCGCGCACGCTGCGACGGGCCGTGAACGTGTGCCGCGCCCACCCCAAGGTGGCGGTGCTCACCTCACCCGGCGCCGGCCCCGCCGAACTCGGCCTGCTCCTCGAAGGAGTCCACCGCTCCTTCGTCATCTGCGAGGAACTCGGCACCGACCACGAGCGCGTCACCATCGTCACGTCGGACCGGGCCGCCGACCACACCTGGCGCGACCCGAACGTCGTCATCGTCCTCGGCGGCCCGACCCGGCCCGACACGGCGGGGGAGACCGGCGGCTGGCTCGCCGGCCGCGACCCGTCCGCCGGGCCGCGCGGCTGGTCCCTGCCCGCCGAGGCCTACGGCGGCGACCTCGGCGAGGGCGAGACCCAACTGCTGCGCGCCTCCCAACTCGCCCGTCTCGGGCCCCGCGTCGGCGACCTCGTGTGGGACATCGGCTGCGGCAGCGGAGCCTTCTCCGTCGAGGCGGCACGCGCCGGCGCCGCCGTCCTCGCCGTCGACAGCGACCCGGCCGCCTGCGCCCGCACCGACGCCACCGCCCGCCGCCTCGGCGTCCAGCTGCAGATCGTGCACGGCACCGCCCCGCACGTCCTGGAGAACCTCCCCGAGCCGGACGTCGTGCGCGTCGGCGGCGGGGGAGCGGCGGTCGTCTCGGCGGTCGCCGACCGGCGCCCGCAGCGCATCGTCACGCACGCCGCCACGCGTGACGCCGCCGAACTCATCGGCCGCGACCTGACCGAGCACGGCTACGGCGTCGAGTGCGCTCTGCTGCAGTCCGTCGAACTCGACACCAGGGCCTGGTCGGAGAAGGAACGGAGCGTCGCGTTCCTGCTCAGCGGCGTTCTGCCGAAACGCGGCGCCTGACTCCCCGGACGCCCTGGCGACCGTCCCCGTGATCGGTTTGTCGTACTGCGCGCGGTAGGCTGGCCGATCGCTGCACCGCACGTGGACGTCCGGCAGTTCGTCGGCCAATGTCCGGAAAACCCGCCCGTTTTGGGGTGGGTGTGGTACGGCAGAACCGGAGGACGCGCAACGTGGCGCAGTCCACAGCGGAACCCTCGCGGATCAAGCTGCCGTGAGGGTGTCACGGCCGCAACAATGCCAGTGAATGGCTTTGTCGCCTTTTCGAGGCGGGCCGCTCGTGCCGCTGGGGACGCACGCTCGTTCTTCACTGTGGGGCGGTCGGTGCGCCGTTCCGGGTGAGCTGGTCGTAGGAGCACTAACCGATGGGCGAGGGGTACGCATGACCGACACCGGCCAGGTCCCGGGCGAGGGACTGCCGGAGAACTCAGGCATGGTGGAACAGCCGGGCGCCGCGCACGGTTCGTACACCTACCTCTCCGAACCCGCTGCCGAGGACGAAGACCTGTTGCTGCCGGGTGCCCAGGGCGCCTGGGGTCACGAGGTCGCCCCGCCCGCGCCGGAGCCGGTCGTCGAGACCGCGCACCAGCCGGGCCCGCACGAGCTCTCCGGCCGTGACAGCGGATCCGTCGACCTCAGCGGCGTCCGGCTGCCCGACCCGCCGCCGATCCCGCCGATCACCCCGCGCCGCCCGCTGCACCTCGGGCCGCCGCTGCCCGACAGCTCCGCCAGCCCGGTCCGCTCGCTGGCCGACCGCGGCCCCGCGGACGCGCCGGCACGCCAGAGCGCGCCGGCGCCCGGCCCCGAGTACCTCGACGCCCCCCGCGTCGCGGAGACGCCCTCGGCCCCGGCGGCGCCCTGGGGCGCACAGCCCATGCCGCACCCCCAGTCGAGCGCCGGGGCGGCGCCTGCCGAAACGGTTGTTCCGACTCCGGAGCCGGTGGGAGCGGCCCAGGCCGTGGTGACGCGAGTGGCGGCCGAGGCGAGCCGAACGCTCCCCGCCCCGACGCCCGAGACCGCCCCGGCGGCGTCCGCGCAGGTCGCGGAAGCCGGGCCTGCCTCTCCCGTGCAGGCCACGGAGGCGGGGCCGGCGGCTGCCGCGCAGGTCGCCGAGGCCCAGCAGGCGATGCCGGGGCAGGTGGCGGAGGCTCAGCAGGCGGTGCCAGGGCAGGTGGCGGAGGCTCAGCACGCGGTTCCGGGGCAGGTGGTGGAGGCTCAGCAGGCCGTTGCGGGGCTGGTGTCCGAGGGCGGGCCCGCGGTTCCGGCCCAGGCCACGGAAGCGGGGCCGGCGGCTGCCGCGCAGGGGGCCGAGGCTCAGCAGGCGGTGCCGGGGCAGGCGGCTGCCGCGCAGGTGGCCGAGGTCCAGCAAGCGGTGCCGGGGCAGGTGGCCGAGGGCGGGCCCGCGGTTCCGGCCCAGGCCACGGAAGCCGGGCCTGCGGCAGCCGCGCAGGTCGCCGAGGCCGTGCCGTCGGTGCCCGAGCAGACGATGGCTGAGACGCCGGCTGAGCCCGCCGGGGTCGGCGGACCGGGCGGCGAACAGACGGTTGTCAGCGAGGGCGAGCAGGTCGCTGAGGGCGCGGGTGTCTCCGCGAGCCCGGAGCCCGGGCAGACCGCCACCGGCCCTGAGGGACCTCGGGGCACCGAGGGCGCGGGTGACCCCGCTGCCGTTCTGCCTGAGGCGGTCCAGGGCGTTGACGCCCAGGACGCGGCCCCTGCCGCTCCCGGCGCCGGCCCGGACGCGGAGCAGGTGGCCGCTGCCGGGGCTGCCCAGGACGCGGCGGTTGCCGCTCCCGCGGAGGGCGCCGGCCCGGACGTGGCCCAGGCCCCCGTGCAGGACGCGGTAGCGGCCCCTGCCCCCGCCCCTACGGCTTTGGAGACGCTCCAGGCCTCTGGTGCCGAGGCGGCGCAGCCCGGTCCCGAGCAGCCCGCCCCCGAGCAGGTCGTGCCCGAGCAGCCCGCCCCCGAGCAGGTCGTGCCCGCGCCGGGCATGCCCGCTGAGGGGGAGCCCGCCCCCGTCGTTCAGGACGCAGTCCAGCCGGTCCCGGCCGAGGCCCCCGTACAGGCTCCTGCCGCCGGTGCCGAGCAGGGTGCGATGCCCGCCCCTGCTCCGGAAGCCGCGGCGGCTCCTGAAGCGGTGCCCTTCCCCGACGCCCCTGCCGGGCCCGAGCAGGCCGAAGTGGCCTCGCCGGAGGCCGTGTCCGAGGAACCGGCCGACGCCGCCGAGGCTGCCGCACCGGTTCCCGACCCGATGACCCCCGAGTCCGTGACGGCGGCCCCCGCGGTCCCGGTGGCCCCGGCAGTGCCCGACGCTCCCGATGCACCGGCACCCGCCCCGGCCGCACCCCCCGCCGAAGCCGCCGCACAGGAACCGGTCGCCACCGTCGACGGCACCGGCGCACAGCCCCCGGCGCAGCCCACCGAGCCGGCCGACACCGAGGGGACCGCACTCCAGTCCGACATGACAGCTCCTCAGATGGCAACCCCCGCCCCCGAGGCCCCCGGCGCCCCGGCCACCACCCCGGCACCGCCCGCTCCCGTCACGGAAGCCGCGCAGGCCGTCGAAGCCGCGCACGCCGCTGAAGCCGGGCAGGCCGCCGAGGCAGCCGAACCCGCCGGCGCCCCGGCCCCCGCCGAAGCCGCGCAGCCCGTCGCTGCCTCCGAACCGGCCACCCCGGCTCCCACCCCGAAAGCCGCGGCCCCCGCCGCCGAGCCCGGCCCGGCCGCCGAGGACGTCACCGTCGTCCTGCCGACGCCGCCCGCGCCGCCCGTGCCGTCCGCGGAAGAGCACGGCGGGCAGCCCGTGCAGGGCCCGCAGCAGTCCCAGCCCGCGCAGCCCGGGGCGGCGGAGCCCGTCGCCCTCGTCCCCGCCCCCCGCGACGGTGACGCCGCACTCGCGCAGAACGCCGACGACCTGGACACCCGGGGCGCCGAACAGGAAGACCTGGCGGACCAGGAACGTCCAGAGGGAGAAGGCGCACCGGCAGTGACCGAGGCACGAGAGCCCAGCGGCCCGGCCGCACCCCCCTACGACCCCGCCGAGCGCGAGGCCGTCCTGAAGGTCATGCGCGAACGCCGCGACATCCGCAACGGCTTCCGCAGCGACCCCATCCCGCACGAGGTGCTGCTCCGTGTCCTGGAGGCCGCTCACCACGCGCCCTCCGTGGGCCACTCGCAGCCCTGGGACTTCGTCGTCATCCGCTCCGCCGACACCCGGCGCGCGATGCACGAACTGGCCATGCGCCAGCGCGACGCGTACGCGAAGTCCCTCCCCAAGGGCCGGGCCAAGCAGTTCAAGGAACTGAAGATCGAGGCCATCCTCGACACGCCGGTGAACATCGTCGTCACCGCCGACCCGACCCGCGGCGGCCGCCACACCCTCGGCCGCCACACCCAACCCCAGATGGCCCCGTACTCGGCCGCCCTGGCCGTGGAGAACCTCTGGCTCGCCGCCCGCGCCGAAGGACTCGGCGTCGGCTGGGTCAGCTTCTTCGACGAGCGCGAGATGGTGCGCGCGCTCGGGCTGCCCGAGCACCTCGAGGTCATCGCCTATCTGTGCGTCGGTTACGTCGACGAGTTCCCGGACGAGCCCGAGCTGCTGCAGGCGGGCTGGTCCAAGCGCCGCCCGCTGTCGTGGGTCGTGCACGAGGAGACGTACGGCCGACGCGCACTGCCCGGAGAGGAACCGCACGACCTGCTCGCCGAGACCGTCGCGCAGATCCGCCCGCTGGACGCCAAGGCGCTCGGCGAGGCGTGGGAGCGCCAGAAGCGCATGACCAAGCCGGCCGGTGCGCTGGGCATGCTGGAGATCATCTCCGCCCAGCTGTCCGGTCTGTCCCGCCAGTGCCCGCCGCCCATCCCGGAGCCCGCGGCCGTCGCGATCTTCGCCGGCGACCACGGTGTCCACGCCCAGGGGGTCACCCCCTGGCCGCAGGAGGTCACGGCCCAGATGGTGGCCAACTTCCTCGGCGGCGGCGCCGTGTGCAACGCCTTCGCCACCCAGGTCGGCGCCGAGGTGTGCATCGTCGACGTCGGTGTCGCCGCCGACCTCCCGGCCACGCCGGGCCTGCTGCCCCGCAAGATCCGGGGCGGCACGTCCGACATGACGACCGGTCCCGCCATGACCCGCGAGGAGGCCACGCAGGCCATCGAAGTGGGCATCGAGACGGCCCGTGACCTGGTCGCCGCCGGCAACAAGGCACTGCTCACCGGTGAGATGGGCATCGGCAACACCACCGCGTCCGCCGCCCTGATCTCCGTCTTCACGGGCGCGGACCCGGCCGAGGTCACCGGCCGGGGCACCGGCATCAACGACGAGACGCTCGCCCGCAAGACCGAGGTCGTCCGCCGCGCCCTGGAACTCCACCAGCCGGACCCGGCCGACCCGATCGGGACGCTCGCCGCGATCGGCGGTTTCGAGCACGCCGCCATCGTCGGCCTCCTCCTCGGCGGCGCTTCCCTGCGCACGCCGGTGATCCTGGACGGTGTCAGCGCGGGTGCCGCGGCCCTGGTCGCCCGGGCCATCGCCCCGGAGGTCCTGGCCGCCTGCATCGCGGGCCACCGCAGCGCCGAGCCGGGCCACGTGGCGGCCCTCAACAAGCTGGGCCTGCGCCCCCTGGTCGACCTCGACCTGCGCCTGGGCGAGGGCACGGGCGCCCTGCTGGCCCTGCCCCTGGTGCAGAGCACGGCCCGGGCCATGCACGAGGTGGCGACGTTCGACTCGGCGGGCGTCACCGAGAAGTAGGGCCGCCGAAGAAGCAGGGCCGCCGGAGCACCCGGGGATCCGTGCCCATCCGCTCCGCCGTACGGAACGGATGGGCACGGATCGTGTCCGGCGCGCGGGCTGCCGTGCCCAGCCACTGGACCACCTGGGCCGCCCTTCCGCCCGCCCATTAAAATCCGCACGTCAGGGCTACCGCACCGCTGTCCACAGGAGCCGCACCCTCATGGCCGAACACCCCGCCTACCCCGTAGGCCTCCGCCTCACCGGCCGCTGCGTGGTCGTCCTCGGCGGTGGCCAGGTCGCCCAGCGCCGCCTCCCCGCGCTCGTCGCCGCCGGTGCGGACGTCCTCCTCGTGTCCCCGCAGGCCACGCCCTCGGTCGAGGCGATGGCGGACGCCGGCGAGATCACCTGGCTCAGGCGCCCGTACCAGGAGGGCGACCTCGCGGACGCCTGGTACGCCCTGATCGCCACCAGCGACGCGGAGGCCAACACCCGGGCCTCGGCCGAGGCGGAACGCCACCGCGTCTGGTGCGTCCGGTCCGACGACGCCGACCAGGCCACCGCCTGGACCCCGGCCACCGGTCACAGCGAGGGCGTCACCGTCGCCGTGCTCACCACCGACGCGCGCGGCCGCGACCCCCGCCACACCGCCGCCATCCGCGACGCGGTCGTCGAGGGCCTGCGCGACGGCACGCTGGTCGCCCCGCACCACCGCACCCGCACGCCCGGAGTCGCCCTGGTGGGCGGCGGCCCCGGTGACCCCGACCTGATCACCGTGCGCGGCCGCCGTCTGCTCGGCGAGGCCGACGTGGTCATCACCGACCACCTCGGACCGCGCGACCTGCTCGCCGAGCTCTCCCCGAACGTCGAGGTCATCGACGCGGCGAAGCTCCCGTACGGCAGGTTCATGGCCCAGGAGGCCATCAACGACGCCCTGATCGAGTACGCCAGGCAGGGCAAGTCCGTCGTGCGGCTCAAGGGCGGCGATCCCTTCGTCTACGGGCGCGGCATGGAGGAGGTCCAGGCCCTGGCCGAGGCCGGCATCCCGTGCACGGTCGTGCCCGGCATCTCCAGCTCCATCTCGGTCCCGGGCGCCGCCGGCATCCCGGTCACCCACCGGGGCATCGCCCACGAGTTCACGGTCGTCAGCGGCCACATCGCCCCCGACGACGAGCGCTCCCTGGTCGACTGGCCGTCGCTGGCCAAGCTGACCGGCACGCTGGTGATCCTCATGGGCGTCGGCACGATCGGGAAGGTCGCCGAGACGCTCATCGCCCACGGCAAGTCCCCCGACGCGCCCGTCGCCCTGATCCAGGAGGGCACCACGGCCGGCCAGCGCCGCGTCGACGCCACCCTGGCCACCGTCGGGGAGACCGTGCGCAGCGAGGACGTGAAGCCCCCGGCGGTCATCGTCATCGGCGAGGTCGTGAACGTCGGCCCGAAGACCGCCAAGACCGCCGCACCCCGCCAGTAACCCCGGGTAACACAACCCGTACCGAGCCGTTGGCACCGCACCCAGGACAAGGCGGTATCACCCTGTGGCCGATCTCATCACCGTCGAGGATCCCGACGACCCGCGCCTGCGCGACTACACCGGCCTGACCGACGTGGAGTTGCGCCGCAAGCGCGAACCCGCCGAGGGCCTGTTCATCGCCGAGGGCGAGAAGGTCATCAGAAGGGCCAAGGAGGCGGGCTACGAGATGCGGTCCATGCTGCTCTCGGCCAAGTGGGTCGACGTCATGCGCGACGTCATCGACGAACTCCCCGCCCCCGTCTACGCGGTCAGCCCCGACCTCGCCGAGCAGGTCACCGGCTACCACGTGCACCGCGGCGCCCTCGCCTCCATGCAGCGCAAGCCCCTGCCCACCGCCGCCGACCTGCTGCGCACCGCCCGCCGCGTCGTCGTCATGGAGTCGGTCAACGACCACACCAACATCGGCGCGATCTTCCGCTCCGCCGCCGCCCTCGGCATGGACGCGGTCCTGCTCTCCCCGGACTGCGCCGACCCGCTCTACCGCCGCAGCGTGAAGGTCTCCATGGGCGCGGTCTTCTCCGTGCCGTACGCCCGGCTCGACACCTGGCCCAAGGGCCTGGACTCGGTCCGCGAGGCGGGCTTCACGCTCCTCGCCCTGACGCCCGACGAGAAGGCCAGGTCCCTGGACGAGGCCGCCCCGCACACCATGGACCGCGTGGCCCTCATGCTGGGCGCCGAGGGCGACGGCCTGTCCACGCAGGCCCTGGTCGCCGCCGACGAGTGGGTCCGCATCCCCATGTCCCACGGCGTGGACTCCCTCAACGTGGGCGCGGCGGCCGCCGTCGCCTTCTACGCGGTGGCCACCGGCCGCCCCCGGGTCTAGGGCCCTCCCCGTGGAGCAGCGCGACGCCGTCGTCGCCGTCCTCCTGCGCGGCGAGCGCCTGCTCGCGATCCGGCGCGGGCCGGGCGTCGCGCGCCCCGGCTACTGGCAGCCGCTCAGCGGCAAGGTCGAACCGGGCGAGACCCAGGAGCAGGCGGTCGTCCGTGAGGTCCGCGAGGAGGTCGGTCTCACCGTCGTACCGGAGGCCAGGGTCTGGGAGTCGGAGACCGACGACCACCGCTTCCGTCTCCACTGGTGGACCGCCCGCGCGGACTCGGGAGAGGTGGTCCCGGACCCGGACGAGGTCGCCGAGGCCCGCTGGGTCACCCCCGAGGAGTTCCTGGCCCTGGACCCGGTCTTCGCCGGCGACCGCGAGTTCTTCGAGCGGATCCTGCCGGGGCTGTGACGGCCCACGGGCGCCGGCGCTAGGGCGCGTACCCGCGCGGCCCGGAGTCCCGCTGCACGTGCTCCTGCCGCACGCCGGTCCCGTCGCCGAGTCCGCGCGCCGGGCCCTGGCAGCCCTGGACCAGCGCGATGCCGACCGCCACCAGCAGGGTGACGACGACGAACACGAAGAGCCGCTGGCGCAGCAGCCGCGGGTTGGCGGGCCGCAGCCCGGTCCCCGTGTTCCTGGACGCCGGGCGTCCGGTGCCGCTGTGCGGTGCGGGCCGGCTGCCGCTGCCGGGCCGTGTCCCGTTGCGCCCGGTGGGCGTCGGCCGGGCACCCGGGCGCGACGGCGTGCCGCGCGCGGCGCCCGTCCCGCGCACCGGGGTCCGCCCCCGCCGGTCGCCGCCCGAAGGCCGGTTCCCGGTGCCCGGGGAACGGGACGTGCCCCGCGCGCCGGACCCGCCCTGGGACGCCGGGCCGCCGTCCGGCGCGACGGCTCCGTCCCGGGCCGGGGCGGAGCCGCGCGGCGGGGGAGTGCCCCGGCCCCGCTGCCCCCCGGACGTCCCCGAGCCCTGCCGGCCCCGGGTGCGGTCGGGATAGGTGTCGGCGGGCCGGTCGGACTCGCCGCCGCGCGGCGCGGGCGGCCGTACACCGGCGAGGTCCTGGGACTCGCGGGCCGCGATCTCCTTGAGCCGCAGCGACAGTTGGAGCGTGCTGGGCCGCTCCTCGGGGTCCTTCGCCAGACACGCCCGCACCAGCGGGGCCAGCGCGTCGGGCACGCCGTGTAGCTGCGGCTCCTCGTGCACCACGCGGTACAGCATCACCTCGGAACTGCCGTGCCCGAAGGGCGAGTCACCCATCGAGCAGTAGGCGAGGGTGGCACCGAGCGAGAACACGTCCGTGGCCGGTGTGACGGCGGCCCCGCGCACCTGCTCCGGTGCCAGGAAGCCCGGCGAGCCGACGGCCGTGCCCACGTGGGTCAGTGTCGAGGCGCCGGTCGCCCAGGCGATGCCGAAGTCGATGATCCGCGGCCCCTTCGGGGACAGCAGGATGTTGGACGGCTTCAGGTCCCGGTGCACGACCCCGGCCTCGTGCACCGCGACCAGGCCCTCCGACAGGGCGGCCCCGACGGCGGCGACGTCGGCCGCGCCGAGCGGCCCCTCGGCGGCGACCTTGTCGTGCAGGGAGGGGCCCGGCACGTACTGGGTGGCGAACCAGGGCCGGTCCGCGTCCAGGTCGGCGGCCACCAGCCGGGCCGTGCACCCGCCGCGGATCCGCCGGGCGGCCGAGACCTCACGGGCGAACCGCGAGCGGAACTCCTGGTCCTCCGCTAGATCGGGCCGGATGACCTTGAGCGCGACCCGCTGCCCCTTCTTGTCGGAGCCCAGGTAGACCACGCCCATCCCGCCCGCGCCCAGCCGTCTGTGAAGCTTGAACGAGCCGACGACGCGCGGGTCCTCGCGCCTCAGGCGCATCATCGCCATGTTCATCCCCGCTGCCCGGTCCTGTGACGAGCCACAGCTTACGTTTCCACGGCCGCCCGCGCGCAGAGGCCGCGCCCTCTCGGAGTGATGGATTGTCAGTGGTGGGTGGGAGACTTGAAAGGTGGTCAGGGAGGGCGCGGAGAGGCGGACTTCGCGCCGCTGGTGATCCCAACCACCCGTCGCAGAAGGGGGATTGGTCCTGTGAAGGGTGATCGCGTGGAGATAGTCGTGGACGCCGGGGACACGACGCGCACGTACGAGGTGGTGGCGAGCCGGGCCGGGCGCAGGGTGGAGACGGCGGTGCGCCGAGGTGTCGTGGAAGTGAGCGAAGTCACGCGTAGCGGGACAGTCGTACGTACGGCACGGTTCATGGCGAACCGGGTGCTGGCGCTCGTGGAACAGCCGGTTCCGCGGGAGGAGAGCTCGGAGAAAGCGGGATGATCCGGGCGTCCCGTCGGGGAAGACCCTGAGACGGGGACCGGCGTCTCCACCCAGGGGAGTACATCGCGGGGGACGGCTCATCCTCGGGGAGGCCCGGCAATCGGTACGAGGGCATGACGCCCGTGGAGGGCCGCGCGCCTAGATTTGAGGTCAAGCGGCGGGTGCAGCACTCGTCCCCCGAGGTCAGACACCCGCCGCTGCCAAGGACAACAGAACGAGGTCAGGAGAGGGACCATGGCCCACACGGCATCGCGGACGCTGATCCGCGAAGAGGGACGCAAGGTGTACGCCGCCGCGTTTCCCCGCCGCCAGGGCCGTCGCCACCCCGTGGTGGCGACGCTGATGGCCCTTCCTCTGGCGGTCCTGCTCCTCCTCGTCTTCGACGGGTGGGAGACAGTGGCCACACAGGCGTCGTCCGTGGGAGAGATGCTGGGGCGCTGAGCGGCGACCCCAGGCCCGGAAGAGCGGTCCGGGCGGGGACATCCACCCATGAAACCCCGTGGGGACGGGGGTGCGGCGGACGGCACAGATGCCGGCGCAGCTGGGGAGCTGCGCCGGCATTGCTTTTCCCTCAGCACCGAGCCGCCCGACCGAGCCGAGCCGACCGACCGGGCCGACCGAGCCGGGCCGCACGTCCGCCCGAGCCGACCGGGCCGTGTGCCCGACCGTCCCGCCGGCCCATCCGGAACGCACCACGGCTGCCCCGGCGACCCGGCCCGGCCTCGGCATCCGGAACACCGCTGCGGTCCCGGCGTAAAGGCCGGCCCCGACGTCCGGAACGCACCGCTGCCGCCCCGGCGTACCCTCACTCCGTGACAGCCGCCCCGGACGCGCTCATACCCGCCCTCACCGCCACGGCCCGGGCCACCGCGCACGCCCGCCCGGCACCCTGCCCCTGCGGCGCGGCCACCCTCGCGGACCGCCCCGACGCCACCGTCGTACGCCACGGCGACACCGTCGCGAAGGCCCACCCGCCGGGCACCGGCCCCGCCGAGCTGGCCGGCCGTCTCGCCGTCGCCGCGCACCACCCCGGCGTCCTCCTGCCCCCGCTCACCCCTGCCCCTCTCGATCTGCACGGCCGCCTCGTCACGCTCTGGCCCCACGGCACCCCCGTGGATCCGGACGACCCGGACGCCGCCCCCTGGGAAGCCGCCGCCACCCTCCTCGCCCGCCTGCACCGCATCCCGGCTCCGGCGGACCTGCCGCCGATGCGCGGCCCCGCCAAGGCGGCCCGGGCCGTCGCCCGGCTCCGTGAGGCGGCCGCCCCGCCTCCCGCGGTCGCCCCCGTCCTGCGCGCCTGGGACACCCTCCCCGCCTGGGCCCGCGCCGAGGCCCCCATGCCGGACCACAGCACCCTGTGCCACGGGGACCTCCACCTCGGCCAGCTCGTCCGCCACCCCGCCCCCGACGGCCCCTGGCTGCTGATCGACGTGGACGACCTGGGCGTCGGCGTCCCGGCCTGGGACCTGGCCCGCCCCGCCGCCTGGTACGCCTGCGGCCTGCTCCCGCCCGACGGCTGGACCCGGTTCCTCGCCGCCTACCGCGAGGCCGGCGGCCCGGCCGTGCCCGCCGCCGGCGACCCCTGGCCCGCCCTGGACGTGCCGGCCCGCGCCCTCACCGTGCAGACCGCGGCCCGGGCCGTCGCCAAGGCGGCCGCGGCCGGGCGAGCCCTGGACGAGGTCGAGCAGGCGCTCCTGGACGCCTGCGACCGAATGTCCGCCCTCCCGCCGCAGTTGGCGCCGAACCACGCGACGTAGGGTGCAACCGACGACAGCCGGACAGAGTCTGTCCTGGCGAGACGCGAAGCAGGACCGACCGGCGAGGAGTTGATCGACCATGCAGTGTCCGAAGTGCCGTGCGCCCATGCACACGTACAACCGCAACGGTGTCCAGATCGAGCAGTGCAGCGGCTGCCGAGGGATCTTCCTCGACTACGGCGAGTTGGAGTCGCTGACCCGTCTGGAGGCCCAGTGGTCCCAGCCGGCCCCGCCGCCCCCGCCGCAGGCCTACCCCGCCCCTCCGGCCCCCGCCTGGGGCGCCCCGCACGGCGGCCACGGCCACCACGGTCACCACCGCCACAAGAGCTTCGGGCACATGCTGTTCTCGTCCTGAGCGAGCGGCAGCACGACGAAGCCCCCGGCCGTCGAACGGCCGGGGGCTTCGGTGTGATGTGGACGATACTGGGATTGAACCAGTGACCTCTTCCGTGTCAGGGAAGCGCTCTCCCGCTGAGCTAATCGTCCTCGGGACCATGACCACCGACTGCAGCGGATCATGGGCACTGCGTGCGCGATACTGGGATTGAACCAGTGACCTCTTCCGTGTCAGGGAAGCGCTCTCCCGCTGAGCTAATCGCGCGGGTGGATCTTCGAGAAGATCCAGTGGACGATACTGGGATTGAACCAGTGACCTCTTCCGTGTCAGGGAAGCGCTCTCCCGCTGAGCTAATCGTCCTTGGAGGTGGAGACGGGATTTGAACCCGTGTAGACGGCTTTGCAGGCCGTTGCCTCGCCTCTCGGCCACTCCACCAGGAGTGTAGGGGGCCGGGAGCCCCCTGTTCCTGCGAGCGGACGACGAGGCTCGAACTCGCGACCTCAACCTTGGCAAGGTTGCGCTCTACCAACTGAGCTACGTCCGCTTGTCGTTTCGGCCCGCTCTCGCGGCCCGGCGACGAGTTGAACTCTAGCGGATTCCGCTGCCAGTACAAAAACGCGTTTGCGCAGCGTGCTGCGCTTGCCCTGCTCAGGGGCGTCGGGAGCGTCCCGGACGGGACGTCCCCCGGCCACCCGCCGGACACCGGCCATAGACTCGACGGCGTGCTCGACCTCCCTCCCCTCGCCCGCTTCGGCGACCGTGTCGCCACCGGGCTCCTCGACGTCACCGACGACCCCGAAGCCCTGGACTCCAGCGGTTTCTGGGCCGTCTGCGCCGACTTCGAGGGCCGTCTGACCTGCGCCCGCTTCGCGGAGGTGCGCACGGCCGAGGTGCCCGCGCCCGTGCCGGGCGCCTGGCGCGGACCCGCGGCAGGTGACTGGACGTCCTCGCTCGACCGCGCCGCGTACACGGCCGCGGTCCGGCGGATCCGCGCGCACATCGCGGCCGGCGAGGTCTACCAGGCGAACCTGTGCCGCGTGCTGTCCGCACCGGTCGCACCCGGCGCCGATGTCGACGCCCTCACCGCACTGCTGGCCCGCGGCAACCCCGCCCCCTACGCAGGAACGATCCGCCTGCCCCGGCACGGCGTGGAGATCGCCACCGCGTCCCCCGAGCTGTTCCTGCGCCGCGAGGGCCGGGTCGTCGAGTCCGGCCCGATCAAGGGCACCGGCCGGACCGAGGCGGACCTGCTGGAGAAGGATTTCGCCGAGAACGTGATGATCGTGGACCTCGTCCGCAACGACATCGGCCGGGTCTGCGCCACGGGCAGCGTGAGCGTGCCCGATCTGTGCGCCGTCGAGAAGCACCCGGGCCTGGTCCACCTCGTGTCGACGGTCCGCGGTGAGCTGGCGGACGGAACCGGCTGGGCCCACCTGCTCGGCGCCGCCTTCCCGCCCGGCTCGGTCACCGGCGCGCCCAAGTCCAGCGCCCTGCGGATCATCGACGCGCTGGAGACGGCGCCGCGCGGCCCGTACTGCGGTGGCATCGGCTGGGTCGACGCCGGCCGCGGGACCGGTGAGCTGGCCGTCGGCATCCGGACCTTCTGGATCGACAGGGACCGGGGCATGCTGCGCTTCGGCACCGGCGCCGGCATCACCTGGGGGTCCGACCCCGAGGGGGAGTGGCGGGAGACCGAGCTGAAGGCGGCCCGGCTGCTCGCGATAGCGTCGGGCACGTACGAGGTGAGTGGAGAGGACCTGACGTGAAGATCTGGCTCGACGGCGGACTGCAGGACATCGAGTCCGCCCGCGTCTCCGTCTTCGACCACGGACTGACCGTGGGCGACGGCATCTTCGAGACGGTGAAGGCCGTGGACGGCCGGGCGTTCGCGCTCACCCGGCATCTCGACCGGCTCACCCGTTCCGCGCGCGGCCTCGGCCTGCCCGACCCGGACCACGACGAGGTCCGCCGCGCCTGTGCCGCCGTCCTCGCGGCCAACCCCGTGCCGCTCGGCCGCCTGCGCATCACCTACACCGGCGGCCACGGCCCGCTCGGGTCCGACCGCGGCGACCACGGCCCGACCCTCGTCGTCGCCGTCGGTGAGACGACCCGCCGCCCGGACTCCACCGCCGTGATCACGGTCCCCTGGACCCGCAACGAGCGCGGCGCGCTCACCGGCCTGAAGACCACCTCGTACGCCGAGAACGTCGTCGCCCTGGCCCGCGCCCGTGAACAGGGCGCCTCCGAGGCCCTGTTCGGCAACACGGTGGGACAGCTCTGCGAGGGCACCGGGTCGAACGTCTTCGTCGTCCTCGACGGCGAGATCCACACCCCGCCGCTCGCCTCCGGCTGCCTCGCGGGCATCACACGCGCGCTCGCCGTCGAATGGACCGGAGCGGAGGAGACCGACCTGCCGCTGGACGTCCTGCAGCGGGCCGACGAGATCTTCCTGACGTCCACGCTGCGGGACGTGCAGGCCGTGCACCGGGTCGACGGCCGGGAGCTGCCGGGCGCGCCCGGCCCGGTGACCGCCAAGGCCATGCGGATCTTCGAGGAGCGCTCCGGGGACGACCTCGACCCCTGACCCTCGCGTCGATCGGGCTGAACAGGGCCGTGGATCCGGGTAGAACACCCCTGATGACCACGACCCTGCGGCCGACCGAGCCGCTTCAGCAGAACGCCGACGGGACGCGCTCGCGCCGCTACCAGGTGTGCGTGAACGGCCGTCCCGTAGGGGCGATACACCTCGGCACGCACCCCGTGTTCGGCGACGCGGTGGCCCGCGTCATGAAGCTCCGCATCGAGGAACCGGACCGCGGGCGCGGCCGGGGCACGGTGGCCGCGCTCGCCGCGGAGGAGGTGGCGCGCGGCTGGGGGTGCCGCCGGATCGAGGCCATGGTCCCCGGGGGCTCCGAGCCCGCGCTGCGCTTCGCCACGGCGCTCGGCTACGTGGTGCGCAACCGCGGCATGGAGAAGCGGCTCGGCGACACCCCGCCCGACCTGCCGTCGGGCAACCGCGCCCGGCCCATGACCGAGGCGGAGTTCGGCCCCTGGCTGGAGAGGGGCAAGGAGGACTACGCCCGCAGCTGGATCGACCGGGGCGTCCCGGAGGCCGAGGCCCGGGCCAAGTCGGAGCGGGACCACGCCACGCTCCTGCCCGACGGCCTGGCCACACCCGGCATGCTGATCAGCGTCGTCGAACACCTGGGGACACCGGTGGGCACGCTGTGGCTCGCGGTCCGTGAGAACGACGCCTTCGTCTTCGACGTCGAGGCCGACGCCGCCCACCGGGGCCGGGGACACGGCCGCACGCTGATGCTGCTGGCCGAGGCCCGGACGATCGCCGAGGGCAGACGCGTCCTCGGCCTCAACGTCTTCGCCGGCAACACCCCGGCCGAGCGCCTCTACGCCTCGCTCGGCTACGAGACGACGCAGTACGCGATGTACAAGCCGCTGCTGTAGCGGCCCCCGGGGGCGGGAGCCGGCGAGGGGATCAGTGCGCGTCGCCGGCCAGCAGCCGGTCCGCGATCTCCTCGATCCGCTCGCGCAGGCCCTCCTGGCTCTTGCCCCCGTCGAGCCGCTCGCCGCCGATGACGTAGGTCGGGGTGCCGGTCACGCCGATGGCCTTGCCCTCGGCCTGGTCGGCGTCCACGATCAGGATGTGCCGGCCGTCGACCAGCGCGGTGTCGAACTCCTCGGCGTCCAGGCCCAGTTCCCGGGCCACCTGCACGAGGAAGGGCTCGCCCTCGCGGCCCAGTTCCTCCACCCGGCCCAGCACGGCCTCCACGTACGCCCACCCCCGGCCCTGCTCCCACGCCTCCTCCGCGGCCTGGGCGGCGGCGAAGGCGTGCTTGTTCTTCTCCAGGGGGAAGTGCCGCAGCCGCGGTTCGAGACGGTCGCCGTAGCGCTCGCGCAGGGCACGGAGGTCGTCCAGCGCGGTGCGGCAGTCCGGGCACTGCAGGTCGCACCAGATCTCGAGAACGGGGGCGGGGGAGGAGTCGCTCATGCCGACAGTCTTCCAGCAGCGGGGCCGCGGGGTGCACCCCGGACCGGCACCTGGGGAGGAGGGGACCCGGAGATGTCCCTGATGTCCGGCCGCGGCATGGCCCGCCGGGGTGGCGCGGGTGCAGGATGGAAGGGCGCAGTGCCCCGCCCGACCGCGTCACGCCCTGGAGGACCGGATGATTGCCGAGACCGTCTGCTCCGCCGTGTCCGCGGCGGGCCTGGGCATCGCGGCCGTCACGGCGTACCGCAAGCGTTTCCTCGCGGCGGTCCGTGTCGCGGCCTACTCCCTCGTGCCGATCGGGCTGGTCATGACGGGCGTCGTCGAATGGCTGGCCGACACGGCGTTCAGCCCGACGGCCTGGGCCGGCTTCGGGGTGCTGGGCCTCGCGTGGGTGCTGTTCACGACGACCCGCATGGTGGAGCGCCGCCGCGGCGGCACCCGCAAGGAGCGCAGGGCGGCCGCCCGTGCGGCCGACCGTCCCGACGCGGTGGCCCCCGGCGCCTCGGCGCCCTCCCTGGGCCAGGGCGCGCGCCCGGCGGCCCGGCCCGCCGCGGCGCCCCGCGGCGAGGACGACTTCAGCGACATCGAGGCCATCCTCAAGAAGCACGGCATCTGACGCCTGGTGGCCGAACCGTCACAGTGCGTCCGCGGGCGCGCGGAAGTGATCACAACCTGAACCGGACCTCACGGAATCGGCGCACTCCCGCACGGAACGAGGCCGCCGATCGCGTCCGGCCCGGCGACTGCGTCATCATCGCCGCGAGATGCTGGACACGACGCAACAGAGCGACCCCGCCCCGCCGCAGGACGAGCCCCGTACCCCTCGGGACGAGCCGCGTGGTTGCCTCTTCGCCCTTTCCCAGCCACCGCTGATGATCTTCCTTGCGGTGATCGGGTGTCTGCTGCTCATGGCCTCGTTGCACGATCTGCTGCTGCTGTGAGCCGTACCCGCGGTACCCGGCGTCACCCGCCGGGACCGCGTCGGCATCGACACTCCCGAGGCCCCCGGCGGTCAGCCGGCCGCCTCCTTGCGACGGGCCCGGTACGCGGCCACGTGCAGCCGGTTTCCGCAGGTGCGGCTGTCGCAGTAGCGGCGGGAACGGTTGCGGGACAGGTCGACGAAGGCCCGGCGGCAGTCCGGCGCCTCGCAGCGGCGCAGCCGCTCCTGCTCCCCGGCGACCACGAAGAACGCCAGCGCCATCCCGCAGTCGGCGGCCAGGTGGTCCGCGACGGACGCGCCGGGCGCGAAGTAGTGGACGTGCCAGTCGTAGCCGTCGTGGTCGGTGAGGCGGGGGGTGGTGCCGGCGGCGGCGACCAGCTCGTTGATCTGGCCGGCGGCGGCCCGGGCGTCGGGGGCCGCGAAGACGGAGGAGAACCGGCCGCGGATCTTCCGCACCGCGGACAGATCGAACTCCGAGAGCACGCCGACATCGCTGATCTCGTGGTTCCGTACGAAATCGGCGAGGGCCGCCACGTCCGGCAGCCCGTCGGCTGCCGTGTCGTCCTCCGGTGCGGTGTTCACCAGATCGACCACGGTGTCGAGGGCGCACCGGGTGTCATGGGTGATCAGCACGATTCGCTCCCTGGCCTGGGGGTCGGGCAGGCGCCCGTCGGTGGGGGCCGATGGTAACGGCTCCGCTACCGCCCGACCGCCCTCACGCCCGTACATGGCTTCGAATACAACGCCGCCGGGGCCGCCATGGTTCCCGGGCGGTCCCGGCGCGTCCCGGTGGTGCGACGCGGACCGGCGCCGCCCCGCGTGCTCCGCGGTGAGGCGCCGGTGTATCCCGTATGCGGTTGTCCGGGCCCGAGCCGTCTCCCCGAGTCGACGGCGCCGGGCGGCTTCGTGGGGGCCTTGACCTAGCTTTCCGCCAGGATGTGCGAGAGCTCCTGATCGAGATCGAAGTGCCGGTGCTCCGTGCCGGGCGGCACAGCGGCGTCGGTGCGCTTCAGGAAGGACTCCAGGGCCCGCGCCGGGGCCTCCAGCAGGGCCTCGCCCTCCGGAGAGCTCAGGGCGATGCACACGACGCCCTGACCGTGACTGCGCGACGGCCAGACGCGGACGTCGCCGGTGCCCGTGGGGCGGTGAAGCCCCTCGGCGAGGAGGTCGCGGGCGAACACCCACTCGACGGTTTCCTCGGCTCCGGTGTGGAAGGTGGCGTGCACGGCGTAGGGGTCGGCCGTGTCGTACCGCAGGCCTGCGGGGACAGGCAGGGAGGACTCGCTCGACACAACGAGGCGCAGGTGCAGCTCGCAGCTGACCGTGGTGTTCATAAGCGCCAGGGCCTTTCGCTCAGTGTGCGCTCGGGGATTCGCACGTCGGCGAAATCGACATGCCACCTACGGTGCCGTTGTAAACCCCTCTGAGTGTTTTGCGTGCCTTTACGTAACTCTTCCGGCCGAGAGATCGTTCGCGCCGTGCGTCCATTCCGGTGACTGGTTTCGCTCGGGTAGTGTTTGGCCGTATGAATACGGGGAGTGACGAGCCGGGCGAGGTGGCCGTGGCATCGAACGAGACGGGGACGAACGAGGCGCACGGCGAGCCGCATCGGGGGCTCGGCTCGCGGGCGCCGGAGTTCGTCAAGGCGCGTCGGCTGCTGCACGTGAGCTGGCAGGTCGGCGTCTTCATCATCGGACTCGCGGTCGTGGTGGCGGGCATCATCATGCTGCCCCTGCCCGGACCGGGCTGGGTCGTGATCTTCGGCGGCATGGCGATCTGGGCGACCGAGTTCGTGTGGGCGCAACTGGTGCTCCGCTGGACCAAGCGGAAGGTCACCGAGGCGGCACAGCGTGCTCTCGACCCCAAGGTGCGGCGCCGCAACATCATCCTGACGACCATCGGCCTGATCATCGTGGGCGTACTGATCGGTATCTACGTGTGGAAGTTCGGCATCGTCATGCCGTGGAAGATCGAGAACCAGTGAGCCGGGCCGGGGGTGCCGGCGCCGGCCCGATGGTCACAGGCACCCCCTGACATGGGGTAATGTTCTTCCTGCGTCCGGGCGATTAGCTCAGTGGGAGAGCGCTTCGTTCACACCGAAGAGGTCACTGGTTCGAACCCAGTATCGCCCACCCGGAACGGCGGCCCACCTGCGACAACGCGGGTGGGCCGCCGTCGTTGCGGCCGGGGGGCGTCGGTGCGTACGGGGAGTGCGGCCGGCCCCGGCGTCGCTGTGCCGACGAGTCTCCTTCGCCGGGTGCCGGACCGTTCGTGCGGCGGCCGTTCCGCCTGAACCGCGCAGCACTGATCAAGCCCCGTGGCGGGCCGCCGACGCGCACCGGGCCGCGCGGGACCGGACACGGCGTGCCCGGCCCGGCCCGCGGCCGCTCCTCGCGCGATCCGCAGGTCCGCCCGCCTTCGTCACGCTCCGTTCCGCATGCCGCGGCACCGTCGGCCTGGCCGGAAACAGGCACCGCCCGTCCCATGGCTCCCTCCGCCCCACCGGCGCCTTTCGGCCGCCGCCGGAACCCGTCCGGTCGGTCCCGCCGCGTTCGCCCCGTCGGCCGCAGGCACCCCACCAGCGACGTCCCGGTGCATCGCACCGGCCTCGTCCGCCTCGCCCGGCACGGTGCCTCGTCCCCCGGTGAGAAATTCTTGTCCGAATCATTGACGCACCATCGGCCCCTCCGTACCTTGTGCCAGCAAGCGCTTACTTGAAACGATTCATGCGAGCGGGGCAACGTGCGGGGAGGTCCAACCGTGGTGTACGGCGGGAATGTTGAGAGGCGAACGGTACTGAAGGCGGCCGGGGCCACGGCGGCGACGCTGGGCCTGGCCGCGACCACCGGCTGCGGTGGTGACGGAGGGGCGTCCGCGGACGGGACGGTGACGATCCGTTATGCGTGGTGGGGCGCGGAGGACCGGGCCCGGAGAATCAGGAAGACCATCGCGCTCTTCGAGAAGAAGTACCCGAAGATCAAGGTGAAAACGGACTTCCAGCCTTATCTCGACTTCTGGAAGAAGTTCAACACGCAGGCCTCCGGCGGAAATCCGCCCGACGTCTTCCAGAATGCCGTCGGCTTCCTCCGCAAATACGACGCGAAGAACGTCCTGCTGGATCTCAGCGAGCAGGTCGAGGCCGGCAACCTCCGGATGGAGGGATTCCGGGCCGGGTTGGAGAAGTTCGGCGAGATCGACGGCAAGCTCCTCGGCGTCCCGGTCGGTTCCAACTCCATGGCCCTCGTCATCGACAAGCCCGTCTACACCAAGGCCGGCGTCAAGCCCGAGCAGGGCTGGACCTGGGACGAGTTCGAAGCGGGCATGAGGAAGATCCGCGACCGGACGGGCCGCGCCGGGGACAGCGGCATGTACGGCGTCATGTACCTCTACGACCTCTATCTGCGCCAGAACGGCAAGGCCTTCTTCACCGAGGACGGACTGGGCTTCACCGAGGCGGATCTGACGGACTGGTGGAGCAGGGCGGAGAAGGGCGTCGAGGAGGGGCTCTACGCCGACCCCAAGAAGGTCGCCCAGATCAAGCCCAAGTCGGCGCTCGCCGCGGAGCTCTGCGGCAGCGAGTTCACCTGGGACAACTTCACCGTGCGTTACAGCGCCGAGGGCAAGAGCGAGTACGCCCTGGCGCCGATCCCCACCACGGACGGCAAGAAGACCGGCCAGTATCTCGGCTCCCTCATGCTGAGCGCCTCCCGGCGCACCCGGCACCCCGAGGAAGTCGCCCGGTTCATCGACTTCATGGTGCACGACCCTGAGGTCGCCAAGATCATGGGCTACGACCGCGGCGTGCCCGCCACCCAGGCGCAGTTCGACGCGTACCGGCCCACCGGCGAGGTCGACAAGGCGATCGCCGCCTATGAGGAATCCCTCGTGAGGGCAGGTGTCCTGGAGCCCATCACCCCGCACCCGAACGGCGCCGACATCTGCGAGTCCGCCTTCCTGCGCATCGCCGAGGAACTCGGCCTGGGCAAGAGGTCCGTGGGAGAGGCCGTCCGGCAGTTCTTCACCGAGTCGAAGACGGCTCTCGGCACCTGAGGGGAACCACCGTGACACACGCCCCTGCCCTGGAGGACCTGTCCCGGGACTCCGAGCCGCGGCACGGTCCGGTGAAGCCCGCGCGCCCCGCCGCCCTCAAGCGGCGGCGGTGCCGGGAGAACCTGGCCGGCTACCTCTTCATGTCCCCGTGGATCGCCGGGTTCCTGCTGCTGACGGCGGGCCCGATGGCCGCCTCCCTGTACTTCGCGTTCACCGACTACAACCTGTTCGACCCGCCGAAGTGGATCGGCCTGGACAACTTCTCCGAGATGTTCGGCGACCCGCGCTGGCGCCACTCGGTACAGGTGACGTTGTGGTACGTCGTCGTCGGCACGCCCCTGAAACTGATCGCGGCGCTCGGCGTGGCGCTGCTCCTCGCCCAGAAGCGGCGCGGGCAGGCCTTCTACCGGGCCGCGTTCTACGCGCCGTCGCTGATCGGGGCGAGCGTGTCCGTCGCGATCGTGTGGAAGGCGATCTTCTCGGACGACGCGGTCGTCGACCGGACGCAGAAGCTGTTCGGGATCGAGGCCGGCGGCTGGACCGGCGACCCGGACATGATCATCTATG
Organism: Streptomyces sp. NPDC085932; assembly: GCF_044540525.1. Classification (NCBI taxonomy): domain Bacteria; kingdom Bacillati; phylum Actinomycetota; class Actinomycetes; order Kitasatosporales; family Streptomycetaceae; genus Streptomyces; species Streptomyces sp. NPDC085932. The sequence continues at coordinate 293,232 of NZ_JBITSJ010000008.1, forward strand.
CCTTGGTGGCGCTCACCGTCTGGCAGTTCGGCGCTCCCATGGTCATCTTCCTGGCCGGTCTGAAGCAGGTCCCGCGGGAGCTGTACGAGGCGGCCGAGGTGGACGGCGCCGGCACACTGCGGCGGTTCTGGAACATCACCCTGCCGATGATCTCGCCGGTCCTCTTCTTCAACGTCCTGCTGGAGACGATCCACTCGTTCCAGATCTTCAGCTCGGCGTACATCGTCGGCGGCGGCGCCGGGGGCAACGCCTGCGGTCCGGCCGACGGATCGATGGTCTACACCTGCTACCTCTACGTCCAGGGCTTCGAGAACAGCCGGATGGGCCTGGCCTCCGCCATGGCCTGGCTGCTGCTGATCGCGGTCGCGCTGGTGACGGCGGTGCTGTTCTGGTCCCAGAGACGCTGGGTGCACTACGAGGAGGACGCCTCATGAGCTCCCCCGGCTTCTCGGCTCCGCCCGGTCAGGCGGCACCCCCACCGGCCACCGAGATCAAGTCCTCCACCGGGGCCTTCCGCGGGAAGCTGCCCGGGTCCGTCGCCTGGCACGTCGGTTCCCTGCTGATCCTCGGGGTGATCCTCTACCCGGTGGTCTGGGTCGTCGGCGCCTCGTTCAAGAAGAGCGAGGACATCGTCGGCAGCCTGGACCTCTTCCCGGGCGACCCGATCACCACGAACTACACCCGGCTCGGCGAGGGCATCGCGGACATCGCCGTCTCCACGTTCTTCGTCAACTCGCTCATCCTCGCGGTGGGTTCCGTGGTCGGCATCCTGGTGTCCTGCTCCCTGACCGCGTACGCCTTCGCGAAGATCAGGTTCGCGGGCCGGAACCTGCTGTTCACCCTGATGATCGGCACGCTCCTGCTGCCGTACCACGTGCTGCTGATCCCGCAGTACGTGCTGTTCCGCAACATGGAGATGATCAACACCTACACCCCGCTGCTGCTGGGGAAATACCTGGCCACGGAGGCGTTCTTCGTGTTCCTGATGGTGCAGTTCATGCGTAACCTGCCCAAGGAACTCGACGAGGCCGCCCGGCTCGACGGCTGCGGACACGCGCGCATCTACTGGTCGATCGTCCTGCCGCTGTGCCGTCCGGCCCTGATCACCAGCGCGATCTTCACGTTCATCAACGCCTGGAACGACTTCATGGGCCCGCTGATCTACCTGAACGAGCCCGACAAGTACACGGTCTCGCTGGGGCTGAAGATGTTCGTGGACCAGGACGCCGTGGCCAACTACGGCGGCATGATCGCCATGTCGCTGGTCGCGCTGCTGCCGGTCCTGGCCTTCTTCCTCGCCTTCCAGCGCTATTTGATCGACGGCATGGCCACGTCGGGTCTGAAGGGCTGAGGTGCACATGGCCGGGACACGGGTGAAGCCACGGGGTGAGTCGCTGCTCGCGGAGCGATTCGCCGTGTTCGCCGAGGCGTTGCTGACCGGTGTGTGGATCGCGGTCGCCTCGCTGGGCGTGGTGACATACCCGGCGGCCTTCGCCGCCGGGGCGCGGCACCTCAGGCGCCGCATCGCCCACGAGGGCGGCGGTCTGCGTGCGTTCGCCGCCGACTTCCGCACGGCCCTGCGCCGCGGATGGCTCGTGGGCCTCGCCGGGTGGGCGGCGGCGGTCGCGGTGTGGGTGGACGTCCAGGCGGCCCGGGCGGGCATCCCGGGCGGGCCGCTCGCCGGGGCCGTGGGAGTCGTGGCGCTGATCGCCCTCGTCGTGGCCGGGCTGCGCGCGGCGGCGGTCTGGGAGCCGGGCGCCCGCTGGCGCACGCTGCTCGCGCACGCCGGGCGGCGGACCGTGCTGGATCCGGCCGGGTCCTTCCTGCTCGTCGGCGGGCTGGCCGTGATGCCCCTGTCCGCCTGGTTCGCGACGCCGCTGGCGATTCCCGTCCTCGGGGCCGTCGCGGCGGCGGCCGTCGCCGTGGAGGAGCGGTACCGGCACCGCTGACGGCGGTCCCCGCCTTCCCGGGCCGGTGCCCAGGCGCCGCGCCTCTGTCTGTCATGCCCCTGATCAACGTACGGATCCCCTCCCGCACGGACGAGGAAAGGCAGCACACCCCATGTCTCCCATCCCCCGCAGATCCCTCCTGAAGGCCGCCGCCGTCGCCGGAGCCGCCGCCCAGTTCAGCTGGGCACTGGGGGCGCAGGACGCCCAGGCCGCGCCCCAGGCCGCGCCCGGCGACGCCGGCCCGGTGGTCCTGGACTGGCTGGAGGACGGCGGTCTCGGCGCCGCCCCCGGCTCCACCGTCGGCGTGCCCTGGCCGAAGGGCGCCCACCAGGATGGCCAGGACTTCGCGCTCACGGACGCGGACGGCACGGCCGTCCCCGTACAGTCGTGGCCGATCGCCTACTGGCCCGACGGCTCCCTCAAGTGGACCGCGCACGCGGTCGGTTCGGGCCACGGCAAACTCACCCTCCGGGCCGGCACGCCCGCCGCCCCCGAGAAGAAGGTCACCGTCGACCGGAGCGGCGGCACCATCGACGTCTCGACCGGTGTCATCACCGTGCGGATCGCCAAGTCCGGCTCCACGCTCGTCAAGTCGGTGAACCGTGGCGCGACCGAGATCGCCCGCAACGGCCGGCTGGTGCTGATCCGCCAGCCGGAGTTCGAGGACGAGGACCAGGGCACGGTCCGCACCGAGCGCTTCGACGGCGTCCTCTCCACCGTCCGGGTCGAACAGGAGGGCCCCGTCCGGGCCGTCGTCCGCATCGACGGCAAGCACCGCAAGGGCGACCGCAGCTGGCTGCCGTTCTCCGTCCGGCTCTACTTCTACGCGGGCGCCGACTCCTTCCGCATGGTGCACACCATCACCTACGACGGCACCCAGCAGCCGGGCAAGGCCTCCGGCGACTTCGTGCGCGGCCTCGGCGTCCGCTTCACCGTGCCGATGCGCGACGAGTCCTACGACCGCCACATCCGCATCGGCGGCGACGGCACCGGCCTGCTGCGCGAGGCCGTCAAGGGCGTCACCGGACTGCGCCGCGACCCGGGCGCGGCCGTGCAGGCGGCCCAGTACGAGGGGAAGAAGCTGCCCGACCCGGCCACCTGGGACCAGCGCGTCACCACCCGCCTGCAGTACATCCCCGAGTGGGGCGACTACACCCTCTCCCAGCTCTCCGCCGACGGCTTCACCCTGCGCAAACGCACCAAGAAGGGCTACGGCTGGATCGGCGCGGGCGGCGGCCGGCGCGCCTCCGGCTTCGGCTACGTCGGCGGCGTGAGCGGCGGACTCTCCTTCGGCCTGCGCGACTTCTGGGAGAAGTTCCCCGCCCAGCTCGACATCCGCGACGCCCACACCGACGCCGCCGAGGTCACCCTCTGGCTCTGGTCCCCCGAGGCGCAGCCCATGGACCTGCGCTTCTACCACGACGGCATGGGCCAGGACACCTTCCCCGAGCAGCTCGAAGGCCTGAACATCACCTACGAGGACTACGAGCCCGGGTTCGGCACGCCCTACGGCATCGCCCGCACCTCCGAGCTGCTGTTCTGGGCCAACGCCTCCACCCCGAGCGCCGAGACGCTCGCCGGGCAGGTCGAGGCCGTCCGGGTCCTGCCGCAGCTCGCCGCCCCGCCGAAACAGCTCATCGAGGCGGGCGTCTTCGGCAAGGGCCTGTTCGCCGAACCCGACCGCTCCACCCCGGCCAAGGCGAAGATCGAGGACCACCTCGACTTCCTCCTCACCTACTACCGGGACCAGGTGGAGATGCGCCGGTGGTACGGCTTCTGGGACTACGGCGACATCATGCACACCTACGACACCGTCCGGCACCAGTGGCGCTACGACGTCGGCGGCTACGCCTGGGACAACTCGGAGCTGTCGCCGGACCTGTGGCTCTGGTACGCGTATCTCAGAAGCGGCCGTGCCGACCTCTTCCGTTTCGCCGAGGCCATGACCCGGCACACCGGCGAGGTCGACGTCTACCACCTCGGCACCTGGGCCGGCCTGGGCACCCGGCACGGGGTGCAGCACTGGGCCGACAGCGCCAAGCAGCAGCGCATCGCCAACACCACGTACCGGCGCTACTACTACTTCCTCACCGCCGACGAGCGCGTCGGCGACCTCATGCACGCCAACGTCGACTCCGACGAGACGTTCCTCGTCCTCGACCCGATCCGCAAGATCCGCACCGAGCCGTACACGCCCGACCGGCACGCCCTGTCGATCGGCTTCGGCACCGACTGGAGCGGCCTGGTCTCGGCGTGGCTGACCGAGTGGGAGCGCAAGGGCCCCAAGTGGGAGAAGGCCAGGGCACGCGTGCTGTCCACGATGGAGACCATCGCCGCCCAGCCCAACGGGTTCGTGCAGGGCAGCGGTCTGTACGACCTGGACACCGGCAGGTTCGCCGTCGCCGCCCAGCCCAGGGTCGAGGTCTCGCACCTGTCGGCCGTCTTCGGCCTCAACGAGCTGTGCGCCGAGCTCATCGACCTCGTCGACATGCCCGAGTTCAAGGAGGCGTACCTCGACTACTGCCGCTACTTCAACGCCACCAAAGCCGAACAGGCGGCCCGCTACGGCAGCAACTTCGGCTCCCTGATCCTCTTCCAGGGCCACTCGCGCCTCGACGCCTACGCCGCCGTCCAGACCGGCGACGAAAAGCTCGCCCGGCGTGCCTGGGACAAGTTCTACGACTCCGACGGCTACAAGGAGTCCGCGCCGTGGAGGACCGAGAGGCTCGACGGCCCGCTGACCCTGGTGCCGGGCAGCGAGGCGCCGTGGGTCTCCACCAACGACACCTCGCTGTACGGCCTCGCCGCGATCGAGAACCTGGCCCTGCTCGGGGACAGGATGCCGTAGCCCGCGGCTAGTTCATCCTGCCCAGCACGTCCCGTACCCGCCGGACGTCCCGGATCCGCTGCTCGTACGTCGCCCCGAGTGCGAGCAGCAGGAGCCCGGCGAGGGCGGGTGGTGCCCAGCGGGGGAGTGCGCCGGTGACCTGCACGACGTAGGGGGCGAGTTCGTGCAGGGTCACCAGGGCGAGCACCGAACCGCCCAGCACCAGGGGTGCCTTGAGGTGGTGCCGGGCGCCCAGCAGGGTGACCAGCAGCGCCGCCGTGCCCAGCAGCAGCGGACGCGTCCAGTGCGGGTCGCCCCAGGCCGCCGCCAGGCTCGGCAGCAGGGTCGCGGTCAGTCCGGCGCCGTACGCCGTCCAGGAGGAGGTCCGCGGGTCGCGGCGCCGGCGCAGGGCGCCGACGAGCAGGGCCGGGACGGTCACCGGGAGCGTGTACGCCTCGGGCGTGGAGACGTCCCAGGCGGCCAGGCGCACCCAGGTGGCCAGCACGAACAGGGCGGCGGCCGCGTAGCCGACGGGGCGGCGGCCGGGACGCAGCGCGGTGCCCGCCGCGATCACGCCGCACAGGGCCAGCACCAGGGCGAGCAGCGGCGGGTCGGTCACGGCGAGGCCCACGGCGAGCAGACCGGTGGCGGCCGCCGTGATCTCCACCGCCACCACCGACGCGGGCTCGGCCAGACGTGCCGCGAGCAGGGCGGCGGCCGCGGGCACGGCCAGCACCAGCAGCGCCGTACGGGCTGGCGGCCAGTCCGCCGCGGCACCCGTGGCCGAGGCCAGCGCGGCGGCGTACACCAGGGCGGCCGGAGCCGTCCAGCACGTGAGTCCCGTCCGCCACGCGAACACGCCGAGCAGCGCCGTCAGCACGGACAGCACGACCAGCGTCGCGTTCTGGGAGGCCAGGGAGACCAGCGTCAGATCGACGGCCGTGACCAGCGCGAGGAGCAGGGCGGTGAGCCGCGCCTCGGGCGCCGCGGTCCGGCCCGTGTACAGGGCGGCCGCCGTCAGGACGACCAGCACGGCCACCCCGGCCCCGTACGGAACCGCGAGGATCGCCGGAAGCACCAGCGCCGCCGCCCACAGCAGGCCGAGCGCGCCGACACGGGCGGGTGGACGCCACCGCTCCGCGCGGACCACCAGCGCGAGCACCGCCGCGACCGCCCCCAGCACCAGGGGAGCCGTCCCCGCGTCCGGCGGCCAGGGCGCGTCCACGGTGACCGCCGCACGGGCGTCCGACGGCGCCCCGCTCCACACCCGGCCGAGCCACCCGGCCGGCCCCAGCACCACCAGGGCGAGGACGGGCAGCGTCCACAGCAGGGCCAGCGCCTGGACGGCGGCGGAGGCCCAGACGCCGCCGTGCCGCACCGCCTCCGGCAGGCGAACGGCCCGCAGCACGGTCAACAGGGCGATTCCGAGAGCCAGATGGACCGGCACGACCCACTCCGACGGCATCATCGTGCGCGGCACCGCGCCGAGCGCGGCGACGGCGAGCAGCCCCGCTGCGATCGAGAGGCCGAGGGAGTGGGCGGCGCCCTGGCCGCGCCAGGCCGCGGCCAGGGCGATGCCGGCCGCGAGCAGGAGCAGCGCACCCGCCCGGGCGGCAGCGCCCGGACCGCCCGCCGTCCAGGACAGCCAGCCGGCGACGAGGACGCCCCAGCCGCCCGCGGCGTACGCGCCGGCGACCGCCGCGATCCGCACCGACACGGACGCGACGCGCAGGACCACCACCGTGTCCAGCCCGGCCGTCACCAGCAGCGCGGCCGCGATCACGGACGGCTCCGCGCCGGCGGCCAGCGCCCCCAACAGCAGCGGGAACTGCGCCGCCGCCACGGCGGAGGGCAGGGGCAGCCGCAGCGCGGCCGTGGCCGGGAGCAGACCGTACGCCGCCCAGAGCCCGGCCAGCGCCGCGGTCGCGGCCGCCGCGTACCCGGTCCCGTCGGTCCCGGCGAGGGCCGCCGCGTGCAGCGCGTACGCGTCCAGGACGGTCAGGGCCAGGCCGAGCCCCGCCACGGACTCGGCCGTCGACCGCAGTCCGCGCCGCAGCAGCACCAGGGGCGCCCCGAGCGCGGCCAGCGTCACCGCGCCGAGCACCAGCGCCCGCCCCGTGATGCCCATGTGGCCCCAGCTGACCAGCGTGAACACCGCGGCCGCGAGCGTGAGCAGCACACCGCCGAGCACCAGCAGCACGTTCTGCACGCTGGGCGCGGCGGCCTCCGGGCGGGGCGGTGCGGCGGGCCGCGGGTGCGCCCAGGGCCGCGACGGCCGCCCTGTCTGCTGCAGGGCCGCGACGAGCCAGGCGCGGCGAGTCAGCAACTGGGCCCGGCGGGCGTCCAGTTGCCTCAGTTCGGCGTCGAGGAGCCGTAGTTCCTCGGCCGGGGGCGGAAGGTGCGTCATGGCACGCAGTGTGGTCCGCGTCACCGCGCCGGACATGAGTGCGGATACTCAGGCGCGTACTCAGCCGGTCCCCGCCCCGAGTGGGCACACTGCGGACATGGACTGGAACCACTACCGATTCCGCAGCCTGTGGCCCCTGCCCGCACCGCCCGCCACCGTGTACGAGGCGCTGGAACGCCCCGAGGACTACCCGCGCTGGTGGCGCCAGGTCCGCGAGGTGACCCGGCTCGACGACACCACCGGCGTGATCCGGATCCGTTCCGTCCTGCCGTACGACATGACCTTCACGGCGCGCGAGGTGCGGCGCGATCCCGGGACCGGAGTGCTGGAGATCGCCGTGTCCGGGGACATCGAGGGCTGGGCGCGCTGGACGGTCACGCCTCGCGGCACGGGCAGCCTCGCCCGGTACGACCAGGTCGTGAGCGTCACCAAGCCGCTGCTGAGGCGGTTCGCCGTACCGGGACGGCCCGTCTTCCGCGCCAACCACGCCCTGATGATGCGCTCCGGGCGGCGCGGACTGCTCCGGCACCTGCGAACGGTTTGAAGGAAGCGTGCCGGGACCTGTATTGTTCAGTGCGTTCCCGGGCGATTAGCTCAGTGGGAGAGCGCTTCGTTCACACCGAAGAGGTCACTGGTTCGAACCCAGTATCGCCCACCGGAAACAGCCGGTCCGTCACAGACGGACCGGTTTTTTCATGCCCGCCCGGTACCGCTCGGCTCGCCGCGCTCCCGCGCCGGGCTCAGGCCGCCGCCGGCAGGTCCGGACGCAGCGGCCAGGCCGGGTCGACCACCTCGTCCACGCCGCTGCGCGCGAACCACGCCTGCAGCCCCCGGGCCTGCGCCGCGTGCCACACCGCCTGGAGCGTGTGCAGCTCACCCGGTGCGAGCCGCTCCAGCCGGGACGCGAACCGGCGGCCCACCGCCCGGGTCACCTCCAGCGCGGCCACCGCGTCCGCCGCCGCGTCGTGCGCGCCCTCCAGGGCGATGCCGTAGTGCGCGCACAGGTCGGTCAGGGTGCGGCGGCCCTTGCGGTAGCGGTCCAGGTGCTTGTCCAGGACCCTCGGGTCCAGCACCAGCAGCGGCGCCGCCTCGAACCAGCGGCCCAGCGCCGAGGCGCGATGCCGGCGCAACTCCCGGTCCAGCATGGTCAGATCGAACGGCGCGTTCATCACCACCACCGGGCGGCCGACGTGGGCCTGCTCCGCCAGCGCCTCCGCTATCTCGTACATCACCGGCGCCGGCCACCGGCCGTTGCGCTGCAGGTGATCCTCCGTCAGCCCGTGCACCGCCGTCGCCTCCGCGGGCACCGGCACCCCCGGGTTCACCAGCCAGCGGCTGACCCGGGGCCGCATGCCCGGCGCGTCCTGGACGACGACGGCGGCCGACACGATCCGGTCGGTCTCGACGTCCACGCCCGTCGTCTCCGTGTCGAAGGCGGCCAGCGGCCCCTCGTACCAGCACGTCGTCATACGCCCACAACCCCTCGATCACCTTCGGCAGTTGACGTCCCGTCCGCTGCCCGATCCGGTGATACCCGGGCTGTTTGCGCCGTACGCCGGAAGGAGACAACAGGAGTACGGGTCGTTGCAGTTCAGCGGCCCGCAGCGGGGAATCACTTGTTCTGGAAGGCTGTTGGGCCATGGCCATAGCGCAGCCCGAACGGGGCGGGCTGCTGCCCGGGAGCACGGCTGCCTCCCGCGGCTCTCTCGCCACCACCGCCTGCATGGAGACACTGCAGGTCGGCTATCTGCACGCCGTCGCGGCGGCCGCCGGGTGCTCGCTGTCGCAGCCCTTTCCCGACAACGGCATCGACTGGCACGTCAGCCACAGCGCCCCCGGGCACACGGTCGACGACGAGGTCACCATCAAGGTGCAGCTCAAGGCCACCTACCAGGTGCCGCCCCACCCGCCGGGCCGCGCCTTCTCCTTCACGCTCGACAACGACCACCTGGCCAAGCTCGCCCGCACCCCCGTGTCCGTGCACAAGATCCTGGTGGTGATGCTGGTGCCGCGTTCCCAGGACGACTGGCTGCGCGCCGGCCACGACCGGCTCGACCTGAGGCACTGCTGCTACTGGACGAACCTCGCCGGCCACCCCGTCACCGGCCGCCGCCGCACCACCGTGCGCATACCGACTTCACGCATCTTCGACGACCGGGCGCTGTGCGAGATCATGACCCGGGTCGGGACGGGAGGCAGACCGTGACGCACCGCCCGACCGAGGAGCCCGCGAGGCCCGTGCGGCCCCACCCCGTGGACACCGCCTGGAGCGGCTCGCCGCCCGATCCCGCCGCGGTCGACCCGGCCGTGCTCGGCGCCCTGCTGCGGCGGCACGGCTGGCAGCGCCGCGGCGGCGCCCCGGGGCGGTACGGCCGCTGGACCCCGCCCGGGCCGGGTGGCGGCACGAGCCTGCTGGTGCCCGAGAGCCGCGCCTTCCCCGACAGCGACGACCTGCTCGCCGAGGCCCTGCTCGCCCTCTCCCGTAGCGGCGCGCCCTCCGCCCGCGAGGTCCTCGTCTCCCTCGCGGTGCCCAGCGACGAGATCCGCTGGTGGCAGGACGTCCCCGCCGGGCCCGCCGGCGCGGCGCCCTGGACCGCCGAGGAGCGGCTGCGCACCGCCGCCCGCCGGACCCTGCTCGCCGCCGCCCTCGCCACCCGCGCGCGGGCCGGCTACCACGGCGCCCGCCACCGCCGCGCCGCCGCCGCGGCCCTGGAGGGCGTCCTCGTCGGCTCCGCCAGCGGGGGCCGGCTCACCGCCTTCGTGCCCGTCACCGGCGGCCGGCCCCTCGCCGTACGCCTCCACCAGGCCCTCTTCGCCGCCCGCGAGGCCATCGACTACCAGCGCGCCACCGGCGGCATGGACGCCTTCGACGCGGCGGTCGAGGCCGGGGTGAGCCACGAGCTCACCGAGTCCCTCGTCGCTCTCGTCCGGGGCACCGAGGGCGCCCGGATCGCCGTCGCGTGGGCCCCGGCGGCCGGGGTGCCCGGGGGCTGCGCACCCGGCGCCGAGCCCGTCGAGTTCTCCCCCGGCGACCTGCCCGCGCTGCGCGACGCCGGCGCCCGCTACCTGCGCGAGGAGCCCTCCGTACCGGTGCGCATCACCGGGGCCGTCACCCGCATGCGCCGGTCCGGGCCGCGGGGCGAGGGCACCGTACGGCTGCGCGTCCTCGCCGGGGCCGACGTGCCGCACGTCCGGATCACGCTCGACGAGGAGGCGTACCGGATCGCCGGGCACGCCCACCTGGTCGGGCTGCCGGTGCGGGTGCACGGACGGCTGGAGAGCCGGGGCGGGTTCCGCCGTCTCACCGGCGCCCACGGCATCGTGCCCGTGCAGGTCGACGACGCCGAGCGGGACCGGCTGCTGAAGGAGCTCCAGGAGAACCTCGACTTCTTCGAGGAGGCCTGCGGAGGGGACTGCGGGGACTGATTTCGCCCCGGGCGGTCCCGGGTCGGTACGATCCTTACTCGTGCGTGCGCTCCGGTATGGCGCCGCAGCCCCCTTCAGTCAGGAGAGACCGGTGTCAGACGTCCGTGTGATCATCCAACGCGATTCCGAGCGGGAAGAACGCGTGGTGACGACGGGCACTACGGCCGCCGAGCTCTTCGCCGGCGAGCGCTCGGTCATCGCCGCGCGCGTGGCCGGCGAGCTCAAGGACCTGTCGTACGCGCTGTCGGACGGCGACGAGGTCGAGGGCGTCGAGATCTCCTCCGAGGACGGTCTGAACATCCTGCGCCACTCCACCGCGCACGTCATGGCGCAGGCCGTGCAGGAGCTCTTCCCCGAGGCCAAGCTCGGCATCGGCCCGCCCGTCAAGGACGGCTTCTACTACGACTTCGACGTCGAGAAGCCGTTCACGCCCGAGGATCTCAAGGCCATCGAGAAGAAGATGCAGGAGATCCAGAAGCGCGGGCAGCGCTTCTCCCGCCGCGTCGTCACCGACGAGGCCGCCCGCGAGGAGCTGGCCGGCGAGCCGTACAAGCTGGAGCTGATCGGCCTCAAGGGCTCCGCCTCGTCCGACGACGGCGCGGACGTCGAGGTCGGCGCCGGCGAGCTGACGATCTACGACAACCTGGACGCCAAGACCGGCGAGCTGTGCTGGAAGGACCTCTGCCGCGGTCCCCACCTGCCCACCACCCGCAACATCCCGGCGTTCAAGCTGATGCGCAACGCGGCCGCCTACTGGCGCGGCAGCGAGAAGAACCCCATGCTCCAGCGCATCTACGGCACCGCCTGGCCCACCAAGGACGAGCTGAAGGCGCACCTGGAGTTCCTCGCCGAGGCCGAGAAGCGCGACCACCGCAAGCTCGGCAGCGAGCTGGACCTGTTCTCCATCCCGGAGCAGATCGGCTCCGGCCTCGCCGTCTTCCACCCCAAGGGCGGCATCATCCGCCGGGTCATGGAGGACTACTCGCGCAAGCGGCACGAGGAGGCGGGCTACGAGTTCGTCTACACCCCGCACGCGACGAAGGGGAAGCTCTTCGAGACCTCGGGCCACCTGGACTGGTACGCCGACGGCATGTACCCGCCCATGCAGCTCGACGAGGGCGTGGACTACTACCTCAAGCCCATGAACTGCCCGATGCACAACCTGATCTTCGACGCGCGCGGCCGGTCCTACCGCGAACTGCCGCTGCGCCTGTTCGAGTTCGGCACCGTGTACCGGTACGAGAAGTCGGGCGTCGTGCACGGCCTGACCCGCGCCCGCGGCTTCACCCAGGACGACGCGCACATCTACTGCACCCGCGAGCAGATGTCCGAGGAGCTCGACAAGCTGCTCACCTTCGTGCTGGAGCTGCTGCGCGACTACGGCCTGACCGACTTCTACCTGGAGCTTTCCACCAAGGACCCGGAGAAGTTCGTCGGCTCCGACGAGGCCTGGGAGGAGGCCACCGAGACGCTGCGCCAGGTCGCCGAGAAGCAGGGCCTGCCCCTCGTCCCGGACCCGGGCGGCGCCGCCTTCTACGGCCCGAAGATCTCCGTCCAGGCCAAGGACGCCATCGGCCGCACCTGGCAGATGTCGACCATCCAGCTCGACTTCAACCTGCCGGAGCGCTTCGACCTGGAGTACACCTCCGCCGACGGCTCCAAGCAGCGCCCGGTCATGATCCACCGCGCGCTGTTCGGCTCGATCGAGCGCTTCTTCGCGGTGCTGCTGGAGCACTACGCGGGCGCCTTCCCGGCCTGGCTGGCCCCGGTCCAGGCGCTCGGCATCCCGATCGGCGACGCGCACGTCGAGTACCTGGAGAAGTTCGCCGCCGCGGCCAGGAAGAAGGGCCTGCGCGTGGAGGTCGACTCCTCCTCCGACCGGATGCAGAAGAAGATCCGCAACGCCCAGAAGCAGAAGGTGCCCTTCATGGTCATCGCGGGCGACGAGGACATGTCGAACGGCTCGGTCTCCTTCCGCTACCGCGACGGCTCGCAGGAGAACGGCATCCCCTTCGACGAGGCCATCGCGAAGATCCAGAAGGTCGTCGAGGAGCGCGCGCAGGTCTGATCGCACGGCGCACGGGCCCCCGGGGCGATCCCGGGGGCCTTTGCCGTCCCCCCAGCTCGACGCCATATGCTGCACTGCATGACGAGTGAGCCGGAGCAGCAGCTGGGAGTCGGGACGCAGGACGCGTTCCAGCGTCTGTGGACCCCCCACCGGATGGCCTACATCCAGGGGGAGAACAAGCCGACCGGCCCGGGCGCCGGCGACGGCTGCCCCTTCTGCTCCATCCCGGCCAAGTCCGACGAGGACGGACTCGTCGTCCGCCGCGGCGAGCAGGTCTACGCGGTGCTCAACCTCTATCCGTACAACGGCGGGCACCTGATGACCGTGCCCTACCGGCACGTCGCCGACTACACCGACCTGACGGCCGCGGAGACCGCCGAGCTCGGCGAACTCACCAAGCAGGCCATGACGGCCCTGCGCACGGCCTCCGGCGCCCACGGGTTCAACATCGGCATGAACCAGGGCTCGGTGGCGGGCGCGGGCATCGCGGCGCACCTGCACCAGCACATCGTGCCGCGGTGGGGCGGCGACACGAACTTCATGCCGGTGGTCGGGCACACGCGAGTGCTGCCGCAGCTGCTGGCCGACACGCGGAAGATGCTGGCGGAGGCCTGGCCGAGCACCTGAGCCGGGCGGTTTCCGTCAGCCCGTCCGGCGCTCGAGGGCGAGGCCGTCCAGGCCGACGGGGGTCCGGGGGCGAAGCCCCGGGAACACCAGCCCCCACCGGCCCGGGGCCGGTCACCTACGCGTCGTAGACGTCGGCCTTCTTCGGTGAAGCCTCCTGCACCGCCCCGCTGAGCGCCGCCGACCGCGCCCCGAACTTCTCCACGTTCACGCCGTTCTCCCGCAGCACCTTCAGCGCGGCCGCGTGCACCACCCGCAGCACCGGCGTCGCCGCCCGCAGCGCGTCGTCCGCCATGAACCGGTGCCGCCACGGCTGGTCCGCCCACGCGTGCCGCAGACCGAACGGCTCCGGCAGTGTCAGACTTCCGCCGAGCCAGTTCAGCAGCGGCGGGTACCAGGTCAGCGGGGCCCGCGCGGCCAGCCGTACCACCTCGTCGGCGTCGATCAGCGGGAGCTTCACCGTGCGGGTCTCCCAGAAGCGGAGCGACTTCTGCACCGTCTTCTCCTTGGCCGCCGGCTTCTCGTTGAACAGCGAGTTGACCGGGCCCAGGGCGTGCCCGGTGACCTCGATGCGCAGCGTGTCGTGCAGCACGGTCACCGTGATCAGCATCGTGATCACCAGGTGGCCGTCCCACAGGGTCCACTGCACGCCCAGGTAGTGCCGGTCGCCGCTGCCGAACTGCTGCTTGTTGCAGATCTCCTGTATGGCGTGCGTCCGCACCGTGTACGCCTCGACGTCCGTGCCGCTCGGCCGGGACACCTCCGTCGCCTTCTCCCCGATCGGCGTGACGACCCAGTGCGTGATGGTCGGCTTGGGGAAGCCGCCGGTGTTGATCGACGTGCGCTCCAGCATGCCCAGGCCGCCCTGGATCGCCACGATGACGTCCCAGCTGCGGAAGGGGTGGAAGTCCTTGCCCGGATCGGCGGAGACCAACTCCTCGGCCAGCTGCCAGCTGCCCCAGCGCGTGCCCATGCCCAGGATGCCCTTGGGACCGGCGTAGAACGCCGAGTTGGAGCGCTGCTCGGCGGCGAGGCGGGCCAGCTCCTTGCGGACCTGCTCGGCCGCGTCACCCGGCGTGCCCGGCACCGCCTCGGGGATCTTGGCGCCGACACCACCGCCGGACAGCAGGCTCGACCAGCGCTCGCGCAGGTCGCGGGCCGTGCGCTCGCAGATCAGCTTCGCCCAGAACCAGCCGACCACCGGCATGACGATCGCCAGGCGCCCGTACCACGCCCAGAAGCCGGTGAACGGCATGCGCAGCAGGAACAGCACCGCCAGCGCCCCCACGGCGACCAGCAGTGTCGTGGCCAGGGCACCGGCGCGCTTGTCCTCCCGCTTGGCCATGGTCGTGCGCAGCGTGAACACCAGCAGCCACACCAGGAAGCCGGGCAGGAACAGCACCCCGCAGATCACCGTGATCGCCGAGAGCATGTTGTCGCGGTCGCGGCGGATGCGGTGGGCCGCCAGGCAGTGCTCCACGACGACCTGCGGCTCGATGCCGAAGGACTGGATGACCGGCTTGCGCCCGGCGCCCAGCATGCGGTCGATGATCGCGCGGGAGAAGGCCTCACCGAACCGGGGGCGGAAGATCTTCGCCCACGGGCGTGGCGGGGTCACCTTCGACTGATGCCACTCGTTGTCGGCGTTGAGGATCTTGGTGACCTCGTCGTCCCGGTACGCCGCCGCGGCCAGCGCGTAGGTCGCCGCCGTCTGGCCGCTCGCGCCCGCCACGGGCACCTGGGCCCCGGGACTGAAGTCGAATCCGTCCGTCACTGCCGCCCCCATCGCTGCCGCATCTGCATCTGCGGCCTTCCCGACTTCCGCGCTCCGCACACCTGTTGATCAGGTCATCAGCGTATCGGCACGCACCGGCGCCCGTCGGCGGGCGGCCCGCAAGCCGCCCGCCGACCCGGAACGGGGCCCTCAAGGGGGCACTTGGAGGCGCCGGGGCGCCAACTACGAGGCCACGCGCGCCTCTTCGCGCACCCGGTCCGCGACCTGCTGCGGCATCGGCTCGTGGCGCGCGTAGCGACGGCTGAAGCGGGCCGTGCCGTGGGTCATCGACCGCAGGTCGATCGCGTAACGGCCGATCTCGATCTCCGGCACCTCGGCCCGGATCAGGGTGCGCCCGCCGGGCGTCTGCTCGGTGCCCAGCACCCGGCCGCGCCGCCCCGACAGGTCGCTCATCACGGCGCCCACGAAGTCGTCGCCGACCAGCACCGACACCTCCGCCACCGGCTCCAGCAGATGGATCCTCGCGCCGGCCGCGGCCTCCCGCAGCGCCAGCGCCCCGGCCGTCTGGAACGCGGCGTCGGAGGAGTCCACCGAGTGCGCCTTGCCGTCCCGCAGCGTCACGCGGACGTCGATCAGCGGGTGCCCGGCGGCGACCCCCTTGGCGGCCTGGGCCCGTACGCCCTTCTCCACCGACGGGATGAACTGCCGGGGCACCGCGCCGCCGACGACCTTGTCCACGAACTCGATGCCGGAGCCGCCCGGCAGCGGCTCGACCTCGATCTCACAGATGGCGAACTGACCGTGCCCGCCGGACTGCTTGACGTGCCGGCCGCGCCCGGCCGCCCTGGTCGCGAACGTCTCGCGCAGCGACACCCGGTGCGGGACGACGTCGACCTGGACGCCGTAGCGGCTGCGCAGCCGCTCCAGGGCCACGTCCGCGTGCGCCTCGCCCAGGCACCACAGGACCACCTGGTGGGTGTCCTGGTTCTGCTCCAGCCGCATGGTCGGGTCCTCGGCCACCAGCCGGGCCAGGCCCTGCGACAGCTTGTCCTCGTCCGGTTTGCTGTGTGCCTGGATGGCCAGCGGCAGCAGCGGGTCGGGCATCTGCCACGGCTCCATCAGCAGCGGGTCGTCCTTGGCGGACAGGGTGTCGCCCGTCTCGGCGCGGCTCAGCTTGGCCACGCACGCCAGGTCACCGGCGATCACGTGCGAGACGGGGCGCTGCTGCTTGCCGAACGGCGTGGACAGGGCACCGATCCGCTCGTCCACGTCGTGGTCCTCGTGGCCCCGGTCGGCCAGCCCGTGCCCGGAGACGTGGACCGTCTGGTCGGCGCGCAGGGTGCCCGAGAAGACACGGATCAGCGACAGCCGGCCCACGTACGGGTCCGAGGACGTCTTCACGACCTCCGCGACCAGCGGCGCGTCCGGGTCACAGGGCTTGAGCTCGCGCGGTTCTCCGTCGATCGTGGTGACCCGCACGGTCTCGTGCTCCAGCGGCGTCGGGAAGCCACCGGTGATCAGCTCCAGCAGCTCCACCGTGCCGAGCCCCTGCCGGGCGCCCTCGGCCGCGGGGGCGGCGGCCAGGACCGGGAAGAAGACCCCGCGCGCCACGGCCCGCTCCAGGTCGTCGATCAAGGTCTTGACGTCGACCGGCTCCCCGCCGAGGTAGCGGTCCATGAGGGTCTCGTCCTCGCTCTCCGAGATGATCCCCTCGATCAGCCGGTTGCGGGCCTCCTCGATCAGCGGCAGCTGCTCCTCGCCCGGCTCCGACTCCTTGCGCTCTCCGCTCGCGTAGTCGAACAGCTTCTGCGACAGCAGCCCGATCAGCCCGGTCACGGGCGCGTGTCCGTCGGGTGCCTGCGGGCCGTGCAGCGGCAGGTAGAGCGGCAGGACCGCGTCGGGGTCGTCCGCGCCGAAGGCCTCCGCGCAGATCCGGGTCATCTCCTCGAAGTCCGCGCGCGCCGCCTCCAGGTGCGTGACGACGATGGCCCGGGGCATCCCCACGGCCGCGCACTCCTCCCACACCATGCGCGTCGAGCCGTCCACGCCGTCCGAGGCCGAGACGACGAAGAGGGCCGCGTCCGCCGCCCGCAGACCGGCCCTGAGCTCACCGACGAAGTCGGCGTATCCGGGGGTGTCCAGGAGGTTGACCTTGATGCCGTCCCATTCGACGGGCACCAGGGAGAGCTGCACCGAGCGCTGCTGCCGGTGCTCGATGTCGTCGTAGTCGGAGACGGTGCCGCCGTCCTCCACGCGGCCCGCCCGGTTCACCGCCCCCGCGGTCAGCGCGAGGGCCTCCACCAACGTCGTCTTGCCCGATCCGGAGTGGCCGACCAGCACCACATTCCGTACGGACTGGGGGTGGTCGGCCGCCTGCGCCCTGCCGGCGGCTCCGGGGTGTGTCTGTGCCTTGTCGCCCATGATCCTGCCTCCCGTGCACGGTGAGGTCACTGGGGGCGCGGACAGCCGGAGCCGCGTGCGGTGCGGCTCCGGCGACGCCCGCGGTCTTTCGACCTTCCCACTGTCGTCACGGTGCGTCCATACGAGCGACGTCACCCCGCCGCCCGCCGGTGCCCCGCGGGTTCCCCCGAAAGGGGTCCGGGTGCCCGCCCCTCGCCGCCACGCGCGCGTGGCTACGATGGGCCCGCCGGTGGCCAGCAGGGGCCAGACGGCGACACCGACCCTCGGGAAGGCCATGCTGAACAAGTACGCGCGTGCATTCTTCACGCGTGTCCTCACACCGTTCGCCGCGTTTCTGATCCGCCGGGGCGTCAGCCCCGACACCGTCACACTCATCGGCACCGCCGGGGTGGTGGCGGGCGCGCTGGTCTTCTACCCCATGGGCGAGTTCTTCTGGGGCACGGTCGTGATCACGCTGTTCGTGTTCTCCGACCTCGTCGACGGCAACATGGCCCGCCAGCTCGGCCGGTCCAGCCGCTGGGGCGCCTTCCTCGACTCCACGCTCGACCGGGTGGCCGACGGCGCGATCTTCGGCGGCTTCATCCTCTGGTACGCCGGCGGTGGCGACGACCTGGTGCTGTGCGCCGTCTCGATCTTCTGCCTGGCCAGCGGGCAGGTGGTGTCGTACACCAAGGCCCGCGGCGAGTCGATCGGCCTGCCCGTCGCGGTCAACGGGCTCGTGGAGCGCGCCGAGCGGCTGGTGATCTCCCTGGTCGCCGCGGGCCTGGCCGGCCTGCACGCGTTCGGCGTACCGGGCATCCAGTACCTGCTGCCGGTCGCCCTGTGGATCGTCGCCGTGGGCAGCCTCGTCACGCTGATCCAGCGGGTCGTCACGGTCCGCCGGGAGTCCGCCGAGGCCGAGGCGGCCGCGGCCCCGCAGGACCGCACCGGCGCGCAGGACGATGGAGGCGAGCAGCAGAACGCCTCCCACGGGAGCGAGGCGGCCACGTGAGCGCCCAGGACCGGCTGACGGACGCGCTGTACGGCCTCGGCTGGAGCACCGTCAAGAAGCTCCCCGAGCCGGTCGCCGTACGGCTCGGCCGCACCATCGCCGACGCCGCCTGGAAGCAGCGCGGCAAGGGCGTGCAGCGCCTGGAGAGCAACTACGCGCGCGTGGTGCCGGGCGCGGGCCCCGAGCGCCTCGCCGAGCTGTCCCGCGCGGGCATGCGGTCGTATCTGCGCTACTGGATGGAGTCATTCCGCCTCCCCGCCTGGAGCAGGGAGCGGATCGCGGAGGGCTTCACCGCCAAGGACCTGCACCACCTCACCGAGGGCATGGACGCGGGCAGGGGCGTGATCCTGGCCCTGCCGCACCTGGCCAACTGGGACCTGGCCGGCGCCTGGGTCACCACCCGGCTCGGCATCCCCTTCACCACGGTCGCCGAGCGCCTCAAGCCCGAGACGCTCTACGACCGGTTCGTCGCCTACCGCGAGGGCCTCGGCATGGAGGTCCTGCCGCACAGCGGCGGCAGCGCCTTCGGCACCCTGGCCAGGCGGCTGCGCGACGGCGGCCTGGTCTGCCTGGTCGCCGACCGCGACCTGTCCGCCTCCGGCGTCGAGGTGGACTTCTTCGGCGACACCGCCCGCATGCCGGCCGGACCCGCCCTGCTCGCCCAGCAGACGGGCGCCCTGCTGCTGCCCGTCACCCTCTGGTACGACGACTCGCCCGTCATGCGCGGCCGCGTCCACCCGCCCGTCGAGGTGCCCGAGTCAGGCACGCGCGCCGAGAAGACGTCTGTCATGACACAGGCGCTGGCCGACGCCTTCGCCACCGGCATCGCCGACCATCCGGAGGACTGGCACATGCTGCAGCGCTTGTGGCTCGCGGACCTCGACCCCGCGAAGGGACGCCCGTGAGGATCGGCATCGTCTGCCCCTACTCCTGGGACGTACCGGGCGGGGTCCAGTTCCACATCCGCGACCTCGCCGAGTACTTCCTGCGCCTCGGCCACGAGGTGTCCGTCCTGGCCCCGGCCGACGACGACACCCCGCTGCCGCCGTACGTCGTCTCGGCCGGGCGCGCGGTTCCGGTGCCGTACAACGGCTCGGTGGCCCGGCTGAACTTCGGCTTCCTGAGCGCCGCCCGGGTGCGCCGCTGGCTGCACGAGGGCGCGTTCGACGTGATCCACATCCACGAGCCGACCTCGCCGTCGCTGGGTCTGCTGGCCTGCTGGGCCGCCCAGGGACCCATCGTGGCGACCTTCCACACGTCCAACCCGCGCTCCCGCGCCATGATCGCCGCGTACTCGATCCTCCAGGCGGCCCTGGAGAAGATCAGCGCCCGGATCGCGGTGAGCGAGTACGCCCGGCGCACGCTCGTGGAGCACCTCGGCGGGGACGCGGTGGTGATCCCCAACGGCGTCGACGTCGACTTCTTCGCCCGGGCCGAGCCCAAGGCCGAGTGGCAGGGCGACACGATCGGCTTCATCGGGCGCATCGACGAGCCCCGCAAGGGCCTGCCGGTGCTGATGAAGGCCCTGCCGAAGATCCTCGCCGCCCGGCCGCAGGCCCGGCTGCTCGTCGCCGGACGCGGCGACGAGAAGGAGGCCGTGGAGTCCCTGCCCGTCGAGCTGCGCCCCCGCGTGGAGTTCCTCGGCATGGTCAGCGACGAGGACAAGGCGCGCTTCCTGCGCAGCGTCGACCTGTACGTCGCGCCCAACACCGGCGGCGAGAGCTTCGGCATCATCCTCGTCGAGGCCATGTCCGCCGGAGCTCCCGTCCTCGCCTCCGACCTGGACGCCTTCGCCCAGGTCCTGGACCGGGGGGCGGCGGGCGAACTGTTCCCCAACGAGGACGCCGACGCCCTGGCCGACGCGGCCGTACGCCTCCTGGAGGACCCGGAGCGGCGTGCGGAGCTGCGCGCGCGGGGCAGCGCCCACGTGCGCCGCTTCGACTGGTCGACCGTCGGCGCGGACATCCTCTCCGTCTACGAGACGGTGACGGCGGGCGCGGCGGCGGTCGCCGAGGACGAGCGGACCAGCGGCCTGTGGGGACGGCTGGGCCTGGCACGGGACTGACGCGAGACCGCCGGCCGGGGAGCCGGTCAGCCCGTACGGCGTCCGGGGATCGCGGGGCGCGCCACCCCGCCCGTCCGGCGTCTGCGGACGAGGCCGTTCAGGCCGGCAGCGGGGGCCCGGGGGCGGCAGCCCCCTGAAGACCCGGGCGACGTCCCACCCCCGGCAAGACACCCCGGCCGGCCGGTGGAACGCCCCGGTAGCCTCTTGGCCCGTGACCGCAACCCTCATCTGGATCCTCGTCGCCCTCGCGGCGATCGGCCTCTACCTGAGCTGGACCGCCGGGCGGCTGGACCGGCTGCACGCCCGGATCGACGCCGCCCGCGCCGCGCTCGACGCGCAGCTGCTGCGCCGCGCCTCGGTCGCCCAGGAACTGGCCACCTCCGGCGTGCTCGACCCGGCCGCGTCGATCGTCCTCTACGAGGCCGCGCACGCCGCCCGGCAGGCCGAGGAGGAGCAGCGGGAGGTCGCCGAGAGCGAGCTGAGCCAGGCGCTGCGGGCCGTGTTCGAGGAACCGGCGCAGGTGGAGGCGGTGCGCGGCGCGCCCGGGGGAGAGGAAGCGGCCCGGGAGCTCACCGAGGCGGTCCGCAGGGTCCCGATGGCCCGGCGCTTCCACAACGACGCCGTACGCGCCGCCCGGGCCCTGCGCCGGCACCGCAAGGTGCGCTGGTTCCGCCTGGCCGGTCACGCGCCCTTCCCCCTGGCCTTCGAGATGGACGACGAGCCTCCGGCAGCCCTGGTGGACCGGGCCGCCTGACCTCGTTCACCTGCCGTTTTCCGCCGGTGCCCCGGAAAAGGATCCACGGCGTTCCCATTGGCCCTTGATGTGGCCTGGTCCCCTCACGTTTCCTCGGTGCTGCAGAAAACCCTCTTTCCCATCAGCGAGGTCACCCGTGTCCATCTCCGAAAACCAGGCTCCCGAGACCGGCACCGCCCGTGTGAAGCGCGGCATGGCCGAGCAGCTCAAGGGCGGCGTCATCATGGACGTCGTCACGCCGGAGCAGGCGAAGATCGCCGAGGACGCGGGCGCCGTGGCCGTCATGGCCCTGGAGCGGGTCCCGGCCGACATCCGCAAGGACGGCGGCGTGGCCCGCATGTCCGACCCGGACATGATCGAGGGCATCATCGAGGCCGTCTCCATCCCGGTCATGGCCAAGTCCCGCATCGGCCACTTCGTCGAGGCCCAGGTCCTCCAGTCCCTCGGTGTGGACTACATCGACGAGTCCGAGGTCCTCACCCCGGCCGACGAGGTCAACCACTCCGACAAGTGGTCCTTCACCACGCCGTTCGTCTGCGGCGCCACCAACCTGGGCGAGGCCCTGCGCCGCATCGCCGAGGGCGCCGCGATGATCCGCTCCAAGGGCGAGGCCGGCACCGGCAACGTCGTCGAGGCCGTCCGCCACCTGCGCCAGATCAAGAACGAGATCGCCAAGCTGCGCGGCTTCGACAACCACGAGCTGTACGCCGCCGCCAAGGAACTGCGCGCCCCGTACGAGCTGGTCAAGGAGGTCGCCGAGCTCGGCAAGCTCCCGGTCGTGCTGTTCTCCGCCGGCGGCGTCGCCACCCCGGCCGACGCGGCCCTGATGCGCCAGCTCGGCGCCGAGGGCGTCTTCGTCGGCTCCGGCATCTTCAAGTCGGGCGACCCGGCCAAGCGCGCCGCCGCCATCGTGAAGGCCACCACCTTCTACGACGACCCGAAGATCATCGCGGACGCGTCCCGCAACCTGGGCGAGGCCATGGTCGGCATCAACTGCGACACCCTCCCCGAGACCGAGCGCTACGCCAACCGCGGCTGGTAGAGCACCCATGACCGAAGCACCTGTCATAGGCGTCCTGGCTCTCCAGGGCGACGTACGGGAGCACCTGGTGGCCCTGGCCGCGGCCGACGCCGTGGCCAGGCCGGTGCGCCGCCCCGAGGAACTCGCCGAGGTGGACGGCCTGGTCATCCCCGGCGGGGAGTCCACGACCATCTCGAAGCTGGCCGTGCTGTTCGGCGTGATGGAGCCGCTGCGCACGCGCGTGCGGGACGGCCTGCCCGTCTACGGCACCTGCGCCGGCATGATCATGCTCGCGGACAAGATCCTGGACCCGCGCTCGGGCCAGGAGACGGTCGGCGGCATCGACATGATCGTGCGCCGCAACGCCTTCGGCCGGCAGAACGAGTCCTTCGAGGCGGCCGTCGACGTCGCGGGCATCGAGGGCGACCCGGTGGAGGGCGTCTTCATCCGCGCCCCGTGGGTCGAGTCCGTCGGCGCCCGGACCGAGGTGCTCGCCGAGCACGACGGCCACATCGTCGCCGTGCGCCAGGGCAACGCGCTGGCCACGTCGTTCCACCCGGAGCTGACCGGCGACCACCGGGTGCACGCCCTGTTCGTCGCCATGGTGAGGGCGAACCGGACAGCCGACTCCTTGTAGGATTCCTGCGTTCGTTGCTGAGATGGGTTACGCGAAGGAGACAGGCAGATGTCCGGCCACTCTAAATGGGCCACGACGAAGCACAAGAAGGCCGTCATCGATGCCAAGCGCGGCAAGCTCTTCGCGAAGCTGATCAAGAACATCGAGGTGGCGGCCCGGATGGGCGGCGCCGACCCCGAGGGCAACCCGACGCTCTACGACGCCATCCAGAAGGCGAAGAAGTCGTCGGTCCCCAACAAGAACATCGACTCCGCGGTCAAGCGCGGCGCGGGCCTGGAGGCCGGCGGCGCCGACTACGAGACGATCATGTACGAGGGCTACGGCCCGAACGGCGTCGCGGTGCTCATCGAGTGCCTCACCGACAACCGCAACCGCGCCGCCTCCGAGGTCCGCGTCGCCATGACCCGCAACGGCGGCTCCATGGCCGACCCGGGCTCGGTTTCGTACCTGTTCAACCGCAAGGGCGTCGTGATCGTCCCCAAGGGCGAGCTGACCGAGGACGACGTCCTCGGCGCCGTCCTGGACGCCGGTGCCGAGGAGGTCAACGACCTCGGCGAGACTTTCGAGGTCATCAGCGAGGCCACCGACCTGGTCGCCGTCCGCACCGCCCTCCAGGACGCCGGCATCGACTACGACTCCGCCGACGCCAACTTCGTCCCGACCATGCAGGTCGAACTGGACGAGGAGGGCGCCAAGAAGATCTTCAAGCTGATCGACGCGCTGGAGGACAGCGACGACGTGCAGAACGTCTTCGCCAACTTCGACGTCAGCGACGAGGTCATGGAGAAGGTCGACGCCTGACCCGCGCACGAGAGCAACGGGCCGACGGGACACACCCCGTCGGCCCGTCGCGTTGTCGGTGGCACCCGATAGCCTGCACAAACAGGTGACCGAAAGGGAGGGCGCGTGCGCGTGCTGGGGGTGGACCCGGGACTGACCCGGTGCGGTGTGGGCGTCGTCGAGGGCGTCGCCGGACGGCCGCTGACGATGATCGGCGTGGGCGTGGTCCGCACCCCCGCCGACGCGGAGCTGGGCCACCGCCTCGTCGCCGTCGAGCAGGGCATCGAGCAGTGGCTCGACGAGCACCGCCCCGAGTTCGTCGCCGTGGAGCGCGTCTTCAGCCAGCACAACGTCCGCACGGTGATGGGCACGGCCCAGGCCAGCGCCGTCGCCATGCTCTGCGCCGCCCGCCGCGGCATCCCTGTGGCGCTGCACACCCCGAGCGAGGTGAAGGCCGCCGTCACCGGCAGCGGCCGGGCCGACAAGGCCCAGGTGGGCGCCATGGTCACCCGGCTGCTCCGGCTCAGCGCACCGCCCAAGCCCGCCGACGCGGCCGACGCCCTCGCCCTCGCCATCTGCCACATCTGGCGCGCCCCCGCGCAGAACCGACTCCAGCAGGCCGTCGCCCGGCACACCGCCGCGGCGCCGGCCACGGCACCGACCCCAGCATCGAAAGGCCGTACGGCATGATCGCCTTCGTCAGCGGCACAGTGGCCGCACTCGCCCCGGACGCCGCGGTCGTCGAGGTCGGCGGGGTCGGCGGGGTCGGCATGGCCGTCCAGTGCACGCCGAACACGCTGTCCACGCTCCGCATGGGCCAGCCGGCCAAGCTCCACACGTCCCTGGTCGTGCGCGAGGACTCCCTCACCCTGTACGGCTTCGCCGACGACGACGAGCGGCAGGTCTTCGAACTGCTCCAGACCGCGAGCGGCGTCGGCCCGCGGCTGGCCCAGGCGATGCTCGCCGTGCACACCCCCGACGCCCTGCGCCGGGCCGTCTCCACCGGCGACGAGAAGGCCCTCACCGCCGTGCCCGGCATCGGCAAGAAGGGTGCCCAGAAGCTGCTGCTGGAGCTGAAGGACCGGCTCGGCGCCCCGGTCGGCGCACCCGCCGTCGGCGCACCGGCCGGCTCCGGCTGGCGCGACCAGCTGCACGCTGCCCTGATCGGTCTCGGGTACGCGACCCGCGAGGCCGACGAGGCCGTCGCCGCCGTGGCCCCGCAGGCCGAGGCCGCCGAGGGCACGCCCCAGGTGGGCCAGTTGCTCAAGGCGGCCCTGCAGACCCTCAACCGCGCCCGCTGACCCCCACGACCCGAGGCACATCACATGAACTGGGACGACACGACCGACGCCGAGGCCGCCGAGCGGCTGGTGGGCCCGGTCGCCGACCGTGAGGACCAGGCCGTCGAGGCGGCCCTGCGCCCCAAGGACCTGGGCGAGTTCATCGGCCAGGAGAAGGTCCGCGAACAGCTCGACCTCGTCCTGCGCGCCGCACGCGCGCGTGGTGCCACCGCCGACCACGTGCTGCTCTCCGGCGCCCCCGGCCTCGGCAAGACCACCCTGTCGATGATCATCGCGGCCGAGATGGGCGCCCCCATCCGCATCACGTCGGGCCCCGCCATCCAGCACGCCGGTGACCTCGCCGCGATCCTCTCCTCGCTCCAGGAGGGCGAGGTCCTCTTCCTCGACGAGATCCACCGCATGTCCCGGCCCGCCGAGGAGATGCTGTACATGGCGATGGAGGACTTCCGCGTCGACGTGATCGTCGGCAAGGGCCCCGGCGCCACCGCCATCCCGCTGGAGCTGCCCCCCTTCACCCTGGTCGGCGCCACCACCCGGGCCGGACTGCTGCCGCCCCCGCTGCGCGACCGCTTCGGCTTCACCGCGCACATGGAGTTCTACGAACCGGCCGAACTGGAGCGGGTCGTCCACCGCTCGGCGAACCTCCTGGAGGTCGAGATCGACGCGGCGGGCGCCGCCGAGATCGCCGGCCGCTCCCGCGGCACCCCGCGCATCGCCAACCGCCTGCTGCGCCGCGTCCGGGACTACGCGCAGGTCAAGGCCGACGGGCTGATCACGCGGGACATCGCCGCGGCCGCCCTCGCCGTCTACGAGGTGGACGCGCGCGGCCTCGACCGCCTAGACCGGGCCGTGCTGGAAGCCCTCCTCAAGCTGTTCGGCGGCGGCCCCGTCGGCCTGTCCACGCTCGCTGTCGCGGTGGGGGAGGAGCGTGAGACGGTGGAAGAGGTGGCCGAACCCTTCCTCGTACGGGAAGGACTGCTCGCACGCACCCCGCGCGGCCGGGTCGCCACACCCGCCGCCTGGGCGCACCTCGGCCTCACCCCGCCCCGCTCCCAGACCGCCGGAAACGGACAACAGGACCTGTTCGGGGCGTGACGGCGCTCTCGCCGCTCCGGGTCGGCGAGGACAGTGGCCGGAGCAGGAACCCCGGTGCCATGCTGAGCGTTGTTCCATGCGCGCGGACTCGCTTAGACTCCGCCGATGCCGCCTTTGTCGGCGGCGTACACACCCCCAACCATCTGGCCGCTCACAGCGCGGTCGTGTGAAGGAAGTACCGACCCGTGAGTCTCCTGACCCTCCTCCCGTTCATCGTGCTCATCGGGGCCATGTTCCTGATGACCCGATCGGCCAAGAAGAAGCAGCAGCAGGCCGTGGAGATGCGGAACCAAATGCAGCCCGGCAGCGGTGTCCGCACCATCGGGGGCATGTACGCCACGGTCAAGGAGGTCAACGAGGACACCGTCCTCCTCGACGCCGGGCCGGGCGTCGAGCTCCTCTTCGCCAAGAACGCCATCGGTGCCGTCCTCACCGACGACGAGTACAACCGCATCGTCCACGGCATCGAGCACGACCTGAAGTCCGACGCCGACCTCGTCCCGGACGACGCCTCCTCCCTCACCGAGACCGGCGACTCCGCCACCGACGCCCCCGCTGACGACAAGGCCGTCGACCTCGGCAAGAAGGACACGGCCGACGCAGCGGCCGACGAGGCCCCGGCCGGCGAGGCGAAGACGGACGCAGAGCCGAAGAAGACCGACGGCGACTCCGAGGCGAAGTAGTCGTGTCCCGGGGTGCGCGGGCCGGGTCCCGCGCGCCCCGGGACACGCCATAGCTCGCACGGAATCCCGACACCATGTCATGGCCGCCCGTCCGCCGACCCGGAGCGAGGTGGCCCGAGAGGGAGTACGAGAAGGTGGCCACACCTAAAAAGGGCCGGAGCGCGAGCGCCCAGAGCAAGCCGGGGCGCTCGCTGGCCCTGATCCTGATCGCCATCGCGGCGCTCACCGGTGGAATGTTCGCCTCGGGGCACACGACCCCGCGCCTCGGCATCGACCTGGCCGGCGGCACGAGCATCACGCTCCGGGCGGTCCCCGAGGCAGGCAACGAGTCGGCGATCAACAAGACCAACATGGACACCGCAGTCTCCATCATGGAGCGCCGTGTCAATGGTCTGGGCGTCTCCGAGTCCGAGGTCCAGACGCAGGGCCGGGAAAACATCATCGTCAACATTCCCAAGGGCACCAACTCGGAGCAGGCCCGCAAGCAGGTCGGCACCACCGCCAAGCTCTACTTCCGCCCGGTCCTCGCCACCGAGGTCTCCGGCGGCGGCACGGCCCCGTCGCCGAGCCCCACGGGCAGCCCTTCCGGCAGCCCCTCGGGCCAGCCGTCCGGCAAGGCCAGCGACAAGCCGGAGGCCACCGACAAGGGATCCGGCTCCCCGTCCGCCTCTGCCACCACCCAGGGGCGCGCGGTCACGGACGCGCTCAAGGCCGACGCCACGCCGTCCGCGAGCGCCTCGGACCCGGCGAAGAACAGCCCCTCCCCGTCCGCGAGCGGCGGCTCCGGCGAAGCCGCCGCCGGCAAGCTCCAGGAGCAGTACGCCAAGCTCGACTGCACCGACGAGAAGACCCGCTCCACCGTCGGCGACACCGCCAAGGCCTCCGACCCGACGCTGGCCTGCGGCCAGAACGCGCAGGGCCAGTGGCAGAAGTACATCCTCGGCCCCGCCGAGGTCGACGGCACGGACGTCGACAAGGCCCAGGCCGTCCTGAACACCCAGACCGGTGCCGGCTGGACCGTCACCATGGACTTCACGGACGGCGGCGCCAAGAAGTTCGCGGACATCACCGGCAAGCTGGCGCAGAACCAGTCGCCGCAGAACCAGTTCGCGATCGTCCTCGACGGTGACGTGGTCTCCGACCCGTACGTCCGGCAGGCGCTGACCGGCGGCAACGCCGAGATCTCGGGCAACTTCAACCAGCAGTCGGCCCAGGAACTGGCCAACATGCTGACGTACGGCGCGCTGCCGCTGACCTTCAAGGTCGACAGCATGACCACCGTGACCGCCGCGCTGGGCGGTGACCAGCTCCAGGCCGGTCTGATCGCCGGCGCCATCGGCCTCGCGCTGGTCGTGATCTACCTGCTGGCCTACTACCGGGGCCTGTCCTTCATCGCGATCCTGTCGCTGCTGGTCTCGGCCGCCCTGACCTACACGATCATGTCGCTGCTCGGCCCGACCATCGGCTTCGCGCTGAACCTCCCGGCCGTCTGCGGTGCCATCGTCGCCATCGGCATCACGGCGGACTCGTTCATCGTGTACTTCGAACGCGTCCGCGACGAGATCCGCGAGGGCCGCTCGCTGCGCCCCGCCGTCGAGCGGGCCTGGCCGCGCGCCCGGCGCACCATCCTGGTCTCGGACTTCGTGTCGTTCCTCGCCGCGGCGGTGCTGTTCATCGTGACCGTCGGCAAGGTCCAGGGCTTCGCGTTCACGCTCGGCCTGACCACTCTGCTCGACGTGGTCGTGGTCTTCCTCTTCACCAAGCCGCTGCTGACGCTGATGGCCCGCCGCCCGTTCTTCGCCAACGGCCACAAGTGGTCCGGCCTCGACCCGAAGAGCCTGGGTGCCCAGCCCCCGCTGCGCCGCACCCGCCGCCCCGCCGCCCCCGTCGACCCCAAGGAGGCCTGAGATGTCGAAACTCGGCAACCTCGGCGCCCGACTGCACCGTGGCGAGGTCGGCTACGACTTCGTCAAGAACCGCAAGATCTGGTACGGCCTGTCCATCCTGATCACCATCACGGCCATCGTGGGCCTGGCGGTCCGCGGCCTGAACATGGGCATCGAGTTCCAGGGCGGCGCCGTCTTCAACACCCCGAAGAACACGGCCGCTTCGGTGACCCAGGCCGAGGAGTACGCGGAAGAGGCCTCCGGCCACGACGCGATCGTCCAGAAGCTCGGCGACGGCAGCCTGCGCATCCAGGTCGCCGGCATCGACACGGGCGCGGCCAACGAGATCAAGAACACCCTCGCCGACGACCTCAAGATCGACCCGGAGCAGATCAACGCCGAGCTGGTCGGCCCCAGCTGGGGTGAGCAGATCGCCAACAAGGCGTGGCAGGGCCTCGGCATCTTCCTGGTCCTCGTGGTGATCTATCTGGCGATCGCCTTCGAGTGGAGAATGGCGGTCGCCGCGTTCGTCGCCCTGATCCACGACATCACGATCACGGTCGGCATCTACGCCCTGGTCGGTTTCGAGGTCACACCGGGCACGGTGATCGGTCTGCTGACCATCCTCGGCTACTCGCTCTACGACACGGTCGTGGTCTTCGACAGCCTCAAGGAACAGACCAAGGACCTCACCAAGCAGACCCGCTGGACCTACAGCGACGTCGCCAACCGGTCGATCAACAGCACCCTGGTGCGTTCCATCAACACCACGGTGGTCGCGCTGCTGCCGGTGGCGGGCCTGCTGTTCATCGGTGGCGGTGTGCTCGGCGCCGGCATGCTGAACGACATCTCGCTGTCCCTGTTCGTCGGCCTCGCCGCCGGTGCCTACTCCTCGATCTTCATCGCCACGCCGCTCGTCGCCGACCTCAAGGAGCGCGAGCCGCAGATGAAGGCCCTCAGGAAGCGCGTCCTGGCCAAGCGGGCCCAGTCCGCCGCCAAGGGCGAGACCGACGTCCACGAGGACGAGGCGTACGCCGGTGAACCCGAGGACGACGCCGCTCCCGCGGTCGTGGGCCCGCGCAACCAGCCCGCGTCCCGCACCCGCGGCCGCGGCCGTCCCTCCGGGAAGCGCCGATGACCGACATCGGGGAGCTGCTGCTCAGCCGCATCAGGGACGTGGCCGACTACCCGGAGCCGGGCGTGATGTTCAAGGACATCACCCCGCTCCTGGCGGACCCGGCGGCGTTCACGGCCCTCACGGACGCCCTCGCCGAGATCGCCGGGCGCACCGGCGCCACCAAGGTCGTCGGCCTGGAGGCCCGCGGCTTCATCCTCGGCGCCCCGGTCGCCGTCCGCGCCGGCCTCGGCTTCATCCCCGTGCGCAAGGCGGGCAAGCTCCCCGGGGCCACCCTCGCCCAGGCCTACGACCTGGAGTACGGCTCGGCGGAGATCGAGGTGCACGCCGAGGACCTCAGCGCCGACGACCGCGTCCTGGTCGTCGACGACGTCCTCGCCACCGGCGGCACCGCCGAGGCCTCGGTCCAGCTCATCCGCCGGGCCGGCGCCGAGGTCGCGGGTCTCGCCGTCCTGATGGAACTCGGCTTCCTCGGCGGCCGTGCCCGCCTGGAGCCGGCCCTGGCCGGCGCCCCGCTGGAGGCGCTGCTCACGGTCTAGCAACCCCGGCGCCGAGCGGCACGCACCGGCACGACACCGCGGAGGCGGGCCCGGAGGAATCCGGAGCCCGCCTCTCGTGTTTCCCGGGTTGACGGCCCCCACAGTGGCCTGAAGGCGATCCTGAGGCGCAGGATCGCTACCATGGGGTCTCCGGAGCCTGACCGGGGGACCCGGATCGCGCACGAGGAGCCCTCTTGCCAGACGAGGCCCAGCACCTGACCGCCGCCAAGCCCGAGTCCGCCTCGGCAGCCGCGGCCAAGCCCGCGCCGAACGCGCCCCACGCGAAGAACGACACCCGCGGGCCGGTCGAGCACGCCCAGTCGGCACCGGTCGACAAGCCCGCCGAGCAGGCGCGCCCCAAGCCCGCCCCGCCGGTGCGGCAGGCCTCCGGTCAGCCGGCCCGCAGCGGCTCCTCCAACCGCGTCCGCGCCCGCCTGGCCCGCCTCGGCGTCCAGCGCGCCAACCCGTACAACCCGGTGCTGGAGCCGCTGCTGCGGATAGTGCGCAGCAACGACCCCAAGATCGAGACGGCCACGCTCCGCCAGATCGAGCGCGCCTACCAGGTCGCCGAGCGCTGGCACCGCGGCCAGAAGCGCAAGAGCGGCGACCCGTACATCACGCACCCGCTCGCCGTCACCACCATCCTCGCCGAGCTGGGCATGGATCCGGCCACGCTGATGGCAGGCCTGCTGCACGACACGGTCGAGGACACCGAGTACGGCCTGGAGGACCTGCGCCGCGACTTCGGCGACGTCGTCACCCTGCTCGTCGACGGCGTCACCAAGCTCGACAAGGTCAAGTTCGGCGAGGCCGCCCAGGCCGAGACCGTGCGCAAGATGGTCGTCGCCATGGCCAAGGACCCCCGCGTCCTGGTCATCAAGCTCGCCGACCGCCTGCACAACATGCGCACCATGCGCTACCTCAAGCGCGAGAAGCAGGAGAAGAAGGCGCGCGAGACCCTGGAGATCTACGCGCCGCTCGCCCACCGCCTGGGCATGAACACCATCAAGTGGGAGCTGGAGGACCTCGCCTTCGCGATCCTCTACCCCAAGATGTACGACGAGATCGTCCGGCTGGTCGCCGAGCGGGCCCCCAAGCGCGACGAGTACCTGGCCATCGTCACCGACGAGGTCCAGCAGGACCTGCGCGCGGCCCGCATCAAGGCGACCGTCACCGGCCGCCCGAAGCACTACTACAGCGTCTACCAGAAGATGATCGTCCGCGGCCGTGACTTCGCGGAGATCTACGACCTGGTGGGCATCCGCGTCCTCGTGGACACCGTCCGCGACTGCTACGCGGCCCTCGGCACGGTGCACGCGCGATGGAACCCGGTCCCCGGCCGGTTCAAGGACTACATCGCGATGCCCAAGTTCAACATGTACCAGTCGCTGCACACGACGGTCATCGGCCCCGGCGGCAAGCCCGTCGAGCTGCAGATCCGCACCTTCGACATGCACCGCCGCGCCGAGTACGGCATCGCCGCGCACTGGAAGTACAAGCAGGAGGCCGTCGCCGGCGCCTCCAAGGTGCGCACCGACGCGCCCAAGTCGTCCGGCAAGGGCAAGGACGACCACCTCAACGACATGGCGTGGCTGCGGCAGCTGCTGGACTGGCAGAAGGAGACGGAGGACCCGGGTGAGTTCCTGGAGTCCCTGCGCTTCGACCTCTCGCGCAACGAGGTCTTCGTCTTCACCCCCAAGGGTGACGTCATAGCGCTCCCGGCGGGCGCCACCCCCGTGGACTTCGCCTACGCCGTGCACACCGAGGTCGGCCACCGCACCATAGGCGCCCGCGTCAACGGCCGCCTGGTCCCGCTGGAGTCCACCCTCGACAACGGCGATCTGGTCGAGGTCTTCACCTCGAAGGCACCCGGCGCCGGGCCCTCCCGCGACTGGCTGGGCTTCGTCAAGTCACCGCGCGCCCGCAACAAGATCCGTGCCTGGTTCTCCAAGGAGCGCCGCGACGAGGCGATCGAGCAGGGCAAGGACGCCATCGTCCGCGCCATGCGCAAGCAGAACCTGCCGATCCAGCGCATCCTGACCGGCGACTCCCTGGTGACCCTGGCGCACGAGATGCGCTACGCCGACATCTCCGCGCTGTACGCGGCGATCGGCGAGGGCCACGTCTCCGCGCAGAACATCGTGCAGAAGCTGGTGCAGGCCCTCGGCGGCGAGGAGGCGGCCACCGAGGAGATCGACGAGTCGGTCCCGCCGGCCCGGGGCCGCAGCCGCAAGCGCCGCTCCAGCGCCGACCCGGGCGTCGTCGTCAAGGGCGTCGACGACGTGTGGGTCAAGCTGGCCCGCTGCTGCACGCCCGTGCCCGGCGACCCGATCATCGGTTTCGTCACCCGCGGCAGCGGCGTATCGGTGCACCGCAGCGACTGCGTGAACGTGGACTCGCTGTCCCGCGAGCCCGAGCGCATCCTCGACGTCGAGTGGGCGCCCACGCAGTCCTCGGTCTTCCTGGTCGCCATCCAGGTCGAGGCCCTCGACCGTTCCCGGCTGCTGTCGGACGTCACGCGCGTGCTGTCCGACCAGCACGTCAACATCCTGTCCGCGGCCGTCCAGACCTCCCGCGACCGGGTCGCCACGTCCCGCTTCACCTTCGAGATGGGTGACCCGAAGCACCTCGGCCACGTGCTGAAGGCCGTCCGGGGCGTCGAGGGCGTCTACGACGTCTACCGGGTGACGTCGGCGCGCAACAGGACGTGACCGCTCGTAGCGGACATGCGAAAGGGGCTCCCGTACGGCGAGTACGGGAGCCCCTTTTCGGCCGGTGTCAGCCGCCGAACTCCTGCAGGCCCTTCAGCGCCTGGTCCAGCAGCGCCTGGCGGCCCTCCAGCTCACGCTGGAGCTTGTCGGCCCGGGCGTTGTTGCCCTGCGCGCGGGCCTGCTCGATCTGGCCCCGCAGCTTGTCCACCGCGGCCTGGAGCTGCCCGGTCAGCCCCTCGGCACGCGCACGCGCCTCCGGGTTGGTCCGGCGCCACTCGGCCTCCTCGGCCTCCTGGATGGCCCGCTCGACGGCGTGCATACGGCCCTCGACCTTCGGCCGGGCGTCGCGCGGCACGTGGCCGATGGCCTCCCAGCGCTCGTTCACGTTCCGGAAGGCGGCCCGGGCCGCCTTCAGGTCCGTGATCGGCAGGAGCTTCTCGGCCTCCTCGGCCAGCTCCTCCTTGAGCTTGAGGTTCTCCGCCTGCTCGGCGTCCCGCTCGGCGAAGACCGAGCTCCTGGCCGCGAAGAAGACGTCCTGGGCGCCGCGGAAGCGGTTCCACAGGTCGTCCTCGTGCTCGCGCTGGGCACGGCCCGCGGCCTTCCACTCGGACATCAGCTCGCGGTAGCGCGCCGCCGTCACACCCCAGTCCGTCGAGTTCGACAGCGCCTCGGCCTCGGCGACCAGCCGCTCCTTGGTCTTGCGGGCCTCCTCGCGCTGCGCGTCCAGCTGCGCGAAGTGCTGCTTGCGCCGCTTGGAGAACGCCGACCGCGCGTGCGAGAACCGGTGCCACAGCTCGTCGTCGGACTTGCGGTCCAGCCGCGGCAGACCCTTCCAGGTGTCCACCAGGGCCCGCAGCCGCTCACCCGCCGCCCGCCACTGGTCCGACTGCGACAGCTCCTCCGCCTCGGCGACCAGCGCCTCCTTGGCGTGACGGGCCTCGTCGGACTGTTTGGCGCGCTGCGCCTTGCGCTCCTCGCGGCGCGCCTCCACCAGCTCCACGAGCTTGTCCAGCCGGACCCGCAGGGCGTCCAGGTCGCCCACCGCGTGATGCGCGTCGACCTGTTCGCGAATGTGGTCGATGGCGGCCTGGGCGTCCTTCGCCGACAGGTCGGTGGTCTTCACTCGCTTCTCGAGGAGGCCGATCTCGACAACCAGGCCCTCGTACTTGCGCTCGAAATAGGCCAGCGCCTCCTCGGGGGAGCCCGCCTGCCAGGAACCGACGACCTGCTCGCCGTCGGCCGTACGCACGTACACGGTCCCCGTCTCGTCGACGCGGCCCCACGGGTCGCTGCTCACAGCGCCTCCTCCACATGATGCCTGCGGGGGGCCTGAAGCTCCCCCGGGCATCGTCCACAGTTTCGTCACGGCCAACATAGGCGACCGGCGGGGGGCCTGTCCGCATCCCGCGCGACCGAAATTACGCAGTTGGGGCTCAGGATTCGCTGACCGTGGCCTTGTTGATCACGACCGTCGCGTTGGGCGCCGTGTTGCCCGTCTGAGGGTCGGGAGCCTGCGCTCCGGCCTTGGCGATCTTCTGCAGCACCTTCATGCCCGCCTCGGACACCGTACCGAACGGTGTGTAGTCGGGCGGCAGCTGACTGTCCTGGTAGACGAGGAAGAACTGGCTGCCACCGCTGTCGCGGCCCTGCTTCGTCTGGGCGTTGTACTGGTTCGCCATCGCGACCGTGCCCGCCGGGTACACCCCGCCCTTGAGGCTCTTGTCCTTGAGGTTCTCGTCCGGGATGGTGTAGCCGGGTCCGCCCATGCCGGTGCCCTGCGGGTCACCGCACTGCAGGACGTAGATGCCCTGGTCGGTGAGCCGGTGGCACTTGCTGTGGTCGAAGTACCCCTTGTCGGCGAGGAACTTGAACGAGTTGACGGTGTGCGGGGCCGCCGACGCCTTCAGCGCGATGTCTATCTCGCCGCAGGTCGTGTCCAGCTTCATCGTGTACTTCGCCGACTCGTCGATCGCCAGCGCCGGTTCCTTCTTCCAGGTCTGCGTCTCGACCTTGCCCGCCGCGGGCTTCTCGCACGGGTCCGGGGCCTTGCTGGGGGAGGCGCTCGGCGTGACCTCCGCGCCCGCGTTCTCCTTCTTGCCGTCGTCCTCGAACGGCTTGGTCAGGAAGACCGTCACCGACAGCACCACGACCACGCCGAGAACCGAGGCGATCACCGAGTTGCGGATACGGGCCTTGCGCCGTGCGTCAGTGCGCCGCTGCTGCTGCCGCAGGTACTTCTCCCGGGCGAGCTGACGCCGCCGCTGTTCCTGGCTGACCACCGGGTTCTCTCCTCATGCGTCTGATACGTCGACCGGTACGCGAGGGGCCTGTGCGCCGACCGCCCGCGTGTGCCCCGTACCGTATATGGGTTCGCTGTGGAAACGGCAGCGCCGGTAGGCTCTGACGACAGCCGCAGCCGCCCGTATCGACACAACGAAGGACGATCGTGCTCATTGCCGGGTTCCCCGCCGGGGCCTGGGGGACGAACTGCTACCTCGTCGCCCCCGCCGCCGGTGAGGAGTGCGTGATCATCGACCCCGGCCACCAGGCCGCCGACGGCGTCGCGGAGGCCATCGCCAAGCACCGGCTCAAGCCCGTCGCCGTCGTCCTCACCCACGGCCACCTCGACCACGTCGCCTCGGTCGTCCCGGTGTGCGGCGCGCACGACGTGCCGGCCTGGATCCACCCCGACGACCGGTACATGATGAGCGACCCCGAGAAGGCGCTGGGACGCTCGATCGGCATGCCGCTGCTGGGCGAGCTGACCATCGGGGAGCCGGACGACGTCAAGGAGCTGACCGATGGCGCCGCGCTCGACCTGGCGGGACTGGAGCTCACCGTCTCGCACGCGCCGGGCCATACCAAGGGGTCGGTGACCTTCGGCCTGCCCGAGGCGGCGGACATCCCGCCGGTCCTGTTCTCGGGCGACCTGCTGTTCGCCGGCTCCATCGGACGCACCGACCTGCCCGGCGGTGACCCGGCCGAGATCCTCGACTCGCTGGCCCGCGTGTGCCTGCCGCTCGACGACTCGACCGTGGTGCTGTCCGGCCACGGCCCCCAGACGACCATCGGCCGGGAGCGCGCCACCAACCCGTATCTGCGGCAGGTGGCGGCCGGCCAGGGAGCCCAGCCCGCTCCCCGACGAGGAATGTGACGAGAGACGTCCTGTGAGCACCTTCAAGGCCCCCAAGGGCACGTACGACCTGATCCCGCCGGACTCCGCCAAGTACCTGGCGGTCCGCGAGGCGATCGCCGCCCCGCTGCGCAACTCCGGCTACGGCTACATCGAGACGCCCGGCTTCGAGAACGTCGAGCTCTTCGCGCGCGGCGTCGGTGAGTCCACCGACATCGTCACCAAGGAGATGTACGCCTTCGAGACCAAGGGCGGCGACCGGCTCGCCCTGCGCCCCGAGGGCACGGCCTCCGTGCTGCGCGCCGCGCTGGAGGCCAACCTGCACAAGGCCGGCAACCTCCCGGTCAAACTCTGGTACTCGGGCTCGTACTACCGCTACGAGCGCCCCCAGAAGGGCCGCTACCGCCACTTCTCCCAGGTCGGTGCCGAAGCCATCGGCGCCGAGGACCCGGCGCTCGACGCCGAGCTGATCATCCTGGCCGACCAGGCCTACCGCTCGCTCGGCCTGAGCGACTTCCGGATCCTGCTCAACAGCCTGGGCGACAAGGAGTGCCGCCCGGTCTACCGGACGGCGCTGCAGGAGTTCCTGCGCGGCCTGGACCTGGACGAGGAGACCCTGCGCCGCGCGGACATCAACCCGCTGCGCGTCCTGGACGACAAGCGCCCGGAGGTCCAGAAGCAGCTGGCCGACGCCCCGCTGCTGCGCGACTACCTGTGCGACGCGTGCAAGGCGTACCACGAGGAGGTCCGTGAGCTGATCACGGCGGCGGGCGTGGCCTTCGAGGACGACCCGAAGCTGGTGCGCGGCCTGGACTACTACACCCGCACCACCTTCGAGTTCGTCCACGACGGCCTCGGCTCGCAGTCCGCGGTGGGCGGCGGCGGCCGCTACGACGGCCTGTCCGAGATGATCGGCGGCCCTGCGCTGCCGTCCGTCGGCTGGGCCCTCGGCGTCGACCGCACGGTCCTCGCACTGGAGGCGGAGGGCGTCGAGCTCGAACTGCCCCCCAGCACCAGCGTGTTCGCCGTCCCGCTCGGCGAGGAGGCCCGCCGCATCCTGTTCGCGAAGGTCACCGAGCTGCGCAAGAACGGCATCGCGGCCGACTTCTCCTACGGCGGCAAGGGCCTCAAGGGCGCGATGAAGAACGCCAACCGCAGCGGCGCCCGCTACGCGATCGTCGCCGGCGAACGCGACCTCGCCGACGGCGTCGTCCAGCTCAAGGACATGACCTCGGGCGAGCAGACGGCCGTGGGCGTCAACGAGATCGTGGCGGAACTGGAAGCCCGGCTCGGCTGACAGCCCACCCGCGAAGGCGCCGGACCCCCGACGAGGGGCCCGGCGCCTTCGCCGTTCCCCGGGCCGGTTCGCACCCTTGTGCTGCCCTGCGACGGACGTCGGCCGAAACACACCCCTCAAGGGCGATCGTGCGGTCGTCCTTATCCCCACTGAACGGTGGAGACACAGCCCGGTGCGGCACAATGGCCCTGCCCGAAGATGTTCAGGTCTCAAGTGACGGAATCGGCGTGATGAGCAAGACGACAGTCAAGGACGTCTCCACGGAGCCCGAGCCGGAGCGCGCCGAGATCGCGCCGCGCGCGCAGGGCGCAAGCCGGGCCCTCGCCCTGCTGCTCGTGATCACGGGCGCGGCCGGACTGCTCGCCGCCTGGGTCATCACGCTCGACAAGTTCAAGCTCCTGGAAGCCAAGGTCGAGGGCAAGACGTTCACCCCGGGCTGCAGCCTCAACCCGGTCGTCTCCTGCGGCAGCGTCATGGAGAGCAAGCAGGCCGCCGTCTTCGGCTTCCCGAACCCGATGCTCGGCCTGGTCGCCTACGGCATCGTCGTCTGCGTCGGCATCAGCCTGCTCGCCCGCGCCCGCCACCCGCGCTGGTACTGGCTCACCTTCAACGCCGGCTGCCTGTTCGGCGTCGTCTTCTGCGCCTGGCTCACATTCCAGTCCCTGTACCGGATCAACGCCCTGTGCCTGTGGTGCTGCCTCGCCTGGGTTGCGACGATCCTGATGTTCTGGTACGTCACCTCGTTCAACGTCCGCACGGGCTTCCTGCCCGCCCCGGGCTGGCTCAAGGGCTTCTTCGGCGAGTTCACCTGGGTCATGCCCGTGCTGCACATCGGCATCATCGGCATGCTGATCCTGACCCGCTGGTGGGACTTCTGGACCAGCTGACCCGGGCGTTCCGGGCCCCGGCCGGATTGTCGGTGGGGTGAACTAGGGTTTCTGACGTGGAGCCCGACCTGTTCACCGCCGCAGCCGAAGAACGCCAGGAGAAGGAGCCGTCCAGCAGCCCCCTCGCCGTGCGGATGCGCCCGCGTACCCTCGACGAGGTCGTGGGCCAGCAGCACCTGCTGAAGCCGGGCTCACCGCTGCGCCGACTGGTCGGCGAGGCCGCCTCCGGCCCGGCCGGCCCCTCCTCGGTGATCCTCTGGGGCCCGCCCGGCACCGGCAAGACCACCCTGGCGTACGTCGTCTCCAAGGCGACCGACGCCCGTTTCGTGGAGCTGTCGGCGATCACCGCCGGGGTCAAGGAGGTCCGCGCGGTCATCGACGGCGCCCGCCGCGCCTCCGGCGGCTACGGCAAGGAGACCGTCCTCTTCCTCGACGAGATCCACCGCTTCAGCAAGGCCCAGCAGGACTCCCTCCTCCCGGCCGTCGAGAACCGCTGGGTGACGCTCATCGCGGCGACGACGGAGAACCCGTACTTCTCGATCATCTCCCCGCTGCTGTCCCGCTCCCTGCTGCTCACCCTTGAACCGCTCACGGACGACGACATCCGGGACCTGCTGCGCCGCGCCCTCACGGACGAGCGTGGCCTCAAGGGCGCCGTCGGCCTCCCCGAGGAGACCGAGAGCCACCTGCTGCGCATCGCCGGCGGTGACGCCCGCCGCGCCCTGACCGCCCTGGAGGCGGCCGCCGGAGCCGCCCTGGACAAGGGCGAGACGGAGATCGGCCTGACCACCCTGGAGGAGACGGTCGACCGGGCGGCCGTGAAGTACGACCGCGACGGCGACCAGCACTACGACGTGGCCAGCGCCCTGATCAAGTCCATCCGCGGCTCCGACGTCGACGCCGCCCTGCACTACCTGGCCCGGATGATCGAGGCCGGCGAGGACCCGCGCTTCATCGCCCGGCGCCTGATGATCTCCGCCAGCGAGGACATCGGGCTCGCCGACCCGAACGCCCTGCAGATCGCGGTCGCCGCCGCCCAGGCCGTCGCCATGATCGGCTTCCCCGAGGCGGCCCTCACCCTCAGCCACGCCACGATCGCGCTCGCCCTGGCCCCCAAGTCCAACGCCGCGACCACCGCGATCGGCGCCGCCCTGGAGGACGTGCGCAAGGGCCTGGCCGGACCGGTCCCGGCGCATCTGCGCGACAGCCACTACAAGGGCGCGACCAAGCTCGGCCACGGCCAGGGGTACGTGTACCCGCACGACCTGCCCGAGGGCATCGCCGCCCAGCAGTACGCCCCCGACGCCCTCAAGGACCGCGAGTACTACGAGCCGACCCGGCACGGCGCGGAGGCCCGCTACGCGGACGCGGTCGAGTGGACCCGGAAGAACCTCGGTCGTAAGCGGTCCTGAGCACCCTGTAAACTCGTCCGGAGTGCCGCGTCCCGTGCAGTCAGAACGGGACAGTCGGCCGGAACCGGCCAGGGGCGTGTCCCCGGACCGGCTCCAGGAGCGTCGCGCACCGTCGAACGGTGTCGCGGGCAGCCCACCACCCCTCGCCCCTCCGGGACGGGACCGGTCGGTGGGCCACTCGCGTGCTGCACGTATGTGCCCAGATCAGGGGAGCGGCTGCCCACCGAGGTCCTTCGGGACCGAGGCGGGTTTCCCCGGCTGCGGATGCGACCTCCCACCACCCTGACAAGCCGAATCAAGGAAATGAGAAGCAGTGGCGAACCAGTCCCGCCCCAAGGTCAAGAAGTCGCGTGCCCTCGGCATCGCGCTGACCCCGAAGGCCGTCAAGTACTTCGAGGCCCGTCCCTACCCGCCGGGTGAGCACGGTCGTGGCCGCAAGCAGAACTCGGACTACAAGGTCCGTCTGCTGGAGAAGCAGCGTCTGCGCGCGCAGTACGACGTGTCCGAGCGCCAGCTCGTCCGCGCCTACGAGCGTGCCTCCAAGGTCCAGGGCAAGACCGGTGAGGCCCTGATCATCGAGCTGGAGCGCCGTCTCGACGCCCTGGTCCTGCGTTCGGGCATCGCCCGCACGATCTACCAGGCCCGTCAGATGGTCGTCCACGGCCACATCCAGGTCAACGGCAAGAAGGTCGACAAGCCCTCCTTCCGTGTCCGCCCGGACGACGTCGTGCAGGTCCGCGACCGCTCCAAGGAGAAGACGCTCTTCACGATCGCCCGTGAGGGTGGCTTCGCCCCCGAGGGCGAGACCCCGCGTTACCTCCAGGTGAACCTCAAGGCCCTGGCGTTCCGCCTGGACCGCGAGCCGAACCGCAAGGAGATCCCGGTGATCTGCGACGAGCAGCTCGTCGTCGAGTACTACGCCCGCTGATCCCCGGCAGGCACGCGGTACTTCAGCCCGTCGTCCCCCCGCCCCCCGTGGGCGGCCGGGACGGCGGGCTTTCGCGATCGGCCCGGCGCCGGACGGATATCCGGTACGGAGCGCCACCCCCGGCGCGATAGGCTCGTCGCACGACTTTTTCGATGTTCAGGCACGTTTCAGGGAGCGGGTGCACACAGTGTCCGGTGGAGAGGTTGCCGGGATCCTGGTGGCCGTCTTCTGGGCGATCCTGGTCTCCTTCCTCGCCGTCGCCCTGGCGAGGCTGGCCCAGACGCTCAAGGCGACCACCAAACTCGTCGCGGAGGTGACCGACCAGGCCGTCCCGCTCCTGGCAGAGGCCTCCACGGCGGTGCGCTCGGCGCAGACCCAGATCGACCGGGTCGACGCGATCGCCTCCGACGTCCAGGAGGTCACCTCCAACGCCTCCGCGCTGTCGACCACCGTCGCCTCCACCTTCGGCGGCCCCCTGGTCAAGGTCGCCGCCTTCGGCTACGGCGTGCGCCGGGCCCTCGGCGGCCGCAAGGAGGACGTGCCCGCCAACGCGTCCAGGCGTACCGTGATCGTGGGCCGTACGGTCTCTCGGCGCAGCGCCCGAGGGAAGAGGGACTGAGAGCCAGCGATGTTCCGCCGCACCTTCTGGTTCAGCACGGGCGTCGCCGCCGGTGTCTGGGCCACCACCAAGGTCAACCGCAAGCTCAAGCAGCTGACCCCCGACAGCCTTGCCAAGGCCGCCGGCCACAAGGCGATCGAGGCCGGTCACCGCCTGAAGGACCGGGCCGTCGGCTTCGCGCTCGATGTCCGCGACAACATGGCCGTCCGCGAGGCGGAGCTGGGTGACGCGCTCGGGATCAATGAGAACCCCGAACTTCCCGGCCCCCGGCGGTACGCCGCCATCGAGAACCGCAACAACCCCAAGTACGTCGAGGGTTCGACGTACCAGACGCACACGTACAACCGGAATGAGGACCACTGATGGAGTCGGCCGAGATTCGCCGCCGTTGGCTGAGCTTCTTCGAGGAGCGCGGGCACACCGTCGTCCCTTCGGCGTCGCTCATCGCGGACGACCCGACTCTGCTCCTCGTCCCCGCCGGCATGGTGCCCTTCAAGCCGTACTTCCTGGGTGAGGTCAAGCCGCCCTTCGCCCGCGCCACGAGCGTGCAGAAGTGCGTGCGCACGCCGGACATCGAAGAGGTCGGCAAGACCACCCGGCACGGCACGTTCTTCCAGATGTGCGGCAACTTCTCCTTCGGCGACTACTTCAAGGAAGGCGCCATCAAGCTCGCCTGGGAGCTGCTCACCAGCCCCCAGGACAAGGGCGGTTACGGCCTCGACCCCGAGCGCCTGTGGATCACGGTCTACAAGGACGACGACGAGGCCGAGCGCATCTGGCACGAGGTCGTCGGCGTGCCCAAGGAGCGGATCCAGCGCCTGGGCATGAAGGACAACTACTGGTCCATGGGCGTCCCCGGCCCCTGCGGCCCCTGCTCCGAGATCAACTACGACCGCGGCCCCGAGTTCGGCGCCGAGGGCGGCCCCGCCGTCAACGACGAGCGGTACGTGGAGATCTGGAACCTCGTCTTCATGCAGTACGAGCGGGGCGAGGGCACCGGCAAGGACAACTTCGAGATCCTCGGCGAACTGCCCAGCAAGAACATCGACACCGGCCTCGGTCTCGAACGCCTCGCCATGATTCTGCAGGGCGTGCAGAACATGTACGAGATCGACACCTCGATGGCCGTCATCAAGAAGGCCACCGAGCTGACCGGTGTCGCCTACGGCGACGCCCACGCCTCGGACGTCTCCCTGCGCGTGGTCACCGACCACATGCGCACCGCCACCATGCTCATCGGCGACGGCGTCACCCCCGGCAACGAGGGCCGCGGCTACGTGCTGCGCCGCATCATGCGCCGCGCCATCCGCAACATGCGCCTGCTCGGCGCCACCGGACCGGTCGTCAAGGACCTGATCGACGTCGTCATCGGCATGATGGGTCAGCAGTACCCCGAGCTCGTCACCGACCGCGAGCGCATCGAGAAGGTCGCCCTCGCCGAGGAGAACGCCTTCCTCAAGACGCTGAAGGCCGGCACCAACATCCTCGACACCGCCGTCAGCGACACCAAGGCCGCCGGCTCCACCGTGCTGCCCGGCGACAAGGCCTTCCTGCTCCACGACACCTGGGGCTTCCCGATCGACCTCACCCTGGAGATGGCCGCCGAGCAGGGGCTGTCCGTGGACGAGGAGGGCTTCCGCCGCCTGATGAAGGAGCAGCGGGAGCGCGCCAAGGCCGACGCCCAGGCCAAGAAGACCGGCCACGCCGACATGGGCGCCTACCGGGAGATCGCCGACCGCGCCGGTGCCACCGACTTCATCGGGTACACCGACACCGAGGGCGAGTCCACGATCGTCGGCATCCTGGTCGACGGCGTCTCCTC
Organism: Streptomyces sp. NPDC085932; assembly: GCF_044540525.1. Classification (NCBI taxonomy): domain Bacteria; kingdom Bacillati; phylum Actinomycetota; class Actinomycetes; order Kitasatosporales; family Streptomycetaceae; genus Streptomyces; species Streptomyces sp. NPDC085932. Next base: position 336,385 of record NZ_JBITSJ010000008.1, read on the forward strand.
CCCGGCCGCCACCGAGGGCGACGAGGTCGAGATCGTCCTCGACCGCACCCCCTTCTACGCCGAGGGCGGCGGCCAGATCGGCGACACCGGCCGCATCAAGGCGGACTCGGGCGCCGTCATCGAGATCCGCGACTGCCAGAAGCCGGTCCCCGGTGTCTACGTGCACAAGGGCGTCGTCCAGGTCGGCGAGGTGACCGTGGGCGCCAAGGCCCACGCCGCCATCGACGACCGGCGCCGCAAGGCCATCGCCCGCGCCCACTCGGCCACGCACCTGACCCACCAGGCCCTGCGCGACGCCCTCGGCCCCACGGCCGCCCAGGCCGGTTCCGAGAACCAGCCCGGCCGCTTCCGCTTCGACTTCGGTTCCCCGTCCGCCGTTCCGACGGCCGTGATGACCGACGTCGAGCAGAAGATCAACGAGGTCCTCGCCCGCGACCTCGACGTCCGCGCCGACGTCATGGGCATCGACGAGGCCAAGAAGCAGGGCGCCATCGCCGAGTTCGGCGAGAAGTACGGCGAGCGCGTGCGCGTGGTCACCATCGGCGACTTCTCCAAGGAGCTGTGCGGCGGCACGCACGTGCACAACACCGCCCAGCTGGGCCTGGTGAAGCTGCTCGGCGAGTCCTCCATCGGCTCCGGTGTGCGCCGCATCGAGGCCCTGGTCGGCGTGGACGCCTACAACTTCCTCGCCCGGGAGCACACGGTCGTCGCCCAGCTCCAGGAGCTGATCAAGGGCCGTCCGGAGGAGCTCCCGGAGAAGGTCTCCGCCATGCTCGGCAAGCTCAAGGACGCCGAGAAGGAGATCGAGAAGTTCCGCGCCGAGAAGGTCCTCCAGGCCGCCGCCGGTCTCGCCGAGTCCGCCAAGGACGTCCGTGGCATTGCCGTCGTGACCGGTCAGGTCCCGGACGGCACGACGGCCGACGACCTGCGCAAGCTCGTGCTCGACGTGCGCGGACGCATCCAGGGCGGCCGGGCCGCCGTCGTCGCCCTGTTCACGGTGGCGAACGGCAAGCCGCTGACGGTCATCGCCACCAACGAGGCCGCCCGCGAGCGCGGCCTGAAGGCCGGCGACCTGGTCCGCACGGCCGCCAAGACCCTCGGCGGCGGCGGGGGCGGCAAGCCGGACGTCGCCCAGGGCGGCGGCCAGAACCCCGCCGCCATCGGTGACGCCGTGGACGCCGTCGAGCGCCTCGTCGCCGAGACGGCCAAGTAAGAGACGGTCGAGAACATGCGCAGAGGACGTCGACTCGCGATCGACGTCGGGGACGCCCGCATCGGGGTCGCCTCGTGCGACCCCGACGGAATCCTCGCCACGCCGGTCGAGACGGTCCCGGGGCGTGACGTTCCCGCGGCTCAGCGGCGGTTGAAGCAACTCGTCGAGGAGTACGAGCCGATCGAGGTCGTCGCCGGCCTGCCGCGTTCCCTCAAGGGGGGCGAGGGGCCGGCCGCCCTCAAGGTCCGCGGCTTCGTCGAAGAACTGGCGCGCATGATCGCCCCGGTTCCGGTGAGACTCCTGGACGAACGCATGACCACGGTGACGGCCACTCAAGGACTGCGCGCCTCGGGCGTGAAATCCAAGAAGGGCCGGTCCGTCATCGACCAGGCAGCGGCCGTGGTCATCCTGCAACAGGCCCTTGAATCCGAACGGGTGTCAGGTAAAGCACCCGGCGAAGACGTCGAAGTGGTCATCTGATCGCGATACGGTAACGTTCCGCGCGATGCGGCGGCATTCGAACAGCCCCCGCACAGCAAGAGGCGGGACGGGAGCCGAGCCGGAAGCCGCGTGACCGCCGCCTCGCGGCTCTAGGGGATCGATGACTGAGTATGGCCGGGGCCAAGGCTCCGAACCGTGGCATCCGGAGGACCCGTTGTACGGGGACGGCGGATGGGATGGACAGCAGGCCCATCAAGGTCAGCAGTCCGCCTACGACGGCCAGCCGCAGCACTACCCGCAGCAGCCGCAGCAGCCGCAGTACGGCGACTGGGGCACCGGTGAGCAGGCCGGTTACGGTCACCCGCAGCAGCAGTACCCGTACGACCAGCAGCAGTACGCGGCACAGCCCCACGGCCATCAGCAGTACCCCGGGCAGCAGGGCCACGGGCAGCCGCACGACCAGGGCTACCACCAGCAGCAGTACGGCGACGGCGGCTGGTCCGACGATCCCCACCAGCAGGTCTCCTACCCCGGCGACCCGTCGGACCCCTACGGCCAGCAGCAGGCCGGAGCGTACGGCGGGGGCCAGCAGGACTACTACGGGACCCCCGAGGCCTATCCGCCGCCGGAGCCGCCCGGCCGCCGGCAGGCCGAGCCCGAGCCGGAGACCGACTGGGACCCCGGCCCCGACCAGGGCGAACACGCGTTCTTCGCGGGCGGCGACGACGAGGACGAGGAGCCGCCGAGCCGCCGCGGGCGCGACGACCAGCGGGGGCGCGGCGGCAAACCCAAGAAGCGCCGCAACGGCATGGCCTGCCTGCTGGTCGTCCTGGTCCTCGGCGGCGGCCTGGCGGGCGTGAGCTACGTCGGCTACCAGTTCTACCAGGATCGTTTCGGCGACGCCCCGGACTTCGCGGGCGACGGCAGCGGCCAGGAGGTGTCCGTCGAGATCCCCGAGGGCTCCGACGGCTATGCCATCGGCCGGGCGCTCAAGGCCGCCGGGGTCGTCAAGAGCGTCGACGCCTTCGTCTCGGCCCAGGCCGGCAACCCCGACGGCCGGAACATCCAGGCCGGCGTGTACACGCTGCAGAAGCAAATGTCGGCCGAGAGCGCGGTCGAACTGATGCTCAGCCCCGAGAGCCGCGACAACCTGATCATCGCCGAGGGCAAGCGCAACGTCGACATCTACCGCCTCATCGACAAGCGGCTGAAGGTCAAGGAGGGCACCACCGCCGCCGTCGCCGAGAAGGACCACGACAAGCTCGGACTGCCCGAGTGGGCCCAGGACCACCCGGACGTCAAGGACCCGCTGGAAGGCTTCCTCTTCCCCTCCAGCTACGGCGTCAGCGAGGGCCAGAAGCCCGAGGACGTCCTCAAGCAGATGGTCCAGCGGGCGACGCGTACGTACGAGAAGCTCGGCGTGGAGAAGAAGGCCCAGAGCCTCGGCTTGGAGAACCCCTGGCAGCTGATCACCGCCGCCAGCCTCGTCCAGGCCGAGGGCACCAGCCACAGCGACTTCCGCAAGATGGCCGAGGTCGTCTACAACCGCATGAAGCCCGGCAATCCGCAGACCAACGGCATGCTGGAGTTCGACTCCACGTACAACTACATCAAGAACCAGAGCAAGATCGACCTGAGCCTGAGCGAGCTGCGGAACTACGACAACCCGTACAACACGTACTTCCACAAGGGCCTGCCGCCGGGTCCGATCGACAACCCGGGCGAGGACGCCCTCAAGGGCGCCCTGAACCCGACGGACGACGGCTGGTACTACTTCATCTCGCTCGACGGCAAGACGAGCAAGTTCACGAAGACGAACGCGGAACACCAGAAGCTGGTCGACCAGTTCAACGCCTCGCGGAACAACTGAGGAACCCTTCGATGGCCACATCACGCCGTGCCGCCGTACTCGGCTCCCCGATCGCCCACTCGCTCTCCCCGGTCCTGCACCGCACGGCCTACCGGGAACTGGGACTGGACGGCTGGAGCTACGACCGGTTCGAGGTCGACGAGGCCGGACTGCCCGGCTTCTTCGACACGCTCGGCTCCGAGTGGGCGGGGCTGTCGCTGACCATGCCGCTGAAGCGGGCCGTGATCCCACTGCTCGACGGCATCAGCGAGACCGCGGCGTCGGTCGACGCCGTCAACACGGTCGTCTTCACCGAGGACGGCCGCCGGACCGGCGACAACACCGACATCCCCGGCATGGTCGCGGCGCTGCGCGAGCACGGCATCGACAAGGTCGAGGCCGCCGCGATCCTCGGCGCGGGCGCGACCGCCTCGTCCGCGCTGGCCGCGCTCGCCCGGGTCTGCCCCGGTGAGATCGCCGTGTACGTGCGCAGCGAGGCCCGCGCCGCCGAGATGCGCCGCTGGGCCGAGCGGCTGGACGTGACGGTGCGCATCGCCGACTGGGCGGACGCCGAGCAGGCCCTGCGCGCCCCGCTGGTGATCAGCACCACGCCGGCCGGAGTCACCGACGCCCTCGCCCGGTCCGTGCCGGACCGCCCGGCGGCCCTCTTCGACGTGCTCTACGACCCCTGGCCCACGGTCCTCGCCGCCCGCTGGTCGGCGTACGGCGGCGCCGTCGTCAGCGGCCTCGACCTGCTGGTGCACCAGGCCGTGCTCCAGGTCGAGCAGATGACGGGGCTGGCCCCGGCGCCGCTGGACGCCATGCGAAAAGCGGGGGAGCGCGCTCTCGCGGACCGCTAAGATCCGCTCTCGGTTCCGCAGGGGGCGGAACAGGGGAGGGGTCACCGCATCATGTCCGCAGGCCTGCCACAGGCGTCCGTCAAGTCCCAGATATTCGAGTCCGTGCTGGGCTTCCTGCCCGACTGGGTGCAGATCACGGTGCTCGCCCTGATCGTGCTCGCCGTCGTCGCGTCCTGGGTCGTGAAGATCAAGCGGAAGATCGCCTATCGGCGGGCCGTCCGCACCGGGCAGCCCGTACACGCCGCGGCGCAGTACGGGCAGGGCAGGGGCGCCGACCACCTGGGCGCCTACGCCCCGCAGCAGGCGCAACCCGCCGCCGGGCCGAGCGGGGCGGACTTCCTCGGGGCGTACGCCCCGCAGCAGCGACGGACCGACGGTCCGTCCACGGGCTCGTCCGCCTGATGGACCGGCGGCCGGACACCCGGCCCGGACGTGGGAGGATCGGAGACGGCGGACCGGGGCCGCGCACCCGGTCGGGCCGTCGCCGTACGCGAGGACGTGCGTACGCAGGGCAGTACCGGGGCGCGAGCATGGAGGAGCACCGTTGAGCAGGTTGCGCTGGCTGACCGCGGGTGAGTCCCACGGTCCCGCACTCGTGGCGACGCTGGAGGGTCTTCCCGCCGGCGTGCCGATCACCACGGACATGGTGGCGGACCATCTCGCGAGGCGGCGGCTGGGCTATGGCCGCGGTGCCCGGATGAAGTTCGAGCGGGACGAGGTCACTTTCCTGGGCGGGGTCCGGCACGGCCTCACCCTCGGTTCCCCGGTGGCGATCATGGTGGGCAACACCGAGTGGCCCAAGTGGGAGCAGGTCATGGCGGCCGATCCGGTCGATGCGGAGGTGCTGGCGGGTCTGGCCCGCAATGCCCCGCTGACCCGTCCGCGGCCCGGGCACGCCGATCTGGCGGGCATGCAGAAGTACGGCTTCGACGAGGCCCGGCCGATCCTGGAGCGGGCCTCGGCGCGGGAGACGGCGGCCCGGGTGGCGCTGGGGGCGGTGGCCCGCTCCTACCTGAAGGAGACCACCGGTGTCGAGATCGTCTCCCACGTCGTCGAGCTGGCGTCGGCGAAGGCACCCAAGGGCGTGTACCCGAGGCCGGGGGACGTGGAGCGGCTGGACGCGGATCCGGTGCGCTGTCTGGACGCGGACGCCTCGAAGGCGATGGTCGCCGAGATCGACCAGGCCCACAAGGACGGCGACACCCTGGGTGGTGTGGTGGAGGTCCTGGCCTACGGTGTGCCGGTGGGGCTGGGTTCGCACGTGCACTGGGACCGCAAGCTCGACGCCCGCCTCGCGGGCGCGCTCATGGGCATCCAGGCGATCAAGGGCGTCGAGATCGGCGACGGCTTCGAACTGGCCCGCGTTCCCGGGTCCAAGGCGCACGACGAGATCGTGAAGACCGACGAGGGCATCCGCCGCACCTCCGGCCGCTCCGGCGGCACCGAGGGCGGTCTGACCACCGGCGAACTGCTCCGCGTGCGCGCCGCGATGAAGCCCATCGCCACCGTCCCGCGTGCCCTGCAGACCGTCGACGTCACCACCGGTGAGGCCGCACAGGCCCACCACCAGCGCTCCGACGTCTCCGCGGTCCCGGCCGCCGGGATCGTGGCGGAGGCGATGGTGGCGCTGGTGCTGGCGGACGCGGTGGCGGAGAAGTTCGGTGGTGACAGCGTGGCCGAGACCCGCCGGAACGTCACCTCGTACCTCGACCACCTCGCCGTGCGATGAGCGGCCCGCTGGTCGTGCTGGTGGGCCCGATGGGCGTGGGCAAGTCCACCGTCGGACGGCTGCTGGCCGAGCGGCTCGGCGTGGCCTACCGGGACACCGACGACGACATCGTCGCCGCACAGGGCCGGACCATCGCCGAGATCTTCGTCGACGAGGGCGAGGACGCCTTCCGGACCGTCGAGAAGGCGGCCGTGCACAAGGCGCTCGCCGAGCACGACGGTGTGCTCGCCCTCGGCGGCGGCGCGATCCTCGACGCCGGCACACGCGCCCTGCTCGCCGGGCAGCGGGTGGCGTACCTGTCGATGGACGTCGAGGAGGCGGTCAAGCGCACCGGCCTCAACGCGGCCCGCCCGCTGCTCGCGGTCAACCCGCGCAAGCAGTGGCGCGAGCTGATGGAGGCCCGCCGGCACCTCTACGAGGAGGTCGCCACGGTCGTCGTCGCCACCGACGGCCGCACGCCCGAAGAGGTGACCCAAGTCGCCCTCGACGCACTGGAGTTGAAGGAAGCATGAGCGAGGCAGTGACGCGGATCCAGGTCGGCGGCACCGCGGGCACCGACCCCTACGAGGTCCTGGTGGGCCGCCGGCTCCTGGGCGAGCTCGGCGGACTGATCGGGGACAGGGCCAAGCGGGTCGCGATCGTCCACCCCGAGGCCCTGGCCGAGACCGGCGAGGCGCTCCGCGCCGACCTGGCCGAGCAGGGCTTCGAGGCCGTCGCCATCCAGGTGCCCAACGCGGAGGAGGCCAAGACCGCCGAGGTCGCCGCCTACTGCTGGAAGGCGCTCGGCCAGTCCGGCTTCACGCGCACCGACGTCATCGTCGGCGTCGGCGGCGGCGCCACCACGGACCTCGCCGGCTTCGTGGCCGCGACCTGGCTGCGCGGCGTGCGCTGGATCGCCATCCCGACCACCGTGCTCGCCATGGTGGACGCGGCCGTCGGCGGCAAGACCGGCATCAACACCGCCGAGGGCAAGAACCTCGTCGGCGCGTTCCACCCGCCCGCCGGTGTGCTCTGCGACCTGGCCGCGCTGGACTCCCTCCCGGTCAACGACTACGTCTCCGGGCTCGCCGAGGTCATCAAGGCCGGCTTCATCGCCGACCCGGTCATCCTCGACCTCATCGAGTCCGACCCGCAGGCCGCCCGCAGCCCGGAGGGCCCGCACACCGCCGAGCTCGTCGAGCGCTCCATCCGGGTCAAGGCCGACGTCGTGTCGTCGGACCTGAAGGAATCGGGCCTGCGCGAGATCCTCAACTACGGCCACACCCTCGGCCACGCCATCGAGAAGAACGAGCGCTACAAGTGGCGCCACGGCGCGGCGGTCTCGGTCGGCATGCACTTCGCCGCCGAACTCGGCCGCCTGGCGGGCCGGCTGGACGACGCCACGGCCGACCGCCACCGCACCATCCTCGAATCGGTCGGGCTGCCCCTGCACTACCGCCACGACCAGTGGCCCAAACTGCTGGAGACCATGAAGGTCGACAAGAAGTCCCGCGGCGACCTGCTGCGCTTCATCGTCCTCGACGGTCTGGCCAGGCCCACCGTCCTGGAGGGACCCGACCCGGCCGTGCTGCTCGCCGCGTACGGCGAAGTCGGCCAGTAAGTACCCCGGCGCGCCTTCCGCCCGAAATCGCCTTACGGGGCCGGGCACTTCGGACCGCCCCCGGCCGTTCACACATCGACGACCGGGGGCGGTACCGTTCGGTAGCAGCGGGTTCCGCCCCCGCTGTCAGCGCCCATCGCCTGTACGAGACGGAGTGGCACCGGATGCAGCACGCAGTGGGTTCTCCGCTGCCGCCGCCCCCTCAGCCGGGGCACGGACCGGCCGGCGGCTGGTCACCGGCCGCACACCACCCGGGCCCGCACCCCCCGGGCGCACACCAGGGCTCCGCGCCCGTGCCCCCGCCGCCCCCGGCGCCGGGGTATCCCGTGCCCCCGCCCGGCCCGGTCGCGCACCCGCCCGCCCCGGTCGCGCCGTCGCCGGGCCCCGCCGCGCCGCCGGCGCAGGCCTCCGTCCCGCCGCCGGACACCACCGGCCATGTGCCCCTGCCGCCGGGCGGCCCGGTCGCCATGCCGAGCGTGCCCCCGGCCGCCGCGGCACCCGACCCCTCCGGTACGACGCTCGCCGTGCTGCTCATCGGCCCCGCCGGCGCGGGCAAGACCAGCGTCGCCAAGTACTGGGCGGACCATCGCCGCGTGCCCACGGCGCACATCAGCCTCGACGACGTGCGCGAGTGGGTCCGCTCCGGGTTCGCCGACCCGCAGTCCGGGTGGAACGACAACTCGGAGGCGCAGTACCGCCTGGCCCGCCGCACGTGTGGCTTCGCCGCGCGGAACTTCCTGGCCAACGGCATCTCGTGCATCCTCGACGACGCGGTCTTCCCCGACCGGCCGGTCGTCGGCCTCGGCGGCTGGAAGCGCCACGTGGGGCCCGGCCTGCTGCCGGTCGTGCTCCTGCCCGGGCTGGACATCGTCCTCGAACGCAACGCGGAGCGCTCGGGGAACCGGCGGCTGTCGGACGAGGAGGTCGCCCGCATCCACGGCCGTATGGCCGGCTGGTACGGATCCGGCCTGCCGATCATCGACAACTCCCACATGGACGTCCCCGAGACGGCGCGCATCCTGGACGACGTCCTGGCCCGCTCCATCGCCAGCCCACCCCAGTGGTGAGCGCCCCGTAGGGCCGCGGGGAACTGACGCGACAAACCCCCGTGCAGGCGCGGACGGCACGCAACCCGGAACGACACCCCCCGGACATCTGGGGCACCGCCCACTCAGACGCCCTCGACCGGCGCCGAACCGGCGGAGCTCATAGGCTCGGGTCATGTCAGAGGTGTACGCGGCCCGCCGGACGCGTCTGAAGGAATACTGCAACGCGGGCGGCAGCGCGGCGGCGCTGGTCTCCCGCCCCGCCAACGTGCGCTATCTCGCGGGCGCCGCCCCGCCCGGCGCCGTCCTGCTGCTCGGCAGGACCGAGGATCTCCTGGTGTGCGGCCCGTCCGCGGACCGCCCGCCGCAGGAGCGCCCGGACGAGGCCCTGCGCGTCCAGACCCTGCCCGGAGCCGCCGGCGGCGACCCGGCCGTCGCGGCAGCCGACCTCGCCCAGGGCCAGGGCGCCGATTCCCTCGCCATCGAGGAGCACCACCTCACCGTGGCCCGGCACAGAGCCCTCGGCTCCGTCGCCCCCCGGCTCCGCCTCGCCAACCTCGGCGGCGCGGTCGAGCAGCTCAGGGTCGTCAAGGACGAGGAGGAGATCTCCTGCATGCGCATCGGCGCGGAGATCACCGACCAGGCCCTCGGCGAGCTGCTGGAATCCATCCTCGTCGGCCGCACCGAGCGCCACCTCGCCCTGGAGCTGGAGAGACGCCTGGTCGACCACGGAGCCGACGGACCGGCCTTCCCGACCTCCGTCGCCACCGGGCCGAACGCCGGGCGCCCCGGCCACCGCCCCACCGACCGCCGCGTCGAGGAGGGCGACTTCCTCTCCGTCTGCCTCGGCGCGACCTACCGCGGCTACCGCTGCGAGATCGGCCGCACGTTCGTCATCGGCACCGCTCCGGCGGACTGGCAGATCGAGCTGTACGACCTGGTCTTCGCCGCCCAGCGGGCCGGGCGTGAGAGCCTGGTGCCCGGCGCCGCCTGCCGGGACGTCGACCGTGCCGCCCGCCAGGTCCTGGACTCCGCGGGGTACACGGAGGGCCTCACGGCCCTGACCGGACACGGGGTCGGGCTCGAAATCGACGAGGACCCTCAGTTGAGTCCCGCGGCCATGGGTAAACTGGACGCTTGCGTGCCGGTCACCGTCGAACCGGGGGTCCACCTCCCGGGCCGGGGCGGTGTCCGGATCGATGACACGCTCGTCGTCCGCCCCGAGGCGGACGGCGGACCCGAGCTACTCACCATCACGACCAAGGAGCTGCTCGCCCTCTAGGAAGGTGCGTGCACCGGGGTCGTACGTCAGTCCAGGAGATTCCGCAACCGTGGCTTCCACGAACGACCTCAAGAACGGCATGGTGCTCAAGCTCGAAGGCGGCCAGCTCTGGTCCGTCGTCGAGTTCCAGCACGTCAAGCCCGGCAAGGGCCCGGCCTTCGTGCGCACCAAGCTCAAGAACGTGCTCTCCGGCAAGGTCGTCGACAAGACCTTCAACGCCGGCGTCAAGGTCGAAACGGCCACCGTCGACAAGCGCGACATGCAGTTCTCCTACATGGACGGCGAGTACTTCGTCTTCATGGACATGGAGACCTACGACCAGCTCATGGTCGACCGCAAGGCCGTCGGCGACGCCGCCAACTTCCTGATCGAGGGCTTCACCGCCACCGTCGCCCAGCACGAGGGCGAGGTGCTCTTCGTCGAGCTGCCCGCCGCCGTCGAGCTCGTCGTCCAGGAGACCGAGCCGGGCGTCCAGGGCGACCGCTCCACCGGTGGCACCAAGCCCGCCACGCTGGAGACCGGCCACCAGATCCAGGTCCCGCTCTTCATCACCACCGGTGAGAAGATCAAGGTCGACACGCGCACCAGCGACTACCTCGGCCGGGTGAACAGCTAACCGTGGCTGCCCGCAACACGGCCCGCAAGCGCGCCTTCCAGATCCTCTTCGAGGGGGACCAGCGCGGCGCCGAGGTCCTGACGGTCCTCGCGGACTGGGTCCGGCTCTCCCGGACGGACACCCGGCAGCCGCCGGTCAGCGAGTACACGATGGAGCTGGTCGAGGGCTACGCGAAGCACGCGAAGCGCATCGACGAGCTGATCGCCCAGTACTCGGTCGGCTGGACGCTGGACCGGATGCCGGTGGTCGACCGCAACATCCTGCGGCTCGGCGCGTACGAGCTGATCTGGGTCGACGGCACCCCGGACGCGGTCGTCCTGGACGAGATGGTGCAGCTGGCCAAGGAGTTCTCCACGGACGAGTCGCCCGCCTTCGTGAACGGCCTGCTCGGCCGGCTGAAGGAGCTCAAGCCCTCGCTGCGCCGCGACGAGGCCTGAGAGACCGAACAGACGGAACGCCGGAGGGCCCGCAGCGGGAGCGCTGCGGGCCCTCCGGCGTTCAGGTGCACCGGCGAGGGCCGCCCGCCTCCCGGAACGCCGCCGGGGGTGGCTGGAACCGTCTGGTTCCAGCCACCCCCGGCGGCACGTTTCTGCTGGCTCCGCGGGCGGTCCCGCGGAGCGGTCAGCCCTCCTCGTGGGAGGCCACCGCGCGGCGCGCGTCCGCGTCCAGGACACCCCAGCTGATCAGCTGCTCGGTGAGCACCGAGGGCGACTGGTCGTAGATGACGGCCAGTGTGCGCAGGTCGTCCTGGCGGATCGAGAGCACCTTGCCGTTGTAGTCACCGCGCTGCGACTGGATCGTGGCCGCGTAGCGCTGCAGGGGGCCCGCCTTCTCGGCCGGCACCGTGGCCAGGCGCTCCAGGTCCAGGACCAGCTTCGGCGGCGGCTCGGCGGCGCCGCCCGGGGTCGTGCCCGGGAGCAGCTCCTGCACCGGAACGCCGTAGAAATCCGCCAGCTCGGCAAGGCGCTGCACGGTCACGGCACGGTCGCCGCGCTCGTACGAACCGACCACGACCGCCTTCCAGCGTCCCTGGGACTTCTCCTCGACACCGTGGAGGGAAAGGCCCTGCTGGGTGCGGATCGCCCGGAGCTTGGCCCCGAGCTGTTTGGCGTATTCGCTGGACATATAGCTCCCCGGCACTGTGTCGACGCGTCTGGCGTGGGTGCCAGCCCGCGCGGCTGGTAACTCACTGTGAGGTTACGCAGCGTTACTCTGCCGCGTCAAGCCGAATGGTCCGCACCGACTCTTCCGTGGTATCGGCACCCCGTTGGGCCGAATAGGTGATCCGAGGGGGCCGTCCGGGCGATCCCGAGGGCCTGCTACCGTGGATGGCGCAATCCCGACGTCCTTTAAGGTCCGTCCCGTGAGGCGGAGAAGGAGGTCCGTTTCGTATGGACACGCACGACGCACCGTCCGATGCCCGGCCCGTTCTCGAAGGGCCCGACATCGCGCGGGTACTGACCCGCATCGCCCACGAGATCGTCGAACGCGCCAAGGGCGCCGACGACGTGGTGCTCCTCGGCATCCCGACCCGGGGCGTCTTCCTCGCCCGGCGGATCGCCGACAAGCTGGAGCAGATCACCGAGCGCAAGGTCCCCTGCGGCTCGCTCGACATCACCATGTACCGCGACGACCTGCGCATGCACCCGCCGCGTGCGCTGGCCCGCACCGAGATCCCCGGTGACGGCATCGACGGCAAGCTGGTCGTCCTCGTCGACGACGTGCTCTTCTCCGGCCGCACCATCCGCGCCGCCCTCGACGCCCTGAACGACATCGGGCGCCCCCGCGCGGTGCAGCTCGCCGTGCTCGTCGACCGCGGCCACCGCGAACTGCCCATTCGCGCCGACTACGTCGGCAAGAACCTCCCCACGTCGTTGCGGGAGACGGTCAAGGTCCAGCTCGCCGAGGAGGACGGTCGCGACACCGTGCTGCTCGGCGCCAAGCCGGACGCCCAGTAGCGCCTCGGGCGTACGCCGCTGTCGTACGCCGGCTCAGTGCGCGCGCCTGCGCGCCCGTCTGCCCCGAATCTCCCGTTTGAACTGCCTTACGGAGCCTGACAGATGCAGCGTCATCTCATCTCGGCCGCCGACCTCACCCGCGACGACGCCGTCCTGATCCTCGACACCGCCGAGGAGATGGCCCGGGTCGCCGACCGGCCGATCAAGAAGCTGCCGACCCTGCGCGGCCGCACGATCGTCAACCTCTTCTTCGAGGACTCCACCCGCACCCGGATCTCCTTCGAGGCCGCCGAGAAGCGGCTCTCCGCGGACGTCATCAACTTCTCCGCCAAGGGCTCCAGCGTCTCCAAGGGCGAATCCCTGAAGGACACCGCCCAGACCCTGGAGGCCATGGGCGTCGACGCCGTGGTCATCCGGCACGGTGCCTCGGGCGCCCCGTACCGGCTGGCGAACTCCGGCTGGATCGACGCGGTCGTGGTCAACGCCGGTGACGGCACCCACCAGCACCCCACCCAGGCCCTGCTGGACGCCTTCACCATGCGCCGCCGTCTGATCGGCCCGGACGCCGGACTCGGCCAGGACCTCGAAGGCCGGCGCATCACGATCGTCGGCGACGTGCTGCACAGCAGGGTCGCCCGCTCCAACGTGGACCTGCTGCACACCCTGGGGGCCGAGGTCACCCTCGTCGCCCCGCCGACCCTGCTGCCCGTCGGCATCGAGACCTGGCCCTGCGAGGTCTCCTACGACCTCGACAGCACCCTGACCAAGTCGGACGCGGTGATGATGCTGCGCGTGCAGCGCGAGCGGATGAACGCCGCGTTCTTCCCGACCGAGCGCGAGTACTCCCGCCGCTACGGCCTCGACGGCGACCGCATGGCGCGGATGCCCGAGCACGCCGTCGTGATGCACCCCGGCCCGATGGTCCGCGGCATGGAGATCACCGCCGAGGTCGCCGACTCCGACCGCTGCACCGTCGTCGAGCAGGTCGCCAACGGCGTGTCCATCCGGATGGCCGTGCTGTACCTGCTGCTCGGTGGAAACGAGCCCGCCGTCACCCACCCCCGTACCGAGGAGAAGTAAGACAGATGAGCAAGACCCTGATCCGTGGTGCGAAGGTGCTCGGCGGCGAGCCGCAGGACGTGCTGATCGACGGCGGGACCATCGCCGAGGTGGGTGGCGGGCTCTCCGCCGAGGGCGCGGAGGTCGTCGAGGCCGAGGGCAAGGTGCTGCTGCCGGGCCTGGTCGACCTGCACACCCATCTGCGCGAGCCCGGCCGGGAGGACTCCGAGACCGTCCTCACCGGCACCCGGGCCGCGGCCTCCGGCGGCTACACCACCGTCTTCGCCATGGCCAACACCTTCCCGGTGGCCGACACGGCCGGCGTCGTCGAGCAGGTCTGGCGGCTCGGCAAGGAGCACGGCTACTGCGACGTCCAGCCGATCGGCGCCGTCACCGTCGGCCTCGACGGCAGGAAGCTCGCCGAGCTGGGCGCCATGCACGAGTCGGCCGCCGGCGTCACCGTCTTCTCCGACGACGGCAAGTGCGTCCACGACGCCGTGATCATGCGCCGGGCCCTGGAGTACGTGAAGGCCTTCGGCGGTGTCGTCGCGCAGCACGCGCAGGAGCCGCGGCTCACCGAGGGCGCCCAGATGAACGAGGGCGTCGTCTCCGCCGAGCTGGGACTCGGCGGCTGGCCCGCGGTGGCCGAAGAATCGATCATCGCCCGGGATGTCCTGCTCGCCGAGCACGTCGGCTCCCGCGTCCACATCTGCCACCTGTCGACCGCCGGCTCCGTCGAGATCGTCCGCTGGGCCAAGTCCCGCGGCATCGCCGTGACCGCCGAGGTCACCCCGCACCACCTGCTCCTCACCGACGAGCTGGTCCGCACGTACAACCCGGTCTTCAAGGTCAACCCGCCGCTGCGCACCGAGCGGGACGTGATGGCCCTGCGCGAGGCGCTCGCCGACGGCACGATCGACATCGTCGCCACCGACCACGCCCCGCACCCGCACGAGGACAAGGACTGCGAGTGGGCCGCGGCCGCCATGGGCATGGTCGGCCTGGAGACCGCGCTGTCGGTGGTGCAGGAGACCATGGTCGACACGGGCCTGCTGGACTGGGCCGGCGTCGCCGACCGGATGTCCGTCAAGCCCGCGCAGATCGGACAGGCCACGGGCCACGGCCGTCCCGTCTCGGCAGGTGAGCCCGCCAACCTCACCCTGGTCGACACGGCATACCGTGGGCTGGTGGAACCCGCGGGCTTCGCCTCGCGCAGCCGCAACACCCCCTACGAGGGCCGCGAGCTGCCGGGCCGTGTGACGCACACGTGGCTGCGGGGCAAGGCCACGCTCGTCGACGGGAAGCTCACGTGACACCTGTACTCCTGCTGGCCGCCGAGAAGGAATCGGCGGAAGTGACCGACTGGGCCGCCCGCATCGGCTGGGTCGTCGGCCTCGCCCTGTTCGTCGCGCTCGTCTACTGGCTGATGCGCGAGGGCTGGAAGTGGCGCGGCACCCTCCAGGGCGACCTGCCCGAGCTGCCCGTCACCCCGGACGACCCGGGCCCGGCGCGCCTGAGCATGAGCGGCCGGTACCACGGCTCCACCACCGCCGGGCAGTGGCTCGACCGCATCGTCGCCCACGGCCTGGGCACCCGCAGCCGCGCCGAGCTCACGCTGACCGACGCCGGCCTGGACGTCGTACGCCCAGGGGCGAGCGACTTCTTCGTGCCGGTGGCGCAGCTGCGTGAGGCCCGGCTCGACAAGGGCATCGCCGGCAAGGTGCTCACCGAGGGCGGCCTGCTGGTCGTCACGTGGGCGCACGGCGAGCGGCTGATCGACTCCGGCTTCCGCTCGGACCACGCGGCCGAGCACACCGAGTGGGTCGACACCATCAATTCCATGATCGAGAAGAACACCAGGGAAGGCGCCGAACGATGACCACCTCCACCAGGGGAGCCGCCAAAACTCCCGCCGTACTCGTCCTGGAGGACGGCCGGGTCTTCCGCGGCCGCGCCTACGGGGCCGTGGGGGAGACCTTCGGCGAAGCGGTGTTCTCCACCGGCATGACCGGCTACCAGGAGACCCTCACCGACCCCTCGTACCACCGCCAGGTCGTGGTGATGACGGCCCCGCACGTCGGCAACACCGGCGTCAACGACGAGGACATGGAGTCCAAGCGCATCTGGGTCTCCGGCTACGTCGTGCGCGACCCCGCGCGCGTGCCCTCCAGCTGGCGCTCCCGGCGCACGCTGGACGAGGAGCTGGCCGCGCAGGGCGTCGTCGGGATCTCCGGCATCGACACCCGCGCCCTCACCCGCCATCTGCGCGAGCGCGGCGCCATGCGCGTCGGCATCTTCAGCGGCGACGCCGTCCAGGACGACGCCGCTCTCCTGGCGCGCGTGCAGGAAGCGCCGCAGATGAAGGGCGCGAACCTCTCCGCCGAGGTCGCCACCACAGAGCCGTACGTCGTGCCCGCGATCGGCGAGAAGAAGTTCACCGTCGCCGCCGTCGACCTCGGCATCAAGGGCATGACCCCGCACCGCATGGCCGAGCGCGGCATCGAGGTGCACGTGCTCCCGGCCACCGCCACCGTCGAGGACGTCTACGCGGTGAACCCGGACGGCGTGTTCTTCTCCAACGGACCGGGCGACCCGGCCACCGCCGACCACGCCGTCTCCGTCATGCAGGGCGTCCTGGAGCGGAGCACGCCGCTGTTCGGCATCTGCTTCGGCAACCAGATCCTCGGCCGCGCCCTCGGCTTCGGCACCTACAAGCTGAAGTACGGCCACCGCGGCATCAACCAGCCGGTGCAGGACCGCACGACCGGCAAGGTCGAGGTCACCGCGCACAACCACGGCTTCGCCGTCGACGCCCCGCTCGACGAGGTCTCCGACACCCCGTTCGGCCGCGCCGAGGTGTCGCACGTCTGCCTGAACGACAACGTGGTGGAGGGGCTCCAGCTCCTCGACCGCCCCGCCTTCAGCGTCCAGTACCACCCCGAAGCGGCAGCGGGCCCGCACGACGCCGCCTACCTGTTCGACCGCTTCGTTTCCCTGATGGAGGGCCAGCGTGCCTAAGCGCACCGATATCCAGTCCGTCCTGGTCATCGGCTCCGGCCCGATCGTCATCGGCCAGGCCGCCGAGTTCGACTACTCCGGCACCCAGGCGTGCCGCGTGCTGAAGTCCGAGGGCCTCAGGGTCGTCCTCGTGAACTCCAACCCGGCGACGATCATGACCGACCCGGAGATCGCCGACGCCACCTACGTCGAGCCGATCACCCCCGAGTTCGTCGAGAAGATCATCGCCAAGGAGCGCCCCGACGCGCTGCTGCCCACCCTGGGCGGCCAGACGGCCCTGAACACCGCCATCTCGCTGCACGAGAACGGCGTCCTCGACAAGTACGGCGTCGAGCTGATCGGCGCCAACGTGGAGGCGATCCACAAGGGCGAGGACCGCGACCTGTTCAAGGAGGTCGTGGAGGAGGTCCGCAAGAAGATCGGGCACGGCGAGTCCGCCCGGTCCTACATCTGCCACTCCATGGACGACGTCCTCAAGGGCGTCGAGGAGCTCGGCGGCTACCCGGTCGTGGTCCGCCCGTCCTTCACCATGGGCGGCGCCGGCTCCGGCTTCGCCCACGACGAGGAGGAGCTGCGCCGCATCGCCGGCCAGGGCCTCACCCTCTCGCCGACCACCGAGGTGCTCCTGGAGGAGTCCATCCTCGGCTGGAAGGAGTACGAGCTGGAGCTGATGCGCGACAAGCACGACAACGTCGTGGTCGTCTGCTCCATCGAGAACTTCGACCCCATGGGCGTGCACACCGGCGACTCGATCACCGTGGCGCCCGCGATGACGCTGACCGACCGCGAGTACCAGGTGCTGCGCGACGTCGGCATCGCGATCATCCGCGAGGTCGGCGTCGACACCGGCGGCTGCAACATCCAGTTCGCGGTGAACCCCGAGGACGGCCGGGTCATCGTCATCGAGATGAACCCGCGCGTCTCCCGCTCCTCGGCCCTGGCCTCCAAGGCGACCGGCTTCCCGATCGCCAAGATCGCCGCCAAGCTGGCCGTCGGCTACACGCTGGACGAGATCCCGAACGACATCACCCAGGAGACCCCGGCCTCCTTCGAGCCGACGCTCGACTACGTGGTCGTGAAGGCCCCGCGTTTCGCCTTCGAGAAGTTCCCGAGCGCCGACTCCACCCTCACCACCACCATGAAGTCGGTCGGCGAGGCCATGGCCATCGGCCGGAACTTCACCGAGGCCTTCCAGAAGGCGCTGCGCTCGCTGGAGAAGAAGGGCAGCCAGTTCACCTTCGTCGGCGAGCCGGGCGACAAGACGCAGCTGCTGGAGCAGGCCGTCCGCCCCACCGACGGCCGCATCAACACCGTCATGCAGGCCATCCGCGCCGGCGCCACGCCCCAGGAGGTCTTCGACTACACGAAGATCGACCCCTGGTTCGTCGACCAGCTCTTCCTGATCAAGGAGATCGCCGACGAACTGGCCGAGGCACCCGAGCTGACGACCGACCTGCTCGCCGAGGCCAAGCGGCACGGCTTCTCCGACCAGCAGATCGGCGAGATCCGCGGCCTGCGCGAGGACGTCGTCCGCGAGGTCCGGCACGCCCTCGGCATCCGCCCCGTCTACAAGACGGTCGACACCTGCGCCGCCGAGTTCGCCGCCAAGACGCCGTACTTCTACTCCTCATACGACGAGGAGACCGAGGTCGCGCCCCGGACCAAGCCGGCCGTCATCATCCTGGGCTCCGGCCCGAACCGCATCGGCCAGGGCATCGAGTTCGACTACTCCTGCGTCCACGCCTCCTTCGCGCTGAGCGACGCGGGCTACGAGACGGTGATGGTCAACTGCAACCCGGAGACCGTCTCCACGGACTACGACACCTCCGACCGCCTCTACTTCGAGCCGCTGACGCTGGAGGACGTGCTGGAGATCGTGCACGCCGAGCAGCAGGCGGGACCGGTCGCGGGCGTCGTCGTGCAGCTCGGCGGGCAGACCCCGCTGGGCCTGTCGCAGGCGCTGAAGGACAACGGCGTGCCGATCGTCGGCACCTCCCCGGAGGCCATCCACGCCGCCGAGGACCGCGGCGCCTTCGGTCAGGTCCTCAAGGAGGCCGGCCTGCCGGCCCCCAAGCACGGCACCGCCACCACCTTCGCCGAGGCCAAGGCCATCGCCGACGAGATCGGCTACCCGGTCCTGGTGCGCCCCTCCTACGTCCTCGGCGGACGCGGCATGGAGATCGTCTACGACGAGACCCGGCTGGAGTCCTACATCGCCGAGTCCACCGAGATCAGCCCCTCCCGGCCGGTCCTGGTCGACCGCTTCCTCGACGACGCCATCGAGATCGACGTCGACGCCCTCTACGACGGCGAGGAGCTGTACCTCGGCGGCGTCATGGAGCACATCGAGGAGGCCGGCATCCACTCCGGCGACTCGGCGTGCGCCCTGCCCCCGATCACCCTCGGCGGCTTCGACATCAAGCGGCTGCGCGCCTCCACGGAGGGCATCGCCAAGGGCGTCGGCGTGCGCGGCCTGATCAACATCCAGTTCGCGCTCGCGGGCGACATCCTCTACGTCCTGGAGGCCAACCCGCGCGCCTCCCGGACCGTCCCCTTCACCTCGAAGGCGACGGCGGTGCCGCTGGCCAAGGCCGCCGCCCGGATCTCGCTGGGCGCGACCATCGCCGAACTGCGCGAGGAGGGCCTGCTGCCGAGGAACGGCGACGGCGGCGAGCTCCCGCTCGACGCGCCGATCTCCGTCAAGGAGGCCGTCATGCCGTGGTCGCGCTTCCGCGACATCCACGGCCGCGGCGTCGACACGGTTCTCGGCCCGGAGATGCGCTCCACGGGCGAGGTCATGGGCATCGACTCCGTCTTCGGCACGGCGTACGCCAAGTCGCAGGCGGGCGCCTACGGGCCGCTGCCCACCAAGGGCCGCGCGTTCATCTCGGTCGCCAACCGCGACAAGCGCTCGATGATCTTCCCGGCCCGTGAGCTGGTCGCGCACGGCTTCGAGCTGCTGGCCACCTCCGGCACGGCCGAGGTCCTCAAGCGCAACGGCATCAACGCCACGGTCGTGCGCAAGCAGTCCGAGGGCGTGGGCCCGAACGGCGAGAAGACCATCGTCCAGCTCATCCACGACGGCGAGGTCGACCTCATCGTCAACACCCCGTACGGCACCGGCGGCCGCCTCGACGGCTACGACATCCGGACGGCGGCCGTGGCGCGCTCCGTGCCCTGCCTGACGACGGTCCAGGCGCTCGCCGCCGCGGTCCAGGGCATCGACGCCCTCAACCGCGGCGACGTGAGCGTCCGCTCGCTCCAGGAACACGCGGAACACCTGACCGCGGCCCGCGACTAGCAGCCCCGAGGGGGACACCGGAAACGGTGTCCCCCTCTTCGTGAGGACACCACGTCCTCGTGAGGACACCATGTACAAGATCTTCTTCCGTCTCGTCTTCAAACGGCTGGACCCCGAGCAGGCCCACCACCTGGCCTTCCGCTGGATCCGCCTGGCCGCCCGGGTGCCCGTGCTGCGCACCTTCCTCGCCGCCGCCCTCGCGCCCCGCCACAAGGAGCTGCGCACCGAGGCCCTCGGCCTGCGCATGCACGGCCCCTTCGGACTCGCGGCCGGCTTCGACAAGAACGCCGTCGGCATCGACGGCATGGCCATGCTCGGCTTCGACCACGTCGAGATCGGCACGGTCACCGGCGAACCGCAGCCCGGCAACCCCAAGCAGCGGCTGTTCCGCCTGGTCCAGGACCGGGCACTGATCAACCGCATGGGCTTCAACAACGACGGCTCCCTGCGCGTCGCCGCCCGCCTGGCCTCCCGTACGCCGGTCTTCAAGACGGTCGTCGGCGTCAACATCGGCAAGACCAAGGTCGTACCCGAGGAGGAGGCCGTCGCCGACTACGTGAAGTCCGCCGAGCGCCTCGCGCCGTACGCCGACTACCTGGTCGTCAACGTCTCCTCCCCGAACACGCCCGGCCTGCGCAACCTCCAGGCCGCCGAGGCGCTGCGCCCGCTGCTGAGCGCGGTCCGCGAGGCCGCCGACCGCACGGTGTCCGCGCGACGCGTGCCGCTCCTGGTCAAGATCGCGCCGGACCTCGCCGACGAGGACGTCGACGCCGTCGCCGACCTCGCCGTGGAGCTCGGTCTGGACGGGATCATCGCCACGAACACCACCATCGCGCGCGAGGGACTCGGCCTGAGGTCCGACCCGGCGCTGGTCAAGGAGACCGGCGGTCTGTCCGGCGCACCTCTGAAGGACCGCTCCCTGGAGGTCCTGCGCCGCCTCTACGCGCGCGTGGGCGACCGGATCACCCTGGTGGGCGTCGGCGGCGTCGAGAACGCCGAGGACGCCTGGCAGCGCATCCTGGCCGGCGCCACCTTGGTCCAGGGCTACAGCGCCTTCGTCTACGAAGGACCCTTCTACGCCCGCGCGATCCACAAGGGGCTCGCCGCGCGCCTGCGCACCAGCCCGTACGCCACGCTCGCCGACGCGGTGGGCGCCGACGTGAGGAAGACGGCATGAGTGGACTCGAACCCTTCGGCGCGCGCCTGCGCCGGGCCATGGACGAGCGCGGCCCGCTGTGCGTCGGCATCGACCCGCACGCCTCCCTGCTCGCCGAGTGGGGCCTCAACGACGACGTGGCGGGTCTGGAGCGGTTCAGCCGCACGGTCGTCGAGGCGGTCGCCGAGCGGGTCGCCGTGCTCAAGCCGCAGAGCGCGTTCTTCGAGCGCTTCGGCTCGCGCGGCGTCGCGGTGCTGGAGAAGTCCGTCGCCGAGGCCCGGGCGGCGGGCGCGCTGGTCGTGATGGACGCCAAGCGGGGCGACATCGGCTCCACCATGGCCGCCTACGCGGAGTCCTTCCTGCACAAGGACGCGCCGCTGTTCTCCGACGCGCTGACCGTCTCGCCCTACCTCGGCTACGGCTCGCTCGCCCCGGCGGTCGCGCTGGCCCGGGAGAACGGCGCCGGCCTGTTCGTGCTGGCGCTGACGTCCAACCCGGAGGGCGGCGAGGTGCAGCACGCGGTGCGCCCCGACGGGCGGAACGTCGGAGCGACGATGCTGGCGCACCTGGCCGCCGAGAACGCGGGGGAGGGGCCCCTGGGCTCCTTCGGAGCGGTCGTCGGCGCCACCCTCGGTGACCTCTCGACGTACGACCTCGCCATCGACGGCCCGCTCCTCGCGCCCGGCATCGGCGCTCAGGGGGCGACGCCGGCGGATCTTCCGCGGGTCTTCGGGCCGGTCGTGGGCAACGTCGTGCCCAACGTCAGCCGGGGCGTGCTGCGGCACGGTCCCGACACGGTCGCTCTGCGTGACGCCGCGGCACGCTTCGCGGACGACATCCGGCAGGCCGTGACGTCCTCCTGAGGCGGTCCAGACCATACCGCGAGACCTCGGCTGCGTGGTCCGGGGGGCCTCTGAGTCTGAATACATCCTCAAATCCGGGGCAGTATGTCCTAAATGTCCGTTCAGGTGAAGGCTGACCAGGACTTTTCCGCTGTTCTCGCTGACTCTGGCGCACTTGCCCGCTAGTCTCCGACGAGAGAGCGGGCAAGCGTGTGTTGCTCGTGGCTCCCCAGGTGTGGGGCGACTAGGTTCCTCACCGGTCCGTATCCGACAGTTCGACATCCGAGGTGACGTAGGCGTGGCTCTTCCGCCCCTTACCCCTGAACAGCGCGCAGCCGCGCTCGAAAAGGCCGCCGCGGCTCGCCGGGAGCGGGCCGAGGTCAAGAATCGACTCAAGCACTCCGGCGCCTCCCTCCACGAGGTCATCAAGCAGGGCCAGGAGAACGACGTCATCGGCAAGATGAAGGTCTCCGCCCTGCTGGAGTCCCTGCCGGGCGTGGGCAAGGTCCGCGCCAAGCAGATCATGGAGCGACTGGGCATCTCCGAGAGCCGCCGCGTGCGGGGTCTCGGGTCCAACCAGATCGCCTCCCTGGAGCGTGAGTTCGGCAGCACCGGTTCCTGAACCGGTCACTCCGGGGAAGCGAGTAACGGGCACTCCGGGATTGCTGGATAATCGCTGCATGGCTGCAACACCCCGGGGGACGACCCCCGTGCCCCCGGACGTACGTCCGCGGCTGACCGTGCTCTCCGGCCCCTCCGGGGTCGGCAAGAGCACGG
Organism: Streptomyces sp. NPDC085932; assembly: GCF_044540525.1. Taxonomy (NCBI): domain Bacteria; kingdom Bacillati; phylum Actinomycetota; class Actinomycetes; order Kitasatosporales; family Streptomycetaceae; genus Streptomyces; species Streptomyces sp. NPDC085932. The sequence goes on from NZ_JBITSJ010000008.1 coordinate 359,132, forward strand.
TCGTCGCTCATATGCGCAAGGAACACCCCGAGGTCTGGCTCTCGGTGTCGGCGACGACCCGCAAGCCGCGCCCCGGCGAGCAGCACGGCGTCCACTACTTCTTCGTCACGGACGACGAGATGGACAAGCTGATCGCCAACGGCGAGCTGCTGGAGTGGGCCGAGTTCGCCGGCAACCGCTACGGCACGCCGCGTGCGGCCGTGGCGGAGCGCCTGGAGAAGGGCGAGGCCGTCCTGCTGGAGATCGACCTGCAGGGCGCCCGACTGGTCCGCGAGTCGATGCCCGAGGCCCAGCTGGTGTTCCTGGCCCCTCCCTCCTGGGAGGAGCTCGTGCGCAGGCTCACCGGGCGGGGCACCGAACCGCCCGAGGTGATCGAGCGCAGGCTGGACGCCGCCAAGATCGAGCTGGCCGCCGAACCGGAGTTCGACACGACGCTGGTCAACACCTCCGTCGAGGACGTGGCGCGCGAGCTGCTAGCCTTGATGAACGTCGTGTGACCATCGCTGGCCGTTCCGGTCCTCGCTGATCAACCCGACAGAATCTTTCCCATCCATCGGAAGGTAGAGCGTGTCCTCTTCCATCTCCGCGCCCGAGGGCATCATCAACCCGCCGATCGACGAGCTCCTCGAGGCCACCGACTCGAAGTACAGCCTCGTGATCTACGCGGCCAAGCGGGCCCGCCAGATCAACGCGTACTACTCGCAGCTCGGCGAGGGTCTCCTCGAGTACGTCGGTCCTCTCGTCGACACCCACGTCCACGAGAAGCCGCTCTCGATCGCCCTTCGCGAGATCAACGCGGGGCTGCTCACGTCCGAGGCCGTCGAAGGCCCGGCGCAGTAAGTAGTATTTGCAGCTTGACGCTGACTTTTCCACAGGCCCGGCAGGCCGACTGCCGGGCCTGTGGTGTGTCATGGAGTCGTACGGTGAGCCGGTCGCCGAGGTCCGGGGAGAGACGGGGAGAGACGTGGACAAGCCGAAGGTCGTTCTGGGGGTCAGTGGCGGCATCGCCGCGTACAAGGCCTGTGAGCTGCTGCGGCGGCTGACGGAGTCGGGCCATGACGTGCGCGTGGTGCCCACCGCGTCCGCGCTGCACTTCGTCGGCGCCGCGACCTGGTCCGCGCTCTCCGGCAAGCCGGTCTCCACCGAGGTCTGGGACGACGTCCACGAGGTGCCGCACGTGCGCATCGGGCAGCACGCCGACCTGGTCGTCGTCGCCCCGGCCACCACGGACCTGCTCGCCAAGGCGGCCCACGGCCTCGCCGACGACCTCCTCACCAACACCCTGCTCACCGCCCGCTGCCCGGTCGTCTTCGCCCCCGCCATGCACACCGAGATGTGGGAGCACCCGGCCACCCAGGAGAACGTGGCGACGCTGCGCCGCCGCGGCGCCGTCGTCATCGAGCCCGCCGTCGGCCGCCTCACCGGCGTGGACACCGGCAAGGGCCGGCTGCCCGACCCGGCCGAGATCTTCGAGGTGTGCCGTCGCATGCTCGCCCGGGGCGTCCGCGAGCCGGACCTCACCGGCCGGCACGTCGTCGTCAGCGCCGGCGGCACCCGTGAGCCCCTGGACCCCGTCCGCTTCCTCGGCAACCGCTCCTCCGGCAAGCAGGGCTACGCCCTCGCCCGCACCGCCGCCGCCCGGGGTGCCCGCGTCACGCTGGTCGCGGCCAACAGCGCCCTGCCGGACCCGGCCGGGGTGGACGTCGTCTCCGTCGGCACGGCCGTCCAGCTGCGTGAAGCGGTGCTGAAGGCCGCCGCCGACGCCGACGCCGTGGTCATGGCGGCGGCGGTCGCCGACTTCCGCCCGGCGGCCTACGCGGCCGGGAAGATCAAGAAGAAGGACGACCGGGAGCCGGAGCCGATCGTCCTCGTGCGAAATCCGGACATCCTCGCCGAGATCTCCGCGGAGCGGGCCCGCGCCGGGCAGGTCGTCGTCGGCTTCGCCGCGGAGACCGACGACGTCCTCGCCAACGGCCGGGCCAAGCTGAAGCGCAAGGGCTGCGATCTGCTCGTGGTGAACGAGGTGGGGGAGCGCAAGACGTTCGGCTCCGAGGAGAACGAGGCCGTCGTGCTCGGTGCCGACGGCAGCGAGACACCCGTGGCGCACGGACCGAAGGAAGCCCTGGCCGACACGGTGTGGGACCTGGTCGCCGAGCGCCTGCGCTGATGTTTCCGGAGCTTCGCGGCCCTGTGAAACCCGGCCAGTCGGGGCGTGGCGCCTCTGGTCAACGTCGCTCGGCATTGGGCAGAATGCCCGTGCCGCAGGTCACAGCACTCCCGAGTGGCGAGACGGGGGGACCGTGTCCGAAGCGTGACCGATAAACTGTTCCACGGACGGCGCCGGGTGCAGCCCCCGCCGTCCGCCAATGATCAGCCAGCAGCCGCTGCAACCCCAGGGAGCGTTGTGTCCCGTCGTCTGTTCACCTCGGAGTCCGTGACCGAGGGTCACCCCGACAAGATCGCTGACCAGATCAGCGACACCATTCTCGACGCGCTCCTGCGTGAGGACCCGACCTCCCGGGTCGCCGTCGAGACTCTGATCACGACCGGCCTGGTGCACGTGGCCGGCGAGGTCACCACCAAGACGTACGCGGACATCGCGACGCTGGTCCGGAGCAAGATCCTCGAAATCGGCTACGACTCCTCGAAGAAGGGCTTCGACGGCGCCTCCTGCGGCGTCTCGGTGTCCATCGGCGCCCAGTCGCCGGACATCGCCCAGGGCGTGGACACGGCGTACGAGTCCCGCGTCGAGGGCGACGAGGACGAACTCGACAAGCAGGGCGCGGGCGACCAGGGCCTGATGTTCGGCTACGCGACGGACGAGACGCCGACGCTCATGCCGCTGCCGATCTTCCTGGCGCACCGCCTGTCCAAGCGCCTGTCCGACGTGCGCAAGAACGGCACCATCCCCTACCTGCGCCCGGACGGCAAGACGCAGGTCACCATCGAGTACGACGGCGACAAGGCGGTCCGCCTGGACACCGTCGTCGTCTCCTCGCAGCACGCCTCCGACATCGACCTGGACTCGCTGCTGGCTCCCGACATCAAGGAGTTCGTCGTCGAGCCGGAGCTGAAGGCGCTCCTGGACGAGGGCATCAAGCTCGACACGGAGAACTACCGGCTGCTGGTCAACCCCACCGGCCGCTTCGAGATCGGCGGCCCCATGGGTGACGCCGGGCTCACCGGCCGCAAGATCATCATCGACACCTACGGCGGCATGGCCCGCCACGGCGGCGGCGCCTTCTCCGGCAAGGACCCCTCCAAGGTCGACCGCTCCGCCGCGTACGCGATGCGCTGGGTCGCGAAGAACGTGGTCGCCGCGGGCCTCGCCACCCGCTGCGAGGTCCAGGTCGCGTACGCGATCGGCAAGGCCGAGCCGGTCGGTCTGTTCGTCGAGACCTTCGGTACCGCCAAGGTCGACACGGACCGGATCGAGAAGGCGATCGACGAGGTCTTCGACCTCCGTCCGGCCGCCATCATCCGCGACCTCGACCTGCTCCGGCCGATCTACTCCCAGACGGCGGCGTACGGCCACTTCGGCCGTGAGCTGCCCGACTTCACCTGGGAGCGCACGGACCGCGTGGACGCGCTGCGCAAGGCGGCCGGGCTGTAACGAGCCCCGAGGCCTGAGGCCCGGTTCCCCTCGGGGGGCCGGGCCTTCGCCGTTCCCGGGTCCTCCCGGGCGCCGCCGGATGTCAGTGGTCTTTGGTAAGAATGCAAGCGTGAGCAGCGAGAACGGACAGGCGGACGGCGGTGCGGAGGGCGCGCCGCCCGAGCAGCTCGCGCTCATCCGGGACAGCGTGCGCAAGGCGCGGACGCCGCGGGCCAAGCCGCGGACATGGCGGGGCGCCGCGCTCGCCAAGGACCTCCCCGTCGCCCGGGTGCTCGTCGACAAGGGCGTGCTCCACCTCGACCGGTACTTCGACTACGCGGTCCCCGAGGAGCTGGACGAACAGGCCCAGCCGGGCGTCCGCGTGCGGGTGCGGTTCGGAGCCGGGCGGCACCGGGTGCGGGAGGGACGCCGTGAGGGCGGCGGGCTGATCGACGGGTTCCTCGTCGAGCGGCTGCCCGAGTCCGACTACTCCGGGCCGCTGGCCGCCCTCGCCCAGGTCGTGTCGCCCGAGCCGGTGCTGAGCGAGGAGCTGCTCGGGCTGGCCCGGGCGGTCGCCGACCGGTACGCGGGCAGCCTCGCCGACGTCCTGCAGCTCGCCGTGCCCCCGCGCAACGCACGGGCCGAGCAGCGCGCCTCCCCCGAGCCGCTGCCACCGCCCCCGGCGCCCGACGCCGGATCCTGGCAGCGCTACGAGCGAGGAGCGGCCTTCCTGGAGTCGCTGGCCTCCGGCGGTGCCCCCCGGGCCGTGTGGAACGCGCTGCCGGGCCCGGAGTGGAGCGAGGAGCTGGCACGGGCCGTGGCGGCGACGCTGGCCTCCGGCCGCGGGGCGCTCGTCGTCCTGCCCGACGGGCGGGCCGTCGCCCGGGTCGACGCCGCGCTGACGGCCCTGCTGGGGGAGGGGCGGCACGCGGTGCTCACGGCCGACGCCGGCCCCGAGAAACGGTACGCGCAGTGGCTGGCGGTGCGGCGAGGCTCCGTACGGGCCGTGATCGGCACCCGCGCCGCGATGTTCGCCCCCGTCCGGGACCTCGGGCTGGTCGCCCTGTGGGACGACGGAGACGACAGCCACAGCGAGCAGCACGCCCCGCAACCGCACGCCCGCGAGGTGCTCCTGCTGCGGGCCGCCCAGGACAAGTGCGGTTTCCTGCTGGGCAGCTGGGCCTGCACGGTGGAGGCGGCGCAGCTCGTCGAGAGCGGCTGGGCGCGGCCGCTCGTCGCCGGGCGGGACCAGGTGCGCGCAGCCGCCCCCCTCGTACGGACCGTCGGGGACGGCGACCTCGCGCGGGACGAGGCCGCGCGGGCCGCTCGGCTGCCCACCCTGGCCTGGCAGGCCGTCCGGGAGGGCCTGCGGCAGGGGCCGGTGCTGGTCCAGGTGCCCCGGCGGGGCTATGTGCCGCGCATGGCCTGCGCCGGCTGCCGGGCCCCAGCGCGGTGCCGGCACTGCTCGGGGCCGTTGGAGGCGCGGGACGGCGGTGCCCTGTGCTGTGCCTGGTGCGGCCGCGCGGAGGAGAGCTGGCACTGTCCGGAGTGCGGGGCCTTCCGGCTGCGCGCCTCGGTGGTGGGGGCCCGGCGGACCGCCGAGGAGCTCGGCCGGGCCTTCCCCGCGGTGCCGGTGCGCACCTCGGGGCGCGAGCACGTGCTGGACACGGTGCCCGGGGCGCCCGCGCTGGTGGTGAGCACGCCGGGCGCCGAACCCGTCGCCGAGGGCGGCTACGCGGCGGCGCTGCTGCTCGACGGGTGGGCCATGCTCGGACGGCCCGATCTGCGGGCCGGCGAGGACGCCCTGCGGCGGTGGATCGCTGCGGCCTCGCTGGTCCGGCCGCAGTCCGCGGGCGGCACGGTGGTGGTCGTGGCCGAGCCGACCCTGCGGCCGGTGCAGGCGCTGGTGCGGTGGGACCCGGTCGGGCACGCGGTGCGCGAACTGGCCGAGCGGGCCGAACTGGGCTTCCCCCCGGTGTCCCGGATGGCGGCGGTGTCGGGTCCGGCTCAGGCCGTCGCCGACTTCCTCCGCACGGCCGACCTGCCCTCGGAGGCCGAGGTGCTGGGGCCGGTGCCGCTGCCCGTCACGGCGGCCGGGCGTCCCCGCCGGACCGGGGCCCCACCGCCGGGGGAGCAGTGGGAGCGGGCCCTGGTGCGGGTGCCGCCGGGGCGAGGAGCGGCACTGGCCGCCTCGCTGAAGGCCGCGCAGGCCGCGCGGATGGCCCGGGGGAGTGCGGGCGGCAGCGGTGCGGGAGCCGGCGTCTGGGTGCGGATCGATCCGGCCGACATCGGCTGACCGGGCTGTCCGGGAGCGGGGTTCTGGGCGGTATCGGTTGAGCGGATCGTCCGGGGGCCGGGCTCCGGGGGCATCGGCTGACCAGCATCGGCCGACGGACGTCGGGGGCATCGGCTGGGGGAGCGCCGGGGGTCGGGTTGCGCTCGGCATCGGCCGGCGGTGCGCCGGGAACCAGGGTTCCGGTCGGCTCCGCCGGCTCGCCGGCGGAGCGTCGGGAGCCGGGTTGCGTCGGGCCGGACACGCGGCTGCCCTCCCGGGTGCGGTCCGGGAGGGCAGGGCAGTGGGGCGGTCAGCTGTCGCGTGGGGGTGTCAGCCGTTGCGCGGGCCCGGGAAGGCCGTCGGCCTCGCCTCGTCACGCAGGGCCGGGCTGCCCGCGGTGGGCTGCGTCGGCATGGAGCGGGCCGCGGGGACCGTCGGGACGGTGGGCAGGCCGGTGGTCACGTTGACCGTGCGGCTGCCGGACGGCTCCGGCGTGCGCTCCGGCTCCGCCGTCGCGGTCTGCGCCGTGGCCCGGCGTGCGCCGTAACGGCGGTGGACCGCCTGCTTGGTGACTCCGAGCGCGGAGCCCACCGCGTCCCACGAGAAGCCGAGTGAGCGGTCGAAGTCCACGGCCGCCGTGACCAGCGTCTCGACACTGTCCCGCAGCTCCTGGGCGAGACGTACGGTCGGGGCGGGGGCGCGTCCGTAGACGACGAAGCCCGTGGAGGGGCCGGAGCGGCGCGGGCGGTAGACGTTGCCCAGCTGGGCGGTGAGGGTGCGCAGTGCGTCCACCTGCCGGCGGACCCGCTCGATGTCCCGCACCAGCAAGTGCAGGCTGGCCCGAGCCTGGGCGTCGTGGGTTGCGTGGTCGGCCATGAACAAGCCTCTCGAACCGGCGTTGAAAGGAATGGGCCGCGATCGCGGCCCGTTGTGGTCAACTCTGTCTTGACCAACGCGGATTCGCTCCGCTGGTCACGGTGTGGGGGCGTGGGGGCATATGCGTGCGCCCGTTTGCGCGGGGCGTGCGCCTCGGCTTCGGCCGTGAGCGGGCGTCTCCCGGCCGCGCACCGCCCGTGGCTGTCCGTGCGCCGACGCGGCTCCCTGTGGGGGTGGGCCGCCGTCGGCGGCGATCCGTTCCCGCCTCATAGACTTGGGCGTTGCCGATGATCGCCCCCACCGAGAGGCCGCCACCACCCCATGAAGCTCGTCTTCGCCGGTACCCCCGAGGTCGCCGTTCCCGCTCTGGACGCTCTGCTCGCCTCCGGGCGGCACGAGGTGGCCGCCGTCGTCACCCGGCCCGACGCGCCGGCCGGGCGCGGGCGCAGGCTCGTCGCGTCGCCCGTCGCCGAGCGGGCGGAGGAGGCCGGGATCGAGGTGCTGAAGCCGGTGAAGCCGAAGGACCCCGAGTTCCTTGAGCAGCTGCGCGAGATCGGCCCCGACTGCTGCCCCGTCGTCGCCTACGGGGCGCTGCTGCCCCGGGTCGCCCTCGACATCCCCGCGCACGGCTGGGTCAATCTGCACTTCTCGCTGCTGCCGGCCTGGCGGGGTGCGGCGCCCGTGCAGCACGCCATCATGGCCGGGGACGAGATCACCGGCGCCTCCACCTTCCTGATCGAGGAAGGGCTCGACTCGGGGCCGGTGTACGGCACGGTGACCGAGGAGATCCGGGCCACCGACACCAGCGGGGACCTGCTCACCCGGCTCGCCTTCGCGGGTGCCGGGCTGCTCGCGGCGACCATGGACGGCATCGAGGACGGCACGCTGAAGGCCGTACCGCAGCCGGCCGACGGGGTCAGCCTGGCCCCCAAGGTCAACGTCGAGGACGCCCACCTCGACTGGAACGCGCCCGCGCTGCGCGTGGACCGGGTGGTGCGGGGCTGCACGCCGGCGCCCGGCGCCTGGACCACGTTCCGCGGTGAGCGGCTCAAGCTCATCCAGGCCGTCCCCGTGCCCGAGCGGACGGACCTCGCCCCGGGGCAGATCGCGGCCGGGAAGAACAACGTGTACGTCGGCACGGGCTCCTACGGGGTCGAGCTGCTGTGGGTGCAGGCGCAGGGCAAGAAGCCGATGCGGGCGGCGGACTGGGCGCGCGGCGTGCGCATCACCGAGGGGGAGCGGCTCGGGAGCTGACCGGCGGGACCGCCCGGCGGGTGGCCGTCGCCGCTCGCCCGGCGCGTCCTGTCTCCTGTCGTCCCGCCCGTTTCGATCCCCGTGCACCTCACCCCGGCCCGCACCCCGTCGCGGCGTAGGCTGGAGCGCGCACTTCCTCTCACACCCGGAGCACCTTTTTCGTGAGCGACCAGCCCCGTCGGCCCCGCCCGTCCGGCAAGCCCTACCGCCGGCCTCAGAAGGACCCCGTCCGCATCCTCGCCTTCGAGGCGCTGAGGGCCGTGGACGAGCGGGACGCCTACGCCAACCTCGTCCTGCCGCCGCTGCTGCGCAAGGCACGGGACAAGGGTGACTTCGACGCCCGGGACGCGGCGCTCGCCACCGAGCTGGTGTACGGGACGCTGCGGCGGCAGGGCACGTACGACGCGATCATCGCGACCTGCGTCGACCGGCCGCTCGGCGAGGTCGACCCGCCGGTGCTGGACGTGCTCAGCCTCGGCGCGCACCAGCTGCTGGGCACGCGCATCCCGACCCACGCGGCCGTGTCTGCCACGGTCGAGCTCGCCCGGGTCGTGCTGGGCGACGGCCGGGCCAAGTTCGTCAACGCCGTGCTGCGCAAGGTCGCCCGGGACGACCTGGACGGCTGGCTGGAGCGGGTCGCGCCGCCGTACGACGAGGATCCCGAGGACCATCTCGCCGTCGTGCACTCGCATCCCCGGTGGGTCGTCTCCGCGCTGTGGGACTCCCTGGGCGGCGGGCGCACCGGCATCGAGGAACTGCTGCGGGCCGACAACGAGCGGCCCGAGGTGACGCTCGTGGCGCGGCCTGGCCGGGCCACCGCCGAGGAACTGATGGCCGAGGACGCCGCCGTGCCCGGGCGCTGGTCACCGTACGCGGTGCGGCTGAGCGAGGGCGGTGAGCCGGGCGCCGTACCGGCCGTGCGGGACGGGCGCGCCGGTGTGCAGGACGAGGGCAGCCAGCTGGTGGCGGTCGCGCTGGCCAACGCCCCGGTGGAAGGTGCCGACCGGCGGTGGCTGGACGGGTGTGCCGGCCCCGGTGGCAAGGCCGCGCTGCTCGGTGCCCTGGCCGCCGAGCGCGGTGCCCTGCTCGTCGCCTCCGAGAAGCAGACCCACCGTGCCGGGCTCGTGGCCAGGGCGCTGGACGGCAACCCGGGGCCCTACCAGGTCATCGCCGCCGACGGGACCCGGCCCGCGTGGCGGCCCGGCAGCTTCGACCGGGTGCTGGTCGACGTGCCGTGCACCGGCCTCGGCGCCCTGCGCCGCCGCCCGGAGGCACGCTGGCGGCGCCGCCCCGAGGACCTGGAGGGCTTCGCGCCGCTGCAGCGCGGTCTGCTGCGCACGGCGCTGGAGTCCGTGCGGGTCGGCGGTGTCGTGGGCTACGCGACCTGCTCGCCGCACCTCGCCGAGACCCGGGCCGTCGTCGCCGACGTCCTCAAGCAGCACCCGGAGACCGAGCTGATCGACGCCCGGCCCCTGCTGCCCGGCGTGCCCGACCTGGGTGACGGGCCCGACGTGCAGCTGTGGCCGCATCTGCACGGGACCGACGCGATGTACCTGGCGCTCATTCGCCGGACCGGCTGACTCCCGCCCCGACGCTTTCCCGGGCCGCCGCACCGCCGTCCTCCCGGGCCAGCCGGTGCGGCCACCACACCTTCGGGCCCACGTCCATGAACAGGGACGTCACCAGGACCGACCGCACGATGAAGGTGTCGATGAGGACGCCGAGCGCGACCGCGAAGCCGATCTCGGCGAAGCCGACCATCGGGAGGGTGCCGAGGGCGGCGAAGGTGCCGGCCAGGACCAGTCCGGCGGAGGTGATGACCGCTCCGGTGGCGGCCAGACCGGTGACCACGCCGGTCCTGGTGCCCTGACGGGCCGCCTCCTCGCGGATGCGGGTGGTCAGGAAGATGTTGTAGTCGATGCCGAGGGCCACCAGGAAGACGAACACGAACAGCGGGAAGTCGGTCGCCTCGCCCGCGTAGTCGAAGACGTACCGGAACGCGAGCGCGCTGATGCCGAGCGCCGCCGCGAACGACAGGATCACCGTCCCGATCAGCAGCAGCGGGGCGATCAGCGCCCGCAGCAGGACGCCGAGGATCAGCAGGACGACGAGCAGCACCAGCGGGATGATCAGCACGTTGTCGTGCGTGGTCGCCCGGTCCATGTCGAGCAGGGCCGCCGTACCGCCGCCCACCTGGGCATCGGCGTCCGGCACCGCGTGCACGGCGTCGCGGACCCGCTCCACCGTCTGCTTGGCGGCCTCGCTGTCGGCCGGGGCGGTCATCGTGGCCTCGAACAGGACCCTGCCCTCGAAGGACGGTCTCGTGCCGGGCGGCAGGCCGAGGGACTGGGGGACCACCCCCGGCGTCGCTGCGACCGCGCGGCCCACCTGCACGGCCTGCGCCTGGTTGCTGATGATCACCAGGGGATCACCGCTGCCCGCCGGGAAGTAGCGTGCCGAGACCTCCTGCCCGGTGATCGAGTCCGGTTTCCCGGTGAAGGCGTCCGCGTTGCCGATGCCTTCCGCGCGCAGCTGGATCAGGCCCAGCGAGCACACCGCCAGGGCCAGGGCCGTCCCGGCCCAGATCATCCGGGGGCGGCGCGCGATCCGGCGCCCGGTGCGCGCCCAGATGCCGTGCTCGGTCGGGTCGGAGTCGCCGTGGTGCGGGATCACCGGCCAGAAGATCCACCGGCCGACGACCACGAGCAGCGCCGGGAACAGGCTCATCATCGCGAGCAGGGCGACGGCGACGCCGATCGCGGCGACCGGGCCGAGGCCCCTGGTCGAGTTCATCTCGGCGGCCAGCAGCACCAGCATGCTCAGCACGACCGTCGCGCCGGAGGCGAGCACGGCGGGGCCGGCGCGGTGCAGGGCCAGGGCCATCGCCTCGTGCCGGTCCTCGTGCCGGCGCAGCTCCTCCCGGTAGCGGGCGACCAGCAGCAGCGCGTAGTCCGTGCCCGCGCCGAAGACGAGCACCGTGAGGATGCCGGCGCTCTGTCCGTTGACGGTCAGGCCCGCGTGCTCGGCCAGCAGGTAGATCAGCGCCTGCGAGGCGAACAGCGCGCACACCACCGCGATCAGGGGCACCAGCAGCAGGGTCAGGCTGCGATAGGTGATCAGCAGCATGACGATGACCACCGCCATCGCCGAGAACAGCAGCGTCGAGTCGATGCCTTCGAAGGCCTCGGCGAAGTCCGCGGAGGTGCCGCCCGGGCCCGTGATGTGCACGGCCAGTCCACCGCCGCCCTCGCCGACATCGTCCCGGATGGAGTCGACGGCCGGGGCGATCCGCTCCCAGCCCTTCTCGTCCATCGTGATCGGCACGAAGACCTGCGCCGCACGCGGATCGGCCTGCCGGTCGAAGACCGGGCCCCGGGTCCGCTCGCCCATGATGCCGTGGTCCCGCAGCTGCTTCAGCTGCCGGACGTCCTCGGCGATCTCGGCCCGGTCCTGCGCGGTCAGCCCGCCGTCGCGCGCGTAGATCACGATCGCCGGGATCTGCTCCGGCCGGAAGTCCTCCGACGCCTCCAGCACCTGCGTCGACTCCGCGGACCCCGGCAGCCACGACGCCGCGTCGTTGTCCTGCGCGTCGGTGAGCTTCATGGCGAACGGCGCGGCCACGAACAGGACCACCAGCCACAGCGCCACCACGAGCCACTTGGCCCGCCGCCCGCAGACGAGATGCGCAACGCCCTGTCTCATGGCCGTCCCCTCCGCGGAAGGGCCCGGCGAGGCGCGCGGGGAACCGTGCGGCGGGCCTCGGCCGGCCCGCACCCAACAGACCACCTGGGACCGATGCCCGCAACCCCCGCGGGGCATGGCAGTCTTAGGACATGGCCGTGCAGATCAATCCCAGCATCCTGTCCGCCGACTTCGCCCGCCTCGCGGACGAGGCGAAGGCCGTGGAGGGAGCCGACTGGCTCCACGTCGACGTCATGGACAACCATTTCGTCCCGAACCTCACGCTCGGTGTGCCGGTCGTAGAGTCGCTCGCCCGTGCGACGGACACCCCGCTGGACTGCCATCTGATGATCGAGGCCCCCGATCGCTGGGCGCCCCAGTACGTGGAGGCGGGGGCCGGTTCCGTCACCTTCCACGTGGAGGCCGCCGCCGCCCCGGTCCGGCTCGCGCGGGAGATCCGGGCCAAGGGCGCCCGCGCCTCCATGGCGCTGAAGCCCGCGACCCCCATCGAGCCGTACGAGGACCTGCTCCCCGAGCTCGACATGCTGCTGATCATGACGGTCGAACCGGGCTTCGGGGGACAGGCCTTCCTCGACATCATGCTTCCGAAGATTCGCCGTACCCGCGAGTTGATCAGCAAGCACGGACTTGAGCTCTGGCTCCAGGTCGACGGCGGAGTTTCCGCGTCCACCATCGAGCGCTGCGCCGACGCCGGAGCGGACGTCTTCGTGGCCGGATCGGCGGTCTACGGGGCAAACGACCCGGCAGAGGCGGTACGTGCACTGCGCAGCCAGGCCGAGGCGACGACGGCGAAGGCCTCCTGGGCCTGCGACCACTGAGCCACAGCAAAGTGAACGGCTCTCATCAGGGCTGATCATCCGCGCCGGATCTGCAAGGATGAACGGCGAATCCAGAGTGTGAACAGCAGTGAGGAGATCGCCGTGTCGGGTATGTCGGCGGGCCGGTCAGCCATGCGGATGGGACCCGCTGAGCTGGTGCAGGCGGCGGCCATGGCCCGCCGCTTCTACCTCGAGGGCAAGTCCAAGATCCAGATCGCGGAGGAGTTCGGCGTCAGCCGCTTCAAGGTGGCCCGGGTCCTGGAGACCGCCCTCGAACGGGACCTCGTACGAATCGAGATCCGTGTGCCTGCGGAGCTGGACGCCGAGCGCTCGGACGCGCTGCGCGCCCGCTACGGCCTCAGGCACGCCGTCGTGGTCGAATCCCCGGCCGAGGCCGAGGAGACGCCCGACCCCGAGAACCTGGGAGAGGTGGCCGCCGACCTGCTCGGCGAGCTGGTCGACGAAGGTGATGTGCTGGGCCTGGCCTGGGGCCGCTCCACCATCCACATGGCGGCGGCGCTCGACCGGCTGCCGCCGTGCACGGTGGTGCAGCTGACCGGGGTGTACGACGCCGGGACCGCCGAACGCGGCTCGGTCGAGGCCGTGCGCCGCGCCGCCCAGGTGGCCGGCGGGGACGCCCACCCCATCTACGCGCCCATGCTGCTGCCCGACGCGGCCACGGCCGCGGCGCTGCGCAACCAGACGGGCATCGCCCGGGCCTTCGAGCACTTCGACAAGGTCACCGTCGCCTGTGTCTCCATCGGGTCCTGGGAGCCGGGCATCTCCACGGTGCACGACATGCTCAGCGACGAGGAGCGGGCGCACTACGCCTCCCTCGGGGTCGCCGCCGAGATGTCCGCGCACCTCTTCGACGCCGAGGGCCGTCGCGTCGGGCGGGACCTGGGCGAGCGGTGCATCACCGTCAAGGCCGACCAGCTGCGGCGCATCCCCGAGGTCGTCGCGATCGCGGGCGGGCAGCGCAAGGGACCCGCGATCGACGCGGTGCTGCGCTCCGGGCTCGTCACCAGCCTGGTGACGGACACGTCGGCGGCCGACTACCTCATGACGGCGGGCCCGGCCCCCAAGCCCGCGCTCAACCGGGCCGACCCGGACGGGGTCTGACGGGTGACGGACCAGGCGCACGCGGTACCGCACGACCCGGCCGGGCGGATCGTCCTCGTCCTGGACCTCGACGGGGTCACGGACAAGGCGGGCCTCATGGACCGCTGCGCCCGTGACCTGTCCCTGCCCGAGTGGTTCGGCCGCAACTGGGACGCCCTCGCCGACTGCCTGTCCGACCCCGCGCTCTGGCCCGAGGGCGCGGGGGAGCGGGGCCTGCTGGTCGTCGTCACGGGCTGGCGGGGCTACGCCGAGGCACGGCCCGAGGAGTGGCAGGTCGCCGAGGAGATCTTCGCCGAGGCGACGGACCGGGGCCCGGGGCTCTTCGTGACCCTGGGCTCCTGAAGGCGCACTTGGAGAAACCTCCGAACGGCCCCCTGACCAGCCTGGACGATCTGTCGGGGGTTGTTCGCACGTCCGGCATGGGAGAATGAAGTACGTGCTCTTTTCCCCCTGGCCGGCCGGTCGGGGGGTCACCTCTGATCGACTGGGATGTGCAGCACGTGCGTTTCCTCAATGACATCCAGCCCGGGTACGACCTGACGTACGACGACGTCTTCATGGTGCCGAGCCGCTCCTCGGTGGGCTCCCGGCAGGCCGTCGACCTCAGCTCCCCGGACGGCACGGGCACCACCATCCCGCTCGTCGTCGCCAACATGACCGCCATCGCCGGGCGCCGCATGGCCGAGACGGTGGCCCGCCGCGGCGGCCTGGTGGTGATACCGCAGGACATCCCGATCGACGTCGTCACCGACGTCGTCTCCTGGGTGAAGAGCCGCCACCTCGTGCTGGACACCCCGATCATCCTGTCCCCGCACCAGACCGTCGCCGACGCCCTCTCGCTGCTGCCCAAGCGGGCGCACAACGCCGCTGTCGTCGTCGACGAGGACCACAAGCCGGTCGGCGTGGTCACCGACTCCGACCTGTCCGGCGTCGACCGCTTCACGCAGCTCTCCGAGGTCATGTCCCGCGACCTGCTGCTCATCGACGCGGACATGGACCCGGGCGAGGCCTTCGGCACCCTCGACCACGCCAACCGCCGCTACGCCCCCGCGGTCCACGAGGACGGCACGCTCGCCGGCATCCTCACCCGCAAGGGCGCCCTGCGGGCCACGCTGTACACCCCGGCCACCGACGCGCGGGGCCGGCTGCGCATCGCCGCCGCCGTCGGCATCAACGGCGACGTCGCGGGCAAGGCCGAGCAGCTGCTGGACGCGGGCGTCGACGCACTCGTCATCGACACCGCGCACGGCCACCAGGAGTCGATGATCAGCGCCCTGAAGCTGGTGCGCGACCTCGACCCGCAGGTGCCCGTCGTCGCGGGCAACGTCGTGGCCGCCGCGGGCGTGCGCGACCTCATCGAGGCGGGCGCGGACATCGTCAAGGTCGGTGTCGGCCCGGGCGCCATGTGCACCACGCGCATGATGACCGGCGTCGGCCGGCCGCAGTTCTCCGCCGTGCTGGAGTGCGCCGCCGAGGCGAGGAAGTACGGCAAGCACGTGTGGGCCGACGGCGGTGTCCGCCACCCCCGCGACGTGGCCATGGCGCTCGCCGCGGGCGCGTCCAACGTCATGATCGGCTCCTGGTTCGCGGGCACCTACGAATCCCCGGGCGACCTCCAGCACGACGCCCAGGGCCGCGCCTACAAGGAGTCCTTCGGCATGGCGTCCGCCCGAGCCGTGCGCAACCGCACCTCCGAGGAGTCGGCCTACGACCGGGCCCGCAAGGCGCTGTTCGAGGAGGGCATCTCCACCTCCCGCATGTTCCTCGACCCGGCCCGCCCCGGCGTCGAGGACCTGATCGACTCGATCATCGCGGGCGTCCGCTCCTCCTGCACGTACGCCGGCGCCGGCTCCCTGGAGGAGTTCGCCGAGAAGGCCATCGTCGGCATCCAGAGCGCCGCCGGCTACGCCGAGGGCAAGCCGCTGCACGCCAGCTGGAGCTGACCGGCCCCAACTGCCGTCCGTACGGCCCCCGTTCGACCTGCCCGGCAGGGAGAGGCGGGGGCCGTTCGCGTGCCCCCGCGCAACGGTCGAAAGCGGCGATGCAACGAACCTCCGGTCAGCCCCCAGGTACGCAATGATCTTGCGTGGATGCGCAAGGTTGCTGCATTTCGACAGCAACGCCCCTCCTCATAGGCTGTCGCCTCGTACGTGGCGTGGCGGGGACTCCGCTCGACGGGTCCCTGCTCAAGGGTGCCCGCGGTCCCCGCCGCCCTGACCGGC
The DNA here is from genome assembly GCF_044540525.1 of Streptomyces sp. NPDC085932. Lineage (NCBI taxonomy): Bacteria > Bacillati > Actinomycetota > Actinomycetes > Kitasatosporales > Streptomycetaceae > Streptomyces > Streptomyces sp. NPDC085932. The sequence goes on from NZ_JBITSJ010000008.1 coordinate 374,993, forward strand.
AGCGATGAAGGAGCCAGCGCGTGCTCGACCAAGGCGCACCCCCGCAGAACCCAGGCCGGCCGGCCGCCCCCTCGTCCCCGGGAACCGGCGCGCGCCTCATGCGCCGCAAGCCCGTGGAACGCCTGGTCGCGGAGGGTGGCCAGGGCGAGGGAGGGTCGCTGCGGCGCACCCTCGGGCTGTGGCAGCTCACCATGATCAGCATCGGCGCCACCCTCGGCACCGGCATCTTCGTGGTCCTCGGCGAAGCCGTCCCGAAGGCGGGCCCGGCCGTCACGCTCTCCTTCGTCATCGCCGGTCTCACCGCCCTGTTCTCGGCCCTGTCCTACGCCGAACTGGCCGGCACCATCCCGGTCTCCGGCTCCTCCTACTCGTATGCGTACGCAACGATGGGCGAGCTGATCGCCTGGATCTGCGGCTGGTGCCTGGTCCTGGAGTACGGCGTGTCCGTCGCCGCCGTCGCGGTCGGCTGGGGCGAGTACCTCAACGAACTGCTCGACGGGACCATAGGCGTCACCATCCCGGCCGCCCTGTCCGCACCGCCCGGCGACGGCGGCGTGTTCAACCTGCCCGCGCTGATCGTCGTCCTGCTCGCGATGGCGTTCCTGCTGGGCGGCGCCCGTGAGTCCGCCCGCGCCAACACGATCATGGTCGTCGTGAAGATCGGCGCGCTGGTGCTGTTCTGCGCCATCGGCGTCCAGGGCTTCCGCTCCGGCAACTACGAGAACTTCATGCCGCTCGGCATGGCCGGGGTCAGCGCCGCCGGTGCCACGCTGTTCTTCTCCTACATCGGCTTCGACGCCGCCTCCACCGCCGGCGAGGAGGCCAGGAACGCCCAGCGCGACCTGCCCCGCGCGATCATGCTGTCGCTCGTCATCGTCACCGCGCTGTACGTCCTCGTCGCCGCCGTCGCCGTCGGCGCCAAGCCCTGGCGGAACTTCACCGACTCCGAGGCCGCCCTCGCCCAGATCATGCGCGAGGTCACCGGGCAGACCTTCTGGGGCACGCTGCTGGCCTTCTGCGCCGTCATCGCCATCGCGAGCGTCGTGCTGACCGTGCTCTACGGCCAGACCCGCATCCTGTTCGCCATGTCCCGCGACGGCCTGGTGCCCAAGGTGTTCGCGCGGGTCCACCCGAAGACCGGCACGCCCCGCGCCAACACTCTGATCGTCTCCCTGTTCTGCGGTGTGCTGGCCGCCGCGATCCCGCTCGGGCAGCTCGCCGACGCCACCAGCATCGGCACCCTGTTCGCCTTCGCGCTGGTCAATGTGGCCGTCGTGGTGCTGCGCCGGACCAAGCCGGACCTGCCGCGCACCTTCCGCGTGCCGCTCTCGCCGGTCCTGCCCGCGCTGGGCTTCGCCTTCTGCGTGTGGATGATGGGCAGCCTGTCGACCGTCACCTGGGTGGTCTTCGGTGTCTGGATGGCCGCCGGGCTCGTGTTCTACTTCGTGTACGGCTACCGCCGTTCCCGACTGGCACCATCCGAGAAGTGAACGACCCACAGTGCTGAACGATCTCGACGAACGCATCGTGCACGCCCTCGCCGAGGACGCCCGCCGCTCCTACGCCGACATCGGCCAACTCGTCGGCCTGTCCGCGCCCGCCGTGAAACGGCGCGTGGACCGGCTGCGGGCCACCGGAGCCATCACCGGCTTCACCGTCCGTGTGGACCCGGGCGCCCTCGGCTGGGAGACCGAGGGGTTCGTCGAGATCTACTGCCGCGGCAACACCTCCCCGGAGACCATCCAGCGCGGCCTGGAGCGCTACCAGGAGGTCGTGGCCGCCTCCACCGTCACCGGGGACGCGGACGCGATCGCCCAGGTCTTCGCCTCCGACATGCGGCACTTCGAACGGGTCCTGGAGCGCATCGCCGGGGAGCCGTTCGTCGAGCGGACCAAGTCCGTGCTCGTCCTGTCGCCGCTGCTGCGGCGCTTCTCGTCGGGGTCACCCACGTAAAGCACGGGCCGATCCGCACGACAGGCCCTAGCATCGGTGCCATGACCTGGCGACATTGATCCCCCCGCCGTGCCTCCCGAGGACCACCCCGGCCGCCGTACCTCCGGCGTCCGATCGGTCCTGACGGGAAGGCCCCATGACACTCTCACCCGCACGCGTGCCCGCCACCGGCGTCCGGCGGCTGACGACCACGCTGTACGGCTACGCGTTCCTCGACGACTTCGTCCTGCTCTACCCGGTGTACGCGCTGCTGTTCGCCGACACCGGCCTGTCGCTCTGGCAGATCTCCTCCCTGTTCGCCCTCTGGTCGATCACCGCGGTGGCGCTCGAAGTGCCCTCCGGTGCCTGGGCCGACGCCGTCTCGCGCCGCAGGCTGCTGTGGATCGGCCCGCTGCTCACCGCCGCCGGCTTCGCGCTGTGGGTGGCCGTCCCGTCGTACGGGGCCTTCGCGGCCGGTTTCGTCCTGTGGGGCGCCGGCGGCGCGCTCGGCTCGGGGGCGCTGGAGGCCCTCGTCCACGACGAGCTGGACCACCTCGGCGCCGCCGGAGGGTACGCGCGGGTCATGGGCCGGGCCCGGGCCGCGCGGCTGACGGGCACCGTGGCCTCCCTCGGCCTCGCGGGGCCCGTGTTCGCCCAGGGCGGGTACGCGGCCGTCGGCGCCGCCAGCGTCCTGGCCTGTGTACTGACCGCCCTCACCGCGACCCGGTTCCCCGAGCACCGGAAGCGCCCGGGGACCACGGGCGAGAGCTGGGCGGCGACCCTGCGCACCGGACTCGTCCAGGTCCGCCGGGACCGTGCGGTGCGCGGCGCCCTGCTGCTGGTCCCGGCCGTCGCCGCGGTGTGGGGCGCGCTCGACGAGTACACGCCGCTGCTCGTCCGGGACACCGGCGTCGCGGAGGCGACCGTGCCCTACCTGATCATGCTGATCTGGGCGGGCGTCACCGTCGGCAGCCTCCTGGCCGGACCGGCCGAGCGTCTCGGCACCGCCGGGTTCGCGGCCCTGCTCGCCGGCGGAGCGCTCGCCCTGGCCGTCGGCGCCGCCTCCCGCTCACCGGCCGGCGTCGCCCTCGTCGGCCTGGCCTTCGCGGCGTTCCAGCTGGCGGAGGTACTGGCCGACGTCCGCCTGCAGCACCGCATCGAGGAGTCCCGGCGGGCCACGCTCACCTCGGTGGCGAGCCTGGGCACCGAGCTGGCCACGGTCGCCGCGTTCGGCGGGTACGCGCTGCTCGGTGCCGGCCTGTCCCACGGCACCGTCTTCGCGGTGCTGGCGGTGCCCTACCTGGTGACGGCCCTGGTGCTGGTCAGAACTCGGGCTGCCAGGGCACGACCGTGAAGTCGCCCGTCCCCTTCGCGACCTTCTCGAAGGGGGCGGAGCTCACGCACTTGGGCAGCCCGTCCATCTCCGCGGGGGTGCCCGTGGCGGCCCAGCTGTAGCCGAGCCGGTCGTGGCGTCCGAGGTCGTGGACGGTGACCCCGACCCGCTTGCCCTCGACGCCCGGCAGGTCGGACTCGGTGACGATGCCCGAGACGACGGCGACCTTGCCGCCGGTCAGCAGGCAGTCGACGGCGACCTCGGCCCGGGCCCCGTTGCCGTTCTGGTAGTGGCTGAACGCGAAGGTGCCGGTGGCCTTCATCGGGTCGGCCTTGTCCTGCGCGGCCAGGTGCGCGTCGAAGGAGAAGGTGATGTCGTCGCCGGCCGAGCGGTGCAGCTTGGCGGTGCCGGTGAGGGCCGCCGCCTCGCGCGGCCGGTCCGCCTCCGACGCCGCCGCCTCGCGCGGCCGGGGTGTCTCCGACGCGGTCGCGGCCGAGGCCGCCCCGGCGGTGAGCAGCAGCGCGGAGCCGAGCACGACGATCTTGGTACGGCGCTTCATTTCGGTCCCTTTCCGCAGGTCGTGTGGACATCCCTCACTCTCCCGGCCCGGCGCGGACGGGACATCGCGCCGCGGACGGGACCCTGCCTCCGCCGTGCGGCGGGGAAGAGGGGGCCGGGGCCCGCTCCCAGGAGGAGCGGGGCTAGGCCCGAAGTCGCGCAACGAATCGCCGCCGGCCCCCCGAAGCACGCAACGAACCGTCCACCGGCGCGCAACGGCTCCCGCTTGTCCGCCCTGGTCAGCCGCCCGTACCGTCTACGTGGCCCCTCCAATGACCCTGTGGGCCCTTCGACCCCCTTCCGCCCGGTGAGGAACACGCATGCGCACCGCCCTGCTCCAGAGCTCCGGCCGCCCCGGCTCGACCGTCGAGAACCTCAAGGTCCTCGACGAGGCCGCGGGCCGGGCCGCCGCCGCGGGCGCCGGGCTGCTGCTCACGCCGGAGATGTTCCTGACCGGATACGCGATCGGCGACGACATCGCCCGGCTCGCCGAGCCAGCCGACGGCGACTGCGCGGACGCGATCGCCGAGATCGCCACGAGCCACGGCCTGGCGATCGCCTACGGCTACCCCGAGCGGGACGGCGAGACGGTGTTCAACTCCGCCCAGCTGATCTCCGCCGACGGCACCCGGCTGGCGAACTACCGCAAGACCCACCTCTTCGGCTGCTTCGAACGCGACCACTTCACGCCCGGTGAGCAGCAGGTCGTCCAGGCCGAGATCGACGGCCTGCGCGTCGGCATCCTCATCTGCTACGACGTGGAGTTCCCGGAGAACGTCCGCGCCCACGCCCTGGCCGGCACGGACCTGCTGGTCGTCCCGACCGCGCAGATGCACCCGTTCCAGTTCGTCGCCGAGTCGATGATCCCGGTGCGGGCCTTCGAAAGCCAGATGTACGTCGCGTACGTCAACCGGGTCGGCCAGGAGGGCGAGTTCGAGTTCGTGGGCCTGTCCACGCTCGCCGGGCCCGACGGCATCGCCCGGACCCGGGCCGGGCGGGGCGAGGACCTCGTCCTGGCCGATGTCGACCCGGCCTTCCTCGCCGCGTCGCGCGAGAACAACCCGTATCTGCGGGACCGGCGCCCCGGCCTGTACGGGTCGCTCGTCTGAAACCCCCTGAACCGCCCGTTCGTTTCTGTGCAAGGAGTCCGTACCCCATGACGTCCACCGTGCCCAACGCCGTCGAGCACGCAGACGCGCAGCAGCCGCCGATCACCATGTTCGGCCCGGACTTCCCGTACGCCTACGACGACTTCCTCGCCCACCCGGCGGGCCTCGGCCAGATACCCGCGACCGAGCACGGCACGGAGGTCGCGGTCATCGGCGGCGGCCTGTCGGGCATCGTCGCCGCGTACGAGCTGATGAAGATGGGCCTCAAGCCGGTCGTCTACGAGGCCGACCAGATCGGCGGGCGGCTGCGCACGGTCGGTTTCGAGGGCTGTGACGACTCCCTGACCGCCGAGATGGGCGCGATGCGCTTCCCGCCGTCCTCCACGGCCCTGCAGCACTACATCGACCTCGTGGGCCTGCAGACGCGGCCGTTCCCCAACCCCCTCGCGGAGGCGACCCCGTCGACCGTCGTCGACCTCAAGGGCGAGTCGCACTACGCCGAGACGATCGACGACCTGCCGCAGGTGTACCGGGACGTGGCCGAGGCCTGGGGCCGGTGCCTGGAGGAGGGCGCCGACTTCTCCGACATGAACCGCGCCCTGCGCGAGCGGGACGTCCCGCGCATCCGCGAGATCTGGTCCAGGCTCGTCGAGAAGCTCGACAACCAGACCTTCTACGGCTTCCTGTGCGACTCCGAGGCGTTCAAGTCCTTCCGGCACCGGGAGATCTTCGGCCAGGTCGGCTTCGGCACCGGCGGCTGGGACACCGACTTCCCGAACTCCATCCTCGAGATCCTGCGCGTCGTCTACACCGAGGCCGACGACCACCACCGCGGCATCGTCGGCGGCTCCCAGCAGCTGCCGCTGCGCCTGTGGGAGCGCGAGCCGCAGAAGATCGTCCACTGGCCCCTGGGGACCTCGCTGGCGAGCCTGCACGAGGGCCGCGAGCCCCGCCCGGCCGTGACCCGGCTGCACCGCACGGCCGGCAACCGCATCACGGTGACCGACGCGCGCGGCGACATCCGTACCTACCAGGCGGCGATCTTCACCGCCCAGTCCTGGATGCTGCTGTCGAAGATCCAGTGCGACGACTCGCTCTTCCCGATCGACCACTGGACCGCGATCGAGCGCACCCACTACATGGAGAGCTCCAAGCTGTTCGTGCCGGTGGACCGCCCGTTCTGGCTGGACAAGGACGAGGAGACCGGCCGGGACGTCATGTCGATGACGCTCACCGACCGCATGACCCGCGGCACCTACCTGCTGGACGACGGCCCGGACAAGCCCGCCGTCATCTGTCTGTCCTACACCTGGTGCGACGACAGCCTGAAGTGGCTCCCGCTGTCCGCCAACGAGCGGATGGAGGTCATGCTGAAGTCGCTGGGCGAGATCTATCCCAAGGTCGACATCCGCAAGCACATCATCGGCAACCCGGTGACCGTCTCCTGGGAGAACGAGCCCTACTTCATGGGCGCGTTCAAGGCGAACCTGCCCGGCCACTACCGCTACCAGCGGCGCCTGTTCACGCACTTCATGCAGGACCGGCTGCCCGAGGACAAGCGCGGCATCTTCCTCGCCGGCGACGACATCTCCTGGACGGCCGGCTGGGCCGAGGGCGCGATCCAGACCGCCCTCAACGCGGTCTGGGGCGTCATGCACCACCTCGGCGGCACCACCGACCCGACGAACCCGGGCCCGGGCGACGTGTACGACGAGATCGCGCCGGTCGAGCTGCCGGAGGACTAGTCCCGGAGCGGCGGTGCGGCCAGGGGCGTGAGCAGCATGCGCCCCGCGAGGCCCACCGCCGTGTCCAGGCGTTCGGTGAACTCCCCGGCGATGTCCGGGAGTCCGCGCAGGGCCCACAGGGCGCGGGCCGCCGTCCAGGCCGCGTCGCGGGCGCGCTCCAGGCTCCAGGCGCCCAGCAGGTGGGTCAGCGGGTCGGCGATCTGCAGGAGGTCGGGGCCGGGCATCAGATCTTCGCGGATGCGCTCCTCCAGCGACACGAGGAGATCGCCCACGGTGTCGAACTCGTCCTCCAGCTCGGCCGGAGCGCAGTCGAGCGTACGGCAGGTGTCCACGACGGCCAGCGCAAGATCGTGCCCGATGTGCGCGTTGATGCCCGCCAGCGCGAACTGCAACGGGCGTACTCCTGGATGGCGGCGGAACTGGAACAGCGGCCGCCAGCAGGCCGGCGCGCGCCCGTCCCGCGCCGCCGCCGCGACGGCGTCCAGGTACCGCCCCGCGAAGCGCACGTCCAGCGTGATCGCGGCGCGCCGGTCCGCGAACCGACCGGTGTCGACGTACCGGTCCACCGTCTCCGTCACGGTGAGGTAGACGCGGTTGAAGACCGCGACCCCGTCCCGCGGGTGCAGGGCCGCGTCGAGGGCGCGCAGACGGCGGACGACCCCGTCGACCGGTGTGTCCACGGCTGAGGGGACTTGTTCGCATCGCGGCATGCGGGCAGAGTCCCAGCTCTAGGCTGGCGGGAGTACCGGCGGGCCCGGCGCTTCCCCGAAACGGGGGAACACCGCCCGCCGCAGGGGGAGGGGGAGCAGCAGCGTGTCAGGCTCGCGTGCGCAGCGCCTGGCCGCCCGCAGGGCCGCGCGCAGGCGCGCCGCCCGGCGCGGCGCGATGGTCGCCGCGGCCGCCGTCGTGGCCGTGGCGGGGGTGGTCGCCGGGACGCTCTCCGCGCTGGACGGCGGACCACGCGGTTCCGACCGGGCCGGCACCCCCGGGGTGACCGCCTCCCCACGTCTGGCGCCGCTGCCCGCGGTGCCGTCGCCCTCCCCGTCCGCGACCGAGTCCTCGGCCTCCGCGTCCGCGAGCGCGCGCCCCTCGCCCTCGCCGTCCCCGTCGAGGAGCAGGGCCGTGCGGCACCAGCGCGGCGCCCCGGTGACCGGCCGGCTCTACCGCCATCCCGACTCCCAGGTGCTCGACTGGGTCCGCACGCACTCCGGCGACCCCCGGCTCGCGGTCATCGCGTCCCGTATCGCCGAGCAGCCGGCCGCGGTCTGGTTCGCCGAGTACGCGCCCGGCACCATCACCGCCCGGGTCGCCGCCGTCACCTCGGGCGGTGCCGCCCAGGGCCGGGTGCCGGTCCTCGTGCCGTACGCCATCCCCGCCCGGGACTGCGGTGGCCACTCCCAGGGCGGGGCGCCCGACCTGGACGCCTACGACGCGTGGATCGACCGGTTCGCCGCCGGGCTGGGCTCCGGCGAGGTCATCGTCGTCCTGGAGCCGGACTCGGTCGCCCAGGCCGAGTGCCTGGCGGCCGGTGCGCGCGCGGACCGCTTCGCTTCCCTCGCCCGGGCCGGACGCGTTCTGAAGGACGCCAACCCCCGGGCCCGCGTGTACTTCGACGCGGGGCACTCGGGCTGGCACGCGCCCGGCAAGCAGGCCGCCTGGCTGCGGCAGGCCGGCGCCGCCTCACCCGACTCCTCCGACGGCGTCTTCAGCAACGTCTCCAACTTCCACACCACCGCCGACGAGATCGCCTACGACCGGCGGGTCCTGGACGCGCTCGGCGGCCCGCCGGACCTCGGCGCCGTCATCGACACCAGCCGCAACGGCAACGGCGCCCCGGCCGACGGCGAGTGGTGCGACCCCGCGGGCCGCAGTCTCGGCCGCACCCCGACCCTGAGCACCGGTGAGCCCCGGATCGACGCCTACCTGTGGGTCAAGCTGCCGGGGGAGTCGGACGGCTGCAAGGGCAGGCCGGGGACCTTCACCGCCTCCTACGCCTACGACTTGGCGTCGTCGTAGGAGGAGGTGCCCTCGTCCAGCAGCGGTGTCTGCGTCTTCAAGTGGGCCGGGGCGAAGGCGCGCAGCGCGTGGTAGCCGGTGATGACCACCACCGTGCCGAGCGCGATGCCGCTGAGCGAGAAGGTGTCGGTGAACTCCAGCGACACGTTGCCGACGCCGATGATGATGCCCGCCGCCGCCGGGACCAGGTTCAGCGGATTGCGCAGGTCCACCTCGGCGTTGATCCAGATCTGCGCACCGAGCAGGCCGATCATGCCGTACAGGATGACGGTGATGCCGCCGAGGACTCCGCCCGGGATCGCCGCGACGACCGCGCCGAACTTCGGGCACAGGCCGAAGAGCAGGGCGAAGCCGGCCGCTGCCCAGTAGGCGGCCGTGGAGTAGACGCGGGTCGCGGCCATCACGCCGATGTTCTCGGAGTACGTGGTGTTGGGCGGGCCGCCGACCGCGGTGGACAGCATCGAGCCGACGCCGTCGGCCGCGATCGCCGTGCCGAGCTTGTCGTCCAGCGAGTCGCCGGTCATCTCGCCGACCGCCTTCACGTGCCCGGCGTTCTCCGCGACCAGCGCGATGACGACCGGCAGGGCGACCAGGATCGCCGACCACTCGAAGGACGGGCCGTGCAGCGTCGGCAGCCCGATCCAGTCGGCCTGGCCCACGCCGGACAGGTCCAGCCGCCAGTGGTCGGTGACCTTGCCGCTGCCGTCCGCCGAGTGGATCTTCCCGAAGACCAGGTCGAAGACCCAGGAGATGCCGTACCCGAAGACCAGCCCCAGGAAGATCGCGATCCGGGACCAGAATCCACGCAGACAGACCACGGCCAGACCGGTGAACAGCATCACCAGCAGGGCCGTCCACTGGTCCTGCGGCCAGTACGTGGTGGCCGTCACCGGCGCCAGGTTGAAGCCGATCAGCATCACCACCGCGCCGGTCACGATCGGCGGCATCGCGGCGTGGATGATCCGCGCCCCGAACCGCCGCACGGCGAGACCCACCAGGAACAGCGCGGCACCGACGACGAGGACCGCGCCGGTGACGGTGGCGCTGCTGCCGCCCTGCGCGCGGATCACGGCCGCCACCCCGACGAAGGAGAGCGAGCAGCCCAGGTAGCTGGGCACCCGGCCGCGGGTGGCCAGCAGGAACACCACGGTCGCGACGCCCGACATCATGATCGCCAGGTTCGGGTCCAGCCCCATCAGGACCGGCGCCACGAAGGAAGCCCCGAACATGGCCACCACGTGCTGGGCGCCGAGCCCGGCCGTACGGGGCCAGGAGAGCCGCTCATCGGGCCGGACCACCGCACCGGGCGCCGGAACGCGTCCGTCGCCGTGCAGTTTCCAGCGGACGCCGAGATCCATGGGGGTGTCGCTTTCGTCGTACGGGCAGCTGAGTCCGGACCATTGTCCGGGCTCGCGGGGCATGCTCCGTACACGTGAGCGGACGCTTAGGATGGCGGTCGCTGTAGTGACCACCGATCCGCACGCCCAGGAGCCCCGCCCGTGACCGCCGAAGCCCTGACCAGCCCCGCCCTGTCCTACGGCCGGCTGGTCCCCGTCACCGTCCACTTCGACGACCTGGACGCGCTGGGCCTGCTGCACAACGCCCGCTACCCGCTCATGGCCGAGCGGGCCTGGGCCGAGCTGTGGCAGGAACGGGGCATCCGCTTCGAGGGCGACTGGGCGGCGGCGGGCGACGCCTGCAACGCGGTGAAGGAGCTGACGATCACGTACGAGGCTCCGGTGACCCGGCCGGGCCCGTACGCCGTCCACCTCTGGCTGGAGCGGCTCGGCACGACCGGGCTGACGTACGGCTTCCGGTTCTGCTCGGCGGACGGCGGCACCACCTACGCCCGGGGGACGCGGGTGCTGGTCCGGCTGGACGCCGCCACCTTGCGCCCCGCCCCCTGGAGCGAGGAGTTCAGGGCCGCGGGTCGGGAACTGCTGCGTCCGGGCGGCTGATCTTCACCCGGTCGCCGGGGCGCAGCACCCGCGCGAAGGCGACCAGGCCGCCGGAGAGCAGCGTCACCAGGCAGAACGACACCATCAGGCTGGTCGCCTGGGCCAGCATCCCGATCGCGCTCGGCGCGATGAGGCCCGAGGTGTAGGTGATGGTGGCGACGCCGGCGATGGCCAGACTCGGGTTGGAGCCGCTGCGGCCCGCCGCGGCGAAGCACAGCGGCACGACGACGGCGATGCCCAGTCCCATCAGCGCGAACCCGGTCATGGCCATCGCCGGATGCTCCGCGAGGACGATCAGCAGCCCGCCGAGGACGGCGAACACCCCGCTCGCCCGCACGGTGCGCACGGCGCCGAAGCGGTCCACCACCCTGTCGCCGGCGATCCGCGCGACGGCCATGGTGAGGGTGAAGCCCGTCGTACAGGCCGCCGCCAGACCGGCCGAGGTCTCCAACTGCTCCCGCAGGTACACCGCCGACCAGTCGAGGCTCGCGCCCTCCGCGAAGACCGCGCAGAAGCCGATCGCGCCGATGAGCAGCGCCGACCGGGGCGGCAGTGCGAACCGCGGCGGCGGCTCCTCGTCCTCGGCGGGCTGCAGGTCGAGCACCCACTGGCAGGACAGCACGCCGACGACGGTGAGGACCGCGGCGGCCAGGACGTGGTGCAGCCGGGCGTCCGAGCCGAGGTGCGCGGCGAGCGTGCCGGCCGCCGAGCCGACCAGGGCGCCCGCGCTCCACATGCCGTGCAGCCCGGACATGATCGACCGGTCGAGACGGTTCTCGACCTCCACGCCCAGCGCGTTCATCGCCACGTCCGCCATGCCCGCCGTCGCGCCGTACACGAACAGGGCCAGGCAGAGCGTGAGCAGGTTGGGCGCGAGGGCCGGCAGCACCAGCGACAGCGTCCACAGGGCGATCAGCCCGCGCAGCGCATTACGGGCGCCGAACCGGTGGCTGACACTGCCGGCGAGCGGCATGGCGAGGGACGCCCCGAGCGCGGGGAACGCCAGGGCGATGCCCAACTGCCCGGCGCTCACGCCCGCGTGGTCCTGGATCCAGGGCACCCGGGTGGCGAACGAGCCGGTCACGGCGCCGTGCACCGCGAAGACGGCGGCCACGGCGTACCGCGACCGCTTCACCTCGCGCTGTTCGTCGACCACGTTGCCCATTCTGCGGCCCCCTCCTGCTCGCTCCCGTGTGCACCACGTCGTGCCGCCGTAAACTATCAGGAACCCTGCCTGATAATAAGAGGGTCTCCCTGCCGGGCCACGGCGGAAAGGGCCCGGCGATCTGGAAGGATCCCGGCATGCCCGCATCCCCGAGCACCGCCCGGGCCATCAACGACCGGCTCGCCCTGCGTCTGCTCCAGCAGGAGGGCCCGCTGACGGCAGGGCAGTTGAAGCAGCTGACCGGTCTGTCCCGGCCGACCGTCGCCGACCTCGTCGACCGTCTCACCGCCGCCGGCCTGATCGCGGTCGTCGGCGAGGCGGGGGAGCAGCGGCGCGGACCCAACGCCAAGGTGTACGGCATCGTCGCCGACCGGGCGCACCTGGCCGCGCTGGACGTCCGCACCGAGGGGGTGGCCGTCGCCGTCGCCGACCTGGTGGGGCGGGTGCTGGCCGAGGCGTCCGTGCCGATCGGCGGCGAAACGGGCACGGGCCCCGCCGTGGAACAGGCCGTCGCGCTGGTCGAGCGCGCGGCCAAGGAAGCCGGAGCGGACCGGCTGCACACCGTCGGCATCGGAGCGCCCGGGCTGATCGACCCTGCCACCGGCGAACTGCGTGACTCCTCCGGGCTGCCGGAATGGCACCGCCGGCTGGTCGCGGCCCTCCAGGAGCGGCTGCCCGAGGCGCGGGTGAGCGTGGAGAACGAGACCAACCTCGCGGCCGTGGCGGAGCAGCGCGACGGTGCCGCCCGGGATCGCGACACCTTCGTCCTGCTGTGGCTGGGCCACGGCACGGGAGCGGCGGTGGTCCTCGACGGCGCGCTGCGCCGCGGCGCCTCCGGCGGTACCGGCGAGATCGGCTTCCTGCCCGTCCCGGGCACCGCTGCCCTGCCCACCGCGACCGACTGCGAGGGCGGCTTCCACTCCCTGGCCTCGGCGGCGGCGGTGGTGGAACTCGCGGCCCGCTGCGGTGTGCGACCGGCCGCCGGCCAGGAACCGTCGACCGTGGGCGTGTTGCGGGCAGCCACCGCACTGGTCGCGGAGGCGACGGCCCGGGTGGCCGCGCCCGTGCCGACCGGGGATGTCGCGCCCACACCGGTCGGCGAGGTGGCAGCCGGGGAGGCGGCGGCCCCAGGGGGCACGCCCGCGCCGGTCGGGGAGATGGCGGCCCGAGACGCCGCACCTGCACCAGCCGGGGAAGCGGCAGCCGGGAAGGTGGCGGCCTCGGAAGGCATGCCCGCACCGGTCGAGGTGGCGGCGGCCCGTCAGGCGACGCTCGCACCAGCCGGGGAAGCGGCGGCCCGGGAGGGTGCGTCCGTGCCGGTCGACGCGCCCGCCGCCGCCTTTCTGGACGCTCTCGCCGACCGGCTGGCCGTCGGGGTCGCCTCGGTCGTCGCGATCCTCGACCCCGGGTGCGTGGTGCTGGGTGGTGAGGTCGGGCGGGCCGGTGGCGCGGAGCTCGCCGCGCGGGTGCGGGAGCGCCTCGCCCGGATGACCCCGCTGCCCACCGAGGTGCGGGCCACCACCCTGGGCGGCGGTGCGGTCCTGCGTGGTGCGCTGCTGACCGCGCGGGACCGTGCGCAGGACGAGCTGTTCCCGCGCGGCGGGACGACGCCGCGCCGGTAGCGCCCGCGATGCGCCCGCGGGGACGCGCGTCCGCGCCTGGGAGGCCCGACGGCGGGCAAGGGCCGTCGTCACCGCCGCCGGGCCGGTCGTGGGGGGTGGGGAAGTGCCGACCCTGGCGCAGACCCTAGAAAGGACTAGACCACAGCGTCAATAGGTGCGGACCAAGCCGAGTCCCCGGCCGGACGCGGGAGTTGGCCGAGCCGTCGCACTCGGGAAGGGGGAGGCCACGTTCTGTGAGGCACCCCACACCGTTCGCCCGTATGGACCTCGACCGGGCGTGGCACACTGGCCGTGTACCAACAGCAGCGCACTCCGGGGTCGGTGAAAGTCCGAACCGGCGGTTACAGTCCGCGACCCGGTCGCCTCCAGCGGCCGGTTGACCAGGTGAAATTCCTGGACCGACGGTTAAAGTCCGGATGGGAGGCAGTGCGCGGCGAGCGGGCATCCGTGCGTGCCGCCCGAGCGGTCCGTCCTGAGGGCGGACCCCGTCCGGCGTCGTCCCCGGTGTTCCCGTTCGTGTCATCTGTCGTCATCGGCAGCCCCGGAGTCCGTGCCCGAAGAGGCAGGAGGACCCGGGAAGTGTTCACCGGAATCGTCGAAGAGCTGGGCGAGGTCACCGCCGTCGAGAACCTCGACGACGCCTGTCGCTTCCGCCTGCGCGGCCCCGTCGTCACCCAGGGCGCGAAACACGGGGACTCCATCGCCGTCAACGGCGTCTGCCTCACGGTCGTGGACCACGAGGGCGAGGAGTTCACCGCCGACGTCATGGCCGAGACCCTGAACCGCTCCAGCCTCGGTGCCCTGAAGCCCGGCTCCCGCGTGAATCTGGAACGCCCCATGGCCGTGGGTGACCGTCTCGGCGGGCACATCGTGCAGGGCCACGTCGACGGCACCGGCGAGATCCTGGAGCGCCAGCCCTCGGAGAACTGGGAGATCGTGAAGATCTCCCTGCCCGCGGACCTGACGCGGTACGTGGTCGAGAAGGGCTCCATCACCGTCGACGGCATCAGCCTCACCGTCGTCGACGCCGGCCCCGACCACTTCACGGTCAGCCTCATCCCGACCACCCTCGACCTGACCACGCTCGGCCACAAGCAGCCCGGCGACCCGGTCAACCTCGAAGTGGACGTCATCGCCAAGTACGTCGAGCGCATGCTGGGCGACCGCGCGCAGGGGGCGGTCCGGTGAACACGCTGAACTCCGAGGCCTTCACCCTCTTCGGCCAGCACATCAAGTGGGCCGACATGATCGGCAACCTCTTCGGCCTCGCCGCCCTCGCGCTCGGCTGGCGGCGCTCCATCTGGACCTGGCCCGTGCAGTTCCTGGCCGGCCTCATCCTCTTCGGCGCCTTCTTCGGCCACCTCACCGGCAGCGCCGGCAAGCAGGCGGTCGTCATGATCGTCGCCCTGTACGGCTGGTGGCAGTGGCAGCGCGGCAAGGGACAGGGCGAGGACGGCCACATCGCCGTCCGGTTCGCCACCTGGCGCGAACGCGCCGCGATGGCCGCGGCGGCCGCCGCCGGCACGGTCGCGGTGGCGCTGCTGTTCACGGCCTACCCGAAGCTGTCCTGGGACCCCTGGCCGGACGCCTACATCTTCGTCGGCACCGTCGTCGCCATGTACGCCCAGGCCCGCGGCATGGTCGAGTTCTGGTTCGCCTGGCTGCTCGTCGACCTCGTCGGCGTGCCCCTCAACTTCGCCAACGGCTACGCCTTCTCCGGCTTCGTCTACGTCATCTACGGAGCGCTCGTCCTGTGGGGCCTGCGCGACTGGTGGCTGCGCTCGCGTCAGGCCGCGCGGCCCACCCTGGAAGGAGCGCCGGCATGAGTGCCGCACCGATCCTGTACAGCACCGACGGTGAGTTCGAGGACCTCGTGCTCGACCCCGTCGAGCAGGCCGTCGCCGACATCGCCGCCGGCCGCCCCGTCGTGGTCGTCGACGACGAGGACCGGGAGAACGAGGGCGACCTCGTCATCGCCGCCGAGAAGGCCACCCCCGAGATCGTCGCCTTCATGATGAGCGAGTGCCGCGGCCTGATCTGCGCCCCCATGGAGGGCGACGAACTGGACCGGCTGAACCTGCCGCAGATGGTCGACGACAACACCGAGTCGATGAAGACCGCCTTCACCGTCTCCGTCGACGCCTCCGCCGCGCACGGCGTGAGCACCGGCATCTCCGCCGCCGACCGCGCCACCACCCTCCAACTGCTCGCCGACGGCGTGTCCGGACCCGGCGACTTCGTCCGCCCCGGCCACATCTTCCCCCTGCGCGCCTGCCCCGGCGGCGTCCTGACCCGCAACGGCCACACCGAGGCCGCCGTCGACCTCGCCCGCCTCGCCGGTCTGCGCCCGGCCGGCGCCATCGTCGAGATCGCCGGCGAGGACGGGCGCATGCTGCGCCTGCCCGAGCTGGTCCCCTTCGCCCGCAAGCACGGCCTGACGATCATCTCCATCGAGGACCTGATCGCCTACCGCCGCAGCAGCGAACCCACCGTCCGCCGCGAGGCCACCACCCACCTGCCCACCGCCCACGGCACCTTCACCGCCCACGGCTACCGCTCCACCGTCGACGGCGTCGAACACGTCGCCCTGGTGCACGGCGACATCGGCGACGGCAGAAACGTCCTGGTACGCGTCCACTCCGAATGCCTCACCGGCGACGTCTTCGGATCCGCCCGCTGCGACTGCGGACCCCAGCTCGACGCCTCCCTGGCCCGCATCCAGCAAGAGGGCCGCGGCGTGCTGGTCTACCTGCGCGGACACGAGGGCCGCGGCATCGGCCTGATGTCCAAGCTGCGCGCCTACGAACTCCAGGAACGCGGCCGTGACACCCTCGACGCCAACCTCGAACTCGGCCTGCCCGCCGACGCCCGCGACTACGGGGCCGGCGCGCGGATCCTCGCCGACCTCGGGGTGCGCAGCGTGCGGCTGCTGACCAACAACCCCGACAAGACCGACGCCCTCACCCGGCACGGCATCACGGTCGAGGCCCGTGTGCCGATGCCGGTCAGCGCCGGCGAGCACAACCTCCGCTACCTGCGCACCAAGCGGGACCGGATGGGCCACGACCTGCCCTGGCTCGACACGACCACCGTGCCGGCCTGCGGCAACCAGTAACAGAGCACACAGGGAGCAACGTGAGCGGCAAGGGTGCACCGGAACTGTCCGTACGCAACGTGGGTGACCTGCGGGTCGCCGTCATCGCGGCGCAGTGGCACGAGAAGGTGATGGACGGACTGGTGGACGGCGCCCTGCGCGCCCTGCACGACCTGGGCATCGACGAGCCGACCCTGCTTCGGGTCCCCGGCAGCTGGGAGCTCCCGGTCGTCGCCAAGGTCCTCGCGGGCCGCGGCTACGACGCGATCGTCGCCCTCGGCGTCGTCATCCGCGGCGGAACCCCCCACTTCGACTACGTGTGCCAGGGCGTCACCCAGGGCCTGACCCAGGTCTCCGTGGACACCGGCGTCCCCGTCGGCTTCGGCGTGCTGACCTGCGACACCGAGGAGCAGGCCCTGGACCGCGCCGGCATCGACGGCTCCAGCGAGGACAAGGGACACGAGGCGGTGACCGCCGCGGTGGCCACCGCGGCCACGCTCCGCTCAGTATCCGAACCCTGGCGCTGACGAAAGACGTATGTGGCATAGGCTGAGCGTCACCATGTCCAAGAAGACGTTCGAGGAGCTCTTCACCGAGCTCCAGCACAAGGCCGCCCACGGCGACCCCGCCTCTTCCCGCACCGCAGAACTGGTCGGGAAGGGCGTCCACGCCATCGGCAAGAAGGTCGTCGAGGAGGCCGCCGAAGTGTGGATGGCCGCCGAGTACGAGGGCAAGGAAGCGGCAGCCGAGGAGATCTCCCAGCTGCTGTACCACGTCCAGGTGATGATGGTCGCCCGCGGCATCTCCCTCGACGACGTCTACGCCCACCTGTAAGCCGCATCCGTCCCCGCACCACACCCACGCAAAGGAAGCCGACCTCATGCTGCGCATCGCCGTCCCCAACAAGGGTTCCCTCTCAGGCCCTGCGGCGGAGATGCTGCATGAGGCCGGCTACCGGCAGCGCAGGGAGTCCAAGGAACTGCGGATCGTCGACCCGACCAACGAGGTCGAGTTCTTCTACCTGCGCCCCCGCGACATTGCGATCTACGTCGCCTCCGGTCAGCTCGACATCGGCCTCACCGGCCGCGACCTGCTGATCGATTCGGGCGCCGACGCCGAGGAGATCCTCCCGCTCGGCTTCGCCCGCTCCACGTTCCGCTACGCCGGCAAGCCCGGCACCATCGGCGGCCTGGCCGACCTGGCGGGCAAGACCGTCGCCACCTCCTACGAGGGCATCGTCGCCGGTCACCTCGCCGAACACGGCATCGAGGCCTCCGTCGTCCACCTCGACGGCGCCGTCGAGACCGCCATCCAGCTCGGCGTCGCCCAGGTCATCGCCGACGTCGTCGAGACCGGCACCTCCCTGCGCAACGCAGGCCTGGAGGTCGTCGGCGAGCCGATCATGCAGTCCGAGGCCGTCGTGATCCGCCGCACCGGCGCCGACCCCGACGACCCCAAGGTCCAGCAGTTCCTGCGCCGCCTCCAGGGCGTCCTGGTCGCCCGGACCTACGTGATGATGGACTACGACTGCCGCGTCGAGCAGCTGGAGAAGGCCGTCGCCCTCACCCCCGGCCTGGAGTCGCCGACCGTCTCCCCGCTGCACAACGAGGGCTGGGTCGCCGTCCGCGCGATGGTCCCCGCCAAGGAGGCGCAGCGGATCATGGACGACCTGTACGACATCGGCGCCCGGGCCATCCTGACCACGGCCATCCACGCCTGCCGTCTCTGAAGGGCGTACCGCGATGTCCGACCTGCCCACCCTCCCCGTCACCTTCCGGCCGGGCAGCACCCGCGCGGTGCTGCTCACCGCCGCCGTCGCCATCTTCGTGGTGATCACGGCCGTCGCCATGATGCTGGAGCAGCTCAGCCCCGCCGAGCGCCTCAGCTTCGTCGTCACCGCCCTGCTGCTGGACGCCGTGCTGCTCCTGCTGGCGCGGCCCAAGGTCGTCGCCGACGAGGACGGTGTCACCGTGGTGAACCTCACCAACAAGCGCCGGCTGGAGTGGGCCGAGATCCTCCAGGTGACCCTCCGGCCCGGCGACGCCTGGGTGTTCCTCAACCTCAGCGACGGCACCAGCCTGCCCGCCCTGGGCATCCAGCCCGGCATCGCCAAACAGCGTGCCATCGCCGACGCCCGGGCCCTGCGGGCGCTCGTCGAGGCCCGTTCCGTAGCGGACCCCGAGCGGCGCCGGAGCTGAGGCGTGGCAAGCCGCACGGCGGCCGCCACTGCCGCTCCGGGCGGTGTCTTGATTAACCTGTTGGCGAAGGCGCGACGGACGCGCCTTCGCCGCTGCTGCCCCGCCCGGTGCGCAGAGGCTTCCTGCTGACAGAGGAGTGACCCCCTCCGGCGATGGACGGATCGTCCTGCAGTACCTGCGCCGCCCCCTGCCGACATAGCGCGGACCTCGTCCGCGACCGTGGCGAGGCGGCGGCATCATGACCACCCCCCTGCTGCTTCTGG
This sequence comes from Streptomyces sp. NPDC085932, assembly GCF_044540525.1. Taxonomy (NCBI): domain Bacteria; kingdom Bacillati; phylum Actinomycetota; class Actinomycetes; order Kitasatosporales; family Streptomycetaceae; genus Streptomyces; species Streptomyces sp. NPDC085932. The sequence continues at coordinate 393,986 of NZ_JBITSJ010000008.1, forward strand.
CAGCCGCGTTCCTGCTGATTCTCGCCAACGGATTCTTCGTGGCGGCCGAGTTCGGACTCGTGACGGTCGAGCGGCCCGAGGCCGAGAAGGCCGCCGCCGAGGGCGACCGGCGCGCCCAGCGCGTCGTCGAATCACTCAAGGAACTGTCCTTCCAGCTCTCCGGCACCCAGCTCGGCATCACCATCACCTCCCTCGTCGTCGGCATGCTCGCGGAGCCGGCGCTCGCGGAGCTGCTGCACGGCCCGTTCACCTCGATCGGCGTCCCCGAGGGCGCCGTCTCCGGTGTCACGGTCGTCGTCGGCATGCTGGTGGCCTCCGCCGTGCAGATGGTGATCGGCGAGCTGCTCCCCAAGAACTGGGCCGTGTCCAGGCCGCTGCAGGTCGCGCGTTTCGTCGCGGCGCCGCAGCACGTCTTCGCGCGGCTGTTCCGGCCGGTCATCGCGGGCCTCAACGCCGTCGCGAACCGGCTCGTACGCGCCCTGGGCTTCGAGCCCGCCGAGGAACTGGCCTCCGCCCGCACCCCCGGCGAGCTCGTCTCCCTGGCACGCCACTCGGCCCTGGCCGGCGCCCTCGAACAGGACACGGCCGACCTCTTCGTGCGGACCCTGTCCCTGGGCGAGCTGACCGCGCAGCACGTGATGACGCCGCGCGTGAAGGTCAGCGCCCTGCAGTCCTCGGCCACCGCCGAGGACGTGGTCAACCTGACCCGGGCCACCGGCCTGTCCCGCTTCCCCGTCTACCGGGAGCGGATCGACGAGGTCGTCGGCATGGCTCACCTCAAGGACGCCCTGGCCGTGCCCGTCCAGGACCGGCTGCGCACGCCCGTCGGCCGTATCGCCCGCCCGGCGCTGCTCGTCCCCGAGACCCTGCCGGTCAAGCCCCTGCTGACCCGGCTGCGCAGCGAGCAGCCCATCGCGGTCGTCGTCGACGAGTACGGCGGCACGGCCGGTGTCGTCACGCTGGAGGACATCGTCGAGGAGCTCGTCGGCGAGGTCCGCGACGAGCACGACGGACACGACCTGCCCGAGCTGGCCTCGGCGCCGCCCGAGGACGGCAGACCCGCCTGGGACGTCGACGGCAGCTGCCGAGTCGACGTGCTCCGGCGCATCGGCCTCGACGTGCCCGAAGGCCCCTACGAGACCGTCGCCGGCCTGATCGCCGACCTGCTGGGCCGGATCCCGGCCGTCGGCGACAAGGCGGAGCTGCCCGGCTGGCGCCTCGCGGTCCGCCAGGTCGGGCACTACCGCGCGGAACGGGTCCGGATCGTACGGACGGCCCCCGTGGCCGCCAGGGCGGAGGCCGTCCGATGAGCGTGCTCCAACTGCTCTTCGCCGCGCTGCTCGTGCTGGCCAACGGGTTCTTCGTCGGCGCCGAGTTCGCCCTGGTCTCCGTACGCCGCAGCCAGATCGAACCCCTCGGCACGGCCCGCGCCCGCCAGGTCCTGTACGGCCTGGAGCGGCTGCCGCAGATGATGGCGGCGGCCCAGTTCGGCATCACGGTCTGCTCCCTGACCCTGGGCGCGGTCGCCGAGCCGACCGTGGCGCACCTGCTGGAGCCCGTCTTCGAGCGGGTCCACCTGCCCGAGGGCATGATCCACCCGCTCACCTACGTGATCGCCCTGGCCGCCGTGGTCTTCTTCCACCTCGTCATCGGCGAGATGGTCCCGAAGAACCTGGCGATGGCGGCACCCGAGAAGGCCGCGCTGTGGCTCAGCCCGGGCCTGGTCTGGTTCGCCCGCTTCTGCAAGCCGGTCACCTTCGCCCTCGGCGCCGTCTCCCAGGGCATCCTGCGGCTCTTCCACGTCGAGCCCAAGGACGAGGTCGAGGCCGTCTTCACCAGCGAGCAGCTCAACCGGCTGGTGGAGGACGCGGGGCAGGCGGGCCTGCTCGACCCGGAGGAGGCCGAACGCCTGGAGGACGCGCTGGAGCTGGGCTCCCGCCCGGTGACGGACGTCCTGCTCAAGCGCGAGTCCCTGGTGACGGTCAGCCCCTCGGTCACCCCGGCGCGGATCGTCGAGCTCACCGCCCGCACGGGCTACTCCCGCTTCCCGGTGGCCACCGACAACGGCGCGTTCATGGGCTACCTGCACGTCAAGGACGTTCTGGACCTGGAGGACTCCGAGCGGGCCGTGCCGCAGCAGCTGTGGCGGCCCATGACGACCCTGCGGTCGGAGCTGCCGCTGGACGACGCGCTGACGGTGATGCGCCGGGCGGCGACGCACCTGGCCCAGGTGGCCGACGGGTCCGGCAAGGTGCTCGGCCTCGTGGCGCTGGAGGACGTACTCGAACTGCTGGTCGGGGAGGTGCGGGACCCGGCACACCGCCAGGTGCGCGAGGTACGGCTGACCGAGCCGAGGTCGGGCGAGGAGGTACTGGCGACGTAGGGCCGGTACCTCACAGTCCGGGCGGATCCTGCGGGCCCCGCCCGGACAGCACCTCCCCGTACGCCTGCATCAGGTCCGGCAGCCGCAGCGTCGCCAGGTCCTCGCGCCCCAGCACGCCGGGGTACACCGACAGCCGCAGATCCCGGTACGCGCAGCTCTTCTCGTACAGCGTCCGCAGGAACCGCCCGTTGCCCAGCTCGTCGATCCACCCCTGGTCCACCACGTGCCCGGCGATGGACCGCAGCTCGTCGAGTGCCTCCTCGTCCCAGACGTCGCCGTTCTCCGCGGCCAGCACCTTGCCGATCTCGGTGAGTTCGAGGGGGCGGTAGGACGGGAAGTCGACGCGGGTGGTGAAGCGGGAGGACAGCCCGGGGTTCGCGGCGAGCAGCCGGTCCATGCCCTCCGGGTAGCCGGCCAGGATCACCACGAGGTGGTCGCGGTTGTCCTCGGCCCGCTTCAGCAGCACCTGGAGCGCCTCGTCGCCGTAGGCGTCCCCCTTGCCGTAGCCCGAGTTGGACAGCGCGTACGCCTCGTCGACGAAGAGGACGCCGCCGAGGGCCGAGTCGATCAGCTCGTTCGCCTTCACGGCGGTCTGCCCGAGGTACTCCCCGACCAGGTCGGCGCGCTGGGCCTCCACGAGATGGTCGCCGCCGAGCAGCCCGAGGGCGTAGAAGACGCGGCCGAGGATGCGGGCGACGGTGGTCTTGCCGGTGCCGGAGGGGCCGGAGAAGACGAAGTGGCGTTTCGGCGGCTGGACGGGCAGCCCCTGACCGGCCCGCAGCCGGGCCATGTTCAACTGCGCCGACAACGCCTTGACCTGGCGCTTCACCGGCTCCAGCCCCACCATCCGCTCCAGCTCGGCGAGTGCCTCCTCCAGTAACGCGGGATCGGTGGGCCCCGTGGGCAGGGACGGCGCCGGGCCACCCCGCTCGCGGACGGTGGCACCGGTGACCGGCGGCAGGGGAGCGGAGGCGGGCGGCTCCAGGTCGGGCAGGCGCAGGTCCCGCCCCTCGATGCCGAAGAGCGGATCGAAGCCGTCCGGCCCGTCCACGGCGTCCTGCCCGGTGCCGGTCAGGGTGATCGCCGCGAGGCCGGCGGCGTCCTCGTAGCCGTCGCCCTCGGCGATCGCGGCGAGCCGGGCCGAGGTGTCCATGAACGCCGGGTCGACCCGGTGCACGGCCCGGTACAAGGGGAGCGCGGCGGCGCTGCGGCCGGTGCCCTCGTGGGCTCGGGCGAGCCAGTAGCGCAGCTCCTTGCGCTGCGGCTGCTCGCTGCGGCAGCGCATGAGCGCGGCGGACAGCAGCGGCTCGGCCTGCCCGTACATCTCCAGCCGCACCCGGGCCATGCCGCCGAACAGCCCCGCCTCGATGCCGAGCACGGGGTCGTCGAGCAGCGGGTCGGTGTGCCGGACCAACTGCTCCCAGTCCTTGACCAGATAGGCGCGGCAGGCGTGCAGGAAGCGGACCTGGTGGTCGGTGTCCACGGGCGGCAGCCCGGCGAGGGCCCGGTCCAGCTCCGGGACGTGCCGGCCGTCCAGCCAGTGGGAGGCGTGCGCGAGCAGCAGGTCGCGCGGGCTCTCCAGCACGGGCTGCACCCACCAGCCCAGCCAGTACCAGGAGTTGAGCGTGCGGCGGTAGCGGGTGCGCTGTTCCCCGAAGCGGTCCCGGTGGTGGAACATCCGCAGTAGCGCGGTCGTCGTGTCGACGCGCAGCGCGTGCAGCCCGAGCCAGCCGTCGGCCATCCCGGGGTCGATCCGCACGGCGGCCCGGAACTCCTCCTCGGCCTGCGGATAGGCGCCCATGGTGTACGCGTCCACCCCGCGCAGCCAGGCGAGGTCGGCCGGGGCCTGAGGGCCCTGCGTGCCGAAGTCCATCACGTCCCCCACGAAGCGTGCCCCCGTCGGTCTGCCAACGAGCCGTCCCCCGGTCGGCTTCCCTGCTCGAACCGCTGTGCCACGGACCGGAGTTGCACCGTGCGCGCAGCAACCGTCCGCAGGTCGCGACGAGGGCATCGTACCCGCGGGGGCGGCGCGTCCGTAGGGTGCCGCACGGGCTGTCCGTCGAGGTGGGAGGGGCCGCGGCGCGGCCGCGGCCGGTGACCGAGGGTGAGCGTTCGGCGCCGCACGGCGGCCGGAGAAGCGCGAGAAGACAGAACGAAGCCCCCGATCACGGGGGAACAACCGGGGGCTTCGCGTCCTGAGGCGGCCCTCGACGGCCGCACATTGAGAACGTAAGACCTGTACGGGCCGTCGGTCAAGCCGAGTTGAGGCACTCCGGGAAGATGCCCGGCATGCTTCTTCACAAGTTCAGCACACCGCGGGCGGTTCGTCACCCTGAGTGAGGAGTTGGTCCGGTCCTGGGGTTCTCGCAGGCCCCGGCAGCACCTCGTACCCCTGTTCCCTCTGCCGCACCAGGGCGTCGGCGAACGGCCGCGAGGGGTCATCGGCGAAATGCCGGCGCTCCGCCGGGACCCAGCCGTTCCAGAACTCCCGCTGTTCCTCCCCGTCCCGGGAGCGCCCCCGCGCCCAGGCCTCCTCGCGCGGCAGGTCCAGCCACAACAGCAGGGCCAGGTGGGGGCGGAGGGCTCGGCGTCCGGCCCCGACACCCTCCAGGAGGAGCACCGGGGCCGCAGGCAGCGGGCGGGGCGGGCCGAAGCGGCGGGCCCGCCAGTCGTAGGGGGAGTAGTGCGCGGTGCGGCCGCGGGCGAGCGGTTCGATCACCTGCTCCAGCAGGCGTCCGGTCCAGTCGAAGAGCGCGTCGTGGCTGGCGATGTCATCCAGGCGCAGCACCGGCGCGCCACCCAGCGCCGTGGCCAACTCCCCGGTGAACGTGGTCTTCCCGGATCCGGCGTGCCCGTCGACGCCGACGAGCCGGACGGGACCGCAGGAGGGCGGCAGGCGGCGGATCCGGGCGGCCAGCTCGCCGAGGGCGGGCCCCGGTGCGGGGCGGAAGGGCGCGTTCATCTCGCACAGCACTCTAACGACGGGCTCGTGTCACCCCGACCGGCGGGCTCGTGCCGCTCCGGCGACGGTGCCGTGGGCCGGTGCCACTGGTCGACGCCAATATTGGTGGGCGTGGCGCGGGTCGAAGTGCTGGCAGGACCCGGCGGGCTGTGCTCATATGTGGCGCACACACGGATGCGACCGACCGTGTGCCGGACCTGCCCCGCCCCTGCCCGACTCCGACCATCGGGGGTCCTGTCATGAGCAGAGCCGATCAGCCGTCCCGCAGAACCGTCCTGGCCGCCCTGGCCGCCGCCACCGTCACTGCAAGCGCGGGTGTGGCGGCCGCCGATTCCGAGGCCCCCATGACGACCGACTCCGCCGCCGGCCGGGCGGCCCCGGCCCGGACCGTGGACAACCGGGCCTGGTTCTCCTACGGCGACTGGTGCTCCGGAACCGCCCGGGGCACCCGTGCCGTCGCCGGCGACCCGCCGGGCCTGGCCCTCGCCGCACCCGCCGGGACCACCGAGTACACGGACCCGCACACCGGGACCACCGCCTCCTGGCAGTACGGCACCTGGACGTCCCCCACGCACCGGCTCGCCGTCCCCGCGACGGAGGCGATCGTCTCCTGGAACGCGCACACCCCGCCCGGCACCTGGATCCAGGTCGAGGCCCGGGGCACCTACACGGACGGCACCAGCAGCCCCTGGTACGTGATGGGCCGCTGGGCCGCCGGCGACCAGGACATCCGCCGCACCTCGGTCGACGACCAGAGCGACGGCCGGAGCACCGTCTGGACGGACACCCTGGCGATCGACGACCCGTCGGCCGGACTGCGCCTGACCGCCTGCCGGTTGCGCCTGACCCTGTACCGCAGGCCCGGCACCCGGGCCACGCCCACCGTCCGGCGGCTGCACGTGATGGGCTCCGACGTCCCCGCCCGCTTCACCGTCCCCGCGTCCGTGCCCGGCCTCGCGAAGGAACTGGCCGTCCCGCGCTACTCGCAGGAGATCCACAAGGGCCAGTACCCCGAGTACGACAACGGCGGCGAGGCCTGGTGCAGCCCCACCTCCTCCCAGATGATCATCGAGTACTGGGGCGGCCGGCTCACCCCGGAGCAGCTGGCCTGGGTCAACCCGTCCTACGCCGACCCCCAGGTCTGCCACGCGGCCCGGTTCACCTACGACCACCAGTACGGCGGCTGCGGCAACTGGCCGTTCAACGCCGCCTACGCGGCCACCTTCGAGGGCCTCGGGGGCGTGGTCACGCGGCTCGGCTCGCTCACCGACCTGGAGACGCTGATCGCGGCCGGGATCCCGGCCATAACGTCCCAGTCGTTCACCAAGGGAGAGCTGACGGGAGCGGGGTACGGCACGGCGGGGCACCTGATGACCGTCATCGGCTTCACCGCCGGCGGCGACGTGATCGCCAACGACCCGTACTCCGAGAGCAACGAGGCCGTGCGACGCGTCTACCGGAGGCGCGAGTTCGAGAACATCTGGCTGCGGACCAGGCGCCACAACAGCTCCGGCTCGGTCGTCTCCGGCACAGGCGGCGTCTGCTACCTCTACTTCCCGGCGGACCCGACCGCGACGCAGCGCAGGGCCCTGGCGACCGTGGGCGTTCGCGTGTGACCAAGCTCTCGACCGCAAAAGCCGCCCCGGGTGGCAAGGTGGGACAGAACCTCGGGGGAAGTCCGTCCGCACCACCGAACGAGCGAGAACCATGACCGCGCACTCCGCCACCGCCACCGCCGCCCGCGTCCGCACCGGCGGCCCTCAGGACGACGGCCCGAAGATCGTCGAGCACGTCATGGGCTGGGCCCTGGTCGTGGTCCTCGCGATGCTCGTGACCCAGCTGGGGCTGTTGTGACCTGACCCACGCCGCGGGTGTGGGGCCTGCCATACTGCGGAGGTCCCGCCCCCGCCCGTGAGACCAGGGTCGAAAGTGAATATCAGCCCCCAGCCCGCCGCGCGCCCCCGGGCCCGCGGCACCGAGCGCTCGACGGCGCGTCGTGCCGAACTCATCGCCATCGGGCGGAGGTTGTTCGCCGACACGTCCTACGACGCCCTGTCGATGGACGACATCGCCCGGCAGGCGCACGTCGCCAAGGGGCTGATCTACTACTACTTCCAGTCCAAGCGCGGTTACTACCTGGCCATCATCCAGGACTCCGTCACCGAGCTGGTCACGCTGGCGGCGAGCGGGCTCGAACTCCCCCCGGTCGACCGGGTCCAGCGCACCGTCGACAGCTATCTGCGCTACGCCGAGCACAACCAGGCCGCGTACCGCACGATCGTCAGCGGCGGCGTCGGCTTCGACACCGAGGTGCACGCCATCCGTGACGGGGTGCGCGCGGCCGTGATCGCCGCGATCGCCGAGGGCGCGTACGGCCGTGCCGACATCACGCCGCTGGCGCGCATGGCCCTGCTGGCCTGGGTGTGCAGCGTCGAGGGCGCCACGCTGGAGTGGATCGACCGTCCGGAACTGCCCCGCGCGACCATGTGCGAGCTGCTGGTGAAGACGCTCGGCGGCGCCCTGCGGGCCATCGAGGAGCTGGACGCGGCCTACCGGGCCCCGGAACCCGCCCGCCGGGGCGCATGAGCAAGGGGCGGAGCGTCCGCTCGGACTCTCCGCCCCCTCGGTCGCCCGGGGCTACTTGATGGCCTTGATCAGCTCACCGTTCGCGGTGTCGCCGCTCAGCTCCCAGAAGAACGTCCCGCCCAGCCCCTGCTGGTTCTTGTAGTTCATCTTGGTCGCGATGGTGGACGGGGTGTCGTAACTCCACCAGTCGCTGCCGCACTTGGCGTACGCCGTGCCGGCCACCGTCCCCGTCGCCGGGCACTTGGTCTTGAGGACCTTGTAGTCCTCGATGCCCGGCTCGTAGGTGCCGGCCGCCGGGCCCGTGGCGGTGCCGCCGGGGGCCGCCTGGGTGACGCCGGTCCAGCCGCGGCCGTAGAAGCCGATGCCGAGCAGCAGCTTCGAGGCGGGGATGCCGAGGCCCTTGAGCTTCGCGATGGTCGCCGCGGAGTGGTTGTCCGCCTTCGGGATGCCGACGTACGAGGTCAGCGGCGAGTGCGGGGCCGTCGGTCCGGCGGCGTCCCAGGCGCCGAAGAAGTCGTACGTCATCGGGTTGTACCAGTCGACGTACTGGGCGGCGCCCGCGTAGTCCGCGGCGTCGATCTTGCCGCCCGGCGTGGCGTCGGCGGTGATCGCCGCGGTGACCAGGTTCTTCGTGCCGAACTTGGCGCGCAGCGCCTGCATCAGGTCCTTGAAGGCGGCCTTGCCGCTGGTGTCGCAGGTGGCGCCGCAGGCGTTCGGGTACTCCCAGTCGATGTCGATGCCGTCGAAGACGTCGGCCCACTTGGAGTTCTCGACCAGGTCGTAGCAGGACTGGGCGAAGGCGGCCGGGTTCTTCGCGGCCTCGCCGAACCCGGCCGACCAGGTCCAGCCGCCGAAGGACCACAGCACCTTGAGGTTCGGGTGCTTCTGCTTCAGCTTGCGCAGCTGGTTGAAGTTGCCGCGCAGCGGCTGGTCCCAGGTGTCGGCCTTGCCGTCGACGGACTCGGCGGCGGTGTACGCCCGGTCGGTGGCCGCGTAGGCGTCGCCCATGGCGCACTTGCCGCCGGTGACGTTGCCGAAGGCGTAGTTGATGTGGGTGAGCTTGGCGCCCGAGCCGGACGTCTCGATGTTCTTGACGTGGTACTTGCGGTCGTAGGTGCCCCATTCGGTGAAGTACCCGAGGACCTTGGAGCCGGCCTTGGCCTGCGGGGCGGCCTGGACGTCTGCGGCGGCCTCCTGAGCCGAGGTCGCCGCGGTGGCGGTGGTGCCCGCGCCGGCCAGCAGCCCGGCGCCGAGCACGGCGCAACAGGCGGCGGACACGATGGCCCGGAAGCGGGAGGGGTGGGGGGTGTGCATCCGGTGTCTCCTCGTGGGGAGAGGGGAACGCCGCGTTCATTGGCATGAACGCGGTGAGTCGGTGGAGCGAAACAGTAGGAGGACTAGACCAGTTGGTCAATGGTGCGGACCAATTTCGGGGCCCGGGGGCGCTCGGCCATTTCTTGGAGTAAGCGGTCGTTAACTGGTGACGGGATGCCTCCGATCGGGCATACTCACAGCGCACAGCCGCTGGTCAGCAGCTTCCGCGACCCGGGACTGCAAGCATCGGCCAGGCACCAGAACGACCCGGCGGCGCCGCCCCCACCCTTGGGCACGTCCGCCAGCGCCCGACAGGGAGGAGAGCGTCGCCATGCCCGACCGCGCCCCGCAGCCGGTGGACCGGCAACTGCCCACGGAGGAGGCCCGGGACCTGATCTCGCTCGTCCGCGACATCGCGCAGCAGGAGATCGTCCCGACCGCGGCCGAGGAGGAGGACGCCGGCCGGTTCCCGCGCGAGCTCTTCACCCTGCTCTCGCGCTCCGGCCTGCTCGGCCTGCCCTACGACTCCGAGTACGGCGGCGGCGACCAGCCCTACGAGGTCTATCTCCAGGTCCTCGAAGAACTCGCGGCGGCCCGCCTCACCGTCGGCCTGGGCGTCAGCGTGCACACCCTGGCCTCCTACGCCCTGGCCGCCTACGGCACCAAGGAGCAGCAGGTCGAGCACCTGCCCGCGATGCTCGGCGGCGGTCTGCTCGGCGCCTACTGCCTGTCCGAGCCGCACTCGGGCTCGGACGCCGCCGCCCTGCGCACCAGGGCGGTCCGGGACGGCGACGACTGGGTGATCACCGGCTCCAAGGCCTGGATCACCCACGGCGGCATCGCCGACTTCTACACGGTCATGGCCCGCACCGGCGCGGAGGGCCCGCGCGGGATCACCGCCTTCCTGGTGCCCGGTGACGCGCCGGGGGTGAGTGCCGCGCCGCCCGAGAAGAAGATGGGCATGAAGGGCTCGCCCACGGCCCAGGTCCACTTCGACGGCGTCCGCGTCCCCGACGCCCGCCGCATCGGCGAGGAGGGGCTGGGCTTCGCGATCGCCCTGTCGTCCCTGGACTCCGGACGGCTCGGTATCGCGGCGTGCGCGATCGGCCTGGCCCAGGCGGCGCTCGACGAGGCGCAGTCCTACGCGGCCGAGCGGCGTCAGTTCGGCAAGCCCATCGCCGACTTCCAGGGCCTGCGCTTCATGCTCGCCGACATGGCGACGCAGATCGAGGCGGGCCGCGCCCTCTACCTCGCGGCGGCCCGGCTGCGCGACGCGGGCCGGCCGTTCGCGCGGCAGGCCGCCATGGCCAAGCTGCACTGCACGGACACGGCGATGCGGGTCACCACCGACGCCGTGCAGATCCTCGGCGGCTACGGCTACACCGCCGACTTCCCGGCCGAGCGCTACATGCGCGAGGCCAAGGTGCTGCAGATCGTGGAGGGCACCAACCAGATCCAGCGCATGGTCATCGCCCGCCACCTGCTGGGTCCAGAGGAACGCTGAACTGGTCGAGGCCCCGCCAGGGCGCCGCGAGCCGCATCCACTCCGGGTCGTGCCGGCCCGGCAGGGTGCGGCCGCCCTCGGCCCAGGTCCGCATCAAGTCGCGGTAGATCGGCGGGTCCTGATACCGCGGCGGACCCGGCCGAACCGATTCTGCGGGCGGCGGGACGAACAGAAGGCGCTGACGCCCGGTCGCTGAGGAGATGGGGGTCATACCCGGGCAACGCGGCAGAGGCCGGACAGGTCACCGGGTGGGGGAATCGGGCGTGCGTTCCCCGTGCACCCGGCCCCGGACGCACCGGACCCGCACCACGGCAGTCAGGGCGCCGTGGCGCGGGGCCAGTCATCGGGGTGGAGCGAACGGGCGGTGAAGGCCCGCGCTCAGGCCGCGTCGCGGCGCATCACCGGGACCCTGATCGGGCGCGAGCCCGGGCCGCCGACGTGCGAGAAGGGCTGGGTGCGCCAGTCGAGCCCCTGAGGGAGCGTCAACAGCAGGGCGGTGTCCTGCTCCTGCGGCTCCACGGACTCGTCGGCGGGGCGGGCGTCAGCGGCCCTGCGGCCGGTGCCGGCACAGACCGTGAGCCCGAACGGGTTCCACGGGGAGGCGCACAGCGCGTGCTCCGGCAGCACCTCCTCGTCCGCCAGCAGGGCGATGGGCTGCGCGCAGTCCGGGCAGACGACCCGGAACATCTCGAAGGTGTCGTAGGCGTCGAGTTCGTCGTCGAACGCGTCGGGTTCGACGCCCTCCGGCTCGGGCTCGACGACGAGCTGGGGCCGCTTGGGTGCGGTGCGACCAGGGCGCTTAAGACTCTGCATGGGTTCTCCCCCTCGGGCTGGGCCGTATCAGGCGCTGCGGCCTCGACCACAGCAAGCACTTCCCGTCACCCCTGGGCGGTAATCACGAGAACATTACGGAGACTGTTCGAGCGCTGTGGCGTTCGTCACATGCCGAACGCAGGTGCCCGCTCCGGCGGGTTTGTCCCCCGGGCGGGTGACCGTCGCCTTCCGGCCAGATCACGGACCGGGCATGACCTGGGCTCCTCAGGTATCCCGGGAGATCGACCGCCCTGTAGGTTCTTGCGCCATGGAGGAGCTGGACCGACAGATCGTGCAGCTGCTCGTCAAGGACGGGCGGATGAGCTACACCGACCTGGGCAAGGCCACGGGGTTGTCCACCTCGGCCGTGCACCAGCGCGTGCGGCGGCTGGAGCAGCGGGGGGTCATCCGCGGCTACGCGGCGGTCGTGGACCCGGAGGCCGTGGGGCTGCCCATGACCGCGTTCATCTCGGTGAAGCCGTTCGATCCGAGCGCGCCGGACGACATCGCCGACCGGCTGGCCGGGGTGCCGGAGATCGAGGCCTGCCACAGCGTGGCCGGCGACGAGAACTACATCCTCAAGGTGCGGGTGGCGACCCCGCACGAGCTGGAGGAGCTGCTGGCGCGGGTGCGGTCGCTGGCGGGCGTGTCCACGCGCACGACCGTGGTGCTGTCCACGCCCTACGAGGCGCGGCCGCCCAGGATCTGACCGGCGGTCCCACCCCTTCGCGGGCGGGGCGGCGGGGCCTGTGAAACTGTGCTCCATGAGTGAGTCCCGTACGCCGCCCCGGACCGTCCTGCTCCGATGCGGAGAGGTCCACAGCCCCGCCGATCCCTTCGCCACCGCGATGGTCGTGGAGCGGGGGCAGGTCGCCTGGGTCGGTTCCGAGGGTGCCGCCGACGCCTTCGCGGACGGCGTCGACGAGGTCGTCGACCTCGACGGGGCGCTGGTCACCCCCGCGTTCACGGACGCGCATGTGCACACCACCGCGACCGGCCTCGCCCTGACCGGCCTCGACCTGTCGAACGCCCCCTCCCTGGAAGCCGCCCTCGCTCTCGTCCGGGACTTCGCCGCCGCCCGCCCGCGGGACCGCGTGCTGCTCGGGCACGGCTGGGACGCCGCGCGCTGGCCCGGCGGCCGCCCGCCCACGCGGGCCGAGCTGGACGAGGCCACCGGGCACCGGCCGCTGTACCTGAGCCGGATCGACGTCCACTCGGCGGTCGCCACGACCGCCCTGCTCGACCTCGTCCCCGACGCGCCCCGCGCGGACGGGCCGCTCACCGCCGACGCCCACCACGCGGTCCGGGCCGCCGCGTTCGCGGCCGTGACGCCCGCCCAGCGCACCGAGGCCCAGCGCGCCGCCCTCGCGCACGCCGCCTCCCTCGGCATCGGCACGGTCCACGAGTGCGCGGGCCCGGAGATCTCCTCCGAGGACGACTTCACCGGCCTGCTGCGCCTCGCCGGCGACGAGCCCGGCCCCCGCGTCGTCGGCTACTGGGCCGAGCAGGACGTCGCCAAGGCCCGGGAACTGGGCGCCGTCGGCGCCGCCGGGGACCTGTTCGCCGACGGCGCCCTCGGCTCGCACACGGCCTGCCTGCACGAGCCGTACGCCGACGCCGGCCACACCGGCCGGGCCTACCTAGACGCCAGTGCCGTCGCCGCACACGTCGTCGCCTGCACCGAGGCCGGGCTCCAGGCCGGCTTCCACGCCATCGGGGACGCGGCCGTGGACGCCGTGGTCGAGGGCGTGCGCGCCGCCGCCGACAAGGTGGGACTCGCCCGGATCCGGGCGGCCCGGCACCGTGTGGAGCACGCCGAGATGCTCACCCCGGAGTCGATCGCCGCCTTCGCCGAACTCGGGCTCACCGCCTCCGTCCAGCCCGCCTTCGACGCCCTGTGGGGCGGCGAGGACGGCATGTACGCCCAGCGGCTCGGGGTGGAGCGGGCCCGCGGCCTCAACCCCTTCGCGGCCCTGCTGCGCGCCGGTGTGCCGCTCGCCTTCGGCTCCGACAGCCCGGTCACGCCGCTCGACCCCTGGGGCACGGTCAGGGCCGCCGCCTTCCACCGCACGCCGGAACACCGCGTCTCCGTGCGCGCCGCCTTCACGGCGCACACGCGCGGCGGCTGGCGGGCCGTCGGACGGGACGACGCGGGGGTCCTCGTCCCGGGTGCCCCGGCCGACTACGCCGTGTGGCGCACCGGCGAACTCGTCGTCCAGGCCCCGGACGACCGGGTCGCCCGCTGGTCGACCGACCCCCGCTCCGGCACCCCGGGGCTGCCCGACCTGACCCCGGGCCGCGACCTGCCCGTCTGCCTGCGGACGGTGGTGGGCGGGCGCACGGTCTTCGTACGGCCGGGCGAGTGATCTACGGGGGTGGCGCGCACGCGATCCTGCGCCGCGCCCCCCGCGTGCGACCTGCGCATCCACCGCACTGACCAGGGCTTTGCCGCGGAATGCGCAGGTCAAACGGCTGTTGACAGGCAGCCGCAGGAGGCCGGTAGGTTCGGCCGAGTCCACCACCGGACGCCCGACCGGGGAGCGTTCGCACACTCGCCGCAGCGCCGCCGGGTCAGGGACGGTGTGCCGCACCGGGGCACCGCCACTGGGAGCCAGGCTCAGGCCGGCGCAGCGCCGAGGGAACGTTCCGGCCGGTCGGGGAGGTGTGACCCGGGTGGGGCCCGGGCGCTCAGTAGACAACGGCTTTCGGTCGATCCGCAGCCAGCGGATCCCAGGTCGGCCCGAAGGGCGCCGGGCCCCCATCCGCCGTCCGCGCGCGCCGCGAGGGCGCATTCCTACCCGCGTTCCGCGGATTCGACACCACCATTCGAACGTCCTGTCACGTCAGCGCAGGCGAGGGCCACTATGGTGGACCCCTGCGTACGGACATGAAGGGGCAGCAGTGAACGACGGCGACGGCACCCTCGCGGCAGGAGCCCAGGGGAGGAAGTTCGGCCCGCTCGGCACGGCCTTGGTGATCATCCCGACCTACAACGAGGCGGAGAACATCAAGAGCATCGTCGGCCGGGTGCGCGAGGCCGTCCCCGAGGCGCACGTGCTCGTGGCCGACGACAACAGCCCGGACGGCACGGGCAAGCTCGCCGACGAACTGGCGGTCTCGGACGACCACGTCCACGTGCTGCACCGCAAGGGCAAGGAGGGCCTGGGCGCCGCCTACCTCGCGGGTTTCCGCTGGGGCCTGGAGCGCGACTACGGCGTGCTGGTCGAGATGGACGCCGACGGCTCCCACCAGCCCGAGGAGCTGCCCCGCCTGCTCACCGCCCTCAAGAACGCCGACCTGGTGCTGGGCTCGCGCTGGGTGCCCGGCGGCCGGGTGGTGAACTGGCCGAAGTCCCGCGAGGTGATCTCCCGGGGCGGCAGCCTCTACTCCCGGCTGGCGCTGGACCTGCCGCTGCGCGACATCACCGGCGGCTACCGCGCCTTCCGCCGCGAGACCCTGGAGGGCCTCGGCCTCGACGAGGTCGCCTCGCAGGGCTACTGCTTCCAGGTGGACCTCGCCCGGCGCGCCGTCAAGGCCGGCTACCAGGTCGTGGAGGTGCCCATCACCTTCGTCGAGCGCGAACTCGGCGACTCCAAGATGAGCCGCGACATCCTCGTCGAGGCGCTGTGGCGGGTCACGGCCTGGGGCGTGGGGGAGCGCGTCGGCAAGGTCACGGGGCGCGGCGCCAAGCCGCCCGTCGCGGGGCGCGGCGGCGAGCCGCCGAAGCCGTAGCCGCTCCGGGTCCGGCCACGCACAGGATCGCCTGATCGGGGCCTTATCCCGTGCTGAGCCGGGGCCGGGCACACTGGTGTCATGACGACTGGCGCTCAGACCCCCAGCCACCCCGCCCGGCCCCGGCGCTCCCGCCTGCGCAGGTTCCTTCCGCTGGGCGTCGCCGCGTGGCTCGTGCTGGAGATCTGGCTGCTCACGCTGGTCGCCGGGGCGTCGAACGGCCTGGTGGTCCTCCTGCTCCTGCTGGCGGGTCTCGTCCTCGGCTCGGTGGTCATCAAGCGGGCCGGCCGGCGTGCCTTCCGCAGGCTGTCCGAGGCGCTGCAACAGCAGCAGAGCGGTGCGATGCCCGCTGCGGCCCGGCCCGACAGCGAGGGCAACGGCCTGATGATGCTGGGCGGCCTGCTCCTGATGATCCCCGGCCTGGTCTCCGACGCCGTGGGGCTGCTCCTGCTGCTGCCCCCGGTGCAGAAGGCCGTGAGCCGCTCCGCCGAGCGCACCTTCGAGCGCAAGCTCCGCGAAGCCGACCCGGGCACCCTGGGCGGCGCCTTCCAGCAGGCCCGCATGTACCGCCCCGACGGCAAGGTCGTCCAGGGCGAGGTCGTCCGCGACGAGCCGGGCGGCGGCGCCCCGGAGCAGCCGCGCCCGCCGCTGACCCGCTGATCCGGCCGGGGATCAACCGCGTTTCACTGATCCGGCCGTGAGAAGGAACCCATGAAAAACCGCGGGCGCCGTACTTCACGTACGGCGCCCGCGGTTGTCGATGTGCGCTGATCTGTCCGCCAGGCCTTGCGGGGACCTAGGCCGACTTGCGGCTGTCCCGGGGATGAACCGCGATGTTCATCGCTCCGGAGCGAAGAACCGCCAGGCGCTCCTCGAGGACCTCTTCGAGTTCCTCGCGGGTGCGCCGCTCCATCAGCATGTCCCAATGCGTACGCGCGGGCTTGGCCTTCTTCTCTTCCGGGCCGTCGCCGTCCACCAGGAGTGCCTGGGCCCCGCAGACCTTGCACTCCCACTCCGGCGGGATCTCCGCCTCGACCGAGAAGGGCATCTCGAAGCGGTGCCCCTTCTCGCATGCGTACTCCACGGCCTGGCGCGGGGCCAGGTCGATGCCGCGGTCCGTCTCGTAGCTGGTCACCACGAGGCGCGTGCCGCGAAGAGCTCGCTCACTCATGAATCGTGCCTCCCGGGCTTGTCGCCCACAGGACAGGTGTCGCTGTCGTCGTCATCCGGTCAACGTCCGGTCGGCGGTAAAGATTCCCGTTCCGAGTCCCGTTCCGGGTCATGCGTCGCCGTCGTAGCCGCCCTTGTTGTACCCACCAGCGCCCGGTTTGTCACATCTGCTAGCAGATGTAACCCAGCGTTTCGGCATCTTTGACGCGCAGTAACGGTACGCCTGGCAGGCCAAACGCGTACACTACAGCCCTTTCGCGTCGAGTGCTAAATCCTGTCAGGAACCGAATTCCCCGCTTCTTCGATCGCACGCCGTACCGGCACCCGGGCGAGCAGGGCGAATCCGAGTACGAAGAAGATCACCAGCGAGATGATCGCGTCCCGGTAGCTCCCGGTGAGCTGATAGGTCAGCCCGAACAGCAGCGGGCCCAGCCAGCTCATGCCGCGGTCGCTCAGCTCGTACGCGGAGAAGTATTCGGCCTCCTTGCCCGGCGGGACGAGGTGGGAGAACAGGGAGCGGGACAGCGCCTGGCTGCCGCCGAGCACCAGACCGATCCCGGCGGCCAGGACGAAGAACCACACCGGCGCGCCGGCCGGCAGGAAGAACCCGGCCGCGAGCGTCACCGTCCAGGCGACGAGCGAGCCCAGGATCGTGCGCTTGGCGCCGTAGAGCCGGGCCAGCCGGCCCATCGTCAGCGCGCCCGCCACGGCCAGCACCTGCACCAGCAGCACGGCCCCGATCAGGGTGGACTGCCCGAGGCCCAGCTCCTTCGAGCCGTAGACCGACGCCTGGGAGATCACCGTCTGGATGCCGTCGTTGTAGACGAGGTAGGCGAGCAGGAAGGTGAGCGTCAGGGGGTGGCGGCGCATGTCGCGGACGGTCGCGGCGAGCTGCCGGAAGCCCGGCAGGGCCGCCGCCTCCCGCGGCGCGGCCCTCCGGTCGCGCAGCCGGGTGAGCGGGATCAACGCGAAGGCGCCCCACCACAGCCCGGCCGACGCCAGACAGATGCGCACGGCCGTGCTCTCCGAGACGCCGAAGCCCTCATGGCCGGTGTACAGCACCAGGTTGGCGACGAGGACCAGCGCGCCGGCCGCGTACCCGAAGGCCCAGCCCCGCGACGACACCGCGTCCCGCTGCTCGGGCGGGGCGATCTGCGGCAGGTAGGAGTTGTAGAGCATCATCGCCACGGACTGCGCGGCGTTGGCGACGACCAGCAGGGCGCCGCCGAGCAGGTAGCGGTCGCCGTCCAGGAAGAACATGGCCGTCGTCGCGCCGGCTCCCGTGTACGCGGCGGCCGCGAGAAGCGGCTTCTTGCGGCCGGTGCGGTCGGCGGCGGCGCCCACCAGCGGCATCACCAGCACGGCCACGATCACCGACAGGGACACCGAGTACGCGAAGAAGGACCCGGCGCGCACCGGGATGCCGAGCGGGTGGACGTACCCGTCGCCGTCCGCGGCCGACTCCGCGACCGACGTCAGATAGGGGCCGAGGAAGACGGTGAGCACGCTCGTCGAGTAGACGGAGCACGCCCAGTCGTAGAAGTACCAGCCGCGTTGCTCGCGTCCGAGCTCCGCCCCGCCGGCGGGCGGTGTCCGCAGGGTGTCGGTGCCCACCCGTGCCCTCGCTTCCCCGTGTCCGCGCGAAGGCGTCGGGCCCGGGGTCTCAGACCCAGACGCCGCGGTCCTCCATGACCTTGCGCAACGTGTCGATGTGATCGGTCATGATGCCATCCACGCCGAGGTCCAGAAGCCGGTGCATGCTCTCGGGCTCGTTCACCGTCCAGACGTGCACCTGGAGCCCGCGCGCGTGGGCGGCGCGTACGAAGCGGTGGTCGACGACCTGGATGCCGGACTGCACCTCCGGCACCTGCGCGGCCACCGCCGAGCGGCGCACCGCCGCCGGCAGCCCCCAGGAGCGCAGCCGCAGACCCAGCACGCCCCGGGTGCCGTACGACGTGGCCAGCCGCGGGCCGGCCAGGCGCTGGGCGCGCACCACGCGTGCCTCGGAGAACGAGCCGAGGCAGACCCGGTCCCAGGAGTCGGTCCGGCCGACCAGGTCGAGGAAGGGGAGCAGGGCGGCCTCCGCCTTGACGTCCACGTTCCAGCGCACGTCCGGGAAGGCCTCCAGCAGCTCCTCGAAGAGCGGCAGGGGTTCCCGGCCCGCCACGCGCGCCTGCCGCACCTCCTGCCACGGGAGGTCCGCGATCCGGCCCGCGCCGTCGGTCACCCGGTCCAGGGTCGTGTCGTGGAAGGCGACGAGGGTGCCGTCCCGGGTGGTGTGCACGTCGGTCTCGATGTACCGGTAGCCGGCCTCGACGGCGGCGCGGAACTGCCGCACGGTGTTCTCCAGGCCGTCCGCGGCCCCGCCCCGGTGGGCGAACGGGATCGGACCGGGATGGTCGAGGTAGGGGTGGCGTATCGGCGGGGTCACGGACGCAGTATCGCCCCTTCCGGTTGACCGGTGGCAACGACCGTGCTGCCGACGGGTGCCGCGGGGACGGCGAACAGCCGCAGGAACAGCTGGGCGAGCGGCCCGATGGACAGCGCGTACAGCAGGGTGCCGACCCCGACGGTGCCGCCCAGGGCGAAGCCGGTCGCCACGACGGTGAGCTCGATGCCCGTGCGGACCAGACGGATCGAGACACCCGTGAGCTGGTGCAGTCCGGTCATCAGGCCGTCGCGCGGGCCCGGGCCGAAGCGCGCGGCGATGTAGAGACCGGTCGCCGCGCCGTTCAGGACGATCCCGGCCGTCATCTCGGTCACGCGCAGGGCCCAGCCGTGCGCGTCGGGCACCACGGCGAGGGTCGCGTCCATCGCCATGCCGATCACCAGCACGTTGGAGATCGTGCCCAGGCCCGGTCGCTGGCGGAGCGGGATCCACGCGAGCAGCACGGCCGCGCCGACGATCGTCAGGACGACGCCGATCGAGAGCCCGGTCCGCTCGGCGAGGCCCTGGTGCAGGACGTTCCACGGCTCCAGGCCGAGGCCCGACCGGACGAGCAGCGCGGAACTCGCGCCGTACAGCGCGAGACCGGCGTAGAGCTGGACGAGCCGCCGGGTGAGATGCCCCCGCGTGGCCATGATGTGCCCCCCGTGTGGTGGTAGTGGACTGATGCATGACACCCTGTGGCGTGGATGGAGCGGCCATCCAGGGCCAATCCGGGGAAGGTGGACTGATTCCGATGGCGCAGTGGACCTCGGCCGTGGGGGCGGCGCAGCTCGCCCGGTTGCTCAACAGCCAGCAGGACCGTCCGGCGGGTCCCGGCACGCGCCGCCCGCCGGCCTATCGCGCGCTCGCCGACGGCATCCGCCTGCTGGTGCTCGAAGGGCGCGTCCCGGTGGCCGCCCGGCTGCCCGCCGAACGGGAGCTCGCCCTCTCCCTCAGTGTCAGCCGTACGACGGTCGCCGCCGCCTACGAGGCGCTGCGCAGCGAAGGGTTCCTGGAGTCGCGGCGGGGCGCGGGCAGCTGGACCGCCGTGCCCGCCGGGAACCCGCTGCCCGCGCGGGGACTGGAGCCCCTGCCGCCGGAAGCCCTCGGCTCGATGATCGATCTCGGTTGCGCCGCGCTGCCCGCACCCGAGCCCTGGCTCACCCGGGCCGTGCAGGGCGCGCTGGAGGAGCTGCCGCCGTACGCGCACACGCACGGCGACTATCCCGCCGGGCTGCCCGCGCTGCGGGCGATGATCGCCGAGCGCTACACCCTGCGCGGCATCCCCACCATGCCCGAGCAGATCATGGTGACGACCGGCGCGATGGGCGCGATCGACGCGATCTGCCACCTCTTCGGCGGGCGGGGCGAGCGCATCGCCGTCGAGTCGCCTTCCTACGCCAACATCCTCCAGCTGATGCGGGAGGCCGGGGCCCGGCTGGTGCCCGTCGCGATGGCCGAGGGGCTCACCGGCTGGGACATGGACCGCTGGCGGCAGGTCCTGCGGGACGCCGCGCCCCGGATCGCCTACGTCGTGGCCGACTTCCACAACCCGACCGGCGCGCTCGCCGACGAGGACCAGCGGCGGCGGCTGGTGGACGCGGCACGGTCCGCGGGGACGGTGCTGATCGCCGACGAGACGATGAGCGAGTTGTGGCTCGATCCTGAGGTGGAGATGCCGCGGCCGGTGTGCGCCTTCGATCCCGCCGGGTCGACCGTGATCACGGTGGGCTCGGCCAGCAAGGCGTTCTGGGCCGGGATGCGCATCGGGTGGGTGCGGGCCGCGCCGGACGTGATCCGCAGCCTGGTCGCGGCCCGGGCCTACGCCGATCTGGGCACGCCCGTGCTGGAGCAGCTGGCCGTCAACTGGCTGTTCGGCACGGGGGGCTGGGAACAGGCCGTGCAGGTGCGCCGGGAGCAGGCCCGGTCGAACCGGGACGAACTGGTGGCGGCCGTGCGCCGGGAGCTGCCCGGGTGGGAGTTCGAGGTGCCGCGCGGCGGGCTCACCCTCTGGGTGCGCACCGGTGGGCTGTCCGGTTCGCGGCTGGCGGAGGCGGGGGAGCGCGTGGGCGTGCGCGTGCCGTCCGGGCCGCGGTTCGGGGTGGACGGGGCGTTCGAGGGGTACGTGCGGCTGCCGTTCACCGTGGGCGGGGCGGTGGCCGAGGAGGCGGCGGTACGGCTGGCCGCGGCGGCGGGTCTGGTGGAGTCGGGCGGCGTGGGGGGCACGGAGGCGCCGCGCACGTTCGTGGCGTAGGGAGGCGCGACGCCGCGTCCCTACGCCACGACAGGCCCTAGCCTCGGCCCTGCTGCGCCTCCGTCGGCTTGGTGAGGACGGGGACGGGGTCGGGCAGGGGGGCCTTGGCGAGGACCGGGGCCGGGTTGGGGGCGGGGTCCTTGGTGAGCACCGGGACCGGATCCGGCAGGGCGGCCTCGGTGAGCACGGGGACGGGGTTCGACACCGGCTCCCCAGTGAGGACCGGGACGGGGTTCGACACCGGCTTCTCGGTGAGGACCGGGACCGGGGTCGACACCGGCTCCTCGGCGAGGGCCGGTTCCGGCTGGGACTCCGGCTGGTCGGCGGTCACCGCCACCGCGGTGGGCTCGGTGGTCACGGCCGCCACGCTGGGTTCCGCCGTCACCGCCACCGCCCTGGGCTCCGCGGTCACGGCCGCCGGCTCCGGTTCCCGTTCCGTCGGCACCGGCTCCGTCGGCACCGGCCCCGTCGGCACCGGCTCCGGCTCGCCGGGTGACCCGTCCGGCTCCGGGACCGTCTCCCCGTCCGCCGGGGTCGTGCGGGGCGGGAGAAGGGCCAGGACCGCCTCGCGGTGCGCCTCGGGAGCCGCGTCGTCGAAGGGGTTCGGCGTGGCCGGGACCTGGAGGCGGTGGACCGGGCCGTTGCCCAGGCGGGCGTAGCCGCGCCCGGGCGGGATCAGGTCCACGGGCGTGGTGTGCGGGGGCGCGCCCAGCACCGACTCGAGCTGTTCGGCCGTGGCCGGGCCGAGGACCACGCGTGCGCGGGTGTGCCGGTGCACCGGCTCGCCGAGGGCCTCGAAGCCGTCCAGCTGGTCGGCCACCACCACGGTCACGTTCGCCGGCCGGCCGTGCCGCAGCGGGACCTGGAGAAGGGACTGCGGGTCCTTGCGGTCGTCCGCCGCGGCCAGGTGGGTGAACGCGGTGGGGCGGTCCAGGAGGATCCACAGCGGCCGCTTGGGCGGGGGATGCCCCGCCTGGTGGGCACGGTTGGCGGCGATGAGGCGGCGCTCCGTCTCCGTCGCGGCCCACTCCAGGCTGGCCGTCGCGCCACTGAGTCCGCACTCGACGGCCAGGACGCCGTCCCGGCCGGTCAGGCAGGCGTACTCGCCGGTGCCGCCGCCGTCGACGATCACCACGTCGCCGTGCCGGAGGGCCTGCAGCGCGATGGAGCGCAGCAGCGTCGAGACGCCGCTGCCGGGCTGGCCCAGGACGAGCAGGTGCGGCTCCGTGGAGCGCAGGCCCGTGCGCCAGACGACCGGGGGCACGTCCCGCCGCTGCTCGCCGTGGCCCAGGGGGAGCGTGCGCCGGACCCGGGTCGGGTCGGTGACGCCCAGGACCGTCTCGCCGGGGGCGGTGACGAAGCGCTGGGCGGTGATGTCGACGGGGAGGGGCAGCAGCACGCCGAACGTCAGCTGGTTGCCCTCCTCGTCCCAGGTGAAGTGGTACTCGCGGCCGCGGCCGGACTTGGCCGCGAGGAGGTGCTCGATCCGCGCGCGGGCCTCGGCCTCGCCGTCGGTGAAGTACGCCGGGTAGCGCACCACCAGGTGGGAGATCCGGCCGCCGCCGTCGAACGCGTAGGTGGGGAAGGCCTTGTCCCACGCGCCGCCGTGCGCGTACAGCGGCTCGGGGTCCTCGGCGGTGGAGAAGTACGGCACGAGCGCCTCGTACAGCGACTTCAGGCGCTCGCTCTGGGACTCGTCGGGCCCGTCGGGAGCCGCCGGCGTGCGGTCCCGGCCCTTCCAGGCCGCTGCCGCCATCAGGGTGATGGCGGCCAGCAGCGGCCCGTACGGCATCAGGGCCACCACGAGGATCACGGAGGCCACCAGGAACAGCAGCGCCCCCCGTTTCTCCTTCGGGGTCTCGGTCCATCTGCGCCGCCCGGCCGCTGCCAGCCGGCGCAGACCCCGCGTGATCGTGATCAGCGGGTGGAGGACGTCGGTGGCGCTGTCGGCGGCCGTCCGGGCCAGCTCCCGGCTCCGGGCGAGCTGGGCGCTGCCGTTGCTCAGAATGCGGGGGAGGGGGCGCCGGGCCACTGCTGCCTCCAGTCGATGCGTACGGGCGGGGTGCGTACGGGGTGCGGGGTCGTCAGAACTTGATGCCGCCGAGGAGGCTCGCCAGGCTCTCGCCGCCCGCCTTGATGCTCGGGGCGATGGCCGTGCTCGCCAGGTAGAAGCCGAAGAGCATCGCCACCACCGCGTGCGAGGCCTTGAGGCCGTCCTTGCGGAAGAAGATGAAGACGACGATGCCGAGCAGGACCACGCCTGAGATGGACAGGATCATTTGAGTTCTCCTGGTTCGCGGGGACAGTCACCATGAGTACTTCCAGGCTCACAGGATGTATCCATACGATAAAAGGTGCAACTGGGTGAAATTCGGACGATTTCCCCCGAGTGGCGGAGTGGTCCGTGGTCCCTGCGGGCTCGGCTGTTGCGCCCGGCCACGTCTGTGGTGATCTTTACCTCGGGCACATCGGGTCATGTGCCGCGCGAGCCAGTACCCTGGCGATTCACTCGTACGGCTGCACCCGGCGCGGCCGTACGCACCCGACGTGACGTGTAGTGGAGAGGCGGTCCGGCAGATGACCGAAGTCCCCGACCCCGAGGTCGTGGAGCTGGCGACCAAGGTCTTCGATCTGGCCCGGCGGGGACAGACCGAGGCGCTCGTGGCGTACGTCGACGCGGGAGTTCCGGCCAACCTCACCAACGATCGCGGCGACTCGCTCGTGATGCTCGCCGCCTACCACGGCCACTCCGACGCGGTGCGCGCGCTGCTCGCCCGCGGCGCCGAGGCGGACCGCGTGAACGACCGGGGTCAGACCCCGCTCGCGGGGGCCGCCTTCAAGGGCGAGACGGACGTGATCAAGGCCCTTCTGGAGGGCGGCGCCGACCCGGCCGCCGGCACGCCGTCGGCCGTCGACACGGCCCGGATGTTCGGCCGGACGGAACTGCTCGAACTGTTCGGCGAGCACTAGGCCGACCGTTCCGACCTGGAACGACACGAGAAACGGGGGAGGCGGAACGGGGCCGCCGAAATTTCGGTCGCGGCAGACGGAAGTGCCGAGTCATCATGACGACGTGGTTCACGGACGTGATGGTTGGGCAGGTGTTGCCGCACCGCGCGGGCCGTGACGCGGTCCGCAAGGGCCACCGACGAGAGGCAGAGGAAGATGGTCTACAGCAAGCAGGAAACGGCGGGCACTCCGACGTGTTGTCGCGCGGCCAGGTAGTACACGTCCCCGGTTGCGTCGACGCTTGATGTGAGGCTGTTTCCCATGTTCGATCCGGTCATAGCGCCCAGCGGTACGCTGCTCGGCCTGCTCCAGCGGGGCCGCGGCGACGGCACACTGCACGCGCTCACCGCCCCGCGCCCCGAGGCGCTCGCGGCGCTCAACCACTGCGTGCTGCGCGATCCCCGCCACGACTGGCAGGTGGAGAACCGCTCCCTCTACTACGCCCGCCTCTACCTCGACCTCGACGGCGAGCTGGACGAGATCGAGGCCCACCTCTTCGACGCCGAGGACGTCCTCGACACCGACGAGTCGCGCACCGGGCTCGCCCTCGCCGTCCTCGGGCACCTCGCCTCCTACGGCCGGCGGGACGCGCTCGAACTGCTGCGCAGGTACGCCGCCCACGGCACCAACTGGGCCTGGGCCCTCGACGAACTGGCCCTGCGGGACGACGACGCGGGCCTGCGCGCCCTCGCCGCCCCCGTCCTCGCCCGGTTCCCGGCCGACCCCGAGGGCGAGGCCGAGCTGGCCGCCGCCGTCCGGGACGCCTTCGAACCCCGGCCGTGGCGGCTGTGGGCCGAGGACTCCCGCGCCTCTGTCGCCACGCGCGTGCGTGCCGCCCACGAAGCCGGCTGTTTCGACCGCTGGCAGCGGCAGATGCGCCCGTCCGGGCCGCGCCCCGGCTGGAGCGTGCGAGCCGTCTTCGAATGGGCCCAGCAGGGCCTCGATCGCGGCGCCGCGCTGCACGTGCCGGCCGCCCGCTGCCTGACCGCGGTGGCGGGACCCGAGGACCGGGACGAGATCGTCCGGGCCGCGCGGGACGGCGGTGACGGCGCCCGGTGCACCGCCCTGCGCTACCTCGCCGACGGCAACGATCCCGACGCCCTCGACCTGATCGAGGGCGCCGTGGCCACCGGCTCGACGGTCGTCGTCGACGCCGCCGTCGACGCCTTCGAACGGATGCGCTCCGTCGCCGCCGTCGACCGGGCACGCGGCTGGGCCCGGCGGCCCGACGCCCTCGGCGCCGCCGCCGGACGCGTCCTCGCCTGCCGGGGCGGCGCCCAGGACCGCGACCTGGTCCTCACCGCCCTCCGCGAGGCCGTACGGGGTGAAGGCCCCGACGCACCGACCCTGTGGACCCTCGTCGACGGCACCGGACGGCTCGGCATCGCCTGTGCCGCACCCGTCCTGCGCCACGTCTACCGCGAGACCGCCTCCTCCCACCTGCGCGGCCGGACCGCCCGTGCCCTCGCCGCCACCGACCCCTCCTTCGCCACCGGTTTCGCCGTCGAGTGCCTGTGGGACTGCGAGGAGACCACCCGCGAACTCGCCGCCCGGCACGCCGAGACCGGAGACGCCCGCGTCGTGGAGCGCCTGCGCCGGCTCGCCGCCGACCCCGCCGAGGAGGCCGAGGTCCAGACGGCCGTCCGCAGCCGGATCGGCCCGGAGGAAACCGCCGTGTGACCCCCTCCACGCAGGATGGCCAAGGCCGCATCAGGCCAGGGAGATGAACGTCGGGTGACCCGCGGGTCAGGAGGGCGTGGACACGGCCTGACCTGCGCGGGTGTGCATCGGAACGCTCATGGGACGTTCCTCGGCCGGAAAGATCGACGTTGACGCGGCCACGTCCGGCACGGCGACAACACCGGTATGCGTGTCGTCATCGTGACCGAATCCTTTCCCCCCGACGTGAACGGCGTGGCCCACTGCGCGCTCCAGACCGCCCGGCACCTCGTCGAGCGCGGTCACGCCCCCGTCGTCGTCGCCCCGGCCCCCGCACCGGGCAACAAGCCCGACGCGTCCGCGCCGTGCCCCGTCGTCCACGTCCCCTCCCTCCCGCTGCCCGGTTACCCCCAGGTCCGCGTCGCCCTCCCCAGCCGCCGCCTGGCCGCCACCCTCGTCGAGCACCGTGCCGAGGTCGTCCACCTGGCCAGCCCCTTCGTCCTCGGGGTGCGCGGCATGGCCGCCGCCGCCCGCCTCGGCATCCCCGCCGTCGCCGTCTACCAGACCGACCTGGCCGGATATGCCCGCACCTACATGGGCGCCGGAGAGGCCGCTGCCTGGCGGCGCATCCGCTCCGTCCACGGCGCCGCCGACCTCACCCTCGCCCCCTCCAGCGCGGCCCTGCACGACCTGCAGACCCACGGAGTGCCCCGGGTCGAGCTGTGGCCACGCGGTGTCGACACCGAACGGTTCCGGCCCGACCGCCGCGACGAGACCCTGCGCCGCGAACTCGCGCCGAACGGCGAGCTGATCGTCGGATACGTCGGCCGCCTCGCCCCCGAGAAGCACGTCGAACTCCTCGCCGGCGCCTGCGGCCTGGACGGCGTGCGCGTCGTGATCGTCGGGGACGGTCCCAGCCGGCCCTCGCTGGAGCAGGCGCTGCGGGGAGCCGTCTTCCTCGGCCGCCGCACCGGTGACGACCTCGCCCGGGTCTTCGCCTCGCTGGACCTCTTCGTGCACACCGGCCCCTTCGAGACCTTCTGCCAGACCGTCCAGGAGGCCATGGCCAGCGGGCTGCCCGTGGTGGCACCCGCCGCGGGCGGACCGCTCGACCTGGTCGCGCACGGACAGACCGGGCTGCTGGTGCCGCCGCGCGACGCGGCCGCCGTCCGGGACGCCGTACGGGCCCTGGCCGCCGAGCCGGCGCTGCGCGCCGCCTTCGGCGCCGCCGGGCGCGCCACGGTCGAGGGCCGCACCTGGGCCGCCGTCGGGGACCGGCTCATCGGCCACTACACCGACGTCCTCGCCGGACGCCGGACGGCGGTGGCGGCATGAACGCGCACACCGCGGGGCGCGAGGGCGGCGTGAACGCCCAGGCCGCAGACCGTAGTGGCGGTGTGAACGGGCACGCCGCAGGGGGCGATGGCGGTACGGACGCGCACACCGCGGGCCGCAGTGGCGGCGCGGACGCACACGCCGCAGGGCGCGGCTCGCTCCGGATCGTCCGGCTCGCCAACTTCGTCGCCCCGTCCTCCGGCGGTCTGCGCACCGCCCTGCGCGAGCTCGGCAAGGGCTACCGGGCGGCGGGACACGAGCCCGTCCTCGTGGTGCCCGGCGAGCGGACGAGCGACCGCGAGACCGAGCAGGGGCGGGTGATCACGCTGCCGGGGCCGCTGCTGCCCGGTACCGGCGGCTACCGCGTCCTCGCCGACAGGCGGCGGGTGGCCCGGCTCCTGGCGGAACTCGCGCCCGACCGGCTGGAGGTGTCCGACCGCACGACCCTGCGATGGACCGGCAAATGGGCGCGGCGCGCCCGGATCCCGGCCGTGATGGTCTCCCACGAGACCGCCGACGGCGTCCTGCGCACCTGGGGCCTGCCCGACGGGGCCGCCCGGCGCGCCGCCGACGCCCTCAACGTCCGTACGGCCCACACGTACGCGCGCGTGGTGTGCACCACCGAGTTCGCCGAGCGGGAGTTCGTGCGGATCGGGGCGCGCAACGT
Organism: Streptomyces sp. NPDC085932; assembly: GCF_044540525.1. Classification (NCBI taxonomy): domain Bacteria; kingdom Bacillati; phylum Actinomycetota; class Actinomycetes; order Kitasatosporales; family Streptomycetaceae; genus Streptomyces; species Streptomyces sp. NPDC085932. Next base: position 421,802 of record NZ_JBITSJ010000008.1, read on the forward strand.
CGTCCGGGCGCCGCTCGGGGTCGACCTGGTGCAGCGGCACCCTGCCCTGCGCGACCCCGCGCTGCGGGCGCGGCACGCGCGCGAGGACGAGACGCTGCTGGTGATGTGCTCACGGCTGTCCGTGGAGAAGCGGCCCGGCACGGCGCTGGACGCCCTGGAGGCGCTGCGGCGGCGCGGACGCCGGGCGGTGCTCGTCGTGGCCGGGGACGGCCCGCTGCGGTCGCGGCTCGAACAGCGGGCACGGGAGAGCGGCCTGCCGGTCACCTTCCTCGGGCACCTCTCCGACCGCGCCCTGCTCGGCGCGCTCCAGGCGTCCGCCGACGTGGCCCTGGCGCCCGGGCCCGCCGAGACCTTCGGGCTCGCCGCGCTGGAGGCCATGGCCTGCGGCACGCCCGTGGTGGCGAGCGCCTCGTCGGCGCTGCCGGAGGTGATCGGCTCGGCCGGGGCCGTCGCCGCGGACCACGGGGAGGCCTTCGCGGACGCCGTGGACCTGCTGCTGGAACGGCTGGAGGCGGACCGCCGGGGGGCGGCACGCGCGCGTGCGGAGTGCTTCGGGTGGGATGCCGCGGTCGACGCGTTCCTCGCCGCCCATGACGCGGCCGTCCCGGCGCGGCCGTTCGTGCCCGGAGGCGTGGCATGAGACCCGCACCGAGGGAGGCGGCCGCACGCCGCGACGGGCCCTGCGGGAGCGGAGGGTCCTTGAGGTTCGTGGCTCTCGGGGACTCCTTGACCGAGGGCGTGGGCGACCCGGTGGACGACGGGTGGCGCGGCTGGGCGGCGCTGCTCGCCGCCGGGCTGGGGACGGGAGACGTCCGGTTCACCAATCTCGCGGTGAGCGGGGCACAGACCGGCGACGTGCTCGAACGGCAGCTCCCCGCCGCACTCGGACTGCGGCCCGACCTCGTGTCCGTCGTCGTCGGCGCGTCAACGACACCTTGCGCTGCACCTTCGACATCCAGGCCGTGGCGGCCCGGCTCGACCGGATCTACGCGGCCTGTGCCGGGCAGGGCGCGACGCTGCTCACGGCCTGCCTGCCCGACCCGGGCACGATGCTCGGGCTGCCGGGGGCCCTGGCCCGTCCGCTGGCGCGGCGGCAACGGGCCGTGAACGCGGTCGTCCACGCCCTGTCCGACCGGTACGGGGCGCTGCACCTGCACGCCTGCGCGGGCGACTGGATCACCGACCGGGCCATGTGGAGTGCGGACCGGCTGCACCCGGGGGAGCGGGGGCACCGGCAGCTGGCCCTGCGCTGCCACGCCCTGCTCGCCGAGCACGGGCTCGCCGCCGGGCCCGGGCCGTCGCCGGAGCCGGAGTCCCCCGGCCCGACGAGGTCGGCGAGCCTGTGGTGGCTGGCGACGGCCGGCACCGGCTGGGTGGCCCGCCGGTGCACCGACCTGCTGCCACAGCTGCTCACCCTCGCCGCCGACGAGCTCCGGCACCGTGCCCGGGGCACCAGCGCCCGGCTCGACCTGCGGGCCTCGGCGGCCGTGTCGGCGGCCCTGGCCGCGCTGTCGGTGGGCGAACAGACGGAGGCGGCCTGACCGACCCGCCCCCCAAGGGGCGCGGGGAACTGCGCGCACAGGCACCACCGCCCGGCAGACGGCACGCCACCGAGACTGATGCCGGGGTACGCCTGCCGGGTCGGGCGCGCCCGACACCCGATGCGCCCGTCGGGTCCCACCGCGCCCGGCATCCCGTTGCGCCTGCCGGGTCCGCCGCGCCCGGCACCCCGGGCCCGGTCCTTCCCCGGCGGCGCGCCCGGGCTAGCGGCGGCGTACCGCCACGAAGCGCACGGCCGTGCCCGGCATCGCCTGGGCGGCGGCCGGCAGGTCGGCGGGGCGGACGACGGCGATCACCGGGTAGCCGCCGGTGGTCGGATGGTCGGCCAGGAACACCACCGGCCGTCCGTCCGGCGGGACCTGCACCGCGCCCAGCACCATGCCCTCGCTGGGCAGCTCCCCGGGCCGGCCGCGCTCCAGGGCGGGCCCGTCCATGCGCAGGCCGATGCGGTTGCTCGCTGGGGACACCCGGTAGGCGCGGGAGACCAGGGTCCGTACGGCCTGCGGCGTGAACCAGTCCGCGCGCGGGCCGAGGGTCACCCGCAGGACCAGCTCGGCCGGAGGCGCCGGCTGCGGGGCGACGTCCACGCGCGCGTGCACGCCCGAGGGCCGGCCCAGCGGCAGCACCGTGCCGTCCGTGAGAGGCACCGGGCCGAGACCGGACAGCAGGTCGGTCGAGCGGCTGCCGAGCACCGGCTCCACGGCGATGCCGCCCGAAACACCCAGGTAGGCGCGCACGCCCGCGACGGCCGGACCGACGTCCAGCAGCGCACCGCCCGGCACCCGCACCGGCGCACCCCAGGCGGCGGGCCGTCCGTCCACCGTGACCCGGCAGGGCGCGCCCGCCACCGCCACCGTGACATCCGAACGGGGCCGCACGGCACAGCCGTCGAGGGTCGTCTCCAGCACGGCCGCTCCGGGCGGATTGCCGGTCAGCCGGTTGACGAGCGCCGCCGCCGGCCCGTCCAGCGCTCCGGAACGGGGCACCCCGAGGTGCGCGTGCCCGGGGCGGCCCCGGTCCTGCACGGTGGTGAGGGCCCCGGCGCGTACGACGGCGAGCGCGCGGTCCGTCATGACCGCGCCCCGGGAACGAACCGCACGCGCGCGCCCGGCGACAGCAGCGCGGCCGGCACGCGCGCGTGGTCCCACAGCACGGCGTCCGTGGTGCCGATCAACTGCCAGCCGCCCGGCGAGGAGCGCGGATAGACACCCGTGTACGGGCCCGCCAGGGCCACCGACCCGGCCGGGACGGAGGTGCGCGGGGTGGCGCGGCGCGGGACGTCGTAGCGGGGCGGCAGGCCCGTGAGGTAGCCGAAGCCGGGTGCGAAGCCGCAGAAGGCGACCCGGAACTCGGTGCCCGCGTGGATGCGGGCGACCTCCGGCTCCGGCACGCCCCAGTGCGCGGCGACGTCGGCCAGGTCCGGGCCGTCGTAGCGCACGGGGATCTCGATCACGTCACCCCCGGGCGGGGGAGCGGGCGGGAGGTCGGCCGCGGTCAGTTCGGCGGCGACCCGGCCCGGTGCGTCGAGGCCGTCCAGGAGGACCGTGCGGGCCGCCGGGACGATCTCGCGTGCCGTCAGCGAGCCCTCGGCGCGCCGCCGCAGCAGCTCCGCGTGCAGGGCCTGGGCCTCGTCGCCCGAGGAGACCTCGACGAGCAGGGCGTCGTCGCCGACGGGCAGCACCTTCATGCGAAAGCCTCCACCCGGACCCCGGACGACTCCAGCCGCTCCCGGACGCGGCGGGCCAGGTCCACCGCGCCGGGCGTGTCGCCGTGCAGGCACAGGGACCGCGCGCGCACCTCGATGCGCGCCCCGGACCCGGACACCACCTCGCCGGAGGCGGCCAGGCCCAGGGACCGTTCCACGACGGCGTCCGGGTCGGTGATCACCGCGCCCTCCCGGGAGCGGGGCACGAGAGTGCCCGCGTCGGTGTAGGCGCGGTCCGCGAACGCCTCCGGGACGGCCGGCAGCCCCGCCTTCCCGGCCAGCTCCAGCAGCCGTGAGCCGGGCAGGCCCAGGACGGGCAGCGCGGCGTCCGCCAGGAGCACGCCCTCGACGACCGCGGCGGCCTGCTCCTCGTCGTGCACGACCCGGTTGTAGAGCGCGCCGTGCGGTTTGACGTAGGCCACGCGGGAGCCGGCCGCACGCGCGAACACCTCCAGGGCGCCGATCTGGTAGGCGACCTCGGCCGCCAGTTCGGCGGGCGGCACGTCCATGGCGCGCCGCCCGAACCCGGCCAGGTCCCGATAGGACACCTGGGCGCCGATGCGCACCCCGCGTTCGGCCGCCAGCGCGCACACCCGGCGCATGGTGACCGCGTCCCCGGCGTGGAAGCCGCAGGCCACGTTGGCGCTGGTGACGACGGACAGCAGACGTTCGTCGTCGGTGAGCCGCCAGCGGCCGAAGCCCTCGCCGAGATCGGCGTTCAGGTCGATGCAGGCCATGATTCCAGTGTCTCCTGTCAGGCCACGCGGTACTGCTCGTCGCGGGCGTCGGTGAGGAACATCTGCCCCGGGGCGTGCGTGAGCGCGAAGGGCGGGCGGGAGGCCATGACGGCCGCCTGCGGAGTCACCCCGCAGGCCCAGAACACCGGGATGTCGTCCGGTTCGGCGGCCACCGGGTCGCCGAAGTCGGGGCGGCCGAGGTCCTCGATGCCCAGCCCCGCCGGATCGCCGCAGTGCACCGGGCTGCCGTGCACCGCCGGCAGCAGACTGCTCTCCCGGATCGCCGCCCCCAGATGCCGGGGCGGCACCGGCCGCATCGACACCACCAGGGGCCCGTGCAGCCGCCCCGCCGGACGGCACTGCCGGCTCGTCACATACATCGGCACGTTGCGGCCCTGCTCGACGTGGCGGATCGGCACGCCCGCCTCGCCCAGCGCCCACTCGAAGGTGAAGCTGCATCCGATGAGGAACGAGACGAGGTCGTCGCGCCAGTACGCGCGCACGTCGGTCGGCTCGTCCACCAACTCACCGTCCCGCCACACCCGGTAGCGCGGCAGGTCCGTGCGCAGATCGGCGCCCTCGGCGAGCACGGTCGTCCAGGACCCGGCGTCGGTGACGTCGAGGACGGGGCACGGCTTGGGGTTGCGCTGGCAGAACAGGAGCATGTCGTAGGCCCAGTCGGCGGGCACCGAGATCAGGTTGACCTGGGTGTGGCCGCCCGCGACCCCGGCGGTGGGACCGGTGAGGCCGTCACGGAAGCGGGCCCGGGCCGTCTCCGGGCTCCACGCGCGCGCGTGCTCCTCGACCAGGACCACGGGCCGGTCCCCGGTGCTCGTGCGGTTCACGTGAGCTCCTTCCCGCGCGTCTCGGGCAGCCCGAGCAGCGCCAGTGCCGCGATGCCGTAGCCGATGGCGCCGAAGACCAGCGCGCCGCCCACGCCCCAGCTGTCCGCCAGGAAGCCGACCGTCGTCGGGAACACGGCACCCACCGCGCGCCCGGTGTTGTACGTGAAGCCCTGCCCCGTGCCGCGCACGGCCGTCGGGTACAGCTCGGACAGGTACGAGCCGAAGCCGCTGAAGATCGCCGACATGCAGAACCCGAGCGGGAAGCCGAGTACCAGCAGCAGGGTGTTGGCGCCGCTGGGGATGTTCGCGTACGCCAGGATGCAGAGCGCCGACAGCAGGGCGAAGAGCCAGATGTTGCGCCGCCGGCCCAGCTTGTCGGTGAGGTAGCCGCCGGTCAGGTAGCCGATGAAGGCGCCCGAGATGAGGAACGTCAGATAGCCGCCGGTGCCGACGACCGACAGGTCACGCTCGGACTTCAGGTACGTCGGCACCCAGGTGGCCAGGGTGTAGTAGCCGCCCTGGACACCCGTCGACAGCAGTCCGGCGAAGAGCGTGACCCGCAGCAGGCCGGGCCGGAAGATGGCCTTGAACGAGCCCTTCTCGGCGCTCTGTTCGCGCGCCGCGGTCGCCTCGGGCGCGTCGTGCACACTGCGCCGCAGCCAGACGACGAGCAGCGCGGGCAGTGCCCCGGTCCAGAACATGATGCGCCAGGCCAGGTCGTCGCCGGCCAGCGAGAAGACCACCGTGTAGACGATCACCGCGAGGCCCCAGCCCACCGCCCAGGAGCTCTGGATCACGCCGAGGGTGCGGCCCCGGTGCTTGGCGCTGGCGTACTCGGCGACCAGGATCGCGCCGACCGCCCACTCGCCGCCGAAGCCGAGGCCCTGCAGGGCGCGGAAGACCAGCAGCGTCTCGTAGTTGGGCGCGAAGCCGCAGGCGACGGTGAAGACCGCGTACGTGATCACCGTGATCATCAGGGCCTTGACCCGGCCGATGCGGTCCGCGAGGACGCCCGCGAGGGCGCCGCCGACCGCGGAGACCACCAGGGTGACCGTGGTGAAGAGGCCGGTCTGACCGCTGTTGAGGCCGAAGTAGGCCGACAGGGCGACCATGCTCAGCGGCAGCGTGAAGTAGTCGTACGAGTCCAGGGCATAGCCGCCGAAGGCGCCGGCGAAGGCGCGGCGGCCGCGCGGGCCCAGGGCCCGCAGCCAGCCGAACGCCCCGTCGTCCGAGGCCGGTTCGGACGTGGCGCGGGTCCCGTCGGTCAGGGCCTGCGGTGGAGGGGTCGTGCTCATGGGCACCTCGCAGAGGGAGGACGGAGGGTGCTTGGGAGGTGAGCCGTGCCGTGCGGAAGCGGTCGGCGCCGCGGTGAGGAGACGACGCCGTGCGTAGCACCGTAGAGGATTGTTCAACGATCCCTCAATACCCATGTTGGTTCGTTCTTGGGATCTGCGATTGAATTCCGGCATGGCAGAGCAGCTGAAGGACCTCGCCGACGACCGGGCTCTCCTGGGGCGCACCAGCACCGCGGAACGGGTCTCGGACATCCTCAGGAGCCGCATCGCCGAGGGCTACTTCCCGCCCGGCACCCGGCTGTCGGAGGACAGCATCGGGGGCGCGCTCGGGGTCTCCCGCAACACGCTGCGCGAGGCGTTCCGGCTGCTCACCCACGAACGTCTGCTCGTCCACGAGCTGAACCGGGGCGTCTTCGTCCGGGTCCTGACCGTGGAGGACGTCGAGGACATCTACCGCACCCGGCGGCTCGTCGAGTGCGCCGTGGTCCGGGGCCTGGGGGAGCCGCCCTACGGGCTGGACGGACTCGCCGCCGCGGTGGAGGAGGGGCGGCGGGCGGCCCGCGAAGGTGACTGGAAGGGAGTGGGCACGGCCAACATCCACTTCCACCGGGAACTGGTCGCGCTCGCCGCGAGCGAGCGCACCGCCGAGCTGATGCGGAGCGTCTTCGCCGAACTGCGCCTGGCGTTCCACGTGGTGGACGAGCCGCAGCGGCTGCACGAACCGTACATCGCACGCAATGTCGCCATCCTCCAGGCCCTTCAGGCCGGGGACCGCGCACAGGCCGAGAACCTGCTCGCCGGTTACCTCGACGACTCGCTGGAACGGGTCGTCGAGGTGTACCGCCGCCGTGTCGGCGAGGACGGCTGACGCCGGGCGCCGCCGAGGCGTACCGCGTCGTTTGGGTCGATGTCAGACCCAGGACCTAGTCTGTGCACCGTGACTTCGCCTGCATCGACGGACAGCGTTCCGCCCCAGCTCAGCGCGGGGCCGCGCCCCGCCCCGGGGCCGGCCGCCGACGAGGGCCTGGCGCGGCGCCTGCGCGCGCTCGCCTGCACCGCGCCGCTGCACGACCTCGACGCGCGCAAGGCCAACCTCGCCGGCGAGTACTCGGTGTACGGCATGGCGGAGGTCGCCCTCGCGGCCATCGACCTCGTCACGCTGAACATGGACTTCGACACGGGCGCCGACCACGACCAGATCGTCGCGCGCCTCATCCCGCGCATCGCCGCCCAGGCCCCGCAGCGCCCCGCCGCCGAGCACGAGCGGGTGGCCCGCTGGGTCCTGGAGAACCTGATCAACGTCGGCAGCGTCGACCGCGGCTTCCGCGCGGTGTACGGCACGTTCGGGGCGGACGGCACCTATGTGCGCCGCGACTACGACTTCAAGCTGATCGAAGAGGTCCCCGGCCCCGGCGGCACGGTGTATCTGCGGACGACGGACGAGGCGGTCAACGTCCTCGTCGGCGCCCTCGACACGGACGTCACCAGCGCGCAGATCGCCGCCGAGGTCAAGCTGGAGGTGCTGATCAGCCGCGGCCGGCTCGCCGACGCCCAGCTCGCGGCCGAACAGGCCCGCTACCGCACGGTGCAGTACTCGGAGACGCTCCGCAAGGCCCTGGACGCGACCCGGCGCAACGTCCGCGCGGTCGACTGGCTCAGCACGGTCCCCGACATGATCGCCGAGGCCCTGGAGCACGTGGCCGACCGCTACCGCCACGAGAACGCGATCCTCACGAACATCCGCAAGGCGCGCGACGAGTCCGAGGACCCGGAGCACAAGCGCCGCGCCGCCGAGCTGGTCGACATCGTCAAGGACTGCATCCGGCGCCACACGCAGTTGCAGTCCCGGCTGCTGGAGGCCGGGCCGCTGTTCCGCGCCGAGCAGGACCGGCAGGCCTTCGCGACGCCGATGACCACCTCAGGAATAGACCTCTACGGACACCTCGTCTCGCCCGTCCTGCCCCTGCCGCTGGAGCAGGCCGTACGGGTCACGGACGCGTTCTTCGGCCGGGGCACCGGGCTGCGCACGCCCGTGTCCGTCCGGGTCGCCGACCTCGTCGACATACTGCTCACGCCGCCCGTCGAGCGGGAGCACCTCGGCGCGGAGATGCCCGAGCCGGACCTCATCGCCACGCCGGACGACAGCCGGTTCAGCGACGAGCAGCTGGCGGCGGCGCTGGAGCTGCTCGACCTGCCGGCGGACGCGCCGCGGCGGTTGTCCGGGCTGCTGGCCGAGGCCCGCACGCAGGACCCCGAGCTGCCGTACCTGGTCGCGTTGCTGGCGGTGCACGCCGCGAGCCCGCCGGTCGGCACGGCGTACCGGCAGGGGGAGCAGAAGCTGCTGTTCGCCGTGGACGACGGCACGGAGCTGGACGATCCGGAGTTCGGCGGTGCGGACCTGATCGTCGGGACGGCACTGCTGGACGCGGCGGGGATGGCGGCGGACAGGACGGAGGCCGCGTGATGCTTCCCCCGGTGGCCTGCCGCGGCGCCGTCGTGGCCGGTCGCGCAGTTCCCCGCGCCCCCGAGGGCGTGGCCCGCACTCTCGTCTACAAGGTCAAGGAGTTCACGTCGTGAGCGAGCACGTCGAGTGGAGCGAGCCGGAGGGCACGGCCCCCGTGGCCACCGCCGCCGTCACTCCCGCCGACGCCGCCGACGCGGCCCGGCTCGTCTCCTTCGGGCTGCAGCCCAAGCTGCAGCCCGCCCGCGACCAGGAGTACGCGGACCTGCTGCGGCGCTACCGCGAGGACCCGCCGTTCGCGCGGCTCGCCGACGCCGTGGCGACCGGCCTCGGCCTGATCGTGCTGGAGGTGTCCCCGCGCGCGGGCATGGCCGTGACCGCCGCCGAGGACTCGGTGTTCGCCGTCCGCATGGGGGACTACGCGCGTCGTACGTCCGCCGACGGCGGCGACCGCTTCCTGCACGGACTGGCCCATCTCGCCGTCGCCGCCATGGCGTTCCCCCGCCCCGAGGACCTCGCCGACGACGGCTACATCGGCCGCGTCACGGTCAACGGCGTCGACGCCTTCGTACGCCAGGCCTGCCGCCGCCTGGAGGAGCGCGCCGCCGAGCAGGGCGAGAACACGGACCCGGCCACCGACGCGCCGGGCCTGGAGGCCGCCTGGCGGATCTGGGTGCGGCGCAGCGCCACCGGCGCCACCAAGGACGCCCGCCGGCTCGCCGGTTCCACCACCGGCATCGTCGCCAAGGCCGTCGCCTTCCTCACCGACTCCGGCTTCCTCCAGCGCACCGGCGACGACAACGGCGGCACGTACCGCACCACCGCCCGCTATCAGCTCCAGGTCCGTGACCTGGCCGGCAGCGCCGCCCTCGCCGAGCTGCTCGAACTGGGCATCGTCCCGGTCACCGACGGCACCCCGACGCTGCTGCCCCCCGAGGAGAGCGACGACCTGGATCTGGTCGCCGACGCCGGTCTGCCGTTCCACTCCTCCTGAACACCCCCCACCTGACGAAGACTTACGAGAGTCCGCCATGTACGAGCTGTCCCGCGTCCGCCTCTACTCCATCGGGCCCGCCGGTGCGCGCTACGCCGACACCGTGCTCGACCTGCGGGGCGTGGGCGAGATCGTGCCCGACCCCGCGCCCACACAGGCGGAGTTCTTCGAGGAGGAGCCCGTAGGACCGCCGCGCCGTCCCGCCCCCGCGGGCGTGCTGTTCCTGGAGAACGGCGGCGGCAAATCGGTGCTGCTCAAGCTGATCTTCTCCGTGATGCTGCCGGGCCACCGCAACACCCTCGGCGGCGCCAGCTCCGGCGTGCTGCGCAAGTTCCTCCTCGCCGACGACTGCGGACACGTGGCGCTGGAGTGGCAGCACGTGCTGACCGGCGAGTGCGTGGTCGTCGGCAAGGTCAGCGAGTGGCGCGGCCGGCAGATCTCCAACGACCCGCGCAAGTTCGCCGAGGCCTGGTACTCCTTCCGCCCCGGCCCCGGACTGAGCCTGGACAACCTCCCCGTCGCCGAGTCCACCGCCGTACGGCCCCCCGTCGAAGGGCAGTCGGGGGCGCGCGGCCGGCGCCGCACGATGAAGGGCTTCCGCGACGCCCTCACCGAGGCGGGCAAGACCTACCCGCACCTGGAGGTGCACTGGGAGGAGATCCACGACCGCTGGATCGAGCACCTGGGCGACCTCGGCCTCGACCCCGAACTCTTCCGCTACCAGCGTGAGATGAACGCCGACGAGGGCGAGGCCGCCGGTCTCTTCGCGGTCAAGAAGGACGCCGACTTCACCGACCTGCTGCTGCGGGCCGTCACCGACACGCGGGACACCGACGGACTCGCCGACCTGGTCAGCGGCTTCGGCAACAAGCTGGGCCGGCGCGCCGAGCTGATGGCCGAACGCGACTTCACCGCCGGATCCGTCGACCTGCTGGGCCGGATCGTCGAGGCCGCCGTGGCCCGCTCACGCGCGCGGGACGTCCACACGGCGGCCGAGCGCCGCACCCGCACCCTGGCCCGCAGGCTCTCCGCACGCGGAGTGCAGGAGCGCGCCCGCGCCGCCGACCTCGCCCAGCGCGTCACCGCCGCCGCGTACGCCGTCACGCACGCCGAGGCGGCCCGCGAGCGCAGCGCCCTGATCTCCGCCGAACTCGCCTACCGGCACGCCTCCCTGGCGCTCGCGGCCGCGGAGAAGTCCGCCGCCGCCCAGAAGCGCGAACTCGCCGACGCCCGCACGCTGTACTCGGCCTGGCAGGCCGCCGAGGCCGTGCTGCGTCACCGCGCCGCCGCCGACCGCGTCGCCCGCGTGTCCGCCGCGATCCAGGAGGCGGAGCGGGACGCCGCCCCGGCGCTGGCCGCCCGCGCCAGGGCCGCCGTCGACCTCGTGCGGGCCCTGCACGCGGCCGCGGAGAAGGCCGAGCACCACGCCAACGAGGAGGAGGAGCGCTCCGCCGCCCTCCAGGAGGTCAGCGACGCCGCCTACCGGGACTCCACCGCCGCCGCCACGCAGGCGCAGCGGGCCCGCAGCGAGATCGGGCACCTCAAGCAGCGCCTCGCCGAGGTGGAGCAGGAGACCGCCGAGGCCGTCCGGGCCGGCTGGCTCGACGACAGCGCGCCGGACGCCGACCCGGCCCGCGCGGCCCTCGCCGCCAGCGACGCCGAGAAGACCGCCGTGGCGGCCTGGGACTCCGCCCGCGAGGCCTCCCGCCGCGCCACGGAGCACGCGCGCGAGGCCGCCGCCACCGAGACCCGGGCCGAACTGACCGCGGCCCGCGCGGCCGACGCGGCCACGGCCGCGGAGCGGGCCCACGAGGCCGAGCGCCGCACCGCCGAGGCGCTGGCGCGCGAGGAGCGGCTCGCGGAGCTGCTCGGCCTGACCCCCGGGACGCGCCCCGGCATCCCGCAGCCCCGCCACGGCACGGACGGCGAGCAGCCCCCGCCGGCCACGGCGCACGAGGGGCTCGGCCCCGAGGAACTCGACCGCTGCGCCGACGACCTGCGCGCCCTCCTCGACGACGCCGTCTCCTCCGCCGAACGTCAGCTGTTCGACCTGCGCACGGCCGCCGCCGACGACGCCCGCATCCTGGGCGCGCTCGGTGACGGCGGACTGCTGCCGCCCGGCCCGGACGTGCTCGCCACGGTCGAGTTCCTCGGCGAGCACGGCATCCCCGCCCTGCCCGGCTGGCGCTACCTCGCCCAGGCCGTCGACCCGGCCGACCACGCGCGCGTGCTGGCCGCCCGGCCCGAACTCGTCGACGGCGTCATCATCACCGACCCCGGCTCGCACGCCCGCGCCCGGGAGGCACTGGGCGACGCCGCGCTGCTGCCCCGCTCCGCCGTGGCCGTCGGCACCGCCGCCGCCCTGCTCGCCCCGACGCCCGCCCCGGACAGCGACGACGGCGACGTGTTCCTGGTGCCGCCGAACCCGGCCATGCACGACGAGCACGCGGCCGACGAGGAGCGGCAGGCGCTGCGCGCCCGGGCCACCGCGCGGGACGAGGAGATCCGCACGCTCGCCGCCCGGCTCGGCAAGGACCGCGAGCTGGCCGCCCGGCTCGCCTCCTGGCGCACCGGCTGCCCCGCCGGCCGGCTGACCGAACTGGCACAGGCGGCGCACGACACGCGCGCGTTCGCCGAGGAGGCCGAGGCCGAGCTGGCCGAGGCGCGGACCGTCCGCGCCGAGGCCGACGAGGCCGCCGCCGAGGCGGCCCGCGTCCGCGACGAGCGGCAGGAGACCGCCCAGAAGGCACGCCGCTCCGCCGACGCCCTCGCCGGGCTCGCCTTCCGGCTGCGCGAACGGGCCGGCTGGCAGGTCAAACTGCGCGAACTGGCCGACGAGGCGGCCGAGTCCGAGGCGGGCGCCCAGGCCTGCCTGGACCGGGCCCGGGCCGCCGACGAGGACCGGCGCGCCGCCCAGCGCGCCGCCGACGACGCCCGCCGCACCGCCCGCGCCCTGCGCGCCGAGCGCTCCGAGATCGCCGGCGCCCCCGACGACGTGCCCGAGGACGACACCGGCACCCCGAAGGCGTCCCTGCCCGCGCTGCGCGAGGCCTACCGGGCCGCCTCCCAGGTGTACGAGAAGGTCGGCGTGGGCGCCGACCTGCGCGCCGAACAGGCCCGCGCGGAGAGCGACGAGAGCGCGGCCCGAGCGGAGCTGGACCGGCTGAGCAACAAGGTCCGCACGCGCGCGGAGCAGCTCCTCGAATCCCCCGACGGCTCCGACGGCCCCAGCCGCCAGGCCGCCGCCGCCCGGGCCGAGGAGCTGGTGCAGCTGCTGGAGACCCGGATGTCGACCGCGAGCGAGCAGCTCGGGCGGCTGCGCGGCGAGGCCGAACGGCTCGCTCCCGAGGACGGCGAGGCCCACACCGACCTCCCCGAGGAGCTCCGGCCGCGTGACGCCGAGCACGCGCAGACCCTGCTGCGCACCGCCACGGCGGAACTCGCCTCCCACACCGAGGCGCTGAACCAGGCCCGCGAGGCGCACGCCGAGCTCCTCGACGCCCACCGCGCCGCCGAGGACGCGGCGAGCGGCTTCGACGAGATCGCCGCGATGCTCCGCGACCTGCTGCGCGAGCACACCACCGAGGAGGAGCAGGAGGAGACCGAGCCGTACCCAGGCAGCCCGGAGGAGGCCCGGCAGTCCGCCGCCGAGGCCCGCCGGTCGCTGCGCGGCTGCGCCGCCGACCTGTCCTCCGCCGAGGCCGCCGTCCGTGAGGCCAGTGACGTCCTCGTCCGGCACGCCAACTCCACGCGCTACGAGCAGGTCCGCACCCCGGCCCGGCAGCAGATCCGCGAACTGCCCGCCTCCGCGCTGCCCGAGCACGCCCAGAAGTGGGCGGACGCCTTCGCGCCCCGCCTGAGAGTCCTCACCGACGAGCTGGAGCAGTTGGAGCGCAACCGCGACTCGATCGTGGACCGGCTGCGCGGCCTGGTCGAATCGGCCCTGGCCACGCTGCGCTCCGCACAGCGGCTCTCCCGGCTGCCCGAGGGCCTGGGCGAGTGGTCGGGCCAGGAGTTCCTGCGCATCCGCTTCGAGGAGCCGGACCAGGCCACGCTCACCGAGCGGCTCGGCGAGGTGATCGACGAGGCCACCCGCGCGGCCGTGAAGAAGAACTCCGACCTGCGGCGCGACGGCATGTCCCTGCTGCTGCGCGGGGTGGCCGCCGCCTTGCAGCCCAAGGGTGTGGCCGTCGAGATCCTCAAACCGGACGCGGTGCTGCGTGCCGAGCGCGTGCCCGTCGGGCAGATGGGCGACGTCTTCTCCGGCGGCCAGCTGCTCACCGCCGCCATCGCCCTGTACTGCACGATGGCCGCGCTGCGTTCGAACGACCGGGGCCGCGACAAGCACCGGCACGCGGGCACGCTGTTCCTCGACAACCCCATCGGCCGTGCCAACGCCACCTACCTGCTGGAACTGCAGCGGGCGGTGTCGGACGCCCTCGGTGTCCAGCTCCTGTACACCACGGGTCTGTTCGACACCACCGCGCTGGCCGAGTTCCCCCTGGTCATCCGCATGCGGAACGACGCCGACCTCAGGGCGGGCCTGAAGTACATCAGCGTCGAGGAGCACCTCCGCCCGGGCCTGCCGCAGCAGCCCCAGGCGGGAGAGGCGGTCCACAGCGAGATCACGGCGACCAGGATGTACAAACGCCCGGCGCCCGCGACGCCCTGAGGGCGCGGGGAGCCGCGCGGCCGGTCACCACGGTCGCGCGGTCGTCCCCCGTCAGGCGTCCTCCCGCAGGAGATCCGCGCACTTCTCGCCGATCATCATCGTCGTGATGCACGGGTTGACGGTGACGAGGTCCGGCATGACCGAGCCGTCCGCGACCCGCAGCCCCTGGACGCCCTTGACGCGCAACCGGGCGTCCAGGGGAGCCGACGGATCGTCGTCCGCGCCCATCCTCACCGTGCAGGACGGGTGGTACACCGTGTTGTGCGTCGTGCGGATGTAGTCGAACAACTCGTCGTCCGTCCGCACCCCGGGCCCGGGGGCCAGCTCCGCGCCGGCCCACCCGCTCAGCGCGGGCTGCCCGGCGATCCGCCGTGCCAGCTTCAGCCCGTACGTCATCACCCGCACGTCGTGCTCGTGGGTGAAGTACCGCGGATCGACCTTCGGCTTGTCCCGGTGGTCCCGGGTCCGCAGCCGCACCGTCCCGCGCGACCTGGCCCGCGTCACGTTGGGCGTGAGACAGAACGCGTTCTCCGAGGTGGGGTAGCCGTGCCGGGCCGTGTTCAGGTCGAACGGCACGGAGCCGTAGTGGAACATCAGGTCCGGCCGGTCGAGGCCGGGTTCGGTGTCGTAGAAGATGCCCGCCTCCCACCACTGGCTGGACGCGGTGGTCATGGGCTGCCGGGCCTCCCACATGATCACGCCCTCGGGGTGGTCCTGGAGGTTCTCGCCGACACCGGGTGCGTCCACGATCACCTCGACGCCGGTCTCGCGCAGATGCCCGGCCGGTCCGATGCCCGACAGCATCAGCAGCTTCGGCGAGTCGATCGCCCCGCACGAGACGATCACCTCGCGCCGGGCCCGTACCGTCCGCGTGTGGATCAGGTCCGGGTCCAGGTACTCGGCGCCCACGCAGCGCCGCCCGTCGAGCACCAGCCTCTTGGCGCGCACCCCGGTGCGCACCTCCAGGTTGGGCCGCTTGCCGAGGACCGGGTGCAGATAGGCGACTGAGGACGACTGGCGGATGTTGTTCTCGTCGGCGTTGATCTGGAACCAGTTGGCGCCCCGGATCACCGTCCGGCCGGTGTTGAAGGGGACGGTGGGGATGCCCGCCTGCGCGCACGCGTCCAACAGGGCGGTGCCGCACGGGTCGTCGCTCTTGAGCGTGCGCAGCTTCACCGGGCCGGTGCGGCCGTGGTGGTCGCCGGGCGCGTCGTTGTTCTCCAGCCGCCGGTACAGCGGGAACAGATCGGCCGCGCTCCAGCCCGTGCAGCCCGCGGCCGCCCAGTCGTCGAGGTCCTCGGTCGGGGCCCAGAAGGCGATGCAGGAGTTGTGCGAGGAGCAGCCGCCGAGCACCTTCGCACGGGCGTGCCGCAGGAAGCCGTTGCCGCGGGCCTGCGGCTCGACCGGGTAGTCCCAGTCGTAGCCGGACTCCAGCAGGCCCATCCAGCGTTCCAGGCGCAGGACGTCGTCGTCGCCGACGTCGCTCGGGCCGGCCTCCAGCACGCACACCGTGACGGAGGGGTCCTCGGAGAGCCGGGCGGCCACCACGTTGCCCGCGGTGCCGCCGCCGACGACGACGTAGTCGCACTCATGCGTACTCACGGTCCTCCTTCGGTCCTCAGTCGGCCGCCGGTGCGGCGAGGGGAGCGGGGGCCGTCGCCTCCGAGCGGTGCTCGGCGAGCACGCCGGTGCGGTGCCGCTGGACGAACCAGTAGTAGGCGAAGCCGCCGCCCGCGATGACGGCGACGAACAGCACCGCGCCCCAGCGCAGGTACCAGTGGTAGGGCTCCGTGGCGTTGTAGACGGCGGCCCGCGGCCAGATCAGGTTCAGCGTCATCGCCCCGCCCCACAACACGGCCAGGATGTTGACCGGCAGGCCCCAGCGGCCCAGCGAGAAGCGGCCCTCGCCCGCGGGCTGCCACTTCCCCCGCAGCCGGGCGACCAGCAGCGGCACGGTGACGCCCAGGTAGGCGAGGTAGATCATGATGATGCCGATGCTGGTGACGACGGTGAAGATCTGCGGCTGACGGATGTTGACCACCAGGATCGCCAGCGCCAGGATTCCGATGATCACGGTCGGCAGGACCGGCGTCTGGAACCGCGGATGGCACCTGGCGAGCTTCGCGGACGCCGGCAGGTTGTTGTCGCGGGCCATCGCGAACGCCAGCCGGACCGCCGCCGTGTGCACCGCCAGCGCGCACACCGTGACCGCGATCAGCACGCACCACAGCATGGCCTTGCCGGCCGTCGGGCCGAGCACGTCCAGCACGATGTACTGCAGCCCGTCCGTGGACAGCTTCTCGCCGTTCAGACTGGACACGCTCATCAACGCAAGCAACAGGATCAACCCGCCCAGGACGAACGACGCGACGATCGCCCGGATGATCGCCCGGGGCGCGTTCCGGGTCGGGTTCAGCGATTCCTCGCCGAGCGAGGCGGCGGTGTCGAAGCCGTACATCACGTACGCCGAGGCCAGCGAGGCCACCAGGAAGGCGCCCAGGTACCCGTTGCCGTAGCCCGCGCCGGTCCCGTGCGTCTCCATGACGACCTGCGGCCCGCGCGTGATGTGGACGGCGAGCAGGATGATCAATACGACAGTGGCGATCAACTCGATGAACACGCCCGCCGTGTTGATCCGGGCCATCAGCCTGACGCCGAAGGCGTTCACCAGGGTGGTGAACAGGATCAACACCGCGGCCAGGATGACCGCGTTGGTCGCCACGTCGTACGTACCGGTGCCGTCCCCCACGAACTGGAAGAACGACGAGATCTGCGGCAGCGTCAACTGATAGGCCAGCGCCACGGCCGATATGGACACGATCGAGGCGATCAGCATCATCCAGCCGGCGAGCCAGCCTAGGTGCGGATTGCCGATCTTCTTCGACCAGTTGTAGACGGAACCGGCCACGGGATAGCGGGCGGCGAGCTCCGCGAAGCACAGCGCCACCATGAACTGGCCGGCGAAGACCATCGGCCACGACCACCAATAGGCGGGGCCGCCGCTGCCGTAGCCGAAGTAGAAGAGCTGGAACGTTCCGGTCAGGATGGAGATGTAGCTGATGCCGGCGGCGAAGGTGTGGAAGTTGCCGAGGGTGCGTTTCAGCTCGGGTCTGTAGCCGAACTCGGTCAGTTCGGCGTCGTCGTTGCCGTGGGTGTCGGTGGAGTGCGCGGCTTGTCTCATGGGCGGTTCCTCAATGGGTGTGTCCTCGGGGCGGTTCGGTCAGTCGAACCAACCCTGGCGGGTGGGGCGGGTGTTGCGCCAGATGTGCTTCGTCTCGCGGTACTCGGCGAGCCCCGCGGGCCCGAGCTCGCGTCCGAAGCCTGACTGCTTGAATCCGCCCCACTCCGCCTGCGGGACGTAGGGGTGGTAGTCGTTGATCCAGACCGTGCCGAGCCGCAGCCGGGCCGCGACGCGGGCCGCGCGGGCCTCGTCGCTCGTCCACACCGCGCCGGCGAGGCCGTAGACCGTGTCGCCGGCCAGGCGCAGGGCCTCGTCCTCGCTCGTGAACCGCTCGACGGTGAGGACCGGTCCGAAGGACTCCTCCCGGACCACCGACATGCCGGCCGAGCACTCGTCGAGCACGGTCGGCAGGTAGTAGAAGCCGTCCGCCAGGTCCGGACGGTCCGGCCGCGCGCCGCCGCAGCGCAGCACCGCGCCCTGCGCGAGACCCCGGGCGACGTACCGCTCCACCTTGTCGCGGTGTGCCGCCGAGATCAGCGGCCCGGTCCGCGCCCGCTCGTCGAACGGCCCGCCCAGCCGGATGGCCCGCGCCCGGCGCACGAGCTCGTCGACGAACCGGTCGTGCAGCGAGTCCTCCACGAGCAGCCGCGCACCGGCCGAGCACACCTGCCCGGAGTGCAGGAACACGGCGGTCAGCGCCATGTCGACGGCCGCGTCGAAGCCGGCGTCGGCGAACACGATGTTCGGGTTCTTGCCGCCCAGTTCCAGCGCCACCTTCTTGACCGTCCCGGCGGCGGCCGCCATCAGCCGGCGGCCCGTCTCCAGACCGCCGGTGAAGGACAGGAGGTCCACGTCCGGGTGGTCGGCGAGCGGGGCGCCCACCTGCGGCCCGGCGCCCAGGACCAGATTCCCGGCACCCGGCGGCAGCCCGGCCTCGGCCAGCAGCCGGAGCAGGTGGAGCGCGGTGTGCGGGGTGAGTTCGCTCGGCTTGAGCACGAAGGTGGCGCCCGCCGCCAGGGCCGGGGCGACCTTCCAGGCCGTCTGCAGCAGCGGGTAGTTCCAGGGGGTGATGAGACCGCACACCCCGACCGGCTCGTACACCACCCTGCTGTCCACGTCCGCCCGGCCGGTGTCCACGACCCGGCCGGTCTCGCTCGCCACCAGCCGCCCGAAGTAGCGGAAGCAGTTCGCGACGTCGTCGATGTCGCAGGTGCTCTCCACGAGCCGCTTGCCCGTGTCCAGGGACTCGGCGCGGGCGAGTTCCTCCTTGTCCCGCAGCAGGAGGTCCGCGACGCGCAGCAGCAGGTCGCCGCGGGCCTGGGCCGGGGTGTGCGGCCAGGGGCCTTCGTCGAAGGCGCGGCGGGCCGCGGCGATCGCCTCCGCCGTGTCCTTGCCGTCCGCCTCGTCCACGACCCCGACGAGGGAGCCGTCGGCCGGGCAGCGGATCTCGCGGGTGCGCCCGTCGAGCGCGGCCCGCCACTCACCGTCGATGAACAGGTCCGGCATGCTCGCCTCCCAGCCGTCCGAGGAGCCATGCGTGGAAGATCCCGATGTGGTGCTCGTTGGGGACCAGCACACCGCCCTCGCGGTAGGCGCGGGAGGACATCGCGGGCTGCGTCCTTTCACAGGCGGCGAAGTCCTGGGCGTTCACCCGGTGGAAGAGCTCGACGGACTTCGACACGTCCGCCCCCGACTCCACCACCTCCGGCGCGTACAGCCAGTCGCACTCGACGACCGTGCGGTCCTCGGCGAGGGGGAACATGCGGTGCAGGATGACGTGGTCCGGGACGAGGTTGACGAACACGGTCGGCTTGACCGTGATGGCGTAGTACCGGCGGTCCTGGTCGGCGCCGACCGCGGGGAGCCTGCCGAAGCCCTCGCTGCCGTCGACCGTGAAGCCCTTGACCGCCTCGCCGAACTCGGCGCCGTGTCCCACGTAGTACTGGGCGGCGTAGCCGTCGGCGAACTCGGGGAGCACCTCCGTCAGTTCGGGGTGGATCGTCGCACAGTGGTAGCACTCCATGAAGTTCTCGACGATCAGTTTCCAGTTCGCCTTCACGTCATAGGTGATGCGTTTGCCGAGCGCGAGGTTGTCCGTGCCGTAGTGCTCGATCGCGGCGGCGTCGCCGAGCCGCTCGACGGCGGCGTGCACGACCGTGTCCTCGAAGGACGGCGGTTCGTCCGCCAGGCACACCCAGGCGTAGCCCAGCCACTCGCGCAGCTCCACCTTGATCAACCCGTACGCGACCCGGTCGACGTCCGGCATCCTGATCAGGTTGGGTGCGGCGATCAACGTGCCGTCGAGACCGTACGTCCACGCGTGGTACGGGCATTGCAGGGTGCGGCGTATCTCGCCGGACTCCTCCGTGCACAGCCGGGCCCCGCGATGCCGGCAGACGTTGAGGAAGGCGCGCAGGTCCCCCTTGCGGGTGCGGGTGATGATGACGCTCTCGCGGCCGACCTGGACGGTCCGGAACGCGCCCGGCCGGTCCAGGTCGGAGCCGCGGACCGCGCAGAACCACAGCGACTCGAAGACGTGCTCCTGCTCCCGGCGGAAGACCTCCGGGTCGGTGTAGTAGCGGCCGGGGAGGGTGGCGATCAGGCTCGGGGTGCTCGGGGTCGTCGTCACGAGGGAAACGCCTCCTACCGGCGAATACGGGTCATCTTCGGGTCGAACAGCGGCTCGTCGGCGACCGTGGCCGGGACCTTCTCGCCGAAGTACTCGATGTGCACGCCGGTGCCGGTGGCGAGCCCGGCGGGCAGCCAGGCGTAGGCGACGCAGCGGCCGAGCGTGTAGCCGTACGACGCGCTGGTGACGTATCCGGCGGGCGTTCCGCCGACGTACACGGGCTCCTTGCCCAGGACGACGGCGGCCGGGTCGTCGAGGAGGAGGGGCGTGAGCCGGCGGGTGGGTTCCGGGCGGTCCCGGAGCGCGTCCTGCCCGACGAAGTGCTCCTTGTCCATGCGCACGGCGAAGCCGACGCCCGCCTCGAACGGGTCGTGCTCGTCGGTCATGTCGACGCCCCACGCGCGGTAACCCTTCTCCAGACGCAGGGAGTTGAACGCCGAACGGCCCGCCGCGATCACGCCGAGCCCCCGGCCGGCCTCCCACAGCGTGTCCCAGAGCCTGAGCCCCAGGTCGGCCGTGGTGTACAGCTCCCAGCCCAGCTCGCCCACGTAGCTCAGCCGCAGCGCGGTCACCGGGACGTGCCCGAGGTAGGTCTCCTTCGCCCGGAAGTAGCCGAACGCCTCGTGCGAGAAGTCGTCCCGGGTGAGCGGCTGGACGAGTTCCCGGGCGAGCGGGCCCCAGACGCCGACGCAGCAGGTGCCGGAGGTGATGTCCCGGATGTGGACGTCGGCCGGGGCGTGGCGCAGGAGCCGGTCGAGGTCGGCGGGGGAGTTGGCACCGACCTGGAAGCGGTCGGGGGCGAGACGGGCCACGGTGAGGTCGGAGCGGATGCCGCCCGCCTCGTCGAGCAGCAGGGTGTAGGTGACCGCGCCGGGCTTCTTGCGGAGGTTGTTGCTGGTCATGCGGTCGAGGAACGCGAGGGCTCCCGGGCCGGTGACCTCCAGGCGGCGCAGGGGCGTCATGTCGTAGAGGGCGACGCCCTCGCGGGTGGCCCGTGCCTCGGCCGCTGCGACCGGGGACCAGTGGCGGGCCGACCAGGCGTCCCGCTCCGGGAGGGCTCCGAGGGCCTCCACCAGCGGGGCGTTCGCCTCGTACCAGTGTGGACGCTCCCAGCCCCCGCCCTCCAGGAAGTACGCGCCGAGTTGCTGCTGCCGGACGTGGAAGGGGCTGACCCGCAGTGGACGCGGCCGTTCCATCGGCTGGAGCGGATGGATCACGTCGTACACCTCGACGAACTGCTGAGCACCGCGCTCCAGGACGTACGACGGCGAACGCTGCGCCTCCTCGAAGCGCGTGACGTCGCACTCGTGCAGGTCGAGCGAGGCCCGCCCGTCCACCATCCATTCGGCGACGGCCCGGGCGACCCCCGCGGAGTGGGTGACCCAGACGGCCTCGGCCAGCCAGAAGCCACGCAGCCGACGCGACTCGCCGAGCAGGGGCATACCGTCCGGGGTGAAGGAGAAGACGCCGTTGAAACCGGACTCGATCTCCGCGTCCCGCAGGGCGGGCAGCAGACGCCGGCAGTCCTCCCAACCGGGCGCCCAGTCCTCCGCCGTGAACGGGTACGAGGAGGGCATGTCCATGTCCCGGGCGCGGGCCTCGTCGTACGGCAGGACCGCGAACGGGTCGACGGGCAGGGGCCGGTGCGCGTAGGAGCCGATGCCGATGCGGTCGGTGTGCTCGCGGAAGTACAGGTCCCGGTCCTGGAAGCGGAGGATCGGCTTCGAGGCCTCGGCGGTCGCGCCGCCGAGCGCCGGGAGCGGCCCGGTCCTGGCGTACTGGTGGGCCAGCGGCTGCAGCGGCACGTCGACCCCGGCCATGCGGCCGATCACCGGGCCCCAGAAGCCGGCCGCCGAGACGACGTGGTCGGCCGGGAAGGTGCCCCGGTCGGTGACGACGCCGGTGACCCGCCCGTGCCGCTGCTCGATGCCGGTGACCGTGTGGCGTTCCAGGAACCGGGCGCCCCGCGCGGAGGCCCGGGCCATCTGGGCGCGGGCCGCGAGCAGGGCGCGGGCCAGACCGTCGTCCGGGGTGTGGAAGCCGCCGAGGACCACCGACGCGTCGAGCAGCGGCCACAGTTCCTTGCAGCGAGCGGCGGTGACGACCTCGCCGTGCACGCCCCAGGAGGCGGCGTACCCGGCCCTGCGGTGGAGTTCGGCGAGGCGCTCGGGCGTGGTGGCCAGTTCCAGGCCGCCCACCCGCTGGAAGCAACCGACGCCGTCGACGTCGAGGGAGCCGAACTTCTCGACCGTGTAGCGGGCGAAGGCGGTGAGGGTCCTGGACGGGCTGGTCTGGAAGACGAGCCCGGGCGCGTGCGAGGTGGAGCCGCCGGGGGCGGGCAGCGGGCCCTGTTCGAGGACGGTGACGTCGGTCCAGCCGCGGGCGGTGAGTTCGTCGGCGAGGGAACAGCCGACGATGCCGGCGCCGACGACGACCACGCGGGGATTCTCGGGTGTGCTGGACATGCCCCTCCTTGCCGGGACGGTGTGAAGGCGGTGGGGGAGTGGGGCGTTCACATGGCTTCGGGTGCTTCCGGCGCTTCCGGGTCTTCCGGCGCTTCCGGGTCTTCAGGGGCTTGAGGGGATTCAGGGGGTTGAGGGGATGCAGGCCGTCGAGCGGACCGAGCAGGAGAGGCAGCGCACTGCACGCGCACGGCGGTCACAGGACGACCACGGAGCGCAGCACCTCACCCCGCCGTATCCTGGCGAACGCCTCCTCCGCCCGGTCCAGCGCGATCGTCTCGCTGACGAACGCGTTGAGGTCCAGCAACCCGTAGAGGTACTGGTCGACGAGGAAGGGGAAGTCGCGGCTGGGCAGGCAGTCCCCGTACCAGGACGACTTGATCGCGCCGCCCCGTGAGAACACGTCGATCAGCGGCAGTTCGACCTTCATGTCGGGCGAGGGCACACCGACCTGCACCAGGACACCCGCGTGGTCGCGCATGAAGAACGCCTGCCGGAAGGTCTCCGGCCGGCCCACCGCGTCGATGGCGATGTCGACGCCGAACCCGTCGGTCAGGGCCCGCACCGCCTCGACCGGGTCGGTGCCATGGGAGTTGACGGTGTGCGTCGCGCCGAACTTCTCGGCCTGGTCGAGCTTGCGGTCGTCGATGTCCACGGCGATGACCTTCATGGCGCCGTTCAGGCAGGCACCCGCGATGGCGGCGTTGCCGACACCGCCACAGCCGATCACGGCCACCGAGTCGCCGCGGCCCACGCCGCCCGTGTTGACGGCGGCGCCGTAACCGGCCATCACGCCGCAGCCGATGAGACCCGCCGCCTCGGGGCGCGCGGCCGGGTCGATCTTCACCGCCTGTCCCGCGGCGACCAGCGTCTTCTCGGCGAAGGCCCCGATCCCCAGCGCACTCGTGAGCGGCGTCCCGTCCCGCAGGGTCATCGGCTGTGTCGCGTTGCGCGAGTCGAAGCAGTACCAGGGGCGGCCGCGGCGACAGGAACGGCAACTCCCGCACGGGGCGCGCCACGCGAGCACCACGTAGTCGCCCGGCTGGAGGTCGGTGACCCCCGCGCCGGCCGCCTCGATCGTGCCGGCCGCCTCATGCCCCAGCAGGAACGGGAAGTCGCCGGTGATCGCGCCCTCCCGGTAGTGCAGGTCCGTATGGCAGACCCCGCAGGCCTGCACCGTGACGAGGACCTCCCCGGGGCCCGGATCGGGAACCACGATCGTCTGCACCTCGACCGGTGCGCCCTGCTCGACAGCGACTACGGCACGGACCTCGTGTGGCACGGCCAAGCTCCTCTGCTTGTTGCGCAATGCACGATGGGTTGCGCGATGAGGAACATAGTGAGAACGCCATCGAAGGCCGTCAAGAGGCACGGGCCCGGTTCGCGTCAAGCTTGGGAAAACCGGCCGGGGCCCGGGAAACACGCCCGACACACGACAGCGCGGGACCAGGTGAGACACCTGGTCCCGCGCTGTGCGCTCCACGCCGTGGGCCACCGGTCCGGGCCTCGCCGTGGGCCCACCGGCTGGACCAAGCAGTGGTCCACCGGTTCGGCTACGCCGTGACCACCTGCCAGGGCTACGTCAGAAGCCGTACCCCATCCGGCGGGACAACTCGGCCGCCGCCGCCTCCGTCCGCTTCGCGACTTCCGGCAGTCGCTCCGGGCTCAGCCGGTAGACCGGCCCCGAGACGCTGAGCGACGCGATGACCTTGCCGTCGTGCGCCCGGACCGGGGAGGCCGCGGCCGCCAGCCCGATCTCCAGCTCCTCGACCGTGATCGCGTACCCCTGCTGCACCACGGTGTCCAACTCGCCGCGCAGCATGGACGCGACCGTGACCGTGCGCTCCGTGAATCGGTGCAGCGGACGCGCGAGGAGACCTTCACGCAGGGTGGGCGGCAGGTGGGCGAGCAGCACCTTGCCGCTGGAGGTGGCGTGCAGCGGGGTGCGGCGGCCGAGCCAGTTCTGCGCCGTGACGGAGGCGGTGCCCCGGGCCTGCATGATGTTGACGGCCGCGTCGTCGTCCAGCACCGCGATGTTGACCGTCTCGCCCAGTTCGTCGGCGAGCTCCCGGCAGACCGGGACGCCCTCCTGGGAGACGTCCAGCCGTACTGCCGCCGCCCCCGCGAGGCGCAGTACGCCGGCTCCCAGGTAGTACTTGCCGCGGTCCTTCGCCTGGGCCACCAGGCCGCGGTTCTCCAGAACGCCGAGCAGCCGGAACGCCGTGGACTTGTGCACGTCCAGTTCGTCGGCGATCTCGGTGACGCCCGCCTCGCCGTGCCGGGCGAGGATCTCCAGCACACTCACCGCGCGGTCCACCGACTGCACGGCGCTCGCCGCGCCTCTGCCGCTCTGCTTCGCCCCGTCGTCCCTCGGACGCTCCTCGCGGGAGGCCTGCTTCTGCGTGCGGGCCATGGCCAACTCTCACCACCTGCCGGCCCTGTTTGGGCCGCATCTCAGGGAACCCCTTGACGCGACGGTCGCCCCGCCCGGATTCTGTTGCGTATAGCGCTTGCTCATGCGCGATGTGAAACATCATGTTACCGAAGCGTCCGTATCCCGGAAGGGCACGAGCGCCCTCCCGGGGCTCGGCACCGACGGCCGGGCCGGACGACGTGCACCATCACCCTTTCGTGCCCGGAACCACCCCGGTCCGGCACTTCACACACTGTCTACAGTCTGGCCGAACGGTCCGGCCCCGCCCCGGACCGAGAGGGGGGCCCGTGATTCCCGTCTGCCGCCTCGACGACCTCCCCAAGGGCGAGTCCGTCCGCATCGAGACGACACCGCCCGTCGCCGTGTTCCACACCGACGACGGCGAACTCCACGCCATCGACGACACCTGCACCCACCAGGACGCCTCCCTCTCCGAGGGCTGGCTGGAGGGCTGCCTGGTCGAATGCCCGCTGCACGCCGCCTCGTTCGACCTGCGCACCGGCATGCCCACCTGCCTCCCGGCCCGCCGCGCCGTCCGCACCCACCGCGTCACCGTCGACGACGGCGTCATCCACGTCCACCTGGCGGCGGAGGAGGGGACGGCCGCGTGAGCCCTGGCCGGGGCGAGCGCACGAGCCCCGAAGGGGACGGTGGGACGGACCCCGAACCGTACGGTGGCCCGGGACGCGAACGGGACGGCCGTGTCAGCAGCCGACGCCGGGCAGGGACGCCGCACGCCGCGCCGACCCCGCTCTCCCCGGCCCGCGGCGCGATGCGCCTCGCATGCCGGCCGACCGCCGCAGGCGGACGCGGCAACAACGCGACTCGCAGCGCGAGGAGGCACCCCGCATGCGCACCGTGACCATCGTCGGCGCCTCACTCTCCGGCCTCTACGCCGCCCGGGAACTGCGCGCCCAGGGCTACGACGGGCGTCTCGTCCTCATCGGCGACGAACCCCACCACCCCTACGACCGTCCCCCGCTCTCCAAGGACTTCCTCACCGGCCGCGCCGACGAGAAGCAGCTCGCTCTCACCGACGCCGAGGAGAGCGCCGAACTCGACGTCGAGTGGCTGCTCGGCGTCCCCGCCCGGGCGCTGGACCCGCGAGGCCGCACCGTCGTACTGGACGACGGCCGTACCGTGTCCACCGACGGCCTCGTCATCGCCACCGGAGCCCGCGCCCGGCGCCTGCCCGGCGACGAACTCGCCGGAGTCCACACGCTGCGCACACTCGACGACGCCCGGGCGCTGCGCGAGGAACTCACCCGGGGCCCACGCCGGGTCGTGGTCATCGGCGGCGGCTTCATCGGTGCCGA
This sequence comes from Streptomyces sp. NPDC085932, assembly GCF_044540525.1. Classification (NCBI taxonomy): domain Bacteria; kingdom Bacillati; phylum Actinomycetota; class Actinomycetes; order Kitasatosporales; family Streptomycetaceae; genus Streptomyces; species Streptomyces sp. NPDC085932. The sequence continues at coordinate 448,093 of NZ_JBITSJ010000008.1, forward strand.
AACCGCTTCCTCCTGCACCTCGCTCGGCCACCACGTCACCGTCGTCGAGGCCGCCCCGCTCCCGCTCGTGACCCACCTGGGCGCCGACATGGCCGCCGTGTGCGCCGCGCTGCACCGCCGGGGCGGCGCGGACCTCGTCACCGGCACCGGCGTCGCCGGGCTCCGCGGCACCGTCACCGTCAGCGGCGTGGAACTCACCGACGGGCGCACGCTCCCCGCCGACATCGTGATCGTCGGCATCGGTGTCACCCCCGACACCTCCTGGCTGGCCGGTTCGACCCTCGCCCTGCGCGACGGCGTCCTGTGCGACGACGGGTGTGTGACGGCCCTGCCGCAGGTGGTCGCCGTCGGCGACGTCGCCCGTGTCGGCGGCGTCCGCGCCGAGCACTGGACGTCGGCCACCCAGCAGCCCCGCGTCGCCGTGACCAACCTGCTCGCCGGGCGCACGGTCGCGACCGCGGACGCCGTGCCCTACTTCTGGTCCGACCAGTACGGCGCCCGCATCCAGTTCGCCGGCCGGCGCGGCGACGGCGACACCGTCCGCGTCACCGAAGGCGAACTCTCCGACGGCGCACCGGCCGAGGGCGGGTTCCTCGCCCGCTACGAACGCGACGGCCGTACGACGGCGGTGCTCGCGGTGGACCGCCCCCGCCCCTTCATGCGGGCGCGACGTGAACTCACCCGTGAGACCGCTGTCGCCGTCCCCCGGGAGTAGCGCGAAGGCGCCTCCCGGCGACCGGGCAGCGCTGCAGAGGGCAGCGCTACGAGCGGGCGGTGCTACGAGTGGGACAGCTGCCCGGCCCCGCCGCGTCGGCGTATCCGCGTCTGCGTCCGCGCCATGGCCCGCTCCTGGCGCCGGGCCCGGCGCCGCTCGCGCCGCAGCGCCCGCGCCGTGCTGCTCGGCTCGGACACCACACCGTGGCGCTGGTTCCAGACCTGACGAGTCACCCACACGTCCAGAGCACCCCACGTGGCCGCGATGGTGCTGACCACACTGCTGATCACCATGGGGAAGGCCAGCCAGGACCCGGCCATCGTGCACAGGAAGGCCACCATCGCCTGAATCAGCGTCACCGCTATGAGAAGAACCGCTCGCACGGCCGCCGTACGGACCGGATCCGGCAACCGGCGCCTGCGCGCCGGCTCCTCGACCCAGAGGGGCCGGTCATACCGCTGCCCCTCGGCCGGGTTCTCCGCCTCGTCCGCCGCCCTGCCGCGATCGGTCGCCCCGGAGGTCCGATGCCCCGTCACCCGCATCCCGTCGGCCCTCGACGCTTCGCGCCGCCGCTCCGCCGTGCCCATCACCGTGTCACTCCCCACCGCCAGCAGACCGCTCGCTCGTTTCCGAAGACCCGTGCTTCCCAGTGGCTGCCCGGCTTGCGCTGTTTTACGCTGCCCGGGTGCAGGATGCGGCTCCTGTTGTCGATTCCGCCCCCGTTTCCCGTAGTGAAGGACGAACGACCCGTCACGAAGATTCCCGGGAATCGAAAAAAATCGGCCAACCGCCTTGGCCGACCCCGACGATGGCCCCTCGCTGTCACCATCGGTTTCGTGGAGACAACTCCCGCAATGCCCGGACAACTCGGCATGCCTCGTCGCTGGCGCGGAAGTTCGGCCTCTGGCCCGGTCTTCGAGTTCCCTGTGCGTCGGTAGTAGGCTCGCGCCGTTTGTTGACGCACATGTGTACCCCCGGTAGGCCGGGGGGCCCGAGCTGGGGGAGGCCATGCGCTTTCGCGGGAAGTCCATCCGCCGGAAGATCGTGGCGCTGCTTCTCGTGCCGCTGGTGTCCCTGACCGCGATCTGGTCCTTCGCCACCGTGCTCACGGGGCGTGAGGCGGGCGACCTGTTCAACGTGTCGACCGTCGTGGAGAAGATCGGCTACCCCATCGAGGACACCGTCCGCGTCCTCCAGGAGGAACGCCGCCAGACGCTGGTCCACCTCGCCGACCCCCGCGCCTCCGACGGGCTCGCCGCGCTCCGGCGCAGCCGCACCGCCACCGACGAGGCCGTGGGCGGCATTCGCCGCAACGCCGAGAACCCGGACGTGCGCGACGCGATGGGCGAGGCCACCGACGAGCGGCTGACCGCGGTCCTGGACGCCTTCGAGGGGATCGAATCGCTGCGCCGCAGTGTCGAGGACGGCACCGTCAACCGCTCCCAGGCCCTCGACCTCTACAACCGGCTCGTCGACCCGTGCTACGTGCTCCTGGCCAATCTGCACGTGGTCGACAACGTCGAACTCGACAAGCAGTACCGCGCGCTGGTCAACCTCGCCCGCGCCCGCGAACTGCTCTCCCGCGAGGACGCCCTCCTGGGCTCCGCCCTGATCGTCGGTCGGATCACCCACTCCGAAGAGCGCGACATCTCCGACCTCGTGGCCCAGCGCACGCTGATGTACGACGTCAACCTGCAGTTGCTGCCCGTCGCCGAGCGCGACCGGTACCAGACCTTCTGGAAGAACGCCTCCTCCGCACCGCTGCGCGTGGCCGAGGAAGCGGCCCTCGACTCGGGGGCCGGGACGCCCCGCGGCGTCACCGCCAAGAGCTGGGACACCGCCGCGGGCAACGTGCTCGACGAACTCGGTACCCTCAACGACCAGGCCAACGACCGCTACCAGGAGCGCGTCCACCCGGTGGCCGTGGGCGTCATCGCCAAGGCCGTCATCGCCGGCGCCCTCGGCCTGATCGCCCTGCTGCTCTCCCTCTTCCTGTCCGTGCGCGTCGGCCGCACCCTCATCCGCGACCTGCGGCAGTTGCGTCTGGAGGCCCACGAGGCGTCCGGCGTACGGCTGCCCAGCGTGATGCGCCGCCTCTCCGCGGGCGAGCAGGTCGACGTCGAGACCGAGGTGCCGCGCCTGGAGTACGACAAGAACGAGATGGGCGAGGTCGGCCAGGCCCTCAACACGCTGCAGCGCGCCGCCGTCGAGGCCGCCGTCAAGCAGGCCGAGCTCCGCGCCGGCGTCTCCGAGGTCTTCGTCAACCTCGCACGCCGCAGCCAGGTCCTCCTCCACAAGCAGCTCACCCTGCTCGACGCCATGGAGCGCAGGACCGAGGACACCGAGGAACTCGCCGACCTGTTCCGCCTCGACCACCTGACCACCCGCATGCGCCGGCACGCCGAAGGCCTCGTGATCCTCTCCGGCGCCGCGCCCTCCCGCCAGTGGCGCAAGCCCGTCCAGCTCATGGACGTCGTCCGTGCCGCCGTCGCCGAGGTCGAGGACTACGAGCGCATCGAGGTCCGCCGTCTGCCGCGGATCGCCGTCACCGGCCCGGCCGTCGCCGACCTCACGCACCTCGTGGCCGAACTGCTGGAGAACGCCACGGTCTTCTCGCCGCCGCACACCGCCGTCCAGGTCCTGGGCGAACGTGTCGCCAACGGCTTCACCCTGGAGATCCACGACCGCGGTCTGGGCATGGCGGCCGAGGCGCTGCTCGACGCCAACCTCCGGCTCGCCGAGACGCCGGAGTTCGAGCTGTCCGACACCGACCGGCTCGGCCTGTTCGTGGTCAGCCGGCTCGCCCAGCGGCAGAACGTCCGGGTCTCCCTGCAGCCCTCCCCGTACGGCGGCACGACCGCCGTCGTCTTCATCCCCGACGCCCTGCTCACGGACGACGTGCCCGACACGAACGGCATCGGCTTCCGGCTCGACCGCCCCCAGCTGACGGCGCACGGCGGCGAGTCGCAGGACGGCCGCCGCGTCGCCCTGTCCAAGGCGCCCGCGGCGCGTCCCGGCCTGCCCGCCTCCCTGCTGGACGGACCGGTGGAGCTGGAGGCCCCCGTCGACCTGGACGCCATCGACGACTTCCCCGGCGCCCTCGAGGACGAGGACAGCGAGCACGGCGGCCTCTTCCGCCCCCGCCACTCCCTCACCCGCGCCCAGGACGAGACCACCGGCCGCCGCACCGATCCGCACCAGCAGGCCGCCGACACCCCGGGCGTACGGGAGCGCACCGACGCCGGGAACGAGCTGAGCGCCCCCGTCCCGCTGCCCCGTCGCCACGCACCCAAGCTGGTCAGCTCGCACGGCCGCCCGGTCACCGATCAGCGCCAACGACGCGGCAAGACCGACGAGGAGACGACGGACACCGGCCGGACCGAGACCGGGCCCGCGGCCGCGCTCCCGTCCCGTCGCCGTGGCGAGGACGCCGCCGGCGACCGTCCCACGGCCCGGACCGGACCGGAGCGGGCCTCCGCGCTTCCCGCCCGGCGCCGCAGCGAGGGTGCCCCGGCCGACGGCCGACGGGCCGAGACCCGGCCGGACACACCGCCGCCCCTCCCGTCCCGCCGCAGGGGAACGGAGGAGTCCGCCAGCAGGGCCCTCGGCGCGGCCGGCCGGGACGACGCCCGCGGAAACGACACCGCCCGCCCGGCAGCCGGCACCGCCCGCCCGGACTCCGGCCTCGCCCGCCCGGCAGACGCCACCACCCACCCGGCAGACGGCGCCGGCACCGCACCCCTGCCCCGGCGCGTCCGGCAGGCCAACCTGGCCCCGCAGCTGAAGCGGGGGCCCGACCCGCGCACCGAGGACGGGACGGAGCCCGCCGAACGGGACGCCGAGGAAGTACGCAGCCGTATGGCCTCACTCCAGCGCGGCTGGCAGCGGGGCCGTAGGGAGAACGCCGCGGGCGATGCCGCCCACAGCGGCACAGCACCACAAGGAACGACAGAGGGGGACGGTCGATGACCGCACCGAAGGCGACCGGCCACAGCGCGAACGGCAACGGGGAGCTGAACTGGCTCCTGGACGACCTGGTGGACCGCGTCGCGAGCATCCGCAAGGCGCTCGTGCTCTCCGGCGACGGCTTGCCGACGGGCGTGTCCAGGGACCTCACCAGGGAGGACAGCGAGCACCTGGCCGCGGTCGCCTCCGGGTTCCACAGCCTCGCCAAGGGCGTGGGACGCCACTTCGAGGCCGGCAACGTCCGCCAGACGGTCGTCGAGCTCGACGACGCCTTCCTGTTCGTGACGGCGGCCGGCGACGGCAGCTGCCTCGCGGTCCTCTCGGACGCCGATTCGGACGTCGGCCAGGTCGCCTACGAGATGACACTCCTGGTGAAGCGGGTGGGTGTGCATCTGGGCGCCGCTCCGCGCACCGATCTGCCCGCAGGCGGGTAGTGGGATGACATGAGCGCTGACGGTCAGGGAAGAAGCCACTGGTTCGACGACGAGGCCGGTCCGGTCGTCCGTCCGTACGCCATGACGCGCGGCCGCACCAGCAGCCAGGGCCAGCACCGCCTGGACCTGATCGCGGTCGTGGTCGCGGAACCGCACGCGGACGACCCGGAAGCGGACCACATGCTCTCCCCGGAGCACGTGGACATCGTCGAACTGTGCCGTGAGGACCCGCAGTCGGTCGCCGAACTCGCAGCGGAACTCGACCTGCCGATCGGCGTGGTCCGGGTCCTGGTCGGAGATCTCGTGGACGCCGAGTTCGTCCATGTGAACCGGCCCGTGCCCCCTGCCGAACTGCCGGACGAGAGTATTCTGCGCGACGTGATCAACGGCCTGCGGGCGCTGTGAGGAGCGCGAAGGATCACCACCCCGGCGGCGGAGGCCACGGTCCGCCGTCGCCCGACCCCCATCAAGCAGGAGAAGAGATCGATGATCTTCGGGCGTTCTGAGCGCGGCAAGCCCCCGGTCGAGCCCGTCACGCTCAAGATCCTGGTGGCCGGCGGCTTCGGCGTGGGCAAGACCACGCTCGTCGGCGCGGTCAGCGAGATCAGGCCGCTGCGCACCGAGGAACTGCTCACCGAGGCCGGCCGCCCGGTCGACGACCTCAGCGGCGTGGAGTCCAAGCACACCACGACCGTGGCCATGGACTTCGGCCGCATCACCCTGCGCGAGGACCTCGTGCTGTACCTCTTCGGCACACCCGGGCAGGAGCGGTTCTGGTTCATGTGGGACGAGCTCTCCGAGGGCGCGCTCGGAGCCGTCGTGCTCGCCGACACCCGTCGCCTGGAGGACTGCTTCGCCGCCGTCGACTACTTCGAACGGCGCTCGATCCCCTTCCTCGTCGGCGTCAACTGCTTCGAGGGAGCGCCCCGTTACCCCGTCGAGGACGTCCGCCAGGCCCTCGACCTCGACGCCGGGGTGCCGCTCCTGATGTGCGACGCCCGTGACCGCGAGTCGGTCAAGGAGGCCCTCATCGGCGTGGTCGAGCACGCGATGGCGTACGCGGCCGACCGCCGCCAGCCGGTGACCGGCTGACGCTCCCCGGACGCGGGCACGACCCGTACCCCCGCCGACAGGGGTACGGGCCGCAGTACGGAAGGACGCTCCACGCGCGCGTGGTCAGCTGTCGCCCTCCTCCCAGCCGAAGCTCTTCTCCACGGCCTTGCGCCAGTTGTGGTACTCGCGGTCCCGCACCGACGCCTCCATGGACGGCGTCCACTCCACGTCCTTCTGCCAGTGGGCCTTCAGTTCGTCCAGGTCGTTCCAGACGCCGGTGGCCAGTCCGGCCGCGTAGGCGGCGCCCAGACAGGTCGTCTCGGAGACCTTCGGCCGCACGACCGGAACGTCGAGCACATCCGCCTGGTGCTGCATCAGCAGGTTGTTCTTCGTCATGCCGCCGTCGACCTTCAGGGTGGTGATCTGCACCCCGGAGTCCTGGTACATGGCGTCGACCACCTCGCGGGTCTGCCAGCTCGTCGCCTCCAGCACCGCGCGCGCGAGGTGCGCCTTGGTGACGTACCGGGTGAGGCCGGTGACCACACCGCGCGCGTCCGAGCGCCAGTACGGCGCGAACAGACCCGAGAACGCGGGCACGATGTAGGCGCCGCCGTTGTCCTCCACGCTCGCGGCCAGCGGTTCGATCTCGTCGGCGGTGCGGATGATGCCGAGCTGGTCGCGGAACCACTGGACCAGCGCGCCCGTGATCGCGATCGAGCCCTCCAGGCAGTAGACCGGAGCCTCCTCGCCGATCTTGTACCCCATCGTGGTCAGCAGTCCGCTCTTCGACGGCACCGGCCGGTTGCCGGTGTTGAGCAGCAGGAAGCTGCCCGTGCCGTACGTGTTCTTCGCGGTGCCCACGTCGTAGCAGGCCTGTCCGAACACGGCGGCCTGCTGGTCGCCGAGCGCCGAGGCCACGGGCACGCCGGCCAGCTGCCCGACCGCGGTGCCGTAGACCTCCGCGGAGGAGCGGATCTCGGGCAGCATGGCCTCCGGGACGTTCATCGCCGAGCAGATCGAGGAGTCCCACTGCAGGGTCTCCAGGTTCATCAGCATGGTGCGCCCGGCGTTGGTCACGTCGGTGACGTGCTGCCCGCCGTCCGTGCCGCCGGTGAGGTTCCAGATCAGCCAGGAGTCCATCGTGCCGAAGGCGATCTCACCGCGCTCGGCACGCGCCCGCAGATCGGGCACGTTGTCCAGCAGCCAGGCCGCCTTGGGCCCGGAGAAATACGTGGCCAGCGGCAGGCCCGTCTGCTCGCGGAAACGGTCCTGCCCGTCCGAGCCGCCCAGTTGGTTGCACAGCGACGCCGTCCGCGTGTCCTGCCAGACGATGGCGTTGTGCACCGGCTTGCCCGTCGCGCGGTCCCACAGCAGGGTCGTCTCGCGCTGGTTGGTGATGCCCATCGCGCTCAGCTGGTCGGCCCGCAGACCGGCCTTGGCCAGCGCACCGGCCACGACCGCCTGCGTCTTGGACCAGATCTCGGTGGCGTCGTGCTCCACCCAGCCCGGTTTGGGAAAGATCTGGCGGTGCTCGCGCTGGTCGACGGCGACGATCGCGCCGTCCTGGTTGAAGACGATGCAGCGGCTCGACGTGGTGCCCTGGTCGATGGCTGCAACGTACTTCTCGGCGTTGTCCGTCATGACTACCCCTCGGGCTCGTTCAGAAGGCTGCGTTGTAGATGACGCCACCCAGCAACCCGCCGATCACTGGTCCGACGACGGGGATCCACGAGTAACCCCAGTCGGAGGTGCCCTTGTTCGGGATCGGCAGGACGGAGTGGATGATGCGCGGTCCGAGGTCACGCGCCGGGTTGATGGCGTAGCCGGTGGGACCACCCAGCGACAGACCGATGCCGACGACCAGGAGGGCGACCAGCAGGATCACGATGCCGGATCCGTAGATGCCTTCCCCCTGACCCGCGATCTGCCCGATGCCGATGCCTTCCACGTGCCGGTTGTTGCCGACCAGGGCCAGCAGGGGCAGCACCAGGGCGATGGTGGCGAGGATCTCGGTGATCAGGTTGGCGACCGGGTTCCGGATCTCGGGGATGGTGGAGAAGATGCCCAGGGTCGGGACCGGTTCGTCGACCGTTCCCTCGGTCGTGCCGCCCTTGCGGGTATTGGCCTGGAACTGGGCGAAGTACACCAGGTAGGCCAGCACGGCTCCGAGCATGGCACCGGCCATCTGCCCGAGGATGTAGACCCAGACCTTGTCCCACACTCCGGTGTCGACGGCGAGGCCGAGGGTGACGGCCGGGTTGAGGTGCCCTCCGGAGAGGGGAGCGGCGGTGTACGCGCCGGCCAGCACGGCGAAGCCCCAGCCGAACGCGATCACGATCCATCCGGAGGCTCGCGCCTTCGAGAACCTGAGGGTGACGGCGGCGCACACTCCGGCGCCGAACAGGATCAGGATCGCCGTGCCGATCAACTCGCCGACGAATATGTCTCCGTTACTCATGGCGGCTCCTAGGCCGTGGCCCGGGGACGGTGCGCCCCGGTCCTCACGTGCAGGGTGCGATTCCCATGGCTACTTCAGCCGAAGGCAGGGAGATCCCGCGCCCCGCCCGGCATCCGTGACGAGCGTGCCGTCGCAGCCGACTCGCCCGTGGGGGAAGGGGCCTTGGCGCAGGCGCGTCCACGCGCCGCAGTGCCGGATACGCCGAGTATGTACGGCGATGTCGACTGACATCGGAAGTGTTCACCGGCACCCAAAGGGCGTCAAGGTCGCCGACCGCAACGGTTGACGGCCATCTGACGGTCGCCGGGCTCCTGCGGGGCCGGGGCCGGTTGCACGGCCGGGCGGCGCCCGGTGGGTCGTTGTTCAGATCTGGTCGGACCCGCGCGCCCCGTGAGCCGCGCGAGACCTGGTGGATGATGTCCGGCCTCCGCCGGGTGCCGGGCCGTACCGGCCCTCGCTGTCGGCGAGCGGCCCAGTCGTCCCCGACACCCAGCTTGCTAGTGTCCAGGATCTACCTGACCTGGCGGCTTCTCAACCGGACGAGCCGATTCCCCCGCCGCGCCGCAGCGCCCTCCGGCACCCGCGGGGATACGCGCAGGGCGCCGGGCGGGGCGGCCCGCCGGGCCACGACCCGCCCGGCAGCCAAAAGGGCGACCACGGGCCTTCCATCGCCGGCCCGGTCCAGCGGCCCGGGTCCTCCCGGACGCCCGTCTCCACGCCGCCCGGTCGCCGCCTCACCCGGCCCGCGCACGGAGCCCCGGCACGCAACGACAGGCACCCGCCCCCTGCGCGGGGCAGGGCCTAGCCCGGCCCGAGCCCTGCCCGCTCGGGCCCCAGCACCTCGCCGCCGCGCTGCAACGTCCTGTGGGGTCCCCCGGAGGCCGGCAACCGCCCACGCAGCCCCGCGGCACAACCCGCGCCTGACGCCCCCTGCCCGGCCGGAAGATTCCCGACCCCCGAACGTCCGCCGGGGCTCGGCCGCAAAGCCCTGACCTCCTACCGTCCTCCCGGCTCGGCCGAAAGCCGCCGACGGCCTCCTACCGTCCTCCCGGCTCCGCCGAAAGCCCTCGACGGCCCCCTACCGCCCTCCCGGCTCCGCCACGGCACACCCCGCCGGTGCCGGTGCCGGTGCCACCCCCCGGCGGGTCTCGTGGCCCGGCACACCGGCCCGGCCCAGTACCCAGCTCGCCCCGCGCAGCGCCTTCGCCGCCTTCTTCAGCGGGGCCAGGCACGCCGCCGCCTGCCGGTGATCCGTCACGCTGCCGGGTGCGCACAGCACCGTCGCGAGCGACAGCGTGACCGGCCGGCCACCGGCCGACCAGGGCGCGTCCAGCACGGCCGCGGCCAGCGGATCCAGGCCCTCCGGATCCGCGAGGACCAGGAAGTCGTCGCCGCCGATGTGCCCCACGCGCGTGCTGCCCGTCGCCGCCTGCTGCAGCGCCCGCCCCACCGCCCGGATCAGTTCGTCGCCGGCCGCGAACCCCGCGCCGTCGTTGACCTGCTTGAAGTGGTCGATGTCCAGCCAGCCCAGGGCGAACGGCCGCCCCGCCGCGATCCTCCGGTCCACCTCACCGGTGATCGCGTCCGAGCCGGGCAGCCGCGTCAGCGGGTTCAGCCCGGCCGCCTCCTCCACGCGCGTCTCGGCCAGGGCGCGCACGAGGTCCGCGAGCCGGACGACGCCCATACACCGCCCGTACTCGTCCACCACGGCCACGTCGTCCGAGGTGCGGTCCCGCCCCCCGACCGCCACCACGTCCAGGACCTCCCAGGCGGTGGCGTCCACGCCCACCGTCCGCGGCACGTCCCCGAGCTTGGCCGCGGGCCGGTCGGCGTACAGGGCGTGTCCGTAGCGCCCCGACATGGACAGCAGGAAGCGGGACCGGTGCACCGACCGGACGGGCACTCCCTCGGTGTCCACGAGCAGCACGCCGGACACGTCGGGCGACCCGGTCAGCAGGGCCCGCACCTGCCCCGCGGACGCCGTCGCGGGCAGCAGCGCGGCGGGCCGCACGAACTCCCGGACCGACGGCCCCGACCGTGGCACGGACAGGTCGGCGGGGGAGCGGGGCGGAACGTAGACGTCCGCGGCGGGCCGCCGGGCCGGCGGCGCGAACAGCTCGCCCTGCGCCAGCTGCGCCCCGGCCGCCAGCGCGGCGGCACACTGCCCCTCGGTCTCCACGCCCTCGACGGCCAGCAGCGCCCCCAGCCCGTCGCAGAGCGTCCGCATCGCCCGCACCGCGGCAGGCCGCGCCAGCAGCGACGCGTCGAGCTTCACGAGGTCCGGCGTCAGGTCGGAGAGCAGCCGCAGGGGCACGTCCCCGTCCCCGACGCCGTCCGCGCAGATCCGGAACCCCTGGCGGCGCAGCGCGGCCACCGCCTCCAGCAGCGCGGGCTGGGGCACGTGCGTGTACGGAGGGCAGATGTCGATCGTCACCTCCCAGGGGAGCCGTCCGGCCTCGCGTACGGCGTCGTGCAGCGACGGCAGCCCGCCCAGGTCGGCGAGGGTGCCCGCGAACACGTTGACGAACAGCGGCAGCAGCGTCTCCTTGCGCACCGCCGCACGCACCGCCGACACCGCCAGCCGGCAGTCCAGCTCGGGGTCCCGGCGGGCCTCGGCCAGGATGTCGCCGCTCTCGGGGCGGGCGAGTATCTCCAGTCCGGCGACCGCGCCGGTCGTCGGGTTGACCACCGGTTGGAAGGCGAAGCGGAGAGTGTCCGTCCAGGAGTGCACGCGAGCATGATGACGCGACCGGCGCAGGCCCAAGCGCAGTTCATGAGACGTTCACGCAGCATTCCGGCGTGATCACACAGCGTATGGACAGGAGGTCGGGAGCGGGCCCCAGGAGAGCCGCCCGTTCGGCGCCGCGCCTCCCGGCCACCCCGCCTCATCGCACCACGACCACCGCCGACCCGTGCCCGAACAGCCCCTGGTTCGCGCTGACGCCCACACGCGCGCCCGCCACCTGGCGGTGACCCGCCTCACCTCTCAGCTGCCGGGTCAGCTCGCACACCTGGGCGATCGCCTGCGCCGGAACCGCCTCGCCGAAGGAGGCCAGTCCACCGCTGACGTTCACCGGTATCCGCCCGCCCAGCGCCGTCGCCCCGTCCCGCAGCAACTTCGCCCCCTCTCCTTCGCCGCAGAGCGCGAGATCCTCGTACCACTGCAGTTCGAGCGCCGTGGACAGGTCGTACACCTCGGCCAGCGACAGATCCTCCGGCCCGATCCCCGCCTCCTCGTAGGCCGCCCGGGCGATCGACCTCCGGAACGGCTCCCCGGGAGGATCGACCGCCGCCGCGGAATCCGTGGCGATGTCCGGCAGGTCCAGCACGGTGTTCGGGAAGCGCGGCGTCACCGTGGACACGGCCCGGATCCGCACCGGGGCCGCCGGCCCGTGCCGCCGCGCGAACTCCAGGCCGGCCAGCACCACGGCCGCACCGCCGTCGGAGGTCGCGCAGATGTCGAGCAGCCGCAGCGGATCGGCGACGACGGGCGAGGCGGCGACCTGTTCCGCCGTGACGGCGTCCCGGTAGCGCGCGAGGGGGTTCAGCACCCCCATCGCCGCGTTCTTCACCTTCACGCGCGCGAAGTCGTCCGGCGTGTCGCCGTGTATCGCCATGCGTCTGCGCGCGTACAGCCCGAAGTACACCGGGTTGGTCGCCCCGAGGATCCGGAACCGCAGCCAGTCGGGGTCGTCCGGCCGGTCCCCGCCCGCCGGGCGGAAGAACCCCTTGGGAGCGGCATCGGCCCCGACCACGAGCACCACCTCGGCCAGCCCGGCGAGGATCTGGGCCCGCGCGGTGGCGAGGGCCTGAGCTCCGGACGCGCACGCCGCGTACACGCTCGCCACGCGCGCCCCCTGCCAGCCCAGTGCTTTCGCGAACGTCGCCCCCGCCACGTACCCGGGATAGCCCCCGCGCACGGTGTCCGCGCCGACGATCGAGCCGACGTCCCGCCAGTCCAGACCGGCGTCGGCGAGAGCCGCCCGGGCGGCTGCAACGCCGTACTCGACGAAGCTCCGTCCCCACTTGCCCCACGGGTGCATGCCCACACCCAGCACCGCCACGTCCCCCGTCATGCCGTGCCCCCCGTCGGCCGCCACTGCCACGTCGTCCAGGTCGTCTCCGCGTCCTCGTGCAGCACGCCGGACACGACCTCCACCTCCATGCCCACCGTCAGATCCGCGACGGTCACACCGGGAGCCGCCTGTCCGAGCACCACGATCCGCTCGGCCGCCAGCTCCACAGCGATCAACGCGCACGGTTCCCACGGAAGTTCCGGATCGGTCACATAGGGTGACGGTGGTCGGTACCTGCTGTCCGTGAACGACCAGATACGTCCCCGCCGTGACAACGGCGCCTCTTCCAGTTCCCCGCTCTGGCACGCCGGGTTCCGGCACCGGTGGTCCTCACGAGGGAAGAAGACCGAGGCGCACGCCGTGCACCGTGTGCCGAGCAGCCGGAAGCCGTCGCCGCCCTCGGTGAACCACCCCGCCACCACCGGAGTACGCGTCCGCGACACGGTTCCCTCCCTACCCCAGGATCTGACGGGACGTCAGAAGTGTGGCACGGGATGCCCGAGACGGGCAGGCCCCCGACGCGCCACCGTGGGGCGGTCGCCGCACTGCGCTTCCCCGGCGGTACCCGCTCCTGATAGACGCAGGAGGCATGACACGACTCACCACCGTGACACGAGGCCTGCTGACCACCCTCGCCGCGTTGCTGACGGCGACCGTCCCCACCGCACCCGCCCGGGCGACGACCGAGCCCAAGGCGCCGGAGGACTTCGTGGCGCTGAGAAGCGTGGACCCGACCATCCTCCAGGAGATGCGTTACTTCACCCCCCACAACTTCGTCGGCGAGCGCATCGACGGCTACGTACAGCCGACGTGCCTCCTCACCCGCCCCGCGGCCCAAGCCCTCCACCGTGCCCAACGCACCGTCCTGCGCCAGGGCTACACCCTCAAGGTGTACGACTGCTACCGGCCCCAGCGCGCGGTGGACCACTTCGTCCGCTGGGCGCAGGACCTCGACGACCAGGCGATGAAGGGCGAGTTCTACCCGAACGTCGACAAGTCCCGCCTGTTCACCGACGGCTACATCGCCGAGAAGTCCGGCCACAGTCGCGGCTCGACCCTGGACATCACCCTGGTCCGGCTCCCGGCGAAGCCGACCCGGCCGTACCGCCCCGGTGAGCCCCTGGTGCCGTGCTTCGCACCCCGCGAGGAGCGGTTCCCCGACAACTCGGTCGACATGGGGACCGGCTTCGACTGCTTCGACACCCTCTCGCACACCCTCGACCCGCGCGTGAACGGCGTACAGCGCGCCAACCGGCTGCTGCTCAAGGACGCCCTGGAGGACCAGGGGTTCGTGAACCTCGCGGAGGAGTGGTGGCACTACACCTTCAAGCCCGAGCCCTACCCGGACACCTACTTCGACTTCCCCGTGTCCAGGAAGTCGCTCACCCACCGGCACTGAGCCTGCCCGCGACGCCCTCCGAGTGATCGGCTACAGTCCGCCGCGTGTCCGAAACTCAGCACTCCACCACCAACTCCGCGCCGGACTCCCACTGTTCGAGCTGCGGCGCGCCCTACGGAGAGGGCGTCTCCGGCTGGCCCCGCACCTGCCCGGCGTGCGGCGCCGTGGCCTACCGCAACCCCCTCCCGGTCGCGGTGGCCCTCCAGCCCGTGTACGACACCAAGGGCACCGCCCTGGTCGTCATCACACGAACCGTCGCTCCCGCGCGCGGGGGCATCGCTCTGCCCGGCGGCTACATCGACGACCGCGAGGACTGGCGGCAGGCCGTCGTACGCGAGCTCAAGGAGGAAACAGGCATCGACGCGGCCGCCCGCGACGTGCGCCTCGCCGACGCCATGAGCGCACCCGACGGGCACCTGCTGCTCTTCGGCGTCCTCCCGGAACGTCCGGCCGAGGGACTGCCGCCCTCCGCCGCCACGGACGAGACGGAGGGCTGGCACCTGCTGCGCAGGCCCGAGGAGCTCGCCTTCCCCCTGCACACCGTGGCCGTACGCGCCTGGTTCGAAGGCCGTTACTGAGACCGGCGCTCCCCGGCCCCGCGCACGCGCACCGGGTGGGGCGGCGCACTCCCGCCGTCCTCACCCTCGCGTTCGACGACCACCCGCGCGCCCAGCCACCGAGCGGTGTAGCGCTCGATCTCCGGCTCGTCCCAGCCCCCGCCCCCGTCCGGAACGACCAGCCCGCTCCCGGTCCGCCCCCGGGCGGGCGCCCACACCTCCAGCTCCAGCCCGCCGTCCTCCCCACGGACGGGAAGAACGGCCCCCGCGCGTACGAACACCGGGATCCGCGACAACGGCGCGTCCACGACCACCTGCGCCGGCCCCTCGTACGCCCGCTCCGTCACCGAGTCGTACCAGCGCCCGCGCGGCAGCCGCACCGCCCGCCGGTCCGCACCCGGGTCCAGCACCGGTGCCACCAGCAGACAGTCGCCCAGCAGGAAGGCGTCCCCGCAGTCGCGCAGCGCCCGGTCCTCCGGCGCCGTCCACCACACCGGCCGTACATAGGGCGCCCCGGTGCGGCGGGCCAGATGCGCCAGCGTCACGAAGTACGGCAGCAGCCGGCGGCGTTCCGAGAGCGCCACGCGCGCGTGCTCCAGAACCTCCGGACCGAACTCCCAGGGCTCCCGCCGCCCGGCCCGCAGACCGGCATGGGTGCGGAACAGCGGCAGAAAGGACCCCAGCTGGAACCACCGCACATACAACTCGGGTGACGGATCCCCGTCGAAGCCCCCGATGTCCGGCCCCGAGTACGGAACGCCGCACAGCCCCAGCCCCAGGACCAGCGCCAGGGACGCCCGAAGACCGGGCCAGCCCGTGGCGACGTCCCCCGACCACGTCCCGCCGTAGCGCTGCATCCCCGCCCACCCGGAGCGCGAGAACAGAAACGGCCGCTCCTCCGGGGCGAGCCTGCGCACCCCTTCGAACCCCGCCCTGGCCATGCACAGCGCGTACACGTTGTGCGCCTCGCGATGGTCTCCGCCCCCGCCCTCGAGGAAGTGCCGTGCGGACCGGGGCAGCGTCGACTCCCCGAAGGCCGTGAACGACGTCGGCTCGTTCATGTCGTGCCAGAAGCCGGAGAACCCCTGAGCGAGCCGCTCCGCGTAGAGACCGCCCCACCACTCACGCACGCGCGCGTGCGTGAAATCCGGGAACACCGCCTCGCCGGGCCACACGACCCCCTCCACGACCTGCCCGGACGCGTCCCGCACGAACGCGTCCTGAGCCGTCCCGCCGTCGAACACGGCGTTCCCGGGTATCGCCTTGACGGCCGGGTCGACGATGGACACCAGCCGGACGCCGTCCCGGCGGAGCTCCTCCGCGAGCACGGGCAGCTTCGGGAAACGGTCCTGGTCCACCGTGAACACCTGATGCGCGTCCAGGTGATCGATGTCCAGGTGCAGCGCGTCGAGCGGCAGACCGTGCTCCACGTACCCCGCGACGATCCGCCGCACCTCCTGCTCACTGCCGAACCCCCACCGCGCGTGGTGATGACCCAGCGCCCACACGGGCGGCAGCGCGGGAGCCCCCGTCAGCGAGGCCCAGGCGAGCAGCACGCGCGCGGGGGTGCCCACCATCACCCAGCAGCGCAACGGACCACCGTCCATCCGCAGCTGACTCGTCCCGGCCCGGTCGTGCCCGGAACCCGCGCCCTCCTCACCCTCCCTCAGGGTCACCGTGCCGTCCCACGTGCTGTCGTGGAACACCAGATGCGTACCGCCGTCGGCCACCACCATCTGCACCGGCATCGTGATGTACAGCGGGTCGTGACCGGGACCGAAGGCCTGACCGGGGTCGGTGTTCCACAGCCGGTACGTGCCGTCCGGCAGCCGCGGGCCCGCCGCCCGCCCGCCCAGCCCGAAGAACCGCGCGTCGGCGGCCACCTCCGACCGCTGCGTCCACCGCGCCGGGCCGCCGCCCACCGGCTCCCACCAGCGCGGCGGCAACTCACGCCGCAACGTCACGCCACCGGGCGTGCGCACCTCGACGGCGCCGTGCCGCGACACCACGACCGTCACCCGCTCCGCCACCACGCGCCAGCCGCCGTCCTTGTCCGGCTCCAGCACCGCCCGGGGATCCGGCTCCGGACAGCGGCCCGCCAGCGCGTACGACGGCTCCGGCTCCGCGCCGTCCCAGCCCCAGAAGACGGCCCCGTTCACCGCGACGAAGATCCGCAGGTCGGACCGGCTGAAACGGACGACCCCGCCCCCCGGCCCCGGCTCCACCTCCCGCACCGGCCCCGGCACCCGCGCCCGCTCCGCCCCGCGCGCCGGCAGCCCGGTGGCGTCGGCCCGCCGCCTGCGCCACGCTGCTCGTACGGTACGTACACCCTGCGCCGCCCCCACCGAAGCCACCGCTCTCACCGAACGCACCAGGTCACGACCGTTCATACTGCTCACCCTGCCACTGACCGCCGCCCGCGTGCGTGTCGTTCAACTGCCGTTCACCCGTGCCAAGACCACATCTTCACGACACGGACTATGTGGGGCGCGCCCTGGTGTCGAAGTCGATCACATGGCATTGTCCGTCCCAGCCGCGTCACGCGCACACCCCAGCCCGTGCGCGGAGGACGCACACGACGCGCACAGTCCGGGAGCCGACCATGTCGACCGAAAGTCCTCAGCCGCTCTGGCAGCCAGACCCCGAGCGCATCGCGCGGGCACGGATCACCAGGTTCCAGGCCTGGGCCGCCGAGCACCACGGGGCCCCCGCCGACGGCGGATACGCGGCCCTGCAGCGCTGGTCCGTCGACGACCTGGACGCCTTCTGGACCGCCGTGACCGAATGGTTCGACGTACGGTTCTCCACCCCCTACGCGCGCGTGCTCGGCGACCGCGCGATGCCCGGCGCCCAGTGGTTCCCCGGGGCGACCCTCAACTACGCCGAGCACGCCCTGCGCGCCGCCGGCACCCGCGCCGACGAACCCGCCCTCCTCCACGTCGACGAGACGCACGAGCCGCGGCCCGTCACCTGGGCGGAACTGCGCCGCCAGGTCGGCTCCCTCGCCGCCGAACTGCGCGCCTTGGGCGTCCGCCCCGGAGACCGCGTCAGCGGCTACCTCCCGAACATCCCGCAAGCCGTGGTCGCCCTCCTCGCCACGGCAGCCGTCGGCGGCGTCTGGACCTCCTGCGCACCCGACTTCGGCGCCCGCAGCGTCCTCGACCGCTTCCAGCAGGTCGAACCCGTCGTGCTCTTCACCGTCGACGGCTACCGCTACGGCGGCAAGGAACACGACCGCCGCGAGATCGTCGCCGAACTCCGCCGCGAACTGCCCACCCTGCGCGCCGTCGTGCACATCCCCGTCCTCGGCACCGAGGCACCCGAGGGCGCCCTGGACTGGTCGGCCCTCACCTCCGCGGACACGGACCCCGTCTTCGAGCAGGTGCCCTTCGACCACCCCCTCTGGGTGCTCTACTCCTCCGGCACCACAGGCCTGCCCAAGGCCATCGTCCAGTCCCAGGGCGGCATCCTCGTCGAGCACCTCAAGCAACTCGGCCTGCACTGCGACCTGGGCCCCGAGGACCGCTTCTTCTGGTACACCTCGACCGGCTGGATGATGTGGAACTTCCTCGTCTCCGGCCTGCTCACCGGCACCACGATCGTCCTCTACGACGGCAGCCCCGGTTACCCGGACACCGGCGCCCAGTGGCGGATCGCCGAACGCACGAAGGCCACCCTCTACGGCACTTCCGCCGCCTACGTCATGGCCTGCCGCAAGGCCGGCGTCCACCCCTCCCGCGACTTCGACCTCTCGTCCGTCCAGTGCGTCGCCACCACCGGCTCGCCCCTGCCGCCCGACGGCTTCCGCTGGCTCCACGACGAGGTCCGCGACAATCTCTGGATCGCCTCCGTCAGCGGCGGCACGGACGTCTGCTCCTGCTTCGCCGGAGCCGTACCGACCCTGCCCGTCCACGTCGGCGAACTCCAGGCCCCCTGCCTGGGCACCGACCTGCAGTCCTGGGACCCGAGCGGCAAGCCCCTGACCGACGAGGTCGGCGAGCTGGTGGTCACCAACCCCATGCCCTCGATGCCCATCCACTTCTGGAACGACCCGGACGGCAGCCGCTACCACGACAGCTACTTCGACACCTACCCCGGCGTCTGGCGGCACGGTGACTGGATCACCGTCACCTCCCGCGGATCCGTGATCATCCACGGCCGCTCCGACTCCACGCTCAACCGCCAGGGCGTCCGCATGGGATCCGCCGACATCTACGAAGCCGTCGAGCGCCTCCCAGAGATCAAGGAATCCCTGGTCATCGGCATCGAGCAGCCCGACGGCGGCTACTGGATGCCCCTCTTCGTCCACCTGGCCCCCGGCGCATCCCTCGACGAAGACCTGCGCGACCGCATCAAGAGGACCATCCGCGAACAACTGTCCCCGCGCCACCTCCCCGACGAGATCATCGAAGTACCCGGCGTCCCGCACACCCTCACCGGCAAGCGCATCGAGGTCCCCGTCAAACGCCTTCTCCAAGGCACCCCCCTGGAGAAGGCGGTCAACCCGGGCTCCATCGACAACCTCGACCTGCTGAGCTTCTACGAGGACCTGGCCCGCAAACGAGCCTGACTCCTACTCCCTGTCACGAACGCATCAGGCGCAGGCAGCGACGGATTCCGCCGCGACCTGCGCCTTTGTGCGTCCCTCGGACCTGCGATCACCCGAACCCGTCCGATTGTCAGTGCTGCCGATTACTGTGAGTGAGCATTGATCGACCGTACACAGGGGGAAACACATGGCGCACACCGACAGCCGGACCATGCGACGCGTCCTGCGCCGCGAAATCGCCGGCACCATCGGCCTGCTCACCGACGAGCACGACTTCCGGGCCATGCGGCGCTACCGCACCTTCACCTTCGACGACCACGAGACGTACCTCGAACAGATCGAGGGCCTCCTCAGGACACGCGCCCTGCAAGGCAGCCACACCACGGTCACCCTCTTCGACCCCGAGGAATACGCCGACTTCTGCGAGCGACGGACCCTCGACCCCGACCTCCCGTCCAGCCGCACACGCTTCACGGCACACCTCGCGCTGACCGGCCCCACCCTCCCGTACGAGGGCCAGCCCCTGGCCGACCTCCTCGCGGCCCTGGTCGACGAAGCCGTCCGGCAAGCCACCTGGGAGTACGCGACCACCCTCCTCGCTCGCCTGGGCCCCTGCGCCTCCTGCGGCGAGGACATCGGACGAGCCGCCTTCGCCCGCGCCTCAGAGCTTCTCGCCCGCATCCTCGACACGGCCCCACCCGGCGACCGCCACCTCGTCTGCAGCGTCACCGGACCACCCGAAACCCTCATCGCCGCCCTCCACACCACCGGCACCGGCGGCGCACTGGAACTCGACGAGAGCGAAGCCCTCGAATTCACCACGGTCCTCGCCCTCGGCCTGGCCACCGACAGCCCGGGCGGACTCGTCATCCGCGTCAGCGCCCCGAACACTCCCGACCGCGTCTACGGCTGGCGGCTCCGCTCCAACGGACTCGACCCCCTCAGCGCGGGAGAGGTCTTCGACGCCTACTGCACCGACATCGAATCCGGAGACCTCATCTCCCCGGAATCCAACGTCGACTACTGCCGGCCGCCCGACCTCGGGCAGGAGAAACCCTCCCGGGGACACCACCACTGAAACGCCGGAGGGGCGCCCCACGGCAGTGGAGCGCCCCTCACCGGGCAGTCGTCAGCCGGCCGACCCGCGGCTACTCGCCCGACAGCACCGCCTGCGCCGCACTCCGCGCCTCCTCGGCGCTGTCCGTCGCCCGCGCCGCCGCAGCGGCACGCTCGCACTGCGCCAGCGTGTACTTGGCGAGCGTCGCCCGGACGTAAGGAATCGACGCCGCACCCATCGACAGGGAGGTGACACCCAGACCGGTCAGCACACACGCCAGCAGCGGGTCGGACGCGGCCTCACCGCAGACACCGCAGCTCTTGCCCTCGGCCTTCGCCGCCTCGGCGGACAGCGCCACCAGGTCGAGCAGCGCGGGCTGCCACGGATCCTGCAGCCGGGAGACCGCACCCACCTGACGGTCGGCGGCGAAGGTGTACTGCGCGAGATCGTTCGTCCCCAGCGACAGGAACTCGACCTCCTGCAGGATCGAACGCGCCCGCAGCGCGGCCGACGGGATCTCCACCATCGCGCCGAACTTCGCTTGCAGCCCCGCCTCACGGCACGCGTCGGCGAAGGCCCGCGCATCGGTACGGTCCGCCACCATCGGGGCCATGACCTCGAGGTAGACCGGCAGCCCTTCCGCGGCCTTGGCGAGCGCCGTCAGCTGCGTGCGCAGGACCTCCGGGTGATCGAGCAGGGTCCGCAGACCCCGCACACCCAGCGCCGGGTTCGGTTCGTCGGACGGCGTGAGGAAGTCGAGCGGCTTGTCGGCACCCGCGTCCAGCACACGCACGACGACGCGCCCCTCGGGGAACGCCTCCAGCACCTGCCGGTACGCGGCGACCTGCTTCTCCTCGGACGGCGCCTGCTTGCTGTCGTCCAGGAAGAGGAACTCGGTACGGAAGAGGCCGACACCCTCCGCCCCGGCCTCGACGGCGGCCGGCACATCGGCGGGGCCGCCGACGTTCGCCAGCAGCGGCACCTTGTGCCCGTCCGCCGTGGCACCGGGCCCGGTCGAAGCCGCGAGCGCCGCCCGGCGCTCCGCGGCCGCGGCCTCGAGCTGCGCCTTCTTCTCGTCGCTCGGCTCCACGAAGATCTCACCCGTGCTGCCGTCGACGGCGATCATCGTGCCCTCGGCGAGTTCACCGGCACCCGGCAGCGCCACCACGGCCGGGACGCCGAGCGCCCGCGCCAGGATCGCGCTGTGGCTGGTGGGACCGCCCTCCTCGGTGACGAAACCGAGCACCAGAGTCGGGTCGAGCAGCGCCGTGTCGGCGGGCGCGAGGTCACGGGCCACCAGGACATAGGGCTCGTCGCTGTCGGGGACACCCGGCATCGGGACCCCCAGCAGCCGCGCCACGATGCGGTTCCGCACGTCGTCGAGGTCGGCCACGCGACCCGCGAGGTACTCACCGGCGCCCGCCAGCAGCTCGCGGTAGGACGCGAAAGCGTCGTACACGCCCCGCTCGGCCGTGCTGCCGACGGCGATCCGCCGATCCACGTCGGCCATCAGCTCGGGATCCTGAGCCATCATGGCCTGCGCCTCGAGCACCGCCTGCGCTTCGCCGCCCGCGAGATTGCCGCGCGCCATCAGGTCGGCGGCCACAGCCTCCACGGCCTTTCGGGCGCGCCCCTGTTCACGCTCCGCCTCTTCCGCAGGGATCTGCTTCGCGGGCGGTTCGAGAACCGCCGTTCCCATGTGCCGAACCTCGCCGATCGCCACACCGTGGCTGACACCGACGCCTCGCAGCGTTGTCTCCATCTCACCCGTCTCCGATAGTGCGGCGGGTCCCGCCGCCGCGTTGGTTGTCGTACTCGCCGTCCAGGACGGCACGGACGTCACTTCCAGAGGAAGAGACTGTCGCCGGCCTTCACATCGCCGCTGTCGCGAAGATCGGAGAGAGCCTCGGCCGTGGCCTCCAGCGCCACGACCGGGCAGACCGCGGACTTGCCGGCGGCCTCGACGGCAGCAGGGTTCCAGCGCACGACGCCCTGCCCGCGACGGACGGTGTCGCCCTTGTTCACCAGCAGTTCGAAGCCCTCGCCGTTGAGCTGCACGGTGTCGATGCCGAGGTGGGTGAGCACGCCGTGTCCGCTCTCGTCGACCACGACGAACGCGTGCGGGTGCAGGGAGACGATGACGCCGTCCACGGGGGAGACGGCCTCGGAGGGCTCACGTACGGGGTCGATGGCGGTGCCCGGGCCGACCATGGCCTGGGAGAAGACCGGATCCGGCACGGCCGCCAGTCCGATGGCGCGTCCGGCGAGCGGGGACGTCACGGTGGTCATGGGAAGCCTCCCAGGGGTGGAGATCGAAAGGGCCGTCCCTGTAGGTAGCCGGACGGCACACTGTTCAGCAGCGTATGTCACCTGAAGTGCCGGTTCCGCGCAGGCACTACGAAGTGGTCTAGACCATACCGCATATCGATTTGCACCCGCTCGACGGCCGCGTGTACAGTCGTACTCCTGCTTGGGGCTGAGTGATGCGAGTCCGCGTCCTGGTCCGGCAGCAACCAACTTGTCAGATCCTATCTTCGGATCACCTTCCGCATGCCTGCGGGACGGTGGTCAGGGGGCCGGAAAAACACTGATAGAGTTTGGAACACCGAAGGGAAGCGCCCAGAGGAAAGCCCGAGAGGGTGAGTACAAAGGAAGCGACCGTTCCTTGAGAACTCAACAGCGTGCCAAAAGTCAACGCCAGATATGTTGATACCCCG
>NZ_JBITSJ010000009.1:0-308120 GCF_044540525.1 Streptomyces sp. NPDC085932
CAGCGGCTCACTGCTCGTGACCAGGTCCCGCAGCGGATGGCGGTCCAGCACCGCGTCCACCTCGGGCGTCAGCGCCGCCGCCAGCCGGGACGCCGCCGGGCGGGTCTCGTCCCGCAGCGCGTCGACGGCGGCCAGGAGCACGTCCCGCAGGCCCTCCTCCTCGGGTACGCCGTCGGCCGCCCGCTCGTACAGGCGCGCGCCCTCCTCCAGGACGACGTCCGTGTCCATGCCCGCCGGGATCTTGATCCGGGCGTGGTGGCGCCAGGTGGCCACCGGGTCGCCCCACGCCTCCACGGCGAACGTCCACCGGCCCGGCTCCCCGGCCGTGACCGTGGCACCCCACCGGTCCGTCCCGGGCGCCAGCTCCCGCATCCGCGTCCACGGTCCGGGGCGGCCCTCGGGATCCGTCAGGACGACGTTGGCGGCGACCGCGTCGTGCCCCTCCCGGAACACCGTCGCCGAGATCTCGAAGGTCTCACCGGTGACGGCCTTGGCCGGCCGGCGTCCGTGCTGGACGACCGGGCGGACATCGAGGACGGGTATGCGCCCGACGGCCGTCGCCGCGTCGCCGGGGGGTGGCTGGGGGACGGGTGGGCCGGCGGCGGCCGGGCGCGCGGGGCGTGCTTCGCCGCCGGGTGCGCGCGCCCCGGTGGCGCGGTGGTCGGGAGGTGCTGGCGAGTGGTGCTTGGCGGGCATGACCGCTCCTGTCCGCGTCAACGTGGGTGGGCGGATGTGTATGGGGAGGTGGGTCCTGCGTGGTGCTCCTGTGAGGGGTACCCGGAGGAGCCTTCCCACCCTATTCGGGTGGGCAATCCGGCACTTTGTTAACTACTCACGCGTATGTCGACACACAAGACCGGCCTCGTCCGCGGCGGACGAGGCCGGTCCCTGCGCGCGTCTGCTGCTTCCGCCTACCCCCGCGGCACCCGCAGTAACTTGTCCGGTGAACCGAACCCTCGGGCGGAGACCTTTCCGCTCGCCGCCGCACCCGTCAAAGCCGCGCTGACCTGGGCCGGAGTCGCCCGGGGATGCGCGGAGAGATGAAGAGCGGCAGCGCCCGCGGCATGCGGGGACGCCATCGAGGTACCCGAGAAGACTGCCCGCGCGGTGTCGCTCGCGGCGGTCGCGGAGGTGACGGCGACGCCCGGGGCGAACAGATCGAGGGCCGGGCCGTGGTTGGAGAAGGCCGGTTTTGCATCCTTGCGGTCGGTCGCCCCGACCGTGATCGCCTGCTTGACAGCCGCCGGGGAGTACAGACCCGCCGGCCTGCCGTCGTTGCCCGCGGCGACCGTGTACGTGACGCCGGAGGCGATGGAGGCGCGCAGGGCGGCGTCCAGCCGGTCGTTGCGCGGCCCGCCCAGACTGAGGTTGGCGACCGCCGGCTTCCTCGCGTTGCGGGTGACCCACTCGATCCCGGCGATCACCCGGGCCGTGGTGCCCGCCCCCGCGGCGTCGAGGACGCGCACGGAGACGATCCGCGCCTTCTTCGCGACGCCGTGGACGGTGCCCGCGACCGTCCCGGCGACGTGCGTGCCGTGGCCGTTGGCGTCCGAGGCGATCCCGTCGCCCCCGACGAAGTCCCAGCCGTGGCGTGCCCGGCCGCCGAAGTCCCGGTGCGTGGTGCGCACGCCGGTGTCGATCACGTAGACCGTCACCCCGGCCCCCGCCGCGGCGGGCCAGGTGTAGCCGCCGTCCAGCGGCAGCGCCGGCTGGTCGATCCGGTCCAGCCCCCAGGAGGGCGGCCTCGGCTGGGTGCCCTCCAGCCGGACGAGGGTGTCCTGGACGACCGAGGCGACCCGCGGGTCGGCGGCGAGCCGCCGCGCCCGTCTCTCGTCGGTCCGGACCGCCCAGCCGTTCAGCACCGTGTCGTACGTGTGGCTGATCTCCGCCCCGTACGTCCCGGCCAGGTCCCTTCCGGCCGCCGAATCGGCCCGCGTGCCCTCCTCCAGTGTCACCAGGTAACTTCCGTGCACGGAGCCGGGTGCTCCGGCGCCGAGTATCCGCCCCTCCGGTACGGCGTGCGCGGGCAGGGTGGTGGCCGAAAACGCAAGGGCGCAGAGCGCCGCGGCCAGGCCTCCCGTCCCGCGCAGACGCCGCTGACGCGTCCGTGCCATGGTCCGAGTTCCCCTCCTCGACTCGGCGTACGGCTGCCGCGCGGAGCCGCGTGCGGCCGGCGCGGGCCGGTACGCCAGGGGGCAGCCTCTCGTGGCGGGTGAAGCACCACAAGGACGCCTATGGGGGCGGAATCGGCCATATCCGCGTACGGGCCTGTTCAGGCCGATCGGGGGCACGGTGGCGGAGCGTCCGCGAGGGCGGCACCCTCGCCGGTACTGTCGTAGGAGACGTCGTTGAAGCCCTGCAGCATCCACAACGCGCCGAGGTGGAACCCGTGAAGGCGATCCGTCGATTCACCGTCCGACCCGTGCTCCCCGACCCCCTGAGGCCACTCAGCGATCTGGCCCGCAACCTGCGCTGGTCCTGGCATGCGGAGACCCGTGACCTGTTCCAGGCCGTCGACCCCGAGCGGTGGGCCGCCTCGGGCGGCGACCCGGTCCGGCTGCTGGGCAGTGTGCCGCCCACGCGGCTCGCCGAGCTGTCCGAGGACCGCCGTTTCCTGCGCCGCCTCGCCGCGGTCGCGGGCGACCTGAACGACTACATGACCGGCGACCGCTGGTACCAGGCCCAGCCCGAGGACCTGCCGGCCGCCATCGCCTACTTCTCACCCGAGTTCGGCATCACGGCCGCCCTGCCGCAGTACTCCGGCGGCCTCGGCATCCTCGCCGGCGACCATCTGAAGGCGGCCAGCGACCTGGGCGTCCCGCTGATCGGGGTGGGCCTGCTCTACCGGCACGGCTACTTCCGCCAGACCCTGTCCCGGGACGGCTGGCAGCAGGAGCACTACCCGGTCCTCGACCCGAACGAGCTCCCCGTCGCCCAGCTGGAGGAGCCCGGCGGCACACCCGCCCAGGTCGCCCTGGCGCTGCCCGGCGGCAGGCAGCTGCACGCCCGCATCTGGCTGGCGCAGGTCGGCCGGGTCCCGCTGCTGCTGCTGGACTCCGACGTCGAGGAGAACGACCTCGGCGAGCGCGGCGTCACCGACCGGCTCTACGGCGGCGGCAGCGAGCACCGGCTGCTCCAGGAGATGCTCCTCGGCATAGGAGGGGTCCGGGCGGTGCGCACGTACTGCCGGCTGACCGGCCACCCCGCGCCCGAGGTGTTCCACACCAACGAGGGGCACGCCGGGTTCCTCGGCCTGGAGCGCATCGCCGAACTCTGCGCCCAGGGAATGGACTTCGACTCGGCACTGGAAGCGGTCCGCGCGGGCACGGTCTTCACCACCCACACCCCCGTCCCGGCCGGCATCGACCGCTTCGACCGCGAGCTGGTCGCCCGCCACTTCGGGCCCGACGCCGAACTGCCGCGCATCGACGTCGATCGCGTCCTGCGGCTCGGCATGGAGACCTATCCCGGCGGGGAGCCCAACCTGTTCAACATGGCCGTGATGGGCCTGCGGCTGGCGCAGCGCGCCAACGGCGTCTCCCTGCTGCACGGCAACGTCAGCCGCGAGATGTTCTCCGGCCTGTGGCCCGGCTTCGACCCGGACGAGGTGCCGATCACCTCCGTCACCAACGGGGTGCACGCCCCCACCTGGGTCGCCCCCGAGGTGTTCCGGCTGGGCGCCCGGCAGATCGGCGTGCAGCGCGCCGAGGACGCCCTGACGGTCGGCGGCTCGGAGCGCTGGGACTCCGTGGCCGACATCCCCGACCAGGACATCTGGGACCTGCGGCGGGTGCTGCGCGAGCAGCTCGTCGAGGAGGTCCGCGAGCGGCTGCGGGCCTCCTGGCGGCAGCGCGGCGCCGGCACGGCCGAGCTGGGCTGGATCGACGGCGTGCTCGACCCGGACGTCCTCACCATCGGCTTCGCCCGGCGCGTCCCGTCGTACAAGCGCCTGACGCTGATGCTGCGCGACCGCGACCGGCTGATGGAACTGCTGCTGCACCCCGAGCGGCCGATCCAGATCGTCGTCGCGGGCAAGGCACATCCCGCGGACGACGGCGGCAAGCGGCTGGTGCAGGAACTCGTGCGGTTCGCGGACGACCCGCGGGTGCGCCACCGGATCGTGTTCCTGCCCGACTACGGCATGGGGATGGCGCAGAAGCTCTATCCCGGCTGTGACATCTGGCTGAACAACCCGCTGCGGCCCCTGGAGGCCTGCGGCACGTCCGGCATGAAGGCGGCGCTCAACGGCTGCCTCAACCTGTCCGTCCTGGACGGCTGGTGGGACGAGTGGTTCCAGCCGGACTTCGGCTGGGCCATCCCCACGGCCGACGGGGCCGGGACCGACCCCGACCACCGCGACGACATAGAGGCCGCGGCGCTGTACGACCTGCTGGAGCAGCGGGTGACGCCCCGCTTCTACGAGCGGGGACGAAGCGGGCTGCCCGACCGGTGGATCGAGATGGTCCGGCACACGCTGAGCACGCTCGGGCCGAAGGTGCTGGCCGGGCGGATGGTCCGGGAGTACGTCGAGCGCCTCTACGCGCCGGCGGCGCTCGCCCACCGCACGATGGATCCGGACGCGGCCCGGGACCTCGCGGAGTGGAAGGGCAGGGTGCGGGCGGCCTGGCCCGGCGTGACGGTCGACCATGTGGAGACGTCCGCCGCCGAGGCGCTGGCGGAGCTCGGTACGACGCTGGGGCTGCGGGTACGGGTCGGCCTCGGTCAGCTCGGGCCGGACGACGTGGACGTGCAGGTCGTCTCGGGGCGGGTGGACGAGGAGGACCGGATCGGTGACGCGACGATCGTCCCGCTGAAGCCGGTGGGCTCCGCCGAGCAGGACGGGCAGTGGGTCTACGAGGGTCCCCTGTCGCTGGATCGCACCGGACCTTTTGGGTACACGGTGCGGATCCTCCCCGCGCATCGGCTGCTGGCTTCGAGCGCGGAGCTGGGCCTGGTCGCCGGGCCCTCCGAGGAACTGGTGGCGGCCGGGGGGTTGTTGATGCGCTGAGTCCGGCTCAGGGCGACGTGGCGCCCTGGGTGGCGAGGGTGCGCAGGACGCTGCCGCACCGGCGGGCGTACGCGTGCTGGAAGCCCCTGGTCGCCGGGCCGCCCGCCCGCGCGTACCACTTCGCCGCCCGGCTGAAGGCGTTCACCGTCAGCCACACCGTGCCGTCGCCCGTGCGGTCGACCACGAAGGACTCCTCGCCGCTCTCCGGGTGGCCGGGCAGGGTGCCGTAGGCCCAGCCGGCGCGGCGGGGTTCCTCGACCGTCCAGACCACGCGGCAGGGGGCCTTGATCATGCCGGCCAGGGTGACGGTGACGTCGACGCCGGGGGCGGCCCGGTCGGCGGTCGCGTCGATGCCGACGCCCATGGACCGGTGCATCTGCCAGGTGAGGACGGCTTCCGACGCCCGGCGGAAGACCTCCTCGCCCTCGCCGAGCCTGGTGCGGACGTGCAGGGGGTGGAAGCCCGGCGGGCAGAAGCCCTGGTCGCGGGTGGCGCCGACGTCGGCGTACGTGAAGTCTTTCGGATCCGGTTGAGACACGGGCACCAAGAGTAGGGCGGTACCCGGACCCGCCTTCGGTCCGGGTACCGCCCGTGGTCGTGGTTCGGTCAGCCGACGTTGACGGCGGACCAGGCGGCCGCGACCGCCTTGTACTCGGTGCTGGACGCGCCGTACAGCGCCGAGGCCGCGTTCAGGGTCGCCGTGCGGGCGGCCGCGTACTTGGTCGTCGACGTCATGTACGTGGTCAGCGCCTTGTACCAGATCTGCAGCGCCTTGGTGCGGCCGATGCCGGTGACCGTGGAGCCGTTGGACGTGGGCGAGTTGTAGGCCACGCCGTTGATCGTCTTCGCGCCGCTGCCCTCGGACAGCAGGTAGAAGAAGTGGTTGGCGGGGCCCGAGGAGTAGTGCACGTCCAGACCGCCCAGGCTGGAGGACCAGGCGTCCTTGGAGGCGCCGTCCTTGCTGGGCTTGTCCATGTAGCGCAGCGGCGTGCCGTCGCCGTTGATGTCGATCTCCTCGCCGATGAGGTAGTCACCGACGTCGGCGGAGTTGTTCGCGAAGAACTCCGCGCCCGCGCCGAGGATGTCGCTGGTCGCCTCGTTGAGACCGCCGGACTCGCCGCTGTAGTTGAGGCCGGCCGTGGCCGAGGTCAGGCCGTGGCTCATCTCGTGGGCGGCCACGTCGAGCGAGGTCAGCGGGTTGGCGTTGCCCGCGCCG
Source organism: Streptomyces sp. NPDC085932 (assembly GCF_044540525.1). Classification (NCBI taxonomy): domain Bacteria; kingdom Bacillati; phylum Actinomycetota; class Actinomycetes; order Kitasatosporales; family Streptomycetaceae; genus Streptomyces; species Streptomyces sp. NPDC085932. The sequence continues at coordinate 6,225 of NZ_JBITSJ010000009.1, forward strand.
TCGCCGTAGGTCATGCAGAAGCAGCTGTCGGACCAGAAGGCGTTGACGTAGTTGTTGCCGTAGTGGACGCGCGAGTAGGCGGCCCTGCCGTCGTTGCGGATGCCGCTGCGGCCGAAGGCGCTCTTGTAGAAGTCCCAGGTGACCTGGGCCCCGTAGTGGGCGTCGGCGGCGGCGGTCTCCAGGTTGGAGGGGTTGCCGTTGCCCCAGACGTCGTCGGCACCGGAGAAGAGGGTGCCGGTGCCGGAGGTGCCGCGGTTGAGGTTGTACGTCTTGTGGCCGCCGCGGGTGCCGTCCGTGAGGTTGTACGAGGTGCCCGACTTGGTGGTGGTGAGGTTCACCGTGCCGCTGTACGTGGTGTTGCCGGTGCCGGTCTCGATGGCCTGGTACTCGTAGAGCTTCTTGCCCGTGGCCGCGTCGGTGACGACGTGCAGCTCGTTGGGCGTGCCGTCCTCCTGGAGGCCGCCGACGACCGTCTCGTAGGCGAGGACGGGCTTGCCGTCGGCCGCCCAGATCACCTTGCGGGGCGCGGCGTCGGCCTCGGTCTGCTCCGAGCCGGCCGCCTTCGCGAGGGTCACGGCCTGCTGCTCCGCCTTGGCGGCGGGCACGGCCGGCTTGAGCGAGGCCACCTTGATCGCGGCCTTCGTCGCTCTGGTGACGCCCTGCGGCTCGCCGGACTTCGACTCGTGCACGACGAGGTCGCCGCCGAGGACCGGCAGGCCCGCGTAGGTGCGCTCGTAGCGGGTGTGGACGGTGCCGTCGGCGTCCTTCACGACGTCCTTGACGACCAGCTTCTCCTGCGCGCCGAGGCCGATCTCGCCGGCGGTCGCGGCGGCGTCCGCCTGCTGCTCCTGGATGAGGGCGGCGCGGGCGGGCGCGGTGAGGAGGACGGGCGCGGCGGCGAGGGCCGGCTTGCCCTGCGCGTCGGCGGCGGCGCTGCTGCCGGAGGTCAGTCCGGTGGTGAGCAGGGCGCCGGCGGCCACGGCGGTGGCGATGGCCAGCGTGGTGCGCCGGCGACGCGCGTAGCGGGGGGTGATCACACGAGCTCCTAGGTGTGGGGGAACTGCTGGGTGCTGTGCGGCGGGTGGGGGAAGAGTGGCACTCCAGACGCGTACATGTCAGGTACGTCACGTGATGTTGGCCGGAAATCGACGGCGAGGTGTGCGTCCGGAGCGGGACGACGGACGCCGCCCCGGGGGATTCGAACCCACCGGGGCGGCGCCCTGACTCGGAACCCGCTCGGGACCTACGGGAAGGTGAGCTTCCAGCTGTTGATGTAGCCGGTGTCGACGGCCGCGTTGTCCTGGACCCGCAGCTGCCAGACGCCGTTGGCCACCTCGGAGGACGCGTTCACCGTGTACGTGGTGTTCAGGTTGTCCGCGCTGCCGCCGGTGCCGTACCCCTTCAGCGTGTACGCCGTGCCGTCGGGCGCCACCAACTGCACCTGGAGGTCACCGATGTAGGTGTGGACGATGTCCACGGCGACCTGGAGGTTGGACGGCGCGTTGCCGGTCCGGCCGGTGACCGTGACGGACGAGGTGACCGCCGCGCCCCGGTCCGGGATCGCCACGTCGGCGGTGTTCTCGAAGGACGTGCCCCCGCCTCCTCCGCCGCCCGAGCGGGTGCCGACGTTCACGCCCGCCCACGCGTCCTGGACCGCCTTGTACTCGGCGCTGTCGGTGCCGTAGAGCTCACCGGTGGCCGCGAGGGTGCCGGTGCGGGCGCCCGCGTAGTTGGTGGTCGAGGTGAACTTGGTGGTCAGGGCGCGGAACCAGATCTTCTCCGCCTTGTCCCGGCCGATGCCGGTGACCGGGAGCCCGTCCGAGGTGGGCGAGTCATAGGTGACACCGTTGATGGTCTTGGTGCCGCTGCCCTCGCTCAGCAGGTAGAAGAAGTGGTTCGCCGGGCCCGAGGAGTAGTGCACGTCGATCGAGCCCAGGCCCGAGTACCAGGCGTCCTTCGAGGCGCCGTCCTTGCTGGGCTTGTCCATGTAGCGCAGCGGCGTGCCGTCGCCGTTGATGTCGATCTCCTCGCCGATGAGGTAGTCACCGACGTCGGAGGAGTTCTTGGCGTGGAACTCGACGGTCGCGCCGAAGATGTCGGAGGTCGCCTCGTTCAGGCCGCCGGACTCGCCGGAGTAGACGAGCTTGGCCGTGTTCGAGGTGAGGCCGTGGGTCATCTCGTGCGCGGCCACGTCGATCGACGTCAGCGGGTTGGCGTTGCCGGAGCCGTCGCCGTAGGTCATGCAGAAGCAGCTGTCCGACCAGAACGCGTTGACGTAGTTGTTGCCGTAGTGGACGCGCGAGTACGCGCCGACCCCGTCGCCGCGGATGCCGGAGCGCCCGTGCACGTTCTTGTAGTAGTCCCAGGTGAGCGCGGCGCCGTAGTGGGCGTCGGCGGCGGCGGACTCCAGGTTGGACGGGCTGCCGTTGCCCCAGACGTCGTCCGGGCCGGAGAAGAGGGTGCCGGTGCCGGAGGTGCCGCGGTTGAGGTTGTACGTCTTGTGGCCGCCGCGGGCGCCGTCGGTGAGGTTGTACGTCGACCCGGACTGGGTGGTGGTGAGGTCGACGGTGCCGGAGTACACCGTGTTGCCGGTGCCGGTCTCGATGGCCTCCCACGCGTACAGCTTCTCGCCGGTGGTGGCGTCCGTGACGACGTGCAGTTCCTGCGGGGTTCCGTCGTGCTGGAAGCCGCCGACGACCGTCTCGTACGCCACGACGGGCTTGCCGTTCGCGGCCCAGATCACCTTGCGGGGCTCGCGGTTGATGCCGGGGCTCTTCGCCTCCTCGGCCTTCCCGGCGGCCAGGGCCTGCTGCCGGGCCTTCGCCGCGGGCACCGCCGTCTTCGTCGTGGCCGGTTTGATGGCGGCGCGGGTGGCCTTCACGACGGCGGCGGTCTCGTCCGCCTTCGTGCTCTCCACGACGAGGTCGCCGCCGAGGACCGGCAGGCCGTCGTAGGTGCGCTCGTAGCGGGTGTGCACGGTGCCGTCCCGGTCCTTCAGGACGTCACGGACGACCAGCCTCTCCTTCGCGCCCAGGCCCAGGTCCTCCGCGGTGCGGGCCTTGGCCGCGTCGGCCTCGCGGATCAGCGCGGCCCGCTGGGCGGGGGTGAGCTTGACCGGCTCCGAGCCGGGGATCGCCTTGCTCGCGGCCTGCGGTGCCTTCTCCGGGGCCGCGACGGCGGTGCCGCTCTGCACGGCTGCGGCGATCAGCGCGGCGACGCCGGCGAGGGCCACGGCCGCGGTGCGGCGGGGGGTGTGGGGAGTGCGTCTGTGGGAGGTGCCTCTGCCAGAGGAACTGCTACTCAACACGGACTCCTTCTGCGGGACCGGGGATCGCCCGGCCTGGGGAGGTGGAGGTGTTGCTGTGGGGTTGCTGTGGAGCAGTCGTGGGAAGCGTGGCAGGGGACCGCGCTTTCTGTCAGGAGCGCGTCAATACAATGGCCGGAAACGGTCCGTTGACCGGAAGTTCATGTTCGCTATACGGACACGGACACTTAGGAGCCCCTTGCAGATCCGTTTCACGCCCGACAGCAGCAGGGACATCGGTTCCGGCTGGGAACGGGCCTGGCAGGCCGGCCGGGTCGACCTGGCGGCCCTCACGGCGACCGACCTGCGCTACGGATTCTTCGAGTACCCGGTCGACTTCACCGTGGACGGCCACGCTTTCCTCGCGGCCGCCGACACGCCTCTGGTCGACCTCATGTTCACCGTGGGCCACTCGCTGCACGGCCTGCGGACCGAGGGCGCGGCGACGATCGACTTCACCGAGAACACCTACGTCATACGGCTCGAACTCGTGGGTGACCGGGTGCGGTTCACCGCCTCGCACGACGCTCCGGCGCCGGCCCCCGGCTGTCCGCTCGACGCCTACGCGTGCGAGGCCCGGAGATTCGTCACCGACGGTGTGGAGTACCTCGAACGTCAGCATCCGGCCCTGGCCCGGAACCCGGCGATGGCCGCTCTGCGTGCACTGGCGGGCGTCCGGGCTACGCCAGGCTGTCCCGCCACGCCCGGTGCAGCTCCGCGAAGCGGCCCGTACCCGCGATGAGTCCGGCCGGTTCGCCGTCCTCCACGATCCTGCCGTGTTCCATCACCAGGACCCGGTCCGCGATCTCCACCGTCGACAGCCGGTGCGCGATGACCACGGCCGTGCGTCCCTTCAGCACCGTCGCCATGGCCCGCTGCACGGCGCGCTCGCCGGGAACGTCCAGGGAGCTGGTCGCCTCGTCGAGGATCAGCACCGCCGGGTCGGCCAGCAACGCCCGCGCGAAGGCGACCAGTTGCCGCTGGCCGGCCGAGATGCGGCCGCCGCGCTTGCGGACGTCGGTGTCGTAGCCGTCGGGCAGGGCGCTGATGAAGTCGTGCGCGCCGATCTCCTTCGCCGCCTGCTCGATCTCCGCCCGGGTCGCCTCCGGCCGGCCGATCGCGATGTTGTCGGCGACCGTGCCCGAGAACAGGAACGCCTCCTGCGTCACCATCACCACACCGCGCCGCAGTTCCGGCACGGCGAGGTCACGCAGGTCGACGCCGTCGAGCAGCACCCGTCCGTCGGAGGGGTCGTAGAACCGGGCCAGCAGCTTGGCCAGCGTCGACTTGCCGGCGCCCGTGGAGCCGACGACCGCGACCGTCTGCCCGGCCGGGAGCGTCAGGTCGAAGCGGGGCAGCACCTCGCCGCCCGTGCGGTAGCCGAAGCTGACGCCGTCGAAGACGACCTCCCGCCCGGGGTGCTCGCTCCGCGCCGGCGGGAGCGGCCGCGGAGTGACGGGCTCGGGCACGGACGGCGTCTGGGCCAGCAGCCCCGCGATCTTCTCCAGGGAGGCCGCCGCCGACTGGTAGGAGTTGAGGAACATGCCCAGCCGGTCGATGGGGTCGTACAGCCGCCGCAGGTACAGCACGGCCGCGGCCAGCACCCCGAGGGCCAGGGTGCCGTCGGCGACCCGATGGGCACCCCACAGCACGATCGCCGCCACCGCCGTGTTGGCGATCAGCCGCGAGCCGGTGACGTACCGGGCCATCTCCAGCAGCGCGTCGCCGTTGGTCCGCTCGTGCCGCTGGTTGAGCCGGCCGAAGTCGGCGTCGTTGGCGGCCTCGCGGCGGAAGGCGCGCACCGGCCGGATGCCGTTCATCGTCTCGACGAACTTGACGATCACGGCGGCGATCGCGGTCGACCGCGCCCGGTACACCCGGGCCGCCCGCCGCTGGTAGAGCCGCACGAGCCCGTACAGCGGCACCAGGGACGCCACCGCCACGCCGCCGAGGCCGAGGTCGAGCCAGAGCAGCAGCGCCGAGATGTAGACGAACGACAGCACGACCGTCACGAGCTCCTGGAGCCCTTCGTCGAGCAGCTCGCGCAGCGACTCCACGTCCGTGGTGGAGCGGGAGATGAGCCGGCCCGAGGTGTAGCGCTCGTGGAAGTCGACGCTGAGCGCCTGGGCGTGCCGGAAGATCCGGCCGCGCAGGTCCAGCAGCACGTCCTGGTTGACGCGGGCGGCGGCGGCGATGAACGCCCACTGCAGGGCGCCCGCGGCCAGCGCACACCCCAGATAGCCGGCCCCCACCGCGATCAGCGGCCCGTGGTCCTGCGCCCGGAACGCCGGCACGGCACGGTCGATGGCGTACGCCACCAGCAGCGGCCCCGCCTGCACCACCGCCTGCTGGAGCAGCAGCAGGAGCGTCGTCACCGCGACCCGGGCCTTCATGGGCGCGAGCAGGGAACGCAGCAGGGCCGCGGTGGCGCCCGGGGGAGTGGGCAGGACGTCCCGGTCGAAGGGGTCCCCGGGGGCGGGGCGGCGGTCGTCGGGCTTGCCGCCGGCCGGTGCCGTGGTGGCCGCCGTCATCGGGCCTCCTCCTGTCGTTCCGACTCCGCTCCGGACATCAGGTGCGCGTACTCGGCGTGGGTGCGCAGCAGTTCGTGGTGGGTGCCGACCGCGGCGATCCGGCCGCCGGACAGCAGGGCGACCCGGTCCGCGAGCAGCACCGTCGACGGGCGGTGCGCCACGATCAGGGCGGTGGTGCCGGCCAGGACCTGCCGCAGTGCGGCTTCCACGGCGGCCTCCGTGTGCACGTCCAGCGCCGACAACGGGTCGTCGAGCACGAGGAACTCCGGCTGCCCCACGACCGCCCTGGCCAGGGCGATGCGCTGCCGCTGACCGCCGGAGAGGCTCAGGCCCTGCTCGCCGACCTGGGTGTCGGTCCCCTGGGGCAGGGTGTGCACGAAGTCGGCCTGGGCGACGGCCAGGGCACGCTCCAGCGCCGCGGGGTCCGCGGTGTCCCCGGCCCCCATGAGCACGTTGTCGCCGACGGCGGCCGAGAAGAGCGTGGGTTCCTCGAAGGCGACGGCGACCTTGGCGCGCAGGGCCTGTCGGGGCAGGGCGATGATGTCGACCCCGTCGAGCGTGATCCGGCCCGAGGTCACCTCGTACAGGCGGGGGACGAGCGCGGTGAGGGTCGTCTTGCCGCTGCCGGTGGTGCCGACCAGGGCCATGGACTCGCCGGGGCGGATGTGCAGGTCGATGTGGTGGAGCACGGGAGGGGAGCCGGGCGGGGCGTCGGGGTAGCGGAAGGTGACGTCGTGGAAGCGCAGTCCCCGGTCCCCGGGGTCGGGCGGGACCGCCCCCGGCGCCGGATCCGTCTCCTCGGCCCGCTCGTCCATCACCTCGAAGTACCGCTCCGTCGCCGTCGCCGCCTCCTGCGTCATCGCCAGCAGGAAGCCGATCGACTCCACCGGCCAGCGCAGCGCCAGTGCCGTCGAGAGGAAGGCCACCAGCGTGCCCGCGGACAGTTCCCCGTCGGCGACCTGGACGACCCCGACCACCAGCGCGGCGCCGATCGCCACCTCCGGCAGCGTCACGATGACGCCCCAGATGGTCGCGAGCAGGCGGGCCTTGCGCAGTTCCGTGCCGCGCAGCTTCCGCGACAGCTCGCGGAAGGCCCGGGCCTGGCTCCGGTGGCGGCCGAAGCCCTTGACGATGCGGATGCCGAGCACGCTCTCCTCGACGACCGTCGTCAGGTCCCCGACCTGGTCCTGGGCGCGCCGTGCCGCCGTGGCGTAACGCTTCTCGAAGATCACGCAGGTGACCAGGAGGGGGACGGCGGGTCCGAGGACGACCAGCCCCAGGGTCCAGTCCTGCAGCACCATGATGATCACGCCAGCGAGGATCGTCACCCCGTTGACCAGCAGGAACGTCAGCGGGAAGGCGAGGAACATGCGCAGCAGCATCAGGTCCGTCGTCCCCCGGGACAGCAACTGCCCCGAGGCCCACCGGTCGTGGAAGGACACCGGCAGCCGTTGCAGGTGCCGGTACAGCGCCGCCCGCATGGAGGCCTCGACACGGGAGAGCGGACGCGCCACCAGCCAGCGCCGCAGCCCGAACAGCAGCGCCTCGGCGAAGCCGAGCAGCAGCAGGAACAGCGCCCCCAGCCACACCCCGGCCGGGTCCCGGTCGGCGACCGGCCCGTCCACCATCCACTTCAGCACGAGCGGGATGACCAGGCCGACGCAGGAGGCGAGTATCGCGACGAACGCGGCGGTGAACAGCCTGGCCCGCACGGGCCGGACATACGGCCACAGGCGCAGCAGCGTACGCACGACGGAACGGTCCTGGGCGGGTGCGGGTGTCGTGGCCATCAGCAGCGAGCCTACGGTTCACCACTGACACTGCCCACCGAGTTTTCGCCCGACCCGCATCGGCCGTTGGTCCTACGACCTGCGGCTCCCCGCCCCTTCCACCCGGACGGCGGAGGACCCTGCCCGCAGGCGTTTCAGCCCGCCACCCGCAGCAGCAGCACCGCCCGCGCCGGCACCGTGATCTCCGTCCCGGCCGGGTGCTCCACGCCCGGCGCCTCCCCCTGCTCCTCCAGGCTCGTGTCGACGACGACCTCGTAGCGCTCCGCCCACGGCGGCCCCGGCAGCACGAAGTCCACCGGCCCCTCGCCCGCGTGCAGCACCGCCAGGAAGCTGTCGTCGAGGATCTGCTCCCCGCGCTCGTCCCGGCCCGGGATGTCCCGGCCGGAGAGGTACATGCCCAGCGTGGCGGCGGGCGCGTACCAGTCCTGCTCCGTCATCTCGGTGCCCCGCGAGGTGAACCAGGCCAGGTCGCGCAGCCCGTCCGCGGTCTGGGCCCGGCCCGAGAAGAAGGCCCGGCGGCGCAGCACCGGGTGCCGGTGGCGCAGCGCGATCAGCCGGGAGGTCAGCTCGCACAGGGCCCGCCAGCCGGGGTCCTCCAGCAGACTCCAGTCCACCCAGCTGATCTCGTTGTCCTGGCAGTAGGCGTTGTTGTTGCCGCGCTGCGTGCGGCCCAGCTCGTCGCCCGCGACCAGCATGGGCACGCCCGTGGACAGCAGCAGCGTGGTCAGCAGGTTGCGCAGTTGCCGGCGCCTGAGCGCCCGCACGCCCTCGTCGTCCGTCTCGCCCTCGGCGCCGCAGTTCCAGGCCCGGTTGTCGTCCGTGCCGTCCCGGTTGCCCTCGCCGTTGGCCTCGTTGTGCTTGCGCTGGTAGGACACCAGGTCGCGCAGCGTGAACCCGTCGTGCGCGGTGATGAAGTTGACCGACGCGTACGGCCGGCGCCCGCCCCAGGCGTACAGGTCGCTGGAGCCCGACAGCCGGTAGCCCATCTCGCGCACGTCGGGCAGCGCGTGCCGCCAGAAGTCCCGCACGGCGTTGCGGTACCGGTCGTTCCACTCCGTCCACAGCGGCGGGAACGCGCCCACCTGGTAGCCGCCCGACCCCACGTCCCACGGCTCGGCGATCAGCTTCACCCGGCGCAGCACCGGGTCCTGGGCGATCACCGCCAGGAACGGGGAGAGCATGTCGACGTCGTGCATGGAGCGGGCCAGCGCCGCCGCCAGGTCGAAGCGGAAGCCGTCCACGCCCATCTCGGTGACCCAGTAGCGCAGCGAGTCCGTGATCAGGCGCAGCACGTGCGGCTGGACCACGTGCAGGGTGTTGCCGCAGCCGGTGTAGTCGGCGTAGCGGCGGGCGTCGTCCTGGAGGCGGTAGTAGCCGCGGTTGTCGATGCCCTTCAGGGACAGCGTCGGGCCCAGTTCGCCCGCCTCGGCGGTGTGGTTGTAGACCACGTCGAGGATGACCTCGATGCCGGCCGCGTGCAGGGCGCGCACCATCCGCTTGAACTCGCCGACCTGCTGGCCCCGCGTGCCGGAGGCGGCGTAGGCCGCGTGCGGGGCGAAGTAGCCGACGGAGTTGTAGCCCCAGTAGTTGCGCAGGCTCCGGCGCAGCAGGTGGTCCTCGTGCGCGAACTGGTGCACCGGCAGCAGCTCCACCGCCGTCACACCCAGCTTCACCAGGTGCTCCACCGCCGCCGGATGCGCGAGGCCGGCGTAGGTGCCGCGCAACTCCTCGGGGATGCCCGGGTGCAGCTGCGTGAAGCCCTTGACGTGCAGCTCGTAGATCACCGAGTCGGCCCACGGTGTCTTGGGGCGGCGGTCGTCGGACCAGTCGTCGTCATCGTGGACGACGACGCCCTTCGGCACGAACGGCGCCGAGTCCCGGTCGTCGCGCACGGTGTCGGCGACGTGCTGCTGCGGCCAGTCGCGGACGTGCCCGTACACCTCGGGCGGCAGTCCGAAGTCGCCGTCGACGGCCCGTGCGTACGGGTCGAGCAGCAGTTTCGCCGGGTTCCAGCGGGCACCCGTCCAGGGGTCCCAGCGGCCCTGCACCCGGTAGCCGTAGCGCTGCCCGGGCAGCACGCCCGGCACGAAACCGTGCCAGATCCCGTGGGTCAGCTCGGCGAGCCGGACCCGCGACTCCTTGCCCGCCTCGTCGAAGAGGCACAGCTCGACCCCCTCGGCCCCGCCCGCCCACAACGCGAAATTGGTCCCGGCCACCCCGTCCGGACCGACCCGGAACCGGGCGCCCAGCGGGGTCGGCGCGCCCGGCCGGGCGGGCACGACGGGCGGCGGCGCGGCCCGCCGCGTGCCGTTCACGGCGGCGGCCTGGCGCCCGTTCCCGGTGGCCTGATGACCGGCCACCGCCTCCTGCTCGGCTGCGCTGGACACCTGTCAGCCTCCCGCGGCTCGTGGAACGACGGGGGACAGAGGGGTGCGGCCCTGTGCGGCGGCCCGGGTCGCGGCTCCCCTGCGCGTCGTCCTCCCCACTGTTCTGCCCAGAGCATGGGTCGCACTCACGTTTCCCCGGGGGCGGGCATGGTCGTTTCCCGGGGACGCGACCGGTCGTTGGGCACCTCGTGAGGCACGTACAAGGGCGCGCGCGGCGCGCGAGGGCCGCGCTGGCCGCCGTAGTGACATGGGCAGGGCTCCTCGCCGGGGCCACCGGCTGTACCTCGGACGACGGCGGCGGCATCGCCGGGGTGTTCGGCGCGCCCCCGGCGCCCGAGGACGTCATCGAGATCACGCCCGGCGACGGCACCAGGGGCGTGCGCCCCGGGGAGGACCTGCGGGTGCGCGTGCCCGACGGCCGGCTGGAGTCGGTGAAGGTGGTCCGCTCGCAGGACGCGCAGGAGACCCCCGTGCCCGGGCACCTCTCCGCCGACGGCCTGACCTGGGAGCCCGAGGAGCCGCGGCTCGCCCTGGGCGCCAAGTACACGGTCGACGCCGTGGCCGTGGACGGCGACGGACGCCGCTCGGCCCGGCACACCACCTTCACCACGTACGTCCCCAAGGAGCGCTTCATCGGCTACGTCACGCCGGAGCACCGCGCCACGGTCGGCACCGGCATGATCGTCTCCCTGCAGTTCAGCCGGCGGATCGCGGACCGGGCGGCCGTCGAGCGCGCGGTGCGGGTCACCGCCCGCCCGGCCGTCGAGATCCGCCCGCACTGGTTCGGCCGGACCCGGCTCGACTTCCGCCCCCAGGACTACTGGAAGCCCGGCACCCAGGTCACCGTCGCGCTGCGCCTGCGGGACGTGAAGGGCGGGCCCGGCCTCTACGGCCTGCAGAACAAGCGGTTCTCCTTCACCGTCGGCCGCAGCCAGATCTCCATCGTCGACGCCGCCCGGCACTCCATGGAGGTGCGGCGCGACGGCGAGCCGCTCGCCACCGTGCCCGTCACGGCCGGCGCCCCGAAGACCACCACCTACAACGGCAAGATGGTGGTGACCGAGATGCTGGAGGTCACCCGGATGAACGGCGCCACCGTCGGCTTCAAGAAGCGTGACGGCAAGGGCGAGTACGACATCCCCGACGTCCCGCACGCCATGCGCCTGACCGACTCCGGCACCTTCCTGCACGGCAACTACTGGGCGCACCGCAGTGTGTTCGGCCGCACCAACGTCAGCCACGGGTGCGTCGGGCTGCGTGACGTGAAGGGCGGCGGTTCGGACACCCCGGCCGGCTGGTTCTTCGACCGGAGCCTCGTCGGGGACGTCGTCGAGGTGGTCAACAGCAATGACAAAACGGTCGCTCCCGACAACGGGCTCGGAGGCTGGAATATGGGCTGGAACGCATGGAAGGCGGGCAGTGCGGTGAAGTAACCCGACAGGGGGGCGGGTTGAGCCGGCGATCCGTTGGGACCGAACAGTGACATTCGCGGGCCGCCGGGGCCGCTCACTTGGTGGTTACTATTCGCCGGTGCGCGGGGGACACGCGCCGGGGAGCGGGCCTGACCAGGTCCGGGGAGGGGAGAACCACTTGAACGTGCGACCGATATCGGGGGCGTCGGTTGGGCGCGGGCACGGCAGGCTCGCGCTCGTCGTCGGCGCGTTGCTGTTCGCCGTGACGGCGTGCGGCGGCGGGGGCGACGGCTCCGGTTCCGGTGCGAGCGGCGGCAAGGGCGAGGACGCGGGCACCGCGCAGAGCAAGCAGTCCGAGGCCGTCGTCAGCATCGCGCCGAAGGACGGGGCCAAGTCCGTCGAGACCAGCGGCGCCCTGAAGGTCACCGCCGCCAAGGGCAAGCTCTCGGAGGTCGTCGTCAAGGACGCCGAGGGCAAGAGGATCGACGGGAAGATATCCGGCGACGGTGCCACCTGGACGCCGTCCACGCACCTGGCCGGTGCCACCAAGTACACCGTCCACGCGGTCGCCAAGGACTCCGAGGGCCGCACGGCCGCGGAGGACGCCGGCTTCACGACGCTGACGCCGAAGAACACCTTCATCGGCACCTTCACGCCCGAGGACGGCTCCAAGGTCGGCGTCGGCATGCCGTTCTCCATCCGCTTCTCCCGGGGCATCACCAGCCCGGAGGCCGTCGAGAACGCCATCCGCATCAAGACCGAGCCCGCCGTCGAGGTCGAGGGCCACTGGTTCGGCAACGACCGGCTCGACTTCCGCCCCGAGAAGTACTGGAAGCCCGGCACCAAGGTGACCGTCGACCTGAACCTCGACGGCGTCGAGGGCCGCCCCGGCGTCTACGGCGAGCAGGACAAGAAGGTCGAGTTCACCATCGGCCGCAACCAGGTCTCGGTCGTCGACGCCAAGAAGCTCACCATGAAGGTCACGCGCGACGGCAAGGTCGTCAAGACCATCCCCGTCACCACCGGCAAGCCCGGCATGGAGACCTGGAACGGCCAGATGGTCGTCAGCGAGATGCTCACGGTCACCCGGATGAACGGCGAGACCGTCGGCTACGGCGGCGAGTACGACATCAAGGACGTCCCGCACGCCATCCGCCTCACCACCTCCGGCACGTTCCTGCACGGCAACTACTGGGCGGGCGGCGCCTTCGGCAACTACAACGCCAGCCACGGCTGCATCGGCCTGCGCGACGTGCGCGGCGGCTGGGACAAGAAGGTGCCGGCCGCGTGGTTCTTCGACAACTCCATGATCGGCGACGTGGTCGTCGTCAAGAACTCCGAGGACCGGATCGTCGACCCGGACAACGGGCTCAACGGCTGGAACATGTCGTGGGAGAAGTGGAAGAAGTAGCACGCTTGCGCTGACGGCAGGGCCCCGGTGTGACGGACCGCACCGGGGCCCTGCCCGTTAGTCCCCGTTAACCTGCTGCCCATGACCATCTCTCTGGAAGTCGCTGAAGGCGTCGGCACGCTCCGGCTGGACCGACCGCCCATGAACGCGCTGGACATCGCCACGCAGGACCGGCTGAAGGAACTCGCCGAGGAGGCCGCGCGCCGCGAGGACGTGCGGGCCGTGGTGGTCTACGGCGGCGAGAAGGTGTTCGCGGCCGGCGCGGACATCAAGGAGATGCAGGCGATGGACCACACCGCGATGGTCCTGCGCGCCCGCGCCCTGCAGGACTCCTTCACGGCCGTGGCCCGCATCCCCAAGCCCGTCGTCGCGGCCGTGACGGGCTACGCCCTGGGTGGCGGGTGCGAGCTCGCGCTCTGCGCGGACTACCGCATCGCCGGCGAGAACGCCAAGCTCGGCCAGCCGGAGATCCTGCTCGGCCTGATCCCCGGCGCCGGCGGCACCCAGCGCCTGGCCCGCCTGGTCGGCCCCTCCAAGGCCAAGGACCTCATCTTCACGGGCCGCATGGTCAAGGCCGACGAGGCCAAGGAGATCGGCCTGGTCGACCGGGTCGTGCCCGCCGACGAGGTCTACGCCCAGGCGCACGCCTGGGCCGCGAAGCTGGCCCAGGGCCCGGCCCTCGCGCTGCGCGCCGCCAAGGAGTCGATCGACACGGGCCTGGAGACGGACATCGACACGGGCCTCGCGATCGAACGGAACTGGTTCGCGGGCCTGTTCGCCACCGAGGACCGTGAGCGCGGGATGCGCAGCTTCGTGGAGGAGGGGCCGGGCAAGGCGAAGTTCCTCTGAACCTCCCTCCAGGGGGTTGCAATTGACGCCGTGTCTGATCCGGGTCCCCCGATGGGGCGGTTTATGGCAGCCTTAAGGCAACCTTAAGCGTGCCGGATCGAAGGAGCCCGCCGATTGCCCCGGAACGGCCCGTTCCAGCAGGTCGGCCCGGGTGCGGGTCGGACCGAACTGCCACTGGCATATGACGGACGACCCCCGGTCCGGGGCCCGTCCTCCCGGGCGTATTACCCGGGAACGGCCCCGGCGGGCGCCCCGGACGGCCATGATGGGGGCATGGCGGGGCTGGAGGGTATGGAACAGCCGCGGGGGCACGCTCATGCGTCCGCGGCGCGCTGGTCGCCGACCGTTGAGGACGAACACGCGCTGAAGGCGCTGGAGTTGTACGGCAACCCGACGGAGGCGGAGGTCCCACTGCCTTCCCGCCCCGAGTCCGCGGCCACCGCCAGGCGCCTCACCCAGGTCGTGGTCCTGCGCCACTGGGGGCTCACGCCCAAGACCACGGAGGACGCCGTCCTCCTCGTCTCCGAACTCGTCGGCAACGCCGTGCGCCACACCGGCGCCCGCGTCTTCGGTCTCCGCCTGCACCGGCGCCGCGGCTGGATCCGTGTCGAGGTGCGCGATCCCTCCCGCGGACTGCCGTGCCTGATGCCGGTGCAGGAGATGGACGTCAGCGGCCGGGGCCTGTTCCTGGTCGACAAGCTGGCCGACCGCTGGGGGGTCGACCTGCTGCCCCGGGGCAAGACCACCTGGTTCGAGATGCGGGTCGCCGACCGCTGAGACCCGGGGCCGCGGGGCTCGCCCGGCCGCCGGTCGGGCGAATGGCCCGTTTCCGGATCATGCGCGCCTTAAATGGTGGAATGCACCGTCACCTCGTCAAGAGCGCCCTGGTCACGGGTGCCGCCCTCGCCGTCCTCGCCGCCTGCGGCACGGACGGGGAGCGGACCTCCGAGGCGCGCGGCACCAAGGCCGCCGTGCCCGCCCCGCCCGAGAAGAAGCCCGTGGAGGGCCTGCCCGGCATGCCGCCCGTCCTCGACCCGGAGGACGTCTACGCGGCCGACCGCCCCGGCAGGCTGTCCCCCGTCGTCAAGGACTTCCCGTCCCGGGTCTACGTCCCCAACACCGAGTCGGACACGGTCTCCGTCATCGACCCCGAGACCTACGAGATCGTCGAGACGATCCCCGTGGGCCGGCAGCCCCAGCACGTCGTGCCCTCCTGGGACCTGAAGACGCTCTGGGTCAACAACAACCGCGGCCACACCCTCACCCCGATCGACCCGAGGACCGGCAAGGCGGGCAAGGAGGTCGAGGTCCACGACCCGTACAACCTGTACTTCACGCCGCACGGCAAGTACGCCGTCGTCATGGCCTCCCTCGACCGCGAGCTGGTCTTCCGCGACCCGCACACCATGGCGGTCAAGAAGACCGTCCCGGTCTCCTGCTACGGCGTCAACCACGCCGACTTCTCCCTCGACGGCCGCTACTTCATCGTCTCCTGCGAGTTCAGCGGCGAGCTGCTCAAGGTCGACACGGAGAAGATGGAGGTCGTCGGCCAGCAGCGGCTGCCGTTCGAGGGAGCCATGCCGCAGGACGTGAAGCTCTCCCCCGACGGCAAGAGGTTCTACATCGCCGACATGATGGCCCACGGCATGTGGGTCCTGGACGGCGACAGGTTCACCGAGCCCACCCTGCTGCCCACCGGCAGGGGCTGCCACGGCCTCTACGTCGGCCGCGACTCCCGCGAGATGTACGTGTCCAACCGCGGCGAGGGCACGGTCTCCGTCTTCGACTTCGCGCAGAACAAGCTCACCAAGAAGTGGCGGCTGCCCGACGGCGGCAGCCCCGACATGGGCGGCGTCTCCGCCGACGGCAAGGTGCTGTGGCTCTCCGGCCGCTACGACGCCGAGGTGTACGCCATCGACACCCGCACCGGCACCCAGCTCGCCCGCATCCCCGTCGGCAGCGGCCCGCACGGCCTCGCCGTCTACCCCCAGCCCGGCCGCTACTCGCTCGGTCACACGGGCGTCTTCCGCTGACCCCATCCGCCGTCCACACGAGCGCAGTTGACACGCCCTGATCGGGTGAGGATCCCGGCCCCGCCGCGGCGGACCCACGATCGTGCTGGGCATGATCACTCTCCGCCCGCGGCGGCGTGCCACGGCCGCCGCCCTCTCCCTCGCGGCCGTCCTCACCACCACGGCCGCCGCACCGGCCCCGTCACCCGCCCGGCCCGCCGCCCCGGCGCCGGCCGCCTGCCCCGTCCAGTACGACGACAAGGCCCAAGCCGCCGCCGACCGGCGGGTCGACCTCGGCCGGATCACCCCCGACCCGTCCTGGCGTACCACCTGCGGCACCCTCTACCGCGCGGACGGCCGCGGCCCCTCCGTCGTCTTCGAGGAGGGCTTCCGCCCCAGGGACGTCGTGAACGGCCAGTACGACCTGGAGAAGTACGTCCTGGTCAACCAGCCGTCCCCGTACGTGTCGACGACGTACGACCACGACCTGTTCAAGAAGTGGAAGTCGGCCTTCAACTACTACGTCGACGCCCCCGGCGGCGTCGACGTCAACCGGACCATCGGCGACACCCACAAGTACGCCGACCAGCAGGAGGTCGCCTTCCCCGGTGGCATCGCCCGCCGGTACATCGTCGGCGTCTGCCCGGTCGACAAGGCGACCAAGACGGAGATCATGAGCGAGTGCGAGAGCAACCCGCACTACAAGCCCTGGCACTGACCGCGGGTGAGTCCCCATCCGCTGGATGCCGGCTCCACGACGCCGCCCGCATGGTCCGCCGACGGATCCGGACGCTGCGCGAGCTCCCGCCGGCCGCGCCCGCAGGTCACCCATCGGGCCGCCCGCCGACGGGAGTTGCTCACCGTCGTGAAGGACGCCGGGTCCGCGGCGGCCCGCCGGGAGGAGTCCGCCCGGGTGGCCGCCGCACTGGAAGCCCGCGCGGCCAGTTAATCTGACCTGCGTCAGCACGACGTACAGCACGAGACGAGGGGCGATCGGTGGCGGACATCGAGGAAGCACGCAAGCAGTTCGAGCGGATCGATACGGACGGTGACGGATTCATCACCGCTGCCGAGTTCAAGGCCGCCCTGGCCCAGTCGGGTGACTGGAACGTCACCGAGTCGGTCGCCGAGGTCGTCATCAAGAGCCGCGACCTGGACGGCGACAAGAAGCTGAGCTTCGACGAGTTCTGGGGCTACCTGAACAAGTAGGCCGCCCGGGACATCCGAGCGAAGGGGCCCGGCCCGTGCCCGCACGGACCGGGCCCCTCGGCATGCCCGCGCGCCCACGCCGCCAGGAATAGCCCACCCGCCTCCGAGGTTGCCCAGGTCACCAGGAGCCACGAGGCGCCATCCACCCCCGGAAGGGCGAGGACATGAAGATCGGCATCATCGGAGCGGGCAACATCGGCGGCAACCTGACCCGGCGGCTCACCGCCCTGGGCCACGACGTGTCCGTCGCCAACTCCCGCGGTCCGCACACCCTCACCGCCCTGGCGGAGGAGACCGGCGCGACACCCGTACCGGTGGAGGAGGCCGCCCGCGGCGCGGAGGTCGTCGTGGTGACCATCCCCCTGAAGGCGGTCCCGGACCTGCCGTCCGGCCTGCTGGACGGCGCGGCGGAGGGCGTCGCGGTCATCGACACCGGCAACTACTACCCCAGGCAGCGCGACGGCAGGATCGCCGGCATCGAGGACGAGGGGCTCACCGAGAGCCGCTGGACGGAACGGCAACTGGGCCACCCCGTCGTCAAGGCCTTCAACGGCACCTACGCCCAGGACATCCTGGACCGCCACCGCCCGGAAGGCGACCCCGAGCGCATTGCCCTCCCGGTGGCCGGCGACGACGAGGCGGCCAAGCGGAAGGTCCGCGAGCTGATCGGGGAACTCGGCTTCGACACGGTCGACGCGGGCGGTCTCGACGACTCGTGGCGCCAGCAGCCCGGCACCCCGGTCTACGGCCTGCGCGGTGGAGTCCAGGACGTCACCAAGGCCCTGTCGGAGGCGTCCCCGGAGCGCACGGCGGACTTCCGCGGCTGAGGACCGGCGGGATCCGGCGTCCGCGGGATCAGGCGCCCGTGGCCCACTTGCGCAGCGCCGCCTTGCTCTCGAAGTCGGCCACGTTCTTGTCCAGTGGGTCGTCGGTGTACTGGTGGAAGCGCCACTTCGCCTTGATGCGGGGCTTTCCCGCGGAGACGTAGTCGGCTATCCACAGCCCGTCGCCGGCGTAGGAGGTCGTGTCCACGTTGAGCCAGAAGTTCCGGTTGCAGTAGAGCACCACACGGTTGTCCGGACGCAGTTCCTTCAGCTTCCGTATGAACCGGTCCTTCTCCGCGTTGCTCGCGTGGGTGCCGTCGCCGGTCGTCTCCCAGTCGACGGCGAGGATGTCGCCCGCCCGGTCCGGGGCCTTGCCGACGAAGTACTCCGCCTGGGCGGTGAGGTTGCCGGGCCACAGGAAGTGGTAGAAGCCGACGACCAGCCCGGCGTCCCGCGCCCGCTCGGTCTGCGCGGCCAGCTTGGGGTTCACGTAGGACCGCCCCTCCGTCGCCTTCACGAAGACGAAGGAGAGGCCGTCGGTGGCGTAGGAGGAGGACTGGTAGGCGCTCACGTCGATGCCGCGCAGCATGGGGGCTCCCTGAAGTGCTCGTGGGGGAGGGGGAGTTGGTGCCCACCACCATGGCACGGGCTGCGGTGGCCCGATGTGCGGATGTCAACTTCCGCCGGTCGCGGTCACGGAGGGTGTCCGGTCGCCGGTACGGGCGGTCTCGTCGTCGTCCAGGGAGACGTGCCGGGTCTCCTTGCCGAGGAGCAGCGCGGTCAGCGTCAGGACGGCCATCGCCGAGAGGTAGACGCCGACCAGCCACGGTGAGCCGTCCCCGGCCTCCCACAGCGCCACCGCGATGAACGGGGCGACCGCCGCCCCCAGGATCGAGCTGAGGTTGTACGAGATGCCGGAGCCGGTGTAGCGCACGCTGGTCGGGAAGAGTTCGGGCAGCAGCGCGCCCATCGGGCCGAACGTCAGGCCCATCAGGGTGAAGCCGAGCACGAGCCACAGCACCACGCCGAGGGTGCCCAGGCCGATCAGCGGTGCCCAGACCAGTCCGAAGACCACGATCGCCGCGGTGATCCAGATCAGCGTGGTGCGCCGCCCGTACCGGTCGGCGAGCGGGCCGGAGACCAGGGTGAAGGCGGCGAAGAACAGCACACCGAAGATCAGCATGAGGACGAAGGTGGTGTAGCCGTAGCCCAGGCCGGGCACGGCGGCGTCCTTCGCGGCCCGTCCGTAGCTGAGCGAGAACGTGGTCATCAGGTAGAAGAGCACGTAGGTCGCCAGCATGATGAAGGTGCCCAGGACCAGCTGCCTGCCGTGGCCGCGCACCACGGTGGCCAGCGGCAGCCGCCGCACTCCGCCCGAGGCGCGGGTCCTGGTGAACACCGCGGACTCGACGAGCCGGGAGCGCACCCACAGGCCGATGGCGACCATCACGGCGGAGAAGAGGAACGGCACGCGCCAGCCCCAGTCGAGGAAGGCGTCCGAGGGCTGGGACGGGTCGGCGCCGGCCGCGGAGGGCAGCAGCGCGCCCATGAGCAGGAACAGGCCGTTGCCGATGACGAAGCCCAGCGGGGCGCCGAGCTGCGGGAAGGTGCCGTACAGGGCGCGCTTGCCGCTCGGGGCGTTCTCGGTGGCGACCAGGGCGGCGCCGCTCCACTCCCCGCCGAGCGCGAAGCCCTGTGCGAGCCGCATCAGCACGAGCAGCGCGGTGGCCACCCAGCCGGCCTGGGCGTAGGTGGGCAGGACGCCGATGAGGAAGGTGGCGACGCCCATGGTCAGCAGCGAGACGACGAGCGTCTTCTTGCGGCCGAGGCGGTCGCCGAGGTGCCCGAAGACGACGGCGCCGATCGGGCGGGCGACCATCGCGGCGCCGAAGACCGCGAAGGACGACAGCAGCGCGGTGGTCGGGTCGCTGCTCGGGAAGAACAGCTGCGGGAAGACGAGCACCGCGGCGGTCGCGTAGATGTAGAAGTCGTAGAACTCGATCGTCGTGCCGATGAGGCTGGCGACGAGGACCCGGGACCGGGGGTTGACGGGCGTCGGGGCTGAACCGGGGGCTGGTGCGGGCATCGCTCGGTCTTTCACGCGTGAAACATGGCTGGTACAACGATGTCAGCCATCTTGTTTCGCGGTACAGCCCTCTCGCGATGTGAGACGCGGGCCGGCTCGGCCGTCAGCACTCGATGATGTTCACCGCGAGCCCGCCCCGGGCCGTCTCCTTGTACTTCACGGACATGTCCGCGCCCGTGTCCTTCATCGTCTTGATGACCTTGTCCAGGGACACCTTGTGGGACCCGTCGCCGCGCATCGCCATGCGCGCGGCGGTGACGGCCTTGACGGCCGCCATGCCGTTGCGCTCGATGCAGGGGATCTGGACCAGGCCGCCGACCGGGTCGCAGGTCAGGCCCAGGTTGTGCTCCATGCCGATCTCGGCCGCGTTCTCGACCTGCTCGGGCGAGCCGCCGAGGACCTCGGCGAGGGCGCCCGCGGCCATGGAGCAGGCGGAGCCGACCTCGCCCTGGCAGCCGACCTCGGCGCCGGAGATCGAGGCGTTCTCCTTGAACAGCATGCCGATCGCGCCCGCGGCGAGCAGGAAGCGGACCACGCCCTCCTCGTCGGCGCCGGGCACGAAGTTCATGTAGTAGTGCAGGACCGCCGGGATGATGCCGGCCGCGCCGTTGGTCGGGGCGGTGACGACCCGGCCCCCGGCCGCGTTCTCCTCGTTCACGGCCATCGCGTAGAGCGTGATCCACTCCATCGACAGGGCCTGCGGGTCGCCCTCGGAGCGGAGCTTGCGCGCGGTGGTGGCGGCCCGGCGGCGCACCTTCAGACCGCCCGGCAGGATGCCCTCGCGGGACATGCCGCGCGCCACGCACGCCTGCATGACCCGCCAGATCTCCAGCAGGCCCTCGCGGATCTCCTCCTCCGTGCGCCAGGCCCGCTCGTTCTCCAGCATCAGCGCCGAGATGGACAGGCCGGTCTCCCGGGCCAGGCGCAGCAGCTCGTCACCGGTGCGGAAGGGGTACTTCAGCACGGTGTCGTCGAGCTTGATGCGGTCGGCGCCGACCGCGTCCTCGTCGACGACGAAGCCGCCGCCGACCGAGTAGTAGGTCTTGGTCAGCAGCTGAGCGCCCGAGGCGTCGTACGCCCACAGGGTCATGCCGTTGGCGTGGTAGGGCAGGGCCTTGCGGCGGTGCAGGACCATGTCGTCGTCGAAGGAGAACGCGATCTCGTGCTCGCCGAGCAGGTTCAGCCTGCCGTCGGCCTTGATCGTCTCCACCCGCTCGTCGGCGGTCTCCACGTCCACCGTGCGCGGTGAGTCGCCCTCCAGACCGAGCAGCACGGCCTTGGGCGTGCCGTGGCCGTGCCCGGTCGCGCCGAGCGAGCCGTACAGCTCCGCCCGGACCGAGGCGACGGACCCCAGCAGCTCCTCGTTGCGCAGTCGCCGGACGAACAGGCCGGCCGCGCGCATCGGGCCGACGGTGTGGGAGCTGGACGGGCCGATGCCGATCGAGAACAGGTCGAAGACCGAGATGGCCACGGGGGAACTCCTGACTACGGGGGTGGTGCCAAGGGGGTGGGCGCCGCGCCGGCTTGTGGCCGGCGCGGCCCCCGAAAGGTTTCTTCGCGGCCGTCGCCGGCCGCGCTCCTACTTGTTCAGACCCGGGTACAGCGGGTGCCGGTCGGCCAGGGCCTTCACCCGGGCCTTGAGGGCCTCCGCGTCGTACGACGGCTTCAGCGCCTCGGCGATGACCTCCGCCACCTCGGCGAAGTCCTCCGCCCGGAACCCGCGGGTGGCCAGGGCCGGGGTGCCGATCCGCAGACCGGACGTCACCATCGGCGGACGCGGGTCGTTCGGGATCGCGTTGCGGTTGACGGTGATGCCGATGCCGTGGAGCCGGTCCTCGGCCTGCTGCCCGTCCAGCTCGGAGTCGCGCAGGTCGACCAGGACCAGGTGCACGTCCGTGCCGCCGGACAGGACGTCCACGCCCACGGCCCGGACGTCGTCCCGCACCAGACGCTCGGCCAGGATGCGGGCACCCTCCAGCGTACGGCGCTGGCGCTCCTTGAAGTCCTCCGAGGCGGCGACCTTGAAGGCGACGGCCTTGGCGGCGACCACGTGCTCCAGCGGACCACCCTGCTGACCGGGGAAGACGGCGGAGTTGATCTTCTTGGCCAGCTCGGCCGTGGAGAGGATCACACCGCCGCGCGGGCCGCCGAGGGTCTTGTGGGTCGTGGTGGTGACCACGTGCGCGTGCGGCACCGGGTTGGGGTGCAGCCCGGCCGCGACGAGCCCGGCGAAGTGGGCCATGTCGACCATCAGGTAGGCGCCGACCTCGTCCGCGATCCGGCGGAACTCGGCGAAGTCCAGCTGCCGGGGGTAGGCGGACCAGCCGGCGACGATCAGCTTCGGCCGTGACTCCTTGGCCAGCCGCTCGACCTCGGCCATGTCGACCCGGCCGTCCTCGCCCACGTGGTAGGCGACGACGTCGTAGAGCTTGCCGGAGAAGTTGATCTTCATGCCGTGGGTCAGGTGACCGCCGTGGGCGAGGTTCAGGCCCATGATGGTGTCGCCCGGCTTGAGCAGCGCGAACATCGCGGCCGCGTTGGCCTGGGCGCCCGAGTGCGGCTGCACGTTGGCGTGCTCGGCGCCGAACAGCTCCTTCACGCGGTCGATCGCGATCTGCTCGACCACGTCGACGTGCTCGCAGCCGCCGTAGTAGCGGCGGCCCGGGTAGCCCTCGGCGTACTTGTTGGTGAGGACCGAGCCCTGCGCCTCCATGACCGCGACCGGGGCGAAGTTCTCCGAGGCGATCATCTCCAGCGTGGACTGCTGGCGGTGCAGCTCGGCGTCGACCGCGGCGGCCACGGCCGGGTCGAGCTCGTGCAGGGGGGTGTTCAGGACGGACATACGGCTACGACTCCTCAGCCGGCGGAGAACGCGGTGTACTCGTCGGCGGAGAGCAGGTCGCCCGGCTCGTCCGTGACCCGCACCTTGAACAGCCAGCCGCCCTCGAAGGGGGCCGAGTTCACCAGCGACGGGTCGTTCACGACGTCCTCGTTGACCTCGGTGACCTCACCGGAGACCGGGGAGTACAGGTCGGACACGGACTTGGTCGACTCCAGCTCGCCGCAGGTCTCGCCCGCGGACACGGTGTCACCGACCTCGGGGAGCTGGACGAAGACCACGTCGCCGAGCGCGTTGGCCGCGTGCTCCGTGATGCCGACCGTCGACACGCCGTCCTCGGCGGCCGACAGCCACTCGTGCTCCTTGCTGTAACGCAGCTGCTGGGGATTGCTCATGGCCTGAATTCTCCTGTACGCGCGGGAGTGCTGGTGAAGGGACCGCTGGTGAGCGGGGTGGAGGTACCCCGGGCGCTCGTGGCGCCCGTGGCCAGTGTCTACTTCTGGCGCTTGTAGAACGGCAGCGCCACGACCTCGTACGGCTCGTGACTGCCCCGGATGTCCACGCCCACTCCGGGCGTGCCGGGCGCGGCGTGCGCGGCGTCGACGTAGGCCATCGCGATCGGCTTGCCCAGGGTGGGGGAGGGGGCGCCGGAGGTGACCTCGCCGATCACCTCGCCGCCCGCGACGACGGCGTACCCGGCGCGCGGAACGCGGCGGCCCTCGGCGACCAGGCCGACCAGCACGCGCGGCGGGTTCTGCTCGGCCCGGGCAGCGGCCTCGCGCAGGGCCTCGCGGCCCACGAAGTCGCCCTCCTTCTCGAACTTCACCACGCGGCCGAGACCGGCGTCGAAGGGCGTCAGGGAGGTGGTCAGCTCGTGCCCGTACAGCGGCATGCCGGCCTCCAGGCGCAGCGTGTCGCGGCAGGACAGGCCGCACGGGACCAGTCCGGCGCCCTCGCCGGCCTTGGTCAGGGCCTGCCACAGCTCCACGGCGTGCTCCGGCTTCACGAACAGCTCGAAGCCGTCCTCGCCGGTGTAGCCGGTGCGGGCGATCAGGGCCGGGACCCCGGCGACGGTGCCGGGCAGGCCGGCGTAGTACTTCAGCCCGTCGAGGTCGGCGTCCGTGAGGGACGCCAGGATGCCGGGGGACTCGGGGCCCTGGACGGCGATCAGCGCGTAGGCGTCCCGGTCGTCGCGCACCTCGGCGTCGAAGCCCTCGGCGCGCTCGGTCAGCGCGTCCAGGACGACCTGGGCGTTGGAGGCGTTGGCGACGACCATGTACTCCGTCTCGCCCAGCCGGTAGACGATCAGGTCGTCGAGGATGCCGCCGTCGGCCCGGCAGATCATGGTGTAGCGGGCGCGGCCCGGCTTCACGCCGCCGATGTTGCCCACCAGGGCGTAGTCGAGGAGGGCGGCGGCCTGCGGGCCGGTGACGGTGATCTCACCCATGTGGGAGAGGTCGAAGAGCCCGGCCTTCGTGCGCACGGCGAGGTGCTCGTCGCGCTCGGAGCCGTAGCGCAGGGGCATGTCCCAGCCGGCGAAGTCGGTCATCGTCGCGCCCAGCGAACGATGCAGGGCATCGAGCGCGGTGTGACGGAGTTCTCCTGTACTGCTCACGGTCGGTCGTCTCCCAGGGCGATGACGGGGCGAGGTCGTTCCTCCCCATCTGTCATCGGAACCTGAGAGGTTCGCCATGACCGCGCCGGTCCATGGCTTGCACCTTGGGTGGGACCGCTGTGACAGCGGCCCGCTTTTCAGATGTGCCTCGCCCGCGCGGTAACGGGGCCTGAGAGATTCAAGGGAGGGACTTGCTCCTTCGGCGCCCCAGCGTCAGCGGTGCTGGGAACTCTCCCGCGCGGATTCAAACGGCCGGTATGCAGTTGGCGCGCACATCATTGCACGCATCCTTCCGGCGCGGCAGGGGGACCTTTCCCAGGGAGTGCACGAGTCCCGCGCCGGACACGGCGACCTGTAGCAGCCCTGTTGCAGGAAGAGTACGGAAATGAGAGGCCTGCGGCATTACCTTCTTTTTACACTCGGCGGGGATGGGACTCCGTACCTGGCCCCAGGGGAGGACGATCACGGTGAACAGGACCAGGGCGTACGCCACGACGACGGGCATCGCGCTGCCCGAGCAGCCGGCTGCCGCGCCCCGGAGGGCCTGCGGCACGGTGCCGGCACCGGTCGTCCGCGATCTGCGCGACCGCCCGGGCCGCGGCCCGCACGCGCTGCTGTTCGGGTCCCGGGACATCGTCGTGGTCACGGGTCTGCCCGGCAGTGGCAAGTCCACGCTGATGCGGCGCACCGTCCCGGGCCGGCGCGTCGACTCCCAGGACACCCGCGACCGCTGGGAACGGCGCATGCCGGGCTTCCTGCCGTACGCGGTCTACCGGCCGCTGGTCCGGCTCGCCCACTACGCCGGGCTGCGCCGGGCGCTGCGCGGCGGCGAGGGGATCGTGGTGCACGACTGCGGCACGCAGGCGTGGGTCCGCCGCTGGCTCGCCCGCGAGGCCCGCCGCCGGGGCGGCACGCTGCACCTGCTGCTCCTCGACGTCACCCCCGAACAGGCCCTGGCGGGCCAGCGCGACCGCGGCCGCGGCGTCTCGCGCTACGCGTTCCTGCGCCACCGCGCGGCCACCACCCGCCTGCTGCGCGCGGTGGAACAGGGCGACCTCCCCTCCGGCTGCGGCTCGGCCGTCCTCGCCGACCGCGCCACGGCGAACGCGCTCCGCCGCATCGGCTTCACAGGGTGACGGGCGGGGCCGGCCACGCGACCGGGGCGGTGATACGGGGCGGGCGGGACGACGGCGGTGAGCCGGGCAGGGCGGCGGCGATCCCGCGGGTCCGGACCGCCGACGGCCCCGGCGGCCGACGGCCCCGCGCAGCGAACGGCGCGACGCCGAGGGCCCTCGACGCGGTCAGCGGACCATTCGGCATGCCGGCCGGGGATCCGGAAGGCGGGCTGCGGGGCGGCGTCGACGCCCGGTCCCTCGGCGCGGACAGCCGACCGGGCCGCGTTCGGGCCGCCGCTCGGCATGATCCGGTCACTCACGGCGCCCGAGCCGTTAGCCTTTTCGCCTCAGCAGTGGTTTCAGGCAGGCGGTAGGCAGATGGACTTCCCGGCGGACTTCTCCGCGGACTTCCCGGCGCAGACGCAGACCCACCCGCACGGTGGCTGGCCCGGCAACGAGCTGGAGGAGGTGCTCTCGGCCGCCCTCGGCGCCGGGCCCGCGGCCGGCGGCCGGATCGTCGAGGTGCTCGGCCGGAGCTTCGTCTGGGTCCCGCTCCCCAGCGGCGGCGGCCCCCACAGCGGCCCGCTCGACCTGCCCGCCGTCGAGATCGACGGCCAGGCGTTCGTGCCGGTGTTCAGCTCGGAGGAGCAGTTCCGCCAGGCCGCCGGCCCGCACATGTCGTACACCATCGCGCCCGCCGTGGAGTTCGCCCGCGGCCTGCCCCCGCACGCGGGGATCGTCGTCAACCCCGGCGGCGTGGTCGGCATACCCCTGCCGCCGCCCGCCGTAGCCGACCTGTGCCGGGCCGGCCGGACGCCGCTGGACGGCCCCGCGAGCGGCGGCCGGGTCCGCCTCTTCGAGCCCGACTGGCAGGACGACCCGGTGGACTTCCTCGCCGCCGCCTCCGCAGAGTTCGAGGCGATCGGCGTCGTCCTCACCGCCCGCCGCTGCCTCGCCGCGATCGAGACCGCCGAGCCCGTGATGTTCGTGGGCGTCGAACTCTCCCAGTGGGAAGGCGACCTGCGGGCCCTGCCCCTGGAGGCCCTGACCCGGGCCGTCACCGCGTCACCGGCCCCCTGGCCGGTCAACCTCGTCCTCCTGGACGTGGCGGAGGACCCGGTGGGCCACTGGATGAAGGACCGGGTCCGGCCCTTCTATCAGCGCTAGGCCACCGTCCCTCCGTCCGCCCGGCCAGGGCAGGAGGGACGGTGCGGACACGGCCTGGGGTCACCGGCCGGGGGCCCGGCTGTGACATCTGCCGCTGCCCCGCGGAGGCGCGACACGCCGCGGAGGGACCCGCACGCGCCCGACGAGGACAAGTCCGGAGTCGGTGGGCGGGCTTAAGCTAGGTCACGGTCGAGGCGTTGTACGAAGGGGCGGTAAAGGTGAGCGCGAGCGGCACGGCCGCGGCCGGACAGGTCGAGCACATGCTGCGCCAGGTCACGCCCGGGCGCTACGACGCCTACGAGGCACTCCTGCGCGCGCTCGCCACCCCGCACAGCGGCCAGATCTGGATGCTCCTGTGGCAGGGCCAGGCCGGCTCCCCGGACGCCCAGTACGGAAACATGGAGGTCGACGGCTACGGCTACGCGCCCTGCGTGACCTCCGCCCAGGAGCTCTCGGCCAGCGGCTGGAACCGCTCGTACGAGGTGGTCGACGGCGTCGACGTGGCCCGCGCCCTGTACCCCGACCACTACGGCCTCTGGCTCAACCCGCACGCCCCGGGCGGCGGCGTCGGCATCCCCTGGCTCGACCTGCGCAGAATCGCCACGGGCCTGGACCGCCAGCCCGCCGGACCCCTGCGGCTGTCCGAACCGGCCATCGAGGTCCCGCAGTTCTACGCCCTGCTCGCGCAGAACGCCCACCGCACCCCGGCCGTCCGTTCGCTGCGCCGCGCCTGGGTGCAGCCCGCGCTGGGCGCGCCGTACCTCGCCATCGGACTGGACGTGTACGACACCTCGCCGCCGGCCGTGGATTCCGTGCGCGCGATGATGCAGCAGTCCCTCGGCGCCGTCCCGGACGGGCTCCCCGTCTCCACCGTCGCGATGTCCGACGCACACGACCCGGTCGCCATGTGGCTGCGGGCCAACGCCCGCCCCTTCTACGACCGTGAGGCCCACGCCACCGCACCCGTCCAGGCCCCCGCGTCCGGCTACGGATACCCGCCCGCCCAGGGCAGGTTCTGAGCCGCCCCGGACCGTTCCCGAGGCCGGTTCCGCACCCCCGCGCAAACGCGAGGACAGCTCAGCTCTCCGCGCGTAGATCGGGGCGATTTGCGCGGGTGTGCCGTAAAATCCACCTAGCTCGCCGCGTCCGACCGCTGTTACCCGTTGTCCGGATAACGGAACCCCCCAGACAGCATCACGTTTACGCATCCTTTCACCGCCAAGTCTGGCAACAGATCGCCAAAGCGTTGAAGACTCCCGGCAAGACACGGGCCGGTCGGTCTCGTGTACGAGACAAACAAAACCGCTACAGCGGCAGCCAGGGGCTAGGCGATCGCCGGCCCGAGAGGGGTCAATCGCACCGTGACCGCACCGATCGAGACCACCGGGGCGGAAGCCGGAGCACAGCCCGAGGCCGTGCTCTCCGGGGTCAAGAAGAGCCAGATCGAAGGGCGCTCGCTCACCCAGATCGCCTGGATGCGCTTCAAGCGGGACAAGGTGGCGATGGCGGGCGGCGTCGTCGTCGTCCTGCTCGTGCTGATGGCGGTGTTCTCCAAGCCGATCCAGTGGGTCTTCGGCCTCGATCCCAACAAGTTCAACCAGGACCTCATCGACCCGGCCCTGCTCGCCCCCAAGGGCGGCTGGGGCGGCATGAGTTGGGACCACCCGCTCGGCGTCGACCCGCAGTACGGCCGCGACATGCTCGCCCGCATCATCGACGGCTCCTGGGTCTCCCTGCTGGTCGCCGGCGGCGCCACGCTGCTGTCGGTGGTCATCGGCACGGTCCTCGGCGTGATCGCCGGCTACTACGGCGGCTGGATCGACAGCGTCATCAGCAGGCTGATGGACACCTTCCTGGCGTTCCCCCTGCTGCTGTTCGCCATCTCCATCTCCGCCTCCGTGCAGGACGGGTTCTTCGGTCTCGACGGCCTGTCCCTGCGCATCTGCGTGCTGATCTTCGTGATCGGCTTCTTCAGCTGGCCGTACATCGGCCGGATCGTGCGGGCGCAGACCATGACCCTGCGCAAGCGGGAGTTCATCGAGGCCGCCACGAGCCTCGGGGCGCGCGGCCCGTACGTCCTGTTCCGGGAGCTCCTCCCGAACCTCGTCGCGCCGATCCTCGTCTACTCGACGCTGATCATCCCGACGAACATTCTGTTCGAGGCCGCGCTGAGCTTCCTCGGTGTCGGTATCGCTCCGCCGCAGGCCTCCTGGGGCGGCATGCTCAGCAACGCTGTGGATCTCTACACGGCTGATCCGCAGTACATGTTCGTGCCCGGACTGGCGATCTTCATCACCGTCCTGGCCTTCAACCTGCTGGGTGACGGGCTGCGTGACGCCCTCGACCCTCGCAGCAAGTGATCCATCGAATGAGGGGGCTTCCTCAGGTGAAGACGAGAAGGGTGACCGCCGGCGTTGCGTCGGTCCTGGCACTGTCGCTGGGTGCTGCCGCGTGCGGCGGCGGTGGTGACGACAACGACGGGGGAGGCAACGGCAAGAAGGACGCCGCGCTGAACTCGATCGTCAACGCGTCGGACAAGAAGGGAGGGACGGTCACGTACGAGCACTCGGACGTGCCGGACTCCCTCGACCCGGGCAACACGTACTACGGCTGGGTCCAGAACTTCTCCCGTCTCTACGGCCGGACGCTCACCACGTTCAAGCCGGCGGCGGGCAAGGAAGGCCTGGAGGTCGTGCCGGACCTCGCCGAGTCCCTCGGCAAGTCCAGCCCGGACGCCAAGACCTGGACGTACAAGCTGCGTACCGGAGTGAAGTTCCAGGACGGCACCCCGGTGACGTCCAAGGACGTCAAGTACGCCATCGAGCGCTCCAACTTCGCGCCGGAGGCACTGTCCAACGGCCCGACGTACTTCAAGGCCTACCTGGAGGGCGGCGACAAGTACAAGGGTCCCTACAAGGACAAGTCGGCCGACGGCATCAAGTCCATCGAGACGCCGGACGACCGCACGATCGTCTTCAAGCTGAAGCAGCCCTTCGCCGACTTCGACTACCTGGCGACGTTCTCGCAGACGGCGCCCGTGCCGAAGGCGAAGGACACCGGTGCGAAGTACGTGCAGGCCATCCAGTCCTCCGGCCCGTACCAGTTCCAGTCCTACGAGGAGGGCCGCGGCGCCACCCTCGTGCGCAACAAGAACTGGGACCCCAAGACGGACCCGATCCGCAAGGCCCTGCCGGACAAGATCACGATCAAGTTCAAGGTCAACCCGGTCACGGTCGACAACAACCTGATCTCCGACAAGATCACGGCTGACGCGGCCGGCACCGGTGTGCAGCCGCAGACCCAGCCGAAGGTCCTGCGCGGCAAGCTCGCCGGCCAGACGGACAGCTCCTACGCCGGCGCCACGCAGTACATCGCGCTCAACGTCAACGTGAAGCCGTTCGACAACGAGCACTGCCGCAAGGCCGTCCAGTGGGGTCTGGACAAGCAGTCCGTCCTGGACGCGATGGGCGGCTCGCCGAAGGGCGACGTGGCGACCACGCTGCTGCCGCCGTCGGTCAACGGCTACACCAAGTTCGACACCTACGCGACCGACGGTCACAAGGGTGACGCCGCCAAGGCCAAGGCCGAGCTGAAGGCCTGCGGCCAGCCGAACGGCTTCAACACGATCCTCACGGCCCGCTCGGACCGGCCCGCCGAGGTCGCGGCCGCCACGGCCGTCCAGGCGTCGCTGAAGAAGATCGGCATCAACATCGAGATCAAGCAGTTCCCCTCCGGCAAGTACTTCTCCAACTTCGCCGGTGTCCCGTCCTACGTCCACGAGAACAAGCTCGGCATGCTCTCCATGGCGTGGGGCGCCGACTGGCCGACCGGCTACGGCTTCCTCGACCAGATCGTCAACGGTGCCGCCATCAAGCCCTCCGGCGGCAACAACCTGATGGAGCTGGACGACCCGAAGATCAACAAGGCCCTGACGGACGCGATCGCCAACACCGACGACGCCGCCCGCACCAAGGCCTGGGGTGACATCGACAAGATGGTCCTCGACAACGCCTCGGTCGTCCCGCTGATCTACCGCAAGAACCTGCTGCTGCGGCCCACGTCCGCGAACAACGTCACGGTCACGCAGGCCTACCTCGGCATGTACGACTACCTGCTGATGAGCTCCTCGAAGTAACCAGCAGGCCGGAACCTTTCGAAAGGCAGGTGAAGGCACCGGGTGGCTGCGGCGGACGATCCCGCCGCGGCCACCCGGGGCCGTACAGCTGTGGCTGCGTACATCCTCCGACGCGTCATGGGCGCGGTGCTGTTGCTGCTGGTGGTCAGCGCAGTCACCTTCGCCATCTTCTTCCTGGTGCCCCGTCTCGGGGGCCAGACGCCCGACCAGTTGGCCACCCAGTACGTCGGCAAGGACGCGAACCCCGAATCCGTCGCCGCGATCAAGAAGAACCTGGGTCTGGACCAACCCGTCTACGAGCAGTACTGGAACTTCATCAAGGGCCTCGTGGCGGGCGCCGACTACCGGTTCGGACCCGACGCGACGCACTGCAGCGCACCCTGCTTCGGTTACTCCTTCAAGAGCCACATCGAGGTGTGGCCGCAGTTGGAGCAGCGGATTCCGGTCTCCTTCTCGCTGGCCGTCGGTGCGGCGGTGATCTGGCTGGTCTCCGGTGTGACGACCGGTGTCATCTCGGCCCTGCGCAAGGGCAAGCCGATCGACCGCATCTCCATGTTCATCGCGCTCGCCGGCGTCTCGCTCCCGATCTTCTTCACGGGCCAGATCCTGCTCGCCCTCTTCGTCTACGAGATCCCCATCTGGGACAGCATCGACTACGTCCCCTTCACCGAGAACCCCGCCGAATGGGCCTGGCATCTGATGCTGCCCTGGATCAGCCTCGCCTTCCTCTTCTCCGCGCTGTACGCCCGGCTCACCCGGGCGGGCATGCTGGAGACGATGCACGAGGACTACATCCGCACGGCCAGGGCCAAGGGTCTGAAGGAGACCACGGTCGTGACCAAGCACGGCCTGCGCTCCGCGCTCACCCCGATCGTCACCATCTTCGGCATGGACTTCGGCACCCTCGTCGGCACCGCGGTGCTCACCGAGACCGTCTTCTCCCTCCAGGGCATCGGCGCCTACTCGGTCCAGGCCATCAAGGACAACGACCTGCCCATCGTGATGGGCGTGACCCTGGTCGCCGCGTTCTTCATCGTCTTCTGCAACTTGATCGTCGACCTGGTGTACGCCGCCATCGACCCCCGGGTGAGGTACTCGTGAGCAAGCTCGACAAAGCCGCGCTCGGCGAACCGGACACCACCGCCCCGTCCGTCCCGGACGACGTGTTCCTGTCCGTCCGCGACCTGCGCATCCACTTCGACACCGACGACGGTCTGGTCAAGTCGGTCGACGGTGTCAGCTTCGACGTGCGCAAGGGCAAGACCCTGGGCATCGTGGGCGAGTCCGGCTCCGGCAAGTCCGTCACCTCGCTCGGTGTGATGGGCCTGCACCGCTCGGCGCGCGCCCACGTCTCCGGCGAGGTCTGGCTGGACGGCCAGGAACTGATCGCGGCCGACCCCGACGAGGTGCGGCGGCTGCGCGGCCGGAAGATGGCCATGATCTTCCAGGACCCGCTGTCCGCGATGCACCCCTACTACTCGGTCGGCCACCAGATCGTCGAGGCGTACCGCGTCCACCACGACGTCAGCAAGAAGGCCGCCAAGCAGCGCGCGATCGAGATGCTGGACCGGGTCGGCATCCCCGAACCCGCCAAGCGCGTCGACAGCTACCCGCACGAGTTCTCCGGCGGTATGCGCCAGCGCGCCATGATCGCCATGGCGCTGGTGAACAACCCCGAGCTGCTCATCGCGGACGAGCCGACCACCGCCCTGGACGTCACCGTGCAGGCGCAGATCCTGGACCTGATCCACGACCTGCAGAAGGAGTTCGGCTCCGCGGTCATCATGATCACCCACGACCTGGGCGTGGTCGCCGAGATGGCCGACGACCTGCTGGTCATGTACGGCGGCCGGTGCGTGGAGTGCGGTCCCGCCGAGGACGTCTTCTCCGAGCCCCGGCACCCCTACACCTGGGGCCTGCTCGGCTCGATGCCGCGGCTGGACCGCGAGGAGACCGACCGGCTCATCCCGATCAAGGGCGCGCCGCCCTCCCTGATCAACCTCCCGTCGGGCTGCGCCTTCCACCCGCGCTGCCCGTACGCGGACATCCCGAAGGACAACGTCACCCGCACGGTCCGCCCCGAGCTGACCGAGGTCGGCGGCTCGCACTGGGCCGCCTGCCACATGAGCCAGGAGCAGCGGGAGCGTATCTGGACCGAAGAGATTGCGCCGAAGCTGTGAGCGACGACAAAACGGTGAGCGAACCGGACACCAGCGGCAGCACCCTCACCAAGGACACCACCGCCGACGGTGAGATCCTGCTGAAGGTGACGGGCCTGCAGAAGCACTTCCCGATCCGCAAGGGCCTGCTCCAGCGGCAGACCGGCGCGGTCCGGGCCGTCGACGGCATCGACTTCGAGGTCCGCAAGGGCGAGACGCTCGGCGTCGTCGGCGAGTCCGGCTGTGGCAAGTCCACCATGGGCCGGCTGATCACCCGGCTGCTCGAACCGACCGGCGGCACGGTCGAGTTCGAGGGCAAGGACATCACGCACCTCGGCGTCGGCGACCTGCGCCCGATGCGCCGCGACGTGCAGATGATCTTCCAGGACCCGTACTCCTCGCTGAATCCCCGGCACACGATCGGCACGATCGTCGGCGCCCCCTTCCGGCTCCAGGGCGTCGAGCCCGAGGGCGGCGTGAAGAAGGAGGTCCAGCGGCTGCTGTCGGTGGTCGGTCTCAACCCCGAGCACTACAACCGCTATCCGCACGAGTTCTCCGGCGGTCAGCGCCAGCGCATCGGCATCGCCCGCGCGCTCGCGCTCAACCCCAAGCTCGTGGTGGCCGACGAGCCGGTCTCCGCGCTGGACGTGTCGATCCAGGCCCAGGTGGTCAACCTGCTGGACGACCTCCAGCAGGAACTCGGCCTCACGTACGTGATCATCGCGCACGACCTGTCGGTGGTCCGGCACGTGTCCGACCGGATCGCGGTGATGTACCTCGGCAAGATCGTCGAGCTGGCCGACCGGGACAAGCTCTACAAGTCGCCGATGCACCCGTACTCCAAGGCGCTGCTGTCGGCCGTGCCGATCCCGGACCCCAAGCGCCGGGGCGTCAAGAGCGAGCGCATCCTGCTCAAGGGCGACGTGCCCTCGCCGATCGCCCCGCCGAGCGGCTGCCGCTTCCACACCCGGTGCTGGAAGGCGACCCAGATCTGCAAGACGACCGAGCCGCCGCTGGTGGAGCTGCGGGCCGGGCAGCGCGTCGCCTGCCACCACCCGGAGAACTTCGAGGACCAGCAGCCGCAGGACACCCAGCTGCTGTCCTCGGCCGAGGAGGCCGCCGAGGCGAACGGCGGTACCGCGACCGTCGAGAAGTGAGCCCACCCGAGCCCCCGCCCTCGCACATCAGGGCGGGGGCTCACCCGTGGGGGAAAATGCCCGTGTGCTCCAGCAACTCTTCAGTCCGTCCGTCCAGCACACGCTCGACCTGATCGGCATCTTCGTCTTCGCGATCTCCGGCGCCCTGCTGGCCGTGCGCAAGAACTTCGACGTCTTCGGCATGGCCGTCCTCGCCGAGGTCACCGCGCTGGGCGGCGGGCTCTTCCGCGATTTGGTCATCGGGGCCGTACCGCCCGCCGCGTTCACGGACCTGGGGTACTTCCTCACCCCGCTGCTCGCCACCCTCCTCGTCTTCTTCCTGCATCCGCAGGTCGAACGCATCCAGGTCGCCGTGAACGTCTTCGACGCGGCGGGCCTCGGCCTGTTCTGCGTCGCCGGCACGATCAAGGCGTACGAGTACGGGCTCGGCCTGACCGCCTCGGCCGGCCTGGGGCTGACCACCGCGGTCGGTGGCGGCGTGCTGCGCGACGTCCTGGCCAACGAGGTGCCCTCGCTGCTGCGCTGGGACCGCGACCTCTACGCGGTCCCGGCGATCGTCGGCTCCGCCCTGGTCGCCCTGTGCATCCGCTACGACGCCCTGAACCCGTTCACCAGCGCCCTCGCGGTGATCACGGCCTTCGTGCTGCGCCTGCTCGCCATGCGGTTCCACTGGCGAGCTCCGCGGGCCTGGCACCGGCGGTCGACGGTGAGCGAGGAGGAGCAGCCCGTCCTGCCGTGACGGGACGCGCGCCCGTCTGTTGCGTCAGCCAGGCGAAGGCGGGCACGACCTGCGGCCGCCACAGTGCCATGGTGTGCCCGCCGGCGCTCTTCGGGACGTACACGACGTGCACGGTCGTCGGGGCCTTCGCGATCCGCTCCAGCGCCCTGCCCGCCTCGTACCCGTCGCGCGGCTGGCCGGAGAGGTAGAGCGCGATCCGCGGCGGGGCGGGCGCCCGGGCCAGCAGCAGACACGGGTTGTTCGCGTCGCGCAGCGCGGGGGTCCGCGCGGCGAGCGAGTCGCGCTCGCCGATCGGGTCGTTGTAGCCCGACAGGCTCACGGCGGCCCGGTAGCGGTCGGGGTGGGCGACGGCGAGCTTGGCCGCGCAGTGCGCCCCGGCCGAGTAGCCGGCGACGGACCAGCCCCCGGGGGCGGGCCGGGCGCGGAAGTTGTCCATGACCATCTTCGGGACGTCGACGCTGAGCCAGCTGTCGGCGTTGACCGTGCCCGGGATGTTGGCGCACCCGGTGTCCACCCCGGCCAGCAGGTTGGTGCGGGGCGCGACCAGGATGAACGGGGCGATACGGCCGTCGCGCATCAGCGGCTCCAGCTGTTCGTGTGCGTGCAGTGAGCCGAACCAGGCCTTCGCCGAGCCGGGGTAGCCGGGCAGCAGCTCCACGACCGGGAACCGGTGGTGCCGGTAGGCGGGGTCGTCGTACTGGGGCGGGAGCCAGACGTAGACCTCGGCGTTCACGCCGGACACCCGGCCCTTGAGCTGGGTGACCCGGACCCCGCCGGCCGCGCGCATCCCGGGCCCGGCGGCGGGTTCGAAGGTCTGCCGCACCGGGGGCAGCCGCTTCAGGGCGATACCACCGGTGCCGTCGGCGCCCAGGTCCGCCGCCTGCTCCACGTGGTCGCCGGTGCCGAGCAGGTCGGCCCAGTCGTCGTAGAGACCGTTGGCGTTGTTGACCAGCGTGAAGACCAGCGCCACGGCGGTTCCCTGCGCGAACAGCAGCATCAGCGTCCGGGCAGCGGTCCGCAGGAGGCGGGGGCCGCGGATCCGCGTCCAGAGGGCCAGCGGCAGCGCGAGGGCCACGACGGAGAGCACGACCAGCGTGCAGAGGAACGGGGTCCCGGTGAGGCTCATGCCCCTACAGAGGGCGGAACCGGCCGCGGGGTTTACGGACGAGTCGGGCACTTACCAAGAAGTTGCCCACGTCTCACTCGGGTCCGCCCGCCGAGGTGAGAGCAAAGCTACCGCTTAGTAGTCACTTCTTGTACTGTTCAGCCATGCCAGAAGCAGCCTCCGCCCCGGCCGTCCGGGCCACGATCGGCGACAGCGAGTTCGACCGCGACACCGCGCTCACCCGCCGCGCTCCCGGCGTCTACGACATCGACCTCTCCGCCGGCTGGACGATCATCAGCGCCGTCAACGGCGGCTACCTGCTGGCCGTCCTCGGCCGGGCGCTCGCGGACGCCCTGCCGCACGGCGACCCCTTCACCATCTCGGCGCACTACCTGACCGCGTCGCAGCCCGGCCCGGCGGTCGTCCGCACGGACGTCGTCCGCACCGGCCGCACCCTGTCGACCGGCCAGGCCTCGCTCCTCCAGTTCGACGACGAGGGCCGCGAGGTCGAACGCATCCGGGTGCTCGCCTCCTACGGCGACCTCGACACCCTGCCCGACGACGTCCGCACGACGGCCCGGCCGCCCGAGATCCCGCCGATCGAGCACTGCTTCGGCCCGGAGGACGGGCCCGCCCCCGTCGACGGCAGCTCGGCCATCACCGACCGGCTGATGCTCAAGCTGGACCCGTCGACCCTGGGCTGGGCGCTCGGGCAGCCGTCCGGCAAGGGTGAGATGCGGGCCTGGTTCGGGCTCAAGGACGGCCGGGACCCCGACCCGCTCTCCCTCCTGCTCGCGGTGGACGCCCTGCCGCCCACCGCCTTCGAACTCGGCCTGAAGGGCTGGGTGCCGACCGTCGAGCTGACCGTGCACGTGCGCAGCCGTCCGGCGCCGGGCCCGCTGCGCGTGTCGATCACCACGCGCAACCTCGCCGGCGGCTTCCTGGAGGAGGACGCGGAGGTGTGGGACAGCGCGGACCGGCTGGTGGCACAGTCCCGGCAGCTGGCCCGGGTCCGCCTGGCCTGAACCGCGGGCCGTGTTCGTGCGGCCGGAAACCGACGGGGCGGCACGCGCGAACGGGCGTGCCGCCCCCGGTCGTTGTACGGGGCGTGCACCCGGTCGTTGCGCGGGGCGTGCACCCGGTCGTTGTGCGGGGCGTGCCACTCGGTCGTTGTGCGGGGCGTGCCACTCGGTCGTTGTGCGGGGTGTGCCGCCCTTCGTCGTGCGGGGGTGTGCCGCGCCCGGTCGTTGTGCCGGGGGTGCCGCTTCCGGCCGTTGCGCGGGGCGTCCTCTCCGGGGGTCGTCGCGCGGGGCGTGACCCCGGGGTTGTGCGGTGCGGCTCAATCCAGCCAATGGTGGCGGCCGAGGCCGATCAGGCGCATCTGCCGGGTCGCCACCCGGGCGACCTCCCGCTCGCGCTCCTCGCGAGCCTCCTCGGGGCCCTCCAGCGCCTCCAGGAAGAGCGACGCCGTGATCAGCATCTGGTCGACATAGAGGTGGGCCAGCATCAGCAGGTCGTCCTCGCTCCAGCCCTCGGACACCGGGTCCTTGGCCAGCTCGTCCTTCACCTCCCCGGCGAACCGGGACAGTTGGTCCCGTATGGCCTCCCGCACCGGCTGGACTCCGCCATGTCGCTCCCGGGCGATGAATCGGACATGCGCGGGGTACCCGTCGACGTGACGGGCGATCAACTCGATGGCGCGCGCGATGCGTTCCTCCTGGTCACCCGTCCCGGACACCGTCGTCCGGATCATCGGGTGCAGGCTGCCCAGCGCCTCCTCGACCAGGGCCACGCCCAGATCCGCCGTGGAGCGGAAGTGGCGGTAGAAGGCGGTCGGGGCGACCCCGACGGCGCGGGTGACCTCGCGCAGCCCGAGGCTGCTCAGGCTCTGCTCCTCCAGCAGCCCGAGGGCCGCGTCCAGGAGTGCCTGCCGGGTCTTCTGCTTCTGGGCCTGCCGGATGCCGAGGGTGTGACTCATACCATGCAGTTAACAACTGTTCTCTGGAATTGGAAAGTCATGAGAGGCGCTAGGCTGGGAAGTCAGTGAACAACTGTAACTACAAACGTTCACCGAAATCCTGGGGGTTGTTTCCCGTGCTGTTCATCGTCGCCGCACTCCTGCTGCTGGGGGTCGTGCTGGGCACCGTCGCCCACGCGCCGCTCGGCTTCTCCCTGGCCGCCGCCGCCGTCATCGCGGTCTGGCTCGGCGTCTTCGCGCTGCGCGAGCGCAACCGCCGGCGCCACACGCAGGCCCACTGACCGGGCCCACCGACCACCGCACGTCCGACCCGACCACGGGAGTCGATCAGCATGCAGCTCACCGCCCCGGCCTCGCGCCGCACCGGCATCCGCGACACCGACGGCATGGCCGTCGCGTCCTTCGTCCTCGGCCTGCTCGGCCTGCTCGTGCTCAACATCTTCCTCGGCCCCGTCGCCATCGTGCTGGCGAGCGTCGCCCTGTGGCGCGGCACCGAGCGCCGCGGCCGCGCCCTGCTCGGTCTGGGTCTGGGCGTCGCCGACCTGCTGGTCCTGGCCGCCTTCATGGCGTCCGACAGCACGATCTCCTGGAGCTTCTGAGCCGTCGCCGGCCGACCACGCGCCGGCGAGCCGCGGCCGGGCCCGGGGACGACGGGCCGCCGCCGCGCCGGAAAGCGGTTCACCTTCGGCCAACCTCCGTCTGAGGTCCGCGCAGGGGGAGCCGTAGAATCGGGCTCACCATGGCTTACCTCGACCACGCCGCGACCACCCCGATGCTCCCGGAGGCGGTTGAGGCGTTCACCGCCCAGCTGGGTGCCACCGGTAACGCGTCCTCCCTCCACGCATCCGGCCGGCAGGCCCGCCGCACCGTCGAGGAGGCCCGCGAGACCCTCGCCGAGGCCCTCGGCGCGCGCCCCAGCGAGGTCGTCTTCACCTCGGGCGGCACGGAGGCCGACAACCTCGCCGTCAAGGGCCTCTACTGGTCACGCCGCGACGCCGACCCGGCCCGCACCCGCGTCCTCGCCAGCCCCGTCGAGCACCACGCGGTCCTCGACGCCGTGCACTGGCTCGGCGAACACGAGGGCGCCACCATCGAGTACCTGCCGGTCGACGCCCACGGGCGCGTCCACCCGGACACCCTGCGCGAGGCCATCGCCCGCAACCCCGACGACGTGGCCCTCGCCACCGTCATGTGGGCGAACAACGAGATCGGCACGATCCTGCCGATCCGTGAACTGGCCGACGCCGCCGCCGAGTTCGGAGTCCCGCTGCACTCGGACGCCGTCCAGGCCTTCGGTCAGATCCCCGTGGACTTCGGTGCCTCCGGCCTCGCCGCGATGACCGTCTCCGGCCACAAGATCGGCGGCCCCTACGGCATCGGCGCGCTGATCCTCGGGCGCGAGCACACTCCCGTGCCCGTTCTGCACGGCGGCGGGCAGGAGCGGCACGTGCGCTCCGGCACTCTGGACGTGCCCGCCATCGCCTCCTTCGCCGTCGCCGGGCGGCTGGCCGCCGAGCAGCGCGCGTGGTTCGCCCGCGAGATCGGTGCCCTGCGCGACGCCCTCATCGCCGCGGTCCGCTCGGCCGTGCCGGACGCGATCCTCGGCGGCGACCCCGACCCCGAGGGGCGCCTTCCGGCCAACGCGCACTTCACCTTCCCCGGCTGCGAGGGCGACTCCCTGCTGCTCCTGCTCGACGCCCAGGGCATCGAGTGCTCCACCGGCTCCGCCTGCACCGCCGGCGTCGCCCAGCCCAGCCATGTCCTCCTCGCCACCGGCACCGATCCCGACCTGGCCCGCGGCACCCTGCGCTTCTCCCTCGGCCACACCTCCACCGAGGCCGACATCGAGGCCCTGGCCAAGGCCATCGGCCCGGCGGTGGAACGGGCCCGGGCGGCGGGACTGACCTAGGCCCGGGACGGAGACCGCCGCAGCCTCCGGCGTGCGAGGTGACGAAGCCTCCGCTGTGCGAGGTGCGACACGGAGGCCGACGCGGCGCTCGGCGTGCGTGAGGGGCGCGCGGGCTTCGGCGCGTGCTCTTGCCGGGGCACGGCGCCGGGCGGACACTCCGGACGTGAACGTCGTCACGCAGGTCTTCGCCCTGTTCGCCGCTTTGATCCACCTCGTGGTGGGCGTCCTGGAGCGCTTCTTCTACCACCGCCCGGCCGTCCGGCAGTTCCTCACCACGTCCACGGCGGACGCCCCCGAGGTGACGCTGTGGCGGTCCGGGGTCGCCGTCTACAACATCCTGCTCGGACTCGGGCTCGTCGCCGGGGTCGTGCTCCTGCACACCGGGGACGAGAGCGCCGGCCGCGCCCTGGTCCTCTACCTCTGCGGCTTCCTCGTGGTGTCCGCCGCCGTCTTCGCCGTGTCGTTCCCGCGGCTGTGGCGCGGGGCGCTCGGCCAGGGGCTCGCACCGGCCGTCGCCCTCGTCGCCGCCCTCTTCTGACGCGGCCCGGCCGGGCCGGTCAGGCGGGCGCCGTGCGCGCCCGGCGCACCAGCCGCATGTACTTGTCCCAGTCCCAGTGCGGTCCCGGGTCCGTGTGGTCCGTGCCCGGCACCTCCACGTGGCCGATGATGTGCTCCCGGTCGACCGGGATGTCGTACCGCGCGCATATCCGGGCGGTGAGCCGCGCCGAGGCCTCGTACATCTCGTCCGTGAGGTCCTGCGGGCGGTCCACGAAACCCTCGTGCTCGATGCCGACACTGCGTTCGTTGTAGTCGCGGTTGCCCGCGTGGTACGCCACGTCCAGCTCGCGGATCATCTGCGTCACGTGCCCGTCCTGGCGGACGATGTAGTGCGTGGCCGCCTTGTGCCCCGGGTCCTGGAACGCCTTCACCGCGCTGTCGAAGCTGCCCTGCGTGACATGCACGATCACCATGTCTATGCCGAAGTCGTCGGGCCGGTCCGCGCGCCGCCAGTTCGCGTCCGAGGCCGCCACCCAGCGCGCGCCCGCGAAGTCGACCTCGCCCTCCTTGCGCGGCTTCTCCACGCCCGGCGTGCGCCACCACAGCCGCGCCAGCTCGTCCCGGGCCAGCACGGCCGTGCCCGCCGCGGCCGCCGCGCCGCCGATCAGCAGCGCGCGGCGCCCGACCCTCCGGTCGCCGTCCTTCGGAGCCTTCCGCTGTCCCATGTGATCGTCAACGGATACTCGCGGGTCCTGGTTCCCACGCCCCCTTACCCTGGAGGGGTTATGACTGACACCCCGCAGCGCCCCCGCCCCCTCCGCGTCCTCGCCGCCATGTCCGGCGGCGTCGACTCCGCCGTCGCCGCCGCCCGCGCGGCCGAGGCGGGCCACGACGTGACCGGCGTCCACCTCGCGCTCTCCGCCAACCCCCAATCCTTCCGCACCGGCGCGCGGGGCTGCTGCACCATCGAGGACTCGCGCGACGCCCGCCGCGCCGCCGACGTCATCGGCATCCCGTTCTACGTGTGGGACCTCGCCGACCGTTTCCGCGAGGACGTCGTCGAGGACTTCGTCGCCGAGTACGAGGCCGGCCGCACCCCCAACCCGTGCCTGCGCTGCAACGAGAAGATCAAGTTCGCCGCCCTCCTCGACAAGGCGCTCGCCCTCGGCTTCGACGCGGTCTGCACCGGCCACTACGCCAAGGTCATCGTCCGCGAGGACGGCACCCGCGAGCTGCACCGCGCCTCCGACATGGCCAAGGACCAGTCGTACGTCCTCGGCGTGCTCGACGACCGGCAGCTCGCCCACGCGCTGTTCCCGCTCGGCGACACCGTCACCACCAAGGACGAGATCCGTGCCGAGGCCGAGCGCCGGGGCCTGGCCGTCGCCAAGAAGCCCGACTCGCACGACATCTGCTTCATCGCCGACGGCGACACCCAGGGCTTCCTGGCGCAGCGGCTGGGCAGGGCCGAGGGCGACATCGTCGACGAGGCCGGCAACAAGCTGGGCACCCACGAGGGCGCGTACGGCTTCACGATCGGCCAGCGCAAGGGACTGCGCATCGGCACGCCCGCCGCCGACGGCAAGCCCCGCTACGTCCTCGACATCTCCCCGGTGAACAACACGGTGACCGTCGGCCCGGCCGACGCCCTCGACGTCACCGGGCTGCGGGCGATCAAGCCGCGCTGGTGCGGCGCCGCCCCCACCGGCCCCGGCACCTACACGGCCCAGCTGCGCGCCCACGGCGGCGAGACCGAGGTGACCGCCGAGGTCGTCGACGGCTCCCTGGAGGTCACCTTCACCGAGCCGGTCCGCGGCGTCGCCCCCGGCCAGGCGATCGTGCTCTACGACGGCACGCGCGTGGTGGGCTCGGCGACGATCGCGTCGACCGTGCGGGCGACGGCGGGCGTCGCCTGACCCGGCCCCGCCCCCGCCCGAAAGCGGCTCCACGCGCGCGTGGAGCCGTACACGGGCCGCTCAGCCCCGGCTGAAGAACTCCGTCAGCACCGGCGCCAGGACGTTCGGCTCCACCATGTGCGTCTGCCCCTGGAGCGTGCGGTACGCCCCGTCGGGCACGGAGTCCGCGATGGCCCGGGCCGCCTCCCGCAGCCAGGCCGGACTCGCGTCGCCCGCCACCGCCAGTGTGGGGACGCCCACCGAGGCCAGCCGCTCCCGGGGGACCCGGCCGTCACCCATGACGGCGTCGTCGTAGGCGAGGCTCGGCGCGAGGGTCTCCATGCCCGCCCACATGGGGGACTGGCGGGCGCTCCGGATCACGCTCTCGGCCAGGCCCGTCAGTCGCAGGAACAGTTCGACCGCGTCCCCGCGCCGTCCTTCGCCGAGCGCCTCCGTCAGCCCCCGGGTGTACTCCGCACGCTCCCTGGCGCCCTCCTCGGACATCGCGAACGGCGTCTCGTACACCGCCACCCGCCGTACCGGCAGCCCGCTGGCCGCCGCCTCCAGGGCGAGCGCGCCACCCGAGGAGATGCCGTACAGCAGCGCCTCGCCGCCCACCGCCTCGATCACCGCCGCCAGGTCCTCGACCTCGCGCTCCACCGCGTAGGGGGCCGTGTCCCCGCTGGCGCCGCGGCCCCTGCGGTCGTACACGACGGCCTGGAAGCGCTCCGACAGCGACACCGCCAGCGGCGCCAGCGTGCCGCCCGTCGACATCGCGCCGCTCACCAGGACGACCGTGGGGCCCCGGCCGGTGCTCTCGTAGGCGATGCGCGTGCCGTCACGCGAAAGGGTCTTCTTGTCCATGCCTGTTGAGACTGCCGCACCGCGCGGTGTTCCTGGGTGAGGCGGGCCGTGCGTCAGCCGATCACGTCACTTCCACGTCGTAGAAGCACAGGTGGTCCTTGATCCCGGCGACGTCCGGCTTGGGGTCCGGATACGCCCAGACGAGGTCCGCCGCCCCCGGCAGCGACCAGTAGGACGCGGTGCCCTTGAAGGGGCAGTACGTCCGCGTGCCCGACGGGGTCAGCAGGTCCAGGCGCACGTCCTCCGGCGGGATGTAGTACCGGTCGGGACAGCCCGTCTCCCGCAGCAGCAGCGGCCGGTCGCTCTCCGCGAGAACCTGCCCGTCGCGCACCACGCGCACGTGCCGTCCGCTCTGCTCGACGGTGATGCGGTGCCCTGTTGTCACGATCGCCCTCCTCGGGTAGCCGACGTCTCCGGTACAGCGCAGGCTGAAGCGGAGTTCTTCCCTCGCCGCAGGAGGCCCTGATGCGCGCCACTCGACCGGCCAGGAACCGCACCAGCCTGGCCCACCAGATCCGGTACGCCCTGCGCCATCCGGAGCGGGTGCCGGCGCACGCCCGGCGGGTGGCGCGCGACGCCCTGCTGCGGCTGCGCTACCGCGACCACATCGCGTACTACCGGGCCGTGATGGCCTCGGACGCGGCGCGCAGCGCGGAGGCGGCGGTGGGGCACAACCCTCGCGCGAGGCGTGGACGCGCATCGGGCGCATGCAGTTCGACTACCTCGTGGGGCACGGCCTGCGGCCGCACCACCGCATGCTCGACATCGGCTGCGGCAACCTGCGCGCCGGCCGGCTGTTCATCGACTACCTCGACACCGGCCACTACTACGGCATCGACATCTCGCCGCACATCCTGCTCGCGGCGCAGGACACCCTGGTCGCCGACAAGCTCCAGCCCAAGCTGCCCCACCTCACCCTCGCCGACGACCTGACCTTCGCCTTCCTGCCCGAGGCGCACTTCGACGTGGTGCACGCGCACAGCGTCTTCTCGCACTCGCCGCTGCCCGTCATCGAGGAGTGCTTCGCGCACGTCGGGCGGATCCTCGCGCCCGGCGGGTTCTTCGACTTCACGTTCGACCGCACCGAGGGCGAGGAGCACCAGGTGCTGCACGAGGACTTCTACTACCGGACGCGGACGCTGACCGACCTCGCCGCGCGGCACGGCCTGGCCGCCCGGTTCATGGACGACTGGGAGCGGCTGCCGCACCGCCAGTCCAAGATGCGCCTCACCGCGGCCCCCGACCGGGCCCGTACGGTGGGTTCATGAACATCTGTGTCTTCCTCTCCGCCGCCGACCTCGACGAGCGCTACACCCGGCCCGCGCGGGAGTTCGCCGAGCTGCTCGGCAAGG
This sequence comes from Streptomyces sp. NPDC085932, assembly GCF_044540525.1. Taxonomy (NCBI): domain Bacteria; kingdom Bacillati; phylum Actinomycetota; class Actinomycetes; order Kitasatosporales; family Streptomycetaceae; genus Streptomyces; species Streptomyces sp. NPDC085932. Next base: position 50,567 of record NZ_JBITSJ010000009.1, read on the forward strand.
GCGGTCACACCCTCGTGTGGGGCGGCTCCGACGTCGGCCTGATGAAGGTCGTCGCCGACGGCGTGCAGGAGGCGGGCGGCCGGCTGACCGGCGTCTCCGTGCGGTTCCTCGCGTCCAAGGTCCGCCCGGGCGTCGACGAGATGGTCATCGCCGAGGACCTCGCCGAGCGCAAGAAGCTCCTCCTGGAGAAGGCCGACGCCGTGGTCATCATGGTCGGCGGCACGGGCACGCTCGACGAGGCGACCGAGATCCTGGAACTGAAGAAGCACGGCCACACCGACAAGCCGGTGGTCCTGCTCAACACCGCGGGCTTCTACGACGGCCTGAAGGAGCAGTTCCGCCGCATGGAGGACGAGGGCTTCCTGCCCCGCCCGCTGGCCGAGCTGGTCTTCTTCGCGGAGGAGCCGGTCGGGGCACTGGCCTACCTGGAGGAGAGCCGGGGCATCGCGTGACCCGGACCTGATGCGAGCATGGCGGTCATGGCTACTCATGTGATCACCGGGGCCGGATCCGGCATCGGCGCGGCCGTGGCCCGCCGGCTGCACGCGCGCGGGGACGACCTCGTGCTGCACGCGCGCGACGCGGGCCGCGCCAAGGAGCTGGCGGCCGGGTTCCCGGGCGCCAGGACCCTGGTCGGCGACCTCGCGGACCCCGACAAGCTCTCCTGGGCCTTCTCCCACCAGTCGCTGCCCGACCGGGTGGACTCGCTGCTGCACATCGCCGGGGTCGTCGACCTCGGCCCGGTCGGCGAGCTCACCCCGAAGGCCTGGCGCCACCAGCTCAACGTCAACCTCGTCGCCCCCGCCGAGTTGACCCGCCACTTCCTGCCCCAGCTGCGCGCCGCCCGCGGCCACGTGCTCTTCGTCAACTCCGGCGCCGGACTCAACGCCCACGCAGACTGGTCCGCCTACGCCGCCTCCAAGCACGGCCTGAAGGCCCTCGCCGACTCCCTGCGCCACGAGGAGCACGGCAACGGCGTGCGGGTCACCTCGGTCTATCCCGGCCGCACGGCCAGCCCCATGCAGGCCAAGGTCCACCAGCAGGAGGGCAAGGAGTACGACGCCTCGAAGTGGATCGACCCCGAGTCGGTGGCCACGACGATCCTGATGGCCCTGGACCTGCCGCGCGACGCGGAGGTCAACGACCTGACGGTGCGACCGGGGAACTGACCCCCGGGGCGGTTCCGTAGGCTTCTCGGGTGAGCGAAAACAGCCAGTTCAGGTTCGGTCCGGCCACCGGCGTCGGCTCCCTGCCCGGGGGCGACGCCCGGGAGGCCGCCAAGACCGCCACCGGGTCCTTCGAGGACTTCCCCTTCCTGCCCGAACTGCCCGCCCGGGGCCCGGGCGCCGACATGATCGGCCGGACCGCCGGGATGCTCGTCGAGCTGTACGCGCGCGTGGAGCCCAGCGGCTGGCGGCTCGGCGACCGGCCGGGGCGGGACACCAAGCGGGCCCGCTCCTGGCTCGGCGAGGACCTCGACGCCCTGGAGGAGTTCACGCAGGAGTACCAGGGGCCGCTGAAGGTCCAGGCCGTCGGCCCCTGGACCCTCGCCGCCAATCTCGAGCTGCGCAACGGCGAGGCGGCCCTGTCCGACCCCGGCGCCTGCCGGGACCTGGCCGCCTCCCTCGCTGAGGGAGTGCGCGAGCACCTCGCCGAGGTGCGGCGGCGCGTCCCGGGCGCGCAGCTCGTGCTCCAGCTCGACGAACCGTCCCTCACCGCCGTGCTGCGCGGCCGGGTGAAGACCGCCAGCGGCTACCGCACGCACCGGGCCGTCGACCGGCAGGTGGTCGAGCAGACCCTGCGCGACCTGGCCGGGATCCACACCGGCGGCCCGGTCGTCGTCCACTCCTGCGCCCCGGAGGTCCCGTTCGCCCTGCTCCGTCGGGCGGGCGCCGCGGCCGTCTCGTTCGACTTCTCCCTGCTCACCGAGCGTGACGACGAGGCGATCGGGGAGGCCGTGGAGGCCGGCACCCGGCTCTTCGCCGGTGTCGTCCCGTCCGCGGAGGGCCCATTGTCAGACCCTGCCGGTAGCGTCATGGGTGTCAGGACGCTGTGGCGCAGGCTGGGGCTGTCTCCGGGGCTTCTCGCGGAGGCGGTCACGCTCACCCCGGCGTGCGGACTCGCGGGGGTCTCCCCGGGGTACGCGCGCCAGGCTCTCGCCCACTGTGTCAGGGCGGCGAGATCCCTCGCGGACAACCCAGAGTAACGGGAGGACGACACGGTGGCCGGCGACAAGCAAGCGGAGACGACGACGGTGCCCGCCGAGGCACGGGAGAAGCACGCGCGCCTCGCGGAGCAGATCGAGGAGCACCGCTTCCGCTACTACGTGAAGGACGCTCCCGTCGTCAGCGACGCGGAGTTCGACCAGCTGCTGCGGTCCCTGGAGGCGCTGGAGGAGGAGCACCCGGAGCTGCGCACGCCGGACTCGCCGACCCAGAAGGTCGCCGGGTCCTACGAGACGGAGTTCACGGCGGTCGCCCACCGCGAGCGCATGCTCTCGCTGGACAACACGTTCAACGACGACGAGATGGCCGCCTGGACGGAGCGCATCGCCCGCGAACTGGGCGAGCAGGACTACCACTTCCTGTGCGAGCTGAAAGTCGACGGCCTGGCCGTGAACCTCACCTACGAGCACGGCCGCCTCACCCGCGCGGCGACCCGCGGCGACGGCCGCACCGGCGAGGACATCACGCCGAACGTACGGACCATCGCGGAGATCCCCGACCGCCTCAAGGGCGACGAGGTCCCCGACCTCGTGGAGATCCGCGGCGAGGTCTACTTCCCCATGGAGAAGTTCCAGGAGCTCAACGCCCGGCTGGTCGAGGCCGGCGACAAGCCCTTCGCCAACCCGCGCAACGCGGCCGCCGGTTCGCTGCGCCAGAAGGACCCCCGCGTCACCGCCACCCGCCCCCTGCACATGGTGGTCCACGGCATCGGCGCCCTGGAGGGCTTCACCGGCCTGACCCGCCTCTCCCAGGCCTACGACCTGCTCAAGACCTGGGGCCTGCCCACCTCCCGGCACAACAAGGTGGTCGACGGCCTCGACGGCGTACGGGAGTTCATCGCCCACTACGGCGAGAACCGCCACTCCGTGGAGCACGAGATCGACGGCGTCGTCGTCAAGCTCGACGAGATCCCCCTCCAGGGCCGCCTCGGCTCCACCTCGCGCGCCCCGCGCTGGGCCATCGCGTACAAGTACGCCCCGGAGGAGGTCAACACCAAGCTGGTCAACATCCGCGTGGGCGTGGGCCGCACCGGCCGGGTCACCCCCTACGCCCAGGTCGAGCCGGTCACCGTCGCCGGCTCCGAGGTCGAGTTCGCCACGCTGCACAACCAGGACGTGGTCAAGGCCAAGGGCGTCCTCATCGGCGACACGGTCGTGCTGCGCAAGGCCGGCGACGTCATCCCGGAGATCCTCGGCCCCGTCGCCGACCTGCGTGACGGCAGCGAGCGCGAGTTCGTGATGCCGAGCGAGTGCCCCGAGTGCGGCACCCCGCTGCGGCCCATGAAGGAGGGCGACGTCGACCTGCGCTGCCCCAACGCCCGCACGTGCCCGGCCCAGTTGCGCGAGCGCCTGTTCTACCTCGCCGGCCGCAAGGCGCTGGACATCGAGCACTTCGGCTACGTCGCCGCGGCCGCCCTCACGGCACCGCTGGAGCCCGAGACCCCGCCGCTGGCGGACGAGGGCGACCTGTTCGACCTCACCGTCGAACAGCTGCTGCCCATCAAGGCCTATGTCCTCGACCAGGACAGCGGCCTGCCCAAGCGCGACCCGAAGACCGGCGAGGAGAAGGTCGCGACGGTGTTCGCGAACCAGCAGGGCGAGCCCCGCAAGAACGCCCTCGCCATGCTGGAGAACATCGCCGCCGCCAAGGAACGCCCCCTGGCCCGCATCCTCACCAGCCTGTCGATCCGTCACGTCGGGCCGGTCGCGGCCGAGGCCCTGGCCCGGGAGTTCCGCTCGATCGAGCGCATCGACCAGGCCACGGAGGAGGAGCTGGCGAACACCGAGGGTGTCGGGCCCACCATCGCCGCCTCCCTCAAGCAGTGGTTCGCCGAGGACTGGCACCGCGACATCATCCGTAAGTGGAAGGCCGCGGGCGTCCGCATGGAGGCGGAGAGCACCGGCGAGGACGAGGGACCGCGCCCCCTCGAAGGCCTCACGGTCGTCGTCACCGGCACGCTCGAACACTTCACGCGGGACGGCGCCAAGGAGGCACTGCAGAGCCGCGGTGCGAAGGTGACCGGCTCCGTTTCGAAGAAGACGTCCTTCGTCGTCGTGGGCGACAGCCCCGGATCGAAGTACGACAAGGCCATGCAGCTGAAGGTTCCGGTTCTGAACGAGGAAGGTTTCAGGGTCCTGCTCGAACAAGGGCCGGAAGCAGCGGCCGAAGTCGCCCTTTCGTCCGAGGAGTAGCGGTTGAAGGCCACCCGTTCGGCGCATACCAGATGCATACGGGTGGCCGGGGCGCATTCGGGCAACCGTCGGCGACCGCTGCCCGTGGAAGCCTTCTGCGGCCTACTGTTGAGATGTGCGCCTGCCGTGCCCAGCTGCGGTCGGGGCATCTTCGTGCTCGCGCGGAGTGCGGGGAAGGGTTTTCCAACGCGGGCCGTTGAGTTTGTCGGGCACCGGGCCGCGGGGCGTGGGCACCGCCGGCTGTGAGAGGGACGGGAATGGAACCGACCGAGAGCGCCGTGCCGGGCTCACCGCTGCGCCGGATGGCGGTCGCATGGCGCGCAGTGCGTGGGGCCGGACGGCCGGCGGGGCGACCGGGCGCGGAGGTGCGCGCCGTCGGACAGTACACCGCGGACGGCCGCGCCGCGGACCCACGCGCCGCCGCCGGGCGCGCCGCAGCCGACGGCCGCGGCGCCGCCCAGCCGGGCACCGAGCACCCCGCGGCACTGACCAACACCGGCCCGGACGCGGACGGCGACCGGCACCCGTCCTGGCCCGCGCTGCCCGCGGCGATCGTCGCGGCCGCCGGGTTCGTCCTGGGCGCCGGCTTCTACCGCGCCTTCACCGGCGGTCACGCCCTCTTCCCGTCGGGCACGACCGGCTGGGCGCTGGCCCTGCTGACCGGCGTCATCGTCGGACACCTCGTCATGCTCGGCCGCTCCCGCTGGTGGGGCGGCACCGGTTCGGGCGCCGCCCTCACCCTCGCCGTGCTGCTGCTCTACGGCTGGCTCCCGGCCGGCATGGTCAGCCTCACGGTGGTCGTGCTGGTCGGCATAGCCCGCCGCAACCGCTGGCGCCAGGGTGTGCTGCACGGGGCCGTCGACCTCCTCGGCATCGGGGCCGGCGCCCTGGTGCTGGCCGCCTTCGGCACGGTGCCGTCCGTCGAGTCCCCCACGGACCCGGGCGCCTGGACGCTGACCACGGCACCCGAGGTGGCCCTGGTCGCCGTCGCCTACCTCGCCGTCACCCGCGTCCTGCTCTGGTACCTGCACGCCCCCCGCCCCGGCGTGCCCACCGTCGCCCGCACCGCCCTCGTCAGACAGGGCCTGGTCGCGGTCGCGCTGCTGGGCATCGCGCCGCTGGTGTGCGTGGTGACCGTGGCCAAGCCGATCCTGCTGCCGCTGTTCTCCATCCCCCTCATCGCCCTGGACTCCACGCTGTGGATAGCCCGGGCCCGGGCGGAGGAGCAGCTGCGCGACCCGCTCACCGGGCTGCCCAACCGGCAGTGGCTGCTGGAGCGCATCTGGACCGCGCTGGACGACGCCGAGCGGATCGACGCCCGAGCCGCCCTGATGCTGATCGACCTCGACCGGTTCCGGTCGGTCAACGACACCCTCGGTCACCTGGCCGGGGACCGGCTGCTGCTGCAGATCGCCGACCGGCTGCGGGTGGCGCTGCCGCGTGGGGCGGAGGCCGCGCGGCTCGGCGGGGACGAGTTCGCCGTCTTACTGCCGGTCGCCGACTCCACGACGTCCGCGACCCGCGTCGCCCGCCAGCTGGTCGCCGCGCTCAGCTCCCCCCTCGATCTCGACGGCCTCACGCTGGTCCTGGAGGCCAGCGCCGGAGTGGCCGTCTTCCCCGACCACGCACTCGACGCCGAAGGCCTGCTGCGCAGGGCCGACGTGGCGATGTACCAGGCCAAGCGGGACCGCACGGGCGTCGAGGTGTACGAGTCCAAGCGCGACTCGAACACCCCGGACCGGCTCGGCCTGCTCGGTGATCTGCGCCGCGCGCTCGACGCGCACGAGGTGCACCTGCACTACCAGCCCAAGGTCCGCTTCGACGGACAGGTCGCGGGCCTGGAGGCCCTGGTCCGCTGGGTGCACCCGGAGCGCGGCAAGGTGCCGCCGGACGAGTTCATAGCGATCGCCGAGTCCTCGGGCCTGATGCCCCACCTCACCGAGTACGTCCTGGAGACCGCGCTCGGCCAGGTCGCCCGCTGGCGCGCCCAGGGCCTGTTCGTGCCGGTCGCGGTGAACGTCTCCCCGCGTGACGTGCACACCCCCGGCTTCGCCGGCTCGGTCGCCGCCCGGCTGGCCCGGCACGGCGTGCCCGCGGGAGCGCTCCAACTGGAGATCACCGAGCACGTCCTGCTGGAGGACCCGCAGCGCGCCGCCGACACCCTCAACGGGCTGACCGGGCACGGCGTGAAGATGTCCCTGGACGACTTCGGCACGGGCTACTCCTCCCTCGTGCACCTGCGCCGGCTCCCCGTCAGCGAGCTCAAGATCGACCGCTCGTTCGTGGCGCGGCTCGCGCTCGACCACGAGGACGCCGAGATCGTGCGCTGCACGGTCGACCTCGCGCACTCCCTCGGCCTGCTCGTCGTCGCCGAAGGCGTCGAGGACGACGAAACCTGGGAACGCCTGCGCGACCTGGGCTGCGACGCCGTACAGGGCTGGCTGGTCGCCGCCGCGATGCCGCCCGACGAGACCACGGCCTGGCTCCGCGCCCGGGGCTCCCGGGGCTGGCAGCGCCCCCGCGCGGCGCTCCCGGCGGCCGCGGCGGACGACTCGGGCCGCGTGGTGTAGCCCGGCCCGTGGGCGCGGCGGACGACTCCGCCCGCAGCGGACGACTCCGCCCGCAGCGGACGACTCCGTGCGTGGCGGACGACTCCGTGCGTGGCGGACGACTCCGTGCGTGGCGGACGACTCCGTGCGTGGCGGACGACTGGGCCCGCGTGGGCCGGCCCGCGGGCGCGGCGGACCCTTCCGGCCGGGTGGCCTGGCGCCGCCCGCGGCCGGGCGCGAGACGCGGTCGGCGGGCCCTCCCGGGCGAGGGAGGGCAAACCGTTTCACGGGCACGGCCCCCCGCCCCATAGGATTGGGCCACACCACATTCACTCACCCCAGAGGATCGCTGCATGCCTGGCATCACGCGCGAGGAGGTCGCCCACCTCGCCCGGCTGGCGCGTCTGGAGCTGAAGCCCGAAGAGCTCGACCACTTCGCGGGACAGCTGGACGACATCATCGGCGCGGTCGCCCGCGTCAGCGAGGTCGCCGACCAAGACGTACCGCCGACCTCGCACCCGCTCCCGCTGACCAACGTCATGCGCCCGGACGAGGTCCGTCCCTCGCTCACCCCCGAGCAGGCGCTCTCCGGCGCCCCGGCCCAGGAGCAGCAGCGTTTCAAGGTGCCGCAGATCCTGGGGGAGGACTAACAAGCCATGACGGACATCATCAAGCTCACGGCCGCCGAGACCGCCGCGAAGATCGCCTCCGGCGAGCTCACGGCCGTCGAGGTCACCGAGGCCCACCTCGCCCGCATCGAGGCCGTCGACGAGAAGGTGCACGCCTTCCTGCACGTCGACCGCGAGGGCGCCCTCGCCCAGGCCCGTGCCGTGGACGAGAAGCGCCGGCGGGGCGAGAAGCTCGGCCCCCTGGCCGGCGTCCCCCTCGCGCTGAAGGACATCTTCACCACCGAGGGCATCCCGACCACCGTCGGCTCCAAGATCCTCGAAGGCTGGATCCCGCCGTACGACGCGACGCTCACCAAGCGGCTGAAGGCCGCCGACGTCGTCATCCTCGGCAAGACCAACATGGACGAGTTCGCCATGGGGTCCTCCACCGAGAACAGCGCCTACGGCCCCACCGGCAACCCCTGGGACCTGACCAAGATCCCCGGCGGCTCCGGCGGCGGCTCCTCCGCCGCGCTGGCCGCGTACATGGCGCCCCTGGCCATCGGCACCGACACGGGCGGCTCGATCCGCCAGCCCGCGGCCGTCACCGGCACGGTCGGCGTGAAGCCGACGTACGGCGCGGTCTCCCGCTACGGCATGGTCGCCTTCTCGTCCTCGCTGGACCAGGGCGGCCCCTGCGCCCGCACGGTCCTCGACGCGGCCCTGCTGCACGAGGTCATCGCCGGGCACGACCCGATGGACTCCACCTCCATCGACGAGCCGGTCCCGCCGGTCGTCGAGGCCGCCCGCAACGGCAGCGTCGAGGGCATGCGCGTCGGCGTCGTCAAGCAGTTCCGCGGCGAGGGCTACCAGGCCGGCGTCATCCAGCGCTTCGACGAGTCGGTCGAACTGCTCAAGGAGCTCGGCGCCGAGATCGTCGAGCTGGACTGCCCCTCCTTCGACCTGGCGCTGTCGGCGTACTACCTGATCGCGCCCTCCGAGTGCTCCTCCAACCTCGCCCGCTTCGACGGCCTGCGCTACGGCCTGCGGACCGGCGACGACGGCACGCACTCCGCCGAGGAGGTCACCTCCCTCACCCGTGAGGCGGGCTTCGGCCCCGAGGTCAAGCGCCGCATCATGCTCGGCACGTACGCGCTCAGCTCCGGCTACTACGACGCGTACTACGGCAGCGCCCAGAAGGTCCGCACGCTCATCAAGCAGGACTTCGACAAGGCGTTCGAGCAGGTCGACGTGATCGTCTCCCCGACGACCCCGACCACCGCCTTCGCGATCGGCGAGCGCGCCGACGACCCGATGGCGATGTACCTCGCCGACCTGTGCACCATCCCGACCAACCTGGCGGGCAACGCGGCCATGTCGCTGCCGTGCGGCCTCGCCCCGGAGGACAACCTCCCGGTCGGTCTGCAGATCATCGCCCCCGTCATGAAGGACGACCGCCTGTACAAGGTGGGCGCCGCCGTCGAGGCCGCCTTCGTGGAAAAGTGGGGCCACCCGCTGATCGAGGAGGCTCCGTCGCTGTGAGCGCACTGTCCAAGGCCAAGGGCTTCAAGAAGTCCAAGTCCGGTCTGTACGTCTCGATGGCCACGTCGGCGTTCGGCGCCGTCGGTGTCTACAAGCAGATCAAGAAGGCCCGCGGAGACAACGACACGCTGCGGCTGCTCGACGCCGTCGTGACCGGAGCGGCGGTCGTCACCAACCTGGCCATTCTCTACCGCGAGCTGAAGCGGCTGGGCGACGACGACGTCCTGCTGGGCTGAGAGGGAACCTTCACCGTGACCACCACGACCGACCTGGTGTCGTACGAGGACGCCCTCGCGTCCTACGACCCCGTCATGGGCCTTGAGGTCCATGTCGAACTCGGCACCAAGACCAAGATGTTCTGCGGCTGCTCGACCGCCCTCGGCCAGGACGCCAACACGCAGACCTGCCCGGTCTGCCTCGGCCTGCCCGGCGCGCTCCCGGTCGTCAACGCGACCGGCGTCGAGTCCGCCATCAAGATCGGCCTCGCGCTGAACTGCGAGATCGCCGAGTGGTGCCGCTTCGCCCGGAAGAACTACTTCTATCCGGACATGCCGAAGAACTTCCAGACCTCCCAGTACGACGAGCCCATCGCCTTCGACGGCTACCTCGACGTGCAGCTGGAGGACGGCGAGACCTTCCGCGTGGAGATCGAGCGCGCCCACATGGAGGAGGACACCGGCAAGTCGACCCATGTCGGCGGTGCCACCGGCCGTATCCACGGCGCGTCCCACTCCCTGCTGGACTACAACCGCGCCGGCATCCCGCTCATCGAGATCGTCACCAAGCCGATCGAGGGCGCCGGCGAGCGGGCTCCCGAGGTCGCGCGGGCCTACGTCCGTGAGCTGCGCGAGGTCATCCGGGCGCTGGGTGTCTCCGAGGCTCGCATGGAGATGGGCCAGATGCGCTGCGACGTGAACCTGTCGCTGCGCCCGCACGGCACCGAGAAGTTCGGCACGCGCTCGGAGACGAAGAACGTCAACTCGCTGCGGTCCGTGGAGCGCGCGGCCCGCTTCGAGATCCAGCGGCACGCGGCCGTGCTGTCCTCCGGCGGCACGATCGTGCAGGAGACCCGGCACTTCCACGAGGACACCGGGTCGACGACCTCGGGCCGCGTGAAGGAGGAGGCCGAGGACTACCGGTACTTCCCGGAGCCCGACCTGGTGCCGGTCGCCCCGTCCCGCGAGTGGGTCGAGGAGATCCGGGCCTCCCTGCCCGAGCTGCCGCTGGTCCGCCGCAACCGGCTCCGCGAGGAGTGGGGCATCAGCGGCACCGACATGCAGGCGATCCTCAACGCCGGTGCGCTGGAGCCGATCGTCGCCACCATCGACGCCGGGGCCGACGCGGCGTCCGCCCGCAAGTGGTGGATGGGCGAGCTGGCCCGCAGCGCCAACGAGTCCGGCAAGGCGCTCGACGAGCTGGCGATCACGCCGCAGCAGGTGGCCCGGGTCACCGAGCTCGTCGCGAAGGGCGACCTGAACGACAAGCTGGCGCGCCAGGTCATCGAGGGCGTCCTCGCGGGCGAGGGCACCCCGGACGAGGTCGTCGACAAGCGCGGCCTGAAGGTCGTCTCCGACGAGGGTGCGCTGACGGCGGCCGTCGACGAGGCGATCGCCGGCAACCCGGGTGTCGCGGACAAGATCCGCGGCGGCAAGGTGGCCGCGGCCGGCGCCCTGGTCGGCGCGGTCATGAAGGCGACCCGGGGCCAGGCCGACGCGGCGCGCGTCAAGGAGCTGATCCTGCAGAAGCTGGGCGTCGGCGAGGGCTGAGCCCGCCCGCGGACGCGACCGAGGGGGGATGCACCGGAGCCGGTGCATCCCCCCTCGTCATGCACTTACTGGCGGCGCCCGACGACCCGGACGAAGCCCAGCGTGCGGCCCCGGTCGAGGCGCAGCATCTCGGCCGACCGGCCGGCCATCTCGACGTGCCACGGGTCGGTGTGCTCGTCGGCCACGGCCTCGCTCCAGCGCAGCCAGTCGCGCCAGCCGTCCTGGAGCCAGTCAGCCGTCTCGACCTCCACGGCCCCGCTGCGGGTCCAGTGGCGGCGCCACCAGGCGGCCGTGTGGAAGCACCAGAAGGCGGGCTCCCAGTACGGCCCGAGGTGCTCCGGCGGCTCGACGCCGTCGATCTCCTCGCGCAGCGCCGGTACGACGACGCCGATCCGCCCGCCGGGCTTCAGCAGCCGCGTCAGCTGCGGCAGGTACAGGTCGTCGGTGCCGAAGTACTGGTAGGCGTCGACGGAGACGATCGCGTCGAAGGTGTGCTCGCCGAACGGCAGGTCGTGCGCCTCGGCGAGGACCGGCAGCACGCGGTCGGCGACGCCCGCCCCGGCGATGCGCCCGGCGTTCTCGTCGGGCTTGATCCACAGGTCGGCGGCGGTGACCTGGACGTCGTACTCCTTGGCCAGGAAGATCGACGTCATGGCGCGGCCGCAGCCCAGGTCGAGCACGCGCGAGCCGGGGCTCAGGGTGTCGAGCCCCAGGGCCGGGGCCAGCCACTCCAGCAGCCACAGCGCGTGCGGACCCATCTGGTTGTCGATGGTCCAGCGGGCGTCGTAGCCGTTGCTGCGCGGGTAGCCGGGGTGGCTCACCCGGTCAGCGAGGGGGTCGTTCGGGGTCCGGGAAGTGATGTCCGACATCGGTGAACGGGCTCCTTGAGTCCTTGAGGAAGAGAGAGAATGCGGAGGAGCTCGGTCGGACCGTCAAACAACGCACCTGCTTCGGCCGGGCGGCGGGATGCCGCGGGTGTCGCTCGGACGCGCGGACGTTAGCAGCGGGTGTCCGGCCCCCGCACCCGGTTTTTCCGGCCGACGCGCTACCGTCTCGGCCATGAGTGGACGCGCTGATTCCGACACCGACCCGGAGATAGCGGACTCGGAGACGGCCGTGGAGCAGGACGACCCCGAAGACCGGCCGGAACAGGACGACGCCGAGGACCTGTGGGAAGACGCCCGCCGGGCCCGCTGGACCGCCGCCGGCACCGGGGGCGCCCTCGCCCTCGCGGGTCTGGCCGCCGCGCTGCTCCGCCTCGCCCGCTCCGCCCCGGCCCTCGTCCCGGCCGCGTACGCCACGGGCGCCGCCGTGTGCGCGGCCGCCGCCCTGCTCGGCTCCCGGGGCCGCACCCGGCGCGCGCTGTGGCTGCTGGTCGCCGGAGTCATGGTCATGGCGCTGGGGGACCAGTTCGACTGATCGCGGCGGGCCGCGACCGCTGTGAAGAAACCCACGAAACCGACAAACGATCTCGTTCACCTGTAAGAGTGGCTTCGCATTGCTCATGCGTTCTTTGCGGGCTGTTCAGTTCATGGACGACTGTTCCCGGTCAAAGATCCACAAAAAGTAACTCTGGGAGCACGATTCGTGGCAGCCCTCGCACGCTGGTGTGTCCGACGCCGTCTGGTCACCGTTCTGCTGTGGCTCCTCGCCTTCGCGGGGGTCGCCACGGGCGCCGCCGTCGCCGGCACCACGTACTCGAACGACTACCAGGTCCCCGGCACCGAGTCCGGCCGCGCCACCGAGCTGCTGCACGAGGGCTTCCCGCAGCTCGGCGGCGACAGTGACACCGTCGTCTGGCACACCGACTCCGGCAGCGTCCGCGCCGCCGACGTCGAGCAGACGATGACCCGCACCCTGGACCGCATCGAGAACCTCCCCGGCGTGGCCTCGGTCACCGGCCCCTACGACGGGCCGGGCAGCGGCCGGATCAGCGCGGACGGCCGCACGGCGTACGCCACGGTCACCTTCGACGACCGGGCCGAGGACATCGCCGAGGGCGAGGCGCGGGCGGTCGTCGACACCGCGAAGAGCGCCGAGAGCGACGGGCTCCAAGTGGAGCTGGGCGGCAGCGCGGTCGCGCTCACCCAGTCCTCCGGCGGGCACATGGCGGAGATCGTCGGCGTGCTCGTCGCCGCGGTGGTGCTGTTCCTCGCCTTCGGCTCGCTCGCGGCCTCCCTGCTGCCCATCGCCACGGCCCTGGTCGGCGTCGGCACCGCCTACGCCGGCATCGTGCTGCTCGGGCACGCCATGACCGTCGCCGACTTCGCCCCCATGCTCGGCATGCTGATCGGGCTCGGCGTCGGCATCGACTACGCGCTGTTCATCGTCACCCGGCACCGGCGGGGTCTCAAACGCGGGCTGTCCGTCACCGAGGCCGCCACGAACGCCGTCCAGACCACGGGACGGGCCGTCGTGTTCGCGGGTGCCACCGTTTGCATCGCGCTGCTCGGCATGCTGATCCTCCGGCTGAGCTTCCTCAACGGCGTCGCCATAGCGGCGAGCCTCACGGTGATCCTCACCGTCGCGGCGTCCGTGACCCTGCTGCCCGCCCTGCTGTCCCTGATCGGCATGCGCGCCCTCAGCCGCCGCGAGCGCCGCCGGCTGGCCGAGCACGGGCCCGAGCCCGAGCTGCCCACCGGCTTCGCGGCCCGCTGGTCGGCGTTCGTCGAGCGCCACCCCAAGCTCCTCGGCGTGGTCGCGCTGGCCGTGATGGCCGTCCTCGCGTTGCCCACCTTCTCCCTGCACCTGGGCACCTCCGACCAGGGCAACGACCCGCGCACCGCCACCACCCGGCAGGCCTACGACCTGCTCGCCGACGGCTTCGGCCCCGGCGTGAACGGCCCGCTCACCCTCGTCACCGAGGTCGACGGGGCCGGCGACAAGCTCGCCCTGGACAACCTCGACGCCACCCTGCGCGCCACCGACGGCGTCGCCTCGGTCACCCCGGTGACGTTCGGCTCCGGCGGCCACAGCGCGTACCTCACCGTCGTCCCCGACTCCTCGCCGCAGTCCGAGCGGACCAGCGACCTCGTGGACCGGCTGCGCGGGGAGGTGCTGCCGCGCGCCGAGTCCGGTACCTCGCTGGACGTGCAGGTCGGCGGCATGACGGCCGGCTACGACGACTTCGCCGACGTCATCGTCTCCAAGCTGCCCGTCTTCGTCGGGGTGGTGATCGGCCTCGGCTGTCTGCTGCTCCTGCTGGCCTTCCGGTCGATCGGCATCCCGCTGAAGGCCGCCGCGATGAACGTCGCCGCCGTCGCCTCCGCCTTCGGCGTGGTCGTCGCGATCTTCCAGTGGGGCTGGGGGAGCGAACTGCTCGGCCTCGGCAGCGCCGGGCCCATCGAGCCCTTCCTGCCCGTGATCATGGTGTCGGTGCTCTTCGGCCTGTCCATGGACTACCAGGTCTTCCTGGTGAGCCGGATGTACGAGGAGTGGCTGGAGACCGGCGACAACCGGCGGGCCGTCCGCGTCGGCCTCGCCGAGACCAGCCGGGTCATCAACTCGGCGGCGGTCATCATGATCTCCGTCTTCCTCGCCTTCGTGCTCAGCGGCGACCGGGTGATCGCCATGTTCGGCATCGCCCTCGCGGCCGCCGTCGCCCTGGACGCCTTCGTCCTGCGCACCCTGCTCGTGCCCGCCCTGATGCACCTGCTGGGCGGCGCCAACTGGTGGCTGCCCCGATGGCTCGACCGGCGCATGCCGCGCATCAGCATCGAGCCGCCCGAGACGCGTGCCTCCCATGAGAGGCTGGCCGCCGCGACGGACGCCGAGGTGGCGGACGTCCTGGCGGAGGAGGAGCGACAGCGGGATGTACGCGATATCCCTGGGTGACGACGCCGAGCTGAGGCCCCTGGAGCCCTGGCACGCCGCCGAGTTCCTGGCCCACCTGGAACGCGGACGGGACTTCATCGGCCGGTACATCCCGTTCGGGACGACCGAGACGGACCTGCTCTCCGCCCGGGCGAAGCTCCAGGTCTACGCCGACATGCGGGCCGCCGACACCGGCTCCCTGCACGGCCTGTGGCTGGACGGGACGCTCGTCGGCGGTGTGCTGTTCCTCAACTTCGACGCGGCGAACGGCACCTGCGAGGTCGGCTGCTGGCTGGAGCCCGCCGGGACCGGCCGGGGGCTCGTCACCCGCGCGATGCGGGTGCTGATCGACTGGGCCGTCGAGCAGCGCGGCATCCACCGCGTCGAATGGGTCGCCGCCTCGGGCAACCAGCCGAGCCTGAACGTGGCGCGGCGACTCGGCATGACCCGCGACGGCGTGCGCCGCGCGGCTCACCACTACGGTGGCGTACGGCACGACCTCGAAGTCTGGTCGGTGCTGGCGCCCGAGTGGCGCGCGGCACGCGCGCGTGCCGGTCACAGCGATCATTAAGAGACTTCTCAGACAGCGACCCTACGGTGCGAGACATGGCAACGAACGCAGTGGACGAGACCGAGGCCACCGAGGCCACGACCGACGAGAAGGCGGTGGACATCACCGAGTCCGACGAGGTGACCGGGTCCGAGGCCCCGGCCCCCGTGACCAAGGAGGACGGCTCCCAGGGAGTCGGCCAGGGCGCCGGTGCCGTGGTCTCCGCCGCGCTGGGCGTCGTCTCGCTCACCGGCAGCTGGGTCGGCACGGTGGCCTCCGCCCGCCGCAACCTGATCGGCCAGCTGGAGACCGCGCAGAACGCGAGCGTGGCCAAGCAGATCCAGGCCGTCTACGGCGACGCCTGGCAGACCACCGCGCTGTGGGCCGGCCTGTTCGCGCTGACCGCGCTGGTCGTCGGCGTCGTGGTGCTCGCCCGCCCCGCGTTCGGCACGCCCGGCCGTGTCCAGGCGCCGTGGATCAAGTCGGTCGCCTGGGCGGGTGTCGCGCTCGGCGTCATCGGCCTGTTCCTGGCCGTCCTCAAGTACACCGGCGTGCTGCTCGGGCTGCCGTCCGCGAGCTGAGCCGCCGCGGCTCCGAGGGGTCTCAGTCCCTCCGTAAGCACCTTACGGAGGGCCTAAGACCCCTCACGCGTGTCTAAGGCCCCGCCGGGCTCCCAAGATGCGGAACTCTCCCGATGTGGCGGCCCCGCCTGGGAGACGAAGGTGGAGACATCGCGGAGGAACCCCTCCGGGACGGTCTCTCACCAAGGACACGCCATGTACGAGTACGAACTCCAGCAGCTGCGCACCGCCGACCTCATCCGCCGGGCCGACCACGAGCGCCGCGTCCGCGAGGCCACCCGCGCCCGCCGCGAGGCCCGCCGCGCAGCCGGCCACGGGGCCGCGGAGCACGAGAGCCATAGCCGCCCCTTCCGGCGGTTGCGCTCGGCCCGGGCCGCGTGAACGGGGAAGCGGGAACGGCCGCCCCGGACGGGCCGACGGCCGGCACCGCGCGCGTGAACACAGCGGCCGCGACCACCCCCACGGTGGCCGCGGCCGCTCGCACGAGCCCGCCACCCGCCCGCACGACAACACCAGGGACCGGCCACGTGGCTGCCGCGACCGGCCACGCGGCTACGGGAATCGGCCACGCGGCTGCCGAGGCCGACCGCACGCCTGCCGTGACCGAGCGCACGGGTGCCCCGACCGTCCGGCCGGAGCCGGCGCCCGGGCCTGGGCGGGACCTGGTGGGGCCCGTGCGGGGTGGGGGCGGGGTCTGCCGGGTCAGCGCCCGGGCGTTCCGGAGTCGCTCGTGGGGAGGCCGGTATGAGCCGTGAGGGCGCCGTGGCCGCGAAAACCGGTGCCGGGGTGTCGGACCCGCGTGCGATGCTCGGGGCCGTGGAGACCAGGTCCGTCAGCCCCGTGTTCGTCGGCCGCGCCGAGGAGTTGGGCGCGTTGCACGACGCGCTCGTCCGCTCCCGCGAGGGAGAGCCGCAGGCCCTGCTCATCGGCGGGGAGGCCGGCGTCGGCAAGACCCGGCTGGTCGAGGAGTTCACCGGCGCCGCCCGCCGCCACGGCGCGGTCGTCGCGCTCGGCGGCTGCGTCGAGATCGGTGCCGACGGGCTGCCCTTCGCCCCCTTCTCCACGGCCCTGCGCGCCCTGCGCCGCGCCCTGCCCGCCGAGCTGGCCGCCGCGGCCGCCGGGCAGGAGGAGGAGCTGGCCCGGCTCCTGCCCGAGCTGGGCGAATCCGGCTCCGGCCGGCACGACGAGGACGGCATGGCCCGCCTCTTCGAGCTCACCGCCCGCCTGCTGGAGCGCGTCGCCGCCGAGCACACGGTCGTCCTCGCCCTGGAGGACCTGCACTGGTCGGACGCCTCCACCCGCCACCTGCTCTCCTACCTGTTCCGCACCCTGCGCACCGGCCGCCTCGTCGTCCTGGCCACCTACCGCTCCGACGACATCCACCGCCGCCACCCGCTGCGGCCCCTGCTCGCCGAACTCGACCGGCTCCGCACCGTCCGCCGCCTCGAACTCGCCCGTTTCACCCGCGACGAGGTGTGCCTCCAGGTCGCCGGCATCCTCGCCCACGAACCCGACCCGGACCAGGTCGACGCGATCTTCGCCCGATCCGACGGCAACGCCTTCTTCGTCGAGGAACTCGCCGTCGCCGCCCACGAGGGCTGCTCCACCGGCCTGACGGACTCCCTGCGCGATCTGCTGCTCGTCCGCGTGGAGGGACTGCCCGAGTCCGCCCAGCAGGTCGCCCGGATCGTCGCCGAGGGCGGCTCCACCGTCGAGTACCGGCTGCTCGCCGCCGTCGCCCGGTTCGCCGAGGACGACCTCATCGAGGCGCTGCGGGCCGCCGTGAACGCCGGCATCCTCACCCCCGCGCCCGGCGGCGACGGCTACCGCTTCCGCCACTCCCTGGTCCGCGAGGCCGTCAGCGACGACCTGCTCCCCGGCGAGCGCTCCCGCCTCAACCGCCGCTACGCCGAGGCCCTGGAGACCGACCCGACCCTCGTCCCCGCCGACCAGCGGGCCACCCGCCTGGCCAGCTACTGGTACCACGCCCACGACGCCGCCAAGGCCCTGCCCGCCGTCCTTGACGCCGCCGTCGAGGCCCGCCGCCGCCACGCCTACTCCGAGCAACTCCGGCTGCTCGAACGCGCGATGGAGCTGTGGGACTCCGCCCCCGACGCCGTGCGCGCGACCCTGCGCCCGGCCGACTACGCCGAGGTCTACCCACCCTGCGGCTGCGACCCGGCCACCACCGCGCTGAGCCACCTCGACCTGCTGGCCGAGGCGGCCGTGGCCGGACGGCTCTGCGGGGAGCGCGAGCGCGCCCTGAAGATCACCAAGCGGGCGCTGCGCCTCCTCGACGAGGAGAACGGCCCCGCGGCAGGCTCCCCACCGCGGGTGAAGGGCAGGGACCCCCAGCGCGCCGCCTGGTTCTGGATCCAGCGCTCCCGGCTGGTGCAGGGGCTCGCCCGCGGCGACGGCTGGAAGGAGATCGCCACCGCCCAGGAGCTGGTCCGCGGGCTGCCGCCGTCCGCGGTGCACGCCGAGGTGCTCGCCACCGCCGCCCACTGGTCGATGCTGCACGAACCGGGTCCCGACGCCCTGACGGCCGCCGAACGGGCCGTGGAGTACGCGCGCATGGTGGGCGCCGACGCCATCGAGTCCAACGCCCGGCTCACCCTCGGCGGACTCATGGTGGACGCCGGGCAGATCGAGGCCGGGCTGGCGCACATGTACGAGGTCAAGGACGAGGTGGTGGTCCGCGGCCTGGCGCCGATCGTGGGCCGCAGCCATGTGAACCTGCCCTCCGCCCTGGAAGGCGTCGGCCGTTCCGAGGAGTCCGTGGCCATCCTGCGCGAGGGCCTGCGGCTCACCTCGGAGATGGGCCTGCGGGACGCCGAGGGCTGGGTCTGGGGCAACCTCGCCGAGTCGCTCGTCTCCCTGGGCCGCTGGGACGAGGCCGCCGAGGCCGCGGCCAACGCCCAGCGGCGCGCGCAGACGGCAGGGCCGCACGGCGCCGGCGCCAACATCCTGGCGTTCCTCGCCCTCGCCCGCGGCCGGGTGGCCGAGGCGGCCCGGCATCTCGCCGAGGGCCGCGCCTCGTACGGCCCGCACGACCCGATGCCGCAGCACGACCTGCCGATCGCCGGCCTGACCATCGGGGTCGCCGTCGCCGAGGGCCGCCTGCCCGACGCCCGCGCCGAACTGACCCGCACCCTGCGCTCCGGCTTCCCGCCCGGTACCCAGCGCTACGCCTGGCCGCTGCTGCTCCAGGCGGCCACCGCCGAGGCCGACACCCGCGAGCTGCCCGCCGCGCGCGACGGCCGCGAGGAGGTCCTGGAGCGGATCTTCGCCACGGTCAAGCGCCTGACCACCAACGCCCCCGTGTGGCTCGCCCACGAGCAGTGGGTCCGCGCGGAGCTGCACCGCGCCGCCGGCCGCTCCGCCCCGCAGGCCTGGTCGGACGTGGTCACCGCCTTCGAACCCCTGGGCCGCCCCTACGACCTCGCCCGCGTCCGCCTCCGCCTGGCCGAGGCCCTGCTCACGGCCGGTGGTGAGGACGAGCGCGACCGGGCCACGGAACTGCTCCGTCTCGCCCGCGGCGTCGCCCGCCACCTGGGCGCCCGGCCCCTCGCCGACGCCGCCGACGCCCTCGCCCGGCGCGCCCGTCTCGTCCTCGTCCCCGCCGTCGAACCGGCCGGGGCCGCCGCCGACCCCGCCGAGGCCCTCGGCCTGACCAGCCGGGAACGGGACGTGCTGCGGCTGGTGGCCGCCGGCCACACCAACCGCCGGATCGCGCAGGAGCTGTTCATCTCCCCGAAGACCGCGAGCGTCCATGTCTCCAACATCCTCGCGAAGCTCGGCGTCTCGGGCCGCGGAGAGGCGGCCGCGGTGGCGCACCGGCTGGGTCTGTTCCCGGCCGGATCGCTCACGTCACGGCCGGCGGGCTGAGGCATACGCTGGAGGGGACGTCGCGAGCGCCGCGGCCCAGGGAGGCTCCGTTGTTCAACATGTTCGAGGAACTGTTCTCGCCCGGCCGCAAGCACACCCGCGACGAGCAGAAGCGCCTGGAGCTGACCCGCGAGGACGTCGGCGACGCCGACCCCGGACGCGGCCCGATAGACCTGGCGTCCGGCAAGGTCGTCGTACGCCCGCCGACGGAATCCGAGGACGACGAGGAGGACTAGGCGCCCCCGGAGTCCCGGGAGTCCCCGGAGTCCCCGGAGTCCCCGGAGTCCCCGGAGTCCCGGGAGTCCCCGGAGTCCTCGGAGTCCTCGGAGTCCTCGGAGTCCCCGGAGTCCCTCGCCTACTTCACGCGCAGTTCCAGGATCCGGTCGTCGCCGTCCTCCGGGGCGCCCCTGCCGTCCGTGTTGCTGGTCACCAGCCACAGGCGGTCGCCGCCCGCCGGGACGACCGTGCGCAGCCGGCCGTACTCGCCCTCCAGGAACGCCTGCGGCTCGGCCGAGGCCGCGGTGCCGTTCAGCGGGATGCGCCACAGCCGCTTGCCGCGCAGGCCCGCCATCCAGACCGAGCCCTCGGCGTAGGCGATGCCGCTGGGGGAGGCCTCGGCCGTGCTCCACTGGTCGACGGGGTTCCGGAACCCCGAGTCGTCGGACTTCCCCTCCGCCTCCGGCCAGCCGTAGTTGCCGCCCGGCTTGATCGCGTTGAGCTCGTCCCAGGTGTCCTGCCCGAACTCCGAGGCGAACAGCCGCTGCTTGGTGTCCCAGGCCAGACCCTGCACATTGCGGTGGCCGTACGAGTACACCGGCGAGCCGGAGAACGGGTTGCCCGGGGCCGGCTCGCCCTCCGGGGTCAGCCGCAGGATCTTGCCGCCCGTGGAGTCCCGGTCCTGGGACAGACCGGTCTCGCCGCTCTCACCCGTGCCGACGTACAGCATCCCGTCCGGGCCGAAGGCGATCCGGCCGCCGTTGTGGATGAAGCCCTTGGGGATGCCCCGGAAGACCGTGTCGGGCGCGCCGAGCTGCTCGCCGGCGGGCTTGCCGGCGTCGTAGAGCATGCGGACGACGCGGTTGTCGCCGGCCGAGGTGAAGTACGCGTAGACCATGTGGTCGGAGGCGAAGTCGGGCGAGAGCGCGATGCCGAGGAGGCCGCCCTCGCCCTCCGCCGCGACCCCGGGCACCTCGCCGAGCTCGGTCTTCCTGCCGGTCTTCTCGTCGACCCGGACGATCGTCCCCTCGTCGCGGGAGGAGACGAGCAGGCCGCCGCCCGGCAGCGGGGCGAGGCCCCAGGGGGACTCCAGGCCCTCGGCGACGGTACGGACCACCGTGACCGAGCCCTTCGCGGGGGGTGTCTCCTCGCCGGCCTGGCGCGGCGGCGCGGACGAGCCGGGTGCCGTGCGGCTCGGGGAGGCGCTCGCGTCGGCGCCGGCCGGCCCTCCGTCGTCGGAGGAACAGCCGGCGGTCAGCAGGAGCGCTGCGGCGGCCAACACGGCCGGGACGGCTCGACGTTGCACGATCATGGTCCCTTCGACGCGGCGGGGTTCTCCCTGTCATACACCGCTCGCGCCTCCCAGGTTCCCGATCACGGAACGTCCAACCGTGAACAGGGGGTTCGCCCCTTACGTCCGGGGGGGGGCGGTTCACACCCGGCTGCCGCGCCCGCTCAGTCCCACGAGCCCTGGGCCGGGGGCAGCTCCGCGATCTCCCTGAGGTCCTCGGGTTCCAGCCGCAGACCCGCGGCGGCCGCGTTCTCCGTGACCCAGCGCTCCTGCTTCGTCCCCGGGACCGGCACCACGTGCCGGCCCTGGGCGAGCACCCACGCCAGGGCGACCTGGCCGGGCGAGACGCCGTCGCCGTGCCGGCGGGCCACTCGGCGCAGGCCCGCGACGATCGGCTGGTTCGCGGCCATCATCTCGGCCGTGAAGCGGGGGTGCCGGGCGCGCAGGTCGTCCGCCTCGAAGCCCGCGCCGGGCCGCAGCCGCCCGGTCAGGAAGCCGTTGCCCAGCGGCATCGCGGCGAGGAAGCCGACCCCGCGGGTCGCGCACCACGGCAGCAGGGCCTCCAGCGCCTCCGGCGACCACACCGACAGCTCCGCCTCCACCGCGCTCACCGGGAAGACCTGCTGCACCCGCTCCAGCTGCCGGATCGTCGCGTCGTGCAGCCCGCTGCCGCCCCGGCGCGAGGACCGGGCGCCCACCGCGCACAACCCCAACGCCCGCACCTTCCCGGCCTGGACGAGCTCCGCCATCGCGCCCCAGGTCTCCTCGACGGGCACCTCCGGGTCGGCCCGGTGCAGCTGGTAGAGGTCGATGACGTCCGTCTGAAGCCGTCGCAGCGAGGCGTCGCAGGCCCGCTTCACGTAGCCGGGGCGGCCGTTGGCGACGATGTGCTGGTCGCCCACGAGCAGCCCGACCTTCGTCGACACGAAGGCGTCCGAGCGCCGCTCCTTCAACGCCCGCCCCACCAGCAGCTCGTTGGTGAACGGGCCGTACATGTCGGCCGTGTCCAGCAGGGACGCGCCCAGGTCCAGCGCCCGGTGCACCGCCCTGAGCGACTCCTCGCCACGCTGCCGCGAGGTGCTGTAGGCCCAGCTCATCGGCATGCACCCGAGTCCGACGGCCCCCACCGCGAGTGCGCCCGCGCCGATCGTCCTGCGCTCCACCTGGTCGTGACCCTCCCTGTTCCGGCCACCCCAACCTAACCTCTGCCGTGGCGCGCTCCTGACATAGCCTCCGGAGCATGACTGCTGACGTGTGGCTGCCCATCCCGCCGGACGAGATCGAGGGACTCCCCGAGGGGCCGCGGTACCGCTTCTGGGACGGCGCCGAGGACTTCCCCGCCGACCCGGCCGACTGCGCCTTCTACGTCGTCCCCTATATGAAGCCCAGCGCGCTGTGCGTACGTCCCCTGGCGCGGATGAGCCGCGTCGAGGTCGTGCAGACCCTCTCCGCGGGCATCGACCACGTCGAGCCGGGCCTGGGGCGGCTGCGTCCGGGCGTGCGGCTGTGCAACGCGCGCGGGGTCCACGAGGCCAGCACCGCCGAGCTCACCCTGGCGCTGATCCTGTCGTCGCTGCGCGGGATCCCCGACTTCGTGCGCGCCCAGGAGCGCCGGGAGTGGCTCGGCGGCTTCCGGCCCGCGCTCGCCGACAAGAACGTGCTCATCGTCGGATACGGATCGATCGGTTCCGCCATCGAGGACCGGCTCGTTCCGTTCGAGCCGGCGCGGGTGGCGCGCGTCGCGCGCTCCGAGCGCACCACGGCGCGCGGGCCGGTGCACCCGCTCACCGAACTCCCCGCGCTGCTCCCCGCGGCGGACGTCGTGATCCTGTCCACGCCGCTCACGGAGACCACCCGCGGCCTGGCCGGAGCCGACTTCCTGTCCCGCATGAAGGACGGTGCGCTGCTGGTCAACGTGGCCCGGGGCCCCGTCGTGGACACCAAGGCCCTGCTCGCCGAACTGGAGAGCGGCCGCCTCACCGCCGCCCTGGACGTCACCGACCCCGAGCCCCTGCCGCGCGAACACCCCCTGTGGCGTGCGCCGGGGGTACTGATCAGCCCTCATGCCGGCGGTCCCACCTCCGCGTTCCTGCCGCGCGCCAAGCGGCTCCTGGTGGACCAGTTGAGCCGCCATGTGAACCGGGAGCCGCTCCGCAACGTGATCCTCACGACGGGTGCACCCACCGGCTGACCGACTTCGAGTACCGTCCGCAATCCTCCGGGCGCGGTGGGTACTCATATATCTGTTGATCGTCACGGAGAGTAGAGAACCTATGTCCCTGAGTGACGAGACTGGTGTATCGTCCCGACAGGGGCTGCGCCGGGGCACGTTCGGCGCCGGGGACGGACACTTCAGGACTGTGAGGGGGGCGACAGGCGATGCACGGCCTATGGACGAGCGATCCGACGGGGCAGGGCGGCCGGCGGCGACCCTGGCGGACGGCCGCGGGCAGACGCGGCCGGCCCGCCGATCACGGCGGCCACCGCGCCCAGCACAGCGACCGGCACACCGATCACAGCCATCACCGCCGCAGGCCCGGCAGCCGCAGGAGGCAGGCCCAGCCGGTCCATCGGCGCCCGCGGGACCCCGGAGCGACACGGACCGGGAGCGTCCGGTGAGCGCGCCCCCGACCACCACGCTGGACGGAGCGCTGCGGGCACAGTCTCCGGCCCCCCAGAGTGCGCTGCTGCCCCGCATGCCCGCCCGCGGCCACCGGCCGGGCCTGGCCCTCCAACTCGTCCTGGCGCTGGCCTGCGCGGGATACGCCATCGGCGCCGCGTTCGGCTGGGGCTCGCGCGAGATGGCCCTGATCATGGGCGACTTCGGGCTCAGCGCCGCGGCGGCCACCGCCTCCGTGTCGTGCTTCCTCTACGCCCGAAGCCGCCGCACCCGCTTTCGATCCGCCTGGCTGCTGTTCGGCCTCTCCTCGGCGATGGCGTCCCTGGGCAACCTGGTCTGGGGGTGGTACGAGGTGGTCCTCGGCCTGCCCGTGCCCAGCCCCAGCTACGCCGACCTGTTCTTCCTCTGCTTCGCGCCGCCCGCGATCGTCGGGCTGCTGGTCCTCGCCAAGCGGCCGGTGACCAAGGCCGGCTGGGTCTGCCTGGGGCTCGACGCCTGGCTGATCGGCGGCTCGCTGCTCACCCTGGCCTGGAGCCTCGCCCTCGCCCAGGCCGCGAGGTCCGAAGGGCCCGACGTGGCGCACACCGCGCTGTCGCTGGCCTACCCGCTGCTCGACATCGCGCTGGTCAGCATGGTGCTGGCGCTGCACTTCCGGCGGTCCTCGGTGAACCGCTCGGCGGTCAACACCGCCATCGGCGCGCTCGCGCTGACCGTGATGTGCGACGCCCTGTTCACCTCGCCGCTGATGCACCACGACTACCGCTCCGGCCAGTTGCTCGACGCGGGCTGGTTCGCGGGCTCGCTGCTCCTGGCCTACGCCCCGTGGGCCGCGCCCCGCGCGGCGGAGGGCGACCGGCACGGCCCGGACCGGCACGGCGCGGCGGGGCACACCCGCGTCGTGCACGAGCACGTGCCCGGACAGCGCAGCGGCCCCCACTCCCTCCCGGCCCTGCCCGGAGGGGAGCACAGCCGCTACCCGGCCGCCCGGCCCATCGCCGGCTCCCTCGCCGCGCTCACGCCGTACCTGGCGGCCGCCGTGTGCACCCTGGGCATCCTCTACAACGTCCTCAACGGCCGCAGCGTGGACCGCGTGGTCCTGCTGACCGGGGGCACGGTCGTGCTCGCGCTGGTGGTGCGCCAGGGCATCATGCTGCTCGACAACATCACCCTCACCCAGGAACTGGCCCAGAAGGAGAACCACTTCCGCTCCCTGGTCCAGGGCTCCAGCGACGTCATCATGATCGCCGCCCCCACCGGTGTCCTGCGCTACGTCTCCCCGGCCGCGGCCGGCGTCTACGGCCGCCCGGCGGAGGAACTGGTGGGCACGGAGCTGGCCCATCTCATCCACCCCGAGGACCTCGGCTGCGTCGTGCACGAGGTGCGCAGATTCCTCGCCGCCAACCCGGTCGAGGAGCCCACCACGCGCATCGAGTGCCGCTTCCGCTCGGGCGACGGCGGCTGGCTGAACGTCGAGTCGACCGTCAACCGCCATCACGGCGGCCTCATCTTCAACAGCAGGGACGTGACCGAACGGGTCCGGCTGCAGGCCCAGTTGCAGCACAACGCCGAGCACGACCCGCTCACGGACCTGCCCAACCGCGCCCTGTTCACCCAGCGCGTCCAGCACGCGCTGTCCGGCCGCCGCGCCTCCGACCGGGGCCTGGCCCTGCGCAACACGGCCGTGCTCTTCATCGACCTCGACGGCTTCAAGGCCGTCAACGACACCATCGGGCACCAGGCCGGGGACGAGCTGCTCGTCCAGGCCGCCCGCAGACTGCAGGACTCGGTCCGCCAGGGCGACACCGCGGCTCGGCTCGGCGGGGACGAGTTCGCGGCCCTGATCGTCGGCGACAACACCCGCGACCGACAGGCCCGGGAACGGCACATCCTGGAGCTCGCCGACCGCCTCAGGACGACGCTGTCCCAGCCCTACCTCATCGACGGCAACGATGTCCGTGTCAACGCCTCCATCGGCGTGGCCTTCGCCGAACCGGGCCTCGGCGCGGGCGAGCTGCTGCGCAACGCGGACCTGGCGATGTACCGGGCCAAGGCCGGCGGCAAGGGCCGTGTCGAGCTGTACAAGCCGCAGATGCAGCAGGACGTCGTGCGCAAGGCGGAGCTGGCCACCCGGCTGCGCGCCGCGCTGCACGACGGCGAGTTCGCCCTGCTGCACCAGCCGGTGGTGTGCCTGGCGGACGGCCGGATCGCGTCGGTGTCCGCGCAGGCGCGCTGGCGCTCCTCCCAGGGGGTGCTCTTCACCCCGGCGGAGTTCCTGCGCGTGGCCGAGGACAGCGACAGGACCGCCGAGCTGGGCCGCTGGATGATCGAGGAGGCCGTCGAGCAGGCCGCCGAACGGCACGCGACCGGGCTGTCCGTGCCGGTCGCCGTCCGGATGAGCGCCCGCCGGCTGCTGGACAAGTCCATGCCGCTCGGCACGATCGAGGCACTGCTCACCCGGCACGGCCTGCCGTCCGGCTCGCTGGTCATCGAGCTGTCCGACGCGGACCCGAGAGTCCCGCTGGACGAGCTGGAGCGGCGTCTGGGCGCCCTGCGGCGCGTCGGCGTACGGATCGCGCTCGACGGCTTCGGCAACGGCTGTGCGGCGATCACGGCCCTCAGGAGGCTGCCCGTCGACATCCTCAAACTCGACCGCGGTCTGGTCGAGGGCGTCGTCGAGTCCGCCCGGCTGCACAAGATCACCAGCGGGCTGCTGCGCATCGCCGGTGACCTGGGGCTGCAATCCGTGGCCGAGGGGGTCGATCTGCCCGAGCAGGTGGTCGCCCTGCGCGCCATGGGGTGCACCCACGGGCAGGGCATGGCCTTCTCCGGGCCGCTGGACGAGTACCGGTTGCGCCGGGCGCTCGCGGGCGGCCACTACCCGCTGCCGCATGCACCGGCCGAACCGGCCCTGGCGGGCGGCGCGGGCCGGGTGTACAGCGCGAACGTGTCCGCCGTCATCGGAGGCGGCACGGCCCTCCGTTCACATAATGAGACTCCCGTCCCACCCACTTGACAGTGAGTGCGTGCCGGGGGGAGGGTCTGTGCCATGCGCACCCGAATTCTCGTACTTGGACAGCGCGTCGGCTGACGCTGAGCCTCGACCGCTCAGCGACCCCACCCGGCGCGCTCCCCTCGCTTGCCTTATGGCACGAGGGGTTTTTTGTTGCACAGGCACCCCCCGTGCAGCAGCCGAAAACCGCACGAACCTCGCAAAAACCCTCAGCATCTGAGAAGAGAATGCCGATGACCGAGCAGGCCACCGGGGCCCACCACCCGCAGCCCCGGCCCCGATCCGGAGGACACTCCGCCCCCGAGCAGGTGACGGGCGCGCAGTCCCTCATCCGCTCTCTCGAGGAGGTCGGCGCCGACACGGTATTCGGCATTCCCGGCGGTGCGATCCTCCCGGCCTACGACCCGCTGATGGACTCCACCAGGGTGCGCCACGTCCTGGTCCGCCACGAGCAGGGCGCCGGACACGCCGCCACCGGCTACGCGCAGGCCACCGGCAAGGTCGGCGTCTGCATGGCCACCTCGGGCCCCGGCGCCACCAACCTGGTCACCCCGATCGCCGACGCGCACATGGACTCCGTGCCGCTGGTCGCGATCACCGGTCAGGTGGCGTCCAAGGCGATCGGCACGGACGCCTTCCAGGAGGCCGACATCGTCGGCATCACCATGCCGATCACCAAGCACAACTTCCTCGTCACCAAGGCCGAGGACATCCCGCGGATCATCGCGCAGGCGTTCCACATCGCCTCCACCGGCCGCCCCGGCCCGGTCCTGGTCGACATCGCCAAGGACGCCCTCCAGGCGAAGACGACCTTCTCCTGGCCGCCCACCATGGACCTGCCCGGCTACCGCCCGGTGACCAAGCCGCACGCCAAGCAGATCCGCGAGGCCGCCAAGCTGATCACCCAGGCCCGCCGGCCCGTGCTCTACGTCGGCGGCGGTGTGCTCAAGGCCAAGGCCACCGCCGAGCTGAAGGTCCTCGCCGAGCTGACCGGCGCGCCCGTCACCACCACGCTGATGGCGCTCGGCGCGTTCCCCGACAAGCACCCGCAGCACCTGGGCATGCCCGGCATGCACGGCTCGGTCGCGGCCGTCACCGCCCTGCAGAAGGCCGACCTGATCGTCGCCCTCGGCGCCCGCTTCGACGACCGCGTCACCGGCAAGCTGGACAGCTTCGCCCCGTTCGCAAAGATCGTCCACGCGGACATCGACCCGGCGGAGATCGGCAAGAACCGCGCCGCCGACGTGCCGATCGTCGGCGACGCCCGCGAGGTCATCGCCGACCTGATCCAGGCCGTCCAGAAGGAGCACGGCGACGGCCACCAGGGCGACTACAGCATGTGGTGGAACGACCTGAACCGCTGGCGCGAGACCTACCCGCTCGGCTACGACCAGCCCGGCGACGGCTCGCTCTCCCCGCAGGCGGTCATCGAGCGCATCGGGCAGCTCGCTCCCGAGGGCACGATCTTCGCGGCGGGCGTCGGCCAGCACCAGATGTGGGCCGCCCACTTCATCGAGTACGACAAGCCCGGCACCTGGCTCAACTCCGGCGGCGCCGGGACGATGGGCTACGCCGTCCCGGCCGCCATGGGCGCCAAGGCCGGGGCCCCCGACCGGGCCGTCTGGGCCATCGACGGCGACGGCTGCTTCCAGATGACCAACCAGGAGCTCACCACCTGCGCCCTGAACAACATCCCGATCAAGGTCGCCGTCATCAACAACGGCGCCCTCGGGATGGTCCGCCAGTGGCAGACCCTCTTCTACAACCAGCGGTACTCCAACACCGTCCTGCACTCCGGCCCGGACGACGTCAACCCGGAGGCCCGCGGCACCCGCGTCCCCGACTTCGTGAAGCTCTCGGAGGCCATGGGCTGCCACGCCATCCGCTGTGAGTCCCCGGACGACCTCGACAAGGTCATCGAGGAGGCGAACGCCATCAACGACCGCCCCGTCGTCGTCGACTTCATCGTCCACGAGGACGCCATGGTCTGGCCGATGGTCGCCGCCGGCACCTCCAACGACGAGATCATGGCCGCCCGGGACGTCCGCCCCGACTTCGGCGACAACGAAGACGACTGAGCGAGAGAGACGTAAGAAGACCATGTCCAAGCACACGCTCTCCGTCCTGGTGGAGAACACCCCCGGCATCCTGGCCCGGATCGCCGCCCTCTTCTCCCGCCGAGGCTTCAACATCGACTCGCTCGCCGTCGGTGTCACCGAGCACCCCGACATCTCCCGGATCACCATCGTCGTGGGGGTGGAGGACCTGCCGCTGGAGCAGGTGACCAAGCAGCTCAACAAGCTCGTCAACGTGCTGAAGATCGTCGAACTGGAGCCGTCGCAGGCCGTCCAGCGCGAACTCGTCCTGGTGAAGGTGCGCGCCGACAACGAGACGCGCTCCCAGATCGTCGAGATCGTCCAGCTGTTCCGCGCCAAGACCGTCGACGTCTCCCCGGAGGCCGTCACCATCGAGGCCACCGGATCCGGCGAGAAGCTCTCCGCGATGCTCAAGATGCTGGAGCCGTACGGCATCAAGGAGCTCGTCCAGTCCGGCACGATCGCCATCGGCCGCGGTGCCCGTTCCATCACGGACCGGTCGCTGCGCGCCCTGGACCGGTCGGCGTAACACCCGGAACGGGCGGTCGGCGCGCCGTCGGCCGCCCGTATTCCGAGACCCTCAGACTTCCCTTCCGCCCCCCGTCATACGGTGGGACGCAACACCTGCACTCCCGAGGAGAGAACCCAAAGTGGCCGAGCTGTTCTACGACGCCGACGCCGACCTGTCCATCATCCAGGGCCGCAAGGTCGCGGTCATCGGGTACGGCAGCCAGGGCCACGCCCACGCGCTGTCGCTCCGTGACTCGGGTGTCGACGTCCGCGTCGGTCTGCACGAGGGCTCCAAGTCCAAGGCCAAGGCCGAGGAGCAGGGCCTGCGCGTGGTGAGCCCGTCGGAGGCCGCCGCCGAGGCCGACGTCATCATGATCCTCGTCCCGGACCCGATCCAGGCCCAGGTCTACGAGGAGCACATCGCCCCGAACCTGAACGACGGGGACGCCCTGTTCTTCGGTCACGGCCTGAACATCCGCTACGGCTTCATCAAGCCCCCGGCCGGCGTCGACGTCTGCATGGTCGCCCCGAAGGGCCCGGGCCACCTGGTCCGCCGCCAGTACGAGGAGGGCCGCGGCGTTCCGTGCATCGCGGCCGTCGAGCAGGACGCCACGGGCAACGGCTTCCAGCTGGCCCTGTCCTACGCCAAGGGCATCGGCGGCACCCGCGCCGGCGTCATCAAGACGACCTTCACCGAGGAGACCGAGACCGACCTGTTCGGTGAGCAGGCCGTCCTGTGCGGTGGCACCGCGGCGCTGGTCAAGGCGGGCTTCGAGACGCTGACCGAGGCCGGCTACCAGCCGGAGATCGCCTACTTCGAGTGCCTGCACGAGCTGAAGCTGATCGTGGACCTCATGTACGAGGGCGGCCTGGAGAAGATGCGCTGGTCCATCTCCGAGACCGCCGAGTGGGGCGACTACGTCACCGGCCCGCGCATCATCACGGACGCCACCAAGGCCGAGATGAAGAAGGTCCTCGCCGAGATCCAGGACGGCACGTTCGCCAAGAACTGGATGGACGAGTACCACGGCGGTCTGAAGAAGTACAACGAGTACAAGAAGCAGGACTCCGAGCACCTGCTGGAGACCACCGGCAAGGAGCTGCGCAAGCTCATGAGCTGGGTCGACGAGGAGGCGTGAGCCCCCAGGGCCCGGCCGCGGCACCGACGCCGCGGACGGGCCCTTTCCCGTCCGGGTGATCCTTCCGCCAACGCGCAGGACGCCCCCCGCCGCACCACTACACTGCTGCACATATACGCGTCAGGCCCACAGCGTCGTGCGTCTTCCACGCGGCAAGCACCCCTCCACCGCCTGCGGCCGTCGGGACGGCCGTCCGCAGCACTGGACTTGTGAGGACTCACGTGAGCTCGAAACCCGTCGTACTCATCGCTGAAGAGCTGTCGCCCGCCACCGTCGACGCGCTGGGCCCGGACTTCGAGATCCGGCACTGCAACGGCGCGGACCGAGCCGAACTGCTCCCCGCCATCGCCGACGTGGACGCGATCCTGATCCGTTCGGCCACCAAGGTCGACGCCGAGGCGATCGCCGCCGCGAAGAAGCTCAAGGTCGTCGCACGAGCCGGCGTCGGCCTGGACAACGTGGACGTCTCCGCCGCCACCAAGGCCGGCGTGATGGTCGTCAACGCCCCCACCTCGAACATCGTGACCGCCGCCGAACTGGCCTGCGGTCTCCTCCTCGCCACCGCCCGCAACATCCCGCAGGCCAACGCCGCGCTGAAGAACGGCGAGTGGAAGCGCAGCAAGTACACGGGTGTCGAGCTGGCCGAGAAGACCCTCGGCGTCGTCGGCCTCGGCCGCATCGGCGCGCTCGTCGCGCAGCGCATGTCCGCCTTCGGCATGAAGGTCGTCGCCTACGACCCGTACGTGCAGCCCGCCCGGGCCGCGCAGATGGGCGTCAAGGTGCTGTCGCTGGACGAGCTGCTGGAGGTCTCCGACTTCATCACCGTCCACCTCCCCAAGACCCCCGAGACCCTCGGCCTGATCGGCGACGAGGCGCTGCGCAAGGTCAAGCCGAGCGTGCGCATCGTCAACGCCGCGCGCGGCGGCATCGTCGACGAGGAGGCGCTGTACTCGGCGCTGAAGGAGGGCCGGGTCGCCGGGGCCGGTCTCGACGTGTACGCGAAGGAGCCCTGCACGGACTCCCCGCTGTTCGAGTTCGACCAGGTCGTCGCCACCCCGCACCTCGGTGCCTCCACGGACGAGGCGCAGGAGAAGGCCGGTATCGCCGTCGCCCGCTCGGTGCGCCTCGCCCTCGCCGGCGAGCTCGTGCCGGACGCGGTGAACGTGCAGGGCGGTGTCATCGCCGAGGACGTCAAGCCGGGTCTGCCGCTGGCCGAGCGCCTGGGCCGGATCTTCACCGCGCTCGCCGGCGAGGTCGCGGTCCGCCTCGACGTCGAGGTCTACGGCGAGATCACCCAGCACGACGTGAAGGTGCTGGAGCTGTCGGCCCTCAAGGGTGTTTTCGAGGACGTCGTCGACGAGACGGTGTCGTACGTCAACGCCCCGCTGTTCGCGCAGGAGCGCGGTGTCGAGGTGCGCCTGACCACCAGCTCCGAGGCGACCGAGCACCGCAACGTCGTCACGGTGCGCGGCACCCTCGCCGACGGCGAGGAGGTGTCGGTCTCCGGCACGCTGGCCGGCCCGAAGCACCTCCAGAAGATCGTCGCCGTCGGGGACTACGACGTGGACCTCGCGCTCGCCGACCACATGGCGGTGCTGCGGTACGAGGACCGGCCGGGTGTCGTCGGCACGGTCGGCCGCATCCTGGGCGAGGCGGGCATCAACATCGCCGGTATGCAGGTCTCGCGTGCCGTCGCCGGCGGTGAGGCGCTGGCCGTCCTCACCGTCGACGACACGGTCACCCCGTCGGTGCTGGCCGAGGTGGCCGCCGAGATCGGCGCCACGTCCGCCCGTTCGGTGAACCTGGCCTGACCTTCCCGGGGGCCCGGCCCCCGGGCGCGGTTCGTCCCTCAGACGCCGGACCGGCTGAGCTTCTCAGCCGGTCCGGCGTTCTGTGTGTCCGGCCCGTGGAAGCCGGGGACGCGCCGGAGCGTCAGCGCCCCGAACACCGCCGCGCCCAGCAGCACCGCCGCCCCCGCGAGGGCCGCCGCGTTCATCCCGCTGGTGAAGGCCTCCCGGGCCGTCGCCGCCAGGGCGTCCCCCGCGCGCCCCGGCAGTTGCCCGGCCACGGCCAGCGCGCCGCCGAGCGTCTCGTGGGCGGGGGCCGGGGCGGAGCCGGGCATCTCGTGCCGGTAGACCGCCGTACCGATCGAGCCCAGGACCGCCATGCCCAGGGCGCCGCCGAACTCCGCGCCGGTCTCCATCAGCGACGAGGCCGTCGCCGCCCGCTCCACCGGGGCCGCGCCCATGGCCAGGTCCATGACCTGGGTGGTGACCATCACGATGCCGAAGGCCAGGACACCGCAGGCCGTCAGCACCACCGCCATGGAGTCCGGTCCGGCCAGGGCCAGCAGCACATAGCCACCGGCCGAGATCGAGAAGCCTGCCGTGACGACCGCGACACGGGAGGCACCCTTGCGGACGACCTGGGCGGTGACCGGGGCCGCCAGACCGATGGGCACGGACGGGAGCAGCGCCCACAGCGAGGCCTCCAGGGCGCTCTTGCCGAGCACCGACTGGATGTACTGGGTGGTGAAGAACGCCGAGCCCATCATCGCGAACAGCGAGAGCAGGTTCAGCACGACGGCGGGCCCGAGGCCCCGGCCGCGGAAGAGGGCCGGTGGGATCATGGGGGAGGCCGAGGTGCGCTGGCGGTGGACGAACAGGGCCGCGAAGAGCAGGCCGACGGTGATCGAGACGACGTACCGGACGTTCCAGCCCTCGGAGGTGATCTCCTTCAGGCCGTAGATCACCGGGAGCACCGCCGCCATCGACAGCGGCACGCTCCACAGGTCGAAGCGGCCCGGGGCGGGGTCGCGCGACTCGGGGAGCAGGAGCGGGCCGAGGACCAGCAGCAGGGCCATCGCGGGCAGATTGACCAGGAAGACCGAGCCCCACCAGAACCACTCGACGAGCACGCCGCTCATCACCGAGCCGAGCGCGACGCCGCCGGTCATGACCCCCGACCACAGGGCGATCGCCTTCGCGCGCTGCCCGGGGTCGGTGAACATCGTGCGGACCAGCGCCAGGGTGGAGGGCATCAGGGTCGCGCCGCCGATGCCGAGCACCGCGCGGGCCGCGATCAGCGCCTCGGCGCTGTGGGCGTACGCCGCCGCCAGGGAGGCGGCTCCGAAGGCGGCCGCGCCGATCAGCAGGAGCCTGCGGCGGCCGATCCGGTCGCCGACCGCGCCCATCGTCATCAGCAGGCCGGCCAGGACGAAGGCGTAGATGTCGAAGATCCACAGCTGCTGGGTGCCGGAGGGCTCCAGGTCGGCGCTGATCTCCGGGACCGCGAAGTACAGGACGGAGACGTCCATGGAGACCAGGAGCAGCGGGAGCATCAGCACGCCCAGCGCGGTCCATTCGCGGCGGCCGGCGAGGGCGGGAGGGGACGGGTTCGTCGTCATGGGCAGGACTGTACGAGCGTCTTAAACGCTTGTCTAGTACGGCTGTATAAGACGGCCGTCTGGACGCCGGAGTAGGGTGGCGCACCATGGGACACCGTGAGGATCTGCTGGAAGGCGCCCAGCGCTGCCTGCTGGCCAAGGGCTTCCTGCGCACCACCGCGCGCGACATCGTCAAGGAGTCGGGGACCAACCTCGCGTCCATCGGCTACCACTACGGCTCGAAGGACGCGCTGCTCGCGCAGGCCTACATCGAGATGGTGGAGGGGATGTCCGCGGCCTTCGAGGGTGGTGGCGAACTGCGGGGCGAGCCGGGCTCGCTGGAGCGGTTCGCCGAGGTGTGGACGAACATCATCGCCACCATGCGGGAACCGGGCTCGCTGTGGCGGCTCAGCCTGGAGATCGTGGCCATGGGGGACCAACTGCCGGAGGTGCGGGAGCATCTCGCGCGGGCCCAGCGGGAGGGGGCGCGCGGCATCGTCACCCTCTTCCACGGCGGGCACGAGGACGACGTGCCGGAGGACCGGGTGGACACCCTCGGGTACTTCTACCTGACGCTGATGATGGGCCTGATGGCGCAGTGGACCTTCGACCCGAGGAGCGCGCCCGAGGCCGGTCAGCTCGCCGCGGGGCTCCGGCAGGTCATCGAGGCGGCTGCCCGGGCGTGACGGAGCGCTCTCGCGGTCCCGTGGCCGGCGGAGTCAGGGAATGGGGCGGAAGTACGTCCGCAGCGCCCAGTCGGCCAGCCGCCGGCCGGTGGCGACGCCCACCTCGTCGGCCGTCCGGGTGTGGATCCCGCCCCAGACCCGGGCGTCGCTGACGTCCCGTTCGTAGTCGCGGGCCGAGCGGTAGTGGCGGGTCGTGCCGGTGGTGGCCGACCGGATGCGCAGGTCGACGCGGGCGGTGCCGAGGATTCCGGTCAGCATGCGCATCAGCGCGCCGCCCATCGTGGCGTGGCCGCTGAGGTAGTCGGGGTGGGCCGGGGTGGTGAGCAGCGGTTCCCAGTGGCGGTCCGGCCGGGTCGCCGGATTGCCGTCGGTGTCCGCCTCGCGCAGGGCGGTGACGGGCCGCCAGGTGCCGTAGTGGAGCTTGGCGTCCCAGGCCGTGATGACGGCGTCCGCCTGGGCCGTGTTGGCCGCCGCGTACAGCCGGGCCGTCTCGGCGATGCCGAAGCCGTGGCGGGTGGCGTGGTCACCCAGGGCCCCCTGGAGGTCCAGGGCGACGAAGTACCGGGCGGTGTCGGTCTGCCGCGGTGTGCGGTGCGAGCCGGTCCGCCCTCCGTAGAGCGCCAGTTCGTGCAGGTCCCGGGCGTAGCGGGCCGAGCCGAGCGGAGGCGGCGGGCCGGGGCGGAACCGGCCGGGGGAGTCCAGCAGCAGGGGCCGCATCCTGCCGAGCCAGGCGCCGGCGAACGGCTCGTGACCGGGCGGGGTGGGCCGCCAGACGCCGGGTCGGGGGCGCGCCGGGAAGGACACCGGCGCACCCCGGCCGTCGTCCCGGCGCAACTCGATGACGTGGGCGGCGGCGCGCCGGCCGAACGCCACGCCCTCGTCCTCGGCCCTGCCGTCGGGGATCGTCGCGAGGGTGCCGGTCAGGGCGTCGTCCAGGCGGGGCGCGGCGGCGGGGAAGTGGTGACGCAGCATCCGGTGCGCCGCCGCGGCGGCTGCCGCCGCGGAGGAGGCCGTACGGGGAGACCGCCCGTCCCACTTGTAGGGCGCGAAGCGGCCCTCGACGCCCACGACCGCGTTGTAGACGGCGGTGGAGACGTACGCCTGCCAGACGAACGTCTCGGCCGGGCCCGGCCTGGCCTCGGCCTCGATGACGGCGTCCGCCGTGCGCATCCAGTCGAGCACGACCGCGGCGCTCCGCACGTCCCGGTGGGCGCCCCGGCCGTCGGGGCCGGGCCGGGCGCTCGCGTGCGGAACCGGCAGCGCGAGGGCCAGCACCCCGCACGCCAGCCCCGCCACCGCCGTCCGCGTCGCGGACCAGGCACGTCGGTCGCGCACGTGAGCTCCTCCCAGCCGATGGCACACCGGGAGAACCGTGTCCGCGCGGAGGGCGCGACGGCACGGGCCGGTCCCGTAAACCGCCCGGCCGGGCGACGGGTCTCACCCGGACGGCCCCGCGGCCCCGCCGGGGGAGAGCCGGGCTCCCTTCAGCGTCATGTGCAGCAGCAGCCGGTCCTCGCCGTCGTCCAGGTCGAGACCGGTCAGCTTCTCGATCCGGGACAGGCGGTAGTACAGGGTCTGGCGGTGGATGCCCAGCTCGGCGGCGGCCCGGGCGGCCTGCCCGGCGCAGTCGAGGTAGACCTCGGCGGTACGGGCGAGTTCCCGGTGGACGGGCACGAGGAGCGTCTGTACGGCCGGGTCGCGGGCCACCTCCGCGGGCAGCGCGGTGAGCAGCCGGAACGGCCCGATCGCCGCCCACTCGGCGACCGGCCCCAGCCGGGGCTCCGCCAGCGCGGCACGGGCCGCCGCGGACGCCTCCCGCCAGGCGGTGCCCAGCCCGGCGAGCCCGGCCCCCGGGGTGGCGACACCGGCGGCCGGCCCGCCCGCCGCGCTGCCCCCGGCCGGGTGCCCGGGCCGCGCGGGGTCGCCCGGGGCGCCTGCGGCACGTGCCCGTTCCAGCAGGCGGTTCGCCGCCGTCGTCGCCGGGCTCAGGACGTCCGCCGAGCGCAGCCGCATCAGGACCGCCACGCACTGGTCCGTCGCCCCCCACGGCAGCGTGCACAGCGCCGCCGCGCCCGGCATCGTGCGGACCGACGGCGCGTCGTCGGGGTCGGCCGAGGGCCAGGGCGCGACGCACACCACGGTGTGCGGGGCGTCGGCCCGGTGGCCGAGCGCCGTGCGCAGCTCGGCGATGGCCATGTCGCGCTGCCAGTCCCGCTCCGCGGTCAGGACCGCGCGCAGTTCGCGGCTGAGGTCGGCGCCGTGCTGGGCCTCGTCGGCGAGCAGGGCACCGATCCGGGCCGTCACCCCCATGGCCGCCGACAGCTGCCGCTCGCTCGGGCCGGGGTCGTCGTCCAGCAGCCAGACGTAGCCGTGGACCACGCCCCGGTGGCGGACGGGCAGGCAGATCCGGCCGCGGTAGACGCCGGCCTCCGGCGTCGGCGGGATGCGGACCGGGCCCGTCGCACGCGTGATGCCGAAGCCCTCGAACCAGGCCCGGACCGCCGCGGTGGAGCGGCGGGTGAGGATCGAGCGGGTGCGCACCGGGTCCAGGGCCGACGGATCGAGGTCGCCCTCGCTGTCGTACGCCCCGAAGGCGATCAGCTCGAAGTCGCGGTTCTCCAGCGTCGCGGGCGCGCCGAGCAGCTCCGAGATCTCGTCGGCCAGCTCCTGGTAGTCACCCCTGTGTTCCGGCGTCACCCGGGCATTGTCCCCCACCCCACGGGCACCTTCATACATATGTCTGAGATCTGTGGCACGGATGCGTGACAGCTGTCGATGGCCGACGATCGGAGGGATCCTTAGGTTTCACGGTGGTTCTCCGTGCCGTACCCGAGGCGTCGTCCGCCTGGGATACGGCCCTCACGTTGCTTGTGCTCTGGAGGTGCCCCGTGCTGGGTCCCGTGATTCTCGCCGCGTCGCGCAGCGACCGGATGCGACGTCTGATCTCGGCGGCTCCGGTGACCAAGCAGGTCGTCGACCGTTTCATCCCGGGTGAGGACGTCGACGACATCGTCCCCGTCATCCGGGACCTCTCCGGGCAGGGCCTGGAGCTCACGATGGACGTCGTCGGCGAGGACATCACCAGCCCGGCGCAGGCCGCCGCCGCCCGGGACGCCTACCTGGAGCTGATCGACCGCCTCAAGCCGCTGGAGCTCGGCACCCGCGCCGAGATGTCGGTCAAGCTGTCGATGTTCGGGCAGGCCCTGGAGGACGGCCACGAGCTGGCGCTGAAGAACGTCCGCCCGGTCGTCGAGGCCGCCGCCGAGATCGGCACCACGGTCACGCTCGACGCAGAGGACCACACCACCCTGGACTCGATGTTCGCCATCCACGAGGAGCTGCGGAAGGACTTCCCGCAGACCGGCTGCGTCATCCAGGCCTACCTCTTCCGCACCGAGGACGACGCCCGCCGCCTCGCCGCGGACGGCAGCCGGGTCCGCCTGGTCAAGGGCGCCTACAAGGAGCCCGCCTCGGTCGCCCACCAGGACAAGCACGAGATCGACCGTGCGTACGTGCGGATCCTGCGGACGCTGATGGAGGGCGAGGGGTACCCGATGATCGGGTCCCACGACCCGCGCCTCATCGCGATCGCCCAGGAGCTGGCCCACCGGGCCGGACGCAAGCCCGGCGACTACGAGTTCCAGATGCTCTACGGCATCCGCGCCGAGGAGCACCTGCGGCTGGCCGCCGAAGGCCACCGCATGCGCGTGTACACCGCGTACGGCACCGACTGGTACGGCTACTTCATGAGGCGCCTCGCGGAGAAGCCGGCGAACCTGCGCTTCTTCGCCCGCTCGATGCTCACCAAGGGCTGACAGCCCTCCGAGGGCTGAGACCGAACCACCGCTCAGTAAGGAGTTACGGAAAACATGGACGCTGTGACCCAGGTCCCCACGCCCGTCAACGAGCCGGTGCACGGCTACGCCCCCGGCTCGCCCGAGCGGGCCCGGCTGGAGGCCAAGCTGAAGGAGCTGGCCGACAACCCGATCGACCTGCCCTGCACCATCGGCGGCGAGAAGCGGATGGGCGGCGGTGAGGCCTTCCAGGTCGTCCAGCCGCACAACCACCGGGCCGTGCTCGGCACGTACCGCAACGCCACGCAGGCGGACGCCCAGGACGCCATCGACGCGGCCCTGGCCGCCGCGCCCGCCTGGCGCGCCATGTCCTTCGACGACCGCGCGGCGATCATCCTGCGCGCCGCCGAGCTGCTGGCCGGTCCCTGGCGCGAGACCCTCGCCGCCTCCACCATGCTCGGCCAGTCCAAGACCGCCCAGCAGGCCGAGATCGACACGCCCTGCGAGCTGGTCGACTTCTGGCGCTTCAACGTCTCCTACGCCCGCAGGCTGCTCGCCGAGCAGCCCCCGGCCAACGCCCCCGGCGTGTGGAACCGTCTGGACCACCGCCCGCTGGAGGGTTTCGTCTACGCGATCACGCCCTTCAACTTCACCGCCATCGCCGGCAACCTGCCGACCGCCCCGGCCCTGATGGGCAACGTCGTGGTCTGGAAGCCGTCCCCGACGCAGACCCACGCCGCCGTGCTGCTGATGCAGCTGCTGGAGGAGGCCGGCCTGCCCAAGGGCGTCATCAACCTCGTCACCGGCGACGGCATCGAGGTCTCCAAGGTCGCCCTGGAGCACCGCGAGCTGGCCGGCATCCACTTCACCGGCTCGACCAAGACCTTCCAGTACCTGTGGAAGACGGTCGGCAACAACATCGAGAAGTACCGCACCTACCCGCGTCTGGTCGGCGAGACCGGCGGCAAGGACTTCCTGGTCGCCCACCCCTCGGCCGACCGGGCGATCCTCAAGACCGCCCTGACCCGCGGTGCCTTCGAGTACCAGGGCCAGAAGTGCAGCGCCACCTCCCGGGCCTACATCCCCGCCTCGATCTGGAACTCCGGCTTCAAGGAGGAGTTCGCCGCCGAGGTCGACGGCATCAAGATGGGTGACGTCACCGACCTGTCGAACTTCATCGGCGCCGTCATCGACGAGCGTGCCTTCGCCAAGAACAAGGCCGCCATCGACCGCGCCAAGGAGGACGCCTCCTGCACGATCGTCGCGGGCGGCACCTACGACGACTCCGAGGGCTACTTCGTCCGCCCGACCGTCATCGAGTGCACCGACCCGGACAACGAGGTGTTCCGCACCGAGTACTTCGGCCCGATCCTCGCGGTGCACGTCTACGAGGACGACACGTACGACGAGATGCTGACCCAGATGGAGGCCGTCTCCGACTACGCCCTGACCGGCTCGGTCATCGCCAACGACCGTGCGGCCGCCGCGTACACGGCGAACAAGCTGCGCTACGCCGCCGGCAACTTCTACATCAACGACAAGTCCACCGGCGCCGTCGTCGGCCAGCAGCCCTTCGGCGGCGGCCGCGCCTCCGGCACCAACGACAAGGCCGGCGCCCCGCAGAACCTGATGCGCTGGACCCTGACCCGCGCCATCAAGGAGACGCTGGTCCCGCCGACGGACTACACCTACCCGCACATGGGCTGAGCCCCACGTGGACCGACGGGCCGGGTCGACGACCCGGCCCGTCGGCATGCCGGGCCACGGGACCCGTGGGCTCGGGCTCAGGGGTGGGGCACCAGGACGATCCCGCCCCGGGAGCCCTCCTCGGCCCGTTCATGGGCCGCGGCCGCCTCCGACAGCGGCAGGGTCGCCGACACATGGACACGGACGCGCCGGCCGGCCAGCAGCGGGACCGTCCGCTCCAGCAGCCTCCCCGACGGGGCGTCGGGGACGAGGGCGAAGCGCAGGCCCCGGGCCTCCACCTCCTCGGGGGCGAGCCCCAGGTCGGCCGGGACGGTGGCGAGCAGGATGCCGTCCGGGCGCAGCGTGTCCTGGACGCCCGGTGCCAGGTCGCCGCCGACCGGGTCCAGGGCGGCGTCGACGCCGTGCACGGCTTCGGCGAGATCACCGGTCCTGTCGTCGACGGCCTCGTCGGCTCCCAGGTCGCGCAGGAAGCCGTGGTCCCCGGCGCGGGCGACGCCGACGACGTACGCGCCCTCGGCTGCGGCCAGTTGCACCGCCACGTGCCCCGCCCCGCCGGCCGCCGCGCGCACCAGCACCCGGCTGCCGGGACCGACACGGGCCAGGTCGACCAGGGCGCGCCAGGCGGTGAGCACCGCCGTCGCGGCGGCGGCCGCGTGGACGTGGTCGAGCCCGGCGGGCTTGGCGGCGAAGTGACCGGCCGGCGCGGTGACGTGCGTGGCGTGACCGCCACCGTCGATCCGGCCGAACACCTCGTCCCCCGGCCGGAACCGCGTGACCCCCGCCCCCACCTCCTCGATCTCCCCGGACACGTCGTGCCCCAGCGTGAACGGGGGGTCCCCGAACAGCGGGGCGGTGCCGGAACGGGCCAGGCGGTCCGCCGGATCGACCGCGCTCGCGTGCACCCTGAGCAGGATCTCGCCCGGTCCGGGCGCGGGCCGCGGCCCTTCCTCGACCTCCAGGACCTCCGGCCCGCCGAAGCGGTGCTGGGTGATCACCTGCGCGCGCGCCTGCGCCGTGGCCATCGGGTCTCCCTCCCGAGCCGGACCCTTCCATCGTGCGCGGCAAACCCGTCGAGAGCCACCCGGCCGGTCCGCATACTGGGGCGATGACCACCGACGTGCGCACCGCCCACACCGCCCGGCTCACCCCGGCGGAACTCTCCGCCGTCCGCGGCCTGCTGCACGACGCGTTCGACGGCGACTTCGGCGACGACGACTGGGACCACACCCTGGGCGGCATGCACGCCCTGGTGCACGACGGGCACGGCCTCGCGGCGCACGGGGCGGTGGTCATGCGCCGGGTCCGCCACCGGGGCCGCTGGCTGCGCGTCGGCTACGTGGAGGGCGTCGCCGTCCGCCGCGACGTACGGCGGCGCGGGCTCGGCGGCACGGTCATGGGCGCCCTGGAGGAGATCGTCGTGCGCGCCTACGACGTCGGGGCGCTGTCCGCGAGCGACGAGGGCGCGGCGCTGTACGCGGCCCGCGGCTGGCGGACCTGGCCCGGACCCATCCACGCCCTGGGCCCGGACGGCCTCGTCCGCCTGCCGGACGAGGAGGGCAGCACCTACCTGTGGCCCGCTCTCGCGGCCGAACCGGGGGAGGAACTGGTCTTCGACTGGCGCGACGGGGACGTGCTCTGAGGATCCCCAGGTCAGCGGGGTGTGATCCGGTCCGCCGTCTCAGATAGTAGGAAGTCCGAGTAATTGTGGAGACAGACGCTCCGGCCTCCCTTAGCTT
Organism: Streptomyces sp. NPDC085932; assembly: GCF_044540525.1. Classification (NCBI taxonomy): domain Bacteria; kingdom Bacillati; phylum Actinomycetota; class Actinomycetes; order Kitasatosporales; family Streptomycetaceae; genus Streptomyces; species Streptomyces sp. NPDC085932. The sequence goes on from NZ_JBITSJ010000009.1 coordinate 92,471, forward strand.
TGTAGGAGCCGAACGTCTCGCTCGACCAAGCGAATGGCGGTCGTGAGCCGGGCCCCGTGCAGGCAATCCCTGCGGCACCGCTCCCCGCCTCTTCCGGCGTCTCGAAACCACCCTCCCCTTGCACTCCGTGCTGTCGAAGGAGTCGATTTCCCATGGCCGAGACGACCGTCCGCCGCCGAGTCCGCCACGTTTCCCGTGCGACCGAGTCCGACCGCAAGAACGCCGCCGCCGCGCTGCAGCGCGCCCTCGACCGCAGGGACAACGGCGGATCCACCGGCCACTGAGCCGCACCACCCCGACCGGGAGCCGCACCCGACGGGGTGCGGTGCGGGGCCTCACGCCCCGCGCCGCACCTCGAAATGGTCGATCCGCTCACCGCTCGACGTCAGCGCCGACACCTGAAGCCTCGGCGCGGCGCCGCTCACCGCCTCCACGGAGAGAAACGAGAAGCCGCGGTAGCGCACCCGCGACCAGTGCACCGTCTCCGCCTGCGTGTCCCGAGACCTGGTCCAGCGGAACGAGTCCACCGGCTCGTGATCGGCGGTGTTCCCCTCGTAGCTCTCCTTCACCCCGCCCGGGAAGCCGTACAGCTCCTTGCCGCCGCCGCCCGCGGTGACATAGACGATCCCGTCCCGCCGCGGATCCGTCGTGCCGCCGACCGGCACCGGCCTGCCCACCTCGCCGCCCCGGACGGCGTCGGTCCGCTCGTACACGTGGTTGTGGCCGTTGACGACCAGGTCGACCTCGTGCCGGGCGAACAGCGGCAGCCACGCGGCGCGCACCCCGCCGTCGGAGGCGTGCGTGGACGTCGAGTACGCGCAGTGGTGGAAGAAGACGACGAGGAAGTCGACGTCCTTCGCGGCCCGCAGCTCGCCCAGCGTGCGGTCCAGCCAGCGGGTCTGCCTCCCTGCCGTGTAACCGAAGTTGGCGGGGATCTCGTAGGACACGTCGTTGGCGTCGAGGGCGACCACGCCGACGTTGCCGTACGTGAAGGCGTACACGCCCGGGGCCGTCCGCGCGTCGAAGCCGCTCTCCGGCAGGGAGAACCGGGCGAGTTGACCGCCGTAGCCGTCCGGGGAGTACCAGGCCTCCATGTCGTGGTTGCCGGTCGTCACCATCCACGGCACCGAACGGGCCACCGGCTCGGTCTGCTTCAGGAACCGGTCCCACTGGCTCGCGTCGAACACGTCCGACTCCTTGCCCTTGCCGGTCGGGTCGGCGTAGCAGATGTCGCCCGCGTGGAGGTGGAAGGCGGGCCTCTGCCGCAGCAGCGCACGGTCGATGAGGGCCGCCTCCGCGCCGACGCCCTGGTCGCCGAAGGCGGTGAACACGAACCGCTCGGGCGGACGCGCCGGCGCCGTGCGGAAGGACGAGACGGTCGACCGGTGCCGCGGCGAGGCCGGGTCGAAGCCCTCGTGACCGACGCCGTAGTAGTACGTGGTCCCCGGGCGCAGGCCGTCCAGCGCCGCGTGCAGGTAGTACTGCTCGACCGCCGGCCGGACGCCCGTCAGCTCCGGCGTGTGCAGGTCGCGCAGCTCGGCCTCGACCTTGCGGCCGAGGTCGTCGGGGCGCAGGCCCACCCGGACGTACGGCTTCCTCACCGCGAGCGGCACCTGCCAGGAGATGCGCATCTGCGTCTTCGGGTCGGCCCCGAAGGCGAGGTGGCGGCCGAAGGGCGTGATGAACGAGCCGGGGGCCTTCGAGGTGCTCGGCGACGGGCTCCGCGTCGCCGGGGCGCCGCCCTGCCCGGAGTCCGGGCCGGAGCCGCAGCCGGTCAGCAGCCCGCTCGCCACCGCGCCCGCGGTCACCAGCGTGCGCCGCCGGGACAGTCGCGTGCGCAGGTACTCGTGCTGCTCCGCCATGCTCATCCGGCGGGCGAGCTCGGGCGGGATGCCGAAGTGGGGGATCTCCATGGCCAGTGAACTTCCCAGCGGAGGCCAACGGCCGCAACACATACGGGTGAACGGCGGGCGACGGCCGCGTGCGGTCACCCGCGCGGGTGTCCGCATCACGGACACCTCGTGTCATCCCATGGGACGAGGAGTAGGGTGCCCGCATGTCTCGCAGCATCAATCTCGCAGTGATCCCCGGTGACGGCATCGGCCAGGAGGTCGTGGCCGAAGGCCTGAAGGTCCTCTCCGCCGTCCTTCCGCAGGATGTGAAGCTGGAGACCAAGGAGTACGACTTCGGCGCCCGGCGCTACCACGCCACCGGTGAGACCCTCACCGACGCCGACCTCGACGCCCTGAAGCAGCACGACGCCATCCTGCTCGGCGCGATCGGCGACCCCTCCGTGCCGTCCGGCGTCCTGGAGCGCGGCTTCCTGCTCAAGCTCCGCTTCGCCTTCGACCACCACGTCAACCTGCGCCCGTCCAAGCTCCTGCCGGGCGTGGACACGCCCCTCAAGGGCGAGCCGGCCATCGACTTCGTCGTGGTCCGCGAGGGTACCGAGGGCCCGTACACCGGCAATGGCGGCACGATCCGCAAGGGCACCGAGCACGAGGTCGCCACCGAGGTCTCCGTGAACACGGCCTTCGGTGTCGAGCGCGTGGTCCGGGACGCCTTCGCCCGTGCCCAGGCCCGTCCGCGCAAGAAGCTGGCGCTGATCCACAAGAACAACGTGCTGACCTTCGCCGGCCACCTGTGGACGAACATCTTCAACAAGGTGGCCGAGGAGTACCCCGAGGTCACCACCGAGTACATGCACGTGGACGCGGCGACCATCTACCTCGTCACGCAGCCCGAGCGCTTCGACGTGATCGTCACGGACAACCTCTTCGGCGACATCGTCACCGACCTCGCCGCGGCCGTCTCCGGCGGCATCGGCGTCGCCGCGAGCGGGAACATCAACCCGTCCGGCGAGTTCCCCTCGATGTTCGAGCCCGTGCACGGCTCGGCCCCGGACATCGCAGGCCAGGGCAAGGCCGACCCGACCGCCACCGTGCTGTCCGTCGCCCTGCTGCTGCGCCACCTCGGCCTGGAGGCCGAGGCCGCCCGCATCGACGAGGCGGTCGCCGCCGACCTCGGCGAACGGGCCGGCAAGCCCGCGCGTTCCACCTCGGAGATCGGCGACGCCCTCGCCGTACGCGTAGCCGGCTGATCCGCCGCCGCTTTCCGCAAGCCGCCGGGTCGCATCCGCGCCCGGCGGCTTCCGTGTGTTCCCGCCGGGTGCCACCATCGACCACCGGGCCGGATTCACCCCGTTCCTTCCGCCGCCGCCCCCGGGCGATAATCGAACGCAAGGCCGCGGAATGAGGGAATGCTCGGACGTCCTAGCACTGGTCACCATCAGCGCGGTACCGAGCGCGGCCCGTCACTACAACCGGTGAAGGACATCAACCCATGACGACGCCCACGATCGAGCTCAAGCCCTCCGCCAACCCGCTCTCCGCCGCTGAGCGGGAGGCGATCCTGGCCAACCCCGGGTTCGGCCGCCACTTCACCGACCACATGGTGACGATCAAGTGGACCGAGGGTCGCGGCTGGCACGACGGCCAGCTCGTGCCGTACGCGCCGATCTCCCTCGACCCGGCCACCACGGTCCTGCACTACGCGCAGGAGATCTTCGAGGGGCTGAAGGCCTACCGCCGCCCCGACGGCTCGGTCGCCACCTTCCGGCCGGAGAAGAACGCCGAGCGCTTCCAGCGGTCCGCGCGGCGGCTGGCGATGCCCGAGCTGCCCGTGGAGACGTTCATCGAGGCGTGCGACGCCCTGGTCGGGCAGGACAAGGCGTGGGTGCCGGCCCACGGTGGCGAGGAATCCCTCTACCTGCGCCCCTTCATGATCGCGACCGAGGTCGGGCTGGGCGTGAAGCCGGCCAACGAGTACCTGTTCCTGGTGATCGCCTCGCCGGCCGGCGCCTACTTCCCGGGCGGCGTGAAGCCGGTCTCCATCTGGGTCTCCGAGGACCGGGTGCGCGCGGTCCCCGGCGGCATGGGCGACGCGAAGACCGGCGGCAACTACGCGGCCTCCCTGCTGGCGCAGGCCGAGGCCGCGACGAAGGGCTGCGACCAGGTCTGCTACCTCGACGCGGTGGAGCACACCTGGGTCGAGGAGCTCGGCGGCATGAACCTGTACTTCGTGTACGGGAACAAGATCGTCACACCGTCCCTCACCGGTTCGATCCTGGAGGGTGTCACCCGCGACTCCCTGCTCACCGTCGCCCGCGACCTCGGGTACGAGGCCGAGGAGGGCCGGATCTCGGCCGACCAGTGGCAGCGGGACTCGGAGAACGGGTCGCTGACCGAGGTGTTCGCCTGCGGTACGGCCGCGGTCATCACGCCGGTCGGGACGGTCAAGCGGGCCGGGGCCGAGTGGAAGCAGAGCGGGGGCGAGCCGGGCGAGGTCACGCTGCGGCTGCGGCAGGCGCTGCTGGACATCCAGCGGGGCACGGCCGAGGACAAGCACGGCTGGATGCACCGGCTGGGCTAGACCCCTCCTGGTCCCGGGGGCTCCGCCCCCGGACCCCCGTCCCTGCGCCCACCCACCACCCGAACCGGCCCCACAGGAAGCCGGACCCGCCTTCCGCCCAGGGGCCCGATCCCGGCCGCGGCCCTCCGGCCCGGACGGCCTCGGCCCTCCGGCCCGGTCGCAGACTGCGGCCCGGTCCCGCCCTCCGGCTTCCTCCCGGCCCCCGGCCCCGTCCCCTGCCCATCCCCGCTTCCGGCCTTCGCCCCATCCCCCCGCCGCGATCAACGCGTCGCGTTCGACGCGTCCTCCGTGTCGGCCGGGGGTGCGGCCGCCCCCCGAGCCGCAGGTTCCCTCCGTGCGGGGCCCGGGGTCGACAGCAGGTAGGCCGTGCCTCCTACCAGGCCCGACAGCAGGAAGCTGACGTCCACCCCGCCCGTGAGGGCTAGCAGCGGGCCCTCGTACGACGGCAGGGACACCGCCAGGACGCCCACCGTGGCGCCGGCCGCCCAGGAGAGGGTCGCCGGGACGTGCCAGCCGGCGCGGTACCAGTAGACGCCGCCCCGCGCGCGGCGGTTGAAGACCTGGAGGGCGTCCGCGTCGTAGACCCCGCCGCAGCGGGCGAAACCGATGAGGGTGATGACCGCCCACGGCGTGCCGATCGCCGTCAGGAGCAGCACGAACGACGTCATCGCGTCCTGCGCGGTCGAGTGGTAGTGCCCGGCGAAGACGGCGGCCGTGGCCACGACCGCGACCGTGTACGTCGCCCGCGCCCGGGACGCGCGCGGCAGGATCGCGTCCAGGTCCAGACCCATCGAGTACAGCATCAGACCCGCGTTGCCGACCGAGCCCGCCGAGGCCGCGAGCAGCAGCGGGACCAGGTACCAGGCGGGGGCGGCGTCGACCAGCGGGCCCGCGTAGTCGAGGGCGGCCCGGGCCGCGTACGCCGTGAACGTGCCGAACAGCTGCGGCACCAGCAGGCCCAGCATCAGGCCGAGCCACGTCGCGTGCAGCACCCGGCGCGAGGAGTGGCGGGCCGGGGAGATGTAGCGGGTGTAGTCGCCGAGCAGGGTGATGAAGGCGACCGGGCCGGACAGCCCGGCCGCCACGGCCGCGAGCAGCCACGTCGGCCAGAACCCGCCCAGCAGATAGCCGCCGGCCTCCGGCAGCGCTCCGGTCGTGAAGCCGGGGGCGTAGGCGATCACCCCGAGCGCCAGCAGGGCCGTCATGCCGAACGCCAGGGCCCGGGACATCGCCAGCAGCACCCGGTAGCCGTAGACCGCGCCGGCGACGGTGGCCGCCGCGAGCAGCCCGTAGACGAGCGCGTAGGCCGTGTCGCTCTGCGGCAGTCCGGCCAGGCGGCCCAGTACGCCCACCATCACGTCCCCGCCGATCCACACGGTCAGCGCGGTGTAGCCGAGGGCCAGCAGCAGCCCGACCACCGAGCCGACCAGACGGCCCCTCACCCCGAACTGGGCCCCGGAGGACGTCGACAGGTTGGTGCCGGTGCGCAGGGAGACCAGGGCCAGCGGCGCGGTGAACACGCAGCCCACCACCGTGCCCGCGAGCACCGCGCTGACCGACGACCACCAGTCCAGGCCGAAGGACGGGGGCAGCCAGCCGAAGACGATCACGCCCAGGCAGAGGTTGGAGCCCAGCAGGATCGAGACGAGGTCGCGTGGCCCACTGGTGCGTTCCTCCTCGGGGATGGTGTCGACTCCGCGCTGTTCGATCGGCATGCTGGTCTCCCTCGGTTAGAGCGACGTTCAATGTGATGTGTGCGATGGTGCGCCGTCAACCTTCCGGACAAGGGAAATTCATGTTTAGAGTGATGCTCTAAACGGAGGGAGTGACATGCGGCTGACCCCGACCGAACGCGACCGGCTGCTGCTCTTCGGCGCCGCCGAGCTGGCCCGCGCCCGCAGGGCCAGGGGGCTGAGGCTGAACGTCCCCGAGGCGACCGCGCTCATCGCCGACACGGTGTGCGAGGCCGCCCGGGACGGCAGGCGGCTCGCGGAGGCCGTCGAGGCCGCCCGGTCCGTGCTCGGGCCCGGCGACGTGCTGCCCGGCGTCGCCGACGTCGTCACCGAGGTCCACGTCGAGGCGGTCTTCGACGACGGTTCGCGGCTCGCGGTCGTCTCCGACCCCATCGGCGGCGGCAGCGGAGCCGACGCGCCGGGCGCGCTGCTGCCCGGCCCCGACCACGCCGAGCCGGAACCGCAGGTGCGGCTGACGGTCGTGAACACCGCCACCGTGCCGGTCTCCGTCACCTCCCACTTCCACTTCTTCGAGGCCAACCCGCGCCTGGACTTCGCCCGCGAGCGGGCCTACGGCATGCGGCTCGCCGTACCCGCCGGGTCCTCGGTGCGGTTCGGCCCGGGCGAGCGCGCCGAGGTCGGGCTCGTGCCGATCGGCGGCGACCGGATCGCGATCGGCTTCGCCGGGCTGGTCGACGGGCCGCTGGACGCCCCGGGCGCCCGCGAGGAGGCACTGCGCCGCGCCGCCGCCTGCGGCTACCTCGGCGTACCGGACACACCCGAGCAGGAGGCCGAGCGATGAGCCGCCCAGGAGGACACCCGGCGCAGGCCCGCCGGCTCACCCCGTACGAGTACGCCGCCACCCACGGCCCCCGCGCCGGCGACCGCGTCCGCCTCGGCGACTCGGGGCTGGTCGTCCGCGTCGAGTCGGACTCCCAGCGGCCCGGGGACGAGTTCCTCGCCGGGTTCGGCAAGACCGCACGCGACGGACTGCACCTCAAGGCCGCCGCCGTCCGGGACACCTGTGACGTGGTGATCAGCAACGTCGTGGTGATCGACGCCGCGCAGGGCATCCGCAAGGTCTCCATCGGCATCCGCGAGGGCCGCATCCACGCGATCGGGCGGGCCGGGAACCCCGACACGCTCGACGGGGTCGACGTCGTCGTCGGCACCGGCACCTCGATCGTCTCCGGGGAGGGCCTCATCGCCACCGCCGGAGCCGTCGACACCCACGTCCACCTGCTGTCACCGCGCATCATGGAGGCCTCGCTGGCGTCCGGCGTGACCACAATCATCGGCCAGGAGTTCGGGCCCGTGTGGGGGGTGGGCGTCAACTCGCCCTGGGCGCTGCGGCACGCGTTCGGCGCCTTCGACGCCTGGCCGGTCAACATCGGCTTCCTCGGCCGGGGTTCCTCCTCGCGCGAGGCACCCCTGGTCGAGGCCCTCGCCGAGGGCGGCGCCTCCGGCTTCAAGGTGCACGAGGACATGGGCGCCCACACCCGCGCCCTGGACACCGCCCTGCGCGTCGCCGAGGAGCACGACGTCCAGGTCGCGCTGCACAGCGACGGCCTGAACGAGTGCCTCTCGGTCGAGGACACCCTGCATGTGCTGGAGGGCCGCACCATCCACGCCTTCCACATCGAGGGCTGCGGCGGCGGGCACGTCCCCAACGTCCTGAAGATGGCCGGCGTGCCGAACGTCATCGGCTCCTCCACCAACCCGACCCTGCCCTTCGGCCGGGACGCCGTCGCCGAGCACTACGGCATGATCGTGTCCGTCCACGACCTCAAGACCGACCTGCCGGGCGACGCCGCCATGGCCCGGGACCGCATCCGGGCCGGGACCATGGGCGCCGAGGACGTCCTGCACGACCTGGGCGCGATCGGCATCACTTCCTCCGACGCGCAGGGCATGGGCCGCGCGGGCGAGACGGTCCGCCGCACCTTCGCCATGGCCGGGAAGATGAAGGCCGAGCTGGGCGACCCCGGCGCCGGCCACGACAACGAGCGCGTCCTGCGCTACATCGCCAAGCTGACCATCAACCCGGCCATCGCCCACGGCCTGGCGCACGAGGTCGGGTCGCTGGAGGTGGGCAAGCTCGCCGACGTCGTGCTGTGGCGCCCGGAGTACTTCGGCGCCAAGCCGCAGCTGGTCCTCAAGGCCGGCTTCCCGGCCTACGGCGTGACCGGCGACCCGAACGCGGCGACCGACACCTGCGAACCCCTCGTGCTCGGACCGCAGTTCGGCGCGCACGGGGCGACCCCGGCCGAGATCTCGGTGGCCTTCGTCGCACAGGCCGCCGTCGACCAGGGGCATGACCTGCTGCCCACCCGCCGCCGCAGGGTCGCGGTGCGCGGCACGCGCGGCATCGGCCCGGCCGACCTGCGCCTCAACTCCCGCACCGGGTCGGTGGACGTCGACCAGCGCACCGGTCTGGTCACCCTCGACGGCGAGCCGCTGCGCTCCGCACCGGCCGAGTCCGTCTCCCTCAACCGTCTCTACTTCCTCTGAGGTCAACGATGCCCGCAGCCGCCGACGGCTTCCGCATGCCCGCCGAATGGGTCCCGCACGAGCGCACCTGGATGGCCTGGCCGTCCCCCAACCCCACCTTCGACGACCCCGGTGAACTGGCCGCAGCCCGCGCGGCCTGGGCGTCGGTCGCCCGCGCGGTGCGCCGCTTCGAACCGGTGACGGTGGTGTGCGGGCCGGGGCAGGCCGCCGAGGCCGCCGCGCTGCTCGGGCCGGACGTCGACACCGTCGAACGGGACCTCGACGACGCCTGGATGCGCGACATCGGCCCGACCTTCCTCGTCGACGGGGGCGGTGGACTGGCCGCCGTCGACTGGACGTTCAACGGCTGGGGTGCCCAGGAGTGGGCACGCTGGGACCACGACGCGAAGATCGGCGCGCATGTCGCGGACCTCGCGGGGGCGCGGACGTACGCCTCCCGGCTCGTCAACGAGGGCGGGGCGATCCACGTGGACGGGGAGGGCACGGTCCTGCTCACCGAGACGGTGCAGCTCGGCCCCGAGCGCAACCCCGGGTGGACCCGCGAGCAGGTCGAGGCGGAGATCCACGCGCAACTCGGCACGCGCAAGGCGATCTGGCTGCCGCGCGGCCTGACCGGTGACTACCCTCCCCACGGCTTCGGCACCCTGGGCCACGTCGACATCGTCGCGGCGTTCGCCCGGCCGGGCGTCGTGGTGGCGCACTCCCAGCCGGACCCCGCCCACCCCGACCACGAGGTGACCCGGGAGGTCATCGGCCTGCTGAAGGCGCAGACGGACGCGCGGGGCCGGCGCCTGGAGGTCGTGGAGGTCCCCGCCCCGACCGTGCTGGAGGCCGACGGCCACTGGGCCGACTACTCGTACATCAACCACTACCTGTGCAACGGCGGCGTGGTGCTGTGCGCCTTCGACGACCCGCGCGACGAGATCGCCGCGGGCATCTTCCGCCGCCTCTTCCCCGAGCGCACCGTGACCCTGGTCGACGCCCGGACGATCTTCGCCGGTGGCGGGGGCATCCACTGCATCACGCAACAGCAGCCGAGGACGGCCGTCAGGTAGAACGTACGGGTGAACGAAACGCCGCGCCGCGCGTCCCCCGCCCCCCACCCCACCGAGCCCCTCCGCCTCCCACTGGGACCCGGCCCCGACGCGAGCGGACACCCTTCCCCGGTGGCCCGTGGGGCGGACGTGGTGGCGAGCCGATGAGTAGCGCCGCCGCGCCCCGCCGCCGTACCCCGGCCCCGCCCCGCGAGGACGTGCTCGCCGCCGCCATGGCGATGATCGCCGAGCGCGGCCTGGAGAAGCTCACCATGGCCGCGCTCGGCCGCGAGGTCGGGATGAGCAGCGGTCATCTGCTCTACTACTTCGGCTCCAAGGACGAACTGCTGCTGCGCACCCTGGAGTGGAGCGAGGGCCGGCTCGGGGCCGAGCGGGCCCGCCTGCTGACCCGGGCGGCCCCCGCACGCGAGCGGCTCGACGCCTACGTCGACCTGTACGTCCCCGACGGCCACCGCGACCCGCACTGGACCCTGTGGCTGGAGGTCTGGAACCGCTCGCAGGGCGCCGACGAGAACGCCCGTGACCGGCAGGCCGCCATCGAGGGCGCCTGGCACCGCGACCTGGTCGCCCTGCTCGCCGAGGGCATCTCGCGCGGCGAGTTCCGCCCCGTCGACCCGGACCGCTTCGCCGCCCGGCTGCGCGCCCTGCTGGACGGCCTGTCCATCCACGTGGCGATCGGCCTGCGCGGCACCGACCGGGCCCAAGTGCTGAGCCACGTGCGTGAGTTCCTCGCCGACGGCCTCCTCGCGGACGACTGAACGCGCGCCCGGGTTGTACTCATTACGACGGATTGACCCGTGACCGCAGGTGCTGTTGGCTCTGGGGAGCCCTCGGCGCGGGGCCGGGGGAGAAGCGTCCACGGGGAACACAGGGGGAACAGCACATGACCAGCACCAGGAGGGCCACGTCCGGCGCGCTCGGCGTGGCCCTGGCCGTCACGCTCGGCGCCGCCGCGCTGCCCGCGACCGCCGCACCCGCGCCGCCGCGGACCGAGAAGGCGAGCCTCGCCCCGGACGGCACCGAGGGCAACGGCCCCTCCGGCGGCCCGAGCCTGAGCACCGACGGCCGTGTTCTGGCCTTCGTCTCCAGCGCCGACAACCTCGTCGCCGGTGACACCGACGGCACCGCCGACGCCTTCGTCCGCGATCTGAGGACCGGCACGACCCGGATGGCCGGCCGTGCGGTGGAGGGCTCCGTCGACGACGTCGCCCTCAGCGGCAACGGCCGCCACCTGGCCTTCAGCGCCACCGATCCCGCCGACGGACGCAGTCACGTCTGGGTCGAGGACCTGAGGACCGGCGCCCTGCAGCGCATCGAGGACACCGTCGCCCCGGGTTACGACACCGGCCGGCAGCCGGCTCTCAGCGCCGACGGCCGCTACGTCGCGTTCGTCGCCCAGCAGTCCGGGCTCCCGGAGGGCGAGGACCGCTGGGCCCGCGTCTACCGCGTCGACCGCACCAGCGGCGAGGCCGTCCGCATCAGCCAGGTCCCCGCCGCCGGCGACCGCAGGACCGCAGCCGCGCACCCGTCCATCAGCGCGGACGGCACGCGCGTCGCCTACCAGTTCTTCGTGCCGCACCCCGCCTCGGGCGACTGGAGCGACGCCTGGGTCCGGGACGTGCCGAGCGGTGAGCTGATCCAGGCCGACCGGGCCCCGGACGGCCGGACCTCCGACGGACAGACCGAGTTCCCGCAGATCAGCGCCGACGGACGGTACGCCGTCTTCAACTCCCTCGACGCGCAGCTCACGCCCGGCGACACCAACAAGGGCCACAACGTCTTCGTCCGCGACCTCAGGACGGACGGACTGCGCCGCATCGACGCCGCCGACCCGGCCGCCTTCACCGGCGCCCCACAACTCAGCGCCGACAACCGGTATCTGGCCTTCGTCTCGGCCGACCCGGGCGACACCGACCACACCGACCGCGCCTACGTCCGCGACCTGCGCACCGGACGGACGGTCCTCGCCAGCCCGGACGCCCAGGGCGGTCCCAACGACCACAGCGTGTCCGCGCCGGTCCTCGACCGGAACGGCCGCACGGTCGCCTTCGCCAGCTCCTCACCCGACCTCGTGCCCGGCGACACGTACGACACCTCGCACGTCTACGTCCGCCACACGAGGTGACCGACCGCATCCTGAGACAACCGTGAGCGAGGCGCGGGGGTTGTGCCAGACTGCCCCCGTGCTCTCGTTCGCCATGATTATTGGCAGCAGGCGCGCCGGTCCGCAGTGACCGCCACGTACGACCAGGTACGGGCGGACACCGTCGTCCTCGACCCGCGCGCAGACCTCTCGCACCCGCGAGAGGTTTTTCGCATTTCTGGCCCACCCACAGCCGGAGGCGAGAGCGCGAGGGAGTATGTGAGGGCGGTGGAGCCGGTCATTCCGGTACGACCGAGATCCCATCCTCAGGAGCCTTGACACCATGACCGCTACCAGCGAGCTCGACGATTCGTTCCACGTCTTCGACACCACCCTGCGCGACGGCGCCCAGCGGGAGGGCATCAACCTCACCGTCGCGGACAAGCTCGCCATCGCACGGCACCTGGACGACTTCGGCGTGGGCTTCATCGAGGGCGGCTGGCCCGGCGCGAACCCCCGGGACACCGAGTTCTTCGCCCGCGCCCAGCAGGAGATCCGCTTCCGCCACGCCCAGCTGGTCGCGTTCGGCTCCACCCGCCGCGCCGGCACCACGGCCGCCAAGGACCCGCAGGTCAGGGCACTGCTGGAGTCCGGCGCCCCAGTGGTCACGCTGGTCGCCAAGTCGCACGACCGCCATGTCGAACTCGCGCTGCGCACGACCCTCGACGAGAACCTGGAGATGGTCCGGGACACGGTCTCCTTCCTGAAGGAGCAGGGCCGCCGGGTCTTCGTCGACTGCGAGCACTTCTTCGACGGCTACCGCGCCGACCCCGAGTACGCGAAGTCGGTCGTCCGTACGGCCTCCGAGGCCGGCGCGGACGTCGTCGTCCTGTGCGACACCAACGGCGGCATGCTCCCCGCCCAGATCCAGGCCGTCGTCGGCACCGTCCTGGCCGACACCGGCGCCCGGCTCGGCATCCACGCCCAGGACGACACGGGCTGCGCGGTGGCCAACACCCTCGCGGCGGTCGACGCGGGCGCGACGCACGTGCAGTGCACGGCCAACGGCTACGGCGAGCGCGTCGGCAACGCCAACCTCTTCCCGGTCGTGGCGGCCCTGGAACTCAAGTACGGCAAGCGGGTCCTGCCCGAGGGACACCTGCGCGAGATGACCCGCATCTCCCACGCCATCGCCGAGGTCGTCAACCTCACGCCCTCCACGCACCAGCCCTACGTCGGCCTCTCCGCCTTCGCCCACAAGGCCGGACTGCACGCCTCGGCCATCAAGGTCGACCCGGACCTGTACCAGCACATCGACCCCGAGCAGGTCGGCAACACCATGCGGATGCTGGTCTCCGACATGGCCGGGCGCGCCTCCATCGAGCTCAAGGGCAAGGAACTCGGCGTCGACCTCGGCGGCGACCGCGAGCTGGTCGGCCGGGTCGTCGAGCGGGTCAAGGAGCGCGAACTCAAGGGCTACACCTACGAGGCCGCCGACGCGAGCTTCGAGATCCTGCTGCGCACCGAGGTGCAGGGCAAGCCGCTGCGCTACTTCGAGGTCGAGTCCTGGCGGGCCATCGTCGAGGACCGGCCCGACGGGTCCCACGCCAACGAGGCGACCGTCAAGCTGTGGGCCAAGGGCGAGCGCATCGTCGCCACGGCCGAGGGCAACGGCCCGGTCAACGCGCTGGACCGGGCCCTGCGCGTCGGGCTGGAGAAGATCTACCCCCAGCTCGCCAAGCTGGAGCTGGTGGACTACAAGGTCCGCATCCTCGAAGGCAAGCACGGCACCAACTCGACGACCCGGGTGCTGATCTCCACCTCCGACGGCTCGGGCGAGTGGTCGACGGTGGGCGTCGCCGACAACGTCATCGCGGCGAGCTGGCAGGCCCTGGAGGACGCGTACACGTACGGCTTGCTGCGCGCGGGAGTCGAGCCGGCGCAGTAACCGCGGGCGGGCCGCGGGCCCCGGCCGCCTGGGTCGGGACCCGCGGACCTCACATCGCCGTGTCGCGGGAGCGCGGCCCCGGGAGGTCGCCGTTCCGGTCGCGGCCGGGTGTGCGGTCGAGGCGGAAGAGGCCCGCGGCGTGGGGACGCTGGCCGGCGGCGTGGGACGTGGAGCGGGTCAGCTCCTCGACCCCGTCGGCCAGGTAGCCGACCCACGCCGTGCCCTCGTCCTCGATGATCCGCTGGGCGTCCGTGCGCAGCCGCTCGATCACCCCGAGCAGCGCGGCCTGCTCCTTGTCGCTCGGGGAGTCGGTGGTGCGCAGGTACGCCTGGGCCCAGTCGGACTGCGCCTTCTTCAGCAGCTGCTGCAGCGCCAGCTGGGTGCGGATGTAGCGGGTCCAGGACGCGGAGAAGCCGAAGATCCGGTCGAACAGGACGCAGCCCGCCCCGCCGGCCAGGAACACGAAGCCCCACTCGGGCTGCACGGCCGTGGGCGCGGCGGCGTGCACCAGCGGTGTGAGGGTGCCGACGATGCCCAGCAGCGCGGCCAGCGCCCGCAGCGACCGCGACCACAGCGCCGGACCCCGGCGCCGGGCCAGATACCAGTCGATCGCCGACGTCACCTCGGCCTCGGCATGCCGGAACAGCTCCCACAACAGGTCGGACCGCGTCCGCGACCGGTCCAGCTCGGCGAGTTCGGACACCGTCATGTCCGCGGCTCTGCGTCTTCCGAACATGCCCCTCTTCCCGCCCCTTCTGCTGCGACCGCTCGGCCGGACCGGCCGGACCGGCCCACGGCGGTGGGCCAGGAGGCATCGTAGGCGCAGCCGAGCCCCGAAATCCCTGCCCTCACGGATATCCGTTTCTGTACCGATTCAGGTAGCTTCGAACATATGAGGCCCGCACTGGTGCGCACTGCCGTACGCCTGCTGATCGTGCCGATCGCCGCCGTCCTGGCGGTGCTGCTGGCCGGTGCGCCGGGTGCGCACGCGGCCACCGACCTGACGAAGGTCGCCCAGCAACTGCGCGAGAACCCCGTGTACGTCGATCCGGCCGCCGCCGGCCTGCTGGCGGAGTCGGACGCGCAGGCGCTCGCCGACAAGATCCGGGACGCGGACAAGCCCGTCTTCGTGGCGGTCCTCCCGGCCGGGTACCCCACGCAGGACCTCTTCCGGAACCTGCGCACCGAGACCGGCGTGACCGGCCTGTACGGCATCCGCCTCGGTGACCGGTTCGACGCCCGCGCGGACAGCTCCGTGATGAGCCGCCAGGCGGTGTCCAACCTGGTCACCGCCGTGCGCGGCGCGGGCGACACCAAGGCGCAGCTGAACGACTTCGTCGACGACGCACTGCGCAACGTGGGCGGCACGGCGCCGAGCAGCTGGAGCGACGGCTCGGGCGGTGACGTCCCGGTCGGCGGGCTGATCACGGTCGGCGCGCTGGTCGCGGCCGGCGGTGCGGGCGCCTACGCCGTGGTCCGGCGCAACCGGCGCCGCCACGAGGAGGAGCAGCGGGCCGCGCTGGAGAAGCTGCGGGTGGTCGTCGACGAGGACATCACCGCGTTCGGCGAGGAACTCGACCGCCTCGACTTCCATCCGGGGGAGCCGGGCGCCGACGACGCCATGCGCGGCGACTACGAACGCGCGCTGGACGCCTACGAGCAGGCCAAGGCCCTGATGGCCGCGGCGGTGCGGCCGGAGGACGTGAAGGCCGTCACCGAGGCCGTGGAGGACGGCCGGTTCTCCCTGGCCCGACTCGCTGCGCGCCGTGAGGGCAGGCCGCTGCCGGAGCGCCGGCCGCCCTGCTTCTTCGACCCGCGACACGGCCCGTCGGTCACCGACGCGAGCTGGACGCCGCCGGGAGGCGCCGCGCGCGAGGTGCCGGTCTGCGCGGCCGACCGGACGCGGCTCGCCGAGGGCCGCGACCCGGTGATCCGCGAGGTCGACACCGACCACGGCCGCCGCCCGTACTGGGAGGCCGGCCCGGCCTACGGCCCCTGGGCCGGCGGCTACTTCGGCGGCGGCCTGCTGCCCGGTCTCCTGGTCGGCACCATGCTCGGCAGCATGATGGCCGGCCCGGCCTACGCGGCCGACTACGGCTCCGGCTACGGCGACTTCGGCGGCTACGAGGGTGGCGACGTCTCGGGGGCCGACTTCGACTCCGGCGACTTCGGCGGTGACTTCGGAGGGGGCTTCGGGGGCGGCGACTTCGGCGGCGGGGGAGGGGACTTCGGAGGCGGCTTCTGACACCGCGGCCGCCCGGGTCCGCAAGGCGCCGCGGGCCGGGCGCGGTCGGGGGAGTGGGCCGAGCGGTGCCCCGACGGCTCGCCCTTGGCCGCTGTCACGGCCGGGCCGGTGCGCCCGGCACCGCGGTGCACCACGACGACGGCCGTGAGGCAGACGGCCAGCCCGAGGGCGGTCTGCACGCCGAACGGCTCCCCGAACATCAGCGCACCCCAGACGGCCGTGACCGGCGCCATGAGGAACATCAGGGTGTTGACCTTGGTCACCCCGGAGCGCTCGAGGATGAGCCAGTACAGCCCGTACCCGCCGAACGTGGACAGCCCCACCAGCCAGGCCACCGCGATCCAGAAGCCGGGCTCGGCCGGCGGCGCCGCGGCCCCCGCGCCCAGCGCGAGCACGGTGAACAGGACGGCGCTGGTGGCGCAGTGCACGGTCAGCGACACCGAGGGCGCCACCCGCGAGCGGGACCGGCTCTCCAGGAACGTCGCCGCGACCAGGGCCAGCATGCCGAGCAGCGGGACGGCGTACGCCCACCAGGCCACACCGGTGCCGGCGGTCGCGTCGGCCAGGGTGACCACGGCGACGCCGCTCAGCCCCAGGCCGAGGCCCACCCACTGCCGGCCCGAGACGTACTGCCCGAGCAGCGGCCCCGCCAGGGCCCCGGCGACCAGCGGCTGCACCCCGTCGATCAGGGCGGTGGTGCCGCTGGAGACGCCGAGCTGGATCGCGTAGTAGACGCTGAGGAGGTAGCCGCTCTGCGACAGCACGCCGATCACGGCCTGCCGGGTGACGTCCCGGGCGGTGAGCCCCCGCCAGGCCGGGCGCATCAGGGCGGCGACCGCCACGAGGACGACGGCCAGCGGCAGGAAGCGCCACATCAGGATGGTCGGCGCGGACGCGCTGCCCGCGCCGAGCTTGGCGCCGATGAAGCCGGAGCTCCAGCACAGGACGAAGGCGAGGGACAGGAGGATGTTCACGACATCACAACCAGTAAACAGATCGGTATACCCTTTCCCTCCTCACTATACAGATCGGTATACTCGACTGTCATGGGTACCCCCGCGCAGACCCCGCACCGGATCGTGATGACCCCCGCGGCCCGCCGCGCCCTGGACGCCGCCGCCCGGCTGTTCTACGAGCGCGGCATCCACGCCGTGGGGGTCGACCTCATCGCCGCCGAGGCCGGGGTCACGAAGAAGACCCTCTACGACCGGTTCGGGTCCAAGGAGCAGATCGTCGTGGAGTACCTGGCCGACCGGGACGAGCGCTGGCGGGCGTTCCTCGCCGAGCACCTGGACGCGGCGGGGCCCGATCCGCGCGCACGCGCCCTGGCCGTCTTCGACGCCACGGGCGCCTGGGCCGCGGACCTCAGCCCCAAGGGGTGCAGCATGGTCAACGCCCACGCGGAGATCAGTGACCCCGCCCATCCGGCCCACCCGGTCATCACCGGCCAGAAGCGGTGGATGCTCGACCTGTTCACCCGGCTCGCCGAGGACATCGTCCCGGACCGGGCCGGCGAGCTGGCCCGGACGCTGATGCTGCTCCACGAGGGCGCCCTGGTCGCGCACGGCCTCGGCATCTTCCCCGATGCCGCCGCCTCCGCCCGCGAACAGGCCCGCGCCCTGCTCGGGTAGCGGACAGCATCCGTCCTACTGCCCGCCTACGGTGGTGCCATGACCGCCTCCGACGACACCGGCCCCCTCGCCTTCGCGACCGTGGCCGAGCTGGACTCCTGGCTGACCGCCCATCCGGCCCCGCACCCCGGGTTGTGGATCGAGGTCGCGAAGAAGGGCTCGGGCATCCCCTCCGTCAGCGCCGCCGACGTCAACGACGTGGCGCTGTGCCACGGCTGGATCACGGGGCAGCGCAAGGGACTCGACGCCTCGCGCTACCTCCAGCGGATCACCCCGCGGCGCCCCGGCAGCCTCTGGTCCGCGGTCAACGTCCGCCGGGTCGGCGAACTGACCGCCGAGGGCCGGATGCGTCCGGGCGGGCTCGCGGAGGTGGCGGCCGCGCGGGCGGACGGACGGTGGGACGCGGCGTACGCGTCGCAGAAGGAGGCCGGGGTCCCCGACGACCTGGCGGCGGCCCTGGAGCGGAACCCACGGGCCGCGGCGGCCTTCCACGCCCTAGGCCGCACGGACCGCTACCTGGCGATGCTCGGCGTCCTGCGCGCCACAACACCCAGCCTGCGCCAGGCCCGAGTGGCGTCGACGGTGGCCGACCTGGAGTCCCGCATCGAGCCGACCCCCTGAGCCCGCCACAACGGCACCCCTGCGCCCCCGGCGCCCCACACACCGAAGGCCCGGCGCCGTCCCGGCGCCGGGCCCCGTGCGTGGCGGGTCAGAGTGTGGACGCCGCCGAAGCGATGGCGGAGGCGAAGGTCGAGACCTCCGTGTAGACGCCGGGCGCCTCGGGTCGGGCGCAGCCCTCGCCCCAGCTGACGATGCCGACCTGGATCCAGGCGCCGGCGTTGTCCTTGCGGAACATCGGGCCGCCGGAGTCGCCCTGGCAGGTGTCGACACCGCCCGCGTCGAAGCCGGCGCAGATCTCCTCGCTCGCGACGAGGCCGCTGTACAGACCGCCGTAGGCCTTGCAGGCGGCGTCGCTGACGAACGGCACGGTCGCCTTCAGCAGGTAGCGCTGCTGGGCGCCGCCCTCGCGGTTCGCGCCCCAGCCCGCGACGGTGAAGTCGCCGGTGTTGTACTGCGTGGTGGTGGCGATCTTCAGGGTCGGCAGGTTGATGGGCTGGGCGAGCTTGATGAGCGCCCAGTCCTTGCCGGTGCCGTTGTAGCCGGGGGCGCGCAGCACCTTGGTGGAGCGGACCTGGACGCGACCGCTGGTGGACTGCAGGTCGACGACCCCCGCGGTGGCGGTGATGCTCGTGTTGTTGCCGGAGCTGCCCACGCAGTGCGCGGCCGTGAGCACGATCTGCTGGGTGTAGAGCGCGCCGCCGCAGCCCATCGAGAGCCGGACCATGAACGGGAACTCGCCCTGCGCGGCCCGGGTTCCGCCGACGACGGGCGAGGGAGCGGCCTGCGCGGCGGAGACGGGCTGGAGGCTGGCGATCGCGAGGGCGGCGGCGCCGAGGGCCGCGCATCTCTTGAGAGCCGTGAGGAGTCTCTTCAACGTGATGCCCTTCGTGGGGGGTTGACCGGGGAGACGTGCAACCGAAGCATCATTTGACGAGCGCATGACAGCAGCGCAGCAAAAAAGAACGTCCATGTGCTGGCATGGACTGGTCAAAATTCTGCTGCTGGATTATGGGAACGCCGACGGTTCTCGCACAAGGGGCGCGATCCGGCCAGGCCGGCCCGGCGGGGGTGCGCCGGGCCGGTGCCGCCGGTTCACGCGTTCCGGATCGCCGAGATGTCGAAGCTGAGCTTGATCTTGTCGGACACCAGCACGCCACCGGTCTCCAGCGCGGCGTTCCAGGTCAGACCCCACTCGGAGCGCAGGATCTGCGCCTTGCCCTCGAAGCCGACGCGCTCGTTGCCGAAGGGGTCCTTCGCGGCGCCGTTGAACGACAGGTCGATGGTCAGGGGGCGGGTGGTGCCGAGGATCGTCAGATCGCCGGTGACGCGGTAGTCGTCACCGCCGAGCGCCTCGGCCTTGGTGGAGCGGAACGTCATGGTCGGGAACTCGTCCGCCTTGAAGAAGTCGGCGCTCTTGAGGTGCCCGTCGCGGTCCGCGTTGCCCGTCTCGATGCTGTCCATCACGACGTCCAGCGAGGCTGTGGACCGCGAGGGGTCCGTGCCGTCGAGGTGGAGCGTGCCGGTGAAGTCCTGGAAGCTGCCCTTGACGTTCGTGACCATGGCGTGGCGGGCGACGAACCCGATCGTCGAGTGCGCGGGGTCGATCGTGTAGTCGCCGGTCAGAGCGGCGAGCTCCGGGGTCACGGCGGTGCCCGTGGCGGTCGCGGTCTCGGCGTCGGTGCGGCTGAAGATGCTCATGGGGTGCCTCCTGGGCTTGATGTTGAATGTTGAACTACTCAACGGGATCCACCGTAGACCTATTCCGTTCAAGCTTCAACATCTTTGGAAGGTGTGTCGGCATCGGATTCCCGCGGCCGCCCGACCGGGGGCCCGTACCGCCGCCTGGCGGCACCGGGCGGCCCCGCACGGGTGGTTCCGCGACGATCGGGTGCGCGACGCCGCGACCCGCGGTTCACCTGGGCGGCGGGGCCCGTCGGCCGGTGCGCCGGGACCACCGGGACGACGGGGTGCGGTGGCGGCGCACCGGAAGAGGAGGTTCCGTAGCAAAGGACCGTAGGGAGACAGACGAGGCACAGCGCAGGGGAGACGACTCGTGACACTCACCGGCTCCGGCTCGGCCTACGACCCACCGGCGGACGCCACCGCACGCCGGGCCGGCGCCCCCGGGCCCGCCCGGACGCGCGTCCACGGACCGGAACGGCGTCTCGACCGGCGCGTGGCCCTGGTCACCGGCGCCTCCTCGGGCATCGGGGCGGCCACGGCTCGGCGCTTCGCCATGGACGGCTGGCAGCTCCTGCTCAGCGGGCGCGACCGGTACCGCCTGGAGCGGACCGCCGCCGGCACGTCGGCCGTCGTGCTGCCCGCCGACCTCGCCGCCCCGGACGGACCACGCCTGCTGGCCCGCTCCGCGCTGCACACGACCGGCCGGGTCGACGTCCTGGTCGCCGGGGCGGGCATCCGCTGGACCGGCCCGTTCGCCGCCATGCCGCACACCGACATCGACCGCGTGCTGACCCTGGACCTCAACGCCACGCTCCACCTCGTGCGCGAGGTCCTGCCGACCATGATCGCGGCCGGGCGGGGCCGTGTGGTGCTGCTCGGCGCGGTCGCCGGCGCGGGTCAGGAAGCGGTGCACTCCGCCGCCAAGGCCGGTCTCGCCGCCTTCGCCGGGGCGCTCCGCGAGGAACTGCGCGGCACGGGCGTCGGCGTCACCTACGTCGTCCCCGGGCCCGTCGACACGGAGTCCCGGACCCACCGGTCCGGCCTCCTCACCCCCGGCCACGTCGCCGCCACGATCTTCGACGCGGTCCGCCGCCACCGGGACGAGGCCCACCTCGCCCCACCGCCCGAGGGCCGCGCCCGCGCCCTGAAACCGGGTCTCTACCGCCGGTTGCGGGACCGCCGGGGCTGACGGGCCGGTACACCCGGCCCACCGTCCCGGGGCCGACTCCCCGTTCCGCCATCCCGGGCACTCGGCCGGATCCTCCGTTCAGGTGACCGGCCTCCCGTGGTAGGGCAGGGTCATGACTGCGCAGCGCCGTGTGTCCCTCCGTCGTACGGGCGTGGCCGACGGCCCGAGCCGTCGTCGTGCCCTGCTGCTGGCCGCCGTGGCGCTCGCGGCGACCGGGGGCGCGACGCCCGCGGCCCGGGTCGCGGACGCTCCCGCCGACCCCTACGACACCCTGCGAAGGCGCTGGCTCGACATCGCGCTCGGCACCGGCTACGACCCGTCGGCGGAGCCGTACGCCTCCCGGCTCGCCGCCACCGGCGCCCTCGCCCGGGAGCTGCTCGCGCAGCTGGCCCCGACGGCCGGCTCCCTCTGGGCCGGGCACCCCTTCGACCCACCGGCCGGCATCACCCGCAGCTACAACCGCCTGTGGACCATGACCCAGGCCTACGTCCAACAGGGCACCGGCTCGACGGGCGACCCGGACCTCCTCACCGGCATCCTGCGCGGCCTCGACCACCTCTCCGCCACCGTCTACCACCCCGGCACCACCCGCTACGGCAACTGGTGGGAGTGGCAGATCGGCAGCCCCCGCCCGCTCCTGGACATCACGGCCGCCCTCCACGACCGGCTGGGCGACGACCGGATCGCGGCCGCCTGTGCCGCCGTCGACCACTTCGTCCCGGACTCCGCCCTCGGTGACTACTCCGGCACCTCCACCGGCGCCAACCGTGTCGACCTGTGCCGCTCCGTCGCCCTGCGCGGCATCCTCGGCCGCGCCCCGGCCAAGATCGCCCTCGCCCGGGACGCACTCTCACCGGTCTTCCCGTACGTCACGACGGGCGACGGCCTCTACGCCGACGGATCCTTCGTGCAGCACACCTGGGTCGCCTACTCGGGCACCTACGGGCAGGTCATGCTCGACGGCCTGGCCAGACTCTTCGCCCTGCTCGCCGGCTCCGACTGGGAGGTCACCGACCCGAACCGGCAGATCGTCCTCGACAGCGTCGAACGGGCCTACGCGCCGCTCATCCACGACGGACTCGTCATGGACAGCGTCAACGGCCGCGCCATCAGCCGCGGTCACCTCCGCACCGAGGACCGCCGGATCCTGCGCGGCGACCACTTCCACGGCCACCAGCTCATCGCGGCCATCGCCCTCCTCGCGGCCGGCGCGAGCCCGGCGGAACGGGACCGCTGGCACGCGCGCATCAAGGGCTGGATCGAACGCGACACGGTGACACCACTCCTGACGGCACCTCACTTCGGCGTGGCCACCCTCGCCCGGCTGCACGCCGTCGCCGCCGCGCCCGTCCCCGCCGCCCCCGAGCCCACCGGCCACCACCTCTTCGCCGCCATGGACCGCGCCGTCCACCGCCGCCCCGGCTTCACCGTGAACATCGCCATGGCCAGCGACCGCATCGCCCACTACGAGTGCGGCAACGGCGAGAACCCGCGCGGCTGGCACACCGGCGCGGGCATGGTCAGCTGGTGGTCCGGCGCGAGCGACCAGTACACCGACTGGTACTGGCCGACCGTCGACTGGTACCGGCTGCCCGGCACCACCGTCTCCACCCGGCGGCTGGCCGACCGGGAGGGCGGTGAGTGGGGCACGGCCCGCCCGGACGCCCGCTGGGTCGGCGGCACCACCGACGGCACCCACGCGGCGCTCGGCCAGCACCTCAAGGGCCTCGGCTCCACCCTGGAGGCCCGCAAGTCCTGGTTCTGCGTCGCGGACGCGGTGATCTGCCTGGGCGCCGGAATCACCTGCACCGACGGGGTCCCGGTCGAGACGATCGTCGACAACCGCAACCTCGGCGCCCACGGGACCCAGCGCTTCGCCCGGGGCGCCGGCTGGGCCCACCTGGAGGACCACGGCGGCTGGGTGCTCCTCGACGGCGAGCCGAGGGCCCTGCGCGAGGCCCGCACCGGCGCCTGGTCCGACATCAACACCGGCTCCACCACCGAGCGCCGCACCCGCCACTGGCAGACCCTCTGGCTCGACCACGGCACCGACCCGGCCGACGCCCGGTACGCCTACCTCCTGATGCCCGGGGCGTCCCTTCGTACGGTCGCGCGCCGCGCCGCCGACCGCAGCTGGCTGTCGGTCCTCGCCAACGACGCCGGCCGCCAGGCGGTCGACGTGCCCTCCCTCGGCCTGACGGCTGCGAACTTCTGGCGGCCCGGCACCGCGGGCCCCCTCACCGCCTCCGCCGGCGCGAGCGTGCTGACCGTCCGCCGGGGCCGTACCGCTACCCTCTGCGTGAGCGAGCCGCCCCGCACGGGCGAACCGCTGGAGATCACCTGGGACCACCCCGTACGCCGGGTCGTCCACGCGGACGAGACCGTCGAAGTCCTCGCCACGGGCCGTCGGCTGCGGCTGCGCGTCACCCCCGGGACGGCCTGCGCAAGCCACCGATGTGACCTGATCCTCGGCTGAGCCGCTTGTGTGACCCCTACAAGGCGAATGCCCCCTGAGCAGTCGAAAGGGCTGCACCCCGGCATGGTTCTGTTCAGTGCTACCAGGAAAACACGCCGGAGACTGTGAGGAGTCGACGGCCCGCTTTTCTTGGTTGGCTTCGTAAGGTCACTACATGACCGTTTTGGATGAGGCGCCGGGTGAGCCGACCGACGCGCGTGGACGCGTGGCCGAACTGCACGAGATCCGTGCGCAGGCGGTGGCCGGACCGAGCGAGAAGGCGACCAAGGCGCAGCACGCCAAGGGCAAGCTGACCGCGCGCGAGCGCATCGAACTTCTCCTCGACCCGGACTCCTTCCGCGAGGTCGAGCAGTTGCGCCGGCACCGGGCCACGGGCTTCGGCCTGGAGACCAAGAAGCCGTACACCGACGGTGTGATCACCGGCTGGGGCACGGTGGAGGGCCGCACGGTCTTCGTCTACGCCCACGACTTCCGCATCTTCGGCGGCGCGCTGGGCGAGGCCCACGCCACGAAGATCCACAAGATCATGGACATGGCCATCGCGGCCGGTGCCCCCCTGGTCTCCCTCAACGACGGCGCCGGCGCCCGTATCCAGGAAGGCGTCTCGGCCCTCGCGGGCTACGGCGGCATCTTCCAGCGCAACACCAAGGCCTCGGGCGTGATCCCGCAGATCTCGGTCATGCTCGGCCCGTGCGCGGGCGGCGCCGCCTACAGCCCGGCCCTGACGGACTTCGTCTTCATGGTCCGCGAGACCTCGCAGATGTTCATCACCGGCCCGGACGTGGTCAAGGCGGTCACCGGCGAGGAGATCACCCAGAATGGCCTGGGCGGCGCCGACGTCCACGCCGAGACCTCCGGCGTGTGCCACTTCGCCTACGACGACGAAGAGACCTGCATCGCCGAGGTCCGCTACCTGCTCTCGCTGCTCCCGCAGAACAACCGCGAGAACCCGCCCCGCGCCGAGGCCTCCGACCCGGTCGACCGCCGCTCGGACGTCCTGCTGGACCTGGTCCCGGCGGACGGCAACCGGCCCTACGACATGACCAAGGTCATCGAGGAGATCGTCGACGACGGCGACTACCTGGAGGTCCACGAGCGCTGGGCCCGCAACATCATCTGCGCCCTGGGCCGGATGGACGGCCAGGTCGTCGGCATCATCGCCAACCAGCCGCAGGTGCTGGCGGGCGTCCTGGACATCGAGGCCTCCGAGAAGGCGGCCCGCTTCGTCCAGATGTGTGACGCCTTCAACATCCCGATCATCACCCTTCTGGACGTCCCCGGCTTCCTCCCGGGCGTCGACCAGGAGCACGGTGGCATCATCCGCCACGGCGCGAAGCTGCTGTACGCCTACTGCAACGCGACCGTGCCGAGGATCTCGCTGATCCTGCGCAAGGCCTACGGAGGTGCGTACATCGTCATGGACAGCCAGTCCATCGGTGCCGACCTCACCTACGCCTGGCCGACCAACGAGATCGCGGTCATGGGCGCGGAAGGCGCCGCCAACGTCATCTTCCGCCGCCAGATCGCCGACGCCGAGGACCCCGAGGCCATGCGCTCGCGCATGGTCAAGGAGTACAAGTCCGAGCTCATGCACCCCTACTACGCGGCCGAGCGCGGCCTGGTCGACGACGTCATCGACCCCGCCGAGACCCGCGAGGTCCTCATCAAGTCCCTCGCCATGCTCCAGACCAAGCACGCGGACCTGCCGTCCCGCAAGCACGGCAACCCGCCGCAGTAACCCTGCGGACATCTTCCTCACGGAGACTGACACCCATGGAATCTGCTGATATCCGCGTCGAGAAGGGCCACGCCGAGCCCGAGGAAGTGGCCGCCATCACGGCCCTCCTCCTGGCCCGCGCCGCCGCCCGCCCCACGGACCCGGCCCCGGCCCACCGCGGCCGCGTCAAGGCAGGCTGGCGCCGCCTGGAACGCGAACCCGGCTTCCGCGCCCCCCACAGCTGGCGCTGACCCCGCATCGAAGAAGGCCCCTCGCGAGAGGGGCCTTCTTCGATGCGGGGGCGCGGGGAACTGCGCGACAAGCCCCCACGAACCGGCACCCGGCAACGCGACAGCCCCCGGCAGCCCAGAGGCCGCCGGGGGCTGTCCCACAGCAACCGACCTACCGCAGCCGGGCCATCAACGCGTGCTCGACCAGCGTGATCAGGGCACTCTTCGCATCGGCCCGGTGCCGGGCGTCCGTCGTGATGATCGGGGTGTCCGGACCGATCTGCAGCGCCTCACGGACCTCGTCGGGCGTGTACGGCTGCTGGCCGTCGAAGCCGTTGAGGGCGATGACGAACGGCAGGCCGCTGTTCTCGAAGTAGTCGACGGCGGGGAAGCAGTCGGCGAGCCTCCTCGTGTCGACCAGCACGATCGCGCCGATGGCGCCGCGCACCAGGTCGTCCCACATGAACCAGAAGCGGTCCTGACCGGGCGTACCGAACAGGTACAGGATCAGGTCCTGGTCCAGGGTGATACGGCCGAAGTCCATGGCCACCGTGGTGGTGGTCTTGTCCCCGGTGTGGGTGAGGTCGTCGATCCCCGCCGAAGCGGACGTCATGACGGCCTCTGTGCGCAGCGGATTGATCTCCGAGACGGCGCCGACGAACGTGGTCTTGCCCACGCCGAAGCCGCCAGCCACCACGATCTTCGCGGACGTGGTGGAGCGGGAAGGCCCTCCGCTAGAGCTTGCGAAGTCCACTGAGCACCCTTTCGAGCAGTGTCACGTCTGGCTGGCCGCCGGCGTTCTCGTCGCCGCCGGGCTGATGGATGGCGACCAGTCCCGCCTCCGCCAAGTCGGCGACGAGGATCCTGGCCACGCCGAGAGGGATCGTGAGGAGCGCCGAGATCTCGGCGACCGACTTGATTTCCCGGCAGAGGTTGCAGATCCGCTGATGCTCGGGCAGCTGGCCCTGCATCTGGTGCGGCTGCGCGGTGGTGTGCACCAGCGCCTCGATGGCGAGCTGGTAACGCGGGCGGGTCCGGCCGCCGGTCATGGCGTACGGACGCACCAGCGGATTGTGCTGGTTCGACGCCCCACCGGGCGCCGGCTCGGGGGTGCGGCGCTGTGGCTGCACGGGCTGGATGCGCGGGGCCGGGGGCTGGTCGTACGGCGACGGGCCGGGGCCCTGTGGCGCGTACGGCTGCCGGTGGCTCGGTGCGGAGGGGAAGTTGTAACGGTTCGGGTTCTGACCACCGTCGCCCTGACCCTGGGCAGGGCCGTACGACCAGTTGCCCGACGAACCGCCTGGGGGTGTTGCCACTTTCTCCTCCTCCGACTGTGCCTGGCACCCATCGCTGTGGAGCCGCGTCCCGAAACCTTACGGCCACGGGACGCCAAAACGCACCGTCCGTCGATTAGTTGAGCAGGCTCCCCTGGAGCTCCGCACGAAGGTCCGGGGTCAGGACCGTCCCCGCCCGGTCCACCAGCAGGGCCATCTCGTAGCCGATGAGGCCGATGTCCGCCTCGGGGTGGGCGAGAACCGCGAGCGACGATCCGTCGGAGATGGACATGATGAAGAGGAATCCCCGCTCCATCTCCACGACCGTCTGATTGACGCTGCCACCCTCGAAGATCCGGGAGGCGCCTGCCGTCAGAGACGTCAGACCGGAGGCGACGGCCGCGAGCTGGTCGGCACGGTCGCGGGGGAAGCCTTCGGACATCGCCAGAAGGAGTCCGTCGGCGGAGACCACCACCGTGTGGGACACCCCCGGGGTGTTGTCCACGAAGTTGGTGATCAACCAGTTCAGGTTCTGTGCCGCCTGGCTCATCGGGCTCACACTAACGCTCCTGGTTGTAGGTGCTGTCAGGACCGAAGCCCTGGCCGTTCGTTTCACTGCCTGCGCTGCGTCCGCGTTGGACACCCCGGCGCAGGTTGCTCAGCCTGCCCCGGACGTCCTCCGGGGCGCGGGAGACCTGTGGGCCTCCCTGGGGAGTGCTCTCGGCGGACCCCTCGATCAGGTTGGCCTTGGGGACCCGCCTCGGCAGGCCGGAGGAGGTGACCCCGCCCGCCTTGGGCTTCCGGAGCTGCGAGGCCTGCTGCCACCGCTCGTCGTTGGCCGAGCGCCAGTCGCTGTCGCCGTTGCTCTCCTGCGTGGAGGCCGGCGGCTCCTGGCTCGCGTGCCGTGCGCCACCCGTGCCGTTCGCACCGCCGGCGGTGGCTCCGCGGCGGGGAAGCCCGGCGTCGGTCAGCGCGTGGGCGGCGGAGGGGGCCGGTCCCGGACGGTCGAAGCCTACGCGGTCCTGCTCACTCGCGTCAGCGGCCTGCGCAGATTCCGTTTCCTGGGCCTCAGAAGCGTACTGGTTCGGGTAGCCGTTCTGGTAGCCGTCCTGCTGCGGCCAGTCATCCTGGTAGCGCCGCTGCTCGAACGCCGGGAAGCTGTCGGGCACACCCTCGCCCTGCCCCGCGGGCTCCTCCTGGGCCGGCTCCGCATAGGCGGGGTCCGGGTAGCCGCCGTTCGGCGAGAAGGTGTCGTTCTGCGGCAGACCGCCGTTCGGCGCGTAGTACTGCTCGTCGTACGCCGGCCGCTGCGGCTCCTCGTACGCCGTCTGCCGCTGCTCCTCGTACGCCGCCTGCTGCTCCTCGTAGGCCTGTCGGCCGTCGTAGGAGGAGGGCTGCTCCGGGTAGCCGGTCCGGCCGGTGTCGTAGTTCTGGCCGTAGCCCTGCTGCCCGTTGAACTCGTCCTGGTACGCGGGCGCCTCGGCCTGCTCCTGGGCGTTCCGGCCGGGCAGGGCGGGCTGGCCGCCGTGCGACTGGGCCTCCAGGGCCGCGCGGCGCTCCTCGCGCATCAGGGAGCGGCCGACGGGGTCCAGCTCGCGTATGTCGTCGGGGACGTCGGAGTAGCGGCTGTCGTCGAAGCCGAGCTCCGCGGCCGTGCGCATCGGCTGGCCGAAGTTCTCGCCACCGCCGAAGTTCTGCTCCGGGATGATCTGCGAGACGGTGAACTCGTCGCGGTCCACGTGCTGCTCGCCGCCACCGCCGTGGGTGATCGCGTCGGGCAGCATGACCAGCGAGGTGGTGCCGGCCTGCTCGCCCGAGGGGCGCAGCTGGACGCGGATGCCGTGCCGGTCGGACAGCCGGCCGACCACGAACAGGCCCATGCGCTGCGAGATCGCGGCGTCCACGGTCGGCGGGTTCGCCAGCTTGTGGTTGATGTCCGCGAAGTCCTCGGCGGTCAGGCCGATGCCCTTGTCGTGGATCTCGATCATCACGCGGCCGTCGGGGAGACGGGTCGCGGTGACGCGGACCTTGGTCTGCGGGGAGGAGAACGTGGTGGCGTTCTCCAGCAGCTCGGCGAGCAGGTGCACGAGGTCGGTCACGGCCCGGCCGTGGATCTCGGCCTCCGGCACGCCCGACAGCTCGATCCGCTCGTACTGCTCCACCTCGGAGGAGGCGGCGCGCAGCACGTCGATGAGCGGCACCGGCTGGTCCCAGCGGCGGCCGGGCTCCTCGCCCGCGAGGACCAGGAGGTTCTCGCCGTTGCGGCGCATACGGGTCGCGAGGTGGTCCAGCTTGAAGAGGTTCTCCAGCTGGTCCGGGTCGGCCTCGTTGTTCTCCAGGTCGGTGATGAGGGTCAGCTGGCCCTCGATCAGCGATTGGTTGCGGCGCGAGAGGTTGGTGAAGATCGCGTTGATGTTGCCCCGCAGCAGGGCCTGCTCGGCGGCGAGCCGGACGGCCTCGCGGTGGACCTGGTCGAAGGCGCGGGCGACTTCGCCGATCTCGTCCGTGGTGCTGATCGGGATGGCCTGGACGCGGGTGTCGACGCGGCCCGGGTCGGTGCGCGAGAGCTGGTCGACCAGCATCGGCAGGCGCTGCTCGGCGATGCCGAAGGCGGCGTTGCGCAGCTGGCGCATCGAGCGGCTCATCTGGCGGGCGACCGCGCCGGCCAGGATGAACGCCAGGAGCAGGGCGACCACGACGGCGGCACCGGTGATGTAGGCGTCGCGCTGGGCGCTGTCGGCGATGTCGGACGCTTCGCTCACGGCCTTGTCGGCCAGGTCGGTCTCGATCTTCTCGTACGCGTTGAACTTGAGCGTGTTGACCGCCCACCAGTTCTCGGCGGTGATGCCCTTCTCGGCGAGGGCGGCGCGGGCACTCGGGTCGGTGCTCTGCAGCGTCGCGACGGCCGAGATCATCGTGGTCGGGTTGGCCGGCGGGGCGACGTAGTCGGGGTTCTTGGCCTTGGCCTCGCGGGCCATCGCGGCGCCGTCGGCCCTGAGCTTGGCCTCGGCCTCCTTGAGCTTGGCCGCGTCCTGCTCGGTGCCACCGCCGATGTACTCCTGCACGGCGATGCGCTCGAGGTAGGCGTACGAGGACAGGGCGACGCGCTGGCTGGCCAGGTTGCCGTCGTCGGGGCCCGGCTTGATCAGGATGTGCATGCCGATCGAGCGCTGCAGCGACAGGGCCGCCTTGGTGAGCTCGATGGCGTACACGGTCCGGCCGTAGCTGGTGATGTTGCCGGTGCCGAGGCCGAGCTCGTTGGCGAACTCGGTCAGCGGGTGGGCCACCTCGACGTAGCCCTCTTCGGTCTGGACGCCCTTGAGCTTGGAGGTGTAGGCGACCTGGCGCAGCGTCTGCAGCTTGGGCTCGGCCTCGCGGAACAGCTTCAGCCGGCGCTCCAGGCCCGGCTTGGCCGGCATGTTCTGGGCGGCGGCGTCGAAGGCGTCGGCGGCCTCGTCGGTGGCCTTGCGGACCTGGGTGACGGTCGCCTTGTCCTGGGCGGACTGGGCGCTGCCCTTCAGCAGGGGCGCCGCCGAGGCGTCACGCTCGTTGTAGAGGGCGTTGGCGTACAGCAGCGAGGCGCGGACCAGACGCGCGGTGTTCTCGGCGTCCTCGGCCTCCTGCCAGGTGTCGATCGAGCTCTTGACCTGGAAGCCGCCCATGACGAGGCCGACCAGCACGGGTATGAGCAGGATCGCGTTCAGCCTGGTCGCCACGCGCCAGTTGCGCGGGGAGAGACGGCCGCCGCTCCGGTCGGGCGAGGCCGTCGGCTCCGAACCGGGCACGGGGGCGGGCGCCGCTGTGCGCGGCGGCGGGGTGAAGTTGCCCCGGGCCGACGGCTCGGGACTGTTCTTGCTTCGCCTCACTCGACCAACAACCTCTCGGCGGTCGGCACCAACCATGTGCCGCAGTGTCTCAGAGCCCAACCACGTCCTCGACGGACGAGTACGTCATTGACTATTGGGCAGTTCAGGCATTCCAGCACGACGACCTGCGCTCTTCCAAACAGTCGAGGGCAGGGATTCGTGGGGGTGTAAGCCCCAGATAAAACGGTCATAAAGAGCGAGCCCCGCCAAAAGGCGGGGCGATTGTGCGCACAGCGAGACCGGATGTGCGCGACGCGTGGCCGTACCACCCCAGTTCTCTGCCGAAACGTTATGAACACCTTGGCCGACCGTGTCAAAGGACACAGTCGGCTCCGGTGTATCTACGACAACTGCCGTATGAAGCCTCAGAATTGGGTGCTACCTCAGCCGGGCCATCAACGCGTGCTCGACCAGCGTGATCAGGGCACTCTTCGCATCGGCCCGGTGCCGGGCGTCCGTCGTGATGATCGGCGTGTCCGGACCGATCTGCAGCGCCTCACGGACCTCGTCGGGCGTGTACGGCTGCTGGCCGTCGAAGCCGTTGAGGGCGATGACGAACGGCAGGCCGCTGTTCTCGAAGTAGTCCACCGCCGGGAAGCAGTCCGCCAGGCGCCGGGTGTCCACGAGCACCACCGCGCCGATGGCGCCGCGCACCAGGTCGTCCCACATGAACCAGAAGCGGTCCTGACCGGGCGTACCGAACAGGTACAGGATCAGGTCCTGGTCCAGGGTGATACGGCCGAAGTCCATGGCCACCGTGGTGGTGGTCTTGTCCCCGGTGTGGGTCAGGTCGTCGATCCCCGCGCTGGCCGAGGTCATCACGGCCTCGGTGCGCAGCGGGTTGATCTCCGAGACGGCGCCCACGAACGTGGTCTTGCCCACGCCGAAGCCGCCCGCCACCACGATCTTCGCGGAGGTGGTGGAACGACCCGCGTCAGAGCTTGCGAAGTCCACTGAGCACCCTTTCGAGCAGTGTCACGTCCGGCGCACCGGTGGCCTCGTCGCCGCCCGGCTGGTGGATCGCGACGAGACCGGCCTCCGCGAGGTCGGCGACCAGGATGCGCGCCACACCCAGCGGCATGTTGAGCAGGGCGGAGACCTCGGCCACCGACTTGACCTCACGGCACAGGTGGCAGATCCGCTGGTGCTCCGGGAGCAGACCCATGAGCGCGGCGGGGTCCGCGGTCGTACTGATCAGTGCCTCGATGGCGAGCTGATAGCGCGGCCGGGTCCGGCCGCCGGTCATGGCGTACGGCCGTACCAGCGGCTGGTCGCCCTCGTCCTCGTACGGCTCCGCGTACGGATCATGAGAGGCGGTGGGCGGGGTCATGGGTCCTCCGGGCGGGACAGCAAGTCGGTCAGATCAAGCCGTCTGACGAGGCCTGTGTGGGGTGTGTGGCGGCCGGACGGTGATGTGGTGAGACGGGTGGTGCCGGGGCCGATCAGTGGAGCAGACTGCCTTGGAGCTCGGCTCGCAGGTCGGGGGTGAGGACCGCGCCCGCGCGGTCGACCAGGAGCGCCATCTCGTAGCCGACGAGGCCGATGTCGCACTCCGGGTGCGCGAGGACGGCCAGGGACGAGCCGTCCGAGACGGACATGAGGAAGAGGAATCCCCGCTCCATCTCGACGACCGTCTGCGCCACGTCGCCGCCCTCGAAGATGCGCGAGGCGCCTGCCGTCAGGGACGTCAGCCCCGAGGCGACGGCCGCGAGCTGGTCCGCGCGGTCGCGCGGGAAGCCCTCCGACATCGCCAGGAGGAGGCCGTCGGCGGACACGACGACGGTGTGGGACACCCCGGGGGTGTTGTCCACGAAGTTGGTGATCAACCAGTTCAGGTTCTGTGCCGCCTGGCTCATCGGACTCAACTAACGCTCCTGCTGGTGAGTGGGCCGTGGGAAGCTGCCGGTCTGGGTGGAACCGGCCTGACGACCCTGTGCGATACCTCGACGGAGGTTGGTCAGCCGGCCGCGCACGTCATCGGGGGCGCGCGAGACCTGCGGACCGCTCTGGTGCGGTTGCTGCTGAGCCGTGCCCGGGACGAGGTTCGCCCGGGGCACCCGGCGAGGCAGGCCGGAGGTGGTGATCCCGCCCGCGGCGGGCTGGCGGACGCGCTCGGCCTGACGGACGAGGTCGTCGTTGGGCGAGGTGCGCCAGCCGGCGGGGGCGGACCGCTGCGGCCCGGTGGGGCTCTGCGGCTGCTGCGGAGCGGCCGGAGCCGACCCGTTGGCCTGCTGCTGCTCCTGCTGCCCGTGGAACCAGTTGGTCTCGAGCGTGTCGTACAGCGGCGTACGCCCGTCGCCCGGACCGGTCGCCGGCGGCAGCGCCTCGGGCTCCTGCCGGGCGGGCCGCGGCTGCGGGGCCGGCGGACGCGGAGCACCGTAGTCGGAGCCGCCCCGGCCGCCGTTGACCTGCGGACGCTCGAACTGGCCCGTGCCCGCCGGGTCGGCCGGAGTGGCCGGACCGGGGAGCGGCGGACGGCCGGAGCCGTTGTTCTGCCGCTGCGCGGGGTACTGGCCGGTCGCGTCCTGGCCGGGCGCGGGGTACTGCCCGGTCGCGCCGTTGCCGTAGGACTGCGGAGCCTGCGGCGCCGGGTACTGACCCGTCGAGCCGTTGTCGTACGCCTGCGGGGCCTGCTGCGCGGGGAACTGACCGGTAGCGGGGGAGCCGTCGCGGCGGCCCGGCGCGGAGCCGAAGACGTCCGGCCGGACGAACTGGCCCGGGCCCTGGTCGTACTGGTTCTGGTTCGGGTGCTGCGGGCTGCCGAAGTCGGCCGGGCCCTGGCGGTCGTCGCGCGGCACGGCCGGCATCTCCGCCGTCGCACCGGGACCCTGACGGTCGTCGACGCGCGGCAGGGCGGACGTACGGGAGACGTCCGGCTCCTCGTGGCCGCGGGGGGTGTCCATCGAGGCGCGCGGCACCTGCGGCTGGGCGTTCTCGTCGCTCCAGCTCGGCACGCGCGGCTGCGGGTCGCCGCCGGGCAGCTCGGCCCGCGGGCCACCCCCGCGCGGCGGCAGCTGCGGCCGACGGCCCTTGCCCTGCTCGGCGTTGCCGCCCTGCTGCGGCCGGCCCCGGCCGCCGCCGAAGGCGTCCTGCGCACCGCCGGTGCCCGCGGCCTGCAGACCCTGCGGGGCACCCGGTGCCTGGCCGAACCCGGCACCGGCACCGGCGGGAGCCGGACGGCCCTGCGCGGGCGGACCCTGCTCGAACATCGAGGTGCCCGGACCCTGCGGTCCACGCGCTCCGCCCTGACCGGCCGGACGGCCACCGTCGCCGTCGCGTCCGGGCAGCGCGGCCCGCGGGCCCTGGCCGGCGCCGAGCCGGCCGCCGCCCGAGGCGCCGCCGAAGGAACCGCCGGCACCGAGGGCGCCGCCGTTCTGACCGGCACCGGCGGCCCGCCGGGCCGCCGCCGCACCGGCCGCGGCCTGCGCGGCGGCCGGACCGCCGCCGCCGACCGGCGGCTGGCCGCCCTGCTTGGGCTGGGGCTTCTTGCCGCCCTGGGCGACGTCGACGGGCAGCATGACCAGCGCGGTCGTGCCACCGGAGTCGGACGGGCGGAGCTGGATGCGGATGCCGTGCCGCTGGGACAGCCGGCCGACCACGAACAGACCCATGCGGCGGGAGACGGAGACGTCCACCGTCGGGGGAGAGGCGAGCCGCTCGTTGATCGCCGCGAGGTCCTCGGGGGAGAGGCCGATACCGGTGTCGTGGATCTCGATCAGCACCCGGCCGTCGGGCAGGGCGTGACCGGTGACCTTCACCTTGGTCTGCGGCGAGGAGAACGAGGTCGCGTTCTCCAGCAGCTCGGCGAGCAGGTGCACGAGGTCGTTGACCACACGGCCGGCGACCTCGGTCGTCGGCACCGAGGCCAGTTCGATGCGCTCGTACTGCTCCACCTCGGAGGCCGCGGCGCGGAGCACGTCGACCAGCGGGACCGGACGGGTCCAGCGGCGGCCGGGCTCCTCACCGGCGAGGACGAGGAGGTTCTCACCGTTACGGCGCATGCGCGTGGCGAGGTGGTCGAGCTTGAACAGCGAGGACAGCTGGTCCGGGTCGGCCTCGCGGGACTCCAGTTCGGAGATGAGCGACAGCTGGCGCTGGATGAGGCCCTGGGAGCGGCGCGAGAGGTTGGTGAACATCGCGTTGACGTTGCCCCGCAGCAGGGCCTGCTCGGCGGCGAGGCGGACCGCCTCGCGGTGCACGTCGTCGAAGGCCGCGGCCACCCGGCCGATCTCGTCCCGGGAGTGCACACCGACCGACTCCACGGACGTGTCGACGTCCTGCGGGTCGGACTCGGACAGCTGCTTGACCAGCTCGGGCAGACGGTCGGAGGCGACCTTGGTCGCGGTCTCCTCCAGCCGGCGCAGCGAGCGGATCATGGACCGGGCCACGACGAAGGCGCCGACCAGCGAGACACCGAGCACGATCAGGATCAGCGCACCGGAGATGATCGCGTCGCGCTCGGTGGCGCTGCGCAGCTCACGGGCCTTCTGTTCCATCTCCTCGAGCAGGGTGTGCTCGATGTTCTTCATCTGCTGGATCTTGGTGGAGCTGTCGTCCAGCCAGTCGCGGTAGGACCGCTTGTCCTGCTGGGCCAGACCGCTCGCGGAGATCAGGGCGCGGCCCGCGTAGGTGTCGGTGGCCTTGATCGTGGAGTTGCCGCCGTCCTCGATCGGCTTGAGCAGCTCGGCGGCGGCGTCCTCGCCGTAGATGCTCTTGAAGCTGCGGATCTCGGAGTTCTGGCTCTCCAGGGCCGACTGGGCGTAGAGCCGGTCGTTGGGGGAGAGCTTGCCGGTGGTGGTGTTGCTGGCCGGCAGGGCCGCGGCGAGGGCCGCGCGCTGGATCGAGGAGTACTCCTTGGCGGAGGAGAACGCCGCGAGCGCACGCGTGCGCTGGATCATGTCCGGGTTGCTGGTCGCCTCGGCCATGTCCTGGGAGAGGTCGATCAGGTTCTCGATCAGACGGTGGTACGCCTCGATCGTCTGCGTGGAGTTGCCCTCGGACGCGTAGGCGCCCTTGCGGATCTGCGCCAGGTCGCCGAGCTCACCTGCGATCTGGATGAGGTACTCGCGGACGCCCTTGAGGTTGCCGTCCTTGCTCGCGCTGTCGATCTCCTCGGACGAGTCGAGGAAGTTGTTCATCGCGCGGTCGGTCTTCTCGCGCAGTCCCTTGACCGTGAAGTCGGTGGCCTTGCCGCCGTGCGCGAGCGGGCCCGCCGACTGGTCGCGCTCCTCCTGGAGCGCGGCCGACAGCTCGGTGGCCTGCTTGGTCATGTCCGTCAGCAGCTTCATGTTGTCGAGCTGCTGGATGTCGTCCATGGACTGGTTGATACGCAGGGCGCCCAGCGAGGTGGCCGCGACCACCGGGAGCGCGAGCAGCGACACCAGTCGGGTGGAGATGCGCCAGTTGCGCAGGGCTATTCGCGGGCCGGGGCCGGTCGGGCCGGTCGGCGGCTTCAGGGCCGGGGCCGGACTCGCGGGGCCCGAGGGGGCCGACGCACCGGGGCGCCCCGGGCGCTCACCGCCGTCACCGGCCGGGCCCGGGTTCTGGGCGTGCTGGGGCGAGGGGCCGCCATTCATGGGGCCAGTCCCGCCGTGCGGCTCCGGCTCCGCCGAAGCGTTGCCATCCCTCTTGAAACGTCCCTGCACTAGCGTCGCAACCTCTGGACCAGGCACCCCGTCGGATGAACGGCGGGGCACGGTGTCGGCGTTCTGGGGACGCCCTGAGTTCGCCCCCGTGGTGGTCGTGAGTGACCGGCGCTGGTTCCCCCTTCTGGCCGCCACTCGGCGCGTCTGTGCGCCCCCTGTGCGCCGGCTCGATCCCGCGGCGGTCCGTGGCATTCCAGCACAGCACAGGATCTCCAACAAGGCTCGTAGGCCAGGCCGTGACATAGGTGACACCACGTGAGGGGCGGATCACCGGACGTAGAAAGGGAGTTCGCCCAATCCGGGCATATGCCCGCGAGTCGCCGAGTGGTGACAGGTGTCCCAGTCGCCATGATCAGGAGCGGAATGATGGCTTCAGGGGGTCAATGTCCGCTTCGTCGCAGTGAGATGTGGGTCCGTATTGCCCGATTCGACCCTTGATTCGTGAGGAAACTCACACGCCGAACGTGACCCCTCCGCCGATCGGCCGGGAATCCCATGTTTAGCCTGACGCTTTACAGAGATGGCAAAACCGACAACCCGCGCCCCAGCGGGGGTCTCGCACCCTCGCGGCGCCCGTCACAGGACAGGGTCAAGTAAACAGTGAAGACGACGACGATGTTCCACAAGATCGCCAACCCGCGACGCACGACGCTGGCGCACCTCGACGACGCCGACGAACTGCAGACGCCGGAACAGCCGGAGCACCGCGTCGAACTGCCGACCCAGACCGCCAACCCCAAGCGCACCGTCCTCATGGAGATCCCCGTCGCGGCCGCCGCGGCCGCGGAGTGACACCAGGACATACGCGCGCCGGCCGCGGGATGCTCACCGCGGCGGCACACGGACTTCGAGGGGCGTCCCCGGACATGGTGACGCCCCTCAGCCGTGCGCGCGGCGGGGACACCTCCCCGCGTTAGCCTGGAGCGTCAGACTCCAGCCGCTTCAGTCAAGGGGCCAAGCATCCCGTGCGCATCGCCAGATTCTCCATCGACGGGAACGTCGCCTTCGGCGCCATCGAGGGCGAGAAGCAGGACGAGCTCGTCCTGGACATCATCAAGGGCATCCCGTTCGCGGACTACGAGCTGTCCGGCACGAAGGTGCCGGTCGGCAAGGTGAGGCTGCTGCCGCCGGTGCTGCCCAACAAGGTCGTCGCCTTCGGCCGCAACTACGCGGAGCACGCGCGCGAGCTGGGCAACGAGGTGCCCGAGGCCCCCTTCGCCTTCTTCAAGCCGTCCACGTCCGTGATCGGCCCCGGCGACGAGATCCAGTACCCCTCCTTCTCCGAGGAGGTGCACCACGAGGCCGAGCTGGCCGTGGTCATCGGCCGGATGTGCCGCGAGGTCCCGCGCGAGCGCGTCAAGGACGTGATCTTCGGCTACACCTGCGCCAACGACATCACCGCCCGCGACGTCCAGAAGCGCGAGAAGCAGTGGGCCCGGGCCAAGGGCTTCGACAGCTCCTGCCCGCTCGGCCCCTGGGTGGAGACCGACCTCGACCCCTCCGACCTGACCATCCAGCTCACGGTCAACGGGCAGCAGCGCCAGCTCGGCCGCACCAGCGAGATGATCCACTCGGTCGAGGACCTGATCGTCAACATCTCCGAGGCCATGACGCTGCTCCCCGGCGACGTGATCCTCACGGGCACCCCGGCTGGGGTCGGCCCCCTGAACGTCGGCGACGAGGTCGCCGTCACCATCGAAGGCATCGGCACTCTCACCAACAAGGTTGTCAAGCGTGGCTAGCGCACCCGGCACTCCCTCCCCCAAGTCCTCGAACCCGCTCGGACAGGGGGTACCCCCACGCGTCCGTTTCTGCCCCTCGCCCACCGGTAACCCTCACGTGGGCCTGGTGCGCACCGCCCTGTTCAACTGGGCGTTCGCCAAGCACCACGGCGGCACCCTGGTCTTCCGCATCGAGGACACCGACGCGGCCCGCGACTCCGAGGAGTCGTACACCCAGCTGCTCGACGCGATGCGCTGGCTGGGCTTCGACTGGGACGAGGGCCCCGAGGTCGGCGGCCCGCACGCGCCGTACCGCCAGTCGCAGCGCATGGACCTGTACAAGGACGTCGCGGCCAAGCTGCTCGACGCCGGCCACGCCTACCACTGCTACTGCTCCCAGGAGGAGCTGGACACCCGCCGCGAGGCCGCCCGCGCCGCCGGCAGGCCCTCCGGCTACGACGGCCACTGCCGCGAGCTGACCGACGCGCAGGTCGAGGAGTACCGGGCCCAGGGCCGCGAGCCGATCGTCCGCTTCCGGATGCCCGACGAGACGATCACCTTCACCGACCTCGTCCGCGGCGAGCTGACCTTCACCCCGGAGAACGTCCCGGACTACGGCATCGTCCGCGCCAACGGCGCCCCGCTGTACACGCTGGTCAACCCGGTCGACGACGCCCTGATGGAGATCACCCACGTCCTGCGCGGCGAGGACCTGCTCTCCTCCACCCCCCGCCAGATCGCCCTGTACAAGGCGCTGATCGAGCTGGGCATCGCCCAGGACATCCCGCGGTTCGGCCACCTGCCGTACGTGATGGGCGAGGGCAACAAGAAGCTCTCCAAGCGCGACCCGCAGTCCAGCCTGAACCTCTACCGGGAGCGCGGCTTCCTCCCCGAGGGCCTGCTCAACTACCTCTCCCTGCTCGGCTGGTCCCTCTCGGCCGACCAGGACGTCTTCACCGTCGACGAGATGATCGCCGCGTTCGACGTCTCCGACGTCAACCCCAACCCGGCGCGCTTCGACCTCAAGAAGTGCGAGGCGATCAACGGCGACCACATCCGCATGCTGGACGTGAAGGACTTCACCGAGCGCTGCCGGCCGTGGCTGCAGGCGCCGTTCGCCCCCTGGGCCCCGGAGGCCTTCGACGAGGCGCAGTGGCAGGCCATCGCGCCGCACGCGCAGACCCGGCTGAAGGTCCTGTCGGAGATCACCGACAACGTCGACTTCCTGTTCCTGCCGGAGCCGGCCGAGGACGAGGCCTCCTGGAACAAGGCCATGAAGGAGGGCTCGGACGCCCTGCTGCGCACGGCCCGCGAGAAGCTGGAGGCCGCCGACTGGACCTCCGCCGAGTCGCTGAAGGAGGCCGTCCTGGCCGCCGGTGAGGCCCACGGCCTCAAGCTCGGCAAGGCCCAGGCCCCGGTCCGCGTGGCCGTCACCGGCCGCACGGTCGGCCTGCCGCTGTTCGAGTCCCTGGAGGTCCTGGGCAAGGAGAAGACCCTGGCCCGGATCGACGCGGCGCTGGCGAAGCTGGCCGCGTAACGACACGGTTGTCCCGAGGGCGGCGTCCGGTTCGGACGCCGCCCTCGCCGTGTCCGCCCAGTCGTCACCCGGAGTTCACCGTTCCGGCCAACTCCCGTCCCGGACGGGGACGTTGGATTCCCCCTGTGCGCACGGTGCGCGTGTGCGCCCTGGTGCAGGGGGAGAGGAACATGAGCCGTTCACGAAGACTCGTCCACGCGGCCGTCGGCGGGGTGCTGGCCCTGTCCTGCACCGCGCTGACCGCACCCGCCCGGGCCGCCGCGGCGGCGGCCGAACCGGTCGGCACGGTCCGGCTCGTCACGGAGAAGCGCGTGACCGTCGACTACCCGTGGGCCGGGGCGTCCGGCTTCCAGTACCGGCCGGGCACCACCTCCGTCACCACGGTGGACTTCCCCGAGGCGGTCCCGCCCGCCCACGCCGGCCCCGACGACCTGGCGAGCGGCACCGACGTCATGGCCACGCGCGACGGCCGGAAGGTCGTGCAGCGGCACCGCTCCACCGGGGTCAGCGCCACCGTCACCCTCCCGTCCGGCCAGGCCTTCCGGGCCGCCGTCGGCTGGAGCGTGCTGACCCTGGACTCCACCGGGGCCCTGCACGTCCTGCGCGCCCCCGACGGCGCGGTCACCGCCGACACCCCCGTCACCGGTTTCCCCGAGGGCGCGCGGCCCGTCGTCTACCGCACGGGCGGCTCGGTCACCCGCCTCGCCGTCGTCTACGTGCTGGACGGCAGGACGTCCGTGGGCCTGGTCGACCTCGCCGACGGCACCTTCCGCACGTACGTCACCGGCGACGAGCCCGTCCCGGAGGTCGCCTTCAACGACCGCTGGCTCGTCGCCGACTGGCAGGCGGTCCGGGTGGTCTCCGAGCCCGGCACCCAGCCCACCGCCCTCACCCGGACCGGCGAGCGGCTCGAAGCGGTCGTGGGCGACCGGCTCCTGCTCGGCAACCCGGACTTCGTCCTCGGCGGCACGGAGGCGGCCCTGACCGCCCGCTCCCTCGTCACCGGAGCCACGGACACCGTGCTGCCCTCGTCGTTCGGCGGGATCGGCCCGACGCCGGACGGCGGCGCCCTCGCCACCGCCGGTCCCTCCAGCCTCGACTGGAACATCCACCGCATCCGCCTCGACGACAACGGCGGCCTCCTCACCACCGAGGTGGCCCGCGTCCCGGCCGCCGCGACCGCCGTCCAGGGACTGGCCGCCGCCGGCGGCGAGTTGCTCCTGCACGGCGCCACCCCGGGCGGCTCGCTCCGCCACAGCGGCTTCCAGCTGGACGCCACCGGCCGGCCCACCGGCCCCCAGACCCCCCGCAGCCCGGGGCTGGCCGCCCCCACCTGCCTCGGCGGGGACGCCGCCTGCCCCCAGCTGGAGGCCCTGGGCGACGGCCGCGTCGGCCACCTGCACACCGACGCGAACGGGGAGGAGTCCGTGGTGACCGTCGGCCTCGACACCACCACCCTCCTCAGCGCGCCCACCGGCGGCGACTCAGGCGGCCGCATCGCCGGCAGCACCGGCCGCTACGTGCTCTACAACGGCGCCTCCGGCAAGCAGCGGGTCGTCGACTTCCCGCGCGGCGCCACGAGCGGCACGACCGTCCTCACCCGCGACCGCACCGCCGCCGCGGTCTGGGGACAGACCCTGTGGACCCCGGGCAGCACCCAGGGCACGGCCACCGGCCGCAACCTCAAGACCGGCACGACCACCACCGTCACCACCGGCGCGCCCTGCACCCCCACGGACCTGCAAGCCGTCAACACCTGGCTCTACTGGACCTGCGGCGGCACCGCCGGGGTCCTCGACCGTGCCACGAACCGCAGGATCACGGTCCCGGCCGACCTGGGCCCGGCCCGCCTCGCCGACGGCTTCCTGCTCCGCGAGAACCGCACCACCCACGAGCTGCTGCTCACCGACTTCCACAG
Source organism: Streptomyces sp. NPDC085932 (assembly GCF_044540525.1). Classification (NCBI taxonomy): domain Bacteria; kingdom Bacillati; phylum Actinomycetota; class Actinomycetes; order Kitasatosporales; family Streptomycetaceae; genus Streptomyces; species Streptomyces sp. NPDC085932. The sequence continues at coordinate 133,985 of NZ_JBITSJ010000009.1, forward strand.
CGGGACGGCCACCACCCGCACCCTGGTCGAGCTGCCCGCCGCGGACCAGAACACCGGCGGCAGCAACGGCCGCTGGGCCGTCGACCGCTTCGGCGGCCACGTCGCCTACCTCAACGGCACGTACGGCGAGGTGTCGATCGTCGGCGGCGGCGTCCCCACCTCGCCCCTCGCGCAGATGGAGGCCCAGGTGTACTCGCCGTCCGTGATCGGCAGGTCGTTCCCCTGGTCGCCGGTGTGGCAGCTGAACAAGCCGTCCACCTGGACCCTGACCCTCACCAACGCCTTCGGTACGGTCGTGCGCACCCTGACCGGCTCCTCCACCGCAGCCGCCGTGCGCCCCGTCTGGGACGGCACCACCGACACCGGCGGCCCCACCAGCGGCACCCACACCTGGAAGCTCACCGCCCACCCCCGCGACGGCCAGGGCCCGGGCCTCACCCTCTCCGGCACCATGACCCTGGGCTGAGAGCGGGCCGCCGTGGGTACGGTCGGACCATGAGCATCCACGCCGTGGTCTGGGACGTCGACGACACCCTGTTCGACTACACCACCGCCGACCGCCTCGGCATGCGCGCCCACCTGACGGCCGAGGGCCTGCTCGACGACCGCGAGACCGTCGAGCAGGCCCTCGCCCGCTGGCGGGAGGTCACCGACCGGCACTGGTCCCGCTTCGCGGCCGGAGAGGTCACCTGGCAGGACCAGTGCCGCGACCGCGTACGGACGTTCCTGGACCGCGACCTCACCGACGCCGAGGCCGACGCCTGGTACCGCCGGTACATCACCCACTACGAGGCGTCCTGGTCCCTCTTCCCGGACGTCCTGCCCGTCCTCGACGCCCTCGCCGCCAGCCACCGGCACGCCGTGCTCTCCAACTCCAGCCTCCTGGTCCAGGACCGCAAGCTGCGCACCCTCGGTGTCCACGACCGCTTCGAGGCGATCCTGTGCGCGGCGGAACTGGGCATCTCCAAACCGGAGGCCGGCGCGTTCCTCGCAGCCTGCGAGGCCCTCGGCCTGCCACCCCACCAGGTCGCCTACGTCGGAGACCACCCGGAGATCGACGGACGCGGTGCCGCCGACGCCGGGCTGCTGTCGGTGTGGATCGACCGCGGCGGCCTGTACGCCACGATCGAACCGCCCGTCGGCCCCCACCGCATCGCCTCCCTCGCCGAACTGCCGTCTCTGCTGGGCGCCGATACTCGTTTTGGAGCCCCGTCCACCTTCGGGTAATGTTCTTCCTGCGCCGCGGGGAGCGGGCCGGAAGGCAGGAACCCCAGGCGCACTACTAGAACAAGAACCCCTCAGGGGCTTGCGTTCCAGTGGCCTATGGTGTAATTGGCAGCACGACTGATTCTGGTTCAGTTAGTCTTGGTTCGAGTCCAGGTAGGCCAGCTCGCAGAGCTCATCTGCGCCAGCGGATCCCGATCCGCAAGCCCCCGTTGTGTAGCGGCCTAGCACGCTGCCCTCTCAAGGCAGTAGCGCCGGTTCGAATCCGGTCGGGGGTACTGGTTCCGGAAGATCGACGATCATCCGGAGCTGCTAGGGCCCCCGTTGTGTAGCGGCCTAGCACGCCGCCCTCTCAAGGCGGTAGCGCCGGTTCGAATCCGGTCGGGGGTACTGACTGGTCTAAACCACATTGGTCTATGGTGTAATTGGCAGCACGACTGATTCTGGTTCAGTTAGTCTTGGTTCGAGTCCAGGTAGACCAGCTCGGACCTGCGGAAACGCAGGATCCACGCCCCCGTTGTGTAGCGGCCTAGCACGCCGCCCTCTCAAGGCGGTAGCGCCGGTTCGAATCCGGTCGGGGGTACATGGTGAAAGGCCCTCCACTTCGGTGGAGGGCCTTTTCGTGTGCGCCCCTCAGAGGGGCGGGGGAACTGCGCGCTCAGCCACGGACGGGCCGCGGCCGACGACGAACCCGCCACTGTCACGGCGCCGACTCGGGGAAGACCTGCCGCGGCGTCGAGGCCGGCCTCCCCCGCATCGCTCAGCCGCGCCGCAGCGCCTCGGAGAGCCGCCCCGCCGCGTCGATCACGGCCTGCGCGTGCATCCGCCCCGGGTGCCGCGTCAGCCGCTCGATGGGCCCGGAGACGGACACCGCCGCCACCACCCGGTTCGACGGCCCCCGCACCGGCGCGGACACCGACGCGACGCCAGGCTCCCGTTCGCCGATCGACTGGGCCCAGCCGCGCCGCCGTACGCCCGACAGGGCCGTCGCCGTGAAGCGCGCCCCCTGCAGCCCCCGGTGCAGCCGCTCCGGCTCCTCCCAGGCCAGCAGGATCTGCGCCGAGGAGCCGGCCTTCATCGTGAGCGTCGAACCGACCGGGACCGTGTCCCGCAGTCCGGACAGCCGCTCCGCCGCGGCGACGCAGATGCGCATGTCGCCCTGGCGGCGGTAGAGCTGCGCGCTCTCGCCCGTGACGTCCCGCAGATGTGTGAGCACCGGCCCCGCGGTGGCGAGGAGACGGTCCTCACCCGCGGCCGCGGCCAGCTCGGCCAGGCGAGGGCCGAGAATGAAACGGCCCTGCATGTCCCGCGCCACCATGCGGTGGTGCTCCAGGGCCACGGCCAGGCGGTGAGCCGTGGGTCGTGCCAGTCCGGTGGCACCGACCAGGCCCGCGAGGGTGGCCGGACCGGACTCCAGAGCGCTCAGGACGAGGGCCGCCTTGTCCAGAACGCCGACGCCGCTACTGTTGTCCATGCAACGATACTCGCGTCTCACTCTGTGAAACGCAAGTTCAAATTTCTCCGGAACCCGCCACCCTGGAATCACGAAGTCACAACGGCCCGTGACGTAAGGGCCTGGTGGTGTGTGCCCGGAATCAGGGGAACGGGCACCGCCTCTCAAGATCTCTAGTTGGGTCGGCGGATCGCCGTCGGCCGGAGGGAACAGCGATGGGTAGGACACTCGCGGAGAAAGTCTGGGACGACCATGTCGTCCGCCGCGCGGAGGGCGAGCCCGACCTTCTCTTCATCGATCTGCACCTGCTGCACGAGGTGACCAGCCCGCAGGCCTTCGACGGTCTCCGCAAGAGCGGCCGCCCCGTGCGGCGCCTCGACCTCACCATCGCCACCGAGGACCACAACACCCCCACCCTCGACATCGACAAGCCCATCGCCGACCCGGTCTCCCGGGTCCAGCTGGAGACGCTGCGCAAGAACGCCGCCGAGTTCGGGGTGCGTCTGCACCCGCTGGGCGACGTCGAGCAGGGCGTCGTGCACGTCGTCGGCCCGCAGCTGGGCCTGACCCAGCCCGGCACCACCGTCGTCTGCGGCGACTCCCACACCTCCACGCACGGTGCCTTCGGCGCGCTGGCCTTCGGTATCGGCACCTCCCAGGTGGAGCACGTGCTGGCCACCCAGACGCTGCCGATGGCCCGCCCGAAGACCATGGCCATCACGGTCGACGGCGAGCTGCCCGAGGGCGTCACCGCCAAGGACCTGATCCTCGCGATCATCGCGAAGATCGGCACCGGCGGCGGCCAGGGCTACGTCCTGGAGTACCGCGGCGAGGCCATCGAGAAGCTCTCGATGGAGGCCCGGATGACCATCTGCAACATGTCGATCGAGGCCGGCGCCCGCGCGGGCATGATCGCCCCGGACGAGACGACGTTCGCGTACCTCAAGGGCCGTCCGCACGCCCCCGAGGGCGAGGACTGGGACGCCGCCGTGGCGTACTGGAAGACGCTGAAGACGGACGAGGACGCCGAGTTCGACGCCGAGGTCGTCATCGACGCCGCCGCGCTGTCGCCGTTCGTCACCTGGGGCACCAACCCCGGGCAGGGCGCACCGCTTTCGGCGTCCGTCCCCGATCCCGCTTCGTACGAAGACGCATCGGAGCGCCACGCCGCGGAAAAGGCCCTGGAGTACATGGGGTTGGAGGCCGGGCAGCCGCTGCGTTCCATCGAGGTGGACACCGTCTTCGTAGGCTCCTGCACCAACGGCCGCATCGAGGACCTGCGCGCCGCCGCCGAGCTGCTCAAGGGCCGCAAAGTCGCCGACGGCGTACGGATGCTGGTCGTCCCGGGCTCGGCGCGGGTCGGTCTGCAGGCCGTCTCCGAGGGGCTGGACGTCGTCTTCAAGGAGGCCGGCGCCGAGTGGCGGCACGCGGGCTGCTCGATGTGTCTGGGCATGAACCCCGACCAGCTGGCCCCGGGTGAGCGCTCCGCGTCCACCTCCAACCGCAACTTCGAGGGCCGGCAGGGCAAGGGCGGCCGTACGCACCTGGTGTCGCCGCAGGTCGCCGCGGCCACCGCCGTCCTGGGCCACCTGGCCTCCCCGGCCGACCTGGCCGACGCCGACGTCCCCACGCCCGCTGGAGTCTGATCAGTCATGGAAGCATTCACCACCCACACCGGCCGGGCCGTCCCGCTGCGCCGCAGCAACGTCGACACCGACCAGATCATCCCCGCCCACTGGCTCAAGAAGGTCACGCGCGACGGGTTCGAGGACGGGCTGTTCGAGGCCTGGCGCAAGGACGCGTCCTTCGTGCTCAACCAGCCCGAGCGGCAGGGCGCGACCGTGCTGGTCGCGGGCCCCGACTTCGGCACCGGCTCCTCCCGTGAGCACGCCGTCTGGGCGCTGCAGAACTACGGCTTCAAAGCCGTGATCTCCTCCCGCTTCGCCGACATCTTCCGGGGCAACTCGCTCAAGAACGGCCTGCTCACGGTCGTGCTGGAACAGAAGATCGTGGACGCGCTGTGGGAGCTCACCGAGAAGGACCCGCAGGCCGAGATCACCGTCGACCTGGTCGCCCGCGAGGTGCGCGCCGAGGGCATCACCGCCTCCTTCGAGCTGGACGAGAACTCCCGCTGGCGGCTGCTGAACGGCCTCGACGACATCTCGATCACCCTGCAGAACGAGGCGGACATCGCCGCGTACGAGGCCAAGCGCCCGTCGTTCAAGCCGCGGACGCTCCCGGTCTGATCCGGAACACGATCCGCCGCCCCTGAACAAGGCGACTTTCGGCCACCGCAACACCCCCGCCGTACCCCCGATCAGCCCGATCGGGGGTACAGCCGTTTCTGCACCCGAACGGCCCTGTCCGCCCCCCGGTCGGCAGCCAACTGGCCACGTTATGACGGTGGTTGCCTGGGTAGGCGAGTGGTACGGCCGTGACTTCCGAGTGTGCCCGGAAGGCCGTTTGAGGCGGCAGTTGTCCCCTGCGCAGGCGACAACTCGCCCCAGATGGCACAATCTGTGCATGGAACACGACGGCCAACTCGAGCTCTATACGGCAGTCGCGGACCAACTCAAGGAAGCGCACGCAAGGGTGCGCGCACTGCAAGTCCCGGAGGGCGTACGGATGGCGCTGACCCGGAAGCTGCTGGTCATTACGGCCGCGGCCAAGCACGATCTCGCCGACGCGGCAAGGCGGCTGGAGCGGTTCACCGCGGACCTCGACGAGGGGCGTATCCCCGGCGAGGAACGCTGAACCCGCCGATACCGCCGGGCTCGTTGCGGCACAAGGGTGATAAGCCCGTTTCGTGTTTGATTTGCGGTATATATCTGCCTAACGTGCGAAAAAGCTTGAACACTTTCGTTCTGGCGATGTCTCCGAAGGGGAAGACGTGAACAAGGCGCAGCTCGTAGAAGCGATTGCCGACAAGATGGGCGGCCGCCAGCAGGCCGCCGATGCTGTCGACCATGTACTGGACGCCATCGTCCGCGCGGTGGTCGCGGGTGACCGGGTCTCGGTCACCGGCTTCGGTTCCTTCGAGAAGGTCGACCGTCCGGCCCGCTACGCCCGTAACCCTCAGACGGGCGAGCGGGTTCGGGTCAAGAAGACCTCCGTTCCGCGTTTCCGTGCGGGTCAGGGCTTCAAGGACCTGGTCAGCGGCTCGAAGAAGCTCCCGAAGGGTGACATCGCCGTCAAGAAGGCCCCCAAGGGCAGCCTGTCCGGCCCGCCCCCCACCATCGCCAAGTCGGCGGGCAAGAAGGCCGCGGCGAAGAAGACGGCGGGCGCGGCGAAGACCACCACGGCCCGCAAGACGGCCACGAAGAAGGCCACCACCACGAAGACGGCGGCCGCGAAGAAGACCACGGCGAAGAAGGCGCCCGCCAAGAAGACCACGGCGGCGTCCAAGACCACCGCGGCCAAGAAGACCACCGCCAAGAAGTCGTCCCCGGCGAAGAAGGCGACCGCCAAGAAGGCGCCCGCCAAGAAGTCGACGGCGCGCAAGACCACCGCCAAGAAGACCACCGCCCGCAAGAAGTAGGGCCGCCTGGGTACTCACGCGACGGGCCGGACTCCATGACGGAGTCCGGCCCGCGGCGTGTTCCGGAAGTGATCCGGCGTGCTCAGAGGGTCTGCAGGGTCACCAGGGTGATGCGCGGGGCGTCCTTCGGGCCCTCCACCTCGATGCGCACCCGCTGCCCGGGGCGCAGCAGCAGCAGACCGCCCGCGTCGAACGCCGCCGCGTCGAAGGGCACCGGAGTGCCGTCGTCCAGCAGGACCTGCCCGCTGCGGCTGTCGGGGTCGTAGGTGTACGCGGTCGCCTGCATGCCCGCAGCCTACTGCCCGGGGATCAGCAACCGCGCGGCGGCCGCGGCCGTATGAGGGCCCACTCCGAGGGCGAGCGCGCTGCGCAGGTCGTCGCCGGTGTCCACGTCCTGGCGTACGGAATCCACGGCGGTCAGGGACAGTTCCACGGCCCCGGACGCGCGGTGCCGGGCGCGGGAATCGGCGCCGAAGGCCGGGTGCAATGCGCGGCCCGGGGTGGCGGCCAGGAGAGTCGTGCCGATTGCGGCCGCGTCGGGAAGAAATGCGCGCGGGAATTCCGCGGCGGCGTCGAGTACCCGGGACAATTCCCGCGGGCGCAGCGCCGGCAGATCGGCGTTGAGCGCGGCCACCGGGCCCCCGGGACGGGCGGAGCGCACGGCGGCCGCCGCGTGTGCGAGTGCGGCGTTGAGGCCGCCGCCGGGCTCGTCGGCGACGATCGCGGCGCCGAGCGCGGCCAGCGCGCGGCCCGCCCGGGTGTCGTCCGTGACGACTGCCACATCCCGCACCGCCGGGCAGGCCAGCACGGCCGCCACCGTGTCCTGGGCGAAGGCGAGCGCCAGGTCCGGCCGCAGCCCGTCGTCGGCGGTGTCCGCCAGCCTGCTCTTGGCCTGGGCCAGCGGCTTCAGGGGTACGACCAACGTCCACTGCACGGGTGTTCCGGCCTCCTCTTGTCGCGGTCATTGTCACCCGGGGCCTGAGGCGACCGGCGTGTCGGGGCGTACGGTGTTCTCGACAGACCGGCGGCCTGGGGCGACACTTGTGCGGCCCCCCGTGGCCGCCGCTTCAGGCCCTAGAGGAAGGTGTCCGCGTGCCCCGCCGCAGAATCGGCTTCTGGTACCGCTTCGCCGCGGTGATCTGCAAACCGCCGCTGGTGGTACTGCTCAGGCGGGACTGGCGCGGAATGGAGCACATTCCGGCTGAGGGCGGATTTATCACCGCGGTGAACCACAATTCGCACATCGACCCCTTCGCTTACGCGCACTTTCAGTACAACACCGGGCGCGTCCCGCGATTCCTCGCGAAGAGCGGGCTTTTCAAGAAGGGATTCGTCGGCGCCGCGATGCGCGGCACCGGGCAGATCCCCGTCTATCGCGAGAGCACGGACGCGCTCAGCGCCTTCCGGGCCGCGATCGACGCCGTGAACCGCGGGGAATGCGTCGCCTTCTATCCCGAGGGCACCCTCACCCGGGACCCGGACGGCTGGCCCATGACGGCCAAGACCGGTGCCGCCCGCGTCGCCCTGCAGACCAAGTGCCCGGTGATCCCCGTGGCCCAGTGGGGCTGCAACGAGCTGCTGCCGCCGTACGCGAAGAAGCCGCATCTGCTGCCGCGCAAGACGCATCGCGTCCTCGCCGGGCCGCCGGTCGACCTCTCGCGGTTCTACGACCGGGAGATGACCGCGGACCTGCTCAAGGAGGCCACGGAAGTGATCATGGCCGCCATCACCGCGCAGCTGGAGGAGATCCGCGGCGAGAAGGCGCCCGAGACGCCCTACGACCCGCGCCGGGAGCGGATCGAGCAGCGTCGGCGCACGCAGGCGCAGACCGAGCGGGGCGGGCAGGAGCCGGGGCGGCCGGTACGGTCGGCACAGTTGCCGAAGTCGGTGCAGGAAGAGGGGCTGGGCACGTGAGCAAGCCGGTCAAGGCGGCGGTTCTGAGCGCCGGTTCGTGGGGCACGGCCTTCGGCATGGTGCTCGCGGACGCGGGATGCGAGGTCACCCTCTGGGGGCGCCGCCCGGAGCTCGTGGAGGCGATCAACTCCACGCGGACCAATCCCGACTACTTCCCGGGCGTCGAGCTCCCGGAGCGCGTGCGGGCCACCACCGACCCCGCCGAGGCCGCCGCGGACGCCGACTTCACCGTCCTGTCGGTCCCCTCGCAGACCCTGCGCGGCAACCTCGCCGAGTGGTCCCCGCTGCTCGCCCCGGACACCGTCCTCGTGTCGCTGATGAAGGGCGTCGAACTCGGCTCCGCGATGCGCATGAGCGAGGTCATCGACGACGTCGCCAAGGTCGGCCAGGACCGGATCGCCGTGGTCACCGGACCGAACCTGGCCCGGGAGATCGCCGCGCGCATGCCGGCCGCGGCCGTCGTGGCCTGCACCGACGAGACCGTCGCACGGCGGCTGCAGGCCGCCTGCCACACGCCCTACTTCCGCCCGTACACCAATACGGACGTGGTGGGTTGCGAACTGGGCGGAGCCGTGAAGAACGTCATCGGTCTCGCCGTCGGCATCGCCGACGGCATGGGGCTCGGCGACAACGCCAAGGGCTCGCTCATCACCCGCGGCCTCGCCGAGACCACCCGGCTGGGCATGGCGCTCGGCGCCGACCCGCTGACCTTCTCCGGACTCGCCGGCCTGGGCGACCTGGTGGCCACCTGCTCCTCGCCGCTGTCGCGCAACCACACCTTCGGCACCAACCTCGGCAAGGGCATGACCCTCCAGGAGACCATCGCGGTCACCAAGCAGACCGCCGAGGGCGTCAAGTCCTGCGAGTCGGTGCTGGATCTCGCCCGCAGGCACGGCGTCGACATGCCGATCACCGAGACGGTCGTCGGGATCGTGCACGAGGGCAAGCCCCCGGTGGTCGCTCTCAAGGAGCTCATGTCGCGCAGCGCGAAGCCCGAACGACGCTGAGCGACGCGAGACGGCGGGCGCTGTCTCCGGGCCCTACCACCGGGTACTCTCAACGCGATATGAGCACCGAGAACCTCCCCCAGAGCCCCGAGCAGCCGCCTCGCAAGCCGCGTGTGGCCGTCGTGTTCGGCGGGCGCAGCTCCGAACACGGGATCTCCGTGGTCACCGCCGGCGCCGTCCTCAAGGCCATCGACCGGACGAAGTACGACGTCCTGCCGATCGGCATCACCCAGGACGGCCGTTGGGCGCTCACGGCGGACGAACCGGAGCGGATGGCGATCGTCGACCGGCGCCCCCCGAGCGTCGACGCGCTCGCCGAGTCGGCCGAGGGCGGAGTGGTCCTCCCGGTCGACCCCGCCAACCGCGAAGTCGTCTACAGCGAGCCGGGATCGGTGCCCAAGGCGCTCGGCGAGGTCGACGTGGTCTTCCCGGTGCTGCACGGCCCGTACGGCGAGGACGGCACGCTCCAGGGCCTGCTGGAGCTCTCCGGCGTCCCGTACGTGGGTTCGGGTGTGCTCGCCTCGGCCGTCGGCCAGGACAAGGAGTACATGAAGCGGGTGTTCACCTCCTTCGGGCTGAAGGTGGGCCCGTACGTGGTGATCCGGCCGCGCGAGTGGGAGCGCGACGAGGCCGCGGCCCGCAAGAAGATCGTCGACTTCGCCGGTGAGCACGGCTGGCCGCTGTTCGTGAAGCCCTCCCGCGCTGGTTCGTCGATCGGCATCACCAAGGTCGACGACCTCTCCGGCCTGGACGAGGCGATCGCCGAGGCGCAGCGCCACGACCCCAAGATCCTGGTGGAGGCGGCCCTGCGCGGCCGCGAGATCGAGTGCGGCGTCCTGGAGTTCGAGGACGGCCCCCGCGCCTCCGTGCCCGCGGAGATCCCGCCGCCGCAGGCCCAGGCGTACTACGACTTCGAGGCCAAGTACATCGACTCCACGCCGGGGATCGTGCCGGCGCCGCTGACGCCCGGGGAGACGGCCGAGGTGCAGCGCCTCGCGGTCGACGCCTTCGAGGCGGCCTCCTGCGAGGGCCTGGTCCGCGCGGACTTCTTCCTCACCGACGACGGCGACTTCGTGATCAACGAGATCAACACGATGCCCGGCTTCACGCCCATCTCGATGTACCCGCAGATGTGGCAGGCGAGCGGGGTGAGCTACCCGGAGCTGATCGACCGGCTGGTGGAGGCGGCGCTGCGGCGCCGGACGGGCCTGCGCTGACGGCGCTTCGCCGGCGGCCGGCCGACGATCAGGAGGCGATCCCCTCGGGGATCGCCTTTTTCACGGCCGCGGCCGGACCGACCGGGACACCGGAGCGGTCCACACCCGCCGGCACCTGCACCTGCGCGGAACGGCGTCCGCGTCCCGCCCCGCGGCCACCTCGGGATCGACCGACTTCGGCGGTCGCGGCGCACCGCAGCGAAGTATGATCGCCGGGCCGCCCCGGGCCGCCGTCAGCGCCGACGCGTGCTCGGGGTCCTCGCGACGCTCACCGGCCACCTCCGCGGGCAGTACCTTGTCCGGGTTCCGGCACGATTTCGTGACCCGCGTCCGGACCGGGAACCGCCGCCGACGCGCTGTCGTCTGCCGAGGAGCAGCCCGCGGTAGTGATCAACAGTGCGAGAGCGGGCAGGCGGAACACGCGGAAGACACGACGGTGCCGGTGACGGAAAGAGTTCACCGGCACGGGCAGACGGGGGCTACAGATGGACCACCGGGCAGGTCAGGGTGCGGGTGATGCCGTCCACCTGCTGGACCTTGGCCACCACCATGCGACCGAGGTCGTCGACGGTGTCGGCCTGGGCCCGCACGATCACGTCGTACGGTCCTGTGACGTCCTCGGCCTGGATGACCCCAGGAATCTTGCTGATCGTCTCGGCGACGGTCGACGCCTTGCCGACCTCCGTCTGGATCAGGATGTACGCCTGTACCACGGAACCTCCACGGCGGCCACGAGGATCATGTGGGGAAAAGGAACGCCACGGTATCGCGTTGCCGCTCGCCGCGGGGAGACCTGCGGATACCGGGTCTTGCGCGCCGGGGGGCAGGTCCGGCAGAACGTGAGGGTCACCTCGACCGTAGCGGGGGCTCAGAGGCCCCGCGATCGGGCACGGACAGGGACAGAAGGGGAGAAAGGGCAATGAAGGGCACTGTTGGTGAGCTCGGTGAGTTCGGGCTCATCAGGGAGCTCACCTCCCGTCTGACCACCACCCCGGCGGTCCGGGTCGGCCCCGGCGACGACGCCGCCGTGGTGGCCGCCCCCGACCGCAGGGTCGTGGCGAGCACGGACATCCTGGTGGAGGGCCGGCACTTCCGCCGGGACTGGTCGACGGCCTACGACGTGGGGCGCAAGGCCGCCGCGCAGAACCTGGCCGACATCGCCGCCATGGGCGCCGTGCCGACCGCGCTGCTGCTCGGCCTGGTCGTCCCGGCCGAGCTGCCGGTGACGTGGCCGAGCGAGCTGATGGACGGCCTGCGCGACGAGTGCCAGGTGGCGGGCGCGGCCGTGGTCGGCGGGGACGTCGTACGCGGCGACTCGATCATGGTGTCGATCACCGCGCTGGGCGACCTGCGCAACCAGGAGCCGGTGACGCGGGCGGGCGCGCAGCCCGGCGACCTCGTCGCCGTGACGGGCTGGCTGGGCTGGTCGGCGGCCGGGTACGCGGTGCTGTCCCGGGGGTTCCGCTCGCCGCGGGCGTTCGTGGAGGCCCACCGGCGGCCCGAGCCGCCGTACCACGCCGGGCCGGCCGCCGCCGGGCTCGGGGCGACCGCCATGTGCGACGTGAGCGACGGGCTGATCGCCGACCTGGGGCACATCGCCGAGGCCAGCAAGGTGCGCATCGACATCCGCTCCCAGGCGATCGACATCCCCTCCCAGATGAACGACATCGGGCAGGCCGTCGGGGTCGACCCGATGCAGTGGGTGCTGACCGGGGGAGAGGACCACGCGATCGTGGCGACCTTCCCGCCGGACGTGAAGCTGCCCGCCCGCTGGAAGGTCATCGGCGAGGTCCTCAACCCCTCGGCGCTGCCCCAGGTGACGGTCGACGGGGCGCCGTGGACGAGCAAGGGCGGCTGGGACCACTTCGGGGACGTGGAGCCGTGATCCCCACCGTCCTCACGGTCGCCGGCTCCGACTCCGGCGGCGGCGCCGGCATCCAGGCCGACCTGAAGACGATGCTGGCGCTCGGCGTCCACGGCATGAGCGTGATCACCGCCGTGACCGCGCAGAACTCGCTCGGGGTGCAGGGTGCCTGGGAACTGCCCGTGGCGGCCGTGCGCGCCCAGTACCGCAGCGTCGTCGACGACATAGGAGTCCGGGCGGTCAAGACCGGCATGCTCGCCTCGGCGGAACTCGTCGAGGCGGTCGCCGGGTTGATCGCCGGAACGGACGCCCCGGCGGTCGTCGACCCGGTCGGCGTCTCCAAGCACGGCGACTCCCTGCTCGCCGCCTCGGCGCTGGACTCGGTCCGTACGAAGCTGCTGCCGGTGGCGACGGTCGCCACGCCCAACCTCGACGAGGTGGCCCAGCTGACGGGTGTGCGCGTCGAGTCGGAGGGTGACATGCGGCGGGCCGCGGCGGCCGTGCTCGGACACGGGCCGCGCTGGGCGCTGATCAAGGGTGGCCATCTCGCGGGGGACGCCGTGGACCTGCTCACGGACGGCTCCGAGGAGCACTGGCTGCGGGCACCCCGGCATGACAACCGCCACACCCACGGCACCGGCTGCACGCTCGCCTCCGCGATCGCCGCGCAGCTCGCCAAGGGCGACTCCGTACCGGAGGCGGCGGCGGCGGCCAAGGAGTACGTCACCGGGGCCGTCGCGGCCGGGTTCGCGCTCGGCGGGGGCATCGGACCGGTGGATCACGGCTGGCGCTTCCGCGACGGCTCGTGACCGGCTGGGACGGACTGCGGGACGAACCGCCGGGCATGGCCGGGGCACGCCAAAGAGCCGGTCCACCTGGGTGGACCGGCTCCTTCAGCGAACCAGCAGTGGCCGCGCGCTAGCTGAGCGTCAGCGCGAGACCTTGCCGGCCTTGATGCACGAGGTGCAAGCGTTCACGCGCTTCGGCGTCCCGCCCACCACGGTACGCACACGCTGGATGTTCGGGTTCCAGCGGCGGGACGTACGGCGGTGCGAGTGCGAGATGTTGTTGCCGAAGCCCGGCCCCTTGCCGCAGACGTCGCAGTTGGCAGCCACGGGTCACTCCAAAGACTTCAGATGCACTTACGGTTGATCCCGGCATGCCGGGATCGAGATCCTGTGGCTCCGGGGAGCCGGCGAGATCTGAGTGGCGCTGCCAGGTGGGAAAGCCCGATCAGGATCGGGCAACCGGAGCAGCATACAACGGCTGCACCCGTACAAGAAAACTAGCACGGCAGCTCAGGGGCCCGCCCCCGGCCCTCTTCCGGCGGGGACCGCCCCGGGGTCTACGCTGCGAGCCACGTCCAGCAGCTCAGGGAGGCGCGGTGGCGCAGGTGCCGCAGACATTCTTCGATGCTCTCGCGGTGCGCACCTGGTGCGGCCTCGCGCTGGAGACGCTGGGGCGGGCGCGCGAGGAGATCGACGCGATCAACGTCTACCCGGTGGCCGACGGCGACACCGGCACGAACCTGTATCTGACCGTGGAATCCGCGGTCGCGGCCGTCGAGGCGGTGTTCGCCGGCCACGCGGCGGGCCCGGCGGGCGCCGCGGACCCCGCTCCGGCAGGGCCGACCCTGGCCGACGCGGTGCGGGCGATGGCACACGGGGCGCTGATCGGTGCCCGGGGGAACTCCGGGACGATCCTCGCGCAGCTGCTGCGCGGCATGGCCCAGGTGCTGGCCGACGACGCGCAGGCGCACGCCGACGGCCGGGGCCTGCGCCTCGCCCTGCGGCAGGCGGCCGACTCCGCACGCCAGGCCGTGGCCCATCCCGTCGAGGGCACCGTCCTCACGGTCGCCTCGGCCGCCGCCGACGCCGCCGACGCCGCGGGCGGTGCCGAGGGGGACTGCGGGAGCGTGGCCCGCGCCGCCTACGAAGGCGCCCGCGAGGCCCTCGCCGCGACCCCGGAGCAGCTGCCGGTGCTGGACCGCGCGGGCGTGGTCGACGCGGGCGGGCGAGGGCTGGTGGCGGTGCTCGGGGCGTTGGTGGAGACGTTCACGGGGGAGCGGCCGCGCGGACCGGTGGCGAGCGCGGGGCGGGTGCCGGGAGCGAGCGCGGGGCGGGTGCCGGAGGCGAGGGCCTCGGGGCCGGCGAGCGGGGTGTCCGCGCCGGGGTCCGGGGAACCGGCCGTGGCGCACGCGCGCGTGGGGCCGGAACCGGTGGGCGAGGAACCGGCCGGGGCCGCGGCGCACGCGGCCGTGGAGCCCTTCGACGACCCCCTGACGACCTGTGCCGACCCGGGCGACGGCACCGACCCGCCCCACCAGGACGGGCCCGCCTTCGAGGTGATCTACCTCCTGGAGGCCGAGGACGCGGCCGTCGCGCGGCTGCGGCGGCGGCTCGACGCCCTCGGGGACTCCCTGGTCGTGGTCGGCGGCGACGGGCTGTGGAACGTGCACGTCCACGTCGACGACGCGGGCGCCGCCGTCGAGGCCGGGATCGAGGCCGGGCGCCCCCACCGGATCAGGATCACGCACTTCGGCGCCCATGACGTCCACACCACGGGCGCCGAGCGCGCGCCCCGGGAGCGCGCGCAACGCGCCGTCGTCGCCGTCGTGCCCGGCGAGGGCCTGGCCGGGCTGTACGCCGAGGCCGGCGCGACCACCGTGCTCGCCCGCCCCGGGGAGCCGCCCGCGAGCGGCGAGCTCGTCCAGGCCGTACGGCGGGCCCACGCGCGCGAGGTCGTGCTGCTGCCGAACGACGACGAGCTGCGCCACACCGCGGCGGCGGCCGCCGAGCAGGTCCGCACGGAGGGCGTCCGCGTCGCGCTCATCCCGACCCGCTCGGCGATCCAGGGCATCGCGGCGCTGGCCGTGCACGAGCCCGGGCGCCGCTTCGACGAGGACGTCGTGTCGATGACCTCGGCGGCGGGAGCCACCCGCCACGCCGAGGTCACCGTCGCCGAGGCCGAGTCCTGGACCATGGCGGGCATCTGCCAGGCCGGCGACGTCCTCGGCCTGATCGACGGCGACGTGGCCGTGATCGGCTCGGACGTCACCGCCACGGCGGCGGCCGTGCTGGACCGGATGCTCGCGGCCGGGGGCGAGATGGTCACCCTGGTCCTCGGCGACGAGGTCCCCGACACCGTCGCCGAGCACCTCCAGGACCGGGTCCGCGAGGGCTACCTGGCCGTCGACACGGTCGTCTACCGAGGCGGACGACAGGGATCCCTGCTCCTCATCGGCGTCGAATAGGACGGGCCGGCACGGTGGGTGCCTCGCGCCGGGCTCGCTGTGGGCGACGGGCGTCTCAGTCCTGGTTCTGCTCCGTCGCGACGCGGAGCAGGTGTTCGGCCTCCGCCCGCCGGGTCCGTACCGCCTCGCCGGTGTCGTCGGCGTCCTCGGGCGACTTCCCGCCGTCCGTGCCGTCGGCACCGGCGTACGCCGCCAGCACCGCACGTGCGCGTGCCCTCGCCTCGGTGAGGCGGCCCAGCTCGACCTCCAGCCGGCCCGCGGTGAGCTCGGCGTCGGTGCGGCTGTGCAGGGCGCCGTCCCCGAGGGCGGCGAACACCTCGGCAGACGCCCGCAGTTGGGACAGTGCCTCCTCGAACAGGGCCGGGAGCGGGGTCCCGGCGTCGCCGCCGGAGGCGGCCCGGGCCAGCAGGTCGCCGAACTGGCGATGGGTGTGGCCCAGTTCGGCGACGAACGACTGCCGGGACTCCTCGTCGGCCGCCGCGTCCCGTGCCCTCCCGCACTCCCGGAGCGCGTCCGCCATCAGCGCCCGGGCCGCCGTGAGGCCGTCCGGCGTGCGCAACGCCAGCCAGGCGCGGGCGCGCAGGGAACGGACCAGGCCCTGCGGGTTGCCGAGGTCCCGCCACAGCTCGCCCGCGCGCGCGTAGGCCCGCTCGGCCTCGGCGGCCAGTCCCGCCTGCCCGAGGGATTCCCCGGCCAGGTGCGCGAGGGTCGCGTGGTCGTACTGCTCGGGCCAGGTGCGGGCGATCTCGGCCGCCTGCAGGCGCCGTTCGGCGGCCGCGCGGTGCTCGCCGAGTTCGCTCAGGCAGTCGCCGAGCCACCACTGCGTCTGCACGATCGCCCCGTCGCCGTGCGTCTCTGCGCTCAGGTCGGGCAGCGCCGACTCCAGCACCTCCGCCGCCTCCGCCCATCGCCCCTGCCGCAATAGGAACCCGCCGAGCTGCTGCCGCGCCCAGGCGCCCAGGGTGGCGCTCTCGCCGGCCGCGTCGGCCCAGTGCGCGGCCTCCAGCGCGTGCTGCGCGGCCTCGGCGACCTCGTCCCGGTTGCCCAGCAGCTCGGCGAGCTGGAGGTGCAGCTGGGCCCGCCCGGGCGCCTCCAGATGCGCTCCGCCGTGCTCCAGGGCGGCCCGCAGCGCCCGCTCCGCCTCGGCCGTGTCGCCGAGGTGGTGCGCGAGGGACGCCAGCCGGGCCTCGTACTCCACGGCGAACCAGGGCAGCCCCGCCCCGACGAACGCGGCCGCGCCCCGCGCGAACAGCTCCACGGCCGCCGCCAGGTCTCCCCGCAGTCCCGCCAGCTCGGCGAGCATCGCCTGGGCCTCGGCGGCCCGCGCGGCCAGCCGTACGTCCTCGCCGGTGCGCCCGTCGACGAGGGCCAGGACCTCGCGCACGGCGGCCTCGGCCGTGCCGTACGCGGCCTCCGCGCCGGGTCCCTCCGCCGCGTGCGCCCGGCGCAGCAGGACCCGGGCCCGGCCCATCAGGACGGCCGCCGTCTGCCGTGTCCCGGTGCCACCGGCGGCGTACAGCGCGAGGACCTCCTCGTACGGCCCCGCCACGGCCGCGACCGCCGCGGCGATGTCACCGCCCAGCGCCCGCACGTACGCCGCACGCGCGCGTGCCGCCAGCGCCTCGCCCGGGTCGCCGGCCTCCGTGTACAGCTCCGCGGCTCGTTCGAACAGCGCGGCGCCCGCCGGGCCGAGGCCCATCGCCTCGTGGTCGGCGATCTCGGCCCGGTCGCGCGGGTCCAGCTCGACGCCCTCCGCGGCCCGGGCGACCGCCGCCCACGCCTCCACGGCGTGCGGTCGCAGGTGGTCCGACAGCCGCCGCGCCTCGGCCAACAGGGAGGGCAGATCCGGCTGCCCGTCGGCGGTGGCCACGGCCGCCGGGGGAGCGGGTACGGGGGCCGGACCGACCGAGCGCACCCCCAGTGGCAGCCGCTCGGCGAGCGGCTTCTGTGCCATGCGCGCCCGGGCCCGCTCGCCCACGCGGGTCGTGCCGTTGCGTTCGTCGAAGCGGGCCGCCAGCGCGAGGGCGTCCGCACGCGCGCGTGCCGCGAGTTCCCGTGCGGTCCACTCCCGGCCGGCCGGGCCCGGCACCTGCCGGTCGCCGAGACCGAGCGCGGTGAGGCGGTCCATGAGCAGGGCCACCACGCTCAGGAAGTCCAGCCTGCTCTGCGGCTGCCCGTCGTCCGTGAAGTACGCCGGCCGCTCCGCGAGCAGTTCGAGCCCCCGCGCCTCGTTGCCGGTCAGCGCGCAGAACTCCACGTGCTCCGCGTAGGCGCCGCGCATGCTCTCCATGGTCCGGACGAGGCGGAACCCCCGCAGATGGTTGGCCCGGGCCTCGTCCATGCGGCCCAGCCGCAACAGCGGCACCAGGGAGGAGGCCAGGGTCGTGTGCGGCTCGTGGGCACAGGTGTACCGGCCCTCCAGTACCGGCCGCCACAGCTCCAGGGCCTCCTCGTCGCGGCCCAGCTCGGCCTGCCACCAGCCCTGCCCGTGCAGCTCGCAGGCGTGGCAGTCGGACATGGCGTCCCGGTCGGCGGCCAGCCACGCGGCGTACGCCCGCTCCGCGCGCGGCACGTCCCCGACATGCGCGGCGACACTGTGCTCGGCGCTGCGCACGGCCCCTTCCGCGTACCCGGCGAGCCGGTAGCGGCGCTCCATCTCGCCGAGCCACTTCTCGATCGAGGCGAGCGGGATGTGCGGCTGGTCGAGCATGCCGGACGACACCCACTTGAAGACCCAGTGCAGGGAGTGCGCCTCGAACTCGTCGAAGTCCTCGGGCCGTTCGTCCCACATCCGCAGCAGCCGCGCGAAGGGGACGAACATCTTTCCCTTCTCGGAGCTGTAGTTGTAGACCTTCAGCTGGTGCCCGAGCGCCTCGATCACGGCGAGCGGGACGTGCAGCTTCTCGGCCGCCGCCAGCAGCTCCTCCGCGCGCGCGTTGCGGGCCGGTCCCTCCGGCCGCTCGGCATTCTCCGCCATCGCCTCGCGCAGCGCGTCGAGGTCCGTGATCCCGCTCATGCCTGACCGTCCTCGCTGTGCGTGGCCCACTCCAGCAGGCCGATGAACGCGCGGTTGAGCAGCGCCGAGTCGGCGGGCCTGAGCGGCCGCTGCGCCATCAGCAGCGCCTGCCCGTACAGCGACTCCGTGGCCGTGCCGATGAGCTCCGCGTCGGGCAGGGCGCTGATCCGCCGCACGAGCGGGTTGAGATGGTTCAGCACCAGACGCGCGCGGGGCGCGCTGCCGCGCAGGGAGCCGAGGATGCCCGCCCACAGGTCGTCGGCGCGCTCCTCGGCGTCCGCCCGGGCCTGTTCGTGCCGGGCGTCGCGGTCGTCGAGGTGCAGCGCGGGCACGGACAGCGGATGGAACGCCCGCAGCACGACATCGCAGCCCAGCGGGTCGAGCCGGGCCCGCGCGGCGGCCAGGAAGCCGGACAGGGCCAGCTCCTCGGCCGGGTCGACCGCGTCCAGGTGCGCGGTCACCGTCTCGGCGTCCAGCTCGGCGACCACGGTCCCCGGCCGCACCGACGGCAGCGCCTCCACCAGCTCGCTGTCGTACGTGTAGCCGCCGTTGATCACGCCGATGCCCTGCGCGGAGGCGATCGGCGCGACCTGCCGGTACTCCTCCACCGTCCGCGTGAAGTGCACCACCGGGTGCCGCTGCGCGAACTCCTCCAGGGACAGCCGCCCGTCGGTCGTCTCGAAGGGCAGCCACGGCAGCATCGTGCGCAGCATCTCCCGGTCGTGCCGCGCCAGGGACTTCACGCCCAGGTGGTGCACCGCCAGGAACGCGGCCAGCCGTTCCGGATCACCGGCCGCGAGACCCGTCAGCCACGCGCGGATCCGTTCGCCCAGCGCTTCGCGCACGGCGGCCAGCGTCTCGTCCTCGTACAGCGCCTCGCGCGAGGCCGTCGGCCGCAGGCTGTCCGTGTCGAGCACGCAGCGCACGAAGAACGCCCAGTCGGGCAGCAGCTGTTCGGCCCGCTCGGTCAGCAGCATGCCCTTGAGGTGCACGCGGTGCCCCGCGCGCTGCGCCGGGCTCACCGCCGCCGGCAGCACGTACGCCACCCCGCGGATGCCCGCCACCGGCACGGACAGGTCGACGGTGTCCAGCGGCGTGAACCCGAACAGCTCGTGGCAGTGCCGCGCGAGGGCGACCCGCCGGGCGGCCGGGCCCGGGTACGGGCGGTCCCACGGCGCGGGCAGGTCGGTGACCGCCTCGTCGCCCACCCGGACGTCGTACGGCAGCAGCGACCCGAAGTCCCGGGCCAGCGCCTCGACCCGTCCGGGCGCCAGCCACTCCGCGGCCCCGGGCCGGGCCACCAGGTGCACGGTGGTGCCCGGTTCGGGCCGCTCGGCGTCCGGCACGGTCCGCACGGTGTACGAACCGTCGTCGGACGCCGTCCACTCCACCGGCGGCGCCCCGGGCGTACGGGCGCTGCGGCTGACCACGCGGATCCGCTCGGCGACGACGAAACACGCCAGCAGGCCGATGCCGAACTGCCCGAGGAAGTCCGACCGGGCCTCCTGCAGCCCCTCGGCGCGCTTGGAACTGCGCCCGATGGTGGCGAGCAGGCTGTGCACGTCCGCCTCGGTGAGCCCCACGCCGGTGTCCTCGACGCGCAGCGCGCCGCCCTCCGCGTACAGCCGGACCCGGGCCGGAGCATCGGGTTCCGTCGCGCGTCTGGCGGTGATCGCGTCCACGGCGTTCTGCAGCAGCTCGCGCAGATACACCTTCGGACTGGAGTAGAGGTGGTGGGAGAGCAGGTCCACCAGACCACGCAGGTCGACCTGGAACGTGTGAGGTGAGGGAGGCGGAGGAGAGGGCTGGGATGCCGGTGAGGTCTGGGAGTCCATCTTCACGGCGCCGGTGGGGGACTCGCGACGGCGCGGGGTCGGGCGGTCCCGGTGGAGCGGTGACCGCGAAAGAGGGCCGGGAGCGCGTCATCCTATGGCCCTGGCGAGCCGCCTGACCAGGGGTTTCCGGGATCTTTACGACGATCCGGCCACCGCCTGGAGGCCATTGTCAGTGACGTGGTGTGCAATGGATCTCGTGCCCGCACTGGAAGAACCGCTGCAACAACCCCTGAAGTCGGTGCTCGGCCCCGCCACCGCGAAGGTGATGGCCGAGCACCTCGGCCTGCACACCGTCGGCGACCTGCTCCACCACTACCCGCGCAGATACGAGGAGCGCGGCCAGCTCACCCACCTCGCCGACCTCCCCATGGACGAGCACGTCACGGTGGTCGCCCAGGTCGCCGACGCGCGGCTGCACACCTTCGCCTCCGCCAAGGCCCCGCGCGGCAAGGGCCAGCGCCTGGAGGTCACGATCACGGACGGCAGCGGCCGGCTCCAACTGGTCTTCTTCGGGGCGGGCGTCCACAAGCCCCACAAGGAACTCCTGCCGGGCACGCGCGCGATGTTCGCGGGCAAGGTCTCCGTCTTCAACCGCCGCCTCCAACTCGCCCACCCTGCCTACGAGTTGCTGCGCGGCGACCCGGAGGAGTCCGTCGAGACCTGGGCGGGCGCCCTGATCCCGATCTATCCCGCCACCGCCAAGCTGGAGTCCTGGAAGATCGGCAAGGCGCTCCAGACGGTCCTGCCCACGGCCCAGGAGGCCGTCGACCCGCTCCCGGAGAGCCTGCGCCGGGGCCGCGGCCTCGTCCCGCTCCCCGAGGCCCTCCTCAAGATCCACCGCCCGCACACCAAGGCCGACATCGAGGACGCCCGCTCCCGCCTGAAGTGGGACGAGGCGTTCGTCCTCCAGGTCGCCCTGGCCCGCCGCCGCCACGCGGATGCCCAACTCCCCGCCGTGCCCCGCCGGCCCGCCCCGGACGGCCTCCTCACCGCCTTCGACGCCCGCCTCCCCTTCACCCTCACCGAGGGCCAGCAGCGCGTCTCCCGCGAGATCTTCGCCGACCTGGCCACGGACCATCCGATGCACCGGCTGCTGCAAGGGGAGGTCGGCAGCGGAAAGACCATGGTGGCGCTGCGCGCCATGCTCGCCGTCGTCGACTCCGGCGGGCAGGCCGCGATGCTCGCGCCCACCGAGGTGCTCGCCCAGCAGCACCACCGGTCGGTCGTCGAGATGATGGGCGAGCTGGCCGAGGGCGGCATGCTGGGCGGGGCCGAGCAGGGCACCAAGGTCGTGCTGCTCACCGGCTCCATGGGCACGGCCGCCCGCCGTCAGGCCCTGCTCGACCTGACCACCGGCGAGGCCGGCATCGTCATCGGCACGCACGCGCTGATCGAGGACAAGGTGCAGTTCCACGACCTGGGCCTGGTCGTCGTCGACGAACAGCACCGCTTCGGCGTCGAGCAGCGCGACGCCCTGCGCGGCAAGGGCAGGCAGCCCCCGCATCTGCTCGTCATGACGGCCACGCCCATCCCGCGCACGGTCGCCATGACGGTCTTCGGGGACCTGGAGACCTCCGTCCTCGACCAGCTCCCGGCCGGCCGTTCCCCGATCGCCAGCCATGTCGTCCCGGCCGCCGACAAGCCGCACTTCCTGGCCCGGGCCTGGGAGCGCGTCCGCGAGGAGGTGTCCAACGGCCACCAGGCCTACGTCGTCTGCCCCCGCATCGGCGACGAGGAGGACGACCCGAAGAAGGCCGGCCGCAAGAAGCCCCCGGAGTCCCCGGAGGACGCCGCCGAGAAGCGCCCGCCCCTGGCCGTCCTGGACGTGGCCGACCAGCTCGCCAAGGGCCCCCTGAAGGGCCTGCGCGTCGAGGTCCTGCACGGCCGGATGCACCCGGACGACAAGGACGCCGTCATGCGCCGCTTCGCCGCCGGTGACACCGACGTCCTGGTCGCCACGACGGTCATCGAGGTCGGCGTCAACGTCCCCAACGCCACCGCGATGGTGATCATGGACGCCGACCGCTTCGGCGTCTCCCAGCTCCACCAGCTGCGCGGCCGCGTGGGGCGCGGCTCGGCCCCCGGCCTGTGCCTGCTGGTGACCGAGATGCCCGAGGCGAGCGCCGCCCGTCAGCGCCTGAACGCCGTGGCGTCCACGCTGGACGGCTTCGAGCTCTCCCGCATCGACCTCGAACAGCGCCGCGAGGGCGACGTCCTCGGCCAGGCCCAGTCGGGCGCCCGCACGAGCCTCAGGATGCTCGCCGTCATCGAGGACGAGGAGATCATCGCGGAGGCCCGGGAGGAGGCGACGGCCGTCGTGGCCGCGGACCCGGAGCTGACCGGCCTGCCGGCCCTGCGGACGGCCCTGGACGCCCTCCTGGACGAGGAGAGGGAGCAGTACCTGGAGAAGGGGTGAGGGTGACCGACCCTCCTCCAGGGGCGCGAGGAACTGCGCGACCAGCCACACTGATACCGAAAACCGCCCCCGACCAAGGACCGAAGATGACCCGCGTGATCGCCGGCGCCGCCGGCGGACGTCGCCTGGCCGTACCCCCAGGCACCGGCACCCGCCCCACCTCCGACCGCGCACGCGAAGGCCTCTTCTCGACCTGGCAGTCCCTCCTCGGCGGCCCCCTGGACGGCGAGCGCGTGCTGGACCTCTACGCGGGCTCCGGCGCGGTCGGCCTGGAGGCCCTCTCCCGGGGCGCGGGCCACACGCTCCTCGTCGAAGCCGATGCCAGAGCCGCCCGCGTCGTCCGCGAGAACGTCAAGAACCTCGGCCTCCCCGGCGCCGAGGTCAGAGCGGGCAAAGCGGAACAGATCATCCGTACCGCACCCCCCGGCGACCCGTACGACCTCGTCTTCCTCGACCCGCCGTACGCCGTCACGGACGACGATCTTCGGGAGATCCTCCTCACACTCCGCTCGGAGGGCTGGCTCGCCGAGGAAGCCCTCGTCACCGTGGAGCGCAGCACCAGAGGCGGTGAATTCCGGTGGCCCGAGGGTTTCGAACCCCTCCGGGCCCGTCGCTACGGCGAGGGAACGTTTTGGTACGGTCGCGCCGCCTCTACGTGCGAAGACGCACGATGACCGGACCGGAGAGCGAGGGATCACAAGTGCGCCGTGCCGTCTGTCCCGGGTCGTTCGACCCGATCACCAACGGACACCTCGACATCATCTCCCGCGCCTCCAGGCTGTACGACGAGGTCTACGTCGCGGTGATGATCAACCAGGCCAAGCGGGGCCTGTTCGAGATCGAGGAGCGGATCGACCTGATCCGCCGGGTCACCGCCGAGTACGGCAACGTCCGCGTCGAGGCCTTCCACGGCCTCCTCGTCGACTTCTGCAAGCAGCGCGACATCCCCGCCATCGTCAAGGGCCTGCGCGCGGTCAGCGACTTCGACTACGAGCTGCAGATGGCCCAGATGAACAACGGCCTCTCGGGCGTGGAGACCCTCTTCATCCCCACCAACCCCACCTACAGCTTCCTGTCGTCCTCCCTGGTCAAGGAGGTCGCGACCTGGGGCGGCGACGTCTCCCACCTGGTGCCCGCCGAGGTCCTCCAGGCGCTCACGGAGCGGCTGCGCAAGGACTGACCGCGTCCCGCCGCGTCCCGCGCGGACCTGACCACCCGTCACCCGGTGTCCGGCGGGTGCCCCGTGGCCGTACAGTCGTCCCGTCCGTCTCCAACGCATCTGTAGAGAGTGGCGAGCACACGGTGGACGTGCAGAAGAAGCTCGACGAGATCGTCACCACGATCTCCGGCGCCCGGTCCATGCCCATGTCGGCCTCGTGCGTGGTCAACCGCGCCGAGCTGCTCGCGATGCTGGAAGAGGTGCGCGCGGCGCTGCCCGACTCCCTCGCCCAGGCCCAGGAGCTGATCGGCGGCCGCGAGCAGATGGTCGAGCAGGCCCGCCAGGAGGCCCAGCGGATCATCGAGAGCGCCCACGCCGAGCGCGGCTCGCTGATCTCCGACACCGAGATCGCCCGCCGTTCCCAGGCCGAGGCCGACCGGATCCTCGCCGAGGCCCGCAAGGAGGCCGAGGAGGTCCGCGCCGAGGCCGACGAGTACGTCGACTCCAAGCTCGCCAACTTCGAGGTCGTCCTCACCAAGACCCTCGGCTCCGTCGGCCGCGGCCGCGAGAAGCTCCTCGGCACCGGCCCCGGCACCGACGAGCAGGGCTACCAGGACGAGGACGCCCCCGAGCGCAGCCACGACCCCGAGACCCAGCGCCGCACCGCCGACGACTACGTCGACGCCAAGCTCGGCGCCTTCGAGGCCGTCCTCGCCAAGACCCTGGAGGCCGTCGGGCGCGGCCGGCAGAAGCTGCACGGCCGGATCGCCACCGACGACCTCGGCGCCCTGGCCGACGACACCAGCACGGTCCAGCACTCCAGCGACGCCGACTACCTCGCCGACCTGGCCGCCCTCGCCGAGCAGCCGTCCGCGCCCGCCGAGCGCCCCGCCGCCCGGCAGCAGGACTACGCCCAGCCCCAGCCGGCGTACGGCTACCAGCAGCAGCCCGACCCCTACGGCGGCTACCCGCAGCAGGCCTACGCGGCGCAGCAGGACCCGTACGGCTACCAGCAGGCCGATCCCTACGCCTACCAGGGCTACGACCCGCAGCAGGCCGCCTACGACCCGAACCAGCAGCAGCCGCAACAGGGCCACCAGGGACACCAGAGCCGGCAGGGGTACGCCCTCGACGAGACCAGCCTGTTCGACACCAGCATGATCAGTGCCGAGCAGCTCCGGGCCTACGAGCAGGGCCGCGGGCAGGGCTGAGCACCGGATTGGGCCGACAGCGAAAGGTCCAGTATCCTGGCTCTTCGGTCGCGCGTACGTCCGCGATCCACGCTGCCCGGGAACACCGCGGGGCAGTGTCCCTCTGAGTTCGAAGATCGAAAGCAGGAATGGCTCTGAACGCCCGCCTCGACCACCGCAACCCCCTCGTGTTCGACACGCACGAGCTGGGACGGCGTCCTGGTGCGCTGCAGCGCCTGACCCGCACGGTCGACGCTCCCCAGGACCTCGGTATCAAGGGAGTCATCGGAGTGCCGGAAGGCGCCCCGGTGGAGCTCGAACTCCGTCTGGAGTCGGTCATGGAAGGGGTGCTCGTCACAGGCACCGCCCGTGCCACGGCCGAGGGGGAGTGCGTAAGGTGTCTGGAGCCGCTGGAGCAGGAGCTCGAAGCGGACTTCCAGGAGATGTTCTCGTACCCTGACGCCGACGACCGGGGCCGCGTGATCGCGGAACCGGGCGACGACGCCGAGGACGACGAGGACAGGCTCTTCCTCGAGGACGGCTTGTTCGACCTCGAGCCCGTGCTGCGTGATGCGGTGGTGCTCGCACTGCCGATGCAGCCGGTGTGCCAGGAAGACTGCCCTGGTCTGTGCGCCGACTGCGGCGCGCGGCTGGCGGACGACCCGGACCACCACCATGACGCCGTCGACATCCGTTGGGCGGCATTGCAGGGACTCGCCGGCACCATGTCGGACGGCGAGAAGGACGAGATGAGCGGCGGCGCGCCTCAGTCAGCACGCGCCGACGAGAAGCAGGAGAAGTAGCCGTGGCTGTTCCGAAGCGGAAGATGTCGCGCAGCAACACGCGCCACCGCCGGTCGCAGTGGAAGGCTGCGGTCCCCACCCTGGTTGCGTGCGAGCGCTGCCACGAGCCCAAGCTGCAGCACATCGCGTGCCCGGCGTGCGGCACCTACAACAAGCGCCAGGTCCTCGAGGTCTGAGCGGTCGGTGAGAGGCACTGTGTCCACGCCTAAGAACAAGTCTTCCCGCGTGAGCGGGAGTGCTCCGGCGGACAACCAGGCCTCGTCCCACACGCTTCTGGAAGGGCGGCTCGGCTACAAGGTCGAGTCCGCCCTTCTGGTGCGCGCACTGACCCACCGGTCGTACGCATACGAGAACGGCGGTCTGCCGACCAACGAGCGCCTGGAGTTCCTCGGGGACTCCGTCCTCGGCCTCGTGGTCACGGACACGCTGTACCGCACCCACCCCGACCTGCCGGAAGGCCAGCTGGCCAAACTCCGGGCCGCGGTGGTCAACTCGCGTGCGCTCGCCGAGGTGGGCCGCGGGCTCGACCTGGGCTCCTTCATCCGGCTCGGCCGCGGTGAAGAGGGCACGGGCGGGCGGGACAAGGCGTCCATCCTGGCCGACACCCTGGAAGCGGTGATCGGCGCGGTCTACCTCGACCAGGGCCTGGACTCGGCGGCGGAGCTGGTGCACCGCCTGTTCGACCCCCTGATCGAGAAGTCCTCGAACCTCGGAGCCGGCCTGGACTGGAAGACCAGTCTCCAGGAGCTCACCGCGACCGAGGGGCTCGGCGTCCCCGAGTACCTGGTCACGGAGACCGGACCCGACCACGAGAAGACCTTCACTGCTGCCGCCCGCGTCGGAGGCGTCTCGTACGGCACCGGCACCGGCCGCAGCAAGAAGGAGGCGGAGCAGCAGGCCGCCGAGTCCGCCTGGCGGTCCATCCGGGCCGCCGCGGACGAGCGTGCCAAGGCGGCCAAGGCCGCCGAGGAGACGCAGACGGCGGCGGCACAGGCCGCCCACACGGCCGTCGACGGCAGCACCGTCGACGGCTGACGAGCCGGCCGCCCGCACCGGGCGTCCGGCCACAGCACAGCGCACCCGAGCGCCCGCCCCTGCCCGGGGCGGGCGCTCGGGTCGTCCGCAGGTTCGTGACGGGGGATCCCCATGCCCGAGTTGCCGGAGGTCGAGGTCGTACGGCGCGGTCTTGAGCGGTGGGTCGCCCACCGGACCGTCGCCGAGACCGAGGTGCTGCACCCGCGCGCGGTGCGCCGCCACCTCGCGGGCGCCGACGACTTCGCGCACCGCCTCAAGGGCCACCGCATCGGCGTCCCGGGCCGCCGCGGCAAGTACCTGTGGCTGCCCCTGGAGGACACGGACCAGTCGATCCTGGCCCACCTCGGGATGAGCGGTCAGCTGCTGGTCCAGCCGCACACGGCCCCCGACGAGAAGCACCTGCGCATCCGCGTCCGCTTCACCGACGCCCTGGACACCGAACTGCGCTTCGTCGACCAGCGCACCTTCGGCGGACTGTCGCTGCACGAGAACACCCCGGCCGGGCTGCCCGACGTCATCGCGCACATCGCCCGGGACCCGCTCGACCCGCTCTTCGACGACGAGGCGTTCCACCAGGCGCTGCGCCGCAAGCGGACCACGATCAAGCGGGCCCTGCTCGACCAGTCACTGATCAGCGGTGTCGGCAACATCTACGCGGACGAGGCGCTGTGGCGCTCCCGCATCCACTACGAGCGCCCCACCGCGACCTTCACCCGCCCGCGCACCCAGCTGCTCCTGGGGCACGTACGGGACGTGATGAACGCGGCCCTCGCCGTGGGCGGCACCAGCTTCGACAGCCTGTACGTCAACGTCAACGGCGAGTCGGGCTACTTCGACCGGTCCCTCGACGCGTACGGCCGTGAGGGACTGCCCTGCCGGCGCTGCGGCACGCCCATGCGCCGCCGGGCCTGGATGAACCGGTCGAGCTACTTCTGCCCGCAGTGTCAGCGGGCGCCGCGCGTCTCGTCGTAGCGCTCGCGCGCGGCGAGCACGTCGTCCATCCGCCCTTCCACGTAGTGGATGAGGCTCAGCAGCCGCTCGGCGACCCCGCGCCCGAGCGGCGTCAGCTCGTAGTCCACCCGGGGTGGGTTGGTGGGCTGCGCCTCGCGGTGCACCAGGCCGTCGCGCTCCAGGGCGTGCAGGGTCTGGGAGAGCATCTTCTCGCTCACGCCGTCGACGCGGCGGCGCAGTTCGTTGAAGCGGAGCGAGCCCTCGTACAGGGCGCCGAGCGTCAGTCCGCCCCAGCGTCCCGTGACGTGTTCGAGCGTGCCGCGCGAGGGACAGGCCTTGGCGAACACGTTGTACGGGAGGTCGTCCAGCCTCTCCGTGGGCTCCTGGGTGGTGGTCATGGATCCAGCGTACGTCAGCACAGCGCTAACCGGCAGGTTGCACTAACTAGAAGTTAGTGCTTTCCTTTGGTCATCTTCAGCGACCTGCCCATTCAAGGAGTTCCTCCGTGACCACCCCTGTCGTCTCCCTTGCCTACCATTCCGGCTACGGCCACACCGCCGTCCTTGCCGAGGCCGTCCGTGCCGGTGCCGTCGAGGCGGGTGCCGAGGTGCACCTGATCAGCGTCGACGAGATCACCGAGGAGCAGTGGGCGGTCCTCGACCGTTCGGACGCCATCGTGTTCGGATCGCCGACCTACATGGGCACCGCGTCCGGCGCCTTCCACGTCTTCGCGGAGGCCACCTCGCAGCGCTGGGCCACCCAGGCCTGGAAGGACAAGCTGGCCGCCGGCTTCACCAACTCCGCCTCCAAGAGCGGCGACAAGCTGCACACCCTGCAGTACTTCCAGATCCTCGCCGCCCAGCTCGGCATGCACTGGGTCAACCTGGGGCTGCTCCCGGGCTGGAACAGCAGCACCGGCTCCGAGCACGACCTGAACCGCCTCGGCGTCTTCGCGGGCGCGGCGGCGCAGACCAACGCCGACGAGGGCCCGGAGGCCGTCCACAAGGCCGACATCGCCACGGCCGAACAGCTGGGCCGCCGCGTGACGGAGACGGCGAGGACCTTCCTCAGGGGCCTGGCCGCGGCGTGAGCCCTGCGCTGACGCGGTGAGCAGCGACCACGGACACACCGGCCGGTTCCCGGGGGCATTCCGGGAGCCGGCGCACGGCCACCCGGCAGGGCCGCCCCTGCACGCCTCGGTACGCGCGGCGGGCGAGCCTTACGAGCGGGACCCCGTGCGGTACCTGCGGAACGGCTCGGTGCCCGCGGCGAGCGGGTCGGCCGTCCATGAAGCAGTGGCGGCGGAATCCGGGCGGTATGGCGGACGGGCCCGGGCAGCCGTCGCCCCAAGACGCCGCAGGGCCCGCCCTCCGGGCGGACGGAGGGGCTGTGCGGACACGGCCTAGGGGGCGACGGCTCGGGACGTTCCTCGAACCGGGGATCCTCAGTAACCGAAGTTCTGCGTCCACCAAGGGCCGCCGGAGCCGAGTTCGACGCCGACGCCCAGGGTCTTGAAGTCGCAGTTCAGGATGTTGGCGCGGTGGCCGGGGCTGTTCATCCAGGCGTCCATCACGGCCTCGGCGTCGGCCTGGCCGCGGGCTATGTTCTCGCCGCCCAGGTTGGATATGCCGGCCTTCTCGGCCCGGTCCCACGGCGTCCGGCCGTCCGGGTCGGTGTGGTCGAAGAAGCCCCGCGCGGCCATGTCCTCGCTGTAGCTCTGGGCGAGGTCGGTGAGCGCACTGTTGGCGGCGACCGGGCTGCAGCCCAC
The DNA here is from genome assembly GCF_044540525.1 of Streptomyces sp. NPDC085932. Taxonomy (NCBI): domain Bacteria; kingdom Bacillati; phylum Actinomycetota; class Actinomycetes; order Kitasatosporales; family Streptomycetaceae; genus Streptomyces; species Streptomyces sp. NPDC085932. The sequence continues at coordinate 163,628 of NZ_JBITSJ010000009.1, forward strand.
CTTCGCCCGCTCCTGGTTGACCAGCGACAGCACCTGCGCCGCCGCGGCGGACTCCCCGGAGAGGGCCGCGGAGGCGCCGGGGTTCCGCGGTGCCTTCGTGGCCGTACGGGAGGGCGTGTCGGACGGCTTCTCGCTGGGCGTGGCCGCCGGCTTCTTCTTCTCCGGCGTCTTCTCCTGCGTCTTGTCGGCCTTCTCCGGCGTCTTCGTCGGGGAGGTCGACGACTTCGAGGCGGAGGGCGAGGGCGAGACGGAGCGCTCGGCGTCCCGGCTGGTGGGCGAGTCGTCCCGGCTCTCGGCGCTGCCGGACGTGCCGCCCTGCTCGGTCGGGAAGCTCGTCGAGGTGTCGCCGGCCTGGACGTTGTCGGGACCGCTGCCGCCGCCGAGCTTGTAGTTCTCCAGGCCCGGCACCGCGCCCGTGGCGACGGCGACCGTGCCGAGGGCGACCGCGGCGGACACGCCGAGCAGCCCGGTGCGCATCGGGCGGGCGGTCTTCTTCCGACGGCGGTGCGCGCCCGCGCGGCGGGCGCCGCCGTCGGGGGTGAAGCCGTCGGAGGAGAAGCCGTCGGAGGGGAATCCGTCACTCGCGAAGACGGCCGTCTCCGTGAAGCGGTCACCGGCCGCGGAGGTCCCGGCTCCGTACAGGTAGGCCTCGCTCCTGGCGTAGGTCTCGGCGTACGCCTCCGGGTTCAGATAGGGCGCGATCCCCATCGTCGGGGCGTCGTCCGCGGTGGAGTACAGCGGGTCGTGGCCCTCCGCGAAGTCGTCGGCGCGGCCCGTGGCGGCGCGGCCGGCGTCGGAGCGTCGGTGGCGTCCCATGTCCTGGCCTTCCTCGTCCTGGCGGTCGACTCGTCCTCGAGATCAACACCAAACTCACTCGATCGTGTGAGTTTCATATGAGATTCGTTGAGGGGGGACGGTACCGCATGGCGCAAGGGGAGGAAGTGCCCGGAGGGAGATTGGGCGGTTAGGTTGCCGTCATGAGTGAGGATGTGCGACTGGTCGCCTGGGTGCGGGGACGCGTCCAAGGTGTGGGTTTCCGCTGGTTCACGCGGGCCAAGGCCCTGGAGATCGGCGGCCTGAGTGGTTTTGCTCTCAATTTGGGCGACGGGCGGGTCCAAGTCGTCGCGGAGGGCGCGCGCGAGGGCTGTCAAGGCCTGCTGGAGTGGCTCCGCAGTGACGACACGCCCGGCCGCGTGGACGGCGTCACCGAGATCTGGGACACACCGCGCGGCGGCTACGAGGGCTTCGCCATCCGCTGATCCCGCACCGGGTGAGGGCTCCCCGGCCGTCCGCGCCGGGGTCCGGGACAGCCGCCCCGGACGGAAAGTCGCTGGTGATTGCCGAGAACCGCTTGCCTTGGCGGGCTCCAGACGCAAGGATGATCGCCACGCCCCGAGGGCCCGCTGAAGCCGCCGCGTCGCCGTACCAGGCCGTGTGCGCCAGGGTCGCCCGCCAATACGGGGCGTGATCGTGTTGACCGTCAAACTTTTTGGTGAGACGCTGAAAGCACCCCGCGCACCTTAGCTGTTTGGCATGGCTGAACGGCAGCACAACTGAAGGCCCTGCCAAGCCGCGGGTGCGAATCCCTCACGACCCAACCGCATCGGTCGGTCACTCATTGTGGAGGACCATCCATCATGGCAAAGGCGCTTCTCGGTTACGTCGGCGGCTCCGACCCTCGACTCCTCGCCGAGATGCGACGGCTCCAGCAGCGCGTCCAGGACCTGGAATCCGAGCTCGTACGGATCCAGGCGGAGAACGAGGCGCTGACGGCTGCCGCTTCTCACGACAGGATCATGGAGAGCGTTGACGCACACCAGGCGGAGCCTGCGCTCACCTGATCACTGCATCGCTCCACATCGGCACAGCAGTGGTGGGGAAGCCCGTAACAACCGCTGAGTTGTCAGAAGTGCAAGGGACGCCACCGGCGTCCCTTCTTTCTTTCCCCCGCGCATCCTTTCACCGTCTATAACGTCTGGTGTGCCCTGCGCGTTCAGCGGCGAAACCGTGGGTTCATGGAGTGAGACGAACCCGGGCGGTAGAGTCCGGCGGCGTGCACCTCAAGGCCCTGACCCTCCGCGGGTTCAAGTCGTTCGCCTCGGCGACCACCCTCCGGTTCGAGCCGGGGATCACGTGCGTCGTCGGACCGAACGGCTCGGGCAAGTCCAACGTCGTCGACGCGCTCAGCTGGGTCATGGGCGAGCAGGGCGCCAAGTCGCTGCGCGGCGGCAAGATGGAGGACGTCATCTTCGCCGGCACCACCGGCCGCCCTCCCCTGGGCCGCGCCGAGGTGTCCCTGACCATCGACAACTCCGACGGGGCGCTGCCCATCGAGTACGCCGAGGTCACCATCACGCGGATCATGTTCCGCAACGGCGGCAGCGAGTACCAGATCAACGGCGACACCTGCCGTCTCCTCGACATTCAGGAGCTGCTCTCCGACTCCGGCATCGGCCGCGAGATGCACGTCATCGTCGGGCAGGGCCAGCTCGACTCCGTGCTGCACGCCGACCCCATGGGCCGCCGCGCCTTCATCGAGGAGGCCGCCGGCGTCCTCAAGCACCGCAAGCGCAAGGAGAAGGCGCTGCGCAAGCTGGACGCGATGCAGGCCAACCTCGCGCGCGTGCAGGACCTCACGGACGAGCTCCGCCGGCAGCTCAAGCCGCTCGGCCGCCAGGCCGCCGTCGCGCGCCGGGCCGCCGTCATCCAGGCCGACCTGCGCGACGCCCGGCTGCGGCTGCTCGCCGACGACCTCGTCCGGCTCCGCGAGGCCCTCCAGGCCGAGGTCGCCGACGAGGCCGCGCTCAAGGAGCGCAAGGAGGCCGCCGAGCAGGAGCTGCGCAGGGCGCTCCAGCGCGAGGCACTGCTGGAGGACGAGGTGCGGCAGCTGACGCCGCGCCTCCAGCGCGCCCAGCAGACCTGGTACGAGCTCTCCCAGCTCGCCGAGCGGGTGCGCGGCACGATCTCCCTCGCCGACGCCCGCGTGAAGAGCGCCACCTCCGCGCCCCCCGAGGAGCGGCGCGGCCGCGACCCCGAGGACATGGAGCGCGAGGCCGCCCGCATCCGCGAGCAGGAGGCCGAACTGGAGGCGGCCCTGGAAGCCGCCGAACGTGCCCTGGAGGACACGGTCGCCCACCGGGCCGAGCTGGAGCGCGAGCTGGCGCAGGAGGAACGGCGCCTGAAGGACGCCGCCCGGGCCATCGCCGACCGGCGCGAAGGTCTGGCCCGGCTCAGCGGGCAGGTCAACGCGGCCCGCTCCCGCGCGGCCTCCGCCCAGGCCGAGATCGAACGCCTGGCCGCCGCCCGTGACGAGGCGCAGGAACGTGCCGTCGCCGCGCAGGAGGAGTACGAGGCCCTCAAGGCCGAGGTCGACGGCCTCGACGCCGGAGACGCCGAACTCGCCGAGCGGCACGAGGAGGCCAAGCGGCGGCTCGCGGAGGCCGAGTCCGCTCTCACCGCGGCCCGCGAGGCCACCACGGCGGCGGAACGCCGGCGCGCCGCCACCCAGGCCCGCCACGAGGCCCTGGCGCTCGGCCTGCGCCGCAAGGACGGCACCGGCATACTGGTCGCGGCCAAGGACCGCCTCTCCGGCCTGCTCGGCCCGGCGGCGGAGCTGCTGACGGTGACGCCGGGCCACGAGGTCGCCCTGGCGGCTGCCTTCGGAGCGGCGGCGGACGCGATCGCGGTGACGAGCCCGTCCTCGGCCGCAGATGCGATCAGACTCCTCCGCAAACAGGACGGAGGCCGTGCCACTCTGCTCCTGGCAGGAGATGCACCCCCTGGGAACGCGGGGAACTGCGCGACCGGCCACGACGGCCCCGCAGTCGCACGACACACCTTCGCCGCCGACCTGGTCCGCGGCCCCGCCGACCTGATGCCGGCCGTCCGACGGCTGCTCCACGGCATCGTCGTGGTCGGCACCCTGGAAGACGCCGAAGACCTGGTCTACGCCCACCCCCACCTCACCGCCGTGACGGCCGAGGGCGACCTCCTCGGCACCCACTTCGCCCACGGTGGCTCCGCCGGCGTCCCCAGCCTCCTCGAAGTGCAGGCCTCCGTCGACGAGGCCGCCGCCGAACTGGAGGAGCTGGCTGTCCGCTGCGAGGAGCTGACCGAGGCCCAGCACGCGGCCGCGGAGCGCCGCACGGAGTGCGCAGCGCTGGTCGAGGAGCTGGGGGAGCGGCGCCGGGCCGCCGACCGGGAGAAGTCGGCCGTGGCCCAGCAGCTCGGGCGGCTCGCGGGCCAGGCGCGCGGCGCCACCGGGGAGGCCGAACGCGCCACCGCCGCCGCGGCCCGTGCCCAGGAGGCCCTGGACAAGGCGCTCCAGGAGGTCGAGGAGCTCGCCGAGCGGCTGGCCGTCGCCGAGGAGATGCCGATCGAGGAGGAGCCCGACACCGCCGTGCGGGACCGGCTGGCCGCCGACGGTGCCAACGCCCGCCAGACCGAGATGGAGGCCCGTCTCCAGGTCCGTACGCACGAGGAACGGGTCAAGGGCCTCGCCGGCCGGGCCGACTCCCTCGACCGGGCCGCCCGCGCGGAACGCGAGGCACGCGCGCGTGCGGAGCAGCGGCGGGCCCGGCTGCGGCACGAGGCGGCCGTCGCGGAAGCCGTCGCCGCCGGCGCCCGGCAGCTGCTCGCCCACGTCGAGGTGTCCGTCGCCCGGGCCGAGGCCGAGCGCACCGCCGCCGAGGCCGCCAAGGCCCGCCGCGAGCAGGAACTCGCCCGCGCCCGCACCCAGGGACGCGATCTCAAGGCGGAACTCGACAAGTTGACGGATTCGGTCCACCGCGGCGAGGTACTCGGCGCGGAGAAGCGGCTGCGGATCGAGCAGCTGGAGACCAAGGCACTGGAGGAGCTGGGTGTCGAACCGGCCGGGCTCGTCGCGGAGTACGGTCCGCACCAGCTCGTGCCGCCCTCGCCCCCCGCCGAGGGCGAGGAGCTGCCGGAGGACCCCGAGCACCCGCGCAACCGGCCGAAGCCGTATCTCCGGTCCGAGCAGGAGAAGCGTCTCAAGGCGGCCGAGCGTGCCTACCAGCAGCTCGGCAAGGTGAACCCGCTCGCGCTGGAGGAGTTCGCGGCGCTGGAGGAACGCCACCAGTTCCTCAGCGAGCAGCTGGAGGACCTGAAGAAGACCCGTGCCGACCTGCTCCAGGTCGTCAAGGAGGTCGACGAGCGCGTCGAGCAGGTCTTCACCGAGGCCTACCGGGACACCGCCCGGGAGTTCGAGGGCGTCTTCAGCCGGCTCTTCCCCGGGGGCGAGGGACGACTGGTGCTGACCGACCCCGACAACATGCTCACCACGGGCGTGGACGTCGAGGCCCGCCCGCCGGGCAAGAAGGTCAAGCGGCTGTCGCTGCTCTCCGGCGGGGAGCGGTCGCTGACGGCGGTCGCGCTGCTCGTGTCGATCTTCAAGGCGCGCCCCAGCCCGTTCTACGTCATGGACGAGGTCGAGGCCGCCCTCGACGACACCAACCTCCAGCGGCTCATCCGGATCATGCAGGAGCTGCAGGAGGCCTCGCAGCTGATCGTGATCACGCACCAGAAGCGGACGATGGAGGTCGCCGACGCGCTGTACGGCGTCTCCATGCAGGGCGACGGTGTGTCGAAGGTCATCTCGCAGCGCCTCCGCTAGATGGGTGTGTAGTACACCGTTCCCACCTGCGCTCCTTCATGAATTCAACACTTGAACACATCGTTGCCACACTTCCGCCTCGGATTCACAGCAGCTCGCCTATTGACTTCGAAACTTGAAGGCATAGTCTCGGCAACGTTCCTTTTACCTTCAGGTACCTTCAGGTGGACCTCGAAGGGCTGACCCCCTCCGGCAGCGTTGCCGGTGGCCCGAGGAGTACACGTGACCAGCACAGCGCAGGCACCCAAGTCAGGAGCCGGGACGGCTCACCCCGATCATCTCGGGCACGTCATCTTCATCGCGGCGGCGGCCGCGATGGGCGGTTTCCTCTTCGGCTACGACAGCTCCGTGATCAACGGCGCGGTCGAGGCCATCCGTGACCGCTACGACGTCGGCTCCGCGGCCCTCGCCCAGGTCATCGCCATCGCCCTGATCGGCTGCGCCATCGGCGCCGCGACCGCCGGCCGGATAGCCGACCGCATCGGCCGCATCCGATGCATGCAGATCGCCGCGGTGCTGTTCACCATCAGCGCCGTCGGCTCCGCGCTCCCCTTCGCGCTGTGGGACCTCGCCTTCTGGCGGGTCGTCGGCGGCTTCGCCATCGGCATGGCCTCCGTGATCGGCCCGGCCTACATCGCCGAGGTCGCCCCGCCCGCCTACCGCGGCCGGCTCGGCTCCTTCCAGCAGGCCGCGATCGTCATCGGCATCGCCGTGTCGCAGCTGGTCAACTGGGGTCTGCTCAACGCCGCCGACGGTGACCAGCGCGGCAAGCTGATGGGCCTGGAGGCCTGGCAGGTCATGCTCGGCGTCATGGTCGTCCCGGCCGTGCTGTACGGCCTGCTCTCCTTCGCGATCCCCGAGTCCCCGCGCTTCCTCATCTCCGTCGGCAAGCACGAGCGCGCCCGGCAGATCCTCACCGAGGTCGAGGGCAAGGACGTCGACCTCGACGCCCGTGTCGCGGAGATCGAGGGCGCCATGAAGAGCGAGCACAGGTCGAGCTTCAAGGACCTGCTCGGCGGCAGCTTCTTCTTCAAGCCGATCGTCTGGGTCGGCATCGGCCTGTCGGTCTTCCAGCAGTTCGTCGGCATCAACGTCGCGTTCTACTACTCCTCGACGCTGTGGCAGTCGGTCGGCGTCGACCCGACGGACTCGTTCTTCTACTCCTTCACCACGTCGATCATCAACATCGTCGGCACCGTCATCGCGATGATCTTCGTGGACCGCGTCGGCCGCAAGCCGCTCGCGATCATCGGCTCGGTCGGCATGGTCGTCGGCCTGGCGCTGGAGGCCTGGGCCTTCTCGTACCACCTGGTCGACGGCAAGCTGCCCGCCGCGCAGGGCTGGATCGCCCTGATCGCCGCGCACGTCTTCGTCCTCTTCTTCGCCCTGTCCTGGGGTGTGGTCGTCTGGGTCATGCTCGGCGAGATGTTCCCCAACCGGATCCGCGCCGCCGCCCTCGGTGTGGCCGCCGCCGCGCAGTGGATCGCCAACTGGGCCATCACCGCGAGCTTCCCGTCGCTGGCCGACTGGAACCTGTCCGTGACGTACGTGATCTACACGGCGTTCGCCGCGCTCTCCATCCCGTTCGTCCTGAAGTTCGTCACCGAGACGAAGGGCAAGTCCCTGGAGGAGATGGGCTGAGCCCGTCCCGCCCACTCGGGGAGGAGGGCCAAGTCCCCGCTGCCCCTCTCCCCGTCACCCGCCGCCGCCCCGGTTCGGCCACTGCCCGAGCCGGGGCGGTGGTCCGTCGTCTCACCAGACGATGACGCCGCCGTCGACCAGCCGGGCGTGCAGCGCGGCCACCTCCAGGTTCCGCAGCCGTCTCACCAGCCCCCGCCGGTGTTCCCCGAACTCCCGCGGCCCGCGCGTGCTCTCGGCGATCGCGTCGAGCCGGTCGCGCAGCAGGGCCACCTCGCGCAGGAAGTCCGCGACGTCCTCGACCTCGATCTCCAGGTCGTCGCCGGCCAGCACCGGCAGGAAGCGGGCGCCCGCCGCACGCACCGCCTCCGACCCCCACACCACGGTCCGCCAGGACTCGAACCCGGCCGAGTCGTCGCGCCCGTCGGGCACGTCGAGGATCCGCAGCCGTCCGTCCGGCTCGCGCACGAACACGTCCACCGACAAACTCATGCCCCCAGTGGATCACCGGGCGTGCAGGACGGGCCACCCTTTATGAGCCCGGTCTCAGCCCTGCAGCTCCGGCAGCACGCGCTCGCAGAACAGCTGCAGGCTGCGCCACCCCTCCTCCACCGGCATCCCGCCCGCCAGCGGATGCAGGACGTACGAGCCGAGGCCCAGCCCCGCGCACTGCTCCGGCGTGAGGATCCGGTACACGCCCTCCGCACGCAGCTCCGCCACGCTCGTCGCCGCCGACCCCACCGCCGAGCGCACCGCGCCCGACTGCCAGGAGGCGTACGTCCGCGCCTCGTGCAGGAAGTGCCGGCCGTACCGTGCCCAGGCCCGGTCCGGATCCTCGGCCACGTGCAGCAGCGGGGTCTCGGCCGCCGGCATCATGACCCAGCCCTCGGTGCCGTACTCGACGAGGCGCTCCTTGTAGTACGCCTCCAGCTCCGGCAGGTGGGCGCTGGGGAAGAAGGGCAGACCCAGCCGGGCCGCGCGGCGGGCGGCCGCCCTGGAGGAGCCGCCGACCAGGAGCAGGGGGTGGGGTGCGGTGCCGGGGCGCGGCGTGACGCGGACCGTGCGGCCCCGGTAGGGGAAGGGTTCGCCCGTCCACGCCCTCAGCAGCGTCTGCAGCACCTCGTCCTGGAGCTTTCCGCGTCGGGTGAAGTCCACCCCGAAGTGCGCGTACTCCTCCGGCCGGTACCCGATCCCGGCGACCGTCACCAGCCGGCCGCCGCTCAGCAGGTCCAGCACGGCGATCTCCTCGGCGAGCCGCAGCGGGTCGTGCAGCGGGCCGATGATCGCCGAGACGGTGACCGCGACACGCCGGGTCGCGCCGAAGACGGCTCCCGCGAAGGCGAAGGGGCACGGCAGCCAGTTGTTCTCCGCCCCGTGGTGCTCCTCCGTCTGCACCGTGCCGACGCCCCGGTCGTCGGCGTACGCGGCCATCTCCAGGGCCGCCCGGTAGCGGGCGCCGAGTTCGGCGGGGGAGGCCCCGGGGGCGACGAGGTTGAAGCGTACGACCGTGACGGGCATGGGCGTCTCCCTTCACCGGGGGGTGTCCGGGGGACGTTAGCTGACGGAGCGTCAGGGATCCAGGGGTGGGGAGATCCGGCGGCCCCGGCCTTTCGGGGCGGTGCGAGCAGGGTGACCGGGGGCCCCATGGCTGATACTGGACGCGTTATGGACATCGTCATCCTTGCTGTAGTCATCGCCGTGGTCGTGCTCGGCGCGCTCGGCGGGCTCATCGTCGGCAGCCGGCGCAAGAAGCAGCTGCCGCCGCCCCCGCCCGCGGCGCCCGACATCACCGCCCCACCGGCCGAGCCGCACGTCGGCGACGAGGCCGAGACGCCGCGGGAGGAACCGCGGCGCACGATAGAGGAGGTGGATCTCCCGGACGGCTCGGCTCCGGTCGTCGTCGAGGAGCCGCCCGCCGAGGCTCCCGAGATCGAGATCCCGGAACCCACGGCGGGCCGCCTGGTCCGGCTGCGGGCCCGGCTCTCCCGCTCGCAGAACGCCCTCGGCAAGGGTCTGCTGACCCTGCTGTCCCGCGAGCACCTCGACGAGGACACCTGGGAGGAGATCGAGGACACGCTGCTCACCGCCGACGTCGGCGTGCAGCCCACCCAGGAGCTGGTCGAGCGGCTGCGCGAGCGCGTGAAGGTGCTCGGCACCCGTACCCCCGAGGAACTGCGCACCCTGCTCCGCGAGGAGCTCATCACCCTGGTCGGCCGCGACATGGACCGCGCGGTCAAGACCGAGCCGGAGGACCGCAAGCCGGGCATCGTGATGGTCGTCGGCGTCAACGGCACCGGCAAGACCACCACCACCGGCAAGCTCGCCCGCGTCCTGGTCGCCGACGGCCAGAGCGTGGTGCTCGGCGCCGCCGACACCTTCCGGGCCGCCGCCGCCGACCAGCTCCAGACCTGGGGCGAGCGCGTCGGCGCCTACACCGTGCGCGGACCGGAGGGCGGCGACCCGGCCTCCGTGGCCTTCGACGCGGTCAAGGAGGGTAAGGAGATGGGCGCGAACGTCGTGCTCATCGACACCGCCGGCCGGCTGCACACCAAGACCGGTCTGATGGACGAGCTCGGCAAGGTCAAGCGGGTCGTCGAGAAGCACGCCCCGGTCGACGAGGTGCTGCTCGTCCTGGACGCCACCACGGGCCAGAACGGCCTGGTCCAGGCCCGGGTCTTCTCCGAGGTCGTGGACATCACCGGCATCGTGCTCACCAAGCTGGACGGCACGGCCAAGGGCGGCATCGTGGTCGCGGTCCAGCGCGAGCTGGGCGTCCCGGTCAAGCTCATCGGGCTCGGAGAGGGCGCGGACGACCTCGCGCCGTTCGAGCCGGAGGCGTTCGTTGACGCCCTTATCGGGGAGTGAGCTCGGCACCAGCCGCGGCACGACCTGCGAAGAACCGTACCTGCGCGAGAAGCGCCCGCCCCCGAGGTGCAGTCGGGGACGGGCGCTTCGCTCTGTGGCCCGGGCGCCGCTACGCGCGTGAGCGGTGCGCCACGTACGCCAGCGTGCCCAGCACCAGGCGGGCTTCCGGCGGCCGGGAGGCCGAGTCCAGGGCGGGGGAGCGCAGCCAGCGGACGGGACCGAGGCCCCCGCGGTCCGAGGGCGGCGCCGTGATGTGCGTGCCGGGGCCGAGACCGCGCAGGTCCAGAGCCTCCGGGTCGTCCCAGCCCATGCGGTAGAGCAGCCCGGGCAGGTCGGCCGCGGCGCCGGGGGCGACGAGGAACTGGGCACGGCCGTCGGGGGTGGCCGCGACCGGGCCGACGGGCAGGCCCATGCGCTCCAGCCTGGCCAGGGCGCGGCAGCCGGCCGGTTCGGCCACCTCGATGACGTCGAAGGCCCGGCCGACCGGCAGCATCACGGCGGCGCCGGGGAACTCGCCCCAGGTCTCCGTGACGTCGTCGAGCGTCGCCCCGGCGGGGAGCACGGGGGCGAAGTCCAGCGGGTGCGCGCCCGGAGCCGGGCAGTCACGGCGGCCGCAGGAGCAGGCGCCCGCCGATGCCCGGGCTCCCGGGACCACGTCCCAGCCCCACAGCCCGGTGAACTCGGCCACGGCCGTGCCGTCCGACGTACGGCTGCGGCGGCGCGTGCCGGACCGGATGTCGCGCATGCCCCGGCTGATGCCGATCGTGAAGCCCATACCCCCTCCAACGGGTCCGGCGCACGGTGGTTACGCAGCGGACGCGACACGTGACTCTCTGTTTCCGGCTTCCCGGTGGCAGCCGGTTCACTCCGCGCCAGGACGTGCTCAAGGTGGTGTGCCCGACGACACGCGCCCCTGAGTGCATCGCTGCACCCGCTCCTGGTGGTGCCGTGTCAAGTGAATCGCGCGTTGACGCACAGGAGTTCATTCGATGGGGTGGCGAATGGTGGCGTTTACGTGTGAGCCGTGGCTGGACGGGTGATCGTAGGATTACTTTGTGTGCACGAGGCCTGGGGGCACATGCGCTCGTGGGTATGCCGGAGGCAAGTCGTCTTTCCGTTCGAAGGGTGACAAGGGCCGGACGGACGACCGTACGAACCGGCATGCTGATAGGGCTTGGCGCACTCGGCGACAAGTGGTCTCAGGGATGGGGGCGTTCCAGTGAGCGGCAACGGCGGAAGCGGGACGAACGCTGCACACGCGACGCACACTGACAAGCGCCCCAACGAGCTGCTCACCTCCTGGTTCGTGCGCAGCGGCTGGTCCAAGGGCGAGCTCGCCCGGCAGGTCAACCGCAGGGCCCGCCAGCTGGGCGCCAACCACATCTCCACGGACACCTCACGGGTGCGCCGCTGGCTCGACGGCGAGAACCCGCGCGAGCCGATCCCCAGGATCCTCTCCGAGCTGTTCTCCGAGCGTTTCGGCGTCGTCGTCTCCGTCGAGGACCTGGGGCTGCGCACCGCCCGCCAGTCACCGTCCGCGACCGGCGTCGACCTGCCCTGGACGGGCCCGCAGACCGTGGCCCTGCTCAGCGAGTTCTCGCGCAGCGACCTGATGCTGGCGCGGCGCGGCTTCCTCGGGAGCTCGCTGGTCCTGTCTGCGGGCCCGGCTCTCATCGAGCCCATGCAGCGCTGGCTCGTGCCCTCGCCCCCAGGGCCGCGGTCCGAGCCCGAGTCGGCGGCCGCCTCGGGGCGCGGCCGGGGCCGGCTGTCCAAGCCGGAGCTGGACCTCCTGGAGTCCACGACGGTGATGTTCCGCCAGTGGGACGCCCAGTGCGGCGGCGGACTGCGCCGCAAGGCCGTCGTCGGCCAGCTGCACGAGGTGACCGACCTGCTCCAGGAACCCCAGCCGGAGGCCACCACCCGGCGCCTGTTCAAGGTCGCCGCCGAGCTCGCCGAGCTGGCCGGCTGGATGTCGTACGACATCGGGCTGCAGCCGACCGCGCAGAAGTACTTCGTCCTCGCGTTGCACGCGGCCAAGGAGGCCGGCGACCGGCCCCTGGGCTCGTACGTGCTGTCCAGCATGAGCCGCCAGATGATCCACCTCGGCCGGCCCGACGACGCGCTGGAGCTGATCCACCTCGCGCAGTACGGCAGCCGGGACTGCGCGAGCCCGCGCACCCAGTCGATGCTGTATGCGATGGAGGCCCGCGCCTACGCCAACATGGGCCAGCCCGGCAAGTGCAAGCGGGCGGTGCGGATGGCCGAGGACACCTTCGCCGAGGCCGACGAGTGGGACGAGCCCGACCCCGACTGGATCCGCTTCTTCTCCGAGGCCGAGCTCTACGGCGAGAACTCCCACTCGTACCGGGACCTGGCGTACGTCGCCGGCCGCAGCCCCACCTACGCCTCGCTGGCCGAGCCCCTGATGAAGCGGGCCGTGGAGCTGTTCGCCGAGGACGGCGAGCACCAGCGGTCGTATGCGCTGAACCTGATCGGCATGGCCACCGTGCACCTCCTGCGGCGCGAGCCCGAGCAGAGCACGGTCTTCGCCACGGAGGCCATGCGGGTCGCCAAGAAGGTCCGCTCCGAGCGCGTCAACACCCGCATCCGCAAGACCGTGGACACCGCCGCGCGCGACTTCGGCGACCTCGGCGAGGTCGTCGACCTGACCGAGCGGCTCGCCGCCGAGCTGCCCGAAACCGCCGAGGCGGTCTGACCGGCCGCCCGGCCCGCTGAACCCCGGCCGCGGCCGGCCCTCCCGAACCGCCCGACTCGGCTCCCCCAGCCAGGTCATCGGAGGGCCGACCGCGGCCGGCCCGTGCGCCCCGGAATCCGGGAGAGCGCCGAAGGTTGCGCCACGATAACGATCAGCGCGGCCGCCCTCCGGCAGTTCATCGACGCGTAACACAGCACGCGCCTTCGTCACGGTCGCGAAACAACGAGGGGCTTCCACCGAAACCGCGCTGCGCCAATCTCGTGGCGCATAACCGGCCCACCCCCTCACTCCGCTCCAGGCTTCGCCCGCACGGGGCCGTACCAATGACGAGGAGACGCCGATGGCACCAGCCATCACCCTTGCCGCAGAGGCGCCCAAGCTCTCTGCCGCCAACACAGGGTTCATGCTCATCTGTTCCGCCCTGGTGATGCTCATGACCCCGGGCCTGGCCTTCTTCTACGGAGGCATGGTCCGCGTCAAGAGCACCCTGAACATGCTGATGATGAGCTTCATCAGCCTCGGGATCGTCACCATCCTGTGGGTGCTGTACGGCTTCTCCATGGCGTTCGGCACCGACTCCGGCAGCCTCGTCGGCTGGAACTCCGACTGGGTCGGCCTCGGCAACATCGGCCTGACCGAGCTGTGGGACGGCTACACCATCCCGGTGTTCGTCTTCCTGGTCTTCCAGCTGATGTTCGCGATCATCACGCCCGCCCTGATCAGCGGCGCCCTGGCGGACCGCGTGAAGTTCAGCGCCTGGGCGCTGTTCGTCGCGCTGTGGGCCACGGTCGTCTACTTCCCGGTCGCGCACTGGGTCTGGGGCGCCGGCGGCTGGGCCTTCGAGCTCGGCGTGATCGACTTCGCCGGCGGTACGGCGGTCCACATCAACGCCGGCGCCGCCGCGCTCGGCGTGATCCTGGTCATCGGCAAGCGCGTCGGCTTCAAGAAGGACCCGATGCGCCCGCACAGCCTCCCGCTGGTGATGCTCGGCGCCGGTCTGCTCTGGTTCGGCTGGTTCGGCTTCAACGCCGGCTCCTGGCTCGGCAACGACGACGGCGTGGGCGCGCTGATGTTCGTCAACACCCAGGTCGCCACCGCCGCCGCCGTCCTCGGCTGGCTCGCCTACGAGAAGATCCGCCACGGCGCCTTCACCACGCTGGGCGCCGCCTCCGGCGCCGTCGCGGGCCTGGTCGCCATCACCCCGGCCGGCGGCGCCATCTCCCCGCTCGGCGCCATCGCCGTCGGCGTCATCGCCGGTGTGCTGTGCGCCATGGCCGTCGGGCTGAAGTACAGGTTCGGCTACGACGACTCCCTCGACGTCGTCGGCGTCCACCTGGTCGGCGGCATCCTCGGCTCCCTGCTCATCGGGTTCTTCGCCACCGGCAAGGGCCAGTCCGACGTCGCGGGCCTGTTCTACGGGGGCGGCCTGGACCAGTTCTGGAAGCAGTGCGCCGGTGTCTTCGGTGTCCTCGCCTACTCCCTGGTCGTCTCCGCGATCCTCGCCTTCCTCCTCGACAAGACGATCGGCATGCGGGTCTCCGAGGACGACGAGGTCGCCGGCATCGACCAGGCCGAGCACGCCGAGACCGCATACGACTTCAGCGGCGCCGGTGGCGGCGCCGCCAAGACCGCCGCCGTCGCGGCCGCCGTGGCCGGAGCCGAGAGCAAGAAGGTGGACGCATGAAGCTCATCACCGCCGTCGTGAAGCCGCACCGGCTCGACGAGATCAAGGAGGCCCTCCAGGCCTTCGGAGTACACGGACTGACGGTCACTGAGGCCAGCGGCTACGGTCGGCAGCGGGGACACACCGAGGTCTACCGGGGCGCCGAGTACACCGTCGACCTCGTCCCCAAGATCCGCATCGAGGTCCTGGTCGAGGACGACGACGCCGAGCAGCTGATCGACGTCGTGGTCAAGGCGGCCCGTACCGGCAAGATCGGTGACGGCAAGGTCTGGTCCATCCCGGTCGAGACGGCCGTACGGGTCCGCACCGGCGAGCGCGGCCCCGACGCGCTCTGAGGCAGGAAAACAGAACAGGAGTCGCCGGGTGACGGGTACGGACGTGCGCAAAGAAGCAGAGGACTCGGGACCCGGCGGCTATGCGGCGGCCCGGCTGCGCCTCCTCACCGAGGAGGCGCGGTCCGGGCCGCCGCGCCGTGCGGCCCTCGCCGAACTGACCGACGAGTGGCTCTCGGGCCTGTTCGCCGCGGGCGCGGGCGACCTGCGCGGCGCCTCCCTGGTCGCCGTCGGCGGCTACGGGCGCGGCGAGCTCTCCCCGCGCAGCGACCTGGACCTGCTCCTGCTGCACGACGGCGGCGACCCCAAGGCCGTCGCCACCCTGGCCGACCGGCTCTGGTACCCCGTCTGGGACCTCGGCCTCGACCTCGACCACTCGGTGCGCACCCCCGCCGAGGCCCGCAGGACCGCGGGCGAGGACCTCAAGGTGCAGCTCGGGCTGCTCGACGCCCGGCACATCGCCGGGGACCTCGGCCTCACCGCGTCCCTGCGCACCGCCGTCCTGGCCGACTGGCGCAACCAGGCGCCCAAGCGCCTGCCCGAACTCCAGGAGCTGTGCGCGGAACGCGCCGCACGGCAGGGCGAGCTGCAGTACCTGCTGGAACCCGACCTGAAGGAGGCCCGCGGTGGACTGCGCGACGCCACCGCGCTGCGCGCCGTCGCCGCCTCCTGGCTCGCCGACGCCCCGCGCGAGGGCCTCGCCGACGCCCGGCGCCGCCTCCTCGACGTCCGCGACGCCCTGCACCTGGCCACCGGGCGCGCGACCGACCGGCTCGCCCTCCAGGAGCAGGACCAGGTGGCCGCCGAGCTCGGCCTGCTCGACGCCGACACGCTCCTGCGGCAGGTGTACGAGGCGGCGCGGCTCGTGTCGTACGCCAGCGACGTCACCTGGCGCGAGGTGGGGCGGGTGCTGCGCTCCCGTGCCGTGCGGCCCCGGCTGCGCGCCATGCTCGGGGGCGGCAAACCGACCGCCGAGCGCTCCCCGCTGGCCGAGGGCGTCGTGGAACAGGACGGTGAGGTGGTGCTCGCCCGCGCCGCCCGTCCCGAACGCGACCCGGTCCTGCCGCTGCGAGCCGCGGCCGCCGCGGCGCAGGCCGGACTGCCGCTTTCCCTGCACGCCGTCCGGCGCCTGGCGGCCACGGTGCGCCCGCTGCCGACGCCCTGGCCCGCCGAGGCACGCGAACAGCTCGTCACCCTGCTCGGGTCCGGCCGTCCGACCGTCGAGGTCTGGGAGGCGCTGGAGGCCGAGGGCCTGATCACGCGGCTGCTGCCCGACTGGGAGCGGGTCCGCTGCCGCCCGCAGCGCAACGCGGTGCACCTGTGGACCGTCGACCGGCACCTGATCGAGACGGCCGTGCGTGCCTCCGCGTTCACCCGCCGGGTCAGCCGCCCCGACCTCCTGCTGGTCGCCGCGCTGCTGCACGACATCGGCAAGGGCTGGCCCGGCGACCACTCCGTGGCCGGCGAGATCATCGCCAAGGACGTCGCCGCCCGCATCGGCTTCGACCGGCACGACGTGGCCGTCGTCGCCACCCTCGTCCGCCACCACCTGCTCCTCGTCGAGACCGCCACCCGGCGCGACCTGGAGGACCCGGCCACCGTGCGGGCCGTCGCCGGGGCCGTCGGCTCGCCGGGCACCCTGGAGCTGCTGCACGCGCTGACCGAGGCCGACGCCCTGGCCACCGGCCCGGCCGCCTGGTCGTCCTGGCGCGGCTCGCTCGTCACCGAGCTGGTCGAACGGGTCGCGGCGGTGCTCGCCGGAGATGTCCCGGACGACCCCGACGACGCCGCGCCCACCGCCGAGCAGGAGCGGCTCGCCCTGGAGGCCGCCGCGACCGGCGGCCCGGTCCTCGCCCTGCGGGCCCAGACCGAGCCGCCCGCCGGACAGGAGCCGTCCGGCGACCCCGAGCCGCTCGGCGTGGAGCTGCTCATCGCCGTCCCCGACCAGCCCGGGGTGCTGCCCGCGGTGGCCGGCGTCCTCGCCATGCACCGGCTGACCGTACGGACCGCCGAGCTGAGGTCGCTGACCCTGCCCGACGGGGTCGACGGATCCGTCCTGCTGCTGGACTGGCGCGTCGCCGCCGAGTACGGCTCGCTGCCGCAGGCCGCCCGGCTGCGTGCGGACCTGGTCCGGGCCCTGGACGGCACCCTGGACATCGCCGCCCGCCTCGCGGAACGGGACGCCGCCTATCCACGCCGCCGGGGCGTGGTCGCGCCCCCGCCGAGGGTGTCGGTCCACCCGGCCGCCTCCCGGCTGGCCACCGTCATCGAGGTCCGCTCCCAGGACGCCCCGGGCCTGCTGTTCCGCATCGGCCGCGCCCTGGAGGACGCGAGCGTGCGGGTGCGCAGCGCCCATGTCTCCACGCTCGGCGCCAACGCCGTCGACGCCTTCTACGTGACGGGCCCGGAGGGCGCGCCGCTGCCCGGCGACGAGGCCGAGTCGGTGGCGCGGAAGCTGGAGGAGACACTGCGCGGGTGATGCCGACCCGGCGACTTGTCACGCCGGGATACCCTGGAGGGCGATTCCCCAGTCCGTCTCCGACCCCGAGGACCGCGAGCGCCGTGTTCGATACTCTTTCCGATCGCCTCTCAGCGACCTTCAAGAACCTGCGCGGCAAGGGACGGCTCTCCGAGGCGGACATCGACGCCACGGCGCGCGAGATCCGGATCGCTCTGCTCGAAGCCGACGTCGCCCTGCCGGTCGTCCGGACGTTCATCAAGAACGTCAAGGAGCGTGCCCTCGGCGCCGAGGTCTCCCGCGCGCTGAATCCGGCCCAGCAGGTTCTCAAGATCGTCAACGAGGAACTGGTCACGATCCTCGGCGGCGAGACCCGGCGCCTGCGCTTCGCCAAGCAGCCGCCCACCGTCATCATGCTGGCGGGTCTGCAGGGTGCCGGTAAGACCACCCTCGCCGGCAAGCTCGGCCGCTGGCTGAAGGAGCAGGGCCACTCGCCGCTGCTCGTCGCCTGCGACCTCCAGCGCCCCAACGCGGTGAACCAGCTCAGCGTGGTCGCCGAGCGCGCCGGCGTCGCGGTCTACGCCCCGGAGCCGGGCAACGGCGTGGGCGACCCGGTCAAGGTCGCCAAGGACTCCATCGACTTCGCCAAGTCCAAGGTCCACGACATCGTGATCGTGGACACCGCCGGCCGCCTCGGCATCGACCAGGAGATGATGCAGCAGGCCGCGGACATCCGCGACGCCGTCTCCCCGGACGAGATCCTGTTCGTCGTCGACGCGATGATCGGCCAGGACGCCGTCAACACGGCCGAGGCCTTCCGCGACGGCGTCGGCTTCGACGGCGTGGTGCTCTCGAAGCTCGACGGCGACGCCCGCGGCGGTGCCGCCCTGTCGATCCGGCAGATCACCGGCAAGCCGATCATGTTCGCCTCGAACGGCGAGAAGCTCGACGACTTCGACGCCTTCCACCCGGACCGGATGGCCTCCCGCATCCTCGACATGGGTGACCTGCTCACCCTGATCGAGCAGGCGGAGAAGACGTTCAGCCAGGAAGAGGCCGAGAAGATGGCCTCCAAGCTGGCGTCCAAGAAGGGCCAGGACTTCACCCTGGACGACTTCCTGGCCCAGATGGAGCAGGTCCGCAAGATGGGCTCCATCTCCAAGCTGCTCGGCATGCTGCCGGGCATGGGCCAGATGAAGGACCAGATCCAGAACCTCGACGAGCGGGACGTCGACCGCACGGCGGCCATCATCAAGTCGATGACCCCGGGCGAGCGCCAGGACCCGACCATCATCAACGGCTCGCGCCGCGCCCGCATCGCCCGCGGTTCCGGTGTCGAGGTCAGTGCGGTGAAGAACCTGGTCGAGCGGTTCTTCGAGGCCCGCAAGATGATGTCCCGCATGGCCCAGGGCGGTATGCCGGGGATGCCCGGGATGCCGGGCATGGGCGGCGGTCCCGGCCGGGCGAAGAAGAAGCAGAAGCAGGCCAAGGGCAAGCAGCGCTCCGGCAACCCGATGAAGCGCAAGCAGCAGGAGCAGGAGGCCGCCGCCCGCCGCGCGGCCGCCGCCGAGGGCGGCAACGCCTTCGGGCTGCCGCAGCAGGGCGGCAAGGACTTCGAACTCCCCGACGAGTTCAAGAAGTTCATGGGCTGACGACCGGGTTCCGTACCCGGTCCCACGCGGCCAAGCCGAGGGCGCTCCTTCCGTGAAGGGGCGCCCTCTCGGTCGTGTCAGGCGCCGCGCGTCACGGCGTCCGGGCGATCAGGTACCGGAACACGTTCGGCATCCACACCGTGCCGTCCCGGCGCTGGTGCGGGTGCAGGGCCTCGGTCAGCTCCTTGTCCACCTGCACCTGGTCCGTCGCCCGCATCGCAGCGTCGAACAGACCCGTCGATTTCAGGCCGCGTACCGCGCTGTCCACGTCGGCGTAGCCGAAGGGGCAGGCCACCCGGCCCGAGCCGTCCGGCCTGAGCCCGGCGCGCTGGACGACCTCCTCCAGGTCGTCGCGCAGGGCCGGGCGCCAGCTGCCCGAGTGGCGCAGCGGCTCCGCCAGCTTCGTGGCCACCCGCAGCACGGACGCCGTGGCGCACCGCTCCGGCGGACCCCAGCCGGCCAGCACCACGGCGGCTCCGCGCTCGGCGAGCGGCGTCGCCTCCGCGAGCAGCCCGCCCAGCCCCTCCGAGTCGCCCGCGAGGCACCCGATCGGCTCGAAGGCCGTCACCAGCGTGTAGGCGGGAGCGCCCGGCGCCGCGGTGTCCCCGGGTGAGCCGTCCACCAGCCGGGTGTCCGTGCGGGTCCCGGTACCGGACGCCCCGGGCAGCAGCCGCTCCCGCGCCAGGGCCACTCTTTCGGGGGAAGCGTCGACACCGGTGACCGCCGCTCCCCGGGCGGCGGCCATCAGCAGGGCGAGTCCGGAACCGCAGCCGAGGCCGAGCAGCCGCGTGGCGGGACCCACGTCCAGTCGCTCGTAGACGGCCTCGTAGAGCGGTACGAGCATCCGCTCCTGGATCTCGGACCAGTCACGCGCGCGTGCACGCAGGTCCACGCGGGGTGCGGCCCCCGCGTGAGGCAGGTGCTGCTGCCGCACGAGCGTAGGTGTCATAAGTAAGCGCCCCAATCCGCCGAGAGTTGCCTCTTGCCGCTTCCATGGCCCCCGTGACAGTGCGCTCGCACTACCCCCGTATGCCAGGAAACTCCCCCCTCGACCCGTCGTCCAGTGGAATGCGGCAGGGCTTGTGAGATGTCATGTGCCGGTGGCGAGATTTCACATTCCGGCAACCTGGGCCCGTAGCATCGCGGCATGGCCAAGGCACCCGTACTCACGCCCCGCGGCGACGACTTCCCGCGCTGGTACCAAGACCTGATCACCAAGGTGGAACTCGCCGACAACGGTCCGGTGCGCGGCACCATGGTCATCCGACCGTACGGGTACGGGCTGTGGGAGCGGATGCAGGCGGAGATGGACGCCCGCATCAAGGCCACGGGCACCCAGAACGCCTACTTCCCGCTGCTGATCCCGCAGTCGTACCTCACGAGGGAAGCCGACCACGTCGAGGGCTTCGCGCCGGAACTGGCCGTGGTCACCCACGGCGGCGGCAAGGAACTCGAAGAGCCCGCGGTGGTCCGCCCCACCTCCGAGATGATCATCAACGCCTCCTTCTCCAAGTGGGTGCAGAGCTACCGCGATCTGCCGCTGCTCATCAACCAGTGGGCCAATGTCGTGCGCTGGGAGCTGCGGCCCCGGCTCTTCCTGCGCACGACCGAGTTCCTCTGGCAGGAGGGCCACACCGCGCACGCCACGTACGAGGAGGCGCGCGACTTCGCCGCGCACATCCACCGGCAGGTCTACGAGGACTTCATGGTGAACGTCCTCGCGATGGACGTCGTCCCCGGCCGCAAGACGGCCAAGGAGCGTTTCGCGGGCGCCGTCAACACCCTCACGCTCGAAGGCATGATGGGCGACGGCAAGGCCCTGCAGATGGCCACGAGCCATGAACTGGGCCAGAACTTCGCCAAGGCGTTCCAGACGCAGTACCTGTCGAAGGACGGCAGGCAGGAACTGGTCTGGCAGACCTCCTGGGGATCCACCACGCGCATGATCGGCGCGCTGGTGATGATGCACGGCGACGACGCCGGCCTGCGCGTGCCGCCCCGGCTGGCGCAGATCCAGGCCGTGGTCCTCGCGATCAAGGGCGACGAGGCGGTTCTGGCCAAGGTCCGCGAGGTCGGCGACCGACTGCGGGCGGCCGGCGTCCGCGTGCACGTCGACGACCGCACCGACATCCCCTTCGGCCGCCGCGCGGTCGACTGGGAACTCAAGGGCGTGCCCGTGCGCATCGAGATCGGCCCCCGCGACCTGGAGAACGGCACCGCGATGCTGGCCCGCCGCATCCCGGGAGGCAAGGCACCGGTCTCCCTGGACGAGCTGGCGGAACTGCTGCCCAAGGTCCTGGAGGAGGACCAGGAACTGCTGCTCACGCAGTCCCGCGAGCGCCGCGCCTCCCGCACGGCCGACGTGACGACGATCGAGGAGGCCGTCGAGGCGGCCACGGCCGGCGGCTGGGCGCGCATCCCGTGGGCGGTCCTCGGCGAGGAGGGCGAGGCCGCGCTCGCCGAGCACGCGGTGACCGTACGGTGTCTGGTCGCCGAGGACGGGTCGGTGCCCGACGACGGTGACGCACCCGGTAACGTCGCGGTCGTCGCACGCGCTTACTGAAGCGCGCGCGCACCGGCCGCGGGGGGCCCAAGGCGACCGAAACGCCTCTTGCGCCCTCGCGGACCCCACGCTCCCCGGCGCGCGGACATCTTCTACGCGCCGGGGCGTACGCGTTGCTACGCACCACCTTGTGGTGAGCTGCGAGGCTTCTCCACAGATCAGCGCACGCGCCCTCGTCGGGACGCATCAGAGGCAACTGACGGGTACGTGCAAATTATTTGGGATGGCCCGGAATCGGAACACTGGGGCACCCCGGCTCGTTGTCATTACGTGAGCACGACACAGACACCACCTGTTCTCGCCGCAGAGCTGGCACAGGCGTGGGCCGACATTCAGCGGTACCACCCCGAGCTGCCCGACCTTGCCGCGCCAGAGTCCCTGATCGGGGAGTCGTCGTCCGCGTGCGGTCACGAGCTCTCCTTCGAGCGACTGCTCCATGAGGCAGTCCATGGCATCGCCGCCGCGCGCGGCGTCCGCGACACCTCCCGTGCCGGCCGCTACCACAACCGCAGATTCCTCGCCATCGCCGAGGAGCTGGGCCTGGACCACCCCGAGGAACCGCACCCCAGCAGCGGCTTCTCCCTGGTCACGCTCACGCCCGAGGCGAAGCGCCGCTACCGCCCGACGATGGAGCGCCTCCAGCGCGCCCTCAAGGCCCACACGGCCGCGACCTCCTCCGACACCTCCCGCACCTTCCGGGGCCCGGCCGCCCGCCACGGCTCCTCGGGTGGCGGCGTGCGCGTCAAGGCGGTCTGCGACTGCGGGCGCAACGTCCGCGTCGTCCCGTCGGTCCTCGCCCAGGCCCCCATCGTCTGCGGCGGCTGCGGCAAACCGTTCCGCATCCCCGAGGTCGTGGGAGCGGTCGCGAGCTGACGTCCCCACCGGCAACTCGTGGCTGCCGGTCGGGGCGGACGGACCGCCGGAACGGACCGGCACCCGGCGTACCCCACCTCACCTCCACGCCGGGTGCCCCTCCGGCCTGCCCGGGCGCGGCGCACCCGCGGCCAGGGCGACCCGCGGGGTGTGGCACAATGGCTAGCTGTACTCGACAGCCGCACAGGAACCCTCTCGCCTCCGGCTGACGCGTCCATCGGGCACTCGGGTACCGCAACCCCACGCGGCTTCCTCGCCGTGCCCAACCACGTCAAATCCAGGAGAACCCACTCCCGTGGCAGTCAAGATCAAGCTGAAGCGTCTGGGCAAGATCCGTTCGCCTCACTACCGCATCGTCGTCGCCGACTCCCGCACCCGCCGTGACGGCCGTGCGATCGAGGAGATCGGCAAGTACCACCCGACGTACAACCCGTCGGTGATCGAGGTCGACGCGGACCGTGTCGCGTACTGGCTGGGTGTCGGCGCGCAGCCGACCGAGCCCGTGCTCGCCATCCTCAAGAAGACCGGCGACTGGCAGAAGTTCAAGGGCGAGCCGGCTCCGGCCCCGCTCCTGACGCAGCCCGAGAAGGCCGCGCGCCCGTCGTTCGAGGCTCTCGCCGGTGACGACGAGGGCAAGGGTGAGGCGATCACCCAGAAGAAGAAGGCTGAGAAGAAGGACGACGCCGCCGCTGAGTCCGCTTCGACCGAGGCCTGAGCATGCTCGAGGAGGCTCTCGAGCACCTCGTGAAGGGCATCGTCGACAACCCTGACGATGTGCAGGTCGCCTCGCGCAACCTGCGCCGCGGGCGGGTGCTCGAGGTCCGGGTCCACCCGGACGACCTCGGCAAGGTGATCGGCCGCAACGGCCGCACCGCACGCGCCCTGCGCACCGTCGTGGGCGCCATCGGCGGCCGCGGTGTCCGCGTCGACCTCGTCGACGTGGACCACGTCCGCTGACGCTTATCGCGCAACCGGCTCGGGCCGGGGAGGGCCACAGGGCCGTCCCCGGCCCGCAGTCGTATGACAGGAGAATGGACAACGTGCAGCTGGTAGTCGCACGGATCGGCCGTGCCCATGGCATCAAGGGCGAGGTCACCGTCGAGGTACGGACCGACGAGCCGGAGCTGAGGCTCGCCCCCGGCGCGGTGCTCGCCACCGACCCCGCCTCCGCGGGACCGCTCACCATCGAGACGGGCCGCGTCCACAGTGGCCGCCTCCTGCTGCGCTTCGAGGGCGTCAGCGACCGCACCGGCGCCGAGGCCCTGCGCAACACCCTCCTGATCGCCGAGGTCGACCCGGAGGAACTGCCCGAGGGCGAGGACGAGTACTACGACCACCAGCTCGTCGACCTCGACGTGGTCACCGCGGACGGCACCGAGGTCGGGCGGATCACGGAGATCTCGCACCTGCCCACCCAGGACCTGTTCATCGTCGAGCGCCCCGACGGCAGCGAGGTGATGATCCCCTTCGTCGAGGAGATCGTCGCGGAGATCGACCTGGAGGAGCAGAAGGCCGTCATCACCCCGCCCCCGGGGCTGATCGACGACCGCGCCGAGATCGCCTCCAGCCGGGACGAGTCCTGATGCGCCTCGACGTCGTCACGATCTTCCCCGAATACCTGGAACCGCTGAACGTCTCCCTGGTCGGCAAGGCCCGCGCGCGGGGACAGCTCGACGTCCACGTCCACGACCTGCGGTCCTGGACCTACGACCGTCACAACACCGTCGACGACACCCCCTACGGCGGCGGCCCGGGCATGGTCATGAAGACCGAGCCCTGGGGAGACGCCCTGGACTCCGTCCTCGCCGACGGCTACGAGAACGGCTCCCGCGAGCCCGCCCTCATCGTGCCCACCCCGAGCGGCCGCCCCTTCACCCAGGAGCTCGCCGTCCACCTCTCCGAGCGCCCCTGGCTGATCTTCACGCCGGCCCGCTACGAGGGCATCGACCGCCGCGTCGTCGACGAGTACGCGACACGCATGCCGGTCCACGAGGTCTCCATCGGCGACTACGTCCTGGCCGGGGGCGAGGCGGCCGTGCTGGTCGTCACGGAGGCCGTGGCGCGGCTGCTGCCGGGCGTCCTGGGCAACGCCGAGTCCCACCGCGACGACTCGTTCGCGCCCGGCCCCATGGCCAACCTGCTCGAAGGGCCCGTCTACACCAAGCCGCCCGAGTGGCGCGGCCGGGACATCCCCGACGTGCTGCTCAGCGGACACCACGGCAGGATCGCCCGCTGGCGCCGGGACGAGGCCCTCAGGCGCACCACCGCCAACCGGCCCGACCTCATCGAACGGTGCGACCCCAAGGCCTTCGACAAGAAGGACCGCGAGATGCTCTCCATCCTCGGCTGGGCACCGGACCCGGCGGGGGAGCCGTACGGCCGATTTTGGCGCAGGACCGAGGGCATGGAAGAATAGCCAGCTGTTGTGCGTCCGTCCGGCGCGCGCCCCTGCCACAGGGGGAGACGACGCCCGCCCCGACCCGCACACACCTTGATCCCGAAACACCTAGTTTCCGTTGATGACCTGTGGCATCAGCGAGGAAAGCAGACGAAATGTCTCACCTGCTCGACACCGTCGACTCCGCGTCGCTGCGCAGCGACGTCCCCGCCTTCCGCCCGGGCGACACGGTCAACGTGCACGTCCGCGTCATCGAGGGCAACCGCTCCCGTGTGCAGCAGTTCAAGGGCGTCGTGATCCGCCGCCAGGGCTCCGGCGTGCGCGAGACCTTCACGGTCCGCAAGGTCTCCTTCTCCGTCGGCGTCGAGCGCACCTTCCCGGTGCACACCCCGATCGTGGAGAAGATCGAGCTCGTCACCAAGGGTGACGTCCGTCGCGCCAAGCTGTACTACCTGCGCGAGCTGCGCGGCAAGGCCGCGAAGATCAAGGAGAAGCGCGAGAACTGAGCGCTCTCCGGGGTTCACATCGGAGCCGGATAGCATCTGGCTCCGATGGACACCGAAGCACAGCACACGGAGCGCGACCGCTCCTCCCGCCCTTCCGGCTCCGGGGACACCCCCTCGGACTCCGCAGGGCCGGAGGAACGGTCGCGTTTCGCGTTGGTGTCGCGCATCGGCTCCTGGCTGCCGGGCGGCCGGATCACCCTCGCCCTGCTGACCTGCCTGCTGTTCCTGCTGTTCCTCAGCACGTTCGTGCTGCGGCCGTTCCAGATCCCCAGCGGATCGATGGAACGGGGATTGAGGATCGGGGACCGGGTGCTCGTAAATAAGTTGGCATACCGTTTCGGTGCCGCGCCGCAGCGGGGAGACATCGTCGTGTTCGACGGGACCGGGTACTTCGGGCACGCGGACTACGTCAAACGCGTTGTCGGCGTGGGGGGAGACCACGTCGTCTGCTGCGACAAGGAGGGGAGGATCCAGGTGAACGGCCGGCCGGTCGACGAGTCGCGCTTCCTGTATCCCGGGGACAGCCCGTCCGCGGTGCCCTTCGACGTCGTCGTGCCCGACGGCAGGCTCTTCCTCCTCGGCGACCACCGCAGCGACTCCAGCGACTCCCGCGACCACCTCGGCTCGCCCGGCGGCGGCATGGTCCCCGCCGGCGCCGTGATCGGCCGCGCCGACGCGATCGTCTGGCCCTTCGGCCACGCCACCCGGCTGCACCGCCCCGACGCCTACGCGCGTGTGCCCGCCCCCGCCGCAGAGGCGGGCGCCCATGGGTAACCGCGGCAAACCGCGCGGGGTCCCTGCCGGCCCCGCGGACAACCTGCTGCCCACCGGGGCCCGGCGCGCGGCCGGCTCCTCCAGCGGCCGTACGCGCGCCGAGCGGCGCAAGCTCCAGAAGAAGGTCAAGCGGCGCCGCAGGCGCGGTGCCGTCAAGGAGATACCGCTCCTCGTCGGCGTCGCCGTCCTCATAGCCCTCGTGCTGAAGACCTTCCTCGTCCAGGCCTTCGTCATCCCGTCGGGCTCCATGGAGCAGACGATCCGGATCGGCGACCGCGTCCTGGTCGACAAGCTCACCCCGTGGTTCGGCTCCGAGCCGCAGCGCGGGGACGTCGTCGTGTTCAAGGACCCCGGCGGCTGGCTCCAGGACGAGCAGCCCACGGCCAAGAAGGACGACCCGGTCGTCATCAAGCAGATCAAGGAAGGGCTCACCTTCATCGGCCTGCTGCCGTCGGAGAACGAGAAGGACCTCATCAAGCGGGTCGTCGGCGTCGGCGGCGACCGCGTCAAGTGCTGTGACGCGCAAGGACGCGTGACCGTCAACGGCGTCCCGCTGAACGAGGACTATCTGTACCCGGGTGCCGCCCCCTCCGACACGCCGTTCGACATCACCGTCCCGCAGGGGCGCCTGTGGGTGATGGGCGACCACCGCAACAACTCCGCCGACTCCCGCGCCCACCAGGACACCGACTACGGCGGCACCGTCTCCGAGGACGAGGTCGTCGGCCGCGCCATGGTCATCGCCTGGCCGATGGGCCACTGGACCACCCTGGAGGAGCCGAACACCTATGCCTCGGTGTCCGACTCGGGCACCGGGTCGACCGCCGGTCCCCGACTGTCGCATAGGGTTGCCCCCGACGATTCGAACGAAGCGATCCAGCTCCCGACCCCTGCGGAACTCCCGCTCGTTATGGGAGTGGTGGGCCTGCGCCGTGTGTGGGGCAGGCGGCGGCACAGAGTGAGGAGTTGGCGTGGGGGATGTGGCGGTCGGCGCACGGTCCGGACACGACGGCGAGGAGCACCGCGGACGTCCCGCGGAATCCGCCGTCCCGGCCGCGGACAGCGCCGTGACCTCCGGGAGTGACTCCGGGGCAGCCGAGGGCGACAGGGTGACAGACGAGCACAGCACGGCCGAGGGCCAGGGACCGGGCGGCACGGCCCGGACACCGAAGAAACCGCGCTCCTTCTGGAAGGAGCTGCCCATCCTGATCGGTATCGCGCTGGTGCTGGCGCTGCTGATCAAGACCTTCCTGGTGCAGGCGTTCTCCATCCCCTCCGACTCGATGCAGAACACCCTCCAGCAGGGCGACCGCGTCCTCGTCGACAAGCTCACCCCCTGGTTCGGCTCCGAGCCCGAGCGCGGCGAGGTCGTCGTATTCCACGACCCGGACAACTGGCTGGCGGGCGAGCCGACCACGGACCCGAACGCCCTGCAGACGTTCCTCAGCTGGATCGGCCTCATGCCGTCGGTGGAGGAGAAGGACCTCATCAAGCGTGTCATCGGCGTCGGCGGCGACACCGTCGAGTGCAAGAACACCGGCCCGCTGACGGTGAACGGCAAGGCGCTGAACGAGGCGTCGTACGTCTACCCCGGCAACACGCCGTGCAGCGTCGACGACCAGGGCGGCCAGTTCAAGGTGAAGGTCCCCGAGGGCTACATCTGGGTCATGGGCGACCACCGGCAGAACTCCCGCGACTCCCGCTACAACCAGTCCGACAAGAACCACGGCATGGTCCCCGTGAAGGACGTCGTCGGGCGGGCCATCGTCGTCGCCTGGCCGGTCAACCGCTGGGCCAACCTGCCGGTGCCCGACACCTTCGACCAGCCCGGCCTGAACGCCCAGCCGGCCGCCGCCGGTCTCCCGGTGGCCCCGCAGGGGCTGGCACTGGCCGGTGTGGTGCCGGTGGTGTGGTGGCGGCGCCGGAAGCCGTGACCCGTAGGCGTCGGTCACCGGAACGTCCCGGGCCGGGAAGCGCTGATTCCACCCGTCTGCTGACCCCGGCCCGTACCCCCGGGTAGGGTGCGGACCCATGGGTGGCGAGAGCATGACGCACACGGCCCCGCGCGGCAGCGGCGCGGGCACGGGCCCGGTGGGCAGCCGGACCGGACAGCGGTTGTCCGGGCTGGCCGTCGCACTGGGCCTGGTGCTTTTCCTCGGGGGGTTCGCCTGGGGCGCGGTGGTCTACCGGCCGTACACCGTGCCGACCAGCTCGATGACGCCGACGATCGACGCGGGCGACCGCATCCTCGCGCAGCGGGTCGACGGCGGCGAGGTGCGCCGCGGTGACGTCGTCGTCTTCAAGGACGCCACCTGGGCCAACGCGCCCATGGTCAAACGCGTGGTCGCCGTCGGCGGCGACACGGTCTCCTGCTGCCGGGACGGCAGGCTGCGGGTCAACGGCAAGGAGATCGACGAGACCTACCTGCCCGCGGGCACACCGGCGGAGATGAGCAACTTCCCGACCGTGACCGTCCCCGAGGGCCGCCTCTTCCTGCTCGGCGACGAGCGCGGCAACTCCGTGGACTCCACCGCCCACCTCACCGACGCCGCCGGCGGCACGGTCGCCCGCTCCGCCGTGGACGCGCGCGTGGACGCCGTCGTCTGGCCCATGGAGGGCATGCTGAAGCGCCCCACCGGCTTCGAGCCGCTCGGCGCCCTCTCCTCGCCCGGCCCGCTGCGGACCATCACCCTCCTCGTGATCGGCGGCGCCGTGCTCGTCCTGGGCGGAGGCGCCTACGGACCCATCGCCAAGCGCACGGGGGCGGCCCGGGTCCGCCGGGCGAGCTCGGAGCCCGCGGGTGTCCGCTGAGGCCGTGCCGGCGGGCCGGGACACCTACGAGGGCGGACTGCGCAAGGTGGCCCGGGTCGTGCTGCTCGACCCGCGGGACCGGATCCTGCTGCTGCACGGGCACGAGCCGGACGATCCCGCCGACGACTGGTGGTTCACCCCCGGCGGCGGTGTGGAGGGCGACGAGACCCGTGAACAGGCCGCCCTGCGGGAACTCGCCGAGGAGACCGGCATCACGGAGGTGGAGCTCGGCCCGGTGCTGTGGCGGCGCAGGTGCTCCTTCCCGTTCGCGGGCCGCCGCTGGGACCAGGACGAGTGGTACTACCTGGCCCGTACGGACCGGACGGAGATCGCCGCCGCCGGGCTGACCGAACTGGAACGGCGCAGTGTCGCCGGAGCGCGCTGGTGGACGTGTCCGGAACTGAGCCGGGCACATGAGACGGTGTATCCGACCAGACTCGCCGGGCTGCTGCGCACGCTGCTCGACGAGGGTCCCCCGGCCAGGCCTGTGATCCTTGACCCGGAAATCGTCTAGGGGCTCACGGGACTGGCGCACAATGGGGGGATCGCACGGCTGAAGGGGAACATGCCATGAGCGCCGAGGACCTCGAGAAGTACGAGACCGAGATGGAGCTGAAGCTCTACCGGGAGTACCGCGATGTCGTCGGTCTGTTCAAATACGTGATCGAGACCGAGCGGCGCTTCTACCTCACCAACGACTACGAGATGCAGGTGCACTCCGTGCAGGGTGAGGTGTTCTTCGAGGTGTCCATGGCGGACGCCTGGGTCTGGGACATGTACCGGCCGGCGCGTTTCGTGAAGCAGGTCCGGGTACTCACGTTCAAGGACGTGAACATCGAGGAGCTGAACAAGAGCGACCTGGAGCTGCCCAGCGGCTGACCGCCGCTCGGTCACCCGGGTGGGTGACAAGGTTGTCCACAACGGCCCGGCCGTGCACCAAGATCCACTTCGTGGGTGCGGCTGCGTGATCGTTGGCGCCGGAGGTGGTGCCGACATGAACGCACGCGGTGCGATGGGCAGGTACGGAGAGACCCTGGCGGCCCGGCGGCTCGCGGAGACCGGGCTGACGGTCCTGGAGCGGAACTGGCGCTCCGGCCGCGCCGGGGAGATCGACATCGTGGCCCGGGACGGGGACGTCCTGGTCGTCTGCGAGGTCAAGACCCGAAGGGAAGGTCCCTTCGAGCATCCGATGGCGGCCGTGACCCCGCAGAAGGCGGAGCGGCTGCGCGATCTCGCCGAGCGCTGGATCCAGTCCCACGGGGGAGCCCCGCCCGGCGGAGTCCGTATCGACCTGGTCGGAGTGCTCCTGCCGGCGCGTGGTGCCGCCGTGGTCGAACATGTGCGGGGGGTGGCCTGATGGCGTTCGCCCGCACGTGTTCGGTGGCGCTGGTGGGCGTCGAGGGCGTGGTGGTCGAGGTCCAGGCCGACCTCGAACCGGGCGTGGCGGCGTTCACGCTGGTGGGACTGCCCGACAAGAGCCTGACGGAGAGCCGGGACCGGGTGCGTGCCGCGGTCGTCAACTCGGGCGCGGCCTGGCCGCAGAAGAAGCTCACGGTAGGGCTGAGCCCCGCCTCGGTCCCGAAGTCGGGCAGCGGCTTCGACCTGGCCGTGGCGGCCGCCGTCCTGGGCGCGGCGGAGCGCATCGACCCCCGGGTCCTGGCCGACATCGTGATGATCGGCGAACTGGGCCTGGACGGCCGGGTACGGCCGGTGCGCGGAGTACTGCCGGCGGTCCTGGCGGCGGCGGACGCGGGGTATGAGCAGGTGGTGGTGCCGGAGTGTGCCGCCGCCGAGGCATCGCTGGTGCCCGGGATCTCCGTCCTCGGCGTCCGCAGCCTGCGGCAGCTGATCGCGGTCCTGGCCGACGAGCCCGTACCCGACGAGGAACCCGACGAGCTGGGACGCCCGGACCCGCTCCTTGCCGGCCTGCGGGTGCCGGGCACCGGTGCGGCCACCGGCATGCACAGTGTCGGAGCCGCCCAGCACGATCAGGGTCACGACCTCGCGGACGTCGTCGGCCAGACCTCGGCGCGCACGGCGGTGGAGGTGGCCGCGGCCGGCGGGCATCACCTCTTCCTGGAGGGGCCTCCAGGAGCGGGCAAGACGATGCTCGCCGAGCGGCTGCCGACCATCCTGCCCCGGCTCGGCCGCCAGGAGTCGCTGGAGGTCACCGCGGTCCACTCGGTGGCGGGTCTGCTGCCCCCGGGCAAGCCGCTGATCGACGTCGCCCCGTACTGCGCCCCCCACCACTCGGCCACGATGCAGGCGCTCGTCGGCGGCGGCCCGGGCATCGCGCGGCCCGGCGCGGTCTCGCTTTCACACCGGGGCGTGCTGTTCCTGGACGAGACACCCGAGTTCAGCAGCCAGGCCCTGGACGCGCTGCGCCAGCCGCTGGAGGCCGGGCACGTCGTGATCGCGCGCAGCGCGGGCGTCGTGCGCTTCCCGGCGAAGTTCCTCATGGTGCTCGCGGCCAACCCTTGCCCGTGCGGCCGTTTCTCGCTCCGCGACGACCTGTGCGAATGCCCGCCCTCGGCGATCCGCCGCTACCAGGCCAGGTTGTCCGGCCCGCTGCTCGACCGGGTCGACCTGCGCGTCGAGGTGGACCGCGTCACGCGCACGGAGCTGACCGCCTGCGGCGCCCGCGGCGAGTCCACGGCGACGGTCGCCGACCGGGTCCGTGCCGCCCGGGCCCGGGCCGCGGAACGCCTGGCCGGCACTCCTTGGCGCACCAACAGCGAGGTGCCCGGACGGGAGCTGCGCAGCCGGTTCCACGCCGTGTCCGGCGCGATGGACGAAGCCGAGCGGAACCTGGAGCGGGGCGTCCTGACCGCCCGGGGCCTCGACCGAGTCCTGCGGGTGGCCTGGACGGTCGCCGACCTGGTGGGCCACGACCGGCCCGACGCGACGGACGTCGGCCTGGCGCTGCAGCTGCGCACCGGGGTGCCCCGGGGCGTGCCCATGGCCATCGGGGCGCTGACATGAGCAGCCTCGACGATCCGGACGACGACCTGCTCGCCCGGGTCTTCCTCACCCGGGTCATCGAGCCCGGGGACGAGGTCGGTGGGCGGTGGGTGCGGGAGCTCGGGGTCGAGGAAGTGGTGCGGCGGCTGCGGGAGGGCGGGGCGGCGCTGCCCGGCGTGAGCGGGAAGCGGTGGGCCGGGCTCCTGGCCAGGGCCGCGGTCGCCCGGCCGCACCAGGACCTCGCCGTCGCCCGGGACGCCGGAGTCCGGTTCGTGTGCCCCGGCGGCACCGAGTGGCCGGCGCAGCTCGACGACCTCGGGGACGCCCGGCCCCTCGGGCTCTGGGTCCGGGGACGGGCGGCCTTGCGGATGTGGGCGCTGAAGTCCGTGGCCGTCGTCGGCGCCCGGGCCTGCACCGAGTACGGCGCCCACATGGCGGCCACCCTCGCCGCCGGCCTCGCCGAGCAGGGGTGGGTCGTGGTCTCCGGCGGCGCCTACGGGGTCGACGGCGCCGCACACCGCGGAGCGCTCGCCGCGGGCGGCGCCACCGTCGCCGTCCTGGCCTGCGGCGTCGACCGGCCCTACCCGCGCGGACACACCCGGCTGATCGGCCGGATCGCCGAACAGGGACTGGTCGTCGGTGAGTTGCCGCCGGGCGACCATCCCACCCCCAGCCGGTTCATCCTGCGCAACCGCGTGATCGCGGCCCTCACCCGCGGCACCGTGGTCGTCGAGGCCGCCCACCGCAGCGGTTCCCTCGTCACCGCCCGGGCGGCCCAGCGGCTCGGGCGGCACACCATGGGCGTCCCGGGCCCCGCCACCAGCGCCCTGTCCGCCGGGGTGCACGAGCTGCTGCGGGGCGAGGCCGCCGCCCTGGTCACCGACGCCGCGGACGTCGTGGAGCTGGTCGGCGCCATCGGGGAGCTGGCACCGGACCGGCGCGGTCCCGTCCTCCCCCGCGACCTGCTGGACCCGGCCACCCGGCAGGTGCTGGCCGCGCTCCCGGGGCGCGGGGCCGCCCGGCCGGACGAGATCGCGCGCCGTGCGCAGACCGCGCAGGACGACGCGATCGCGAGACTGTACGAACTCCGAGCACTCGGTTACGTCGAACGACACGGCGACGGCTGGAAGTTGACACGCCATGCGGTGATGTCGGTCCGCGATGTTCCCGGCCCGTGCTGACCGACCGTGTTCGGCCGTCCGGGGGAACCCCGACACCCCTTGGAAATGCGCCCAGTTGGGCTTCTGTGGTGATCACACCGAGCGATCGTCACGGTCCGGCGGCACGCGTCGAGGAACGTATCTGCGCCCGCTTCGACCTCCTTCCTTCGCGCACCGCGACGCCGCAGTCACGCTACGCTCACGAGGATCCGACACGGACAGGCAACTCGACATCAGACAGACAGCTCACCTCGGCAGCACCATTCCGCAGCAGAACGGCACAAGGCGACGAATGCCCCAGCACACCTCCGGGTCCGACCGGGCGGCGATCCCCCCAGCCGCCCGTGACGGTGGCAGCGTGCGGCCGCCCGCTCCCTCGACGCTCGACGAGCTGTGGCGGTCGTACAAGGCGACGGGGGACGAGCGGCTGCGGGAGCAGCTGATCCTGCACTACTCGCCGCTCGTGAAGTACGTCGCGGGACGCGTCAGCGTGGGCCTGCCGTCCAACGTGGAGCAGGCCGACTTCGTCTCCTCCGGGGTCTTCGGACTGATCGACGCGATCGAGAAGTTCGACCTCGACCGGGAGATCAAGTTCGAGACGTACGCGATCACCCGCATCCGCGGGGCGATGATCGACGAACTGCGGGCGCTGGACTGGATCCCCCGCTCGGTGCGGCAGAAGGCGCGCAACGTGGAGCGCGCCTACGCCACGCTGGAGGCGCGGCTGCGGCGGACGCCGACGGAGGGTGAGGTGGCCACCGAGATGGGCATCGCCGTGGAGGACCTCCACGCGGTGTTCAGCCAGTTGTCGCTGGCGAACGTGGTGGCCCTGGAGGAGCTGCTGCACGGCGGGGCCGAGGGCGGCGACGGACTCAGCGTCATGGACACGCTGGAGGACACCGCCGCCGACAACCCCGTCGAGGTCGCCGAGGACCGGGAGCTGCGCAGATTCCTGGCGCGGGCGATCAACACGCTGCCGGAGCGGGAGAAGACCGTGGTGACGCTCTACTACTACGAGGGCCTCACCCTGGCCGAGATCGGGAACGTGCTGGGCGTGACCGAGAGCCGGGTCAGCCAGATCCACACCAAGTCCGTGCTCCAGCTGCGCGCCAAACTGGCCGGTTTCGGCCGCTGACCGGGCCGGGCGGCGCCGGACGGCCGGGAGCCACTCCCGCGGGGCCCGGCGCGTCCGTAGAGTGGTTGACGTGCCAAGGATTCGAGCGGCCTCCGTGGCCGAGCACCGGTCGATGCAGCGAGCCGCCCTGCTGGACGCGGCTCGTTCCTTGTTGTCCGAGGGCGGTACGGAGGCGCTGACCTTCCCGGCCCTCGCCGAGCGGACGGGCCTCGCGCGGTCGAGCGTCTACGAGTACTTCCGGTCACGGGCGGCCGTCGTCGAGGAGCTGTGCGAGGTCGACTTTCCGGTCTGGGCGGCGGAGGTGTCGTCCGCCATGGAGCGGGCGGAGACACCTGAGGCCAAGGTCGAGGCATACGTGCGCCAGCAGCTGGAGCTGGTCGGCGACCGCCGGCACCGGGCCGTGGTGGCGATCTCGGCGAGCGAGCTGGACGCGGGGGCCCGGGAGAAGATCCGGGCGGCGCACGGCGGGCTGGTCGCGATGATCGTCGAGGCGCTCGCGGAGATGGGGCACGAGCAGCCCCGGCTCGCGGCGATGCTGGTGCAGGGCGTGGTGGACGCGGCAGTGCGCAGGATCGAGCTCGGGGCGGCGGAGGAGCCGGGGGCGATCACGGAGGCCGCCGTCTCCATGGCCCTGCGGGGTGTGCGGGGCTGAGCCCTGCCTGGTCCGTGCCGGAGGTCCGACCAGCGGCGGATGGCTCTGCGGGGTGTGCGGGGCCCCTGGCTGACCCGTGCCGGAAGGCCCGGCCGGCGACGGATGACCCGGCCGCGCCCACAGGTACGGGCTGCGGCGGAGGACCCGGCCCACTCGGGACGCTCGCCGTCACGCGAACACCGGCAGCAGCCGCGACGGCCCCCGATGCAGGAGCCAGGGCGGCAGCAGGTCCAGCGGGTTCACGTAGGCCTCGCCTCTGCGCAGCCCCCAGTGCACGCACCGGGACGCGCAGTGCGACCCGCTGGCGTCCACCGTGCCGATCACCTCGCCCGGCTCCACCTCCGCGCCCTCCTCGACCGACGCCGTGACCGGCTCGTACGTGGTGCGCAGCGGAGGATCGCCGGTGCCGGTGAGCTCCACCGAGACCACCCCCTTGCCCGCCACGCGCCCCGCGAAGGCCACCCGGCCCGCCGCCACCGCCCGCACCGGCGTCCCGGGTGCCGCCGCCAGGTCCACACCCCGGTGGCCCGGCCCGTAGACCGTCGCCGGTGGTTCCCAGCCGCGCAGCACCGGGGGACGCAAGCCGACCGGCCAGGCGCGCCCCACCGTCGGCACGGCCACGTCCCCGCCCGGCTCGGCCACATCCCCGGCCGTAGCGAGAAAGTCCCCGCCCGGCGCAGTCACGTCCCCGCCCGGCACGGTCACGTCCCCGCCCGGCACGGTGACGTCCGCGGCCGCGAACAGGGGCGGGGGCGGGGCCAGCAGGACCGTCGCCGTCAGGGTCACCAGCAGGACCAGGCGCGTGATCACGCGCACACATCGCTTCGCTCGCATGGGCAAAGCGTCCCGAAAACCCGCCGCCACCGCCCGCGCCTGTGGACCGGCGCCCGGTTGTGGACAACGGCGTCACCCGGCACCTCCCGGGTCCCGTACACTTCTGGTGGCGACCCGGGCCACCGGGTCGACTTCGCACGCCCCGACACACAGCCCGGCAACGGGCCGTGTCAGCGCCCCTCGGTCCCCAGTGGCACGGCGCGCAGTGGGCGTCAGGCGCGGAAGCCGTCCGGCATCCGCGGCACAACCGAGAACATTCAAGGAGATACGGCCATGGCCGTCGTCACGATGCGGGAGCTGCTGGAGAGCGGCGTCCACTTCGGTCACCAGACCCGCCGTTGGAACCCGAAGATGAAGCGCTTCATCTTCACCGAGCGCAACGGCATCTACATCATCGACCTGCTCCAGTCGCTGTCGTACATCGACCGCGCCTACGAGTTCGTCAAGGAGACCGTCGCCCACGGCGGCACGGTCATGTTCGTCGGCACCAAGAAGCAGGCGCAGGAGGCCATCGCCGAGCAGGCCACCCGCGTCGGCATGCCCTACGTCAACCAGCGCTGGCTGGGCGGCATGCTCACCAACTTCTCGACCGTCTACAAGCGTCTGCAGCGCCTCAAGGAGCTCGAGCAGATCGACTTCGAGGACGTCGCCGCGTCCGGTCTGACCAAGAAGGAGCTTCTCGTGCTCTCGCGCGAGAAGGCCAAGCTGGAGAAGACCCTCGGCGGTATCCGCGAGATGCAGAAGGTGCCCAGCGCCGTCTGGATCGTGGACACCAAGAAGGAGCACATCGCCGTCGGTGAGGCCCGGAAGCTGAACATCCCGGTCGTCGCGATCCTCGACACCAACTGCGACCCCGACGAGGTCGACTACAAGATCCCGGGCAACGACGACGCGATCCGCTCCGTCACCCTGCTCACCCGCGTCATCGCCGACGCCGTCGCCGAGGGCCTCATCGCCCGCAGCGGTGTCGCCACCGAGGGCAAGGGCGAGAAGGCCGCCGGCGAGCCGCTGGCCGAGTGGGAGCGCGACCTGCTCGAGGGCGAGAAGAAGGCCGACGAGGCCGCCCCCGCCGACGAGGCTGCTCCGGCCGCCGAGGCTGCCCCGGCCGCCGAGGCTGCCCCGGCCGCCGAGGCCGAGCAGCCGGCCGAGGGCGAGAAGCCGGCCGAGGCCGAGCAGGCCTGACCCGTCAGTCCGCGTTGACGGCGGGAGCGGCACTCCATCACAGGACGCCTTCCGGCGCGATGAAGTCCGCTCCCGCCGTTCACCCGTAGGTCAGCGGAAGGACAGCACCCCCGGGCTCCATGGGGGATGCATCCCGCAGATCTTCGATCTTCCAGACTTCGAGAAAGATTCACAGACTCATGGCGAACTACACCGCCGCCGACGTCAAGAAGCTCCGCGAGCTCACGGGCGCCGGCATGATGGACTGCAAGAAGGCGCTGGACGAGGCCGAGGGCAACGTCGAGAAGGCTGTCGAGGCGCTCCGCATCAAGGGCCAGAAGGGCGTCGCCAAGCGCGAGGGCCGCTCCGCCGAGAACGGCGCCGTGGTCTCGATCATCGCCGACGACAACTCCTCCGGTGTCCTCGTCGAGCTGAAGTGCGAGACGGACTTCGTCGCCAAGGGTGAGAAGTTCCAGGCCGTGGCCACCGCCATCGCCGAGCACGTCGCCAAGACCTCCCCGGCCGACCTGGAGGCCCTGCTCGCCTCCGAGATCGAGGCCGGCAAGACCGTCCAGGCGTTCGTGGACGAGGCCAACGCCAACCTGGGCGAGAAGATCGTCCTGGACCGCTTCGCGCAGTTCGCCGACGGCTACGTCACGGCCTACATGCACCGCACGATGCCCGACCTGCCCCCGCAGATCGGTGTCCTCGTCGAGCTGGACAAGCCGAACGCGGAGATCGCCAAGGGCGTCGCCCAGCACATCGCCGCCTTCGCGCCGAAGTACCTCTCCAAGGAGGACGTCCCGGCCGAGGTCGTCGAGTCCGAGCGCCGCGTCGCCGAGGAGACCACCCGCGCCGAGGGCAAGCCCGAGGCCGCCCTGCCGAAGATCGTCGAGGGTCGCCTCAACGGCTTCTTCAAGGACGCCACCCTGCTCGGCCAGCCGTACGCGCTCGACAACAAGAAGTCCGTCCAGAAGATCCTGGACGAGGCCGGTGTCACCCTGAAGCGCTTCACGCGCATCAAGGTCGGCATCTGAGTCCGTACCGCGATCGACGCGCGACCCCGATAGGGTCGACAGCAGTCGTCCGCGTACGCCGTCACAGGGGTGGCGGACGACAGCAGATCTGACGAGGAGGCCATTGCCGTATGGGATGCGATACACGCCCCACCGGCAATGGCCTTCTTCGCATGTGCACCACGTGAAAGAGGCGGGATCCCCCATGACCACCAAGGCCCAGAAGAGCGACGACGGCAAAGTACGCGGCCGGTTTCTGCTGAAGCTGTCCGGAGAGGCCTTCTCCGGCGGTGGGGGCCTGGGCGTCGACCCCGACGTGGTGCACAAGATCGCCCGCGAGATCGCGGCCGTCGTGCGCGACGGCGCGCAGATCGCGGTCGTCATCGGCGGCGGCAACTTCTTCCGCGGCGCCGAACTCCAGCAGCGCGGCATGGACCGGGCCCGCTCCGACTACATGGGCATGCTCGGCACGGTCATGAACTGCCTCGCCCTGCAGGACTTCCTGGAGAAGGTCGGCGTGGACTGCCGCGTGCAGACCGCCATCACCATGGGCCAGGTCGCCGAGCCCTACATCCCGCTGCGTGCCGTACGGCACCTGGAGAAGGGCCGTGTGGTGATCTTCGGCGCCGGTATGGGCATGCCGTACTTCTCCACCGACACCACCGCCGCACAGCGCGCCCTGGAGATCGACGCCGAGGCGCTGCTGATGGGCAAGAACGGCGTGGACGGGGTCTACGACTCCGACCCGAAGACCAACCCGGACGCCGTGAAGTTCGACCACCTCGGCTACGGCGAGGTCATCACCCGCGACCTGAAGGTCGCCGACGCCACGGCCGTGACGCTGTGCCGCGACAACAAGCTCCCGATCGTGGTCTTCGAGCTGCTCGCGGAGGGCAACATCGCGCGTGCCGTCAAGGGTGAGAAGATCGGCACGCTGGTGGGGGACGCCGGCAGCCGCGACTGAGGCACCGTAACAACCCCGTCCGGGGGACGGACGGGACGGAGCCGGGCCGGGGGATGGACAATGTCCTGCCGGTCGGGAACCGTGCAGGAAGAAGACGCGACGCAGCCGGCCGCCGCCCCACATGGAACCGCAGCCGGGCCTACTTCAAGACACGCAGGAGCAAGTGGTGATCGAAGAGACCCTCCTCGAGGCCGAGGAGAAGATGGAGAAGGCCGTCGTGGTCGCCAAGGAGGACTTCGCCGCGATCCGCACCGGCCGTGCGCACCCGGCGATGTTCAACAAGATCGTGGCCGACTACTACGGCGCGCCGACGCCGATCAACCAGCTGGCCTCGTTCTCCGTGCCCGAACCGCGCATGGCCGTGGTGACGCCGTTCGACAAGAGCGCGCTGCGCAACATCGAGCAGGCCATCCGCGACTCCGACCTGGGCGTCAACCCGAGCAACGACGGCAACATCATCCGGGTGGTGTTCCCCGAGCTGACCGAGGAGCGCCGCCGCGAGTACATCAAGGTCGCCAAGGGCAAGGGCGAGGACGCGAAGATCTCGATCCGCTCCGTGCGCCGCAAGGCGAAGGAAGCCATCGACAAGCTGATCAAGGACGGCGAGGTCGGCGAGGACGAGGGCCGCCGTGCGGAGAAGGAGCTCGACGACACCACCGCGAAGTACGTCGCGCAGGTGGACGAGCTCC
Organism: Streptomyces sp. NPDC085932; assembly: GCF_044540525.1. Taxonomy (NCBI): domain Bacteria; kingdom Bacillati; phylum Actinomycetota; class Actinomycetes; order Kitasatosporales; family Streptomycetaceae; genus Streptomyces; species Streptomyces sp. NPDC085932. The sequence goes on from NZ_JBITSJ010000009.1 coordinate 203,102, forward strand.
TGAAGCACAAGGAAGCGGAGCTGCTCGAGGTCTGATGAACGACTCTTCCTGGGGGGCGCCGCCACAGGCCGGGTACTGGGGGCCCACCGACCAAGGGCACGGCCATGGACCCGCGCAGGGTCATGGCCAGGGGCCCGTGCAGGGGCACGGCCACGGATACGTCCGGGGGGCCGTCCCGGCGGGTCCCGCATACGATGCGCGGGAAGCGCCTCACACTCGCCCCATGCCCATCGTGCCCGAGGTAGCCGCACACGGCGGAAACCAGGATGACGACCGGAGGGCCGCTTCGCCGAGCGGCCCCCCGGTCCGGAACGAGACGAACCCGGAGCCCATGCCCGACGCCTCACAGCCGGCCCCCAAGCCGCAGAAGAAGAGCGCGGGTCGCGACCTCAGTGCCGCGATAGGGGTCGGCGTCGGGCTCGGCGCGGTGATCGTCGCCTCGCTGTTCATCGTCAAGGCCGTGTTCGTCGGGGTCGTCGCGGTCGCCGTGGTGGTGGGCCTGTGGGAGCTGACCAAGCGGCTGGACGAACGCAAGGGCATCCGGGCGCCGCTCGTGCCGCTCGCGCTCGGCGGCGCCGCGATGGTCGTCGCCGGGTACGTCCGGGGCGCCGAGGGTGCCTGGGTCGCGATGGCGCTCACAGCCCTGGCCGTCCTCGTCTGGCGCATGACGGAACCGCCCGAGAACTACCTCAGGGACGTCACCGCCGGCGTCTTCGCGGCGTTCTACGTGCCGTTCCTGGCGACGTTCGTCGCGATGATGCTGACCGCCGACGACGGGCCGCAGCGGGTCCTCACCTTCCTGCTCCTCACCGTCGTCAGCGACACCGGTGCCTACGCCGTCGGCTGGCGCTTCGGCCGGACCAAGCTCGCGCCGCGCATCAGCCCCGGCAAGACCCGCGAGGGCCTGGCCGGTGCGGTCTCCTTCGCCATGGTCGTGGGCGCGCTGTGCATGCAGTTCCTCATCGACGACGGCGTGTGGTGGCAGGGGCTGGTCCTCGGCCTCGCGGTCGCGGTCAGTGCCACGCTCGGCGACCTCGGCGAGTCCATGATCAAGCGGGACCTCGGCATCAAGGACATGGGCACGCTGCTGCCGGGCCACGGCGGCATCATGGACCGGCTCGACTCGCTGCTGCCGACGGCCCCGGTCGTGTGGCTGCTGCTGGTCCTCTTCGTCGGGTCCGGCTGAGCGCGGCCGACGTACCTCAGGCGAGCCCCCGTCCGGTCCCGGGCGGGGGCTCGCCGTCGTTTCGGAGTGCCGCGGGCAGCCCCCGGTGGGACGATGCAGAGGTACCTCCCCGAGGAGGCCATCATGTCCGCCATCAAGGAAACCGTCGACGTCGACTGCCGTCCCGAGGACGTCTACGACTACGTCACGGACACCGAGAGAATGCCGGAGTGGCAGCTCAGCGCCGTGTCCGCGGAGCGCCTCGACCCCGGGCCCGTCGGTGTCGGCACCCGGGTCCGCGTCACCCGGCACATCGGCAGCCGGGTGCTGCCGATGACCATGGAGGTCACCGAGTACGACCCGCCGCACAGCTGGGGCATGCGCGGGGTCGACGGCCCGGTCCGGGCCCGGGTGCACGGCGAGGTCGAGCCGTTCGACGAGGGCCGCCGCTCCCACGTCACGATCGCCGTCGACTTCGAGGGCCACGGCATGGGCAAGGTCCTGGTCCCGCTGGTCGTCCGCCCCCAGGTCCGCAAGGAACTTCCACGCAACGAGCAGCTCCTCAAGGACCGCCTGGAGCACGCGGGCGGCTAGGCCCGGCTCGGCCGGTGCCGCGGGTCACCTGAATTGATCTGCGACACTGGTACAGCCATGCCTAAGCCCGGAGAACTCACTTTCGTCGCCCCGCGCGGAGCCAAGAAGCCGCCGCGGCATCTCGCCGATCTCACTCCTGCCGAGCGCAAGGAGGCCGTCGCCGCTGTCGGGGAGAAGCCGTTTCGCGCCAAGCAGCTCTCGCAGCACTACTTCGCGCGGTACGCGCACGATCCGGAGCAGTGGACCGACATCCCGGCCGGGTCCCGTGACCGGCTGCGGGAGGCGCTGCTGCCCGAGCTGATGACCGTCGTGCGGCATCTGTCCACCGACCAGGGCACCACGCGCAAGACGCTGTGGCGGCTGTTCGACGGGACGCTCGTCGAGTCCGTGCTGATGCGCTACCCGGACCGGGTGACCATGTGCATCAGCTCGCAGGCCGGCTGCGGGATGAACTGCCCGTTCTGTGCGACGGGCCAGGCGGGCCTGGACCGGAACCTGTCCACCGCCGAGATCGTGCACCAGATCGTGGACGGGATGCGCGCCCTGCGGGACGGTGAGGTTCCCGGCGGCCCGGCGCGGCTCAGCAACATCGTGTTCATGGGCATGGGCGAGCCCCTCGCGAACTACAACCGGGTCGTCGGCGCCATCCGGCGGCTCACCGACCCCGAGCCGGACGGACTGGGGCTCTCGCAGCGCGGGATCACCGTCTCGACGGTCGGGCTCGTCCCGGCCATCCACCGGTTCTCCGACGAGGGCTTCAAGTGCCGGCTCGCGATCTCGCTGCACGCCCCGGACGACGAGCTGCGCGACACCCTCGTGCCCGTGAACACGCGGTGGAAGGTGCGCGAGGTGCTGGACGCCGGCTTCGAGTACAGCGCCAGGTCCGGACGCCGGCTGTCCATCGAGTACGCGCTGATCCGGGACATCAACGACCAGGCCTGGCGTGGGGACCGGCTCGGCCGGATGCTCAAGGGCAGGCCCGTGCACGTCAACCTCATCCCGCTGAACCCGACGCCCGGGTCGAAGTGGACGGCCTCCCGGCCGGAGGACGAGAAGGCGTTCGTCGAGGCCATCGCCGCGCATGGTGTGCCGGTGACGATCCGGGACACCCGTGGTCAGGAGATCGACGGGGCGTGTGGTCAGCTCGCGGCCACCGAACGGTAGTCTGACCGCCGTAAGAACATCTGCATATTCCGACAGGGGAGCGCCACAGCGCTGAGAGTGCGGCACCGGCCGCAGACCCTCCGAACCTGGCCCAGGTCATTCTGGGTAGGGAGATCGGTCATCACTCGAGCTGTTGCGCCCTGCCCGGGACCTCGGAAGTCCCGGGCGGGGCCGCGTCTTCTCCTGGTCACCCCAGGAGGAATTCAGTGGGCATCAACGCGAAGCGCCTGACGGCGGCGGTCGTCGGGCTGGGCATGGCCGGCACGCTCGCCGCGTGCGGGTCGTCCGACGGCGGTCAGGGGTCCGGCGACTCCAAGACGGTGACCCTCGTCAGCCACGACTCGTGGGCCGCGTCCAAGGACGTGATCGCCGCCTTCGAGAAGCAATCCGGCTACAAGGTCCGCGTCCTGAAGGACGGCGACGCCGGGCAGGCCGTCAACAAGGCCATCCTCACCAAGGACAACCCGCAGGGCGACGTCTTCTTCGGCGTCGACAACACCCTGCTGTCCCGCGCCCTCGACAACGGTCTGTTCCAGCCGTACGAGGCGAAGGGATCGGAGCGGATCAAGCCCGAGTACCGGGTCGATGAGAAGCGGCACCGCGTCACGCCCGTCGACACCGGCGACATCTGCGTCAACTACGACAAGAAGTACTTCGCCGACCGTGACCTGGAGCCGCCGCGCAGCTTCGACGACCTGGTCAAGCCGGCGTACAAGAACCTGCTGGTCACCGAGAACGCCTCCTCGTCCTCGCCGGGTCTGGGCTTCCTGCTCGGCACCGCCGCGAAGTACGGGGACGACGGCTGGGAGGGCTACTGGCTGAAGCTCAAGGCCAACGGCGTGAAGGTCGTCGACGGCTGGGAGCAGGCCTACAACGAGGAGTTCTCCGGCTCGGCCGGCGGGAAGAAGGCCAAGGGCGACCGGCCGCTCGTCGTGTCGTACGCCTCCTCGCCGCCCGCCGAGGTCGTCTTCGCCGACCCGAGGCCGAGCACCGCCCCGACCGGGGTGGCCGAGGGCACCTGCTTCCGGCAGGTCGAGTACGCCGGGCTGCTGAGCAACGCCCGGAACGCCGAGGGCGGCAAGGCCCTGCTCGACTTCCTGGTCGGCAAGCGGTTCCAGGAGGACATGCCGCTCAACATGTTCGTCTACCCGGTGACGGAGGACGCCCAGGTGCCGCCGGAGTTCGGGAAGTACGGGCCGCAGGCGAAGGCCCCGGAGACCATGGACCCGGCGAAGATCGCCGAGCGTCGTGACCCGTGGGTCAAGTCGTGGACCTCGCTCGTCCTCAAGTGAGCGGCCGGACGCGGGGCGCGGCGGCGCGGCTCGGTCTGCTGGCCGTGCCCGTCGCGTTCTTCGCGGTCTTCTTCGCCTACCCGGTCTCCGCGATCGTGGCGCGCGGTCTGAAGGCCGACGGGGTCTGGCACCCCGGGCGGATCGGGGAGGTGCTGGCGCAGTCCGACGTGCGGCACGTGCTGTGGTTCACCACCTGGCAGGCGCTCGTCTCCACCGCGCTCACCCTGCTGATCGCCCTCCCCGGCGCGTACGTCTTCGCGCGCTTCGCCTTCCCGGGCAAACAGGTGCTGCGGGCGGTCGTCACCGTGCCGTTCGTCCTGCCCACGGTGGTGGTCGGTACGGCGTTCCTGGCGCTCCTCGGGCGCGGGGGTCTGCTCGACGAGCTGTGGGGCGTCCGGCTCGACACCACCGTGTGGGCGATCCTGCTCGCGCACGTCTTCTTCAACTACGCGGTCGTGGTGCGGACGGTCGGCGGGCTGTGGGCGCAGCTGGACCCGAGGCAGGAGGAGGCCGCGCGGATGCTCGGCGCGTCCCGTGCCCGGGCCTGGCGGCAGGTCACCCTGCCGGCCCTCGCCCCGGCCGTGGCCGCCGCCGCGCTCATGGTCTTCCTGTTCACCTTCACCTCCTTCGGCGTCGTCCAGATCCTCGGCGGGCCCACCTTCTCCACCCTGGAGGTGGAGATCTACCGGCAGACCTCGGAGATCTTCGACCTGTCCACGGCGGCCGTGCTGACGTTGATCCAGTTCGCCGCGGTGGGCGCGATCCTCGCCCTGCACGCCTGGACGGTACGGCGGCGGGAGACCGCGCTGCGGCTCGTGGACCCGGCCGTGACCGCGCGCAGGCCGCGCGGCGCCGGGCAGTGGGCCCTGCTGGGCGGGGTCCTCGTCACCCTCCTGCTCCTGCTTCTGCTGCCGCTCGCCGTGCTGGTGCAGCGCTCCCTGGACGCGCCGGACCTCGGCTACTACCGGGCGCTGACGCGCGAGGACGGGGGCGTGTTCCTGGTCCCGCCGATCGAGGCGGTCGGCAACTCCCTGTCGTACGCCGTCGCCGCCACGCTCATCGCCGTGGTCATCGGCGGTCTGGCCGCCGTCGCGCTCACGCGCCGGGACGCCGGGCGGTTCGTGCGCGGCTTCGACGCGCTGCTGATGCTGCCGCTCGGGGTGTCCGCGGTGACCGTCGGGTTCGGGTTCCTGATCGCCCTGGACGAGCCGCCGCTGGACCTGCGGTCCTCGTGGATCCTGGTGCCGCTCGCGCAGGCGCTGGTCGGGGTGCCGTTCGTGGTGCGGACCATGCTGCCGGTGCTGCGGGCCGTGGACACCCGGCTGCGGGAGGCGGCCGCGGTGCTCGGGGCCTCGCCCTGGCGCGTGTGGCGCGAGGTGGATCTGCCGCTGGTGCGGCGCGCGCTGCTGATCGCGGCCGGGTTCGCCTTCGCGGTGTCGCTGGGGGAGTTCGGGGCGACGGTGTTCATCGCGCGGCCCGACAACCCGACGCTGCCGGTGGCCGTGGCCCGGCTGCTGGGGCGGCCCGGGGAGCTCAACTACGGGCAGGCGATGGCCCTGTCGACGATTCTGATGGTGGTGTGCGCGGTGGCCCTGCTGGTGCTGGAGAGGCTGCGGACGGACCGGACCGGGGAGTTCTAGATGCTGCTGAGCCTGGAGGGCGCGACGGTCCGTTTCGGCGGGCGGGCCGTGCTGGACGCCGTCGACCTGGAGGTCGCCGAGCACGAGATCGTGTGCGTGCTGGGGCCGAGCGGCAGCGGCAAGTCGACCCTGCTGCGGGCCGTGGCCGGGCTGCAGCCGCTCGACTCCGGGCGGGTCCGGCTCGACGGCCGGGACCAGGCGGGCGTGCCCGCGCACCGGCGGGGCGTCGGGCTGATGTTCCAGGACCACCAGCTGTTCCCGCAGCGGGACGTGGGCGGCAACGTGGCCTTCGGCCTGCGCATGCACGGGGCGTCGAAGCGCCACCAGACCGAGCGCGTACGGGAGTTGCTGGATCTGGTGGGGCTGCCGGGCGCCGGGCAGCGGGCCGTCGCCGCGCTGTCCGGCGGAGAGCAGCAGCGGGTCGCGCTGGCCCGGGCCCTGGCGCCCAGCCCCAGGCTGCTGATGCTGGACGAACCGCTGGGCCAGCTCGACCGGTCGCTGCGGGAGCGGCTGGTCGTCGAACTGAAGGAGCTGTTCGGCCGCTTGGGCACGACCGTGCTCGCCGTGACGCACGACCAGGGCGAGGCCTTCGCGCTCGCCGACCGGGTCGTGGTGATGCGGGACGGGCGGATCGCGCAGTCCGGCACGCCCCTTGAGGTGTGGCAGCGGCCCGCCGACGCGTTCGTGGCCCGCTTCCTCGGCTTCGAGAACGTCGTCGAGGCGACCGTCGGCACGGAGGCGGCGGACACGCCCTGGGGCAAGGTGCCGGTGCCCGGGGACGCGCCGCAGGGCACCCGGACGCTGCTCGTGCGGCCCGCGGGGGTGCGCCTGGTGCCCGCCGGCGCCGGTCTGCGCTGCACGGTGGCCGCGCGCACCTTCCGGGGCACCCATGTCGCCGTCCACCTCCAGCCCGTGGGCGCCCCGCGCCTGGAGGCGGCGTGTGCGCTGCGGGCGGCGCCCGAGGTGGGGGACGAGGTCGGGGTGGAGTTCGACGCGGCCGAAATCGTGGTGCTCGACTGATGGGCGTCGGCCTAGGGTGCGGGCATGACTCGGCTCGCGCACGACCGCTACTGTGACGAAATCGCCCATCAGGTAGGCCTGTTCAGGTCGGTGGTGACCTCCGGCGCCGAGCTGTCCGGGACCGTGCCGACCTGCCCGGACTGGTCGCTGGAGGACCTGGTCCGGCATCTGGGCGGGGCCCTGCGCTGGGTGGAGGTCATCGTGCGGACCCGGGCCCGGGAGGAAGTGCCCGAGGAGCGGGTGCCGGGCTTCGCCGGACCGGAGGCCCGGGGTGACGCCGCCGCCCTGGACGCCTGGCTGGCACGGAGCGGCGAGCAGGTCGTCGCGGCCCTGCGGGAGGCCGGGCCGGACACCGGGGTGTGGAGCTGGGCGGGGGTCCCGAACTCCGGGTTCTGGGCCCGCCGGGTGACGCACGAGATCACCGTGCACCGGGCGGACGCCGCCCTCGCCGCCGGGCTGCCCTACACGGTCGCCCCCGAGGTGGCCGCCGACGCGATCGACGAGTGGCTGCAGATCGTGGAGTACGTGCAGCGCACCGAGCCGGGCGACGTGGTGGGCGAGCTGCGCGGCCGGGGCGGCAGCATCCATCTGCACGCCACCGACACCGGGCCGAGGCTGGAAGCGGAATGGCTCGTCGAACTGACCGAGGACGGTGTCTCCTGGCGCCGGGGCCACGAGAAGGCCACGGTCGCGCTGCGCGGACCGCTCACCTCCGTGCTGCTCGCGTTCTACCGCCGGCTGCCCCTGGACGCACCCGAGGTGGAGGTGCTGGGCGAGCGGAAGCTGCTGGAGTTCTGGCTGGAGCGGGCGACGTTCGGCTGAGGCGTGAGACCCGGTGCCGTGCGGTTCGGCCGACACGGGACGTGGCCCGCCCCCGCACCGCGGGGACGGGCCACGTCCGGTTGTCCGGAGGCGTCAGCTGTCGCTCTTCGCCCCACGGCGGCGCATGCCGAAGAACACGGCACCGCCACCGGCGACGACCAAGGCCGCCGCGATGCCGGCGATGACGCCGGTGTTGGAGTCGGCACCGGTCTCGGCGAGGTTCGAGTCACCGGCCGGAGCGGGCACGTTGCCCGCGGGCGTGGTGCTCTCGCTCTCCGACGGCTCGGGAGCCGGCGTCCCGGGCTCCTCGGCCGGCTTCGACGGGGAGGCCGACGGGGTCGGCGTGGCCGGCGGGGTCGAAGCCGGGGGCTCCTCCTCCTTCTTGCAGGCCGTGGCCGGGGTGACGAGGTTCGGCTTGATGTCCTCGTCGACGTACGGAGTGGCCTTCACGTGGATGCGGTACTCCGCGTTCGGCTTCCACTCCTCGGCGAAGGTGATGGTGGTGCCCTCGCGCGAGCCCTTGACGACCTGCTCGCCGACCTTCTTGGCGTCGGCGCCGTTGTTCTGCAGGTACACGGTGACCGTGGCCGGCACACCGGCGGGGTCCACGTCGGTGACGGTGATGACGCCCTTGTCACCGTCGCACTTCGCCTCGGCGGAGAACTCGTTGATGTTGCAGGCGAGCGCGTTGCCGGAGGCACCGAGCGCGAGCGCGGCCGAGGCCGAGACGACCCCGAGGACGCGCAGGGAACGAGCGACAGTACGGCGCGAGGCCGTACGGCGGGATACGGACAGAACTGCCACGTTTGTCCTTTACAGGATGCGTAATGCGGGGGGTGGGCGGCGGTGTTGACAGAGCATCAGCACCACCTGGAGGCTCACAGGTCTATAAGCGCCGCATAAGTAGTGTCAACGCATATGCCGTTTGCAAGCACTTGCTTTGCCAGCTTATTAACCGCCCAGACGTTTCAACGCCTCGGGCGCCTCCTCGATCCGGTCCACCAGCGCGATCCGCGTCTCCATCGACCGTTCCCTGGCCAGCGACTTCAGCAGCGGCCACGCGGGCAGCCGCTCCGTCCAGTGCGCGCGGTTCACGAGCACCATGGGCGTCGGCTCGCCGCGGGACTCGTAGTAGTTGGGCGTCGCGTTGTCGAAGATCTCCTGTACGGTCCCGGCGGCGCCGGGCAGGAACACCACGCCCGCGTTCGACCGGGCCAGCAGGCCGTCCTCGCGGGTGGCGTTGGCGAAGTACTTGGCGATGTGCGAGGCGAAGGCGTTCGGCGGCTCGTGGCCGTAGAACCAGGTCGGGATGCCGACGGAGGGTCCGCCGCGGGGCCAGCGGGTGCGGACCTCGAAGGCGGCCGTCGCCCACTGGGTGATCGACGGGGTGAAGTGCGGTGCCTTGGCGAGCAGTTCGAGCGACTCGGTGAGCATCTCCGGCTCGAAGGGGGCGGCGTAGGCCCCGAGGTTGGCCGCCTCCATCGCGCCGGGGCCGCCGCCCGTGGCGACCGTGAACCCGGACCGGGCCAGCTCCCGGCCGAGCCGCGCGGCGCCCGCGTACTCCTCGGTGCCGCGGGCCATGGCGTGGCCGCCCATCACGCCCACGACCCGGGCGCCGGCGAGGAGTTCGTCGAGGGCGTCCGAGACCGAGTCGTCGTGGACCGCGCGCAGCATGGACGCGTGGATGTCGCCGTCCGCCTTCGTGCGCTGGAACCAGGCGTAGGCGCGGGCGTCGGGCGTGGCCTCGTAGCCCTCCGCCAGGGAAGCGAACAGCTCGTCCGGCGAGTAGACCAGGCCGCGGTACGGATCGAAGGGCAGGCCGGGGACCGGCGGGAAGACCAGGGCGCCGTCGGCGCGGATCTTCGCGGCCGCGTCCTCCCGCATGGCGCAGCCGAGGAAGACCGCTCCGGCCGTGTCCGTGGCGAGCAGTTCGCGCGTACGGTCCGTCAGATCGACGGCTTGGACGCGGTAGCCGGCGAGGGTGCCGCGCGCCGAGACCGTCGCGTCGAACTCGTCGAGGGTCTCTATCTCACGGTCGTCGTGGTGGGCCGCATGGGCGGGCATCGTCTGCACCCGCCCATGCTGGCACAGCGGCCCTCAGCCCTCGACGGCCGCCGGGTCCATCCACACGACCTCGAAGGTGTGGCCGTCGGGGTCGTCGAAGGCGCGGCCGTACATGAAGCCGTGGTCCTGGGTCTCGCCGCTGACCGAACCGCCCGCCGCGACCGCCTTGTCCACGAGTTCGTCGACCTTCTCGCGGCTCTCGGCGCTCAGTGCGATCAGCACCTCGCTGGTCTTCGTCGCGTCCGCGATCTGCTTCTTCGTGAACTGGGCGTACTTCTCCTTCGTGTGCACCATCACGACGATGGTCTCGCTGATCACGACGGAGGCGGTCGAGTCGTCGCTGAACTGCTCGTTGATCGAGTAGCCCAGTTCCGTGAAGAACTTCTTCGAGGTGCCGAGGTCGCTCACGCACAGGTTCACGAAGATCATCTGCTGGTACATGCGGGGTCTCTCCCAACGGGTCCGTGTCGTTACGTGGGATTAGACCGGGCCCGGGCGCCGGACTCATCGCCGTTCGGAGATTTTCTTCGTACGAGTTTTCTCAGCGGGCCAGCGGCAGGGCCGCCAGCTCGGCGACCGTGAGGGTGAGCGGACCGAACAGGGCGAGCAGCGCGCCCGCGCGCAGGGCGGCGGCGCTGCGCAGCATCGTCGCGGGGGCGCCGAGGCGCAGCAGCGCGTCGGTGGTGTCGGCGCGCAGCTGCCGGGCCTCGACGGCGGCCGTGAGCAGCGTCCCGACCGTGCAGCCGGTCACCAGGAACACGCCGAGCAGGGTGAGCGGGCCCAGGGACAGTCCGTCGGGGGCGTGCAGCAGCGCCATGGCCCACGCGGCCGACAGCACCGCGCTGACGACGCCCAGGGGGCGGCCGATGCGGCCGGCCTCCGCCATGAGGACGCGTCCGGCCAGCAGCCGCAGGGCGCCGGGCCTTGCCGACTGCAGCAGCCGTCCGCACAGGTGCGTCAGGCCTGGTCCGGCCAGGGCGAGCCCGACGGCGGCCAGGGCCCAGCCGGCCAGGACGCCGGGGGAGGCGCCGGAGAAGGTGAGGTCCGGGGCGGCCGGGGCGGTGCGGCTGGTGTAGGTCTCCACGGCCAGGCCGGCGGCGAGCAGGGTGATGCCCCAGGGGAGGCCGGTGGGGGCGGCGGTCGGGGAGCCGCCGCTCACGGGCGCGTCCGGCAGGGCTTCCGCGAGGACGGCGGGGTCGTCGGCGCCGCGTACCGCGGCGGCCGGGTGCGGGGCGGTCCGCTGGGCGGGGGTCCCGTCGGCGCGGCCGGTGCCCGTCGGCTGCGGCGCCTTCGGCTGCCGTGCGGGGCGGGCGGCCCGTGGGTCGGGCGCAGCCGCCTGCCGGGCCGGTGCGACCTCGCCGGAGGCGGCCGGGTCCGACGGGGCGCCGTCCGGGTGCCCCGTGCTCGGCGGGCCGGTCTCTCCCGCCTGCCGGGACGGGTCGCCGTACGGGATGACCGCGCTCACCGCGTCGCGTGCCGCCGGGTCGGCGAGCGCGCTCACCGTGCCCCCGGAGCCGGAGCCGGAGCCGGAGCCGGAGCCGGAGCCGGTCGCCGTCGTGGCCGGTTCGCCGGTGCGGGCCTGCGGGGGGCCGCCCTGCGGCGCGGAGTCGGCGGAGGGACCGGGCGCGGACCGCACGATCTGCCGTCCGAACCGGCCGTACGCCCCGAAGGTCTCCCGCTTGCTGTCGCGGCGGTAGGCGCCGAAGCGGCCGTACATCCGGGACGTCCGGGGCCTGGCCGGAGCCGCCTCCCGCGGCCGCAGTGCCAGCGCCACGGCCGCGGACGCGGCGACGGGGACGATCGCCAGCAGCGTCAGGGTGCCCGCCACCGGCAGGGGCCGGTTCGAGGCGAGGGGCTCGGCGGCCGCCCCGTCGAAGGGCAGGCCCGACAGGTCGCCCCGCAGATGCAGGAAGACGAGCAGGGCCAGCATGGAGCCGAGGGTGCAGGACAGGGCCGTCGTCGCCGCCGAGACGGCCATCAGGCGCAGGGGGCCGAGGCCGATCGCGGAGAGGCCGGGGCGGGGTTTCGTGGCGGGGTCCGTGCGCGCCACGGAGACGGCGAAGTAGACGGTGGCGGCCAGGGGCGCCACGCACCACGCCAGACGTGTCAGGGACTCGCCGGTGGCGCCGGGATGCCCGAGGGCGTGACCCAGGGCGCACAGCACCAGAAAGCTCGTGCCCGCCGAGGCCGCCGCGACCAGGAGGCGGCGCAGCTGGACGGCCGGGTGGGCGCCGCGGGTCAGACGGAGAGCGAGCACGCGGCCCGGCCTTCCGGCTCGGCGGTCTCGGCGACCGGCGGCAGGTGCACCGTCTGCACGCGCCGCCCGTCGAGCAGGGAGACCGTGCGGTCGGCGAGCGCCGCGGTGTCGGGGTCGTGGGTGGCCAGGACCACGGTGATGCCGTGGGAGCGGGCCGCGGTGGTCAGGGTGCGCAGCACGTGGGAGCGGTCGGCGCGGTGCAGGGGCGCCGTGGGCTCGTCGGCGAACAGGACCGAGGGGGCGGTGGCGAGCGCCCGGGCGATGCACACCCGCTGGCGCTCGGCCTGCACGAGCTGGTGCGGGCGCTTGCGGGCGCCGTCGCCGATGTCGAGGCGCTCCAGCCACTCCAGGGCCGCGGTCTTGGCGCGGCGGCGTCCGGTGCCGCGCAGCATCAGCGGCAGGGCGGTGTTCTCCCAGGCGTTGAGCTCCGGCACCAGCGAGGGCGCCGGGTCGATCCAGCCGAAGCGGTCGCGGCGCAGCCGCTCGCGGGTGAGCGGGCCCATGGTGTGCACGGGCACGCTGTTGAACCAGACCTCGCCGCGTCGCACGGGCACCAGGCCGGACAGGCACCGCATCAGGGTCGTCTTGCCGCTGCCGCGAGGGCCGCTGACGGCGAGGATCTCGCCCTCGCGGACGCCGAGCGAGACACCGCAGAGCGCGGGCGAGCCGTCGTCGTGCTGGAAGTGCAGGGCACGTGCCCAGAGCACGTCGTTGTCCGGCGGGGCCTCCATGGGCGTACACCTCGGTTCAGATCCGTAGTTCCCGTGCCATCCCCCGTGCGGGGGAACGAAGGCAGGGCCGATCGGTCACTGGGCACGCTAGGCAGAAGGCGGCTCGGCGCCGGACAGCACGCGGCCCCGGGCCGCCGTTTCTCACTCGAACGGGCGGCACCGGGGCCGGTGTTGATCATCCAGGCAGACGATCGGAGCGACGCGGGGAGCGTCGGCCGGTCAGAGCTTGGTCCACGCCTCCGAGAGGGTGGCCCGCAGGATCTGCTCGATCTCGTCGAACGTCGACTGGTCCGAGATCAGCGGCGGGGCGAGCTGCACGACCGGGTCGCCGCGGTCGTCGGCCCGGCAGTACAGGCCGTTCTCGTACAGCTTCTTGGAGAGGAAGCCGTACAGGACGCGCTCGGTCTCGTCCGCGTCGAAGGACTCCTTGGTGGCCTTGTCCTTGACGAGCTCGATGCCGTAGAAGAAGCCGTTGCCGCGGATGTCGCCGACGATCGGCAGGTCGTGGAGCTTCTCCAGGGTCGAGCGGAAGTTGCCCTCGTTGTCCAGGACGTGCTGGTTGAGGTTCTCGCGCTCGAACAGGTCGAGGTTGGCCAGGCCCACGGCCGCGGAGACCGGGTGGCCGCCGAAGGTGTAGCCGTGCAGGAAGGTGTTGTCGCCCTTGTAGAACGGCTCGGCCAGGCGGTCGGAGATGATGCAGGCGCCGATCGGGGAGTAGCCCGAGGTCATGCCCTTGGCGCAGGTGATCATGTCCGGCACGTAGTCGAACTTGTCGCAGGCGAAGTAGGTGCCCAGGCGGCCGAAGGCGCAGATGACCTCGTCCGAGACGAGCAGCACGTCGTGCCGGTCGCAGATCTCGCGCACCCGCTGGAAGTAGCCGGGCGGGGGCGGGAAGCAGCCGCCCGCGTTCTGCACGGGCTCCAGGAAGACCGCGGCGACCGTGTCCGGGCCCTCGAAGAGGATCTGCTGCTCGATCTGGTCGGCGGCCCAGCGGCCGAAGGCCTCCGGGTCGTCGCCGAAGAGCGGCGCGCGGTAGATGTTGGTGTTCGGGACCTTGTGCGCGCCCGGGACCAGCGGCTCGAAGGGTGCCTTCAGGCCCGGCAGGCCGGTGATGGACAGGGCGCCCTGCGGGGTGCCGTGGTAGGCGACCGCGCGGGATATGACCTTGTGCTTGGTGGGCTTGCCGACCAGCTTGAAGTACTGCTTGGCGAGCTTCCAGGCGGTCTCGACGGCCTCGCCGCCACCGGTGGTGAAGAAGACCTTGTTCAGGTCGCCCGGCGCGTGGTGGGCCAGGCGCTCGGCCAGCTCGACGGCCTTGGGGTGGGCGTACGACCACACGGGGAAGAACGCCAGCTCCTGCGCCTGCTTGAAGGCGGTCTCGGCGAGCTCGACGCGGCCGTGCCCGGCCTGCACCACGAAGAGGCCGGCGAGGCCGTCCAGGTAGCGCTTGCCCTGGTCGTCGTAGATGTACGTGCCCTCGCCCCGGACGATGGTGGGGACGGGGGCCTTCTCGTACGACGACATGCGCGTGAAGTGCATCCACAGGTGGTCGTACGCGGACTGGGAGAGGTCCTTGCTCACGGCTATCGGGTCCTCACGGTTATCGGGTTCCCCACATGTAGGTCTGCTTCTTGAGCTTGAGGTAGACGAAGCTCTCGGTGGAGCGCACTCCGGGGACGGCCCGGATGCGTCTGTTGATGACGTCCAGGAGGTGGTCGTCGTCCTCGCAGACGATCTCCACCATCAGGTCGAAGGAGCCTGCGGTCATCACCACGTACTCGCACTCGGACATGGCCGTCAGCGCGTCGGCGACCGACTCCACGTCGCCCTCGACGTTGACACCGACCATCGCCTGTCTGCGGAAGCCCACGGTGAGCGGGTCCGTGACGGCGACGATCTGCATCACGCCCTGGTCGAGCAGCTTCTGGACGCGCTGGCGCACGGCCGCCTCGGACAGGCCGACGGCCTTGCCGATGGCGGCGTACGGCCGGCGGCCGTCCTCCTGCAGCTGCTCGATGATGGCGAGGGACACGGCGTCCAGCTGGGGCGAGCTGCCGTTCCTGGACTCGCGGGAGGGCTCGCGGTGCTCCCGCGAGCCCTTCTGGTCTGCGCTTCGACTGGCCACGGGGTCACTGTGCACGAGGTCTCGACACTTCCGCAAGCCTGGATCGATGAAATCCGTTGTTTCGGTACCCGAGTACTGCGGATTCCGCATGAACGAGCGGAGCGGGGGTGTTGAAAACGTGGGTTGGCCGACTAGGGTGGGTGTCTCAAGTGATGGACATCCGAACTGGAGGGCCGGCAGTGAGCACCGAGCTGCGTCGTCTGCGCAACTACATCGGCGGTGAGTTCCGGGACGCCGCCGACGGACGGACCACCGAGGTGGTCAATCCCGCGACGGGCGAGGCGTACGCGACCGCTCCGCTGTCCGGGCAGGCGGACGTGGACGCCGCGATGGCGGCGGCCGCCGAGGCCTTCCCCGGCTGGCGCGACACCACGCCCGCCGAGCGCCAGAAGGCCCTGCTGAAGATCGCGGACGCCTTCGAGGAGCGTGCCGAGGAGCTGATCGCGGCCGAGGTGGAGAACACGGGCAAGCCGGTCGGGCTGACCCGCTCCGAGGAGATCCCTCCGATGGTCGACCAGATCCGCTTCTTCGCGGGTGCCGCGCGGATGCTGGAGGGCCGCTCGGCCGGCGAGTACATGGAGGGCCTCACCTCCATCGTCCGCCGTGAGCCGGTCGGCGTCTGCGCGCAGGTCGCGCCGTGGAACTACCCGATGATGATGGCCGTGTGGAAGTTCGCCCCGGCGATCGCGGCGGGCAACACGGTCGTGCTGAAGCCGTCCGACACCACCCCGGCCTCCACCGTCCTGATCGCGGAGATCCTCGGCGGCATCCTGCCCAAGGGCGTCTTCAACGTCATCTGCGGCGACCGCGAGACCGGCCGCATGATGGTCGAGCACCCGGTCCCGGCGATGGCCTCCATCACCGGCTCGGTGCGCGCCGGCATCCAGGTCGCCGAGTCCGCCTCCAAGGACGTCAAGCGCGTCCACCTGGAGCTGGGCGGCAAGGCGCCGGTCGTGGTCTTCGAGGACACCGACATCGCCAAGGCCGTCGAGGACATCTCCGTCGCGGGCTACTTCAACGCCGGCCAGGACTGCACGGCCGCCACGCGCGTGCTCGTCCACGAGTCCATCCACGACGAGTTCGTCTCCGCCCTGGCCAAGGCCGCGTCCGAGACGAAGACCGGGCAGCCGGACGACGAGGACGTGCTGTTCGGCCCGCTCAACAACCCCAACCAGCTCAAGCAGGTCGAGGGCTTCATCGAGCGCCTGCCCGCGCACGCGCGCGTGGAGGCCGGCGGCAAGCGGGTCGGCGACCAGGGCTACTTCTACGCGCCGACCGTCGTCTCGGGCCTGAGGCAGGACGACGAGATCGTGCAGAACGAGGTCTTCGGCCCGGTCATCACGGTCCAGTCCTTCCGCGACGAGGACCAGGCCGTGGAGTGGGCCAACGGCGTGGAGTACGCGCTCGCCTCCTCGGTGTGGACCAAGGACCACGGCCGCGCCATGCGGATGTCGAAGAAGCTCGACTTCGGCTGTGTGTGGATCAACACCCACATCCCGCTGGTCGCCGAGATGCCCCACGGCGGCTTCAAGAAGTCCGGCTACGGCAAGGACCTGTCGGCGTACGGCTTCGACGACTACACGCGCATCAAGCACGTGATGACGTCGCTGGACGCCTAGTCACCCCGTTCACGTGATGCGGCCCCGGACGGTTTCCCGCCGTCCGGGGCCGTACCCGTGCGTGCCTCAGGGCCACCAGGTCAGCACGTCGTCCACCGCCCGGGTCAGCTCTGCCCGCGCCTCGTCACCGGCGACCGACACCAGCCGGGAGAGGTTGTCGGTGAGCACGGTCAGCGCCCTGTCCTGCGAGGTCCGGGACACGAGGCGGCGTACGAGGGCGACGAACTCCCGTGGGGAGCAGCCGTATTCGTCCATGAACCGGGTGAGGAGCGCGGTCGCCAGGCCGGCGTCGTCCGGAGCAAGGCCGACCGCCCTGCCCAGGGACTCGTGGTCCAAATAGGGCACGAGGGTCCCGAGCCTCTGCGCCCGCATGTCCCCCTCGACCTGGGAGACGCAGTCCAGTGCCTCGGCCACCACGGGGGCGCGCTCCTGCGCGGGCAGCACGGACAGCAGGACGCAGCAGGCCTCCGCCCGCTCCCACGCGTCGCCCACGGCCCGGATCGCGGTGAGTGCCTCCTGCACCCGCTCGGCCAGGCCTGCGGGGAACCCGGCACGCAGCCCCGGCAGGGCGTCAGGCAGCCAGGGCTGCCACGCGCAGGCGAGTGCCGCCTCGAAGGCCTCCTGGGCGACCACCGCGCGCTGCCCGTCCGGCAGGCGCGGGACCAGCGCGCTCAGCGCGGGAGCGCGCAGCGCGGCGTCGTCGAGGGCCCGTCCGGCCGCCAGCGCGTCACCGACCAGCCTGTCGGGAAGGTGGGGAATCAGGGAGATGAAGAGGGTGGGCACCTTGGTGCTCTCGTCCGCGCCCGCGAGCGCCGCCAGGACCTCCTCGTGCACGTGGTCCGGCAGAAGCGGGCCCAGCACCCTCAGGTCGTCGAGCCCCACCCATTCGTCGTCCTCGAGCCAGTGCCGCACCGCGTCGACCAGGAGCTTGTGCGGGAGGTGGGCGACGACCTGCGCCAGCACCGACTGGTCGGCGAGGAGAAGCTGTTCCGGATCGGAGAACCACTCGACGGCGGCAGCCCGCCGGTCGTCGGCCGAGAGCCAGGGGACGAGCCGCCGGCGCAGCGTACGAGGATCGCTCGTGACGGTCCGCATCAGATCCAGCGCCTGGCGGGCGCCGGCCGCCCGCTGCGCGGCGGGCAGGGTCGGCAGGAGGGCCGTTCGCGCGGTGGCCCGTGCGGTCGGAGTGCCGACCAGTTCGGCGACCCGCACCGTCTCCGCCGCCCACACGGCCCGATCGTGCGCGGGAAGCCGGTCCGTCAGCGCCGCCAGGTGGATCACTCGTGAGGTGGAGGGGGTGAAGAGGGCCTTTCGGAGCGCGTCCTCCAGTTGGGCAGCGGTCACATGGGGAGCGAGCCGTGCCAGCACGTGTTGGTTCAGGCGTGGACCGGTGGCGAGGATGTCCCGGACCGCCGCCGTGCGGTTCTTGGGCGCCAGGAGCGGCAGCAGCCTGCTCAGAGCGCCGGCCCGCTCCGCCGGCTCGGCGGCGGAGCGGGCGGCTGCGAGGGTTCGCTCGAGGAACGCCTCGCCCTGTTCCGCGGGCAGCACCGGCAGAAGACGCGCGCAGTCTCGCGCACCGGCCTCGGCGTACTCCAGGGAATCGGTATCGGCGACGGCCGCGGCGAGCGTCGCCGTCCGCTCCGCCGGGGTCAACAGGGGCAGCAGGGCCGCCCAGTCCGATGTGCGGTTCGGGCTGAGGTCGCCGCAGAGGAGTGCGTCCTTCGCCCGGGCCAGCGCGCCGCTCCCTGCCCCCTCGGGCAGCAGCGGCAGGATCGAGACCAGGGCACTGACACTGTCGCCCGTGCACCAGTCGTCGGGCTCCGAGAGCAGCTCCTCCAGCGCGCGCCGGGCGATCTCGCGTGCCGTGCCGGGCGGTGCGTGTACGGCGGTCACCGCCAGCAGCTGCCCGCGCAGGTCCCCCGCCGTGCACGCCAGGGCGGCTGCCACGGCCTCGTCGGCGACCGCGGCACGACGCCCCTCAGGCAGGTGGGGAATCACCTGCGCGGGGGAGAAGTAGTGGTCGCCTTCCAGGCTGCTGAGGGACACGTAGTCGCAGACCCGCACCGCCTCCAGCGCCTCCTCACAGACCGCCGGCCGCCGGTCGTCGGCGAGGTGGGGCTGAAGGGTGAGCAGGGCCCTGAAGCGGTCACCCGGATCGGACAGGCGGCGGGCGTGGGCCAGGCCGCGCGTGGCCGTCCACACACCTCGCCCGACCAACTGCCCGAGGAGTTCCGGCCCGACGCTGTCGGTATGGCCGGCGACGCTCGCTGTCATCAGTCGGCAGCGTAGTTCCTCGACCAGCGACGGTGCTGCGGTGCGCCGCTCCAGGGCTTCGTCGGTCCGCCGCGCGGCAGCCTGCCGGGCGCGTTCCACGTCGTCGAGGAAGGTGTCCAGCGACCCCGCGTACTCGTGCGTGGTGAACCAGACGTTCTGCGCCTGCCGGTCCCCGTGCGGTGACTCGGCGGCCAGCAGCCGGCTCAGACGCGTGCTCCAACCCGCCTCGACCAGGTGATGACCGAGGTGGCGCAGCGCGTATCCGCCGTCGACCGAGGCCAGTGCCGGGTCCGCGGCGAGCAGGGCCAGGGGAGGGCCGTTGCTGTCGCTGCCCTTGCTGATCCCACCGTTGTCGCCGCCGTCGCCGCCGAGTCCGCCGAACTCCGTCACATAGCGCTGCGCGATCCGCCGGTGGGCCCGGGCGGCGCCCTCGCCGAGTTCCGCGGCCAGCACCTTGAGACGGTCGTCCTGCACCTCCTCAGGCGAACCGCCGAAGAAGCTCCGCGCGGTGGCGTGGTACAGCTCGTACCGCCGCTCCCCGGGACCGTCGTCCGCGGTGAGAAAGGGGCGGATCACCACGTCGCACCACCGCCGCACCGCCTCGTCGTCACCGGCTCCGGAGAGCCGGGACAGCGAGTTGTAGGAGAGCGGTTCACGGGCGGCCACCAGCGTCGCAAGTACGTCTCTCCCGGTTCCGGCCCAGCCCGGTGTCCCCTGCCAGCCGGTCAACTGCCGCGCGTAGTAACCCGACAGGTCGGCGGGCAGCGAACCGAGTTCGCCGACCGGCTGCTGACCCGTGCGCAGACCCGCGAGCACGTAGCGCAGGTAGACCCACACCCCGCCCGACCGTTCCATCAGGAGCGGCACCACCTCGTCGGCGCTCGTGCCGGCGGCTGCGAGCCGTTCCGCCACCGGCTCCGTCCGCAACGCCCGGTCCAGGTACTGCCGGACGTCCGTCTGGTTGCGCGCGTCGGCCCGGTCGATGCGGACGACGTGCGAGGGCGACTCCGAGTAGGAGGGCCGACGGCCGGTGCGGTAGGTGCCCACGACGAAGACGCCCTCGGGGAGCAGCGACGGCAGCCCCCACGGCATGCCGTCGTCCGGGGCCTCCGCCTCGTCGGCACCGTCCATCACGAGTACCAACCGTCCGTCCTCGGCGCGGGCCTGCTCGGCGGACCGGCTGAGCAGTGCGTCGAATCCGTCCGGTTCCGACACCCAGTCGGGCAGCATGCCGCCGGGTGCGAACTCCGCGGACAGCCCGTACCGGCTGATCAGTTGTGCCGCCACGTTACGCAACCCCACGCGGACCGAGCCGCCTTGGGTGTGGCGGGCGAAGTGCGACACGTAGGCGCGTTCCCGGACCAGCCAGGCCGCCAAGGCGGTCTTGCCCAGTCCGGCCTCCGCTTCCACCCACAGGAAGCCGCAGGTCCGCTCGCGCAGGAAGGCGTCCACGTACGCCACCAGCCAGGCGCGGCCGGTGAATTCCGCCACGCCCACGTCGCTGAAGACCTTCTGCGTGTCCTTCAGCGCGACAGCCATGGGAACGGCCGAGGAGCCGAAGACGGGACTGGTCATGACGGGGCCGTGGGCGTCACCGCCGATCGCCACCGAGGCGGCTCCGTGGGCGCCGGTTCGATGGAACGTCACCAGCGGATCCCGGCCGCGCCCCCGTGCCGCGCGGACGAGGCCGGCCCGTACGCGGTCACCGAGGAACCGCCGGTCCCGTCGGCACGCTTCACTCCCCGTTCCACCACCACCGCGCCAACTTATCCGCTCGCAGCGGGATGACGCCCTGCGGATGGCCGGCCTCCGGCGTCAGAGAATTTTTGAACACGTTCAACATCAGGCGTAGAGTGCGTCCCATGAGCGACAGAGCCGCCCTGCTGAAGGGCATCCGTGCGTGGCTGGTCTTCTTCGTGGTGTGTCTGGTGCTCAGCGGCGCCACCGCCTTTCCCCTGGTCCATGAACTGCGCTGGACCGAGGAACTGTTGCGGGCGCTGTCCGTCGGCGATCACCTGCCCGGCCTGACGGACTGGATCGGGCGGGTGCGCGCGGGGCTCGACCATGCGGACGCCGAGTATCCGTTCCTCCTGTACGGCACGGACTGGCTGGCCTTCGCGCACCTGGTGATCGCGGTCGCCTTCTACGGGCCCTACCGCGACCCCGTCCGCAACATCTGGGTCGTGGAGTTCGGGATGATCGCCTGCGCCGGCATCATCCCCCTCGCCCTGATCTGCGGGCCGATCCGCGGCATCCCCCTGTGGTGGTCGGTGATCGACATGGCGTTCGGCGTGTTCGGGGTGATCCCGCTGTACGTCGTGCGGCGGCGGATCAAGCAGCTGGAGGCGCTGACCGCGCCGGTGGCCGTCCCGGTGCCGGCCGTCTGAGACAAGCCGGCCGCGCGGCCCCGGCTGTCCGCACCCGCCGTCCCCCACCTCTCCGGACAGCCCACCTAGCCGCGCGGCCCCGGCCGGTCCGGTGGCGGTGCCGCGGCGCTCGCCCGGGTGGCGCACAGGACGTCGATGCGGTTGGTCGTGATCGAGTCCACGCCCGCGGCCAGGAGCCGGCGCATGGCACGGCGGGTGTCGGGGGTCCAGACGGACAGCAGCCGGCCGTCGCGGTGGACGCGGTCGGCGAGGGCGCGGTCCACCAGCGGGAACCGGTAGTTGAGCCAGCGCGGGCGGATCGCCTCCAGCAGCACCGGCCGCGGCGGGGCCAGGGTCGTCCAGGTGAGCGCGATCTCGGCGGCCGGGTCCGCCGCCCGCACCGCGAGCATGGCGGCGGCGCCCGCGCAGTAGTAGACGCGGTCCGCGGCCCCGGCCTCCGCGACGGCGCCCACGACCCGGCGCACCGCCCGCACGTCGGGCGAGCCGGGCAGGTCGATCATCATCCGGTGTCCTTCGGTCGCGGCCAGCGCCTCCGCCAGGGTCGGCACCCCGCCGCCGGTCAGGCCGCGCACCTCGGCCCGGGACAGCGCGAGCACCGGCCGCTCGTGCCGCCAGAGCCGCTTGAGCGTCGCGTCGTGCAGCAGCACCGGCACACCGTCCCGGGTGAGCCGGACGTCGACCTCCACCACGTCCGCGCCCCGGGCCAGCGCGGATCTGAGCGAGGCCACGGTGTTCTCGCGGACGCGGTAGGGGTCGCCCCGGTGGGCCACGGCGGTCACGGGCCGCCCGGGACGTGCTGCCGAGGACGTCACCGGCCGAGCCACTCCGCGGTGTAGGAGTCGATCTCGCCCTTGATCCTGGTCTTGCCGGCGTCGTCCAGGAAGGACACCTCGACGGCGTTCTTCGCCAGGTCGGCCAGGCCCCGCTCGTCGAGGCCGAGGAGGCGGGCGGCCACCGCGTACTCGTTCTGCAGGTCGGTGCCGAACATCGGCGGATCGTCGGAGTTGATCGTGACGACCACCCCGGCCCGCGCGAACTCCTTGATCGGGTGCTCGTCGAGGGTGCGGACCGCGCGCGTGGCGATGTTCGAGGTCGGGCACACCTCCAGCGCGATGCGGTGCTCGGCGAGGTGCGCGAGGAGCTTCGGGTCCTGCGCGGCGCTCGTGCCGTGCCCGATGCGCTCGGCCCGCAGATGCGTCAGCGCGTCCCAGACCGTCTCCGGGCCGGTGGTCTCGCCGGCGTGCGGCACGGAGTGCAGCCCGGCCGCGATCGCGCGGTCGAAGTGGGGCTTGAACTGCGGCCGGGGCACGCCGACCTCCGGACCGCCGAGCCCGAAGGAGACCAGGCCCTCGGGGCGGAGCCGGTCGTCGGTGGCGAGCCGGGTCGTCTCCTCGGCGGCCTCCAGGCCCGCCTCTCCGGGGATGTCGAAGCACCAGCGCAGCACGGTCCCGAACTCGGCCTCGGCGGCCTTGCGGGCGTCCTCGATCGCGTCCATGAAGGCGCGCTCGTCGATGCCGCGCCGGGTGGACGAGAACGGCGTGATGGTCAGCTCGGCGTACCGCACCTGCTGCCGGGCCAGCTCCCGGGCCACCTCGTAGGTCAGCAGCCGGACGTCCTCGGGCGTGCGGATGAGGTCGACGACCGACAGGTACACCTCGATGAAGTGCGCGAAGTCGGTGAAGGTGAAGTAGTCGGCCAGGGCCTCGGGGTCGGTCGGCACCTTCGAGTCGGGGTGCCGGGCGGCCAGCTCGGAGACGATCCGGGGAGAGGCGGAGCCCACGTGGTGCACGTGCAGTTCGGCCTTGGGCAGACCGGCGATGAACGCCTTCAGGTCGCGCGGGGTCTGGGGGTCGACGAGATGTTCGGTCAAGGGTTCCTCCCCGGAACGGCGCCGGGCCGGCACGAGGGCGGCGGCGGGCGCGGGTGATCGGCTGATCGATGACTCGGGTTTCATCCTAGGCGGGAGCGGCATGTCAGGGGGTGTGGGGCCGTGCCGGCCTCCGGCCCGGCCGCCGAGGGCGGGCACCACCCTCGGTCGACGCCGGGAACCACCCCGCGCCCCCGCCCTGTGGCCCGCCCCGAACGGCCCCGTAGCATGGCGACACGATCGACCCAGGGGGGGATGCACAGATGACGGACCCGACGCAGCCCGGCGGAGGCGGCGGCCACGACCCGTGGGCGCCTCCGGAGCACAAGCCGTCGCTCGACAAGGACCAGCCGCCCACCCAGGGGCCGCCCTCCGTGCACGACCAGGCCACGGTCACCTCGATGCCCAGCGCCGGTTTCACCCCACCTGCCGGCACCCCCCAGTACGACACCTCCGGCACCGGCGCGGTCCCGCCCCCGCCCGTCGCCCCGGGCGGTCCCGGCGGTTACGGCTACCCCGGCTACCCCCAGTCCGGCTACTCCCAGTCCGGCTACGGCTGGCCCGGCATGCCCATGGCCCCGCAGAACGGCATGGGCATCGCAGCGATGGTGCTCGGCATCGTCTCCTGCACGCTCTTCTGCCTGTACGGCGTGGTCTCCCTGGTCACCGGCATCCTCGCCGTCATCTTCGGCATCAAGGGCCGCAAGCGTGCCGAGGCCGGTGTGGCCACCAACCACGGGCAGGCTCAGGCGGGTCTGATCATGGGCATCATCGGGATCATCCTCGGCATCACCGTGATCGTGCTGATCGCGGTCGGCATCACGGCCGCCATCAACAGCGACGACTACGACGAGGACCCGTACTACGGCGCCCTGCGCCCGGCCGTCACCGCACCGGTTCTGCACTGAACTCCCGTACTCCCCGGCCGACTCGGCCACTACGATTCCCTGGTCTGACAACGGAGGGGAGCTCGTCCATGTCCAACACCGATCCCACGCCCGGTGGCTTCGGCCCGCCGTCCCAGCCTCCGCAGCAGCCGGCCCCCGGCTACGGCTTCCCGCAGCAGTCCGGCCCGGGCTACGGCTACCCCCAGAGCGGTCCCGGCTACCCGGCCGCGCCGCCCGTGGGCTACCCGCAGGCGGCCGGCTACGGGATGCCCGCGCAGCCGAGCAACGGCATGGGAACCGCGGGTCTGGTGCTGGGCATCATCGGCGTCGTCTGCAGCGTGACCTTCCTGCTGTGGTTCTTCGGCGTGATCCTCGGCATCCTGGCGATCATCTTCGGCGCCGTCGGCCGGGGCAAGGCCACCCGCGGTGAGGCCACCAACAAGGGCGCGGCGACCGCCGGCCTGGTCTGCGGCATCATCGCCACCGTGATCCTGCCGCTGCTGGGCTTCCTGCTGTTCGCCGGCATCATGGGCGGGCTCGGCGCGGCTTCCTGAGCGAGGCCGCCGCAGTCACCGAGGGGGGCCGGTCCCGGACCGGCCCCTCACTCATGCCCCGGTCGCCCGCAGCCGCTCCCGCGCCGCCATCAGCGCGAACCCCAGCAGATTCGGCCCCCGCCACCGCTCCGGGTCCATCGCCGCCTCGTCGTCCGCGGCCAGCCCGATGCCCCACACGCGGTCCACGGGGCTCGCCTCGACCAGTACGCGATCGCCCGTGCCCAGCAGGAAGCCCTGCAGCTCCGGATGCGCCCCGAACTTGTGGACGCTGCCCTCCACGACGATCCGGAACCGCTCCCGGGCCCAGACCGCCTCGTCGAACCCGCGCACCAGCCGCCCGGCCTTCTTCGCCTCGGCGGGATGCCCGGCGGCCAGCACGGCACGCTCGGCCGCCGCGTCCTCGAAGAGGCGGGCCTTGCCGGCCATCATCCAGTGCTCGGCCGTCGCGTACTGCACGCCGTCCACCGTGAACGGCGACGGCCACCACTGGCTCAGGCAGCTCGGCCCGATCCGGCCGTCCGGCCGCGGACGGTGCCCCCAGAAGTGCAGATACCTGATACCGGCGCCCGCGCGGACCGCCCTGATCAGGGCCTCCCGCGAGTCGACCGCCCCCGTGATCTTCTCCATGCACGCGAGTCTGGCACGCACCACGGACACAGCGTCCCGCCTTTTCCCGGCGGACTCGACACCTGGTCGACAGATTCCGTCGCGTAACCAAAAATCAACAACGGAATCACTTGTTGGAGTCCCATCCCTCTGTCAGGATCGGCACTCAAATCGAGCCTGAGCCACGCCGGCCCCATCATGGGGACACGGAGGAGAGCGACATGCACAACCCGGGCAACGCCACCCCCGACCGATTCCCGGCCGAGGAGCGCTTCCAGCAGGGCGCGCAGTACATCGCGGGCCGCCTCACCAGGGGCACCTCCGGCCGTACGCACGCGGTCGTCGACCCGGCGTCGGGCGAGGAGGTCCTGCGTTACGAGCTGGCGGGCACGGCCGACGTCGACCGGGCCGTCGCCGCGGCCCGCGAGGCCTTCCCCGGCTGGGCGGGCACCACCCCCGGCGAGCGGTCCGACGCCCTGCACCGGTTCGCCGCGGTCCTGGCCGACCGGGCGGAGGACTTCGCCCGCGCGGAGTCGCTCCAGTGCGGCAAGCCGCTGAAGCTGACCCGCGAGTTCGACGTCCCCGGGACGATCGACAACACGGCCTTCTTCGCCGGTGCCGCCCGGCATCTGCAGGGGCGGTCCGCGGGCGAGTACTCCGGCGACCACACCTCGTACGTCCGGCGCGAGCCGATCGGGGTCGTCGGGTCGATCGCGCCCTGGAACTACCCGCTGCAGATGGCCGCCTGGAAGATCCTCCCGGCGATCGCGGCGGGCAACACCATCGTGCTGAAGCCCGCCGAGCTCACCCCGCTGACCTCGCTGCTCTTCGCGCAGGCGGCCACCGACGCCGGAATCCCGGACGGCGTGATCAACATCGTCACCGGCACGGGCAGGGAGGCCGGGGAGCACCTCGTCGGCCACCCCGACGTGGCCATGACCTCCTTCACCGGCTCCACCGCCGTCGGCAAGCGCGTCGCCGAGGTCGCCACCGCCACGGTCAAGCGCCTCCACCTGGAGCTCGGCGGCAAGGCGCCCTTCGTGGTCTTCGACGACGCCGACCCGGAGGCCGCCGCCCACGGCGCCGTCGCCGGTGCGCTCATCAACACCGGGCAGGACTGCACGGCCGCCACGCGCGCGTACGTGCAGCGGCCGCTGTACGACGCCTTCGTGGAGCGGACGGCGGCGCTCATGGAGACGGTCCGGCTCGGCGACCCGTTCGCCGCCGGCACCGACCTGGGCCCGCTGGTCTCGCACGCGCAGCGCGACCGGGTCGCCGGCTTCGTCGACCGGGCGCGCGGCTACGCGCGCGTGGTGACCGGCGGTGAGGTACCGGGGGGCGAGCTCGCCAAGGGTGCGTACTACCGGCCCACCCTGATCGCCGACGCGGCCCAGGACAGCGAGGTCGTCCAGTCCGAGATCTTCGGACCGGTCCTGGTCGTGCTGCCGTTCGACACCGACGACGAGGGCATCGCCCTCGCCAACGACACCCCGTACGGGCTGGCCGCCTCCGCCTGGAGCCGGGACGTGTACCGGGCCAACCGGGCCACGCGCGAGATCAAGGCCGGCTGCGTGTGGGTCAACGACCACATCCCGATCATCAGCGAAATGCCGCACGGCGGCTACAAGTCCTCCGGCTACGGCAAGGACATGTCCGCGTACTCGTTCGAGGAGTACACCCAGATCAAGCACGTCATGTTCGACAACACCGCGGTGGCCGCCAAGGACTGGCACCGCACCGTCTTCGGGGACCGCTAGCCGTATCAGGCCGCCCGACCAGCGGCCGCCCACCCTCCGAAAGGGCACCACGCGCATGGAGCAGTACGAGCCCGACCGCCTGTCCGCGGCCCAAGTGGCCGCGATGCGGCGCAGCATCACCAACGGCAGGGCCGCCCTCACCCGGCGGTCGCTGCTGCGCGCCTCCGCGGGCGGCGCGCTCGCCGTCGGCGGTCTCGGGACACTGAGCGCCTGCGGCATCCCGGCGGCCGGTCAGTCGCAGGGCGGCGTCCCGGCCGAGGACCGCTCGGCCAAGGAGAAGACCGTGAACTTCTCCAACTGGACCGAGTACATGGACGTCGACGACAGCGGCAAGCACCACCCCACGCTGGAGCAGTTCACCGAGCGCACCGGCGTCAAGGTCAAGTACACCGAGGACATCAACGACAACAACGAGTTCTTCGGCAAGATCAAACCGCAGCTCGCCGCGGGCCAGGACACCGGCCGCGACCTGATCGTCCTCACCGACTGGCTGGCCGCCCGCCTCATCCGCCTGGGCTGGGTGCAGAAACTCGACGCGAGCAACCTGCCGCACGCCTACGCCAACCTGTCCGCCCAGTTCCGCAACCCCGACTGGGACCCGGGCCGCGCCTACTCCTACGTCTGGCAGGGCATCTCGACGGTCATCGCGTACAACAGGAAGGCCCTCGACGGCGTCGAGGTGACGTCGATCTCCGACCTGCTCGACAACCCGAAGCTCAAGGGCCGCGTCGGCTTCCTGTCGGAGATGCGCGACAGCGTCGGCATGACCCTGCTCGACATGGGCAAGGACCCGGCCGACTTCACCGCCGACGACTACGACGCGGCCATCGCCCGGCTGCAGAAGGCCGTCGACAAGGGCCAGATCCGCCGCTTCACCGGCAACGACTACACCTCCGACCTGACCAGCGGGGACTTCGCGGCCTGCGTCGCCTGGGCCGGGGACGTCGTCCAGCTCAAGGCGGACAGCCCCGACATCGACTTCCTGATCCCCGACAGCGGCTACATGACGTCCACGGACAACCTGCTCGTCCCCAACAAGGCCCGGCACAAGACGAACGCCGAGCGGCTCATCGACTTCTACTACGAGCCGAAGCCGGCCGCCGAACTGGCCGCGTACATCAACTACGTGTGTCCCGTCGACGGCGTGAAGGCCGAGCTGGCGAAGATCGACGAGGACGCGGCGAACAACCCGCTGATCATCCCCGACAAGGCCATGGCGGCCAAGTCGCACGCCTTCCGCTCGCTGAGCTCGAAGGAAGAGACCGAGTTCGAAGAGAAGTTCGCGAAGCTGACGGGGGCGTGACCACCATGACGAACACGACGGACCCCAGCGGCGACGTCCGCCTCACGGGCATCAGCAAGACCTACGGCTCCTTCACCGCCGTCCACCCGCTCGACCTGACCGTCCCGCAGGGCTCCTTCTTCGCCCTGCTCGGCGCCTCCGGCTGCGGCAAGACCACCACCCTGCGCATGATCGCCGGGCTGGAGGAACCCTCCGCCGGCACCGTCTTCCTCGGCGACCAGGACGTGACGGCCCTGCCGCCGTACCGGCGGCCGGTGAACACGGTCTTCCAGTCCTACGCCCTCTTCCCGCACCTCGACATCTTCGAGAACGTCGCCTTCGGCCTGCGCCGGCGCGGCCTGAAGTCGGTGAAGAAGCAGGTCGAGGAGATGCTGGAGCTGGTCCAGCTCGGCGAGCAGGCCCGCAAGAAGCCGCACCAGCTCTCCGGCGGCCAGCAGCAGCGCGTCGCCGTGGCCCGCGCGCTGATCAACCACCCCAAGGTGCTCCTGCTCGACGAGCCGCTCGGCGCCCTTGACCTGAAGTTGCGCCGCCAGATGCAGCTGGAGCTCAAGCGCATCCAGACCGAGGTCGGCATCACCTTCATCCACGTCACGCACGACCAGGAGGAGGCCATGACCATGGCCGACACGGTCGCCGTGATGAACGGCGGCCGCGTCGAGCAGCTCGGCACACCCGCCGACCTGTACGAGAACCCGCGCACCACGTTCGTCGCCAACTTCCTCGGCACCTCCAACTTCATCGAGGCCGAGGTCGACTCCCGCAGCGGCGAGGACATCGTGCTGAAGGCGGGCGGCGGCAAGCTCGTCCTGCCCGAGGCGCGCTGTGCGGCGCCCACGACCACCGGCGGCAAGGTGCTGGTCGGGGTCCGCCCGGAGAAGATCTCCCTCACTCACGCGGACGACGCCGGCGAGATCCCGGAGGGCCGCAACCGCATCACCGGCCGGATCGCGGACTCCAGCTTCATCGGCGTCTCGACGCAGTACGTCGTCGACAGCCCGGTCTGCCCGGACTTCGAGGTCTACGCCCAGAACATCGACCGCGACCCCCGGCTCGTGCCCGGCACCGAGGTCGTCCTGCACTGGAACCCGGCCCACACCTTCGGCCTGGACGCCGCCCAGGACGCCGAGGCCGGAGTGGAAGAGGCGGCCTGATGTCGACACTCACCGAGGCGCCACCGCCGCTCACCCCGCAGGCGCCCGAAGCGAAGCCGCCCAGGCGCCGGGGCCGCCTGACCCCGTACTGGCTGCTGCTGCCCGGCATGCTCTGGCTGGTCGTCTTCTTCGCGCTGCCGATGATCTACCAGGCCTCCACCTCCGTGCAGACGGGCTCCCTGGAGACGGGTTACGAGGTCACCTGGCACTTCGCCACCTACTGGGACGCGCTGTCGGCCTACTGGCCGCAGTTCGTCCGCTCGGTGCTCTATGCCGGTACCGCCACGATCCTGTGCCTGCTGCTCGGCTACCCGCTCGCCTATCTGATCGCCTTCCGGGCGGGCCGCTGGCGGAACCTGATCATGATCCTGGTGATCGCGCCGTTCTTCACCAGCTTCCTGATCCGCACCCTGGCCTGGAAGACGATCCTCGCGGACGGCGGCCCGCTCGTCGGCGCGCTCAACTCGCTGCACGTGCTGGACGTGACCAGCTGGCTGGGCCTGACCGCGGGCGACCGTGTGCTGGCCACGCCGCTGGCGGTCATCTGCGGTCTGACGTACAACTTCCTGCCGTTCATGATCCTGCCGCTGTACACCTCGCTGGAGCGCATCGACGGCCGGCTCCACGAGGCCGCCGGCGACCTGTACGCCCGGCCCTGGACGACCTTCCGCAAGGTCACCTTTCCGCTGTCGATGCCGGGTGTCGTCTCCGGCACCCTGCTGACCTTCATCCCGGCGACCGGTGACTACGTCAACGCCGACCTGCTCGGCTCGACCGACACCCGCATGGTCGGCAACGTCATCCAGACGCAGTTCCTCAGAGTGCTCGACTACCCGACGGCCGCGGCGCTCTCCTTCATCCTCATGGCGGCCATTCTCCTCATGGTCACTTTCT
The DNA here is from genome assembly GCF_044540525.1 of Streptomyces sp. NPDC085932. Taxonomy (NCBI): domain Bacteria; kingdom Bacillati; phylum Actinomycetota; class Actinomycetes; order Kitasatosporales; family Streptomycetaceae; genus Streptomyces; species Streptomyces sp. NPDC085932. The sequence continues at coordinate 233,275 of NZ_JBITSJ010000009.1, forward strand.
ACATCCGCAGGTCCGGGACGGAGGATCTGGTCTAATGCCCTTCGTCAACTGGCTCAAGAGACATCTCGTCGTCATCGCGGGACTCTTCACGCTCGCCTATCTGCTGCTGCCGAACGTCATCGTGACGGTGTTCTCCTTCAACAAACCGAAGGGGCGCTTCAACTACGAGTGGCAGCGGTTCTCGCTGGACGCCTGGAAGGACCCGTGCGGCGTCTCCGACCTGTGCGGCTCGCTGTCGGTCAGCCTCCAGATCGCCTTCTGGGCGACCCTCGGCGCCACGCTCCTGGGCACGCTGATCGCGTTCGCCCTGGTCCGCTACCGGTTCCGCGCCCGCGGCGCCGTGAACTCGCTGATCTTCCTGCCGATGGCGATGCCCGAGGTGGTCATGGCCGCCTCGCTGCTCACCCTGTTCCTGAACATGGGCGCGCAGCTCGGTTTCTGGACGATCCTCATCGCGCACATCATGTTCTGCCTGAGTTTCGTGGTCACGGCCGTGAAGGCGCGCGTGATGTCGATGGACCCGAAACTGGAGGAGGCGGCACGGGATCTGTACGCCGGCCCGTTCCAGACCTTCGTCCGGGTCACCCTGCCGATCGCGGCACCGGGTATCGCGGCCGGTGCGCTGCTCGCCTTCGCGCTCTCCTTCGACGATTTCATCATCACCAATTTCAACGCCGGTTCGACCGTCACGTTCCCGATGTTCGTCTGGGGCTCGGCGCAGCGCGGAACGCCCGTCCAGATCAATGTCATCGGTACGGCCATGTTCATCGTCGCCGTACTGTTCGTCCTGATCTCCATGGTCATCGGAAATCGCCGCAACAGACAAAAGGCATAACCGTAGGGAGTTGAAATCATGGCCCCTGGCGCCATGAATCGGTGGACTCATTCGCTCTCCGACGCCCAGCCGGTCGCGTACTGGCTGGACGACCCCGGCCGGCCCCGCCCCGAACCCGCCCTCACCACCTCCGAGACCTGTGACCTGCTGGTCGTCGGCGGCGGCTACAGCGGCCTGTGGACGGCGCTGATCGCCAAGGAGCGCGACCCGCGGCGGGACGTGGTGCTGGTGGAGGGCCGCGAGGTGGGCTGGGCCGCCTCGGGCCGCAACGGCGGGTTCTGCGCCGCCTCCCTCACCCACGGCCTGCCCAACGGCCTCACCCGCTGGCCGGACGAGATCCACACGCTCCAGCGGCTGGGCGCCCGCAACCTCGACGCGATCGAGGCGGCGGTCGCCCGGCACTCCATCGACTGCGACTTCGAGCGCACCGGCGAGATCGACGTCGCCACCGAGCCCTACCAGGCGCGGGAACTACGCGAGTGGCACGAGGAGACGACCCGCCGCGGCCTGGCCGAGGGCGTCGAGTACCTGGACGCCGACGCCGTACGGGAGCAGGTGAACTCACCCACGTTCCAGGCGGGCCTGTGGGACCGCAGGGGCGTCGCCATGCTGAACCCGGCGAAGCTCGCCTGGGGCCTGAAGCGGGCCTGTCTCGCCCTGGGCGTCCGCGTCCACGAGCACACGCCCGCGCTGGACCTGAAGCCCTACGGCGCGGGCATGGCCGTCCGCACCCCCTACGGCCGGATCCGCGCCCGCCGGGTCGCCCTCGGCACCAACATCTTCCCCAACCTGGTCCGCCGCGTGCGCTCCTACACCGTCCCGGTCTACGACTACGCCCTCATGACCGAGCCGCTCACCGACGACCAGCTGGCCTCCATCGGCTGGAAGAACCGCCAGGGCCTCGGCGACAGCGCCAACCAGTTCCACTACTTCCGCCTGTCCGCCGACAACCGGATCCTCTGGGGCGGCTACGACGCGATCTACCCCTACGGCGGCCGCGTCCGCGCCGAGTACGACGACCGGCCCGAGACCTACGCCAAGCTCGCCGGGCACTTCTTCACCTGCTTCCCGCAACTGGAGGGCGTGCGCTTCTCCCATGCCTGGGGCGGCGCCATCGACACCTGCTCCCGCTTCTCGGCGTTCTTCGGCACGGCCCACCAGGGCAAGGTGGCCTACGCGGCCGGGTACACGGGCCTCGGCGTCGGGGCCACCCGGTTCGGCGCCGAGGTGATGCTGGACCTGCTGGCGGGGGAGCGCACCGAGCGGACCGAGCTGGAGATGATCCGCAGGAAGCCGCTGCCGTTCCCGCCCGAGCCGTTCGCCTGGACGGGCATCGCCCTCACCAAGTGGTCGCTGGCCCGCGCGGACGCGCAGGGCGGGCGCCGCAACCTGTGGCTGCGGACGATGGACCGACTCGGTCTGGGCTTCGACAGCTGAGCCGACGGACCCGCCCCGCCGACCCGGCCCGGCGGGTGTGAGCCGGTTCACTCCGACGAGGCGGTGGAACCCGCGTAATGACCCCGGGGAGACCCCCTTCTCCCTCGTGGTGCCCCCGTGCACGCAGCGCGCGTCCACGGGATCCACGAGCTTCACGAGAGAAGGGGGTCCTCCTCATGACAGGGGCCAAGACGGCGGTCGAGTGGCTCGCATCCGTCGCACCCGATCCCGAGGCCTGCCGCTGGGAGTGGGAGCGCAACCCGCTCGGGGTCGCGCTGCTGCCGGCCGGCAGCGCCTGGGACGTGCTCATCCTGCCCGGGGAACTCGGTTACGCCACGCTCGACGTGCTCAGCCGCGTCCTCGACCAGCCGGGCCCGGTGCTCGTCGACTTCGGCGACGCCCGCATGGGGTTCTTCGTACCGCCCGGCACCGCGGCCCGCTGGCTCGGCACGGGCATCCGCACGGCGGGCGCCGGCACCTGGATCGTCGTGCCGTACCCGGGCCGGTCGTCACCGGGCGGCGTGCGCTGGCTGGTCCCGCCGGACGGCTCGGGCCTGCTGACGGATCCCGCCCTGCTGGAACTGGCCATGCACGAGGCGGCGGCCGGCCTGGCCACGGAGAACGGTGACTAGGCCGTGTCCGCCCCACGGGGCTGCTCGGACGGCGCCGTTCGGCGGAGGAACAGCCAGAGCGACGACAGCAGCACCGCGCACAGACACCAACTGCCCGCCACGTCCAGGGGCCAGTGGTAGCCGCGGCGGACCAGGCCGTAGCTCACGCCGAGCACGAGGGCGGCGCAGACGGCGATCAGGACGCGGCGGGCCAGGGCGGTGCGCAGCCACGGGAGCAGCAGCAGGGTCGCGCCGCCGTAGGCGACGGCGGCCGTGGCGGTGTGACCGGAGGGGTAGTAGCCGGTGCCCGGGGGGACGACCGGCGGGCCCGGGCGGTCGGTGAGTTCCTTCAGCGGGACGACCAGCGCCGGGACCAGCGCCATGAGCAGGGCGGCGGCCGCCACCGGCAGCCACCAGCGGCCGGTGCCGTCGCGGCGGCCGCGCACGGCGACGTACCCGAGGGCGACGGCGAGGACCGGGACCGCCACTGCGACGTCGCCCAGGTCCGACAGCAGCTCGGAGAAGCGGTCGGGGACGAGCAGCACCCGGCTGAACCGCTCGTCGAGCCGCAGCAGCGGGCCGTCGGCGACGACCTGCCAGGTGATCAGGGCGAACAGCAGGGCGGGAAGGCCGAGCAGCGGGACCAGGGTGCCGGGGCGCACACGGGACGGGGCGTCTTCCCGGTGCGCCTGTGCGGAGATCGGCATGGGGACAGCTTGGCACGAGCGCGGACGTCCTCCCGTCGCCCGTGGCCGCCGCGGCCCGGGGCCGGTGTCGGTGCCCGGTGCGAGACTGCCCGGCATGACCGCACCCCACGCCAAGGCGGACCTGCTCCGCTACCTGCAGGAAGCCCGGGACGCGCTGCTCTGGAAGCTGGAAGGCCTCTCCGAGTACGACGTCCGCCGCCCGCTCACCCCGACCGGGACCAACCTGCTCGGCCTGGTCAAGCACGTCGCCGGGGTGGAGCTCGGGTACCTCGGCGACACGTTCGGACGGCCCTACTTCGAGACGGAACCGCCGCCGCCCTGGTGGTACACGCGGGACGCCGAGCCCAACGCGGACATGTGGGCCACGGCGGAGGAGTCACGCGAGCAGATCACCGGGCTCTACCGGCAGGCGTGGCGGCACTCCGACCGGACGGTCGAGGCGCTGGACCTGGAGGCGACCGGGCAGGTGCCGTGGTGGCCGCAGGAGCGGCGGGAGGTGACGCTGCACCACGTGCTGGTGCGGGTGATCTCCGACACGCAGCGGCACGCCGGCCACGCGGACATCGTGCGCGAGCTCATCGACGGCAGCGCCGGCCTGAACCCTGCCGCGGACAACCTGCCGGCGGGCGACCGGGCGTGGTGGGACCGGCACCGGGCCCGGCTGGAGCGGGCCGCGCGGGAGGCCTCGGACGGCTGAGCGTCAGGAAGAGAAGAGGAAAGAAGGAGGTCGGCCGCCCCGGAACAGGGGGGTGGTTCCGAGGCGGCCGCTGGACCGGAACGTCGCGCGCCCCGGGGGGTTTGGGGCGGGCGACCGTCCGATCGGTGAGGAGATCCAGAGCCTCAGGCTCCGGTTGTGTGCGCGAGGGCACGACCAGGTCGAAGCTGGGGAGGCCCCGGCCTGATGTCACCCACAGTCCCCTGTGGGCGGGGTGTATCTCTCATCTGGGTAGAACCTACGACAGGGGCAGGGCGGAGGACAGGCCGCAGGGCGCCCTGTCATCCACCTCGCACACCTTCTTCACACGCTCTGCCGCTCGCCGCCCCGGTAGCGGAACCGGGGCGGCTCACCTGCCCCGACGGGGGCTCAGATGCGCGTCAGGAGGGTCAGATGCGGGCGAAGCCCTGCTCGATGATGTCGAGGCCCTCGTTCAGCAGGTCCTCGCCGATCACCAGCGGCGGCAGGAAGCGGAGGACGTTGCCGTAGGTGCCACAGGTCAGGACCAGCAGGCCCTCCTGGTGGCAGGCCTTGGCCAGTGCGGCGGTCGCCTCCGGGTTCGGCTCCTTGGTGGCGCGGTCCTTGACCAGCTCGATGGCGATCATCGCGCCGCGGCCGCGCACGTCGCCGATGATGTCGAACTTCTCCTGCATGGCCGAAAGGCGCGCCTTCATCACGGCCTCGATGTTCTGGGCCCTGGCGTTGAGGTTGAGCTCGCGCATGGTCTCGATCGCGCCCAGCGCGCCCGCGCAGGCGACGGGGTTGCCGCCGTACGTACCGCCCAGACCGCCCGCGTGCGCGGCGTCCATGATCTCGGCACGCCCGGTCACGGCCGCGAGCGGCAGGCCGCCGGCGATGCCCTTGGCGGTCGTGATCAGGTCCGGGACGATCCCCTCGTCCTCGCACGCGAACCACTGGCCCGTGCGGCAGAAGCCGGACTGGATCTCGTCGGCGACGAAGACGATGCCGTTGTCCTCGGTGAACTTCCGGATCGCCGGCAGGAAGCCCTTGGCCGGCTCGATGAAGCCGCCCTCGCCGAGCACCGGCTCGATGATGACCGCGGCGACGTTCTCGGCGCCGACCTGCTTGCTGATCTGGTCGATCGCCTGGGCGGCGGCCTCGGGGCCGGCGTTCTCGGGACCGGTCGGCCAGCGGTAGCCGTAGGCGACGGGCACCCGGTACACCTCGGGCGCGAACGGCCCGAAGCCGTGCTTGTACGGCATGTTCTTCGCGGTGAGCGCCATCGTCAGGTTGGTGCGCCCGTGGTAGCCGTGGTCGAACACGACGACGGCCTGCCGCTTGGTGTAGGCCCGGGCGATCTTCACCGCGTTCTCGACGGCCTCGGCGCCGGAGTTGAACAGCGCGCTCTTCTTGGCGTGGTCACCCGGGGTGAGCTCGGCGAGCGCCTCGGCGACCTCGACGTAGCCCTCGTACGGCGTGACCATGAAACAGGTGTGGGTGAAGTCGGCGAGCTGGGCCGACGCCCGGCGTACGACGGCCTCGGCGGAGGCGCCGACGGACGTCACGGCGATGCCCGAGCCGAAGTCGATCAGGCGGTTGCCGTCGACGTCCTCGATGATCCCGCCGCCCGCGCGCGCGGTGAAGACGGGCAGCACGGAGCCCACGCCCTGCGCGACCGCGGCGGTGCGGCGGGCCTGCAGCTCCTGCGACTTCGGGCCGGGGATGGCGGTGACGACACGACGCTCCTGCGGCAGTGCGCTCATGCGGGGCTCCTGGGGGTGGTGCGGACGGACCTGTACAGACACTGTGACTTCTTTTCCCGCAGGCTAGGGCGGGGGGAGGGGGGTGGGCATGCTCCATGTGGGCGTTGTCGGCCCGGCGGCTTGTCCGGGGTGGACATGGCACTCTCGGCCACCCGTGCCCACGACGCGGCCGCGTAAGCGGTGAACTCCCCAGGGGAGGGCGTTAGATTGGCTCGCTGATGGTGGACGGAGCGGCTGGTCAGGGGGCAAGGGCGATGGACAGCGACGGGACGCAGGAGGCCCGGGGCACGCATGCGAACCCGGTACCGCGTCCGGCGGGGCCGCCGGAGGTGCCTTCGATGCCTCCCCGGCCGCCCCGGGCACCGGCGACCCCGCCGCTGCCGGACGGCTCGGCCTTCCTCGCCTGGCTGCGCACGCCCCGGCCCGAGGCCGCGCCGGGCGTGTGGCGGTTCGGGCACCGGCCGCGGCCCGCGGAGGAGCTCGACGTCACGCCCACCCGGCAGCTGCTGAGCGGAGCGGTGATCGCGTTCCTGGTGGGCTGGCTGATCTGGTCGCTGCTGCAGAACGGATACCTCGGCAACTGGTGGTGGGTGCCGTTCGACCTGATCGTCCCCGACGCCTGGCGCGGCGCCGACAGCGATCTCGGCGAGACCGGCACGTTCCTGGTCTACCGGGGGTACGAGCTCCTCGTCGCCCTGGCGATCATGGTCGGTGTGGCCCGGCTCGGCCGCTGGGGCGAGGTCTGGCGCCGTTTCGTCGCCGCGCGCTTCCGCCGGCCCGAAGCGCAGGCCGACCCGACGGCCCCCCAGGACGACCCGGCCCAGTGGAACGAGCTGCGCGCCGCCGGAGCCGTCGACGCGGCCGAGCGGCTCGCCGCCGACGCCCGCTCCGGGCTCATGCGGGACGTCGACCACGCCCGGATCCAGCGGGCCTGGCAGGGGGTGCGCACCGGACGGCACAGCCTCGCCACCTTCAGCGGTGCCGTGCTGAAGGACGGCGCCGCCGCCTGTCTGCACCCCTCCGGAGAGCGCGACCTGCCCACCCGGCTGGCCCGGCACGACCTGCTCACCGGACAGGTACGGCTCGGCACCACCGTGGACGACGTCCGCAACCCGTACACCTACCGCGGCGCCGGGCTCGCCCTGGGACCCGACCTGCTGGGCACCTCGCTCGTCGCCGTCGGCCCCGCCGGTTCCGGTAAGACCGGGACCGTCGTGCGGCCCCTCGCCGAGTCGTTGTGTCTGCATGCCCTGGCCGGGCGGGCCGCCGTCGTGGTGGTCGGGGGGGCCGGGGCGGGGCTCGGCCCGGCCGACGCGTACGACGTCGTCGTGCGGATCGGCCATCAGGACTCGGAGTACGACCTCGACCTGTACGGCGGCACCGGCGACCCGGACGAGGCCGCGGCCGTGCTCGCCGAGGGCCTGGTCGGGGACCTCGCCGATCCGCACCCGGGCAGCGACACCCGGCGCTCCACCACCGTCCTCGCCCAGCTGCTCGGACCGTTCCGTGCCGTGCACGGGCGTTTCCCCTCCGTACCGGAGCTGCGGCAGCTGCTGGACGGGGCGCCGGGGCCGTTCGCCGCGCTGCGGCAGGGGCTGCAGGAGTCCGGGCAGGAGTCGCTGCTGCGGGAGCTGGACGCCCGGGAGCGGCAGATGGGGCAGCCCGGGGACGTCGGCGGGGTGCTCGCCGACCGGGTCGCACTGCTCGACCGGCCCGCCTTCGCCGGGTTCTTCGACACCTCCGGCCAGTCCCGGCCCTTCACGCTGAAAGCCCTCGACCACCCCGTGCGGGTCCGCATCGACCTGCCCGAGCGCGGGCACGCCGACGCCTCCCGGATGCTCGCGCGGCTGGTGCTCGCCCAGTTCACGGCCAGTGTCGCTGTACGCGAGGACCGGTCGCTGTTCGCCTGCCTGGTGCTCGACGACGCGACCGGCGTGATCACGCCCGAGGCCGTGCGCGGCATCCAGCGGCTGCGGTCCGGCAACGCCGGTGTGGTGCTGACCCTGCGCACGCTCGACGACGTGGCCCGGCCCCTGCGCGGGCCGCTGCTCGGCGCCACCGGGTGCCGGATGGCGCTGGCCGGGCTCACGCCCTGGGACGGGCAGGACTTCGCCGAGGTGTGGGGCAAGGAGTGGACCGAGGCCCGCGACGTCACCGACCGGCAGATCATCGCCGAGACCCCGGCCGGCAAGGCGCTGCACGCGGTCCGGCGGGTGATCACCGGCAAGGCGCCGACCGCCCGGGCGGTCACCGTCCGGCAGGTCGAGCGCGAGCGCTGGTCCGCCTCGGAGCTGGCCCACGGCGTGCCGGCCGGGCACGCGGTGCTGTCGCTGACCACCGTGCAGGGCGAGCACGCACCGCCCCTGCTGGTGAACCTGCGGGGCTGAGATCCCACGGGCTGTGTGGCCGGCGCGGTACGCCGGGACCGTACGGTGAGGCAGAATCGTCACAGGTCGTTCATACGCGGCGGCCAAAAGACCACAACGCCCACACAGCCCTGACGCAGACCTGAAGGCCTCATGCCCCCGACGCTCGCCTCGCTCGTCCACCACTCCGCGCTGAAGCTGACCGTGCGGGCGGGCGAGGACCGCCTCGACGTGCCAGTCCGCTGGGCGCACGTCAGCGAGCTCGCCGACCCGGTGCCCTACATGGAGGGCGGGGAGCTGCTGCTGATCACGGCGCTCAAGCTGGACGCCGAGGACCCGGAGGCCATGCGGCGCTACGTGCGACGGCTGGCCGGCGCCGGAGTGGTCGGGCTCGGCTTCGCCGTCGGCGTCAACTACGAGGAGATCCCCGAGGCGCTCGTCACCGCGGCCGAGGAGGAGGGCCTGCCGCTGCTGGAGGTCCCGCGCCGGACCCCGTTCCTCGCCATCAGCAAGGCCGTCTCCGCCGCGATCGCCGCCGACCAGTACAAGGCCGTCACGGCCGGGTTCGCCGCCCAGCGGGAGCTGACCCGGCAGGCGCAGACCGGCGGTCCGGAGGGGCTGCTGGCCGCGCTGGCCGCGCAGGTCGACGGCTGGGCGGCGCTGTACGACGCGTCGGGCGCCGTCGTCGCCGCGGCTCCCGAGTGGGCCGGGCGGCGGGCGGCACGGCTCACCGGCGACGTGCAGCGGCTGCGGGACCGGCCCGCGCCGGCCTCGTCGGTGGTCGGCGGGCCGGAGAACGAGGACCGGGTCGAGCTGCACACCGTGGGCACCGGCCGGCGGCCCCGCGCGGCGCTCGCCGTGGGCACCGCCGCCACCCTGGGCACCGCCGAGCGGTACGCCGTCCACTCGGCCATCGCCCTGCTGACCCTGACCACGGAACGCTCCCGGTCCCTCCAGGCGGCCGAGCAGCGGATCGGGGCCGCGGTGCTGCGCATGCTGCTGGCCGGGGAGCCGGACCACGCGCGGGCGGTCGCCGGGGACCTGTACGGCGGGCTGCTGGACGCGCCGTTCCGGATGCTGGTCGCCGAGCGGGTGCCGGTGTCCGCATCGGCGGCGCTGGCCCGGGCCGAGGGCCGCGCCGCCGCCCCCGCCCCCGACCGGTCCTCCGCCGCCGCGCTCGCCGCGGCCGACCCGGGCGGCGACCCCCTCGCGGCGCTCGCCGACGTGATGGAGTCCGCGGCGGCCCGGGCCGGCGAGGCCGTGCTGGTCGTGCCGGAGGGGGAGCGGCTGGTGGTGCTGGCCGCGGACGGCGGCGCCGCGGCGGCGGCCTGCGCGGAGTACGCGGCCGCCCTGGAGACGGCCCGGACCGGCGTGCGCGAGAAGGTGCCCGGCGGCGAGGAGGACGAGCTCGTCGTGGGCCTGTCCGCACCGGCCGGGCCCATCGCCGCGTCGGCCGCGTACAAGCAGGCCGAGCAGGCCCTGTCCGTGGCCAGGCGGCGCGGACGCGTCCTGGTGGAGCACGAGCAGATGGCGGCCGGATCCGTACTGCCGCTGCTCGCGGACGACGCCGTACGAGCCTTCGCGGACGGCGTGCTGCGCCCGCTGTACGAGCACGACGCCACGGGCCGCGGCGACCTGGTCGCCTCCCTGCGCGCCTGGCTGTCCCGGCACGGCCAGTGGGACGCGGCCGCGGCCGACCTCGGCGTCCACCGCCACACCCTGCGCTACCGCATGCGCCGCGTCGAGGAGATCCTGGGCCGCTCCCTGGACGACCCGGACGTGCGGATGGAGCTCTGGCTGGCGCTGAAGGCCACCAGCACCGACTAGCCAAACCGTAGTGTCCCGGGGCGCCACTGCTACGTGCCGGACAAGCGCCCTTCGGCCACTCCGCCCCTACGGTGGGTCCCGTACGACTGGATCACCCCCAACGCCGAAGGGCCGGAACGAACATGACCTCCACCCACGCCTTCTGGCTCGCCGGCCGCCAGGCCACCGGCGAGGACACCTTCGACGTCACCTCCCCGTGGGACGGACGGCTCGTGGGCAAGGTGAGCGTGCCGACCGACGCGCAGGTCGAGGAGGCCGTCGCCGCCGCCCACGCCGTGCGCGACGAGTTCGCCGCCACCCCGGCGCACGTGCGCGCCGCCGCCCTCGACCACGTCAGCAAGCGCCTCGCCGAGCGCACCGAGGAGATCGCGCGGCTGATCTCCGCCGAGAACGGCAAGCCCATGAAGTGGGCGCGCGGCGAGGTCGGCCGGGCCGTGTCGGTGTTCCGCTTCGCGGCCGAGGAGGCCCGGCGGTTCAACGGCGGCGAGGCCCAGCGCCTCGACACCGACCTCGGCGGCCAGGGCCGCCTCGCCCTCACGCGCCGCTTCCCCAAGGGTGTCGTGCTGGGCATCGCGCCCTTCAACTTCCCGCTGAACCTGTGCGCCCACAAGGTCGCCCCGGCCATCGCCGCCGGCGCTCCGATCATCCTCAAGCCGGCCCCCGCGACCCCGTTGTCCGGCCTGATCATCGGCGACCTGCTGGCCGAGACGGAGCTGCCCGCCGGCTCCTGGAGCATCCTGCCGGTCGCCAACGACAAGATGCCCGCACTGGTGCAGGACGAGCGCCTGCCCGTGATCTCGTTCACCGGCTCCGAGAAGGTCGGCTACGCGATCATGGACTCGGTGCCGCGCAAGCACTGCACCCTGGAGCTGGGCGGCAACGGCGCGGCCGTCGTCCTCGCCGACTGGGCGAGCGACGAGGACCTGGACCGGGCGGCGAACCGCATCGCCACCTTCTCCAACTACCAGGGCGGCCAGTCCTGCATCTCCGTCCAGCGCGTGATCGCCGACGCCTCGGTGTACGACCGGCTGCTGCCGCGCATCGTCGCCGCCGTCGAGGCCCAGGTCACCGGCGACCCGAGCGACGACAGCACGGACGTCGGCCCGCTGGTCAGCGAGGAGGCCGCCCGGCGCGTCGAGAAGTGGGTGCAGGAGGCCGTGGACGCCGGTGCCCGGCTGCTCACCGGCGGCAAGCGCGACGGTGCCTCCTACGCGCCGACCGTCCTGGCCGAGGTCCCCGCCGACGTGACGATCTCCTGCGAGGAGGTCTTCGGGCCGGTCCTCACCGTGCAGAAGGTGGACGGCGAGGCCGAGGCCTTCGCCGCCGTCAACGACTCCAAGTACGGCCTGCAGGCGGGCGTGTTCACGCACGACCTGCAGACCGCCTTCCGCGCCCACCGGGCCCTGGAGGTCGGCGGCGTGGTCATCGGGGACGTGCCGTCCTACCGCGCCGACCAGATGCCGTACGGCGGCGTGAAGCAGTCGGGCGTGGGCCGCGAGGGCGTGCGCTTCGCCATGGAGGACTACACCTACGAGCGCGTGATGGTCCTCGCCGGCATCACCCTCTGACCCCCTCTGGCTTATGGGAACCATTTTCACATAAGCTCTGTGCAGAGGCCCGGCACCGATGCCTTCCGGTGCCGGGCCTCTGCTGTGCGCCGGCCTGTTCCGGACCCTCAACCGGAGAAGCCGACGTGCGCGAGCCGCAGCGGGCCGCGCAGCCTCAGGCGCACGTCGTGGACGCCGGCGGCGGCGACGACGGCGACGAGCGGGACGTAGTCGTACGGGCCCGCCGTGGGTGCCGCGGTCGACAGCGCCGCGAGCACCGGGCCGCCGTCCAGGGACAGTTCGACCGTGCCCGAGCCGGACACCTCGAACGTCACCCCGGTGATGCCGCTCCCGAAGTCGCAGGCGCGGTAGACGAGTTCGCCTCCGGCCGGATCCGCCGGCGTCACCGCGTCGCCCGACACCTTCGTCCGGTCGACGATCTCGATGCCGTGCTGCTCGTCGAAGGAGGCCGCGGCCAGGCCGTCGGTGACGACCGCGCGTGGCAGGGCCGGCTCGCCGGGCAGCGTGACGGTCGTCCGCAGCCGGACGTCCTCGCTGGACGCCCCCACCAGGAGCTCGTGCGCGCCCGGCTCCACCCGCCACCGCCCCCGGGCCACGTCCCAGAGGGCGAAGGCGGACAGCGGGACGTCGAAGCGCAGCTCGGCCGTCGCACCCGGGGCGAGCGTGATCCGCCGGTGGTCCAGCAGTTCGCGCCGCGGGCGGGGGACGGCGGGGTCGACGGCCCGGCCGTAGAGCTGGGCGACCTCGTCGGCGGTGACCGCGCCGGTGTTGGTGACGGAGAAGGAGACACGCACCGACCCGTCCTGCGTCCGGGCCGTCAGACCGGCGTAGGAGAACGAGGCGTAGGACAGCCCGTGTCCGAAGGGGAACAGGGGGGTGCCCTCGAAGTAGAGGTACGTCTGGCGGCTGCCGATCACGTCGTAGTCGAGCAGGTCCGGCAGGTCGGCGTCGGAGGCGTACCAGGTCTGCGGGAGCCGGCCGGCGGGGGAGACGTCACCGGCCAGGACCCGGGCCAGGGCGGTGCCGGCCGCCTGGCCGCCGTGCGCGGTCCACAGCACGGCCGGCAGGTCCGCCGGGTCGACGGCGTAGGGGTAGGCGGAGACCAGGGCGAGCACGGTGGCCGGGTTCGCCGCGCGGGCCGCCCGCAGCAGCCGCTCCTGGTGGCCGGGGAGGCGGAGCGTCGTACGGTCCTCGGTCTCGCGGCCGTTGAGGTGCGGGTCGTTGCCCGCCACGACCACCACCACGTCGGCCGCCGCGGCGGCCCGTGCCACCGCCTCCTCGCCCCGCTCGGCGACGACCAGTTCGAAGACCTCGGGATCCTCGTCGGCAACCTTCACGCCGTCGGCGGAGACACAGACGTGGCGACCGGTTCCCAGGTGCCTGAGGAGGTGCCCGTTCCCGTGCGGTTCCAGGCCGAACGTCTCCTGCACGACCCAGCCGCCCGGCTGGTCGGCGGCGGCGCGGACGTACCCGTCCCCGGCGACCGAGAGGTAGCGTCCGTCGGGTGCCCGCAGGGTCAGCACGCCCTCGCCCCAGTCGACGAGCGCCAGTTCCGTGCCGGCCGCGTCGGTGGTGAGCGCGGGCAGGTCGGTGCGGCCCGCGAGCAGGGCCGGGTCGAGGGCACCCTCGGCGCCGCGCACCACGTCGGCGGCGTCCCCGGCCACCGGTACGTGCAGGAACGCGCCCGACGCGGTCCGCAGCCGGACCCGGTCCACGCCCTCGGCGAACTCCACCCGATCCGCCCCGAACCGTTCGTACAGGCCCTCCAGCGGCGTCGAACGGTGGATGAGGGTGCCGCTGTACCAGTCGAGCTTGCACTCGTCGGCCAGGAGCCCCACCACGGCGACGCGGGTGCCGGGGGCCAGCGGCAGCAGCCCGTCGTTCTTCAGCAGCACGATCGCCTGCTCGGCGGCCTCCTGCGCGAGGGCGCGGTGCCCGGGGGTGTCGAACGCGGCCGTCGCCTCGTGCGGGTCGTCCCGCGGGTCGAACTCGCCGAGCCGGAAGCGGACCGAGAGCTGGCGGCGGACGGTCGTGTCGAGGTCCGCCTCCGTCAGCAGGCCGCGCTCCAGGGCACCGCGCAGCCGCGCGGTGATCCGCGAGGAGTCCGTGCCGTGGTCGGTGAAGCTGTCGACGCCCGCCACGAGCGAGGCGGCGGTCGCCTCCTCGTGCGTGTCGAAGTAGTGCTCGGAGTCGACCAGGTTGCTCGGCGCGCCCGCGTCCGAGCAGACCAGCAGCTCCTGGCCGGTCCAGGTGCGCAGGTGCTCGCGCAGGTACGGGGACACGTGGTTGGGGCGGCCGTTGACCAGGTTGTAGGCCGGCATCACCCCGGCCACCGCGCCCGCCTGCACCGTGTCGCGGAAGGCCCGCAGGTCGTACTCGTGGAGCACGCGCGGGCGCACCGAACTCGACGTGGTGGAGCGGTCCGTCTCGTTGTTGTGGGCGAGCCAGTGCTTCAGCACGGGCGCGGTGCGCCAGTACACCGGGTGGTCGCCGCGCAGGCCGTGCGTGTAGGCGGTGGCGATCGCCGAGGTCAGCTTCGGGTCCTCCGAGTAGCCCTCCTCGTTGCGGCCCCACAGGGGGTGGCGCAGCAGGTTCACCGTAGGGGCCCACACGTTGAGGCCGACCCGGTCGTCCTTGGCGCGCATGGCACGGGCCTCCCGGGACACGGCGTCGCCGACCCGTCGTACGAGGTCGGCGTTCCAGGTCGCGCCGAGCCCGACGGCCTGCGGGAACACCGTCGCCGGGCCCATCCAGGCGACGCCGTGCAGGGCCTCCTGGCCGGTGCGGAACGCGGCGATCCCGAGCCGTTCGACGGCGGGCGCGAACTGGTGCAGGAAGGAGATCTTCTCGTCGAGGGTGAGCCGTCCCAGCAGGTCGTCGACGCGTTCCGCGAAGGGCAGCCGCGGGTCGCGGAAGGGCGCGGTGGGTGGCGTGTGTGCGGTCACGTGGGGATCCCTTGCACTGAATCGGCGAGGCGCTTTCGAAGCGCTTCGATGCTCATTCGACGACAGGTCGGGTGTCAAGGGATCGGCATCATCACTTCAAGCGGTGCACGGGGAAAGGGCTTACCGGGGACGGGAGGAACTTTGGGAACGACCCTTGTGCACCCTGGGGCGTTCACTTAACCTCGCAGCAACATCGAAGCGCTTCGACTGGGTGACCGGGTGCAGCGGTCGAAGTCCCGCTTCAGCTCAGCCAGTTCCACTCGAGACACCGCAGCCGACGGCCCCCGCCGGGTGTCCTGGTGTGCCATGAAGGGTTGACGCAATGACGCCGAACGCCGCCTCCGCCTCCTCGGGACCGAGCCGGAGAAGTTTCCTCGCCTCCACGGCGGTCGCCACCGCAGCGGTCGCGGGCGGGGTGCCCCTGCTCGCCGCGTGCGGCGGATCGGACAGCGGAACGCGGGACGGCACCACCTCGGGCAAGGACGCCGAGAAGATCCTGCCCGCCTTCGTGGCGAGCAACGTGGTGAAGCCGGACATCCCGTCGAGGAACGGCTCGGCCATCGGATTCACCGGCAAGCTGGACCTCGCCACCCTCAAGACCTCGGTCCCGAAGCAGCTCGGCAAGGGCGGCAAGGTCACCGTCATGGCGCCGTTCTGGGGCTCGCCGCCGAAGCAGGGCAACGCCTACTACACGGCGATGAACGACCTGATCGGCGTCGACGTCGTCTGGCAGAACCAGGACGGCAACACCTACGACCAGAAGCTCGGCGCGGTCCTCGCCTCCAGCGACGTCCCGGACGTGGTGGTCGTCCCGGGGTGGAACATGGGCGGCAAGATACCCAGCGCCATCATCAGCAAGTTCGCCGACCTCGGCCCCTACCTGTCCGGGGACGAGGTCAAGCGGTACCCGAACCTCGCCGCGATCCCGACCGACGCCTGGCGGCGTTCCATCTTCGGCGGCAAGCTGCGCGGCCTGCCCATGCCGGCGCCGTCCGCCCCCTCCATGGTGCCCCTGTACCGGCAGGACGTCTTCGAGAAGGAGGGCTACGAAGTCCCGAAGTCCTGCGACGAGTTCATGGCGCTGGCCAAGGAGATCACCAACGCCCGGGCCAGGCGGTGGGCCTGCCTGGACATGAAGTGGACCGCCTTCCAGGCCTTCGGTGTGCTCTCCGGCAGCGAGAAGCCACTCGGCTGGAACCTCGTCGACGGCAAGCTCGTCAACCGCATCGAGACCGAGGAGTTCCTCGAAGCCCTGGAGTGGTCCCGCAAGCTCTTCGCCGCCGGGGTCGTCCACCCCGACTCGAAGATGGGCAAGAACGCCCCCGACGCCGGCCCGAAGTTCGCGGCGGGCGAGTTCCTGATCTACCCCAACAACATCTCCCAGTGGTGGGGCCGCACCGCCGAACAGGCCGCGCAGAACCCCGAGTTCAAGATCTGGGGCATGGACGTCTGGGGCCACGACGGAGGCGAGCCCGTCCTGTGGGCCGATCAGCCCGCCGGCATCTTCGCCTTCGTCAACAAGAAGGCCTCCGAGTCGGTCGTGCGCGACGTGCTGGCCGTCGCCAACGTCACCGCGGCGCCGTACGGCACCAAGGAGTACATGATGACCAACTACGGCGTCGAAGGCACCCACTACACCGTCAAGGACGGCGTCCCCGTCAAGACCGACAAGGGCAACATCGAGGTGATGAACGCCTACGTCATGGTCGCCTCTCCCGCCGCGACCCTCGCACACCCCGACTTCCCCGAGGTCGCCAAGGGCCAGGTCGAGTGGCAGCAGCGGATGGGCGCGTTCGCCAGGAAGTCCGCCTTCTGGGGCATGCAGATCACCGAGCCCGCCCGGTACACCAACCTCACCAACGACGTCGAGCAGTTGGAGGACGACATCGTCCGCGGCCGGAAGAAGATCGGCGACATGCAGCAGTTCGTCTCCGACTGGAAGAGCAAGGGCGGCGACGAGCTGCGCGACTGGTACCGGAAGCTCCTCGACGAGAACGGCTCGGCGGCGAGCTGACCCGGCCCTGAGGCAAGGAGAACAGCCGTGTCGCACAGCACGGTGCCTCGGAGCGGTACCGAGGCCGCAACGCCCGAGAAGACCCCGGCGGCGTCCGCCGACGCCACCGGTTCCCCGGAGAAGCCACCCGAGGGCGGGCTCGGCCTCCGGCACCGGTTCCGACGCGATCGCGCCCTGATCCTCATGACCCTGCCGGCCGTCCTGCTGGTGCTGGTCTTCAACTACCTGCCCATCCTCGGCAACGTCGTCGCCTTCCAGGAATACGACCCCTACATCAGCGACAACGGCGTCGTCTCCATCCTGAACAGCCCCTTCGTGGGTCTGGAGAACTTCCGGCGGATCGTCGAGGACTCGGCCTTCTGGAACGCCGTCGAGAACACGCTGGTGCTGTTCTTCGTCCAGCTCGTGCTGTTCTTCCCGATCCCGATCCTGCTCGCGCTGCTCATCAACAGCGTGGTCCGGCCCCGCGTGCGGGCCGTCGCGCAGGCGGTGCTCTACCTGCCGCACTTCTTCTCGTGGGTGCTGGTCATCGCCGTCTTCCAGCAGATGTTCGGCGGCGCGGGCATGCTCTCGCAGCTGCTGCGGCAGAACGGGTACGACGGCATCGACATCATGACCAACCCGGACACCTTCGCCTTCCTGCTCACCGCGCAGAGCGTGTGGAAGGACGCCGGGTGGGGGATCATCGTCTTCCTCGCCGCCCTGGCCTCGGTGTCCCAGGACCACTACGAGGCGGCCGCGATGGACGGCGCCGGACGCTGGCGCCGCATGTGGCACGTCACGCTGCCCGCGCTGCGCCCGGTGATCGCGCTCCTGCTGGTGCTGCGCGTCGGTGACGCGCTGACCGTCGGGTTCGAGCAGATCCTGCTGCAACGCGACGCCGTCGGACCGGGAGCGGGGGAGGTCCTCGACACCTTCGTGTGGTGGAACGGCGTGCGCAACCAGGACTTCGGCTACGCGGCCGCCGCGGGTCTGATCAAGGGCGTGGTCAGCATCGGCCTGGTCCTCGCCGCGAACAAGGTGGCCCATCTCATGGGCGAGCAGGGGGTGTACAAGAAGTGAGCGCCGTCGTCGGCAAACCGGTGGACAAGCCGCGCCCGTGGGCCGCCCCGCCCCGCCCCGCGTGGGAGGAGGAGCCCTCGAAGGCCGGTCTCGCGGGCAAGGGCATCGCCCTGTCGTTCGCCTGCCTGGCGATCCTCTTCCCGCTGTGGATCGTCATCGTCACCAGCCTCTCCTCACGGAAGACCATCGACGAGGCGGGCGGCCTGGTGCTGGTGCCCGAGGGCATCACCTTCATCGCGTACCGGGAGCTGCTCAGCGGCGGCCAGGTCACCCGCGCCGCGGTCATCAGCGTCCTCGTCACCCTGGTCGGCACGCTGTTCTCGATGGCGGTGTCCGTGCTGTGCGCCTACGGCCTGTCCCGCAGCGGGTCCCTCGGCCACCGCTGGATCCTGATGACGCTGCTGGCGACCATGTTCTTCAGCGCCGGCCTCATCCCCACGTACCTGCTCGTGCAGTCCCTCGGGCTGACGGACAGCTATCTCGCGCTGATCCTGCCGAGCGCGGTGAGCGTCTTCAACATCCTCGTGCTGCGCGGCTTCTTCATGGGCATCTCGCAGGAGCTCGTCGACAGCGCGCGCATCGACGGTGCCGGGGACTTCCGCATCCTCCGGCAGATCGTCATGCCGCTGTCCCGGGCCGTCCTCGCGGTGATCACGCTGTTCTACGCCGTGGGCTACTGGAGTGCGTGGTTCAACGCGTCGCTCTACCTGAACGACCAGGACATGATGCCGTTGCAGAACGTGATGATCCAGCTCGTGCAGAAGCAGGAGGCGCCGGTCGGTCTCGGCCAGGCCATCAAGACGGGTCAGTTGTCGGGGCTGGCGGTGCAGATGGCGGTCATGGTGATGGCCTTGCTGCCGGTCGCCGTGCTGTCGCCCTTCGTCCAGCGGCACTTCAAGAAGGGGATGCTGACGGGCGCGGTGAAGGGCTGACGCCCCCGGGCTGTCCGTCGCCGTCCGTGTGCGGCCTTCGCCGTGGTCGATCGCGCAGTTCCCCGCGCCCCTTCGGGGACGCTTCCCCCTCCCCACCCAGATGCCGAGGTGTGCCATGCATGCGTCCAGCCCGAGCAGAAGAACCGTCCTGGCCGGGGCCGCGGCCGTCGCCGCGCTCAGCGGTGCTCCTCTCCTGCCCGGGCGCGCGCACGCCGCCGGTGCGGCCGGCGCCGCGGGCGAGGCGTACCGCTGGCGCAACGTCGTCCAGGGCGGTACCGGATTCATCACCGGCGTGCTGTTCCACCCCGCCGTCCGCGGTCTCGCCTACGCCCGTACCGACATCGGCGGCGCCTACCGCTGGGAGGACCGGACCGGCCGGTGGGTGCCGCTCGTCGACCACATCGGCTGGGACGACTGGAACCTGAT
Source organism: Streptomyces sp. NPDC085932 (assembly GCF_044540525.1). NCBI lineage: Bacteria > Bacillati > Actinomycetota > Actinomycetes > Kitasatosporales > Streptomycetaceae > Streptomyces > Streptomyces sp. NPDC085932. Next base: position 252,444 of record NZ_JBITSJ010000009.1, read on the forward strand.
GGGCGTGGAGGCCATGGCCGTCGACCCGGCCCGTCCGGACCGGCTGTACCTCGCCCTCGGCACCTACGCCCAGCCGTGGGCCGGCAACGGAGCCGTGCTGCGCTCCGAGGACCGGGGAGCGACCTGGCGGCGCACCGACCTGAACGTGAAGCTCGGGGCCAACGAGGACGGGCGGGGCTGCGGTGAGCGGCTGCTCGTCGACCCGCGCGACAGCGACACCCTGTGGCTGGGCACCCGGCACGACGGGCTGCTCAGGTCGGCCGACCGGGGCGCCACCTGGCAGGCAGTGGCCTTCCCGGCCGCGCCGAGCGCCACCGGGCAGGGCATCACGCTCCTGGTGGCGGCGGGCCGTACCGTCTACGCCGGCTGGGGCGACGCGGGCGGCACCGCCGCGAACCTCTACCGCACGGCCGACGGCACCACCTGGGAGGCCGTGCCCGGACAGCCCACGGGCACCGCCGCCAAGGTGCCGGTCCGCGCCGCGTACGACCGGCACACGCGCGAGCTGTACGTCACCTACGCCGACGCCCCCGGTCCGAACGGCCAGTCCGACGGCAGTGTGCACAAGCTGCGCACCACGGACGGGAAGTGGACCGAGGTCACACCGGTGAGGCCCGGCGGCACGACGAGCGAGGGCGGCAGGGACTCCTTCGGCTACGGCGGCGTCGCCGTCGACGCCCGCCGCCCCGGCACGGTCGTCGTCTCCACCAACAACCGCTGGGCGGAGATCGACACCGTGTTCCGCTCCACCGACGGCGGCCGCAGCTGGACCTCCCTGAAGGACACGGCCGTCCTCGACGTCTCCGAGACGCCGTTCCTCAAGTGGGGCGGCGACCGGCCCAAGTTCGGCTGGTGGATCCAGGCCCTCGCCCTCGACCCGTACGACTCGAAGCACGTCGTGTACGGCACCGGCGCCACCCTCTACGGCACCCGCGACCTCACGCACTGGGCCCCGCAGATCCGGGGCCTGGAGGAGGCGTCCGTCCGCCAGCTGGTCTCCCCGCCGACCGGGCGGGCGCACCTGCTCAGCGGGTGCGGGGACATCGGGGTGATGTACCACGAGCGGCTCACCGCCTCGCCCTCGCGCGGTATGGCGTCCAACCCGGTCTTCGGCACGTCCACCGGGCTGTCGCTGGCCCCGGCCAGGCCGTCGTACGTGGTCCGGGCGGGCTGGGGCGACCACGGCAACGGGGCCTGGTCGGACGACGGAGGCCGGACCTGGGCACCGTTCGCCGCGCAGCCGGACCCGGCCAGGACCGCGCCCGGACCGATCGCCACCAACGCCGACGGCAGCGTCCTGCTGTGGTCCTTCGGCCCGGGCCACCCCGGTTTCCGCTCGGCCGACAACGGCGCGACCTGGTCCGAGGTCGCCACCTTCCCGCAGGGCGCCGCCCCGGTCGCCGATCCCGTGGACCCCCGGCGCTTCTACGCCTTCGACACCACCACGGGCACCCTCTTCGCCAGCACGGACGGCGGCCGCACCTTCACGGCCCGGGCCACCGGCCCGGGCTCCGGCGACACCGAGTTCCAGCTCGCCGCCGCCCCGGGGCGCTCAGGCGACCTATGGCTCAGCCTGAAGGGCAACGGGCTGTACCGCTCCACCGACGGGGGCGCGACCGTCGGCAAGGTCGGCAGCTGCCGGGCGTCGTACACCCTCGGCTTCGGCAAGGCCGCCGAGGGCGCCTCCTACCCGGCGCTCTACATGGTCGGCTCCACCGGTGGCGTCACGGCCGTGTACCGCTCGGACGACGAGGCGAGGACCTGGGTGCGCGTCAACGACGACCGGCACCAGTGGGGCTGGACCGGCGCCGCCATCACCGGCGACCCGCGCGTGTACGGCCGGGTCTACGTCGCCACCAACGGGCGCGGCGTCCAGTACGGGGAGCCCGCCTGATGCCCGGCCTGCGCGACGCGACCAGGGGCCGGTTGCTCTTCGGCGGCGACTACAACCCGGAGCAGTGGCCGCAGGAGACCTGGCACGAGGACGTCCGGCTGATGAGGGCCGCCGGGGTCAACTCCGTCACCCTCGGGGTCTTCTCCTGGTCAACGCTGGAACCGGAGCCAGGCGCGCGGGAGTTCGGCCGGCTGGACACCCTGATGGACCTGATGCACGACAACGGCATCGGCGTCGTCCTCGCCACCCCGACCGCCTCGCCCCCGCCCTGGATGGGCCGGCTGCACCCGGACACCCTGCCCGTCACCGAGGACGGCCGCACCGAGTGGTGGGGCGGCCGGCAGCACTTCTCGCACTCCAGCGCCACCTACCGGCGCTACGCCGCCGCCATCACCGAGGACCTGGCCGCCCGCTACGGCGGCCACCCGGCCCTGACCATGTGGCACATCAACAACGAGTACTGCACCTACGACTACGGTGACGAGGCCGCGGCGGCCTTCCGGCGCTGGCTGCGCGCCAGGTACCGCACGCTCGACGCCCTCAACGAGGCCTGGGGCACCGCCTTCTGGAGCCAGGGCTACGACACCTGGGACGGCGTCCTGCCGCCCCGCCTGCCGCACTACCTGCGCAACCCCGGCCAGGTCCTGGACTTCCGGCGCTTCACCTCCGACATGCTCCTGGAGTGCTTCACCGCCGAGCGGGACATCGTCCGCCGCCACACCCCGCACATCCCGGTGACCACCAACTTCATGCCGCTCTGGTCCGGCCAGGACGCCTGGCGCTGGGCCGGGGAGGAGGACGTCGTCTCCGTCGACCTCTACCCCGACCCGCGCGATCCGCTCGGCGCCCAGAGCGGCGCCCTGGTGCAGGACATGACCCGCTCCCAGGCGCGCGGGCCCTGGATGCTGATGGAGCAGGCGGCCGGGCCGGTCAACTGGCGGGGCGTGAACCACCCCAAGCCCCGCGGCCTGAACCGGCTGTGGTCGCTGCAGGCCGTGGCCCGGGGCGCCGACGCCGTCTGCTTCTTCCAGTGGCGGCAGTCCCGGCAGGGCGCCGAGAAGTTCCACTCCGGCATGGTCAGCCACGCCGGTGCGGAGGGCCGGACGTACCAGGAGGTCAAGCGGCTCGGCGCCGACCTGGCGCGGATCGCCCCCGAGGTGACCGGCCGGCACGTCACCGCGGACATCGCCGTCCTGCACGACTGGGACGCCTGGTGGGCCGGGGCCCAGGACGGCCGCCCGTCCGGCCGGATGGAGTACCCCGACGTCCTGCGCGCCTGGCACCGGGCCCTGTGGCAGGCGCACCTCGCCACCGACTTCGCCCACCCGGCCCACGACCTGACGCCGTACGCGATGGTGGTCGCACCGCAGTTGTACGCACTCACCGACACCGCGATCGGCAACCTCCTCGCCTACGTGCGCCAGGGCGGCACCCTCGTCTGCGGCTTCCAGACCGGTGTCGCCGACGAGGACGACCGGATCCGCCCCGGCGGCATGGACGCCCGGCTGCGGGAGCTGTTCGGCATCCGCACGCTGCACGAGTGGTGGCCGCTGGACGAGGGGGAGACCGCCGCCTGCGAGGGCTTCCATGGCACCCTGTGGTCCGAAGAACTGGAGGGCGACGGCACCGCCGACGAGACCCTGCCCTACAAGGGCGGCGAGCTCGACGGACTGCCCGCCGTGCTGCGCAAGGGCCGGGCCTGGTACGTGTCGACCCTCCCCGAGGAGGGGGCCCTGCGCCGCCTGCTGGCCCGGATCGCCGAAGGCGCGGGCGTCCGGCCGGTGCTCGAAGCACTGCCCGGCCAGGTGGAGGCCGTGCGCCGGGGAGAGGTGCTGTTCGTGCTCAACCACGGCCGTGAACCGGTCACCGTCGAGGTGCCCGGCACCCACCACGACCTGCTGACCGGCACCGAGGTCACCGGCCGGATCACGCTCGGCCGCTACGGGGCGGCGGTGCTCCGGCCATGACCGACTCCACCCCCGTCCACGGCACGTGGGAGCCGCGCCCGGCCGGCCGCTGGGAGGACGCGTTCCTCAGCGGCAACGGCCACCACGGCGCCCTTGTGTTCGGAGACCCGAACGCCGAGCGGGTCGTCGTCACCCATCACACGCTGGTGCGGCCCAACGGCCGGGACGACCGGCCCCCACAGCTCGCGGCCGGCCTGTCCGCCCTGCAGGACCGCCTCCTCGCGGGTGACACGAGCGCAGCCGAGAGCTTCACGGACGGCCGCCCGCTGGAATGGGTGCAGCCCTTCCACCCCGCCTTCCAGGTCCGCGTGAACCGGCCGCCCGGCGACCGCCCCGGCTACCGCCGGGACGTCGACTTCACCACCGGCGTGGTGAGCGCGACCTGCGACGGCTGGACCGGACGGGTCTTCGTCTCCCGCGCCGACGACGTGATCGTCCAGCACGTCACGGGCGCCGCCCTGACCCTCGACATCGACCTGGACCACCGGCTCCCCGGCGCCCCCGCCGGACTGGGCGTCGGCCACGGAGCCGTCCTCACCCCCGAGGGCGCCCTGCTCAGCCTGCGCGCCCGCTACCCGGACAGCGACCTGGCCTGCACCGGCGTCACCCGCGTCACCGTCACCGGCGGTACCACGGCCCTCGTCCCGCCGGGCGTGCGCATCGAGGGCGCCCGGTCCGTCCTGCTCCTGACCCGGGTGTTCCGGCACACCGGCGAACTCGACGTGGTCGCCGAGGGCCGTGCCCTGCGGGACCTGGGCACCGATCACGACGCCCTCCTCGACCGCCATGCCGCCCTGCACCGCACCGCCTACGAGCGCGTCACCCTCGACCTGCGCGCCGACCCCGCCGAACGCGCCCTGCCCGGCTCCGAGCTGCTCCAGCGGCCGGACAGCCCCGCGCTGCTGGAGCGCCTCTTCGCCGCCGGCCGCTACCACCTGCTCAGCGCGAGCGGCCTCTTCCCGCCCCGCCTGACCGGACTGTGGACCGGTGACTGGAACACCGCCTGGTCGGGCGCCTTCACCCAGGACGCCAACCTCAACCTCCAGACGGCCTCGGCCGCCGCGGCGGCCCTCCCCGAGGTCACCGAGGCCCACGCGCGCCTGATTCAGCGCCAGTTGCCCGACTGGCGCGACAACGCCGGCGCGATCTTCGGCACCCGGGGCGCCGTGGCCCCCGCCCACACGGACGGTGAGTCGGGCCACTCCCACCACTTCGACCGCGAGTACCCGCTGCACCTGTGGACCGCCGGTGCCGACTGGCTGCTCAAGCCGCTCGTCGACCACGACGACACCCGCGGCGCCCGCGACCCGCGCACCGCCGCCGCCCTCGCCGAAGTCGCCCTCTTCTACGAGGACTTCCTCACCCGCACCGACGACGACGGCCACCTCGTCGTCGTCCCGTCCTACTCACCCGAGAACCGCCCCGCCAACGCGAGCTGGGGCACGATCAACGCGGCCATGGACCTGTCCGCGGCCCGCCACGCCCTGCGCACGGCCGCCGCCTACCACCCGGGCACCCCGGACGCCGAGCGCTGGCACGCCCTCGCCGACCGGCTCCCGCCGCACCGCGTCAACGCCGACGGAGCCCTGGCCGAATGGGCCTGGCCGGGCCTGGAGGACTCCTACGACCACCGTCACCTCAGCCACCTCTACGGGGTCTGGCCGCTCGACGAGATCACCCCCTACGACACCCCCGACCTGGCCGCCGCCGCCCACCGCGCCCTGGAACTGCGCGGCGCCGAGAACGACTCCGCGCACGGCCATCTGCACCACGCACTCGTCGCGGCCCGGCTGCGGGACGGCGACCGCGTCGCCCACGCCCTCGGCCGGGTCCTGGACGGCGACTTCTTCCACGCCTCCCTGATGAGCGCCCACTACCCCGAGCGGGACGTCTACAACGCCGACGCCGCGCACACCCTGCCCGCCGTGCTGATCGAGATGCTCGTGCAGTCCACGCCCGACCGGCTCGTGCTGCTGCCCGCGCTCCCGGCGGACCTCGGCGGTGGCGCCCTGCGGGGTGTGCGCACCCGCTTCGGCGCCGCACTCGACCTCACCTGGAGCCGGGACGGCGCCGCCACCGCCGTGCTCAGGCCCGACCGCGACGCCCGTGTCGAACTCAGGACTTCCGCCGGCGCCGAGCCCCTCGACCTGGTCGCCGGAGAAGACCGCGTCCTCACCGTGAGAGCGCGGTGATCACCCCCGCGATTCCCCCCACCCATGGAAGGGACACCATGGCATCACGCATTCCGAGCAGGCTCACCAGGGCCCTGCTGGCCCCGGCCCTCGCGCTCGGCGCCACCGTCGGCCTCGCCTCCGCCCCGGCCTCCGCCGCCGTCTGGAACTCCTGCGACCAGTGGGGCAACACGAGCCTGAACGGCTACACGCTCTACAACAACATCTGGGGCTCCGGCGCCGGCAGCCAGTGCGTCTGGGCCAACTCCGGCACCAACTGGGGCGTCTGGGCCGACCACCCCAACACCGGCGGCATCAAGTCCTACCCCAACTCCAAGAAGGTGATCAACAAGACGATCACCTCGCTGACCTCACTCACCAGCAGCTACAACGTGACGGTCCCGTCGTCCGGCGCGTACAACACGTCGTACGACATCTGGGACACCGACTACGACTACGAGATCATGCTCTGGGTCAACCACAACGGCGCCGTCGGACCCCTCGGCACCTCCCAGGGCAGCGTCACCCTCGGCGGCCACACGTGGAACGTCTACAAGGGCAGCAACGGGGCCAACGAGGTCTTCTCGTTCCTGCGGACGTCCGACTCCAGCTCCGGCAGTGTCAGCATCCTGCCGATCCTGAAGTGGATCAAGGACACCAAGAAGTGGATGGGCAACGAGACCATCGGTGACCTGCAGTTCGGCTACGAGATCACCTCGTCGTCCGGCGGCCTGAACTTCACGACCCACAACCTGACGGTCAGCAGCAGCTGACCGGCCGACCGGCACGGCGGGCCGGCCTCCCTGCCCGGGGAGGCCGGCCCGTCCGCCCGCCTGCGCCGCCGACGCCGGGGTGCGTTCGGGCCGCCGGTCATGTCCGGGCCCGGCGACAGCGCGCCGAACCGGGACCAGCGCACCGTCACCTGCCGGTACGCCGGCTCGTCCGGGTCGCCGCCGCGGGGTGCGCGACCGGCGGGGAGTGCAGGCGGCGGCGGGGGAGACGCCTACGCGCGGCTCGGCGCCGGGCCCGAGCTCGCCCGGGCCGTCAGCTCGGGCGCGAGCAGCACGACCTCGTCGCTGCCGCGTCCCTCCAGCTTGGCGACCAGGTGCTCCACCGCGCGCCGGCCCATCTCCTGGGCGGGAATGGCGACCGCCGTCAGCCGCACCGAGGCCTGCGTCGCCACCTGATCCGGGCAGATCGCGACCACCGACATGTCCTCCGGCACGGCCCGGCCCTGCTGCCGCAGCAGGGCGAGCAGCGGCTCGACCGCCGATTCGTTCTGCACGACGAATCCCGAGGTGTCCGGGCGTTCGTCGAGGATCCGGGCGAGCGTCACCGCCATGGCGTCGTACCCGCCCTCGCAGGGCCGGTGCAGCAGCCGCACGCCCAGCTCCCGCGCGCGGGAGCGCAGCCCGTCGAGCGTGCGCTCGGCGAAGCCCGTGTGCCGCTCGTAGACCGCCGGGGCCTCGCCGATGACGGCGATGTCCTGGTGCCCCTGCTTCGCCAGGTGCTCCACGCACAGCGCACCCGTCGCCCGGAAGTCCAGATCGACACAGGTCAGCCCCGCGGTGTCGGCGGGCAGCCCGATCAGTACCGACGGCTGGTCCGTCGACCGCAGCAACGGCAGCCGCTCGTCGTCGAGTTCGACGTCCATCAGGATCATGCCGTCGGCGAGCCCGCTGCCGGCGACGCGGCGCACCGCGTCGGGTCCCTCCTCGCCGGTGAGCAGCAGCACGTCGTAGCCGTACGTACGCGCGGTGGTCGCCACCGCGATGGCGATCTCCATCATCACGGGCACGTACATGTCCGTGCGCAGCGGGATCATCAGCGCGATGATGTTCGACCTGCTGCTCGCCAGGGCGCGCGCCCCCGCGTTCGGGTGGTACCCGAGTTCGCGGATGCTCCGCTCGACCCGCTGCCGGGTGGTCGAGGAGATCGACCGCTTGCCGCTGAGGACATAGCTCACCGTGCTCGCCGAGACTCCGGCGTGCTGGGCGACCTCGGCGAGGGTGACCATCCAGCTCTCCAAGCTGTTAGTGAAGCGCTTCGACAGCGCGCCGTGCTGAAAAGAACGGGTGGGGGTGGTTCGACAGTAGCTTCAGCGTGTGTGGGTGTCCATAGGCTGTCGAAGCGCTTCGATTCCGATTTCCGCCCCCTTCGGCTGAACGGACGCGCGAGGACTGGTGGCAGCGTCCCGTATCGGGTACCAACGATCCAGTAGCACCGGTCGGTAACGTACAGTCATCACCAATCCTAGATGCGGCGAGGTGACCCTCATGTCCGCTTCCACCACCCCCTCATCCCGTCCCGCCGTCACCGAGCGGGAGGCCCGTGAGGTGGCGGAGGCCGCCCGGGAACAGCACTGGCGCAAGCCCAGCTTCGCCAAGGAGCTGTTCCTCGGCCGCTTCCGGCTCGACCTCATCCACCCCCACCCCGTCCCCGAGGACGAGGCGGCCGAGCGCGGCGAGGAGTTCCTCGCCAAGCTCCGCGACTTCGTCGAGACGAAGGTCGACCCGGCCCTCATCGAGCGCGAGGCCCGGATCCCCGACGAGGTGATCGACGGGCTGAAGGAGCTCGGCGCCTTCGGCATGAAGATCGGCACCAAGTACGGCGGTCTCGGTCTCACCCAGGTGTACTACAACAAGGCGCTGGCCCTGGCGGGCTCCGCCAGCCCGGCGATCGGCGTGCTGCTCTCCGCGCACCAGTCGATCGGGGTGCCCCAGCCGCTGAAACTGTTCGGCACCGAGGAACAGCGCGAGCGCTTCCTGCCGCGCTGCGCCCGCACGGACATCAGCGCCTTCCTGCTCACCGAGCCCGACGTCGGCTCCGACCCGGCGCGCCTGGCCACCACGGCCGTGCCCGACGGCGACGACTACGTCCTGGACGGCGTGAAGCTGTGGACCACCAACGGCGTCGTGGCCGACCTGCTGGTCGTCATGGCGCGGGTGCCGAAGTCCGAGGGCCACCGCGGCGGCATCACCGCCTTCGTCGTGGAGACGAACTCGCCGGGCGTCACCGTCGAGAACCGCAACGCCTTCATGGGCCTGCGCGGCATCGAGAACGGCGTCACCCGCTTCCACCAGGTCCGCGTCCCCGCCGCCAACCGCGTCGGCGAGGAGGGCCAGGGCCTGAAGATCGCCCTGACCACCCTCAACACCGGACGGCTGTCCCTGCCCGCCTCCTGTGTGGCGGCCGGCAAGTGGTGCCTGAAGATCGCCCGCGAGTGGTCCGCGGCCCGCGAGCAGTGGGGCAAGCCCGTCGCGCACCACGAGGCGGTCGGCTCCAAGATCTCCTTCATCGCGGCGACCACCTTCGCCCTGGAGGCCGTGACGGACCTGGCCTCGCAGATGGCCGACGAGGACCGCAACGACATCCGCATCGAAGGCGCCCTGGCCAAGCTGTACGCCTCCGAGATGGCCTGGACGATGGCCGACGAACTCGTCCAGATCCGCGGCGGCCGCGGCTTCGAGACGGCCGAGTCCCTGCGGGCCCGCGGCGAACGCGGCGTCCCCGCCGAGCAGTTGCTGCGCGACCTGCGCATCAACCGCATCTTCGAGGGCTCGACGGAGATCATGCACCTGCTGATCGCCCGCGAGGCGGTCGACGCCCATCTCTCGGTCGCCGGCGACCTCATCGACCCCGAGAAGTCCCTCGGCGACAAGGCGAAGGCCGGTGCGAACGCCGGCGCCTTCTACGCCAAGTGGCTCCCCAAGCTGGTCGCGGGCCCGGGCCAGCTCCCCACCTCCTACGCCGCCTTCAAGCACGGCGTGGACCTCTCCGGGCACCTGCGCTACGTGGAGCGCACCTCCCGCAAGCTCGCGCGCTCCACGTTCTACGCCATGTCCCGCTGGCAGGGCCGCATGGAGTCCAAGCAGGGCTTCCTCGGCCGGATCGTCGACATCGGCGCCGAGCTGTTCGCCATGAGCGCGGCCTGCGTCCGGGCCGAACTGCTGCGCAGTCAGGGCGACCACGGCCGTGAGGCCTACCAGCTCGCCGACGTCTTCTGCCGCCAGGCCCGCATCCGGATCGAAGAGCTCTTCACCCGCCTGTGGACCAACACCGACGACCTCGACCGCAAGGTCGTCAAGGGCGTCCTGTCCGGCACCTACACCTGGCTGGAGCGGGGCATCGTCGACCCCTCGGGCGACGGCCCCTGGATCGCCGACGCGACCCCGGGACCGTCCGCGAAGGAGAACGTCCACCGGCCGATCCGCTAGCCCGGCCCCCTGGGGGCGCGAACCACTGCGGCGCGCGCCCCCAGGAAGGGGATGCGCTGTCCTCACACACGAGGCTTACGGCAACAATGGAGGGATGAGCGACAGTCCAGCCCCCCTCGCCGACCCGCACCTCGTCTACGACCCGGTAGCGGGCGACGGACCGAAGGACGTGGTGATCCTCGGCTCCACCGGGTCCATCGGCACCCAGGCCATCGACCTCGTGCTGCGCAACCCCGACCGGTTCCGGGTCACCGGCCTCTCGGCCAACGGCGGCCGGGTCGCCCTCCTCGCCGAGCAGGCCCACCGGCTGCGCGTGCGCACGGTCGCCGTGGCCCAGGAGGACGTCGTGGAGGCCCTGCGCGAGGCGCTCACCGCGCGGTACGGCACCGGCGAGCCGCTCCCCGAGATCCTCACCGGCCCGGACGCCGCCACGCAGCTCGCCGCCGCCGACTGCCACACGGTCCTGAACGGCATCACCGGCTCCATCGGACTCGCCCCGACCCTCGCCGCCCTGGAGGCGGGCCGCACCCTCGCGCTCGCCAACAAGGAGTCGCTCATCGTCGGCGGCCCGCTGGTCAAGGCCCTCGCCAAGCCCGGCCAGATCATCCCGGTCGACTCCGAGCACGCCGCCCTCTTCCAGGCCCTGGCCGCCGGCACCCGCGCCGACGTGCGCAAGCTGGTCGTCACCGCCTCCGGCGGCCCCTTCCGCGGCCGCACCAAGCAGGAGCTGTCCCACGTCACCGTGGAGGACGCCCTCGCCCACCCCACCTGGGCCATGGGGCCGGTCATCACGATCAACTCCGCGACCCTCGTCAACAAGGGCCTGGAGGTCATCGAGGCGCACCTGCTCTACGACATTCCCTTCGACCGCATTGAGGTCGTCGTGCATCCCCAGTCGTATGTCCACTCGATGGTTGAGTTCACGGATGGATCGACACTGGCCCAGGCGACCCCGCCCGACATGCGCGGGCCCATCGCCATCGGCCTCGGCTGGCCCGAGCGCGTCCCCGACGCCGCCCCCACCTTCGACTGGAGCAAGGCCTCGACCTGGGAGTTCTTCCCGCTGGACAACGAGGCCTTCCCCTCGGTGAACCTCGCCCGGCACGTCGGCGAGCTCGCGGGCACCGCCCCGGCGGTGTTCAATGCGGCCAACGAGGAGTGCGTGGAGGCGTTCCGCCGGGGCGCACTGCCGTTCAACGGGATCATGGACACCGTCACCCGGGTCGTCGAGGAGCACGGCACCCCGGGTACGGGAACCTCGCTCACCGTGTCGGACGTCCTCGAAGCGGAGACCTGGGCGCGCACCCGGGCCCGGGAACTGGCGGCACAGACGGCGGAGGCCCGTGCATGACGACCCTGATGTTCATCCTCGGCATAGTCCTCTTCGCGGTCGGCCTGCTGTTCTCGATCGCGTGGCACGAGCTGGGGCACCTGTCCACCGCCAAGCTCTTCGGCATCCGAGTGCCGCAGTACATGGTCGGCTTCGGCCCGACGCTCTTCTCGCGCACCAGGGGCGAGACCGAGTACGGCGTCAAGGCCATCCCGTTCGGCGGCTACATCCGCATGATCGGGATGTTCCCGCCCGGCCCCGACGGCCGTCTGGAGTCCCGCTCCACCTCCCCGTGGCGCGGCATGATCGAGGACGCCCGCTCCGCCGCCTACGAGGAGCTCCAGCCGGGCGACGAGAAGCGCATGTTCTACACGCGCGCCCCCTGGAAGCGCGTGATCGTCATGTTCGCCGGCCCCTTCATGAACCTGATCCTCGCGGTGGTGCTGTTCCTCACCGTCCTGATGGGCTTCGGCATCACGCAGCAGACCACCTCCGTCAGCTCGGTCTCCCAGTGCGTCATCGCCCAGAGCGAGAACCGCGACAAGTGCGAGAAGGGCGACCCGGCCTCCCCGGCCGCGGCGGCGGGCCTGAAGGCGGGTGACAAGATCGTCTCCTTCGGCGGCACGCGCACCGACGACTGGAACGAGCTGTCGGACCTGATCCGCGCCAACCCCGGCAAGGAGGTGCCGATCGTCGTGGAGCGGGGCGGCCAGGAGGTCACCCTGCACGCGAAGATCGCCTCGAACCAGGTCGCGAAGAAGGACTCCAGTGGCCAGATCGTCGAGGGGCAGTACGTCCAGGCCGGCTTCCTCGGCTTCAGCGCCGCCACGGGCGTGGTCAAACAGGACTTCGGCGACTCCGTGACCTGGATGGGCGACCGGATCGGCGAGGCCGTCGACTCCCTCGCCGCCCTGCCGGGCAAGATCCCGGCCCTGTGGAACGCGGCCTTCGACGGCGCCGAACGCGAGTCCGACTCCCCGATGGGCGTGGTCGGCGCGGCCCGCGTCGGCGGTGAGATCTTCACCCTCGACATCCCGCCCACCCAGCAGCTGGCCATGGCCCTGATGCTGGTCGCCGGCTTCAACCTCTCCCTGTTCCTGTTCAACATGCTCCCGCTGCTGCCGCTCGACGGCGGCCACATCGCGGGCGCCCTGTGGGAGTCGCTGCGCCGCAACACCGCCAAGCTGCTGCGCCGGCCCGACCCGGGCCCCTTCGACGTGGCGAAGCTCATGCCGGTCGCCTACGTGGTCGCGGGCATCTTCATCTGCTTCACGATCCTGGTCCTGATCGCCGACGTGGTTAACCCGGTGAGAATCTCCTAGCCATACGGAGTTCGCGGCGGCCCGGCAGGCTTTCCGCCGGGCCGCCTTCCATCGGGTGGCACCGCGGGTGTGATGTGCCCGTGCCCGTGCCTGTGCCGTAATCTCGAAGCTCGGAGCCCGCTGCTCACGGGACCGGACCTTGATCCACGACTTGGGGTTGCACAGCAGATGACTGCGATTTCTCTCGGCATGCCGTCCGTTCCGACCAAGCTCGCCGAGCGCCGGAAGAGCCGCCAGATCCAGGTCGGGTCCGTCGCGGTCGGCGGAGACGCCCCCGTCTCGGTCCAGTCGATGACCACCACGCGCACGTCCGACATCGGCGCGACCCTCCAGCAGATCGCCGAACTGACCGCCTCCGGCTGCCAGATCGTCCGGGTCGCCTGCCCCACCCAGGACGACGCCGACGCCCTGCCGACCATCGCCCGCAAGTCGCAGATCCCGGTCATCGCCGACATCCACTTCCAGCCGAAGTACGTCTTCGCCGCGATCGAGGCCGGCTGCGCGGCGGTGCGCGTCAACCCCGGCAACATCAAGCAGTTCGACGACAAGGTCAAGGAGATCGCCAAGGCGGCCCGCGACCACGGCACCCCGATCCGCATCGGCGTCAACGCCGGCTCCCTCGACAGGCGCCTCCTGCAGAAGTACGGCAAGGCCACTCCCGAGGCCCTGGTCGAGTCGGCCCTGTGGGAGGCGTCCCTCTTCGAGGAGCACGACTTCCGCGACATCAAGATCTCCGTCAAGCACAACGACCCGGTCGTCATGATCGAGGCGTACAAGCAGCTCGCCGCGCAGTGCGACTACCCGCTGCACCTCGGCGTCACCGAGGCCGGCCCCGCCTTCCAGGGCACCATCAAGTCGGCCGTCGCCTTCGGCGCCCTGCTCTCCCAGGGCATCGGCGACACGATCCGGGTGTCCCTGAGCGCGCCCCCCGCCGAGGAGGTCAAGGTCGGCATCCAGATCCTGGAGTCCCTGAACCTCAAGCAGCGCGGCCTGGAGATCGTCTCCTGCCCTTCCTGCGGCCGGGCCCAGGTCGACGTCTACAAGCTGGCCGAAGAGGTCACGGCCGGCCTGACCGGCATGGAGGTCCCGCTCCGCGTCGCCGTCATGGGCTGCGTCGTCAACGGCCCCGGCGAGGCCCGCGAGGCCGACCTCGGTGTCGCCTCCGGCAACGGCAAGGGCCAGATCTTCGTCAAGGGCGAGGTCATCAAGACCGTCCCCGAGTCCAAGATCGTCGAGACCCTCATCGAGGAGGCCATGAAGCTGGCCGAGCAGATGGAGAAGGACGGCGTGGCCTCCGGCGAGCCGTCGGTGGCCGTCGCGGGCTGACCGCGCAGTATCCACTCGGGCCGGGGGACACACCCGCTCCCGGCCGGGTCACCGACGACGGCCCGTGCGCGCCCGGCGCGCCGTCAGGGCGGCGGAGTACGTGCTGAAGAGCGACACCCGCGACACGTCCTGCCGCGCGCCGCGCAGCGCCCACCGGAAGCCGAGGAACAGCAGCAGCTGCCTCAGCAGCACCGGCGCCGACAGCACGGCGAACGCCAGGACGGCGACGACCGGTGAACCGTCCAGCAGACCGACGACGAAGTGAGACACGAGCACCTCCCGGAACGGCCCGGCACCAGCGCCGGGCACCTGGGAGGAGCCCACCGCGAGCCGCCCCCGGACGGGGAAAGCCCGGACGTCCGGGACACCGCATCCGGACTGGCGCGATCCGCTGGACGCCCTCCCGGACGCCCGGACACCATGGACACCTGTCCCGGACCGGTCGTCGAGAGGGCACCGTGGAGACGTGGCGGCACTTCCGGGCGGAACTCGCCCGGCTCATGGACGAGAACGGGGTCACCGTCGCGCAGGTGGTCCGGGAGATCCCCATCGGACGCGAGACGCTCTACGGCTACCGGCGTGACCGTGAGGCCGGCGTCGGCAACGGCGACTGGGAGACCGTCGGGGCACTGCTGCGCTGCATCGAGAAGCTCGCGCGGGCCAACGGCCACACCCTCGTGATCGACCATGCCCGGTGGCAGCGGGACTGGCAGCGGCTCCGTGACCGCCAGGGACCCTCCCGCCGACAGGGCGGGGAGCCGGCCCCGCGTCTGTCGGCCGACACCTGGATCGGCGGCTGGGACGGCGCGGCCGACGCCGTCCTGGCCTATTCCTCGGCCCAGGAGTTCGCGGTCTGGCCGGCGGGTCAGGAGCGCCTCGACGCCCTCGCCCAGGCGGTCGCCCGTCTCAGCGCCGCCTGCGAGCCGGAACTGGCCCGCCACGCCGCGTCGCGGCTCGCCACCGGCGCCGTGGCCGCGTTCGGCGAGGCCGACCCCAGGACCCTGGCCGCCCGGCACGCCCTGGCCTTCTGGACCGGCCACACCCAGGACGTCCGCCGCGCCCTGGACCTCACCACCGACCTGCACGAGGACTGCTCGCGCCACCTGGGGCCCGCACACGTCCTCACCCGGCTCGCCGCACTGCGGCGGGCCCTGTGGCTCGGACACATGGGCCACTGGCACGAGGCCAACCGCCTCTATGCGAGGACCGCCCACCGCGAGTCGTCGTTCCCCGACCGCGACCGGACCCTGCTCCTGCTCGCCCGCTGGGGCATGGCCCGCACGGGAGGCCGGTCGGGCAACTGGATCCACGCGCACATCGAACTGGACCAACTGCTGCCGGAGCTGATCGAGGAGTTCGGGCCGGACGCCCCGGCCACGCTCGACGCCCGCCACTCCCACGCCTGGGCCACGGCACGGGCCGGCCACCACGACACGGCGCGCACGCTGCTCGCACGGCTCGCGGACGACTGCGACGCCACCCTCGGCCCGGACCATCCCACGAGCCTGCGCATCCTCACCTCGCTGGCCTACTGGGCGCAGCGCGGCGGCGCGGCCGAGGAGGCACTCGCCACGGCCACGGCCGTGCGGCAGCGCTCCGAACGGCTGCTGGGACCGGACCACCCCCTGAGCACCGAGGCCGCCGAGGTCGAGGCGCTGTGCCGGCTGGACATCGACCCGGACGCCGCGATCGTCGCCCTCCGGCACGTCGTCGACCGCCGCGAGCGGCATCTCGGCCGGACCCACCCCCACACCGCCCAGGCCAGGTCGAACCACGCGGCCGTCCTCGCCACGGTCGACGGCCCCCGACCCGCCCTCGACCTGTTCCGCGAACTCGCCCGCGATCTCGCCGCGACCCTGGGCGAGGACCACCCCGCGACCCTCCGCGTCCGCATGAACCTGGTCATCGCCACCCTGGAGGACGGGCAGGTGCGGGAGGCCGTGCACCTGTGCGCCCGGGCCGTCGAATCGCTGCGCAGAGTGCTGGGCGACGACCACCAGGAGACCCGACTGGCAAGGGAACTGCTGCGCGACATCGACGAGCGGGAGCCGCGGCGGGCGGCGAGCGCCCCGCCCGTCCCACCGCAGGGGTACGGGCGCTCGTACGGCACCTCGTACGACGGCGGAGGCGGACAGAGCGACCGGGCCCTCAAGTCGGCCGTCGAACCCGTCACCTGGTCCGCCGGGCCGGACCCCGGCGCCCACCCCCCGACCGACGGCTACGCCGTCCTGCGTGCCGTCGCCGCCCTGCCCGTCAGCACCTGGAGCTACCTGGGCGAAGAGGGCGTCCGGCACCTCGGCCCCATGGCCCAGGACTGGTACGCGGCGCTCGGTCTGGGCGCCGACGACCGGACCATCCACCCCATCGACGCCAACGGAGTCTCCGTCGTGGCCGTGCAGGCGCTGTACCGGATGGTGAGCGGCCTCCGGGACGAGGTGGGCCGGCTCAGGGAGCGGCTGGACGGGCCGTAGGGCCGGGCCCGTGCCCGTCCCGGCCGCCGGCGCGGCGGCACTCCCCAGCTCCGCCAGGTACAGTGCGGGGAATCAGCCGACCCCAGTGTGTGAGGCGCCCCGCACGTGTTGACGCAGACCACCTCACGGGTCCTCGAACCGAGCGACCTGGACGCCGCGCTCGCCGTCCTCGACCGCGAGCCGGTCGCGAACGCCTTCGTGACGTCACGGGTGCAGATCGCCGGACTCGACCCGTGGCGGCTCGGCGGTGAGATGTGGGGCTGGTACGAGGACGGCATCCTCACCTCCCTGTGCTACGCGGGCGCCAACCTCGTCCCGATCTGCGCCGGTCCGCGTGCCGTGCGCGCCTTCGCCGACCGCGCCCGCCGCTCCGGCCGCCGCTGCTCCTCCATCGTCGGCCCCGCCGGACCCACCGCCGACCTGTGGCGGCTCCTGGAGCCCCACTGGGGCCCGGCCCGCGAGGTACGCCGCCACCAGCCGCTGATGATCACCGACCGGCTGCCGGACGACGTCACCCCCGACCCCTACGTCCGGCGCGTCCGCAAGGACGAGATGGAGACGATCCTGCCGGCGTGCGTGGCGATGTTCACCGAGGAGGTGGGCGTCTCGCCGCTGGCCGGGGACGGCGGCCTGCTCTACCAGGCCCGGGTCGCCGAACTCGTCGGCTCCGGCCGCGCCTTCGCCCGCTTCGACGCCGACGGCAAGGTCGCCTTCAAGGCCGAGATCGGCGCCGCTACGGACCGCGCGTGCCAGATCCAGGGCGTCTGGGTCGCCCCCGAATACCGGGGGACCGGTCTGGCGGCCCCCGGCATGGCGGCCGTGCTGCGCTACGCCCTGGCGGACGTGGCCCCCCTCGTCAGCCTCTACGTGAACGACTTCAACACCGCGGCCAGGAGGACCTACCGGCGCGTGGGCTTCCAGGAGGTCGGCGCCTTCATGAGCGTTCTGTTCTGAAGCACCCGGACGGCGGCGGAAACCCCCCTGTAGGCTCCCCGCCATGGACCTGGTGATCGGCTCCCTCGACCTCTCCGCCCACGTAGACGAGGCCTTGGCCGTGCAGGCCGTGGCCTTCGGGCTCGGCCCCGACGAGGTCGCCGTCCGCCGCCAGATCGTCCTGCGCCACATGACCTACCCGGGGGCCCGCGCCCTCGGCGCCACCGCGGGCGGACGCCTGGTCGGGTTCGTCTACGGCATGCCCAACGACCGCACCCACTGGTGGTCCACCGTCGTGGAGCCCTACCTGCGGGCCCAGCACCACGACCACTGGCTCGACGACTCCTTCGTGATCACCGAGCTGCACGTGCACCCCGCCCACCAGAACCGCGGCATCGGCCGCTCCCTGATCACCACGATCACCGACGGCGCCGACGAACCCCGCTCGATCCTCTCCGCGATCGACACCGACAGCCCCGCCCGCGCCCTGTACCGCTCCCTCGGCTACCGGGACCTGGCCCGCCAGGTCCTCTTCCCGAGCGCCCCCAAGCCGTACGCCGTGATGGGCGCCCCGCTCCCGCTCCTGCGCCGCTAACCGATTTCCGCCGCCCCCCGCCCCCCGGCTAACCTCCTGCCATCACCCACACGTAGCAGGAGCAGACGAACCATGGCGAACGCACCGGTCCAGCGCATGTCCCAGTTGTTGGCGAAGACGTTGCGCGACGACCCGGCCGACGCCGAGGTCCTCAGCCACAAGCTCCTCGTCCGCGCCGGCTACGTACGCCGCACCGCCGCCGGCATCTGGAGCTGGCTGCCCCTGGGCAAGAAGGTCCTGTCCAACGTGGAGCGCATCGTCCGCGAGGAGATGGACGCCATCGGCGCCCAGGAGGTGTCCCTGCCCGCCCTGCTGCCGCGCGAGCCCTACGAGGCGACCGGCCGCTGGAACGAGTACGGCGCCGAGCTCTTCCGCCTCCAGGACCGCAAGGGCGGCGACTACCTCCTCGGCCCCACCCACGAGGAGATCTTCACCCTGCTGGTGAAGGACCAGGCGTCCTCCTACAAGGACCTGCCCGTGATCCTCTACCAGATCCAGAACAAGTTCCGCGACGAGGCCCGGCCGCGCGCCGGCATCCTGCGCGGCCGCGAGTTCCTGATGAAGGACTCCTACTCCTTCGACACCGAGGACGAGGGCCTCGCGCGGTCCTACGCCCTGCACCGCGAGGCCTACCAGCGCGTCTTCGCCCGGCTCGGCCTCGACTACCGCATCTGCGCCGCGACCGCCGGCGCCATGGGCGGCTCCAAGTCCGAGGAGTTCCTGGCCCCGGCCGAGGCCGGCGAGGACACCTTCGCCGACTGCCCGAACTGCGACTTCGCCGCCAACACGGAGGCGATCACCTACGAGCTGAAGCCCGTCGACGCAGCGGGCGTGCCGGCCGCCGAGGACATCCCCACCCCGGACACCCCGACCATCGAGACCCTCGCCGCCTCCCTCGGCGTCCCCGCCTCGGCCACGCTGAAGAACCTCCTCGTGAAGGTCGACGGCGAGATCGTCGCCGTCGGCGTGCCCGGTGACCGCGAGGTCGACCTGGACAAGGTCGAGGCGCACTTCGCCCCGGCCACCGTCGAGCTGGTCACCGAGACGGACTTCGCCGGCCGCCCCGACCTGGTCCGCGGCTACGTCGGACCGCAGGGCCTGGACAAGGTCACGTACATCGCCGACCCGCGTGTCGCCCCGGGCACCTCCTGGATCACCGGCGCGAACAAGCCCGGCACGCACACCAGGAACGTCGTCGCGGGCCGTGACTTCGAGGTCGACCGGTACGTCGACGTCGTGGTCGTGCAGGAGGGCGACCCCTGCCCGAAGTGCGGCACGGGCCTCGTCCTGGACCGCGCCATCGAGATCGGCCACATCTTCCAGCTGGGCCGCAAGTACGCCGACGCCCTCAAGCTCGACGTCCTCGGCCAGAACGGCAAGCCGGTCCGCGTCACCATGGGCTCCTACGGCATCGGCGTCTCCCGCGCGGTCGCCGCACTCGCCGAGCAGAGCGCCGACGACAAGGGCCTGTGCTGGCCCAAGGAGGTCGCCCCGGCCGACGTCCACGTGGTCGCCGCCGGCAAGGCCCTGCAGACCGAACTGGCCCTCGACATCTCCCAGAAGCTGGCCGCGGCCGGCGTCCGCGTCCTGGTCGACGACCGCGCCGGTGTCTCCCCGGGCGTCAAGTTCACCGACTCCGAGCTGATCGGCGTCCCGCAGATCCTGGTCGCCGGCCGCCGCGCCGCCGAGGGCGTGGTGGAGCTGAAGGACCGCCGCACCGGCGAGCGCGAGGAACTGACGGTCGAGGAGGCCGTCGCCCGCGTCACGGCGTAAGGCCCCGGCAGGGGCAGGGGTGAGCGCTCCGCAAGGCCGGGGCGCTCACAGCCAGCTCGCGAACTCCAGCAGCAGCTCGGCGTCGCGAGGGCGCCCCACCCGCCCCGCCCGCACACCCGACTCCACGGCCCGGAACAGGGTCCAGCCGCGCAGCCGCTCCTGGTCCACCTCCAGCGACTCGGCCAGCCGCTTCACCCGGCGCCGGGTCGTCGCCGCGCCGGACGGCTGGGCGATCAGGTCCTCCACCCGGTCGCGGACCAGCCGGGCCAGGTCGAACGCGCACTCGCCGACCACCGGGTCGGGTCCCACGGCCAGCCACGGCATCCGTTCCCCGGCGAGCACCTTGCTCTGCCGGAACGTGCCGTGCAGCAGCCGGTGTTCGGGCGGTGCGGCCAGCAGTTCCTCGCGCGCGGCCAGCGCCGGTCCCACGAGCGGGGCCACCTCGGGGTCGGCCTGCGCCCGGGCCCGCATCGCCTCGGCCTGCCGCCCGGTCCGCTCGGCCACCGTCTCGAACGGGAAACCGGCGGGCGGCTCGATCCACAGCCGCCGCAGCGTCCCCGCCGCCTCCAGCAGCGCCTTCGCCTCCGGCAGGGACCGCACCGACACGTCCGGATGGAGCCGCTCCAGCAGCAGCACCCCCTCGGTCGGCTGGTCGGGTTCGAGCAGCTGCACGGCGCCCCGCCCGGCCCAGTGCGCCAGCGCGGCCCGCTCCGCCTCCGGCCGGGCCCGCCCCGGCGCCAGTTTCAGCACGGCGGGCGTCCCGTCGGCCGTCCGCACCAGCACGACCAGGCTGCTGCGCCCGCCGGGCACCTGCACCCGCTCCACGGTCAACTCGCGTAGCGCGACGGCCTGCCGTGCCGCCTCGGGCAGCTTCTCCAGCCAGTCGTCACCCTCCGGGGCCGTCTCTCCGAGCGCCCTGACCAGGCGCCGCGGCGGCTCGAAAACCATGCGCGAGTCGTTCCCTTCGTGCTGGTGGCGGAGCGTGCCCCGACCGGTTCACGCCGTCGGCGCCGCCGAGGGCGGGGCCGTGCCCGCCCGCTCGGCGAGCCCAGGGAAGGCTACGCTCTCCCCGCGCCAGCGCACCGCCCGCACCGCCGCCTCCCGCAGCGCCTCGGCGGCCAGCGCCCGCCGCTCACCGGCCGCGGCCCGCACCAGGTCGGAGTAGACCCCGGCCACCCGGTCCTCCAGCTCCGCGGCCAGCCGCGCGGCCGCCGCCGCGTCCGGCACCGCGAAGGGCAGCGCGTACCCGGCGGCCGCCGCCACGGGCCGGCCGCCCAGGTCCTTCACCTCGCGCACCAGCGCGTCCCGGCGCGCCCGGTGCGCGTCGTACGCGGTCCGGGCCTCGCCGCGCTGCCCCTCGCCGATCTTCCCGCCCACGACTCCGTACCCGTAGACCGCCGCGTGCTCGGCCGCCAGGGCCGCCTGCAGGGCCCGCAGCTCGCGGTCCTTCGCCTCGCTCACGCGTCCCCCTCCGTCAGCACGTACACGTGCGCCGCCCCGGCCGCCGCGACCGACGCCAGCAGCCGCGCCAGCTCGCCGGGCACTCCGAGCAGCTCCTTGGAGCGCCGGTCGGCGAGCTCCCGCTCCGCGGCGGCGAGCCCGGCCAGGGCGTCCTTGTCGTTCCCCGGCACGGCGACCGGCGCCGACGCCGTTGCCGCGCGGGACGGCGAGGCCGACGCCGAGGGCGATGCTTTTCGGCCACCTCCGAACGCCTGGACGTGCCGGACGACGTTGTCCCGCAGTGGTCCCAGCCGCCCCGCCAGGGCCGGCCGGGCGGCGATCACCGCGTCGTACCGCTCCAGCAGCCCCTCGCTGTCCCGGGCCGCACGCGCGCGTGCCCGGCGTTCGGCGTCCGAGTTTCCTTCGCCCGGGTCCGCGGACCCCTCCGGACCGGCGGTGCAGCCCGCCAGGGCGAGCGCCGCGGGCCCGACCGCGAGCAGACTCCTTCTGCGCGGCCCCGAGCGGGGGCGCGGCGATGAGGGGAACGGCACGTCAGACGTCCTCGGGGGCTCGTGGTGGGAAACATGCGAGAAGGAAGGGACCGCAAGGGCTGCCCGCCCGTGATCACGGTACCCGGGCCGTCGCCCGGGACCACTCAGCGGCACCGTTCGTCACCGGGTGGACGGCAACACTCCCTGCGACCGGATACCCTTTGACCAGACACGCGACCCATCCCACAACAGCACACGCGGCCGAGGAGTCACCCGGATGAGCACCACCCAGAGCGAGAGGCTGCGAGAGCTACTGGAACCGCTCGTCAGCTCCCAGGGCCTGGACCTCGAAGAGATCGAAGTGGACTCCGTCGGCCGCAAGCGTGTGCTGCGCGTCGTCGTCGACTCGGACACCGGTGCGGACCTGGACCAGATCGCCGATGTGAGCCGCGCGCTCTCGGCGAAGCTCGACGAGACGGACGCGATGGGACAGGGGGAGTACACCCTCGAGGTCGGCACCCCGGGCGCGGAGCGCCTCCTCACGGAACACCGGCACTACGTCCGGGCCACGGACCGGCTGGTGAAGTTCCAGCTGGCCGAGGGCGGCGAACTGGTCGCCAGGATCCTGAAGGTCGACGACGACGGCGTCGACACCGAGGTGCCCGGGGTCAAGGGCCGCAAGGCCACCGCGCGCAGACTCGCCTTCGACGACATCGTCCGGGCGCGTGTCCAGGTCGAGTTCAGCCGCAAGGACAACAAGCAGGACAACGAGAAGGAAGAGGAGGCGTAGCCGTGGACATCGACATGAGTGCCCTGCGGGGCTTGGTTCGGGAGAAGGAGATCTCCTTCGACCTGCTGGTCGAGGCGATCGAGTCGGCCCTCCTCATCGCCTACCACCGCACCGAGGGAAGCCGCCGCCACGCGCGCGTGGAGCTCAACCGGGAGACCGGCCATGTGACCGTGTGGGCGAAGGAGGACGCGGACGACCTCGAGGAGGGCCAGGAGCCCCGCGAGTTCGACGACACACCGTCCGGTTTCGGCCGTATCGCCGCCACCACGGCCAAGCAGGTCATCCTGCAGCGCCTGCGCGACGCCGAGGACGACGCGACGCTCGGCGAGTACGCCGGCCGCGAGGGCGACATCGTCACCGGTGTGGTCCAGCAGGGCCGCGACCCGAAGAACGTGCTCGTGGACATCGGCAAGCTGGAGGCCATCCTGCCGGTGCAGGAGCAGGTGCCGGGCGAGACCTACCCGCACGGCATGCGGCTGCGGTCGTACGTCGTCCGGGTGGCCAAGGGCGTCCGCGGCCCGTCCGTCACGCTGTCGCGCACGCACCCCAATCTGGTGAAGAAGCTGTTCGCCCTGGAGGTGCCGGAGATCGCCGACGGATCGGTGGAGATCGCCGCGATCGCCCGTGAGGCCGGTCACCGCACCAAGATCGCCGTACGGTCCACCCGCTCGGGCCTGAACGCCAAGGGTGCCTGCATCGGCCCCATGGGCGGCCGGGTGCGCAACGTGATGGGCGAGCTCAACGGTGAGAAGATCGACATCGTCGACTGGTCGGAGGACCCGGCCGAGATGGTGGCGAACGCGCTCTCCCCGGCCCGTGTCTCCAAGGTCGAGATCGTGGACATGGCGACCCGGTCCGCCCGGGTGACCGTGCCCGACTACCAGCTGTCCCTGGCCATCGGCAAGGAGGGCCAGAACGCCCGCCTCGCGGCCCGGCTGACCGGCTGGCGGATCGACATCCGCCCGGACACGGAACCGGCCGCGGAGTAGCCGCGAGCGGGCCCGGAGCAGGCGCGGAACAGATCGGCCGAAGATCGACGGCGGATCCGCGCCGCATCCGGGGAATGGATCCAAGCCGTGAGTCGTTCAGATCACGACAGGTTCACGCGCTGCAACTGTTCGAATGCTGCCCCGCAGGGGTGAGGCGCGTACGGGGAGGTAGACTTAACTGTGTCTGGCCGGACACGCGACCGAGCATGCCCCGAGCGCACCTGCTTGGGGTGCCGGGAGCGAGCGGCCAAGGCTGAACTGCTGCGGATCGTGGCGATCGAGGACGCGTGCGTCCCTGATCCACGCGGTACGCTGCCCGGCCGGGGTGCGTACGTACACCCCGCCCAGGTCTGTCTGGACCAGGCGGTACGCCGCCGGGCGTTCCCGAGGGCACTGCGCGTCCCGGGAGCGCTCGACACAAAGGCGTTGCGCCGATACGTCGAGCAGACAACAGTTGCCGATCGGGCAACACCGTAAGAACGTGCCGCACGGAACCCCGTGTGGTCTAGGTACCTCGCGAGTCGAAAGCAGGTCGAGATTGCGATGAGCACTCGATGAGTACGCGATGAGTACGCCCATGAACTAGCGACGGTCCGGACGCAACCCGGACCTCAAAGGAGCGAAGTGGCTAAGGTCCGGGTCTACGAAC
Source organism: Streptomyces sp. NPDC085932 (assembly GCF_044540525.1). NCBI lineage: Bacteria > Bacillati > Actinomycetota > Actinomycetes > Kitasatosporales > Streptomycetaceae > Streptomyces > Streptomyces sp. NPDC085932. The sequence goes on from NZ_JBITSJ010000009.1 coordinate 276,802, forward strand.
TCGCCAAGGAGTTCGGTGTCGAGAGCAAGGTCGTCATGGCCAAGCTCCAGGAACTCGGTGAATTCGTCCGTTCGGCGTCTTCGACCATCGAAGCGCCCGTTGTACGCAAGCTGACGGACGCCCTCCAGCAGGGCAACGGTGGCGGCAAGCCCGCCTCCGCCCGCAAGGCTGCCCCGGCGAAGCCGGCAGCCCCCTCCCCGGCGCAGGCCGCCCGTCCGGCCGCCCCGCGCCCGCCGGCGCCCAAGCCGGCCGCCGCCGAGAAGCCCGCGGCTCCCGCCGCGCCGGCCACTCCCGGCCCCCGTCCCACCCCGGGCCCGAAGCCCGCGCCGCGGCCCGCCCCGGCGTCCCCGGCTCCGACCACGCCCGAGTTCACGGCGCCGCCGTCGGCTCCCGCCGCGCCCTCCCAGGGCTCCGGCCCGCGTCCGGGCGCCCCGCGTCCGGCCGGCCAGACCCCGCGTCCGGGCGCTCCGCGTCCGGCCGGTCCCGGCCAGGGCGGCCAGGGCCGTGGTGACCGCGGCGACCGTCCCGGCGCTCCGCGTCCGGGTGGCGGCGCCCCGCGTCCCGGCGCTCGTCCGGCGGGTCCCCGTCCGGGCAACAACCCCTTCACCTCCGGTGGCTCCACCGGCATGGCGCGCCCGCAGGCGCCCCGTCCCGGCGGTGCCCCGCGTCCGGGCGGCCCGGGTGCGCCCGGCGGCGCTCCGCGTCCGCAGGGCCAGGGCGGTCCCCGTCCCCAGGGTGCGGCGGGCGGTCCCCGTCCGCAGGCTCCGGGTGGCGCGCGTCCCACGCCGGGCGGCATGCCCCGTCCGCAGGGCGGCGGTCCGCGTCCCGGCGGCGGTCCCGGTGGACCGCGTCCCAACCCCGGCATGATGCCGCAGCGTCCGGCTGCCGGCCCGCGTCCCGGTGGCGGTGGCCCCGGCGGTCGCGGTCCCGGTGGCGGCGGTCGTCCCGGTGGCGGCGGCGGTCGCCCGGGTGGCGGCGGCTTCGCCGGCCGTCCCGGTGGCGGCGGTGGCGGTTTCGCCGGCCGTCCCGGTGGTCCCGGTGGCGGTGGCGGCGGTTTCGCCGGCCGTCCGGGTGGTCCCGGTGGCGGCGGTGGCCGTCCCGGCTTCGGTGGTCGTCCCGGTGGCCCGGGTGGCCGTGGTGGCACGCAGGGCGCCTTCGGCCGTCCCGGCGGTCCCGCGCGTCGTGGCCGCAAGTCGAAGCGGCAGAGGCGCCAGGAGTACGAGGCCATGCAGGCCCCGTCGGTCGGCGGTGTGATGCTGCCTCGCGGCAACGGCGAGACCGTTCGCCTGTCGCGCGGTGCGTCCCTCACCGACTTCGCGGAGAAGATCAACGCCAACCCGGCGTCGCTCGTCGCGGTCATGATGAACCTCGGCGAGATGGTCACGGCCACGCAGTCCGTCTCCGACGAGACGCTCCAGCTCCTCGCCGACGAGATGAACTACACGGTTCAGATCGTCAGCCCGGAGGAGGAGGACCGCGAGCTGCTCGAGTCCTTCGACATCGAGTTCGGCGAGGACGAGGGCGACGAGGAGGACCTGGTGGTCCGCCCGCCGGTCGTCACCGTCATGGGTCACGTCGACCACGGTAAGACCCGGCTCCTCGACGCCATCCGCAAGACGAACGTCATCGCGGGCGAGGCCGGCGGTATCACCCAGCACATCGGTGCCTACCAGGTCGCGACCGAGGTCAACGACGAAGAGCGCAAGATCACCTTCATCGACACCCCGGGTCACGAGGCGTTCACCGCCATGCGTGCCCGTGGTGCCCGGTCGACCGACATCGCGATCCTGGTCGTCGCGGCCAACGACGGCGTCATGCCGCAGACGGTCGAGGCGCTCAACCACGCCAAGGCGGCCGAGGTCCCGATCGTCGTCGCGGTCAACAAGATCGACGTCGAGGGCGCCGACCCGACCAAGGTGCGCGGTCAGCTCACCGAGTACGGGCTGGTGGCCGAGGAGTACGGCGGCGACACGATGTTCGTCGACATCTCCGCCAAGCAGGGTCTGCACATCGACTCCCTGCTGGAGGCCGTGATCCTCACCGCCGACGCCTCGCTCGACCTGCGGGCCAACCCGCACCAGGACGCGCAGGGCATCGCGATCGAGTCCCGTCTCGACCGCGGCCGCGGTGCCGTGTCGACGGTCCTCGTCCAGCGCGGCACGCTGCGGGTCGGCGACACCATGGTGGTCGGCGACGCGTACGGCAGGGTCCGGGCGATGCACGACGACAACGGCAACCTCGTCACCGAGGCGGGCCCGTCGACGCCGGTCCAGGTCCTGGGCCTGACCAACGTCCCGGGCGCGGGCGACAACTTCCTGGTGGTCGACGAGGACCGTACGGCCCGTCAGATCGCCGAGAAGCGCGCCGCCCGCGAGCGGAACGCCGCGTTCGCCAAGCGCACGCGCCGCGTGTCGCTGGAGGACCTGGACAAGGTGCTGAAGGCCGGCGAGATCCAGCAGCTGAACCTGATCATCAAGGGCGACGCGTCCGGATCGGTCGAGGCTCTGGAGTCCTCCCTGCTCCAGCTGGACGTCGGCGAAGAGGTCGACATCCGCGTCCTGCACCGCGGCGTCGGTGCGGTCACGGAGTCCGACATCGACCTGGCCATGGGCTCCGACGCCATCGTCATCGGCTTCAACGTGCGCGCCGCCGGGCGTGCGCAGCAGATGGCCGAGCGCGAAGGCGTGGACGTCCGGTACTACTCGGTCATCTACCAGGCGATCGAGGAGATCGAGGCGGCCCTCAAGGGCATGCTCAAGCCGGAGTACGAAGAGGTCGAGCTCGGTACGGCGGAGATCCGCGAGGTCTTCAAGTCGTCCAAGCTGGGCAACATCGCGGGTGTTCTCATCCGCTCCGGCGAGGTCAAGCGGAACACCAAGGCCCGCCTCATCCGCGACGGCAAGGTGGTCGCGGAGAACCTCAACATCGAGGGCCTGCGTCGCTTCAAGGACGACGTCACCGAGATCCGCGAAGGGTTCGAGGGCGGTATCAACCTCGGCAACTTCAACGACATCAAGGTCGACGACGTCATCGCGACGTACGAGATGCGCGAGAAGCCGCGGGTGTAACACCCACGGATCACCAGCCGGCCGACGCGGCACCCGCCGCGTCGGCCGGCTGGCCGTTGGGGCCGCGGTGCGCGTCGGGGTGCGGTGCGCGCCGGAAAACCCGATCGAGCCCCCGGCCCGATCGCGGTAACGTTCCTGGTGTTCCCGCGCTCCGACCGCGCGGGCCATCGATCCCGTACCGGCGGGTCATCCGGACACACACATGTACGTGGGGACTCTGTCCTTCGACCTGCTTCTCGGCGACGTACGGTCGCTGAAGGAGAAGCGCTCCGTCGTCCGCCCCATCGTCGCCGAGCTCCAGCGCAAGTACGCGGTGAGCGCGGCCGAGGTGGACCACATGGACCTCCACCGCAGGGCGGTCATCGGCCTGGCGTTGGTGTCCGGCGACGCGGGGCACTTGAGCGAGGTGCTCGACCGGTGCGAACGGCTGGTCGCCGCCCGCCCCGAGGTGGAGCTGCTGTCCGTCAGGCGGCGCTTCCACGGCGAAGACGACTGACGAACCGAGAACGAACCGGACAGGAAAGAACGGGAGACGGACCAGTGGCCGACAACGCGCGGGCTAAAAGGCTGGCGGACCTCATCCGAGAGGTGGTGGCCCAGAAGCTGCAGCGCGGGATCAAGGACCCGCGGCTCGGCTCGCACGTCACCATCACGGACACCCGGGTCACGGGTGACCTCAGGGAGGCGACCGTCTTCTACACCGTGTACGGGGACGACGAGGAGCGCGCGGCGGCCGCCGCCGGCCTGGAGAGCGCCAAGGGCATCCTGCGCTCCGAGGTGGGCCGGGCCGCCGGCGTGAAGTTCACGCCGACCCTGACCTTCGTCATGGACGCCCTGCCGGACAACGCCCGCACCATCGAGGACCTCCTCGACAAGGCGCGCCAGTCCGACGCGAAGGTGCGTGAGGCGTCCGCCGGGGCGAAGTACGCCGGTGAGGCCGACCCGTACCGCAAGCCGGACGAGGACGACGAGACGGACGACACCGCCGAATGACCCAGAAGCACACCACGCCCGACGGCCTCGTCATCGTCGACAAGCCGTCGGGCTTCACTTCGCACGACGTCGTCGCCAAGATGCGCGGCATCGCCAGGACGCGACGCGTCGGGCACGCCGGCACCCTCGACCCGATGGCGACGGGCGTCCTCGTCCTCGGCGTCGAGAAGGCCACCAAGCTCCTCGGCCACCTCGCGCTGACCGAGAAGGAGTACCTGGGCACCATCCGCCTGGGACAGAACACCCTCACGGACGACGCCGAGGGGGAGATCACCTCCTCCACCGACGCCTCGCGGGTCACCCGGGACGGCATCGACGCCGGCATCGCCCGGCTCACCGGCGACATCATGCAGGTGCCGTCCAAGGTCAGCGCCATCAAGATCAACGGCGTGCGCTCCTACAAGCGGGCCAGGGAGGGCGAGGAGTTCGAGATCCCGGCCCGGCCCGTCACGGTCTCCCACTTCGGCGTGTACGACGTCCGGGACGCCGTCGCCGAGGACGGCACGCCCGTGCTCGACCTGGTCGTGTCGGTCGTCTGCTCCTCCGGCACCTACATCCGGGCCCTCGCGCGTGACCTGGGCGCCGACCTCGGCGTCGGCGGTCATCTCACCGCCCTGCGCCGCACCCGCGTCGGCCCCTACAAGCTGGACGCGGCCCGCACCCTGGACCAGCTCCAGCAGGAGCTGACCGTGATGCCGGTCGCCGAGGCCGCCGCGGCCGCGTTCCCCCGCTGGGACGTCGACGCCCGCCGCGCCAAGCTGCTCACCAACGGCGTCCGGCTGGAGATGCCCGATCAGTACGCGGGCTCCGGCCCGGTCGCCGTCTTCGACCCGGAGGGCCGCTTCCTCGCCCTCGTCGAGGAGCAGCGGGGCAAGGCCAGGAGCCTGGCCGTCTTCGGCTGACCGCCCCCCGGGGGCGGTCCGCCCGTGGAGCGGCGACCACGGGGTACCTCCACTGTCGCCGCTCCACGGTCCCCCCTCGGTTCCCCCACCCCTAGGGTGTATCCAGCCGCCCCCGTCCGTTCACCCGTCCGTGCGGGCGCTCGGAGTGAACCGGGGGAGCGGAAGGGGGCGCTTTCGCGAAGCGATCTGTCCCGCTGATCATCCCGCCCCTAACGTCGAACACAAGAGCACGGGTGTACGGCGGGGAGGCTCGACGATGACGTCGCGGAACCGGTCCCGGGAGACGGACGACAGCGCACCGGACTCCCCGGACCACCCCGGAGCGGTGGAGTGCGCGGACCAGGCGCCCCCGGACGAGGCGCTCGTGCGCATCCACGACCTGGCGGGCCGCCCGCGCGGCACCGGCTTCCTCGCCGACCACCACGGCACGCTCGTCACCAGCCACGAGGCCGTCGACGGCCTGCCCCGGCTCGTGCTGTACGGAGCGGGCGACCGCCGCCGGGTCGTGACCGCCGACGCGATCACGCCGCTGCCCGCCCTCGACCTGGCCCTCGTGCGGACCGAGGGCCTCGGCGTGCCGCCGCTGCCCGTCACCGCCCGGGACGGGGCCGGGACGGGCACCTACGTGCGGATCGCCGCCGGCGGCTGGCGCGAGGCGCGGGTCCTGGGCTCGACCGGTGTGACGTACGCGGCCACGGACCGCTTCCACCGCATCGACGGCGCGCTGGAGCTGGCGGTCGGCACGGCGGGGCGGGACGCGCTGCGGCTGGGCGGGGGAGCGGCCGGCGGTCCGGTGGTCGACGCCGCGACCGGGGCCGTCGTCGCCGTCCTCGGCACCGCGCTCCGCTCCGGCCACCGCGACGTCGGGTTCGCCGTGCCCCTGCATCCGGGGGTGCCCGGGGCGGCGGGCCCGCTCGCCGACCTGCTCGCCGAGAACGCGGCGACGGTCCCCGCGTACGGCGACGACCTCAACCTGGCCGGAGTGCTGGAGCTCACCGGCGTCTCCGTGGGCCTGGACGGCCCTCCGGCGCCGCCGGGGCTCGCGGAACCGGTCGAACGGGCGGCGGTGGCGGCCGAGTTCAGCTCCTTCGCGTGCGGACCGGAGCCCGTCCTCGGCCTGGTCGGAGCGCCCGGCAGCGGCCGTACGACGGAGCTCGCCGCGCTCGCGGCCCGCCGCGCCCGCGGCGGGTGTCCCACACTGTGGCTGCGCGGCTGCGACCTGCGGGACGACGACACCTCGGTGGCTGACGCGGCACGCCGGGCCCTGACCCGGGCCGCTCCCGCCGTGGCCGCCGCCCGGACCCCGGCCGGCCTCGGCGACCTCTCGCCGGAACGCCTCGCCCACCGCGCCTCCGCTCTCGGCCACCCCTTGCTCCTCCTGCTCGACGGCCCCGAGGAGATGCCGCCGGCCCTGGCCCGCCGGTTCGCCGACTGGGCGGAGGGGACGCTGCGGTGGCTGCGCGAGACGGGTGTACGGCTGGTGCTGACCTGCCGCGCGGAGTACTGGGAGGAGGCCTCGGACCCGCTGCACCGGCCCGCACGCGTCCTGCTCGGCGACCTCACCGAGGACGAGGCCCGTCAGGCCCGCGAGCGCCTCGGCATCCCGGAGAGCGCCCTGACCGGCACCGACGCCCGGCACCCCCTCACGCTCCGCCTGCTCGCCGAGGTCCGGGCCGCGCTCGCCGACGCCCCGGAGCGGCCCGCCGCCACGCTCGACCGGAGCGCCGCCGCCGGGGGGAACGTCGCCCTCGACCGGAACGCCACCCTCGACCGGAACGACGTCTTCTCCGCCTACCTGGACCTGACGGCCCTGCGGATCGCCCAGCGCCTGGCCGCCGTCAACGGCCTGCGCGGCACCGCCGTGCGTCGGCTGGCCGCGAAGGTCGCCGGGCAGGTGCACGAGGCCGCACGGCGCAGTCTCGGCCCGGGCCTCGGGGACCTGGACCGGGACACGTTCGGGGCCGTGTTCCCGTGGGGCACCGCCCCCGACCGGCTCGGGGGCGGTGACGGCTGGGCGTCGGCCGTGCTCGCGGAGGGCCTCCTCGTGCCCTCCGGAGCCGGCTACCGCTTCGCCCACGAGGAGCTCGCCGACTGGCTCCACGGGCTGCACCTCGACCTCGACGAGGCCCTGCACGCCCTCGTCCACCGCGGCCGGGACGACCAGGCGGACCCCGTCCCGCACCACCGCATCGGACCCGTCGTCCAGGCCCTGCTGTGGCTGGAGCGGCAGCACGGCACCGGCCCGCTGGCCTCCCGCCTGGCCGACTTGGTGCACGCCCTGGACGCCGACCCGGGATCCTGGTGGGCCGCCCGGCTGCTGGCCGGGACGCTGTCGGCCGTGCCGGACGCGACGCCGTACACGGACGTGCTGCGACTGCTCGCCGACCGGGTCGTGGCCTGGCGGCGGCAGGAGCGGCCCGTGCCGGACGTGCTCGGACCGGACTTCTGGACCGGTCTGCGGCTGCCGGACGGCCCGCGGTTCCGGCTGCTCAGGCGGCTGGTGCACGCGGACGGACCTCCGTGCGAGACCGGCCCGCGCTTCCTGGACGCCGTGGCACGGCTGCTGGCCGCCGACCCGGTCGCCGCGCAGCCGCAGCTGGTCCGCTGGTTCGACGACGAACAGCCGCTGCCCGCCACCCCGCACGCGACCGTGGCCCTGGCCGCGCAGGCCCTGCTGCACACCCACCGCCACCGTGCCCTGGACGAGCTGGCGGACGTGCTCGCCGACCGCGCCCACCGGCGGGCCGACGAACTGCTCGCGGTGCTGGCCGAGGAGGAGCCGTCGGCGCTGTGCCGGGCCGCCGACCGGTGGGCGCGCGACGAGCGGCCGGCCCGGCGCGCCGCGGCGATGGCGCACGGACTGCGCGTCGCCCCCCACGTCACCACCGCGGGCGACCGCGCCCTGCTGCGCTACGCCGCCCTCACCCTGCTCGCCCGCCCGGCCGACCGCGCCCTGCACGGCGGAGCGCTCGCCCTGCTCGTCCAGGACCCGCACACCCGGATCCGCTACCTGCCCCGGGCGCTGGAACACTTCGCGGCGGGCGACCCGCACCTTCCGCCCGACGCGCTCGCCGGGGCCCTGCTCACCCACCCCGAACCGGTGCTCGGCGCCTTCGCGGCCCGGCTGGAGCGGCCGGACGCGGACGAGGCGCTGCGGGCGCTCGCCGACGCCACCCCGCCCGGCCTGGCCCGGCCCGTCGCCGCACTGGTGAGGCACGCGGCGGAGCGGCGCCCGGACCTCGCCGGGCCGGTCGCCGCGTACGTGGACCAGCGGCTCGACCGGGGTCCCGCCGCCCGGGCCGTGCTCCTGCCCCTGGTCACCGGCCTGTTGGAGGGCGGCCCCGTGCGGCTGCGCTGTGCCCTCGCGGCCGTGCTCACCCCGCCCGGCATCCCCGCCTCGCGCCCGCTGCGCCGGGAGCTGCGCGAGGTGCTGCTGGCCCGTGAGCACGACACCGACGTCCTGGACGCGCTGCTGCACGCCGCCGCCCGCAACGGCGGCGACGACCTGCGCGACCTCGTTCACCGCATCGGCCTGCTCCTGGGCCGCACCCCCGAGGGCGCGGGCCGCTTCGACCGCGCCCTGGTCGACCTCGGCCGGCACGTGCCCGGGTTCGCCGCCCGCGTGGCCGGCTGGCTCGCCGACGCGCCGGAGGAGTGGGCGGCCCTGGTCGGGCCGAGCTCCCACCGGACGATCGAGAACCTGGCCGGCGTCGGCGTCCCGGCCTGACCGGCGCGGGGAGCCGTGCGCCCGGTCACAGCCTCCATGCCGATGCGGGCGGCGGCGACCCGGCATGGCACCCTTAGACCTGCGTACGCGTCACCACGGACAACCGACCGGACACGGGTTCGACGAGCTTTCGACAAGGAGCAGGCACAGTGCAGCGCTGGCGTGGCTTGGAGGACATCCCCCAGGACTGGGGGCGCAGCGTCGTCACCATCGGCTCCTACGACGGAGTCCACCGCGGACACCAGCTGATCATCCGGCATGCCGTGGACCGCGCCCGGGAGCTGGGCGTGCCCGCCGTCGTCGTCACCTTCGACCCGCACCCCAGCGAAGTGGTCCGCCCCGGCAGCCACCCGCCGCTGCTCGCCCCGCACCACCGCCGCGCCGAACTCATGGCGGACCTCGGCGTGGACGCGGTGCTCATCCTCCCCTTCACGACCGAGTTCTCGAAGCTGTCCCCGGCCGACTTCGTCGTCAAGGTGCTCGTCGACAAGCTGCACGCCAAGGCGGTCGTCGAGGGCCCCAACTTCCGCTTCGGCCACAAGGCCGCCGGCAACGTGGAGTTCCTCGCCACGCAGGGCAAGACCTACGACTTCGAGGTCGAGGTGGTCGACCTGTACGTGACGGGTGAGGCGGGCGGCGGGGAGCCGTTCTCCTCCACCCTGACGCGGCGTCTGGTCGCCGAGGGCGACGTCGAGGGCGCGGCGGAGATCCTGGGCCGGCCGCACCGGGTGGAGGGCGTCGTCGTCCGGGGCGCCCAGCGCGGGCGCGAACTGGGCTTCCCCACCGCCAACGTGGAGACGCTGCCGCACACGGCCGTCCCGGCCGACGGCGTGTACGCCGGCTGGCTGCACGTGCAGGGCGAAGCGATGCCGGCGGCGATCTCCGTCGGCACGAACCCGCAGTTCGAGGGAACCGAGCGGACGGTGGAGGCGTACGCCATCGACCGGGTCGGGCTGGATCTGTACGGGCTGCACGTCGCGGTCGACTTCCTGGCGTTCGTGCGGGGACAGGCGAAGTTCGACACGCTGGACGCGTTGCTGGTTCAGATGGGGCAGGACGTCGAGAAGTGCGCGGCGTTGGTGGCGGCGGCAGAGCGGTCTGCCTAGTTCCCTTGTGGGCCGTCCCCGAGCGGGCTGTGGCGGGTGGCACGGTTCCCCGCGCCCCCGAGGGGCGCATGTGAAGCTGCCCAGTGGCAGGCCACCTGTGATCGACCGTCCCCGCTCAGCACCGGCAGGTCCCGGCCCCTGCACGCGTCCGCCACCCCCGCTGCCTCCGCCGCTCCACCCGCCAGGACCTGGCAGCGGGCGTGGAAGCGGCAGCCGGACGGCACCCGTGACGGGTCCGGGGGCTCGCCGGTGAGGACGATCGGGGTGCCCGGCGCCTCCGGGAGGACCGACAGCAGGGCCTGCGTGTAGGGGTGCCGGGGGGCCGTCAGGACCTGCTCCACCGGCCCCGTCTCCACGATCCGGCCCAGATACATCACGGCCACCCGGTCGGCGATGTTCCAGGCCAGGCCCAGGTCGTGCGTGACGACGAGGGCGGACAGGCCGAGCTCGGTACGCAGCCGGAGCAGCAGGGCGAGGATCTCGCCGCGCACCGAGGCGTCGAGGGACGCCACCGGCTCGTCGGCGACGAGGAGTTCGGGCTCCAGCACGAGCGCGCCCGCGATGACGACCCGCTGGCGCTGCCCGCCGGACAGCTCGTGCGGATAGCGCAGGAAGAAGCGCTCCGGGGGACGCAGCCCGGCCCGGGACAGGGCCTCGGCCACCGCGGTGCGCTCGTCCCCCGCGAAGCCGTGGATGCGCAGGCCCTCGGCGACCGCGTCGTACACCGTGTGCCGGGGGTTGAGGGAGCCGCTGGGATCCTGGAGGACCAGCTGGACGCGCTTGCGGTAGGCCTTCAGGGACCGGCCCGAGTACTCCAGCGGGCGGCCGTCGAAGGCGACCCGGCCCGCGGTCGGCTCGACCAGGCCCAGCAGGCTGCGCGCCAGGGTCGTCTTGCCGCACCCCGACTCTCCGACGAGGGCGACGATCTCGCCGGGCCGGATGTCGAGGTCCACGCCGTCCACCGCGCGGGCCGGGGGGCCTCCGTGCCGTCCGGGGAAGGTCACGTGCAGGCCTTGAGCGCTCAGCAAGGGAGCCGTGCCGACCTCGGGGGCCGTGGGGGAGAGGGTCATGGCGTGCCGGGCCTCGCTTCCTGCAGCGCTTCCGGATCCTGCGGCTCCGCGTCAGGCGCGTCCGGCGGCGGCCCGGCCAGGACGCACGCCGCCCGTCGCCCCGGTCCCGCCTCCCGCAGCGCGGGGTCCTGTTCGGCGCACGACTCCAGCGCCACCGGGCAGCGCGGGTGGAACGTGCACCCGGACGGCAGCGCGGCCGGGTCGGGCGGATCGCCCGCCAGTCCCTGCGGCGCGAACCGGGAGCCCGGATCGCCGATGCGCGGGAACGCGGCCGCCAGGGCCCGGGCGTACGGGTGCCGGGCGTCCTCGTACACCTGGACCGCCGGGCCCTCCTCGACCACCCGGCCCGCGTACATCACCGCCAGCCGGTCGCAGGTGTCGGCGAGGACGGCCAGGTCGTGACTGATCATGATCAGTCCCAGGTCCTGGTCCGCGACCAGCTGCTCGATGAGCCGCAGGATCTGGGCCTGGATCATCACGTCGAGCGCGGTGGTCGGCTCGTCGGCGATGATCAGACGCGGGTCGCAGGCCAGGGCCATGGCGATCATGACGCGCTGACGCTGGCCACCGGACAGCTCGTGCGGGTAGGCGCCGGCCCGGGCCGCGGGCAGGCCCACCTGCTCCAGCAGCTCACCGGTCCTTCTCCTCGCCCCGGCCGGCGTCGCCTTGCGGTGCAGCAGGATCGGCTCGGCGATCTGGTCGCCGACGCGGTGCACGGGGTTCAGGGAGTGCATCGCGCCCTGGAAAACGACCGAGGCCCCGGCCCAGCGGACCGCCCGCACCCGGCCCCACTTCATGGTCAGCACGTCCTCGCCGTCGAGCAGGACCTCACCGGTCACGCGCGTGCCGGCCGGCAGCAGCCGCAGCAGGGCCAGCGCCAGCGTCGACTTGCCGCAGCCGGACTCCCCGGCCAGGCCGAGCTTGCGCCCCGCGTCCAGACGCAGGTCCACCCCGCGCACGGCGGCCGCGCCGCCCGGGTACGTCACGGTCAGGTTCCTGACGTCGAGCAGACTCAACGCGACACCCCCAGCCTGGGGTTGAGGACGGACTCCACGGCCCGTCCGCACAACGTGAACGCCAGCGCCACCACGGCGATGGCGATGCCCGGCGGCACCAGGTACCACCAGTCCCCGGCACTGACCGCGCCCGCCTCACGGGCGTCCTGGAGCAGCCCGCCCCAGGAGACGACCGTCGGGTCGCCGAGGCCCAGGAAGGCCAGCGTCGCCTCCGCGAGGATGGCCGAGGAGATGATCAGGGTCGTCTGGGCCAGCACCAGCGGCATCACATTGGGCAGCACGTGCCGGGACATGATGTGCCAGTGGCCACCGCCGAGCGCCTTGGCCCGCTCGATGTACGGCCGGGTCTCCACGGCGAGGGTCTGCGCACGCACCAGACGGGCCGTGGTCGGCCAGGTCGTGACGCCGATCGCGACGACGATCGTAGTCAGCGAGCGGGACATCACGGTCGCCAGGGCGATCGCCAGCACCAGGGTCGGCATCACCAGGAACCAGTCGGTCACGCGCATCAGCACCGTCGCGTACCAGCCCTTGAAGTGCCCGGCCGTGACCCCGATGAGCGTGCCGATCGCCACCGACAGCACGGCCGCGAGCAGCCCGACCAGCAGCGACACCCGCGCACCCCAGATCACCAGGCCCAGCAGGTCCCGCCCGAACTGGTCGGTGCCGAGCGGGAACCCGGCACTCGGGCTCTGCATCGGACGCCCCGGCGCCTCGGTCACGCTGCTCACGTCGGAGCCCACGAACAGGGGGGCGAACAACGCCAGCAGCGCGCACAGCACGAGCACGGCCAGGCCGTACAGCCCCGCCCGCTCCGCGCGGTACTGCCGCCAGAAGCGGGCGACGGAGGCCCGGCGGCGCTGCCGGGCCAGGGCGCGCGGGCTCGGGGCCGTGCCGGTCGACGTCGTCATCGGGCCACCCGGGGGTCGAGCAGGGGATAGACCAGGTCGGCGAGGGTGTTCATCAGGATCACCGCGGCGGCGAACACGAAGAACAGGCCCTGCACCAGCGGCAGGTCGGGCACGCTCAGCGCCTGGTAGAACAGCCCGCCGAGGCCCGGCCAGGAGAACACCGTCTCGACCAGGATCACGCCCGCCACCGTCCGGCCCAGGTTGATGAAGATCAGCGTCACGGTCGGCAGCAGCGCGTTGGGCACGGCGTGCCGGCGGCGCACGAGGTCGTCGCGCAGCCCCTTGGCGCGTGCGGTCGTCAGGTAGTCGCTGCCCATCTCGTCCAGCAGCGCCGACCGTGTGACCAGCAGCGTCTGCCCGTACTCCACCGCCACCAGCGTCACCACGGGCAGCACCAGATGGTGCGCCACGTCGAGGACGTGGGCGAAGCCCTCCTCGCCGCCGGACTCCATGCCGCCGGTCGGGAACAGGCCCGGCAGCGGGCCGATGCCCACCGACAGCACGACGATCAGCAGCAGCCCGAGCCAGAAGGACGGGATGGAGTACAGGGTGAGCGCCAGGCCGGTGTTGACCCGGTCGCCGAGCCCGCCGCGCTTCCACGCCGAGCGCGTGCCCAGGAAGATGCCGAGCACGGTGTACAGCACGAAGGCCGTGCCGGTGAGCAGCAGGGTGTTCGGCAGCGCCTCGGTGATCTTGTCGACCACGGGCGTCCGGAACTGGTACGACGTGCCCAGGTCGCCCGTGAGGGCCTTGCCGCAGTAGTCGGTGAACTGCCGCCACAGCGGCAGGTCGAGCCCGAACTCCTCGCGGTAGGCGGCCAGTTGTTCGGCGGAGACCTGACGGCCGCCGGTCATGGTCTTCACCGGGTCGCCGGGGATCAGCCGGAAGAGGAAGAAGCTGGTGACGAGGACGGCCAGCAGCGACACGGCCGCACCGGCCACCTTGCCGGCCAGGTACCGCGGGTACGCGGAACGCCGGCGCACCCGCGGCCCGGCGGCCGTCGGCCCGTCCTCGACCAGCGCGGTGGTCGTGTCGGCGGTCATGGGCGCACGGTCACTCACGGTCGTCGGCACCGGCCCGGCGGCGCACCGCCACGACCGTGCCGAGGCCGATGAGCAGGACGAGACTCGTGGCGATGACCGCCACGACAGCCGTCGACGAACCGCCGGAGGAGTCGCCGGAGTCCGCCGGGACCGCCGACCACCAGCTCCAGTAGCCGTCCTGGCCGTAGATGTTCCCCGCCTTCGCCGGCATGGTCGTGATCGACTTGATCTGGTCCGTCCGGTAGGCCTCGACCGCGTTCGGGTACGCCATGACGTTCATGTACCCGAGGTCGTACAGCCGCGACTCCATCTGCTTGACGATGTCCGCCCGTTTGGCGGGGTCGTACTCGGCGAGCTGGCGGGCGTAGAGCTCGTCGTAGGTCTTGTCGCAGATGAAGTTGTCGGTCGCGCCCGTGTCCTGCGGGGTCGCGGGCAGGGCGCCGCAGGTGTGGATGGAGAGCACGAAGTCGGGGTCGGGGTTCACGGACCACCCGTCGAACGCCAGGTCGTACTTGCCGGCCAGCCAGGGGTCGGTCACGTTGTCCAGGCAGTCGAGCCGCACGCCGATGCCGAGGTCGCCCCACCACTCCTGGAGGTACTTGCCGACCGCCTTGTCGTTCGGGTCGGTGGCGTGGCACAGGACGCGGTAGGTGATCGGCTTGCCGTCCTTGCCGACGCGCTTGCCGTCACCGTTCTTGCGGTAACCCGCCCGGTCGAGCAGCTGCGCCGCCTTCGCCGGGTCGTACGCCAGCTTCTGGCTCGCGGAGGGCTTCCAGAAGTAGTCCTGGAAGCGCGGCGGGATGTAGCCCTCGCCCTCGACGGCGTGGCCCCGGAAGACCTTGTCGATGATGGCCTCGCGGTCCACGGCCATGAACAGCGCGTTGCGCACCCGCCGGTCCAGCAGGGAGGGGTGCCCGTCGCCGAACTTCTTGCCGTTCTTGGCCTTCGCGCCCGGGTTGGTGGCGAGGGCGTAGAAGCGGCGGCCGGGGGCATCGTTGACCTGGATGTTCTCCGCGCCCTCCAGGGAGTCCGCCTGGGCGGGCGTCAGGGACGGCGACCCGGCGACGAAGGACACCTCGCCCTTGCGCAGGGCCGACACGGCCGCGTCCTGGTCCTTGTAGTAGCGGAAGACCAGCTCGTCGAACTTCGGCGCCCCGCGCCAGAAGGTCTTGTTGGCCTTGAGCCGGACGTAGCTGTCGGCCTTGTAGCCGGTCAGCACGAAGGGGCCGTTGCCCACGACGGGGAAGCTCTTGTCGTTGTTGAACTCCGAGAAGTCCGAGACCTTCTCCCACACGTGCCTCGGCACGATCGGCACGTCGAGCGCGGTCATCGTGGCCTGCGGTTTCTTCAGCTCGATGACCAGCTTGGTGGGGCTCGGCGCCGTCACCTTCTCGAAGTTCCCGACGTAGCTGCCGTTGGCCGTGGCCGCGCCGTCGTCCGTCATCATCTTGTTGAACGTCCAGGCCGCGTCCTCGGCGGTGGCCTGCTTGCCGTCCGACCACTTCGAGTTCGAGCGGATCGTGTACGTCCACGTCAGCTTGTCCGGCGACGACTCCCACTTGGTGGCCAGCCCCGGCACGGCGTGGTTGTCCTTGGGGTCGTAGTTCGTCAGGTACTCGTACATGAGCCGGTGGATGCTCGTGCTGAGCAGCCGGACCGCCAGGAACGGGCTGAGCGAGTCCACGCTCTGCGCGACCGCGACGGTCAGCACCTTCTTTCCGTCGTCGGCCGCCCGGGCCTGCCGGGGTGCCGGGTCGAGCGGGGTGGCGAGCCCGGCCGTGAGGGTGAGGGCGGCCGCCCCGGCCACGGCGACGAGCCGGAGGCCGCGCGGGAGGCTGCGTGTCTGATCGTTCGTGCCCATGGTCGGACCTCGCGTCATCGCTCGGACGGGAAGGACGGGTTGATCAGCTGTCAGGGGATGCTGAGTGTGTATCAGCGGCCGTCTCCACCCGTCAACGGCACGTTCACCCCTTGTGGCCTGCGGAAATAACGAATTGGCGAGCATTTCGCGCCCATTGGTCGAGACCACTGACGCGCCCCTGGCCAGGGCCTGGCAACGGATTTCGCCCTTTCCGGTCCCGGAACGCACGACGGCCCGCGCTGAGTGGAACGGCGCGGGCCGGAAAGCGGACCGGCCCCTCGAAAGGGGCCGATCGGGTGAGGCGATTACTGCGTCGGGGGCGGGGGCGGCGGGGTCTGCCCCTGCGGCTCCTGTCCCTGGGGCTGCTGTCCCTCAGGATCGGGCTGACCCGGGTGTCCGGGCCGGCCCGGCTGCGGGTAGCCGTAACCCGGCTGCGGATAGGGCGGCTGGCCCGCGGCCTGAGGGTACGGCAGCTGGCCGGGCTGGGGGTAGGGCTGTCCGGGCTGGGCGTACGGCTGTCCCGGCTGCTGGGGGTGGGGCTGCTGGGGGTACGGGCCCGGCTGCTGCTGCCCGGGGTAGGGCGGCTGTCCGGGGATGTGCTGCCCAGGAGTGTGCTGCCCAGGAATGTGCTGTCCGGGGACGGGCTGGCCCGGGACGTGCTGGCCGGGCAGTGGCGGGGCGGCGACCGGCGGCGGGTTGCCGTCGGAGGTCCACAGTCCGTGCGACTGCTGGTGACGGACGAAGTCCTCGGCGACCAGCGCCGCGAGGTTGAAGTACGCCTCCCGCACCTTCGGCCGCATCATGTCGAGGTCGACCTCCGCACCGGCGGCGAGGTGCTCGTCGAACGGTACGACGACGACACCCCGGCAACGCGTCTCGAAGTGCGCCACGATGTCCTCGACCTTGATCATCTTGCCGGTCTCGCGCACTCCGGAGATGACGGTGAGGGACCGCGAGACGAGGTCGGCGTATCCGTGCGCCGACAGCCAGTCCAGGGTGGTGCTCGCGCTGCTCGCCCCGTCCACGGAGGGGGTCGAGATGATGATGAGCTGGTCGGCGAGGTCGAGGACCCCGCGCATGGCGCTGTACAGCAGACCCGTACCGGAGTCCGTCAGGATGATCGGGTACTGCTTGCCGAGCACGTCGATCGCACGCCGGTAGTCCTCGTCGTTGAACGTCGTGGACACGGCCGGGTCGACGTCGTTGGCGATGATCTCCAGCCCGGAGGACGCCTGCGACGTGAACCGCCGGATGTCCATGTACGAGTTGAGGTACGGGATCGCCTGGACCAGGTCACGGATGGTCGCCCCGGTTTCCCGACGCACCCGGCGCCCGAGGGTGCCCGCGTCAGGGTTGGCGTCGATCGCCAGGATCTTGTCCTGCCGCTCGGTGGCGAGCGTGGAGCCGAGCGCGGTGGTGGTGGTCGTCTTGCCGACACCGCCCTTGAGGCTGATCACCGCGATCCGGTAGCAGGAGAGCACGGGCGTACGGATCAGCTCCAGCTTGCGCTGCCGCTCGGCCTCCTCCTTCTTCCCACCGAACTTGAACCGCCCGCCACCGGCCGCCGGACGGCTGCTCTTCGCCTTCTGCTTCTTGCTGTTGAGCAGCCGGTCGGACGACAGCTCCACGGCCGCGGTGTAACCGAGCGGCGCGGCTCCGGGATTGGTCGGCTGCCGCTGGTCGTGCCGCATGGGCTGCGGCCAGGCGGCACCGGTACGGGGGTCGACGGGGGGCTGGGCCTGGCCGGGGTGCCCGGGCTGAACCGGCTGCTGCTGGCCACCGGGGTGCGGCGGCTGGGCGTGCGGTGGCTGGGCCTGCGGGGGTACGTCGGGCTGGGCCTGCGGCGGCACGCCGGGCTGAGGCTGGGCTTGGGGCTGCTGGGCCGGCGGCTGGGGGAAGCCGTAGCCGCCGTGCGCGTCGGAGGTGGGAGCGGGGGCGGCCGGGGTGTCCGGCTGCTGCGCCGGGGGCATGCCGGGCTGCGGCTGCGGAGTGGCGGGAGCAGGCACGCCAGGGTGCGGGAAGCCGTAAGCGGCCTGCGGATCCGGGGCGCCGGGGTGGGGGAAACCGTAAGCGCCCTGGGCGTGGGGAGCGGCCGGGGTGGGGGCTCCGGGGTGCGGGAAGCCGTAACCGCCGGGCTGAGGCGCAGGCGCCGGCTGGGTGGGCGGCTGGTTCGGCGGCGTCGGCATGCCCGGCTGGTTCCAGGCGGCGGGCGCGGGCTGCGGCGCCTGCGGCTGGAACGGCGCCTGCTGGGCCGGCACCGACGGCTGAGGCGGCACCGGTGCCTGGCTCTGGGCGGCGGTCGAATCCGGCTGGGGCTGCGCGTCCGTGGGCTGCGGCTGCGGCTGCGGCTGCGGTTGCGGATGCTGCTGCGGTTGGGCGGGCCACTCGCTCGCCGGTGCGGGAGCGGCCGGCTGGTACGACGGCGGCAGCGGCGGCACGCCCTGCGGGGCCGGGGGAGTCCACGCGGACTGGGCGTCGGACGGTCCCGGCACGGCGGCGTCCTGCGGCGCGCTGTTGTCGTCCTCGGAAGCGGCCTCGGCGGGCACGGCGTCCGCAGGCTCGGCGTCCGCGAGGGGGAAGTCGTCGGTCGCGGAGGAGCCGGCGTCCTGGACGTCGGCGAGGTCGGCAGCTGCCGGGGGCGCATCCGCAGGCACAGCATCGACGGGAGCGTTTTCCGGCACGGCGTCCACAGGCTCAGCGTCCGCCGGCACGGCATCCGCAGGCTCAGCGTCCGCGGGAACCGCGTCAGCGGGGACGGCGTCAGTGGCGACGGCGTCGACCGGCACCGCGTCGGTGGAGGGCGTCTCCTCCGAGACACTGGACGCCATCTCTCCCGACGCGCTGTCCTGGAGCTCGGTGTCCTCGGTCGTCGACTCGTCCTCAACCGGCGACTCGTCGCTCTCCGCCTTCGCGGCGTCCTCGTCCGGAGCCGGAGCCGGAGCCTCGTCCGCCAGGGCGCTCACCGGGGGCTCCGCGTCCTCGGACCCGACATCCCCAGCGACCCTGCTCTCCTCGGAAACGGCCTCCGCGCTCTCGTCCCCGACCTTCTTCTCCGCGTCGGGGACCTCGTCGGTCGACTCCGACCGTGCCTCGTCCGCCGCGGCACGCTCCGCGATCTCCCGCTTCAACGCGACGGCGGAGAAGCGCATGGTGGCACCGCTCTCCAGGTCGCCGTCGGCGGACTCGGCGGACTCGGCGGACTCGGCGTCCTCGGAGGGCGGCGCGGCGGGAGCGGCCGGAGCCGCCTCCGGCGGTACGGGCGGCGTCCACTGCGCCTGAGGCCCAACGGCCGGGATGTTCGGCACGGCCGCAGGAGAGGCCGGACCGGCCGCGGCCTCCTCCGTCCGCCCGTCGGACGTCTGCCCTTCGGGCTGGTCGGACCGAGCCCCCTGCGGCTCGAACCCCATCGGGAGCCTCGGAACGGCGGACGGCCCGCCGCCGGACGGCGCGGGAGGAGTGAAGGGCGCACCCGGAGCGGGCGCCGGAGGCGTGAAA
Source organism: Streptomyces sp. NPDC085932 (assembly GCF_044540525.1). NCBI lineage: Bacteria > Bacillati > Actinomycetota > Actinomycetes > Kitasatosporales > Streptomycetaceae > Streptomyces > Streptomyces sp. NPDC085932. The sequence goes on from NZ_JBITSJ010000009.1 coordinate 295,994, forward strand.
GGAGCCCCGGGAGCGGGCACGGGCGCGGGAGGCGTGAAGGGCGCACCGGGAGCCGGAGCCGGCCCCGGAGCGGAGGAGGAGGACGGCCCACTGGAGGGAACAGGCGGATACGCGTAACCCCCGGAGGGATTCGCGTGCGGCGGCGGCGTCAGACCGGGCAGCGGAGGAACCGGCCCCCTCGGCGCACCGGCGGAACCAGCACCCGAGCCACTACCCGAACCCGAGCCACTACCCGAGCCCGAGCCGGCCCCCGACCCCGAGCCGGCCCCCGCACCCCCACCGGCGGCAGCGCCCCCGGAGGCATCCCCCGAGGCTCCCCCCGAAGCACCCCCGGAGGAGCTTCCCGAGGCGTTCTGCGTGTACCAGGCGGGCGGCGCGTAGTCGATGGTGAACTCGCCCGTCACCTCTGCCGCGGACTCCGCGTCGGGCTGGTCATCGCCGGGTGTCGCCCAGCCCCCGCGGATCCCGTCCCGATCGCTGCTCACAGTGTTCCTCCTGGTGTGGTCGAGCACCCTCATGCCGTGCTGGGGCGACCCTTGCTTGTCGTCCGACGTCGTGCGAAGCCGTGCGAAGTCGTATGAGGCGTATCGAGGTCGTCCGAGACAGTCCGATCCACAAACTCCCCCGTGTTCCCCCTGGGACACCGACGCCCGCTCCACGGTTTCCGGCGCGGTGCCCCGTCCCAGCCTAATCACCACAAGCCCCGCCACGGCAGGCCCGTCCACCCCCGAGCAGCTGTCCGCCGCGTCACAACCTGCCCAGAAGGTGCCCCGAAGTGACGTACGCGGCACCCCCGTTGAGGAACAAAAAGGGGCGAGAAACGTGAAGAACCCGAAACCCCCTTGTCGAGGGGGCCGTTACGGGGCCGCCGGGTACGCCCTCGGACAAGTACGCGCCCGGACAGCACAACGAGGGGCGGCCGTCCACCGGCTCACCCCTCGTCGTGCGTCCTCGCGCCTACTGTCCGGCCGGGGAGGACCCTCCGTCGCGCTGCCGCGGCTCCAGGTCGAACTCCCCGTCCCGCGCTCCCAGCACGAAGGCCCGCCACTCCGCCTCCGTGTAACGCAGCACCGTCCCCGGGTCGAGGGAGGACCGCATCGCGACGGCCCCCTCCGGCAGGTACGCGATCTCGACCCGCTCCTCGTGCTCCTCGGTGCCCGGCGCGCAGTGCCACTCCACGCCGGAGATGTCGAGGGCGTAGAGCTCGTCCCGCTCCCGCTCCTTGCGCGCCTTGATCTCCTCAGCCGTCTCCGCCATGCCGCAGCGACCCCTTCCCGACGTACGAACGATCCGAGCCCGCTCACCCTAGTGGCCCTCTCCGCTCCGGCCGGGAGCTTCGGGGAGCAGGGCAAAAAGGCCCGCGACCACCTGGTACTCTGGTCGACGGCCGTTTGTGTACGCACCCCCGGAACCAGCCGTTCTGGAGGCCGCGCCCAGCGGATCCCCGCCTTCCGAGTCACGGAAGCTCCCCCGAGAAGCAGACCGGGGGCACTCGGTGGCCATCACAGACCAATGAGGAGTACGCGTGTCGCTCGACGCCGCTACGAAGAAGCAGATCATGTCCGAGTTCGGTACCAAGGAGGGCGACACCGGCTCCCCCGAGGTCCAGGTCGCTCTGCTGTCCCGTCGGATCTCCGACCTGACCGAGCACCTCAAGACCCACAAGCACGACCACCACTCCCGCCGTGGCCTGCTGATCCTGGTGGGTCAGCGTCGCCGCCTTCTCCAGTACCTGGCGAAGAAGGACATCCAGCGCTTCCGTGCGCTGGTCGACCGCCTCGGCATCCGCCGTGGTGCGGCGGGCGCCAAGTAGGACGCCGTGAAGGGAGCGGTTCCCGGGAGAAACGGGGCCGCTCCCTTTGCTGTACGCGCGCAACTGTACGTGCGGAGTGTCACCACCCCTTTGTAGTGTGGTAGCACAACGCAATACGGACGACACAGCACGACAAGAGGAGAGGCGCACCACGCCGCCGCCGGTCCTCGGTAGTGGCCCCCGGGGAAACGAACCCCGGGTGCTTCGATCGAAGACCGGCCCGCACAGCACGGCGCGCATCTCCGGGAGTGTCCCCCTGCCACACGGGCAGACGAGGGACGAAAGACGACAAGTAAACGGAGAGATCGCTAGTGGAGAACGAGACCCACTACGCCGAGGCCGTCATCGACAACGGCGCCTTCGGCACCCGCACCATCCGCTTCGAGACGGGCCGCCTGGCCAAGCAGGCCGCCGGCTCCGCCGTGGCGTACCTGGACGACGACACCATGGTGCTGTCGGCCACCACCGCCTCCAAGAACCCCAAGGACCAGCTCGACTTCTTCCCGCTCACGGTGGACGTCGAGGAGCGGATGTACGCCGCCGGCAAGATCCCCGGCAGCTTCTTCCGCCGCGAGGGCCGGCCCTCCGAGGACGCCATCCTCACCTGCCGCCTGATCGACCGCCCGCTGCGCCCGTCCTTCAAGAAGGGCCTGCGCAACGAGATCCAGGTCGTCGCCACGATCATGGCGCTCAACCCCGACCACCTGTACGACGTCGTGGCGATCAACGCCGCCTCCGCGTCCACGCAGCTGGCCGGCCTGCCCTTCTCCGGCCCGATCGGCGGCGTCCGCGTCGCGCTGATCAACGGCCAGTGGGTCGCCTTCCCGACGCACACCGAGCTCGAGGACGCCGTCTTCGACATGGTCGTCGCGGGCCGCACCCTGGAGGACGGCGACGTCGCGATCATGATGGTCGAGGCCGAGGCCACCGAGAAGACCATCCAGCTGGTCAAGGGCGGCGCCGAGGCCCCGACCGAGGAGGTCGTCGCCGCCGGTCTGGAAGCCGCGAAGCCCTTCATCAAGGTCCTCTGCAAGGCCCAGGCCGACCTCGCCGCGAAGGCCGCCAAGCCGACCGCCGAGTTCCCGATCTTCCTCGACTACCAGGACGACGTCCTGGAGGCGCTCACCGCCGCGGTCAAGCCCGAGCTCGCCCAGGCGCTCACCATCGCCGGCAAGCAGGAGCGCGAGAGCGAGCTGGACCGCGTCAAGCAGCTCGCCGCCGAGAAGCTCCTGCCGGAGTTCGAGGGTCGCGAGAAGGAGATCTCCGCCGCGTACCGCTCGCTCACCAAGCAGCTGGTCCGCGAGCGCGTGATCAAGGAGAAGAAGCGCATCGACGGCCGCGGGCTGACGGACATCCGTACGCTCGCCGCCGAGGTCGAGGCCATCCCGCGGGTCCACGGCTCCGCCGTGTTCGAGCGTGGCGAGACCCAGATCCTGGGCGTCACCACCCTGAACATGCTCCGCATGGAGCAGCAGCTGGACACCCTCTCCCCGGTGACCCGCAAGCGCTACATGCACAACTACAACTTCCCGCCGTACTCCACCGGCGAGACCGGCCGCGTCGGCTCCCCGAAGCGCCGCGAGATCGGCCACGGCGCGCTCGCCGAGCGCGCCCTGATCCCGGTCCTGCCGACGCGCGAGGAGTTCCCCTACGCGATCCGCCAGGTCTCCGAGGCGCTCAGCTCGAACGGCTCGACGTCCATGGGCTCGGTCTGCGCCTCCACCATGTCGCTGCTGAACGCCGGTGTGCCCCTGAAGGCCCCCGTCGCCGGTATCGCCATGGGCCTGATCTCCCAGGAGATCGAGGGTGAGACGCACTACGTCACGCTCACCGACATCCTCGGTGCGGAGGACGCCTTCGGCGACATGGACTTCAAGGTCGCCGGCACCAAGGAGTTCGTGACCGCCCTCCAGCTCGACACCAAGCTGGACGGCATCCCCGCCTCCGTCCTGGGCGCGGCCCTGAAGCAGGCCCGCGACGCCCGCCTCCACATCCTCGACGTGATGATGGAAGCGATCGACACCCCGGACGAGATGTCCCCGAACGCCCCGCGGATCATCACCGTCAAGATCCCCGTGGACAAGATCGGCGAGGTCATCGGCCCCAAGGGCAAGATGATCAACCAGATCCAGGAGGACACGGGCGCCGAGATCACCATCGAGGACGACGGCACGATCTACATCGGCGCCGCCGACGGCCCCTCCGCGGAGGCCGCCCGCACCACGATCAACGGCATCGCCAACCCGACGATGCCCGAGGTCGGCGAGCGCTACCTCGGTACGGTCGTGAAGACGACCACCTTCGGCGCGTTCGTCTCCCTGCTGCCCGGCAAGGACGGTCTGCTGCACATCTCGCAGATCCGCAAGCTGGCCGGCGGCAAGCGCGTGGAGAACGTCGAGGACGTCCTCGGCGTGGGCGCCAAGGTCCAGGTCGAGATCGCCGAGATCGACTCCCGCGGCAAGCTCTCCCTGATCCCCGTGATCGAGGGCGAGGACGGCTCGGACGAGAAGAAGGACGACGCCGACCAGTGACGTCCCGTGGCTCGAAGGCGACGGCCCGCACCTCCTCGGAGGCGCGGGCCGTCGCCCGTACCCAAACCCTCATCAAGGGCGAGAACGGCATCGGCACGGTCCGCAAGACCACCCTCCCGGGCGGCCTGCGCATCGTCACCGAGACCCTGCCCTCGGTGCGCTCCGCGACCTTCGGCATCTGGGCACACGTCGGCTCCCGCGACGAGACCCCGGCCCTGAACGGCGCCACCCACTACCTGGAGCACCTGCTCTTCAAGGGCACCAGCCGCAGGTCCGCCCTGGACATCTCCTCCGCCATCGACGCCGTCGGCGGCGAGATGAACGCGTTCACGGCGAAGGAGTACACGTGCTACTACGCACGCGTGCTCGACACGGACCTGCCGCTCGCCATCGACGTGGTCTGCGACATGCTGACCGGCTCGCTCATCCTCGAAGAGGACGTCGACGTCGAGCGCGGCGCAATCCTCGAAGAGATCGCCATGACCGAGGACGACCCGGGCGACTGCGTGCACGACCTGTTCGCGCACACGATGTTCGGCGACAACCCCCTCGGCCGCCCGGTCCTCGGCACGGTCGACACGGTCAACGCCCTCACCGCCGACCGCATCCGCCGCTTCTACAGGAAGCACTACGACCCGACCCACCTGGTCGTCGCCTGCGCCGGCAACATCGACCACGCCAAGGTCGTCCGGCAGGTCCGCGCCGCCTTCGAGAAGGCCGGCGCGTTCAAGGACCTCACCGCCGAGCCCGTCGCCCCGCGCGACGGCAAGCGCGCCCTGCGCACCGCCGGCCGCGTCGAACTGGTCGACCGCAAGACCGAGCAGGCCCACGTCGTGCTCGGCATGCCGGGCCTGTCCCGCACCGACGAGCGCCGCTGGGCCCTGGGCGTGCTGAACACCGCCCTCGGCGGCGGCATGTCCTCGCGCCTCTTCCAGGAGGTCCGGGAGAAGCGAGGCCTGGCCTACAGCGTGTACTCGTACACCTCCGGCTTCGCCGACTGCGGCCTGTTCGGCGTGTACGCCGGCTGCCGGCCCTCCCAGGTGCACGACGTGCTGAAGATCTGCCGCGACGAACTCGACCACGTCGCCGAGCACGGCCTCACCGACGAGGAGATCGCCCGGGCCGTCGGCCAGCTCCAGGGCTCCACGGTCCTCGGCCTGGAGGACACGGGCGCGCTGATGAACCGTATCGGCAAGAGCGAGCTGTGCTGGGGCGAGCAGATGTCCGTCGACGACATGCTGTCCCGGATAGCGTCGGTCACGCCGGACGACGTCCGGGCGGTCGCCGGCGAGATCCTGGGACGCAAGCCCTCCCTGTCGGTCATCGGCCCGCTGAAGGACAAACAGGCGGCCCGCCTGCACGACGCCGTCGCCTGACAATCCCCTGGTGAAAGAAGCACAAGAGATGAGCAAGCTGCGCGTGGCGGTCCTCGGCGCCAAGGGCCGGATCGGCTCCGAAGCCGTCCGGGCCGTCGAGGCCGCCGAGGACATGGAGCTGGTCGCCGCCCTGAGCCGTGGCGACAAGCTGGAGACGCTGACCGAGGCCGGCGCCCAGGTCGCGGTCGAGCTGACCACGCCCGACTCGGTCATGGCCAACCTCGACTTCCTCGTCGGCCACGGCATCCACGCGGTCGTCGGCACCACCGGCTGGACCGAGGAGCGCCTCGCACAGCTGAACGGCTGGCTGGAGAAGTCCCCGGGGACGGGCGTGCTCATCGCGCCGAACTTCTCCATCGGGGCCGTCCTCACCATGAAGTTCGCGCAGCTCGCCGCCCCGTACTTCGAGTCGGTCGAGGTCGTCGAACTGCACCACCCGAACAAGGTGGACGCCCCCTCGGGCACCGCCACGCGCACCGCGCAGCTCATCGCCGAGGCCCGCCGCGCCGCCGGCACCGCCCCGGCCCCCGACGCCACGGCCACCGCCCTGGACGGCGCCCGTGGCGCCGACGTCGACGGCGTCCCGGTCCACGCCGTCCGGCTGCGCGGGCTCCTCGCCCACCAGGAGGTCCTGCTCGGCGGCGAGGGCGAGACCCTGACGGTCCGGCACGACTCGCTCCACCACAGCAGCTTCATGCCGGGCATCCTGCTCGGCGCCCGCCGCGTGGTGAGCACCCCGGGCCTGACCTTCGGCCTGGAACACTTCCTGGACCTGAACTGAGCCCCTGACCGTCATGCGCGCGAAGCTCACCTACGCCCTCGCGGCCGCCGTCCTGGTCGTCTACTTCGTCCTGGTCGGCAGCCGCGGCGTCCTGCTCATCGAGACCGGCACGCCCCTCACCGTCACCTTCGGCGTGGCGGTGCTGATCTTGCCCGCCATCGGCCTGTGGTTCCTGTGGAAGAACACCCAGTTCGTCCGCAGGGCCAACGTCCTCGCCGCCGAACTCGACGCCGAGGGCGGCCTGCCCGTCGACGAATTGAAGCGCACCCCCAGCGGCCGTATCGACCGGGACTCGGCCGACGAGGTCTTCGCCCGGCGCAAGGCCGAGACCGAGGCCGCCCCCGACGACTGGCGCACCTGGTTCCGCCTCGCCGTCGCTTACCACGACGCCCGCGACACCCCGCGCGCCCGCAAGGCGATGCAGCGCGCCATCGCCCTGCACGACGGCAAGCAGCCCGAGACCGCCTGAACAGGGCCTCCGTATGCCGATGGGGCCGGACCGCGACTCGCGCGGTCCGGCCCCATCGGCATACGGAGGAAAAGTCAGTGCGGGCGGTACTCGTCCGCCCAGACCTCCACCGAGTCGGCCGCCCGGTCGAAGGCCTCCGTACGGCCCAGGAAGTCCAGGTTGTGCGTGGACATCAACGGCGGCACGCCCTCCGCCGTACGCCCCTGCCGCTCCAGCAGCAGAGCCTGGCCCTGCACGGTCCGGGGCAGCCCCAGCCAGCGCACCGGCTGCTGCACCGTGCGCACGGAGACGACCTGCTCCCAGGGCGCCGTCCGCGTGGTGAAGAAGGCCACCTGGCGCAGCCCGCGGGCGCTCACCCACACGCCCACACGCAGCAGCCGCAGCGCGCCGGCGATGACGAGCAGCGCGAGGCCGAACACCAGCCCGACCGAGGCCAGTTCGGCCGTCGCCGCGATGATGACGGCGGCGAACAGCACGAACGAGGCGAGCAGCAGCGCCAGCGCCGCGGCCGCCACCCGCCAGGGCCCGGGCCGGTACGGCCGCCGCCACCGGTCACGGTCGTCATAAGGGAGCGGAACGTCGTCCGCCGCCTCGAAAACGCGGTCGGCCGTCAGAAAGGGCAGGGGCACGGCGGGTCCTCACTCGATCCATGCACGGGTTGTGCCCGGTGAGGCTACCGATCTGTGTCCCCGGTCACCACTGGCGGGGGGCCGGATGGAGTCACCGCCCGTCCGGGGGCGGCTCAGCGCCTCTCGGACGCCTGGGACTGCTGCGGCTGCTGGGCCGAGTGGTCGGGCGACAGCGCGGGCGTCCCGATGATCAGGGACCCCACGAGCCCCGCCACGATCGTGAGGCCTGTGAGCCATCGGCCGGCCATCTGGCCGACGGACAGCCGCTCACGCGGTGGGGGAGTGACATTGCTGCGGAACCTGTCGGCCTCGGCGACGAAGGCGAACGGTACGGGTTCACGCCGACCGAACATCAGGGGTGCGTCTCCCTTCGAGGGTGGAACGGATCACGTGCATCTGTAGAGACGAACGAACTCCCCCGAAGGTGCCCTGTTTCACCGACTTCATTGCGGCCCGTCACCAAACGTAGAGTGGCGTCGCCAAGAGACGCGATGGGAAGGCCCTGCGAACCGTGACCGAGACCCCCGACGACTTCAAGATCGACCTGCGCAGCGATGTCACCGTCGAACTGGTGAAACACAGCGCGGCCGACTCCGACGTGCTCTTCGCGGCACGGGTTTCCACCCTGGGGGAGCAGTCCCTGGACGAGCTCAAGAAGGACCCCGAGCGCTCCAAGGGCCTGATCAACTATCTGATGCGGGACCGGCACGGCAGCCCCTTCGAGCACAACTCGATGACCTTCCTCATCAGCGCCCCGATCTTCGTCTTCCGCGAGTTCATGCGGCACCGGGTCGGCTGGTCGTACAACGAGGAGAGCGGCCGCTACCGCGAGCTCCAGCCGGTCTTCTACGTGCCGGACACCTCCCGGAAGCTGATCCAGCAGGGCCGTCCGGGCAAGTACGAGTTCGTCGAGGGCACCCCCGAGCAACACCGGCTGGTCGGCGAGGCCATGGAGAGCTCCTACCGCCAGGCCTACGAGAAGTACCAGCAGATGCTCACCGCCGGCGTCGCCCGCGAGGTCGCCCGCGCGGTCCTCCCCGTCGGCCTGTACTCCTCGATGTACGCCACCTGCAACGCCCGCTCGCTGATGCACTTCCTCGGTCTGCGCACCCAGCACGAGCTGGCGAAGGTGCCGTCCTTCCCGCAGCGCGAGATCGAGATGGTCGGCGAGAAGATGGAGGCCGAGTGGGCCCGGCTCATGCCGCTCACGTACGCCGCCTTCAACGCCAACGGACGCGTGGCCCCGTAACGCGGCAGCCTTCCCCGATCAGGCACAGATGTACGGTTCAGCCGTGCGAAGTGTCCGTATTGCGGCATTTCGAGAAGTTCATCTAGCCTGATCAAACGGGTCCGGCACTGCTTGAACCCCCGAGCAAGCAGTGCCGGGCTCCACCTTTGTCACGACTTGTCGCCTGCCCCTAGGGCAGACCCCGTCCTGAGCAACGAGTAGCGTGTAACCCATGGCTCCGACCTCGACTCCGCAGACCCCCTTCGGGCGGGTCCTCACCGCCATGGTCACGCCCTTCACGGCGGACGGCGCACTCGACCTCGACGGCGCGCAGCGGCTCGCCGCCCACCTGGTGGACGCAGGCAACGACGGCCTGATCATCAACGGCACCACCGGCGAGTCCCCGACCACCAGCGACGCGGAGAAAGCGGATCTCGTACGGGCCGTCCTGGAAGCCGTCGGCGACCGCGCCCACGTCGTGGCCGGAGTCGGCACCAACGACACACACCACAGCATCGAACTCGCCCGAGCGGCGGAGCGCACCGGCGCCCACGGCCTGCTCGTCGTGACGCCGTACTACAACAAGCCCCCGCAGGAGGGCCTCTACCGGCACTTCACGGCCGTGGCCGACGCCACCGGCCTGCCGGTCATGCTCTACGACATCCCCGGCCGCAGCGGCGTCCCGATCAACACCGAGACGCTCGTCCGCCTCGCCGAGCACCCGCGCATCGTCGCCAACAAGGACGCCAAGGGCGACCTCGGCCGCGCGAGCTGGGCCATCGCCCGCTCCGGCCTCGCCTGGTACTCCGGCGACGACATGCTCAACCTGCCGCTGCTCTCCGTCGGCGCGGTCGGCTTCGTCTCCGTCGTCGGCCACGTCGTCACCCCCGAGCTGCGCGCCCTGGTCGACGCGTACACCTCGGGCGACGTCCAGAAGGCCACCGAGATCCACCAGAAGCTGCTCCCCGTCTACACGGGTATGTTCCGCACGCAGGGCGTGATGACCGCCAAGGCGGCGCTCGCGCTCAAGGGTCTGCCCTCCGGACCGCTGCGCGCCCCCATGGTCGAGTGCGCGCCCGAGGAGATCGAGCAACTCAAGATCGATCTTGCCGCCGGCGGGGTACAGCTCTGACATCAGACTTCGCGCGGACCCCCGCGCACATGCTTCACAACTGAATAAGCGGGCCACCGGTGCCCGCACCACCCACAACGACAACTGCTTCTGCACGAACGTCACGCGCGCCACGTGCCCAACCGGTACGTGGCGCGTGTGGTGAGGAGAGTCTTTTGAGTCATCCGCATCCCGAACTCAGCCCGCCCCCGCCGCTCCCCGAAGGCGGCCTGCGGGTCACCCCGCTCGGCGGTCTCGGCGAGATCGGCCGCAACATGACGGTCTTCGAATACGGCGGCCGTCTGCTGATCGTCGACTGCGGAGTGCTCTTCCCCGAGGAGGAGCAGCCCGGAATCGACCTGATCCTGCCGGACTTCTCGTCCATCAGGGACCGCCTCGACGACATCGAGGGCATCGTCCTCACGCACGGCCACGAGGACCACATCGGCGGCGTCCCCTTCCTTCTGCGCGAGAAGCCGGACATCCCGCTGATCGGCTCCAAGCTGACCCTCGCCCTGATCGAGGCCAAGCTCCAGGAGCACCGCATCCGCCCCTACACCCTGGAGGTGGCGGAGGGGCACCGCGAGCGCATCGGCCCCTTCGACTGCGAGTTCGTCGCGGTCAACCACTCCATCCCGGACGCGCTGGCCGTGGCCATCCGCACCCCCGCGGGCATGGTGGTCCACACCGGCGACTTCAAGATGGACCAGCTCCCGCTGGACAGCCGCCTCACGGACCTCCACGCATTCGCACGCCTGAGCGAGGAGGGGATCGACCTCCTGCTCTCGGACTCGACGAACGCCGAGGTGCCGGGCTTCGTCCCGCCCGAGCGGGAGATCTCCAACGTCCTGCGCCAGGTCTTCGCCGGCGCCCGCAAGCGCATCATCGTCGCGAGCTTCGCCAGCCACGTGCACCGCATCCAGCAGATCCTGGACGCCGCACACGAGTACGGCCGCCGGGTCGCCTTCGTCGGCCGCTCCATGGTCCGCAACATGGGCATCGCCCGGGACCTCGGCTACCTGAAGGTCCCGCCGGGCCTGGTCGTGGACGTGAAGACGCTCGACGACCTCCCGGACAGCGAGGTGGTCCTGGTCTGCACGGGCTCCCAGGGCGAACCGATGGCGGCCCTGTCCCGCATGGCCAACCGCGACCACCAGATCCGCATCGTCCAGGGCGACACGGTGATCCTCGCGTCGTCCCTCATCCCCGGCAACGAGAACGCGGTCTACCGCGTGATCAACGGTCTCACCCGCTGGGGCGCCAACGTGGTCCACAAGGGCAACGCCAAGGTCCACGTCTCCGGCCACGCCTCCGCGGGCGAGCTGCTGTACTTCTACAACATCTGCCGCCCGAAGAACCTGATGCCGGTGCACGGCGAATGGCGCCACCTGCGCGCCAACGCCGAACTGGGCGCCCTCACCGGAGTCCCGCACGACCGCATCGTCATCGCCGAGGACGGCGTCGCCGTCGACCTCGTCGAGGGCAAGGCCAAGATCTCCGGCAAGGTCCAGGCGGGCTACGTCTACGTCGACGGCCTTTCGGTCGGTGACGTGGGCGAGCCGGCGCTGAAGGACCGGAAGATCCTCGGCGACGAGGGCATCATCTCGGTCTTCGTGGTCATGGACTCCTCCACCGGGAAGATCACCGGCGGTCCGCACGTCCAGGCCCGCGGCTCGGGCATCGAGGACTCCGCCTTCGGCGATGTGATCCCCCGGATCACCGAGGTACTCGAACGCTCCGCGCAGGACGGCGTGGTCGAACCCCACCAGCTGCAGCAGCTCATCCGCCGCACGCTCGGCAAGTGGGTCTCCGACACGTACCGGCGCCGGCCGATGATCCTGCCCGTGGTGGTGGAGGTCTGACGGACCGTCGGGTCTGAGCCAGTGCCAACTGGGAGCGCGGCGCCTCGATTTGCATCGGGGCGCCCCGCTCCAGTAGGTTTACAACTCCTCCCGACGGGGCACCCGGGCCAACTCAGGCACCGAGGACATGTCCGGCCGGGGCGGGAAATCCGACTCAGAAACTTCTGATAAAGTCGGAACCGCCGGAAAGGGAAACGCGGAAGCGGAAACCTGGAAAGCGCCGAGGAAATCGGGTCGAGAAAAGATCTGATAGAGTCGGAAACGCAAGACCGAAGGGAAGCGCCCGGAGGAAAGCCCGAGAGGGTGAGTACAAAGGAAGCGACCGTT
>NZ_JBITSJ010000010.1:0-110894 GCF_044540525.1 Streptomyces sp. NPDC085932
CGGCCTTCCCTTCGCTGCGCTCCGGTCAGGAGCCCGGTGCCTGCGCACCGGGTGGCACGGGCTGCTGCGCATCCCGTGCCTGAGCTGCGCTGCGCGCAGCCTCACAGGCCCGTTCCGGCCTGTGAGGGGCCCGTGCGCTGCGCTCCCGGGCCAGCCCGCTACGCGGGCGGCTGGCTACGAGGGAGGGTGGCCGGGGCCGGTGGTCAACAGGCCGTGCCACTACGGGAAGTGATGCAGCATGTGCTGTTGGCGGAACCCGAGGACACCCATGCATCATTTTAAGCGCTGGGTAGATTCTGGAACCACAGCCCACCACCCCTCCAGGCCACCCACCCCACACCGAGACGCCGCGCCACAAGTCCTGACCTGCACAGACACCCAACCACGTCACAGTGCAGCACGAGCAAGAGGCCACGCCCCGGCCTCAACTGACAGGCCGTCAGCGAACAGGGGCGAATAGCGAAGGTCGCAACAATTCCTGGACCAACGCATAGTGACCCTGCATCAAAAACACCCGCCAGACAAACTCTGGAACCACCACACAACACCACCTAAAAAACCAACCCAATTCAGCAGGGAAATTCGACAGGCTGCTTGGCTTTGGCTCTTGATGCGAGCAGAAGGGAAGGGGGAAGTGTGCGGTAGTGGTGCCAGGCAGTTACCCCCGGCCCCGGCGAACAGGTCAAGGTTGCATGGATGCTCCACAAAGTGGGTGATACGTCAAAGCGGGCGAGACGGTGCGGTTCGGGACCGGCGCAACTAGGCCTCAAGCCCCCTAATTTAGGGGTCTCATCCGTCCAACGTCCCAGGTCAGAGCCATACTTCCTGCCCTGCGGGTCCGTATGTCAGTCACCCCGCACTATGCTTGGGCCTGTTCCTCCAAGGTGTCTGCCTCGCGCTTCACCACCGAGTGGTGAAGAGGCCCGGCAGTCCTGCCGGGCGTCATCTCAGACACCTGGAGGTTCATGTGGAAGGACAGACGACCGCCCCCGACGGCGGCGAGCAGGGCCGCGGTGAGCGGAGCCAGAAACGGCGCTTACTCATCCGACAGCTCCTGATCGACTGGTCGCCGGTACTGGCGGGCGTCGCCAACCTCGTGGTGCAGCACTTCTCGTGATCGGGGAGCACGTGGACCCAGTCGTACCAGGCCAGCTCAGCAGTGAGCCCGGCCGGATACCAGACGGCCGGGCTCACTAGCTGTATCGCGGATGGAGGGTCCCGGAACTGGGGTGGAGCCCGGAGCCGGGGCCCTCTGCTGCGTCAAGTTATAAGAGTCACCCGCGCTTCGATCGTACGGGGTCGACGTGCAAGGTTGCACGCCAGGCGTCGAGGCGCGGCGCGGAGGCCCCGCCGACGCGCGAGCAGCTCCGGGCCCGCGCGATCCGCCGAAGCGCGCCGCCCGCCCGTCCCCGCCCTCTCCTCCAGGTCGTGAGGAGCGCGGGGGTGCGCAAAGGGGGATGTCAGCACCCCGACCAGGCCAGAACCGTGTAGTGACCTGTGCAGGCGCCGAGGCCTTGTAGGGGGAGGCGCAACTCCTAGCGCAACATCCTGGCGCAACACAGAGGCGCAATGTCCTGGTGCAACGTCCAGCGCAACACCCCGGTGCCCTGGCCGGCGGGCGCGGAGGCCCCGCCGACGCGTGATGCGGCCTCCAGGGCGCTCGATCCCCGTGGCGCCGGTCTCCGCCCCGGCCCTGTCCCGCCCTTCCCTCCTTCCCGGTCGCGGGCGGCTGAGGGGGCTCCAGGGAATGTCAGCTTCCCGACCATCCCCGAAACCGCGCGGTGACCAGCTCGAATGCCTCAACGCCCAGGACGGGTCACGCAAGAGTTGTCGGAGGAGTTGCCGGAGGGGTTGTCACAGCAGTTGTCGCAACCCGCGTCGTCAGTCCCGGCGGGGCCACCAGCGGCGGCGCCTGCCCGAGTCGGAAACGTGCTCGGCTTCCCCGGCCTGCGCGGAGGCCGGCCCTGATGGGACGGGCGCCGGGGACGGGTGCGCGGGGCGCGGGATGGCCGCTCGGTCGGGAGCCGGGGGTCAACGCCGCCAGGGCGCGCTGCAGATCCTCGATGTGGGCGGCGCGTTCGTTCAGGCGCTCCGTCAGGTGCCGGGTCTCGGCTTCAGCGAGTTGGCGGGCGTTGCGTTCGTTGGCGAGCGCCGGGGCGTGCTCGTGGCGCAGCCGCTCCAGCTCGGCCCGCAGAGCCGACGCCGTCTCGCTGGGAGCAGCGTCCTGGTGTGTCCCTGTCGGCGCTGGGTCACCGACGCCCTTCTTCTCGTCTGGGGGCGCGGGGGCGTTGAGGCGGAACCCGGCGGCGAGCAGGTCCTCTACCGGGATGAGCCAGCCGCGGTCGTCGTCGAGCACGGCCCCGGGCAGTTCGCCGGCCTCCCGGCGGCGCCGGATCGTCGTACGGCTCACGCCGCCCGCGGCGGCGGCTTCGCGCTGGGTCAGCAGAGGGCGAGTGGTGCTCACGACTCCGTATCCTCCCCGGCCGCCGCCTGTCCTGGCAGACCGACGCACAGTCCCAGCCTCGGGCGGACACGAGGACTCGACCCGCTAGTCCCAACCAAACATGCGCCCCATAACAACAGCAGCGGGGCTTATAGCCGACCAACTCGGCACGTTCAAGAGGCGGAGAGTTTCCGATAGGCGCAACGCAGAAAATTGCGGCTATCCGCAACCCTCGAAATCTTGAATGCCGCCTGCCCGTTGGCCAGAGTCAACACCGCACTCCAGCGCGGACGTACCCCACACGTAACTGTGTGACGAGGAACACACCGACATTGAAAGTGCAGGTCAAGCAGGGGTTGCGGGGCTAACCCCTGCACCAAGGACCCTGAGCCGCCCTGTTGGAGCGCCTCTGCCCGAGACGTAAGCGCTGAGGAGTCTCCACGCTCCGCACTCCATCGCACGCGGACCCGCCGCGTGCCTGAACCCCTGGGGGGATCTCGTGTCCACGCTCGCTCTGTTCGTCCTGCTGATCGGTCTCGTCGTCGGCCTGGCGGTCATCATCGGTCTTGGTTGCCTCGTCTACCAGCGCCCTGCGCTGAAGACCCCGGTCACGGTCGCGGTGACCGCTGCCGGCGTCCTGGTCGCCTTCGTGGTCGGGGTGGTCGGCATCGCCCAGGCCAGCGCGCGGTCAGGTGGTGCCGGCCCCGTCGTCACGGTGCCGCCGTCAGGGCGTTGACCTGCCGTGGTCGGGTCTGTGGTCGGGGTACGGCGGGCCGTGGCCGGGCCTTGCCCGGCCGGCCCGCCCCGCGCACACGGCTGCGGGCGGCACCCCGGTTGTGGGGTGCCGCCCGCGAGGTCGTCTCGTCAGCGGTCGTTCTGCGGGGTGTAGGCGGTGGTCGGGTCGTAGCCGGCCGCCAGGAGCTCCTGCGCCTCCTTGCGGATGTCCCCGGCCACGGTCCGGCCGACGCCGACCGCGGCTTCGATGTCCGACAGCCGGACACGATCGGCGTCGCCTCCGGCGGCCAGGATCATGCGGGCCACCTTGCGTTCCTTGCGCTGGCGCGGGGTCAGGTCCGCCCAGTCGTCGGCCGTGGCGGCCTCGGCCTCCAGCAGCGCGATCCGGTGCCGGGCCTCAGCCGCCCGCTCCCGGGCCTGCTCCGCATCGGCGACCGCCCGTGCCGTCTCGGCCTCCACGGCTTCCTTCCGGCGGCGCTGCTCCGCCGCCTCGGCCTTTGGCCAAGGGCGCGGCCGAGTCTGTCGTCTGGGCTGCCACCACGTTTGTCATGATCACCGGGCTGGTCATCCTGCTGGAAGAGAAGCTCGGCCTCGTCGGGTAGTTGCACGGCAGGTGCGACCGACCGATGAGCAACATCGGCGCGGCACCTATGGGCCGCCCCCCAGCGGGTCGGCGAGGGCGCTGTACGGCGCTCTCGCCGACTTTCAGGCCGCCAGCTGGCCGCACAGGCCTCCCGGTGGTCGAGTCCATGCGCTTGGCCGTAGGGGGAGCACGACTGCGGCCTACCCCCAGGGGGCTCCTAGTACTCCAGCCGTAGATCGTGATCTTCATGGCTGGACGGCCGCCTGATGTCGGTAGTGGCACCGGCGGGCGCGGGCTTGATGCCGACGTCGCCAGTGTGACCAGCGCAGGCGGTGTGCGAGGTCGTGGTCTGGGCGGATCAATGTCGCGAACAGGTGCTGGATCTCGTTGCCGGTTATGGGGATCAGGCCGTCGGGGGCGGGTCGGTCGCGGCGTTCGGCGGCTGCAGTGCAGACGAGGAAGGCGTGGGCGAGCATGGCGAGGGTGGCCCAGCGGTGCCAGGAGGTCCAGCGGCGGACCTGGTGCTCGTCCAGGCCGATCAAGCCCTTGCTTGCCTGGAACGTCTCCTCGATCGTCCAGCGCCGTCCGGCCACCCGCACCAGCTCGGACATAGGCACCGGACGCGGTGAGAAGCAGCGGTAGAAGGCGAGTTCACCGGTGCGACGGTTGCGACGGACCAATAGGCACCACTGGCCGGGCCAACCGGCGGCGTCGTGGATGTCGATCTGGGCCCAGTCGTAGTACCGCTCACCCTTCGCGCCTGCTCCGGCCGACAGCCGCTGCCAGGCCCGCTTCGGGATCCGCGCGGCCAGGGTCTTCGCCTGGAACTTACCGGCGGGCGTGATGACGGAGTGGGTGCTGGACACTGCCAGGACGTAGCCGGTCCGACGATGTTCCAGGGCGGTCCGCATGTGCGGGTTGTCGCCGTAGACCTCGTCGCCCGCGACCCAGCGCGCGGGTGCTCCCGCGTCCAAGGCCCGCTCGACCATGCGGGCGGCAAGCTGGGGCTTGGTGGCGAAAGCCAGGCCGTCGGGGATGCCCGCGCTCCGGCAGCGGTCCGGTGCCTCGGTCCACGAGCGCGGCACATACAGGGCTCGGTCGATGGCGGCGTGTCCGCGGGCGGCGGAGTACACGAGATAAACGGCGACCTGGGCGTTCTCGACTCGGCCGGCCGTGCCGGTGTACTGACGCTGGACGCCGACGGTCGCGGTGCCCTTCTTCACATCGCCCGTCTCGTCGACCACGAGCACCGCCTCGGTGTCGCGCAGGTGCTCGACCACGTAGGCGCGTATGTCGTCACGAATCGCGTCGGCGTCCCATTTCGCCCGGTGGAGCAGGTGCTGCATGCCGTCCGGAGTGGCATCGCCCGCGTGCTCGGCCAGGGTCCAACAGTTCTTCCTCGGCAGGTCCGACAGCAGCCCGGAGACCAACCGCCGCACCCGGCGACGGGGTTCAACTCGGGAGAACCGGCCGGCGATCCGGCTCATCAGTCCTTCGAATGCCTCCTGCCAGTGGGCAGGCACTACGCCGGCGTCCGAGGCCGCCGCGTGATCATTGGTTGTCCACACAACACCCCATGATCAACGGCGGGCTCGGACGCCACCGAAGCCAGTAGTCGGGCCCCTCAACTCGGTAGCGAACGTCGACACCGGCAATGAACCGCAGCTCACACACGAGCCGACGGGCGCCGTCCGGCGCCAAGCGGTGCGGCGCCAACAGCAGCTCCAGCTCGTCATAGCGGGCGTCGACTCCGCCGTGGCCCGGATGGCTCTCCTGTCCGACCTCGCCCGCCTGCTGGCGCTCATACCACCTGGCGTAGATCGCCCACTGCTCGCGCTCCAGCTCCGCCACCGCCTCGCTTGCGGGCCAGACCTGGTACTCATCGACTTCATGGCTGTGGTCGTAGCCGTACATCTTGAAGTAGTGAGGCTTCCCGTCGATGTCAGCAAGGCCGGCCAACGGTTCGCCGTACCACTCCGACTCGACGTACACACGCTCGAAGCCGTCCGCGATCAACTGCTCTTCGCCCCAGATCTCAGCCACCCAGGCAGGCTACCGGCGAGCAGCCTCCGTATCCATGATCACGATCTACGGCTGGAGTACTAGGAAGCGGTAAGGGACGCCCCTGGGGAGAGTGCCGGCTTCTTGCCTCATCCCGGTTTCATCCGGCACACTAGGAGCTACGTCCGGCGTGCCCGGATACAAAGAAAGATCGAGTCACTAATTCGGGAAGCCTCGAAAATTGATGGCATGGTTTATCGGGAAGGTTAAACCTACGTTGTTCTCCAACAACTAGGTATATCACCAGCTCGGTCTTGCCGGCCTCCCAGCCGCTGACCGTCCGCGCCGCACCGCAGTGCGGCGGCCACCTCATCCAGCGTCAGGCCGTGCGCCTGGCGCAGCCGCTTGCGTTCCGCCGGGGGCGGCAACGGAGAGCGGGACGCGATGAGCGCGTCGAACAGCTCGGACATGCAGCACCTCCTGCCCGACCCTAGCGTGAAGCGCAGATTTCGCGTACCAAATGCGTACGGGCTGCGTAAGAAACGGTTGCGTCGCCCGGGCTGTCGCAGGTGCCCCATCTCACCGAACTATGGGCGCACCCCAGTGAAGCCGTCAGGCGTCGCGGTATTGGTTCCGTGCAACGCGGACGACGCGGCCAGCCTTAAGCAGACCGTCTATGTAGACAGAGACGCCGTTGCGGTTGGCCTGCTTGCCGGCGGCGGTCAATGCGTCCGCAATATCACCGAGAGACATAGGCTGAGGCGACACCCTGAGGATCTTGACGATGGCATCCGCCTTGGTGAGGTCTTGGATCGCCGACCCCGGCTCGGATACCGCTGCGCTCAGCTTCTTGAAGGCGTCCAGCTTGGCCTTGAGCCCCTCGATGTGAGCGCCGAGTCGGTCACGCTCGAGTTCGGCTTCACGGAGTTCACGCTCGACGCTGGCGAGGTCCTCGCTATAGGAGTTCACGAGGAGAAGACTATAGAAACCTAGTAGAAGTTAGCTAGGTTTTCTTAAGGATGGACGCTGCTCGACCGGCTGCGTGGGCACGCGAGCCTACGGAGCGGCGATCAGGTTCAGTGAGACGAGCTCAGGCTCAGTGCGATAGGAGCAGGTCCTCTAGTGCTCTGACCGGGAAGGTTCGCCGGGTTGGTGGTCGCGGCGGTTGGATGTCCGGTGACGTCCGTTCGTCCGATCGCTGGGGGTGTGGTGGCTGAGCCTGTCCGTGTGCGCAGGTTGACCGACCAGGAGGGGCAGAAGCTGCAGCAGATCGTGCGCCGGGGCAGCACCAGTTCGGTGCGCTACCGGCGCACGATGATGCTGCTGGCCTAGGCCGGCGGGAACCGGGTCCCAGTGATTGCCCAGCTGGTGCAGGCAGACGAGGACACCGTCCGCGACGTGATCCACCGGTTCAACGAGATCGGCCTGGCCTGCCTGGACCCTCAGTGGGCGGGAGGCCGTCCCCGCCTGCTCAGTCCTGACGACGAGGACTTCGTCGTCGCGACGGCCACCACTCGCCCGACCAAGCTCGGCCAGCCTCTCACCCGCTGGTCCGTCCGCAAACTTGCCACCCACCTGCGCCGCGTGCACGGTCGCGTGATCCGGATCGGCCGCGAGGCGTTACGGTGCCTGCTCGTCACGAATATGCGGCCCAGCCTCACGTGGCCGAATCCGTCGGGGCGTACAACGCGGCCGCGCCTTGAGGAGCACTCCCCCGCCCACAGGGGGTCGCAGTGACGGGCTGCGGCCGCCGGGTCTTAGGCGATTCAACAAATAGGCCCGCGGGGCGGCCAGATGGAATCCGGCTGCCCCGCGGGCTGTTCGCTGGGTATTGACCTGTCGGGTAGACTCAACGAATGTTATCGAGGATCAAGGTTAGTAAATATCCATTTCTGGTGGTCCCCCCCGTTACAGGTCCAAACCCCGACGTCTGCACCATCGTTCTCGTAACCGCCAAAAACTTCCAGGCACTTGTCGTTCATGGCGCTGACAATTGTCCAGCCGGTCCCGGCCACCTTGTAACGCCAACGTTGATTCGCGTTATCCGTACTTCTGCACGTGTACTGAATTACGCGATTCTCTCCGCTGTCCGGATTAGCGACATCCAGACACTTATTCGAATTGTTGTTCACGATCTGGAAGGTATTGTTGGTGGCGGTAGGCACGAACGTCCACTGCTGCCCCAGTCGCTTCTGCACGTCGCTCTTGCGATACATGATCTGGACCTGCGCGTGGTTATCCTTGGACCCGTTTTCCACCTCCATCAGCTTCGAACTCCCTTCCCCCTTGACCTCGTACTTACAATTCTCGTACGCAGGCTTCCAATAGCCGACCGGTTCGCCATCGCTATTCAGGACGGGTGACATCGACCTCAGTCCGTCCGACCACTCTTCAGGGTAATAGTAAATACGGGCTGGATCAAAACCGTTCCAGCCACCCAGGTCGGCCTTCATGTAACCCTTGGTCATGTATACATAGGGATAAAATTCCAGCCACCCAATCTTGCCCGGGGGAACCGTCATGCTATTCGTTCCGCTGACGGTCTTCGTGTCCACCCATGACGTGCTCGTGCCATCATGCCAAGTCTTGGCTATGCTGAAGTTCAGGGCGGCTGTAGGTATAGCCGAGTTATCCTTACCGAAGATCCCGCCGGGTGAGGTGGCCGTTGCCCCGCCACCGATCGTTAGGGTCTCATCATGCGTGGATGTAAACGTGGACCCTAGTGTCACCGATTCCGTGTGGCTTTTAGTGAGTGATGTCGTGGTACCCGGGATGCAATTGTTGAGGGGATTTGTGCCTCGGACGGGCTTGTTCAACCACTCTTTCTCTTCATGTACTGTGTGGTACCAGCACTTGTCCTCGTGCGCATCAGCGCATCCGTAAACTCCAAGGACCGTCCGGGGCCCCATAACGAGATCTGCTTCGCCATTCTCCATACGCTGCACGTCTTCATAGGTCATGACGTCAGTACACGTCTTGCGCTCCCCGACCCCCGATGCGTCGTTGACCCATATTGACGACACTTTGTCATTGTAGACCCAGTTGTCGATTAGGAATTCATCGCTCGTTCCGAAGGGGAATGCCTCGCACAGGCCCTCGTAGTTCTCGTCTTCGTAGATGATTATCTCGTCAGACCCCACCCTCAGAGACGATATGGCGTCGTTTCCTACAGGCAGAGAGCCGACGTTGGGGACGCTCTTCGTGATCTCCGTGCAAGTGCCGCTCCAATCTCCAGCCGAGCAAACGATCGCCGGTACACCGCCAGCCTGCGCCGCCTTGGCACCGACCAACAGTGAACCGGCCATCGCCAAAACAGCGGCGCCAGCTACAGTCCATCTCCTCGCCACGCGTGCGAGTCTGTTCCTTCTGGGCTTCATCGTGTGTGATCCATCCTGTCTCTTTGCAGAGGCAGCGCAAGAAAGAGCAGTCGAGGCCATAGCACCGGGATACCAGCTAGTCTTGCGATGCGACCTCGACGGATGACAACACGCAGCGAGTCTCGAGCACACTAGGGAAGCACCCGGGCTTATCTGGCAGATTTCGGCGTTGTTGCCTGACGTTCGGCTTCTGTCGATCCATCAGGAGCGCGACAGGCATGAGCTTCCAAGATCATGAGGATCTCGATGCCCCCGTGAGCAGGGTAAGCGAGCGCGCCTGTCGACGCACCATGTACTGAACCCGGTCAACTTGACAGTCTGAGCAGACGACGCCCTACTCGACCTGCACCAGACACAGAGGAGCGTCATCCGATCGGTGGTCAAGCTGGGTGAGTAGCTCCGCGCAGCCGGCTGCCGATGCGGCTCGTCAGCCAGGTCGTCGTCGAACCCGACGATCATCTCCAACTCGACGACCGCCTCGTCGACGAGGTCGATCGAGCAGTGTGCGTGCAGCTGGCTCGGGCAGCGTGACGAACGCGCCCCTTGCGTCGGTCATGGCCCCGCCCGGATACTGACTTCGGCTCTTCAAAGTGACGTGGGTTCGTCTAGGGGCGGCCGGTGCCGGTTAGGGAAGCCGTCGACGATGTCGGGCCGGTACTGAAGGCGTTTGAGCCGGTTACTGCGGTTGAACTCGTGGTGTCGTAGGGGCTGACGGCTGGTCGTCTGCTGCGGTGTCACCGGTGCATGCGGTACTCCACAAGGGGGCGGGCTGACCGCCGAACGGCAGCAACTCCGCGAGGAGTTACGGCTCAAGGCAGCCCAGAGGTTCGCCCAGGCCGAGGCGAGCTCAATGATCGCCGAGGACCTGGGGGTCAGTGTCCGCTCGGTGCAGCGATGGCGGCAGATGTGGGACAAGGGCGGTCCGCGGGCTCTGCGGTCACAGGGACCGGCGTCGCTGCCGAGGCTGAGCGAGAAGCAGCTCGCCGAGCTGGAGGCAGAGCTGGCCAAGGGGCCGGCCGCGCACGACTGGGAAGACCAGCGCTGGACCCTGAGCCGTGTGAAGACGGTGATCGGCCGACGCTTCCACCTGACCTGCACGGTTCAGGGCGTGCGTAAGCTGCTGGTGAGCAACGGCTGGTCCTGTCAGGTGCCGGCCCCGCGAGCGATGGAGCGGGACGACGAGGCGATGGCCGGGTGGGTCAAGGAGGTGTGGCCCCGGTGGTCCGATCATGCTCGTCTGGGACAACATCAACGTCCACAAGGCCGCTGGCCTGCGGGAGTTCGCCGAATCCCGGGACTGGCTGACCATCTACTACTTGCCGCCCTACGCACCCGACCTCAACCCCGTCGAAGGCATCTGGTCTGCGGCGGGGCTGGCTCTCCAATGTCGCCTTCAGCACCCCCGAACACCTCGTCCAGCGCATCCGAGGCGGCCTACGGCACATCCAGTACCACAGCGACCTCAAAGACGGCTGCCTCGCCGAGACCGGCCTGACCAACAGACCCGGCTGACCAACGGCGACACACCGCGAGTTCAACCTCAGTAGGCCATCCGCAAAGTCGGGTCGTCGGTCTGTTCGTGGTGTGCCCCACAAGGGGGCTCTGGCCAGGTCAAGCAATCGGGTGGTCCTGCGGCGGGCGCCACGAAGATCCACCTCGCCTGCGACGGACAGGGCCGCCCGCTGGCCTTCACCCCCACCGGCAGCAATGTCGACGATTGCACCCAGTTCGAATAGGTCATGGCCCGCATCAGCATCAGCCGGTTCGGGCCGGGCTGCCCCAGGACCCGCCCCGAGCGGGTCGTTGGCGACAGAGGTTACTCGTCAGCGAAGAGCCGCTCCCACCTGCGTCGCCGCGGTATCAAGGCGGCAATTCCTGAGCGCATCGAGCAGATTGGCGGCCGCCACAGCCGCGACGGGAGCCGCTGCCCGCTGGACCGGCCGCCTACCGGCGCCACAACGTCGTCGAGCGCTGCTTCAACAAGCTCAAGTACAACAAACCCGGGCCACCCGCTACGACAAACTCACCCGCCACTACCGAAGCCTGGTCACCCTCGCCTGGGTCCTTCGTTCCCGGATATCGAGCCGGAATGTCTCAGCCCTGCGCTCGCAGTTGACTCCACAGTTGCTGTCTCTATCGAATCTCGATAGATTCCTATCGCAGTTCGATAGAGAGGGTCGATAGAGAGGGTTGGGATGGGCAAGTTTGCAGTGCTCGCGCTGCGTGCCGTTGTCGCCGTACTGATCGCCGGTTCGTTGTGCGTGCAGACCGTGATGGTCTCGCTGCTCGCCGACGGCACACCTGAGGGTGTCCTCGCGGACCGACGCGTGCCGATCGTGGTGATCGTGGTGCTGGGCATCGTGGCGGCGCAGGTGGTTCTGGTATGCGTCTGGCAGTTGGCGGGGATGGTGCGCCGCGGGACAGTGTTCTCGCACGCCGCCTTCCGGTATATGCACATCGTGATCGGCGCGTTTGTGGCTGCGGCTCTGCTGGTGTTCGCACTGGGCATGGTCCTGGCCCCCGATGAGGCGGTGGCGCCGGGCATCGTGCTCCTGATGGGCGGGGTCTGCATGGCTGTCTTCGCCGTCGCTCTGATCGTTTGGGTGCTGTGGATGCTGCTCGGCCAGGCTGTCGCGCGCGATGTCGAGGCCGCCCGCATGCGGGCGGAGCTGGAAGAGGTGATCTGATGCCGATCATCGTCGACATCGGCGTTTTGTTGGCCAAGCGGAAGGTCTCCGTGGGAGAGCTCGCCGCACGCGTGGGAATCACACCCGCCAATCTCGCGGTCCTCAAGAACGGCCGCGCCAAGGCCGTACGGTTCTCCACACTGGCCGCACTCTGCGAGGCACTCGAGTGCCAGCCCGGCGACCTGCTGCGCTGGGAGGCCGAGGAACTCCTGGACGGCGCCACACGGGGAGGGCTCCGACTGTGAACGCGACCGACATCACCCACCTCAAAGCCACCGCCAGTACTGACGTCCTGGTTGTCGGCGCGGGACTGGCCGGACTTCACACCGCCACACTGCTTGCCAGGCAGGGCCACGACGTGCTCCTGGTCGACCGGCGCACCACTCTTTCCACCGCGATCCGCACGACGGGGATCTTCGTCCGCAAGACACTCGACGACTTCCCACTGCCGCCCGAGCACCTCGGACCACCGATTCGCCGCGTGATGCTCTACCCGCCCAGTTTGCGACGCCCGGTCAGCCTGGTCAGTGCCCGCGACGAGTACCGCGTCGGTGACATGGCGCCGCTCTACGAGACGACGGCGGCCAAAGCATCTGCGGCCGGCGTGCGCATCGCCCTAGGCACCCGCTATACGGGTCGTCAGGGCAAGACGTTTTACCTGATCGGCCGCGACGGACCAGCAACGACCCGCGCGCGGTTCGTTGTCGGCGCCGACGGAGCCCGCTCCAGCGTCGCCCGTGACCTGAACCTCGACCGCAACCAGCACCTGCTGATCGGAGCGGAGGAGGTCTTCGGCCTGACCGGGCAGGACCAGCCGCCGACGTTCCACTGCGTGCTCGACCCCGTGCTTGCCCCGGGCTACCTGGCATGGGTCCTCAACGACGGACAGCACGCCCATATCGGCGTCGCCGGCTACGCCGACCGCTTCCCCCACGGACTCCGCGCAGCCCTGCAACAGTTCAGCGCTTCAGCGCCCGGGCTGGCCGGCGTGCAACGTCCTGACACGGTGGAGCGACGCGGAGGGCCAATCCCCGTCGGCGGGGTACTGCGCCGCATCAGCTGCCCGGACGGAATCCTGGTGGGGGACGCGGCGGGCGCCGTCTCACCCCTCACCGCCGGTGGCCTGGATCCGTGCCTGCGGCTGTCGGAGTTCGCGGCCGAGGTCCTCGACGACGCTCTGCGCAGCAGCCGGCCGGATGCGCTGTCCCCCTACAATGGAGCTGCCCTGCGTGCTCGTTTCCGAGGCCGGCTCATGTTGCGCGAGGCCTTGGCGCACATCCGCTCTCCGGCCATGACAGAAGCCGCCTTCGCCCTGTTGCGCACTCCGCTGGGGCAGGCGGCGGCCGACCGCATCCTGTTCGGCGACAAGTCCTTTCCCCTTCCCGCGCCCCGGCCCGCACCTCGATAGGTCACGGCTCTACTTGCGCGCAGACGCCAGCCGCGTTTGCCGTTCCGGAAGCTGCCGCCGCTCTCGCCCGCTCGGTCGTGCTTTTCATAGCCGAGGTGGTCGGTGATCCCGCCCTCGAGGGCAGACTCCAGCAACCGCTTGGTCACCTGCTGCAGCAGCCCGCACTCGCCGGTCAATTGCAGACCCTCGGCCTGAGCCCGGCTTATCAGCTCGTCGATCAACTGGTCGCCCACTGCCTTCGCCAGCGCTGCCTCCGTCGGCTTCGAGAGCCTCGCGCTCCGTTCTCACTGGTTATCGATGCATCTTCCATGATCGGGAGTAGCACCGGACGAGTGCGGTTCCCGCCAGCGCGCCTGCGCGCTGAGCTTGGCTGAGAACATGGTCAACTGCCTAAACAGGCGATCGTGCCCGACGACGAACGGCTCTGCGGCCCCATCCAGGTCGGCCAGCCGCTTCGATCACCGTTGGTGGCTTAGCTGTTCCAGCCATTGTCATCCGCAGAGTGCAGCCACTCGGCTTCATTCTGGACCAGACGCGTGTATTACTGCCACCGACCTACGGCGGACTGGATGCCGCCCGTGGCTAGCGTGACAGTTTCGCCGTGCACTCGGGTTGGGTGCCCGCCGCTTACGGCGAAGTCCAGCGGTGTGTGGCCGTATGCCTGGTGGACAGAGACCAAGGACAGGGGATCAGGCGGCGGGAGACCAGCTGGGCGGGCATGCGACGACCGAGTCGGTGGTGTTGACATGGTGCGGGGCGATCTGACAGATGCCGAGTGGGAACGGTTGCGGCCGTTCCTGCCGGTGAGCAATGGACGTTGTGGCCGATGGCGGGATCACCGACAGGTGATCGATGGAATCCTGCACCGGGTGCGGACCGGAGTGCAGTGGCGGTATCTTCCAAAGCGGTTTGGCCCCTGGAAGACCGTCTATGAACGCCATCGACTGTGGTCGGCCAACGGGACGTGGGAGCGTCTGCTGCAGGAGGTCCAGGCCGCTGCAGACAGCGCGGGCGAGATCGACTGGGACATCTCGGTGGACTCCACCGTCGTGCGGGCCCATCAGCACGCGGCCGGTGCCGCCGCCCGCATGCGCAAAGGCTCACGCGGCGGACGGCCCCCCGGCTTTGACGCAGAGCGGTACAAGAAGCGCAACACCGTCGAACGAGCGATCAACCGGTGAAAGCAG
Source organism: Streptomyces sp. NPDC085932 (assembly GCF_044540525.1). Taxonomy (NCBI): domain Bacteria; kingdom Bacillati; phylum Actinomycetota; class Actinomycetes; order Kitasatosporales; family Streptomycetaceae; genus Streptomyces; species Streptomyces sp. NPDC085932. The sequence continues at coordinate 14,422 of NZ_JBITSJ010000010.1, forward strand.
TCCCGGGCCGTGGCCACTCGCTATGACAAGCGCGGCTACGTCTTTCTCGGCACCGCAACCACCGCAACTCTGCTCATCTGGCTTCGGAGCTGAGTCCCAACTTCACAAAGCGATTGGCCGATACCTCAGGGCCTGATCGACTACCTCATCAGCCGAAGCTCCCGCTCCGGCGGCCAGAAGATCCAGTCGCTGCACGAGCGCGACAGCATCCGCGCCACTCATCTCCGCAGCACTCATCAGGTCCCTCCGCCGGTCCCCTAACGGGACGAGTGATCGCCCGGACAGCTCCTGAAAGTTCGAGCCAGGCTTTTGACCGGTACAAGTAGGTGTGCGTCATGGACTCCTCCTGTGTGCAGCAAAGTAGCGCAGTGCGGCGCCCGCTCATATCGCGTCGGAAACTGACCACGGATGGGGTCGACGGGAAAGAACCAGCGGCCCTGCACATCAAGTCGCAGCACGTCTCCCGCCCGGAAGAAGGTTGCCGACGGCAGAAGGGCGATATCCACCGGCGCGATCTCACCCGGCTCGAACGGTCGCCGGGTGCGGTGTGCGTGCACGGGCGAGCCTGGCATGGACAACGCAGCATCCGCCTCGCGAAACGAAGCCCGAAGACTCCCTTTCGTGACCAGATCGCGCCCAAAACCGAAGGAACCCTCGAAGGTGACCTCCCGGCCCTCACTCAACTTCCGCACCCCCGCATACAGATGTGCGTCGGTGCCACCTTGTAGCTGCACCCACAGGCGCAGCGCCATCGGGCCGATGACCTCCAGATCTTCCTGGATGGTCCAGGAGAAGGAGGCCGTGCCTCGCCGGTGGTCGAACGCAGCGGTCGCTGGTGGTGGTGCGGATTCCGAGCTGCCCTGTGGGCCTTCGGTGGGTTCTCCGCCGCGGGCTTCGACGAGTTGTCCCGCTGCAGCATCGAGGTAGAGCTTGTGCCAGGTCACGCCGGGTGGCGGGAAGGAGGGTTCCCGTCGTACCGCCTGAACGGCATCGCCCCGGTCGCGCACCTCCAGCCGGACCGGGGGCAGAGCCTCCTGGCCGTTGTCCATACCCTTCAGTGCCCAGTCGAAGAACTTCTGCCGCTCCGAGACAGCCTCCGCCCCGTAGTAGGTGCACCACTTGCCACCGCGGTGGGTGTACAGCCACTTGTGCCGTGATCGGATACGCCGGAAGGCTTCGAACGAGCCCCGCGAGTGCAGGGCGTGATCGGAGAAGCTGGCACAGACCAGCGCCGGAACCTGAATCTGTTCGAGATGCGGACGCAGCGCCTCGTACCAGTCGTCGAACAAGTCACGGCTTCTTTGTTCCGCCCGGATGTCGAGGTCGACACGCCCTGCGCGCTTGAGGCCGAGACTCCAGATGGTCATGAAACCGTCCTCGCGGATACCGCCCGGCCTGGCGTAATCGCGGTAGAAGTCGGTGAATCCTTCCCATGGACAGATGGCGGCAAGATGAGGCGGACGCAGCGCGGCAGCCTTGTACTGGCTGATCGCGAGGTAGGACACGCCGTCCAAGCCCACCTTTCCGCTGGACCACGGCCGGGTACCGGCCCACTCGACGAGTTCGTAGAGGTCTCGTGCCTCCTGGTCGGAAAAGGGACTGCCGACCCCCTCCGACTTTCCGAACCCCCTCAGGTCCGCGTTCACGACGGCGTAACCACGCCGGCACCAGATCGCGGGGTCAGGCGCCTCCCAGCCCGTCCATGCAGACAGGTGAATGGGCTCAGGATGGCGGAACACCCGGAACTGGCCGATCGGACGGTAGCCACCGCCCTTGCGAGGCTTTGGCAGGCGGTCCTTTCCATAGGGATGCGCCGAAAGGATCACAGGAAGCGGGCCAGTGCTGTCTGCAGAACGGTAGACATCGACGCGGAGAACGACGCCGTCCGGCATCGCGACTTCCACGTCCTTCTCGCGCACGACGTCTCCTTGAGGCGGAGCATGTACATGGACAGCGGTCGCTCGGGCGGCGTGCAGCCGCCTGCGCACCAGGTCGACCAACGAGGGCATGAGAAGCCCTTCCTTCCCGTCAGAGGCGTCGACACCGATCCGGCGACGAACACGCGAACCCAGAATGGAGAACCTTCCTCCACTTAGCCTGGAGGGCAGCGTACTACGAACTGGAGAACCCTTCTCCACTCTCGTAGCTAAACTGGGCTCATGACTCCCGGGACAGCGCAGACAACGCCATCTGACCAGCCGCGGCCTCTGCGGCAGGATGCCGAGCGCAACCGGCGTCGCATCCTGACCGCTGCCCGAGAGGTGTTCTCCGACCGAGGGCTCAGCGTCACCCTCGACGAGATCGCCCGACACGCAGGCGTGGGCGTGGGCACTGTGTACCGCCGTTTTCCCGGGAAGGAAGCCCTGATCGACGCGCTGTTCGAAGAAAAGGTCAGCAGCCTGCTCTCCTTGTCCGAGAAGGCGCTCGCCAACCCGGATCCATGGGAGGGCTTCGTGGACCTCTTCACCGCAGCCAGCGAACAGATGGTCCGGGACCGCGGCCTTCGGGAGGTCATGCTCTTCAGCACGTACGGACGTGACCGCGTCGCCCGCCTTCGCCAGCGTCTACTCCCGATCGCAACCCAACTGGTGAGCCGGGCCCGCGACGCCGGCCAGCTCCGCCCGGATGTCGCGCCGACGGACATCCCCCTCCTGGAACTCATGCTCGGAGCTGCTGGCCAGTACACCTACCAGGTCCAGCCGGATCTGTGGCATCGGTACTTGGACATCCTGCTTGACGGACTGCGGGCACGACCGGAGGGCAACTCCCAGCTCAGCCAGCCGCCGCTCGATGCGGCGCAGCTGGAGGCGGTCATGCGTTCAACAGCCGGCTGAAGGGGGGCGGGACTTCACCGTGGGATGGCAGAGCCAGGCCTCGACGCCTGCGAGGCGTGGCTCCGCCATGCTCGTCCGATGGTGCAAGTGCAACTGATCACCACGCCATGCGAGGTCAGCGACGGTTCCGGCGTCTGGCCCGCACTGACCGGCCACATCCGGGAAACGGCCCCCGTCAGCTCCTCGTCTGTGAGTCAGGCCGATCTGAAGAAGTGACCCGCATCAGTGTCCGACGCGGCGGGATCGGCCGAGCAGCTACTCGATCACCCCGTGTTGCAAGAACCTCGTATAGAACTTGCCGTTGCCGCCCAGCACTTCGGGAGTCCCCTGATCGTTGCATCCGAGGTCGATGAATCCGTGCCAGTCGTAGGAGTGGCCGAAGAGGTTGTCCTCGTGCCAGTCGAACTGGACGGAGAATCCCAGCCTCGGGCGTCCCTGCGAGCCGCCGGCCGCGGGCATCTGCTTGGTGGTGACCACCATGGTCCCTTTGCCGTGCAGGCCGGCGGCAGTCCGTGCCTTGATGCCGTTCACCTGCTCCACGAGCCGGATCTTGAAGTTCTTCATGTACACCGGGCTGCCCGAGTCACGCAGTCTGTGCGCCTCCTGGACCAGCCGGTCCGCTGCCCGGCTGTGCACGTCATAACTGTCGAGCCGGCGCTGGTGCTGCCTGCGCTCGGTCTCCAGCTGCCGCTGTGCGCGCGCATTGCCGTACCGGTGCTGCCCCAGCAGACGTGTCAACTCGTCGATGCGGTCCTGCTCCGCATCCACATCGATCTGATCGGCCTTGGCGTAGGACTCTTCCGCCCTCTTCATCAATTCTTCCTGGGCGTAGGTCGTATCGAGTCTGACGGCGTTGTAGGACATGCGCAACGGAAGGATCATGAAGATGCTGTGGCTCTGGTTGGCCCCCTCGGGCACGTCGTCGTTGCCGTGCCGGTGGACGAAGTGCGTGAAGTGCTTCCACTGGCGGACGATCGGCTGGAAGCGGCTGTGCGTGTAGAAGACTCCGGAGACGGCTCGCTCGCCGAGGTCCTCGTCGACGAGGGCGTCCTTGAGTGCGTCGGGAATGGCGTGGAGCGGGGTGGGCGATGTCGTCTCGAAGGAGAGACTGCTGTTGAGGTCTTTGACTATTGAGTAGACGGTGCTGGACGCCGACGCGGCCACCAAACCCAGCGGGCCCGTCGCGGCGAGTGCGGGAGGAACGGTCATCGTTGTCCTTCGTTGGGAGGGCTGGCGAGGGCAGCTGTCAGGCCGCGTCCTCGTCCGAGAGTGGCGGCAGTTCGTCGATGTCCACCTCAATCTCTAGGCCGTGAGCCTGCATCAGATCGACCTGTTCCTCCGTGACCGCGATACCCGTCTCAGCCTCGCTGGTGAATGCCGCCAGGGCTTCAGTCAGTTCCTGGAGCACGGCGGGGTCGGCCGGCACCGGTGGTTCCTCCTGGACAATGGGTTCCTCGGGGGGGTACGTATCCGGGTCCTCATCCTCGTACCCGTACTCCTCCTCCACTTGCGCGTACTGCCCGTGCCCGGTGTCCTGGGCGTACGCGGCGTCCTGCCCGGCAGCCGCGGTGTACGCGGCGTCCTGAGCGACGCGGTAGGTGAACCACTCGACGAGCTGGGCGACGACGAACTGCCGGTAGTCCTCCGGTGTGACGCTCTCCGGCCGCTCATGGAGGTCGGGGCGCTCGTTGGTGAACTCGGTGAAGTAATAGGCGTAGTCGCTGAGATCGGACTGGCAGAGAGCCTGGCTGAACTCCCACCAGTTCGCGTAGTCCGAGTCGGGTACGGCATCCCACCGCTCCAGGACCGCGCTGTACAACAAGGCTGTGTCAGTCACGTACAACTCCTCGGTGAGAGTGAGGAACGGATGCGGGACACTGTCGCGGAGGGCCGAGGGTCAAAGCCAGCTTTCCCGGGCACCCTGGCGGGACCCGGCTGTTGCCCGTACGGGCGGCTTCACCGCTCCCAAGGTGTGGCGGCGACGAAGGCCGTACTGAACCGATAGGCGGCCAGCTCCATGCAGACCGCTTCGCCCGCCTCGGGGGGCAGTCCCGTGACACGGGCCGTACGCGTCCGGCGCAACTTCCCCTTGTCGGGTCCTCGCTGTACCGACCCCGCGTAAACACCGGCGCCGGCGACGCCCGTCAGGGCTGCGAGGACACCGTGTGCGGGGTTGTCCTGCCCGATGACGACCCGCTCGAGGTTCTCCACCCAGAGAACGGCCATCCGCTGGTGGACGCGCAGGGATGCGAGGAGCCGTCCATTCCATTCCTCTGCGTTCTCCCAATCGACTGCGCCGATGGAGCGCCGTGCTTCCTCCAGGGCGCGTGTGGCGCGCCGGGCCCGGCGACGCGCTACGACTCCGGGTGAGCCGTCGTGAACCGGTGCATCGTCGTCTGCCTCCGGGACGAAGTCGTTGACGGCCTTCTGTGTCACGACGACATGGGGAATGTGATGGGCGGCCCCATGTACAACGGGAGATGTGTAGGCCGGCGATTGGGTCGAGTGCTCCGCGAGCCACGGCAGCACCTGGAGCAGGTCACGTGTGAGGGCTTCGACCGTCTCGTGCAAATCGGCTTCCGCTGCCGCCCGTGCGGCCTCGTCGGGAAACCGCTGGGGGTCGGACCCGGTGTAACGGACAACAAGACGGGTCAGGGGCGGCCCGTACTGCTGGAACACATGCCGAACTGCCTCGCTGTGCGGCAACCCCGTCTCGTCGGCCAGGGCGGCGCGCAGGCCTCCCTCAAGGGTGAACCTGTCGATCTCCCAGGAACGTTCGATCGCGCTGTTCACTGCCCGCAGCACACCTTCACGGACGGCGTCCCGTGCGCTCGGCATTCCAACCTCCTTATGCCTGTGTCCACTCGGTCAGGAACACGGGCGCATCCTCACCCTGGGCCGGGCTCAGGACACCGGGAAAGCGCAGGCGGTACGCGCAAAGGACGGTGACAGTGCCCGTCCGGATGCCTTGTCGCGCGCCCTGCCGCCGCTGCCTGTGCAGAAGGCAGCTGAGCCCCTGGCGGCCTGTTGCGGCAGAGCAGGACAAAACGCCATGTGAAGCGGAACCGATACCACCGGTAGCGCCGTTTCGGTCCATGAAGTAGCCGACAGCGGTCATGGCTTCGCCTTGGCCCGGCGGGGAGGCTGATCGGGCGCTGGTCGAGCGAAAGTCCGCCGGGGGCAGACCGAAGGGGCACCCGGCGGCGGCTAATTCGAGGGGGAACCTCATGTCATCAGAACGCATCTTTGTGCACGTCCGGACGTCCGACCCGATCTCCGAGGCGGGCATTGTAGCCGCGCTGAAGACCCAGGCGGAGATATGGGTGACGGATGGAGACCCCGTTCTCCCCGGCACAGTCGCCCTCATCGTCGCCGACGAGATGAACGACGAGGCGCTCCAGTTGCAGCGGGCGGTCCGGGGGAAGGGAATGCACCAGGTCGTTGCGGTGGTCTCGGAGTTGGACGACGCGGGTCTGCTGCTCGCTGTCGAGTCCGGGATCTCCGGGCTGGTGCGCCGTCGGGAGGCGACGGCGGACCGTCTCGTGCAGGTCATCACGTCCGTGCACCGGGGCGCCGGTGTCGTCCCGCCGGATCTGCTGGGCCGGCTGCTCAAACAGGTGTCTCAGGTGCAGCAACGCATCCTCGCCCCCCGCGGACTGCGGTTCAACGGGCTCACAGACAGGGAGAGCGATGTGTTGCGATTGGTCGCCGCCGGTCTCGACACCCGTGAGATCGCGCAGAAACTGTCGTACTCGGAGCGGACCGTCAAGAACGTGCTGCACGACGTCACGCACCGGTTCCAACTGCGCAACCGGGCACACGCCGTCGCCTACGCCATCCGGGAGGGATTCATCTGAGGCCGCCTCACCGCCCTCGCTCCTCGATGCGCCGCCGCCGCGTCGAGCGCCGCTCAACGCCGTCGGTGGAGTCGGTCCGCAGGCTGCCCAGGTCGACCCGGTCCGGGGCAGGCGCAAGGGCGGTGTCGGGCGGTGGCTGAAGCGGTGCCATCACAACCAGGTGCAGCACCGGTGACGTGGGTGGCTCGGTGAGCGCGGCCTGCGGGAAGGGCACGGGCACAGCAGGAGCAACCACGAGCGGCAGGGCACCTGTGCCGAACACGGAGAACGACGCGTCGACCACGTCATCGGGCAGGCATGGCGCAGCCGCTCCCGCCCTGATCACCCGTCCGAGGAGTCGCTGGCGGGCCAGCCAGTCCGATCCGTGAGCGGTCAACCGGTATGAGTGCTGGAGGATACGCACCGGTTGCATGCGCGCGCTGACCGGGGATTCGGGGGCACGGCGCGCGTACAAGCGGCCTCCACGGCTGCGCTCCTCCTCTCGGACGTCATAGAGGAACGCGCACAGGACGACACCGGTGTCGGTTCCGGCGTCGGCCTGGTGTCTGGTGTCCTCGAAACACAGAACGGCATCGGGCACACACCGGCGCAGCCACGTCTCGAGCGACAAGGTCACCGCTTCCATCACCTCTCGATGATGGCCGCGGCTCACGAGGCCGGCCAAGGCCATGCGGTTTCCCCATGGGGCACGCAGAGATGTCCGCGCGTGTGTCTGATCGCTCTGCCACCTGAATCGACCGAATGCAAACGTGAGCTGACGCAGAGAAAGCGAGGAGCGTGTGCCGAATTATCTGACTCCGGGCGTCTTCGTCGAGGAGACGTCCTCGGGCATCAAGCCGATCCAGGGCGTCGGAACCGCCACAGCGGCATTCATCGGCTTCACCGAGAAGGGACCTGTCAACGAGGCAGTTCTCGTCACCAGCTGGACTCAGTACACGGCGGTGTTCGGCGAGTTCACCGCCGACGCCTACCTGCCGCACAGCGTGTACGGCTACTTCCTCAACGGCGGCGGCAACGCGTACATCGTCAGCCTGGGCACGCATGCCGCCCCTTCTGAGGCTCCGCAGGACCCCTCGGGGCAGGTCGAGACCGGTGGGCCGGTCCGCGGGGAGCTGGCCGGAGCGGACGGGCGGCCGGCGCTGACCCTGACGCTGACCCCGCAAGCCGAACAGGGCCCCTGGCCGGTCACCGTCGAGGTCGAGGACACCGGTAGCGGCGACGAGGACTTCTTCAAGTTGGTGGTGCGCCGCGGTGGCAAGGTCGAAGAGGAGTACGACAACGTCACCGTCAAGCGGGGTCCCGGATTCGTCGGCACGACCCTGAAGAAGTCCGCGCTGATCACCCTGGAGGAGGTCAAGAGCAGCACGCTCGGCCGTCCCGCCAAGGGCACACGGGTCTCCCTCGCCCCCGTGACCGCTGCTGCGGCGCCCGTGGTTCCGCAGGGCACACGGGCGGAGCTGGAGCTGGATGCGGGCCTCTACATCGGGGACACCGCTTCCCGTACAGGCCTCGCAGGTCTGGAGGCCATCGATGACATCACCATGGTCGCGGTCCCGGACCTGATGTCGGCGTATCGCAGGGGGGCCGTTGACAGTGAGGGCGTCAAAGCCGTGCAGCTCGCCCTGGTCGCGCACTGCGAGTCGATGGGCGACCGGGTCGCCATCCTCGATCCACTGCCCGACCTCAATGCCCAGCAGGTGCGGGACTGGCGTCGGGACTACTCCGCCTTCGACTCCAAGTACGCCGGCCTGTACTGGCCATGGGTGAAGGTCATGGACCCGGTGGAGAAGCGGGCCGAGATGATCCCGCCCAGCGGGCACGTGGCGGGGGTATGGGCCCGCAGCGATGCCACCCGCGGCGTGCACAAGGCACCGGCCAACGAGGTGCTGCGTGGCGTCCTGGCCCCGGCGCTCGCGGTGACCAAGGGCGAGCAGAGCATCCTCAACCCGATCGGGGTCAACTGTCTGCGTACCTTCCCCGGCCAGGGCGTACGAGTCTGGGGAGCCCGCACCCTCTCCAGCGACCCCGAGTGGCGCTACCTGAACGTGCGACGGCTGTTCAACTACATCGAGAAGTCGATCCTGGACGGGACGAACTGGGTCGTCTTCGAGCCCAATGACCGCTACCTGTGGGAAGGCGTCAGCCGCACCGTGACGGCGTTCCTCACCCGCGTCTGGCGCAGCGGGGCGCTGTTCGGCCGCAGTCCGGCTGAGGCGTTCTTCGTGCGATGCGACGAGGAGAACAATCCCCCGGAAGGCCGGGATGCTGGCGTGCTGACCATTGACATCGGCATCGCTCCGGTCAAGCCGGCCGAGTTCGTCGTCTTCCGGCTCTCGCAGTACACCCCCGGCGCCGACGCCAACGAATAGAAGGGAAGATCATGATCCCTGGAACGCCTCAGGCCATCTCCGCGGCACGTTTCGTGGTGAGCTTCGACGGGACCGCTCCGTCGTACTTCTCGGAACTGAGCGGCATCACCAGCGAAGTGGAGCCGACAGAGTACATCGCGGCAGACGCACGGACCGGTGCGATCGTCCACACCAAGCAGTTCGGGAAGACCAAGCCGCCCACGGTCACCCTCAAGCGGGGTGTCGACGGGACAGGCCATCTCATGGCATGGCACGCGATGGTCCGCGCCGGCAATCCCGGGGCACGCATGACGGGGACACTGGAGCTGCAGAACGCGAGCGGACAGCCCCAGGCGACCTACCGGCTGATCAACGCGTGGCCCAGCAAGATCGAGATCGGCAGTCTCAAAGCCGGTGCGTCCGAAATCGTCCTTGAGAACGTCACGTTCACTTGCGAAGAAGTCGTTCCGGTATGAGCCCGACCGACGAGGCATCCGGTCAGGCCATGCTCACGGAATACCCCTTCGTCCTGCCGCGCGGATACGTCGACCCGCAAGGGCGTGTGCACCGTGAGGGCTTGATGCGGCTCGCCACCGCACGGGACGAGATCGCGCCCCAGGTGGACCCCAAGGTCCAGCGCAACGGCGCGTACCTGACGGTGATTCTGCTGAGCAGGACGGTGACCCGGCTGGGCGACGTCAGCGACGTGACCACGGACGTCATCGAGAATCTGTTCGCCTCCGACCTTGCCTTCCTCCAGGACCTCTACCGCAGGATCAACCAGGAGGGACGTACCGAGGCCGAGGTCAGTTGCCCCTCCTGCGAGCGGCGCTTCCTGGTCGACGTGGCGGGTGAGGCGCCGGGGGAATCCTGACGTACACGGCCGACCGGCTCTGGGAGGAGGTCGTCTACGTCGCCTACTACCTTCACTGGTCCGCCGATGCGGTCCTCGACCTGGAGCACCCGGTCAGACAGCGGGTGATCGAGGAGATCGGTCGGATCAACCAGCGGATTTCCGCACCTGACGACGGCCCGGGCGACTGAACGTCCCGAGCCGGCTCTGCCGAAAGGAGGCGACCTCGTGCGGTGGTCGTGGAAACACCTTCGCGCCCGGCTGCGTTCCCGGCGTTCGGCCCGTACGGCCGCTCCGGGCAGCAGCGGCACTCCTGCGTGGCGCAAGCTGCCCCGTCTGCGCCCCACGGTCCTGATCGCACCCCACACCGTGACAGCCCTGAGTCAGGGTGCGGTCGCCCGCGCGGGAACGCGGTCGCTGATCCACCGTGCCCCCGTCGCGCCGCCCGGGCGGCGTGGCGCGGGCGCAATTCTTGAGCGGGGTGATGGGCATCCGCCTGCCGGTCGGAACAACCCGCCACCACATCCTGGGCAGGACGACGGCGCCCACTCCCCCGCCACCCCTCTCAGCCGAGCCGGTGACACGGCCCTCCCCCAGGACGACATACAGACACCTCCCCGCCCCGCTCACTCCCCATCACCCCTCACGCCCACGCCCACGCCTCCCATCAGGAGCGCCGGCACAGCCCGCCCCCAGGACGACGGGCAGACCCCTCCCCGACCCGCTCACGTGTACGACCCGTACCTGCTTCCAGTTGTGCCGGCGGGCCGTGCCGACGATCTGGTGACGGCGGTACCGGACGGATACCCGGCCACCGCCGCATCTGCGACGGCCGAACCCGTGCCGGTACTCAGCGGGCCGGTCGCGGCGACAGGGGCGAACGGCCTCGTACCCGGGCAGCCCCGCGAGCAGGCGGAGCGTCCAAGGCATGAACCGCGTCACACGCAGAGCACGTCGACGCATGACAAGCACACCGATCTGCCTGTCCTGCCCGTCCGCCGCATCCCTGCCGCGCAGGTCGGGGCAACCGGTCGGCGTCCTCCCCTGACCCGGGCGACCGACGCATCGGTCGGCACGCCCCGGCCAGTGACACCACCGCCCATTCGATCGCGCTCTGACTTCGACCGCCGGCTGGATGCCTTCCGCCCCGACTGGCTGGTCGAGCGGCTGGCCGCCGACCAGGATGATCTGCCTTCATTCGTCCAGGCCCGCCGCCGGCCTGCCGTCACGTCGCACACGCCGGTGGCGGCTTCCGCAGACAGCCCGGCACCGAGCCCGCCCGAACGTGAAGGGCGACGAGACCTGCCGGGTAAGACGTCTGCATGGCCGTCTGCACGGGCCGGCGAGTCCGCGCAGTCGTCCGCGCTGCGCGGGCCGCGACGCCATCCTCAGGACTACGAACGCACCTCGATGCCTGCTTCACCGACTGCCCCGCGTCCTCCTTCAGCGTCCCTTGCCGACAGTGTCGCGGCAGCATTCCCGCCGCACGCCGAGGCGACACGGACGCCACCGGCCACCGGGACGTCCGCAGCTCACTCCTCCTCGTCACCCGCCGATCATGTCGCCGCGAGCCCACCGGACGCCCTGCAGCACCAGTCACACCCGCAATCGGCCGGAGACCTGGACGATCACACCCCCACCGACGGATTCCCGGCCCGGACGAACCCGATCACGCGTGTGCACACCCCGATGGGCCCTCGCACCGCCGAAACCGGCACCGCGTGGTCCGCCGCACGGCCGGACCAACTCGAAGCGAACGGCGCGAGCGCCGTTCCCGGCAGGCCCGGCGCGGGCCAGGCCGCTGCCATGCCTGCCGTAGCCGCCACCGCCGGTGGCACCGAGACGTCCGTGCCGGGCTGGGAGGCGGCATGGAGCATGCGGCTGTCACGGGCCCGCCGGCAGGTCTCCTCCCGCCCGGCCGGCAACTCCGAGCAGCGTGCTTCCATCTCGTCGCCCCCCGGCACGGACCAGCAAAACTCCCCTCCGGCCGTCGCGGCTACAGGCGACGGGGAGCCCGATCCTTCGGAGGACGGTCCAATCGCCGGAACCGCGCGAAGGCTGCGCGAGACGACGGAAGTCGCGTCCGTCCGGCACCGCGACAACACAGAGTCAGGACATGTACAGCCAGACTTCATGGCTCCGGACGACGCCCTGCACCAGTCGGACAGCGTCACGGACCTGGCCGACGGGGGCCGTACTCGAAGTGAGACGCCCACCTCGGGCGAACCGTCGGCTGCTCTACCGCAGCGCCGGCTCCGATCGGTTTCCGGGTACGGGTTGGCAGCTCCCGGGGCACCGGACCGGCCGGAGACACAGGAACTTGTGTACGCCCCTCCGTTCACGCCCTGGAGCGGGAACCGAGGAACAACCGTCCTGCCACCGCCGGACCTCGGAACGGAGCCGTCCGCGGAGGGGGTGATCACGGCGATCGGCGGTCATCCGCTCTTGGCGGTGGACTCATCGCCCGGTCCGGCGGCGTCCCAGCTGGCCGTGGCGTCCGGCGGAAGAGCGCTGACGCCGCAAGGCCGCGGTCTTTCCGGGTACGGACCGGCCGAGAACCGGCAGCGTCTCGTCGGGCACCGGTACGCAAGCGTCCACAGCCTGGCGGCTCAGCGGTGGTTCGGCGGTCGTCCGGGGGCTCTTACGCACGTGCTGTCCCACACGACGGATGACACGGAACAACCGTTGACGTCGCCCGCGCCCGTAGCCATGGCCTCCTGGTCGGCTGTTGGCAGCAGCCCGGACGGCACTGCGCCCATCGGCGCCGTGCTCGCGGACTCCGGCTCGGGAGAATCCGGTCCAGAAGCCACCCCACCGTCCGTCTCGTGGCCCCGTGCAACAGCACACGCCTTGTCTTCCCCTCCCCTGTCCCCGCCCGGGCCCGGATCCGGGCCGGCCGGTCCGGCCGGCACCTCCGGCGGGCCGGGGAACGGTGGCAGCGGCAGCGGGAGGCAGCCCATACCGCTGGAACAGACGCCGGAATGGGCAGGATTGCTCGCGATGCTGGACGCCCACCAGAGCCGGCGCCCATTCGGGTTCATGGACGATCCGGCGTTCCTGGACGCGCTGGCCGGCCGGCTCCATGAACGCCTCCTGGCCCGTATGCGAAGGGAACTGATCGTGGACCGCGAGCGCAGCGGACTGCTGGTGCCCCGTACCTGAAGCGCGCGCCGCCACGAATGCAAGAGAGCGACAGATCGGAGCGGACGATGCACACCGGCCCCGCCGCTAACGGCCCCACGGGGGACAACGACAGATTCTTCGGCTCGGTCAACATGGCCCACAACTTCACCGTGGCCATCGACCGGTCCCGATACGAACTGGGCACCTGGGCCAGTGCCTCCGGTCTCAGCGTGTCGTGGCAGATCGCCGAGTACCGCTCCGGCGATCACTGGAACCACTCACTCGTCTATCCCGGCGTACCGCAATACCAGAAGATCAGGCTTTCCCGAGCCGCGTGCCGGGACTCACAGATCGTGCAGGAGTGGCTGACCGAGACGTCAATCCGCAACGAGCCGCTCACTGGCGCAGTTTCCCTGGTGAACTGGGAGGGGAGACCCACCATCACCTGGGAGTTGAAAGAATTCTTTCCGGCCGCTTGGGGCATCGAAGCGTTCGACTCGGCCGGGGGAGGCGTGGCACTGGAGACTTTGGATCTCGTGCACACGGGATTCCTCAATGACGACCTGCTGCCGGGCAATGCCGGCCCGCCCGTTCGCGTCTACTGACCCGCTCACCCCCAGCCGCTCCTTCCGGCACCCCTGAACCAGACAATCGCACTCCGCCGAGGATCCCTATGACGACAGCACCCGTGCACCCGGCTCCCGGGCCACTCGGGGCGACGAGCACCCGTACGGTCCGCTCCCCGAGCGTGTATCCGCGCGCAGGCATGACGATGCGATTCCACGTCTCCCTCGACGAGCCGGACACCAACCTCGGCATGTGGTCCAGCTGCCGTGGCCTGCATGTGCAGTTCGCTTCGAAGGAGATCACCGAGGGCGGCCAGTACTGCGACCGGACGCTGCTGCCCGAACGGGTGGAATACAGCACCGTCACCCTCGAACGCATGATGACGCAGGCCGATTCCCCCCGTCTCCAGGCCTGGCTGGCGAGGGTCGCGGAGCAGTGGACCGGCTACGAGTACGGCAACGGCTCCGCCGGTGCCTATCAGGGCCAGAACGTCACGATCCGGCTCTTTGACCACCAGGGACTGCTCGTCACCGGCTGGGTCCTCCAGCATGCCGTCCCCAAGGAATGGACCGGGCCCGATCTCGATGCCCACAGCAATTCCGTGGCGATCGAAAAGCTGACCTTCGAGCACACCGGTTTCCTCGGTCACGGCGCACCAGCGGGGGTGGCGCTGTGACTTTGCCCTCCGGCTCCGCCCTGCAGCGCAACGTCAGCAAGGCCGTACTGCGCGATGCGACGGGCGGGGAGTTCACCTTCGAGTACAACCCCACCGAGATCAGTCTCTCCCACAACGCCGAGGGTCTGTCCGACCCCGTGGGTCACGATACGAAAAAGGACGACCACAGCATCGTGTCGTCCATCGCCACCCGGGGATCGACCCGGCTCGTCATGGCGACACTCACCTTTACCGGATGGGATATCCAGCAAAAGATCGATCTGCTTCTGGAGTGGGTGCAGGAGCAGTCGGCGAACCGGCAGGACGGCACGACGGAGCAGGGCAAACGCCCCCGTCTGCGTTTCCGCTGGGGGGCCAAGGGGGCCGGCTTCGACTACGAGGTTGAACTGATGCGTTTCGACTGCACGTACACACGGTTCTCACGCAACGGCCGGCCCATCCGGGCGGAAGTACGCAACCTCACCTTGCACGTGCTCAGTCATGACGGCGCGGCATCCGCGGCCGGAACGGGGAGTGCCGGACCGCAGGCGGTCGTCGGTGGCGGTCCGGCGGGGCTTCCGCCGGGAACCAGGACGAACCCCAATACGGACCCCACCCGGTTGATGCTGAAGCAGGGAGCCCGATGAGCACCGCGGCGCCTCCCGCACCTTCGGCATCCATTCGCGTCGGCACCGCCGCCCAGCCGCTGAGCGATGACCTGCAGCTCAGGGTGTTGCGGGCCGTGGTGGACAGCCGACGCAACGCCCCCACCATGATCGAGATCTCGTTCCGCGACGATGAGGCCGACGTGCTGGAGCGGGCCGGCCTGCGCATCGGGGTCCACGTGGAGGTGTGGGCCTCGCCGTCCGGTCCCGGAGCGCAGGCGGCGCTGGTCGGAGGGGGCGAGGTCACCGCCCTCGAGGGCGACTACGTCGACCTCTCCGTCATCACGACCGTCCGCGCCTATGACCGCAGCCACCGGCTTCAACGCGGCTCCCGGGTACGGACCTTCGTGAACATGACCGACTCCGACATCGCCCGCCGCATCGCCGAGGAAGCCGGACTGCCCGTG
Organism: Streptomyces sp. NPDC085932; assembly: GCF_044540525.1. Lineage (NCBI taxonomy): Bacteria > Bacillati > Actinomycetota > Actinomycetes > Kitasatosporales > Streptomycetaceae > Streptomyces > Streptomyces sp. NPDC085932. Next base: position 29,731 of record NZ_JBITSJ010000010.1, read on the forward strand.
GGCACGATCGAGGCGACCCGTACATCCCATACGCACCTGGGGCAGATGAACCAGACCGACTGGGACTTCCTCAGTTGGCGATGCCGGGAAATCGGGTACGAGTTCGGCCTGGATGAGGGCGGGTTCTTCTTCCGTCCGGTGTCCGCGCGCGGGGGCGCACCCCTGCCTCTGAAACTTCAGCACAATCTCCGGGCGTTCCGGCCCCGCGTCACGGCGGCGGCGCTGGTGCCCGAACTCGAGATGCGGGTCTGGGACCCGCTTCGGGCGCGGGCGGTCTCCACCCAGGCGAAGACCGACGGCACCGCTGTCGACCTGACCGGCGCCGATGTCACGTCCACTCTCGAAGCGGACGGCGACCGACCCCGCCCTCCCGCAACGGCGCCCGCACCCTCGACCCTGGGTCCGGCCCCGAGCGCCAACGGGCTTATTCTGACCGGCACTTCGCCGGCCGCCGGCGCCGCCATCGCCGCGGCCTCCCGAGAGGCGCTGCAGGGGCCGGCCGGTCGGCTGGGCGGCAGCCTCGCCGAGGCGCAAGCCGTCACCTGGGGCGATCCGCGGCTTCGGCCAGGGGCTGAGGTGAAGATCACAGGGCCGCCACGGCCCTTCGCCGGGAACTGGTCTGTCAACTGCGCACGGCACGTCTTCGACTTGACCGAGGGCGGTTACCGCACCCACCTGCAGCTGGGCGATCCGGAGGACCGCAGTCTCCTGCACCTGGCGGACGCTGGGGGCATCCCGCACCGGGCGCCGCGGATCCACGGGTTTGTCTGCGGAGTGGTGACGGATGTCAACGACCCGGCCGGCGGCGGCAGGGTGAAGGTTGTCCTGCCCTGGCTCGCACCCGACCACGAGACCGACTGGGCCCCTGTGGTGCAGGCGGCGGGCGGCCGACGCGCCGGTGCGCTGCTCCTGCCCGAAGTCGGCGACCAGGTGCTGCTCGGATTCGAACTCGGCGATCCGCGGCGGCCGTACGTGGTCGGTGGAGTGCTGAGCGCGTCCAGCACCTATGCGCCGGGCGGCCCGGCGGTCGAAGCGACCGGCCGCACCGCGGAGGTCGTGCGCCGCGGCATCGTCTCCCCCACCGGGAACATGCTCGCCTTCCACGACAAGGTGCCCCCCGGGGCAGGCGGGGCGCCGACCGCATCCTCCGTTGTCCTCGGGACCGGTGACGGCACTCTGGCCCTGGCCATCGATCAGGTCGCGGGGACGGTGACACTCAGTTGCCGCCCGCAGCCCAAGGGCGGACGTGCCGCCGCCGGCCGGCTCCGGATCGACTGCGGGGACGGCGGAAACATCGATCTCCGCGCCGGTGCGGGCGGTGAGGTCCGCATCGACGGCGGATCCACCCTGAGCCTGCGGGCCCAGACATCGATCAGCATCGAGAGCGCCGGCACCGTCGCCATCAAGGGCGCCCAGATCAAGCTCAACTGAGAGCCGGGAGGACGACCGTCATGCACAACGACCACACAGGAACGGGTTGGGCCTTCCCCCTGGGCGCCGGTGCCGGCGGCGGCGTCCGCACGGTCGGAGGCCAGGCACTGCTCGAACAGTCCATGAAACTCATCCTCACCACGTATCCCGGTGAACGGCCGATGCTGCCCTCGTTCGGTTCCCGGCTGCGCGACTACGTGTTCGCCGGAACCGACCCCGAGACCCTCAACGACCTGTCGCACGAGGTGGCGTCCTCCCTTGCCGTCTGCGAACCGCGCGTCGACGTCCATGCCGTCGACGCCCGGCCCGACCCCCGCAACACCACCCTGGTGAACATCGTGATCTCGTACACGCCCAAGGGAAGCAATGACCCCCGCAACATGGTCTTCCCGTTCTACTCGCTGCCGGACGAGGACCCCGCCACCGGCCAGGACATGGAAGGCCGGTAAAGCGTGCTGCCCACCCCCGACCTCGACGACCGCCGCTTTCAGGACTTGATGGACGAGGCCCGGCGCCTGATCGCACGGCGGTGCCCGGAGTGGACCGACCACAACCCCTCCGAGCCCGGCAGCACGTTGCTGGAGGCGTTCGCCATGATGGCGGACCAAATCATCCACCGCCTCAACCAGGTCCCCGACCGTCTGTATGTGAAGTTCCTGGACCTGATCGGGCTGCAGATGGTCCCGCCCTCCGCCGCACGCACGCCGGTGACCTTCTGGTCCACCTCTGCCATTACCGAGGCGCCCCTCGTGGTCCGCGGCGGCACCCGAGTGGCGACACTGCGCACGGAGACCGAGGAGGCAGTCAGCTTCTGCACGGATCACGACGCAGTCATGGTGCCGGGCCGACTCACTGAGGTCCTGACCCAGGGTCACGACGACGACGGGCCCCGAGAGCATGAGTTCGGTCCGCAGGGGGTGGTGGCCCCCTTCCCCGCGTTCGGAACTCCGCCTCGTCCCGGGGACGCCTTGCTGCTCGGCCTGGAGAAGGCCGTGCCAGGTTGCACGCTGCGCGTCGGCTTCGACGGCCAGATCGACGGCGTGGGTGTCGACCCCGTGGCCCCGCCACTGGTGTGGGAAGCGTGGGACGGCTCCCAGTGGTCCGATTGCGACGTGTCGACGGACGAGACCGGCGGCCTGAACCGGGCCGGAAACATCGTCGTCCACGTGCCGCAAACCCATGATGCGGCCGTTCTCGGCGGCCGCACGGCCGCCTGGCTACGGGCCCGTGTCGTCGAGCCGGCCGCCGGCCTTCCCGGGTACACCTCGACTCCTGTGGTGCACGGCCTGACCACCGTGACCGTGGGAGCGACGGTCACAGCCACGAACGTCGAGGTCATCGACCGGGAGTACCTCGACGACGCCGAGGGAGTCCCGGGCCAGCGCTTCGCCGTCCCCCGGGGCCCGGTCCTCGCCCCGTACGGCGAGCCGTTCCTGGAGATCGCCCCACGTGGCGACGATGCCGCCTGGGAAACCTGGACGCGCGTCGACGACTTCACTGGCAGCGGCCCGGGGGACCGGCACTTCGTACTCGACGCGATGGCGTGCGAGGTGCGGTTGGGCCCTGCGGTGCGCGAGGCGGACGGCAGCCTCCGTCAGTACGGGGCTGTCCCCCCGGACGGAGCGGCGGTCCGGCTGCGCCGGTTCGCGGTGGGCGGTGGTGATCGCGGCAACGTCGCCACGGGCGCGGTCCGTTCGCTGCTGTCATCGCTGCCCTTCATCGCCGGCGTCGAGAACCGCGCGCCTGGGCGGGGCGGAGCCGACGGCGAATCCCTGGCCGAGGCGGTGGCACGCGCTCCGCTGGTGCTCCGCAGCAGCAACAGGGCAGTGACCGCCGAGGACTTCGAGTCGCTGGCTCGGCAGGCGGCGCCGGAACTGGCCCGGGTGCGGGTCGTGCCCGACCCGGAGCCGGGCAGCGTACGACTGCTGGTGGTGCCGGCCGCGCCGACCGGTGAACGGGTCCGGCTGGAGCACTTGGTCCCTGCGCAGAAGACCCTTGACCGGGTGGCCGCCCACCTTGACGAGGTACGGCTGGTGGGGACACGCCTCATGATCGAACCGCCGCTGTACCGGGGCGTTACCGTGATCGCGCGGATGACGGCCCACCACCGGGCGACGGGTGACGGGGTGCGCAAGGACGCCGAGGACGCCCTGTACCGATTCCTCGATCCGCTGCCGGGTGGCGGACCCAGCGGCACGGGATGGCCCTTCGGACGCCCCGTACAAGTCGGTGAGATCTTCGCGCTCCTGCAACGGGTGCCCGGGGTGGACCTTGTCGACGACGTACGGCTGTTCGCTGCCAACCCGGTGACTGGCGAGCGCGGGCAGGAGAGCCGGCGGATCGACCTCCCCGCCAACAGTCTTGTGGTCTCCTACGACCACCACATTCGGGTCGAGGCAGGCCGATGAGAGCGGCGGTAGACGGGCTGAACAGTCCTTACTCCCTGGTCGATCTGCTGCCCGTGGTCTACCAGGAGGATCCCTTCACGGTACGGCTGACGGCGGGCTGGGACGAGGTGATCGCCCCAGTCATCAGCACACTGGACTGTCTCGACGCGTACGTCGACCCGCGGCTCACCCCGGAGGACCTGCTCGCGTGGCTGGCTGAACGGCTGGGCGCCCGGCTGGACGAAAAGTGGCCGGTGGAGCGCAAGCGCGCCGCCACGGAGGGCGCGCTGGCCGGTCACCGTGACCGCGGCACGGTCGGTGGAGTGCGCAGCAGAATCGCGCTCGCCACCGGCGGCGTGGTGGAACTGGTCGATTCCGGTGGAGTGTTCACGTCCCGCTCACCCGGCACGCCCTACCCGGAGGATCTGCCCTCGGCCGTCGAGGTGCGGGTCACCGTGCCGTCTGACGAGAAGGCCGATTCCTTGGAGGTGGACAGGCTGATGCGGCAGTGCGTGCCGGCGCATGTGCCCTACCGCGTTGAGGTGGTGCGCCGGTGATCGTCTGCCGCCGCTGCAGCGGGCGCAACCAGGACACCGATGACTTCTGCGGGTCCTGTGGAGCCTTCCTGGAGTGGTCCGGCTCCCGTGTCACGCCGGAGATTTCGGAGGAAGTCAGGGCGGAGGCCGAGGACGTCGCGACGGCTCCCCCCGTCCCCCTGCTCCGTCGGGTGATGCAGGGCACCGCACGCCTGGCCAACCCACCGGCCCCGGGTTCGCCCGTTCAGATCTCCAACGGCCCCGGCGGCCTCTCCCGCCCGCCCGGTCTCAGCACACCCCCACCACCCACACCAGGCAGCCCCCCACGCCCACCCGGCCTCAGCACACCCCCACGTGCAGCCGGACCGGGGACTCGACACGGCGGAGAGTCCGGGAGGGACGGTTCCACCGGTCCGCGGCCCAACAGTGCGACGTCACCGCCCGGCATAGGCACCCCGAGGCAGGATTCCGCGCGCGTGGCCGGCCTCGGAAGGCCCTCCTTCCCTCTTGGGGACAACGCATCGACGGCCCGACCCACCGTTGCCGACGCGAACCCTCGCACGAGCCAGTCCCCCGGCGGCAGAGTCCGGCCGGCCGACGGTCCGCATCACGGCCGTCCGGTGTCGCCGGAGGCGAGTCCCGCGAGGAGGCTTGACCGCAACGACGTGCGTCACGAGGACACCATCCCGATTCCAACGGTGAGTGACGAGGCGGCCCGCACCCGGGATGCCGCCCTCATCGCTCCGTTGCCCCCTGCGGCAACCAGTGACGAAGAAGACCCTCTGAGGGACGAACCGGACGCGGTCCTGCCGCAAGCACCGCAGCCTCGCCGTACCCGGCGCGACCGGCTCACTCTTCGCAGCAATGTGCTCCGTCCCGGCGATCTGATCTGCGGTGACTGCGGGCAGGGCAACGCCCCTGCACGCAGGTTCTGCGCGCGATGCGGATTCGAGTTGCGCGAGGCCGAGATCGTGCGCATTCCGTGGTGGCGCCGGTTTCACCGGCGGCGCGGCCCCCGTGTCGTACCGCTCGGCACCGTGAACGGGCAGCAGGGCGAGCCGATTCCTGCCCCTGGAGGGGGCTTCGCGGCTGCCTGGGCGAAGGCAAGGGTCGCGGCCGGGATCCTGCTGTGCCTGTCCTGCATGCTGTACGCCACATACGCGCCGTTCCGCAACGCGGTCAACGATGTGACGGCCGATCTTCGGGCCACTGCCAAGGGCCTGTTGGAATCACAGTATTCGCCGGTCCGCCCTGCCGAGGTCTCGGCGTCCCGCTCCATCAGCGGCCATGGAACCAAGTACCTCGTCGATCTGAACAGTGTGTCGTACTGGTCCGCGCCCTACCCGGCGCGTTCGTCCGGTAAGTCCGAGAAAGTTGTCCTGCTGGTGCAATTCGACCGCGTCGTCCACCTCGACCAGCTCATCGTCACGGCAGGAGCGGGCGATGCGTTCACGGATCACGGCAGGCCGCGCCAGATGATCGTGACCTTCACCAACGAGAAGCAGCTGCGGCTGCAGCTCAAAGACACCGCACGGCAGCAGAAGTTCTCACTCGACCATGCAACAGCCATCAAGACGGTACGGATCGAAATCACCGATGTATACGCGGCGCAGAAGGGCGAAGACGTGTCCATCGCAGAGCTGGAGTTCTTCTCCCTGCTGTCATGACCGAGCGATCGCGGCACGATGGGGCATCCGAACGGTCCGCCGCCGGCGGACCAGAGTGTGCCCGGCAGACACTGCGAAGACGGAGACGATCGGTGCATCGTAGCTGCGCAAGGGCGACCCGCTTACATCCACCGTTATGGGAGAGGCCAGATGCAGACGGCGGCCGCCTGGGATCTCGTGGCCCGGCCCTGGCACGAGGAACTGTCGCATGTAGCCGACTTCGGTGAGTACTGGCGACGATTCCGTCTGGCCGGGGGCTACTCGCTGACGGCGCCCCCCGACCCGGTCGTGGACGGCTTTCTCGACTGCCTGTCCTGGTATTTCGGTGAATGCGTCTGCTTCAGCGGTAATCTGCGCCGACCCGAGGGTATGACCGCCGAGGACTATCGGTGCGCCGTCGAGGCCCTGTTCCGCGAATGGTTCCCGTTGTTCTGCGTCAGATTCGCGTGTGCCATCGCTGCCCAGGTTCACCGCCCCGGAGACAATGTGTGAACTAGTAAGAATCTCCAGTGCGCGTCGGCCGAACACCCCCAGCATGGAAACACCATGCCGACACTCGCCATCCGTCCAAACGCCATTTCGACCCCGATCGCGCTCCTCCGGAAGTCACCGCCCGACACCCCTGCTACCACCGCCCCCGGAGTCGCATCCATTCCGTGCACTGTTGCGCCCGACGAGGATGCCGTACGCCGCTGGCTGGAACGGATCGGGGCGGAACGGGTCGTCATCCGTTCACCCGGGGTGTACGGGCTGCAGTCCCTTCCCAGCGGGTGGAGCCTTGAGTGCCCTCAAGGTCTGTCCGAACACCTCATCCACTTCGTCATCAGCGGGGCCTGTACCGTCTCGGTGGGGCACGAGCAGCGTCGACTGGGCTCCGGCAGCATCTTGTGGATCCGTCCCGGAACTCCGTTCGTGCTGCGGCGGGCTGAACACCGGCAGACGGTCGTGCACTGCTTGCGGCTGACCCGGGACCCGGATGGTGATGCCGGTCTCGGTCCGGCCCTGTGTGTCGAGGATGCCTGGGACCTGCGCAGCACGTTCGACTTACTGACGGCTGAACTGCCGTCCACATTGCCGCACCGCGACGAGCACATACGCGGTCTGCTGCTCGTGCTGCTCACCGCGCTGTTCCGGCGGACACAGTGGCGGCCCAACGGCGGGGTGCTGAGCTCATCCGCCCGGCACGCCATCGAGGAGTTCGTAGACAGTTCCATCAGCGCACGCCCGCGGGTGGCGGATCTCGCGCGGGTGGCCGGGCTGTCACCCGACTACTTCACCAGGGTGTTCCGCAGGACCTTCGGTGTGCCACCGCGTGAGTGGATGGTGCGACGGCGCATCCAGCGAGCCACGCTGCTCCTCGACAGCGGGAACCTGTCGGTCTCGCAGGTCGCAGCAGCTTTGGGATACACCGACTCGTTCCTGTTCAGCAGACAGTTCAAGGCGGTGATGGGCATCGCCCCGCAGAACTACCGGGCCCGCTAGGTGGCTCCCGGCGCTCAGCCGATCAGGACGGTCGATGCGGCGACCACGGTCGAGGTGTGCTGCAGTGCAAGGTCGTTGCACGTGGTGGCTGTGTCACCGTTACGGGCAGCGGGCTTGCCGCCTATGAAGACCGACGTACTCCCGCGGGAAACGGTACCTCTGTTGTCGGGCTGCTTCTGGAAGGTACCCGCCGGTGGGATATGGGGCGGTGTATTGATCGCGACACTGTCCCGGGTTGCAGCGGGCTTGCCGCCTACGAGTACCGTCGGACAGCAGCCGTGCGTGATGATCCCCGTGAAGGGCAGCTGGACCGGCGTCGGTACCGGGCCGCCCGGGGAGGGCATCAACACGATATGGGTATCGGTGCCTACGACCCGGTCCCCCATCGCCGCAGCGGGCGCTCCCGGCATGGTCTTTCTCCTTGAATTGGTGGAGGCAATGGCTGCGCGAGGCAGGAAGGTCAGGAGTCGTTACCTACAAGCCGGCCGGAGAAATACGCTGCTGGTGTGCACTTCTCCACCTCCGTGTCGGGCCGGGCTCCGGGTTCCGTGCAGCGCACGGCCAGAACGACGGCCTCGCCGGGCCCGAACCTGATGGGCTGGTCGTAGTTCTCCTGATGATTGCGGAAGGTGTCGAGGGCCAATTGCCGCAGCGTTGAATCTCCTCGCTGTAGTCGTATGATCCCTTCGTCCCCGGCCACGTTCTCGTACACCACGTCGCTGATCCACAGCGTCGTTCCTTCGGGAACCGTGAACCGGGCTTCCTGATTGAACTCGGCCGACACCGGTACCTCCGCCGGAATACGGAAGTCGAAGGCCTCGCTGTCCGCGCTCGGCTCTCCGGCACCGCCCGGCGGCTTTGATGTCCCCGCATCCGGGTTCCCGCTCTCGTTCCCACCATCTCCCCCGCCGTCGGCGGGTCCTATGTCGGGAGGCGGAGGAGAAGGACTCGGGACCCCGGCTCCCCCCGCAAGTCCGCCGCCGACAGGGCCTGGTGGGCCGCCCGGCGAGGGCGTCCGACTGGCACCGTCTCCCGGTGGAGTGGTCTCCTGGTCGATGGCATTCGCCTGTCTGCGAGCCTCGGACTCGACGCTCGGCTTGAGGACGAACAACCACAGAGCAAGCAGCGCCAGTATCGCTGCCACCACGGCCATGACGAACTTCACGACGGCATCGGAGAGCAGCGCGGCCTGCACCAGCGCCCCGTCGGCCGTCTGTTCCTCCTCGCTGTCCTCGGCGCAGGGCACCGCTAGCACCTGGAACGGCAGCGTCACATCGGCACCGCGCCACCGCCGAGTCCGCGGCTTGACCTTGACCGGCGCGACGGTGCCCTTACCGCGCGCCACCTCGATCTCAGGGTAGGCAAAGCGGAACCCGAGCCCGGAGTCGGCGTCCGTGGCGAAGAGCCGGACGCGCAGCGGCGCGTTGCCGCGATTGTCGACGACCGCGTTGAAGCGGGTTCCCCATCGCGTACGTTTGGTCCGCGGTACCAGTTTGACGCCGTAGTCGGTGAAGGGACCGACGGTGACCGTTGCCTCCTCGACGACCGATCCCTCGATGTCCTCGTGAGACATCACCCGCAGAGCGAAGGTCACCTCACCGGCTGGGATATCGGCCGAGCGAGGCGGCGTGAACACGAGCTCGGCGCCGACGGACTGGTCGGGAAAGACGTTGACCTCGGCCGGCTCGACGTGTATCCAGTGCCTGGCTTCTCCTACGATGTCCAACTCGAAACGGTCGACGACCGTACCGGAGTTGCAAACCTGCACGGGTCTCCTGGTCTCCTCACCGGGAATGGCCAGGACGTCGTCCTCCAGCAGCAATACGATGGCTCCCACCCGGTCAAGGATGACGCCGCGAATCTGTCGCCCCAGCGTGTCCGGGGGCGTCATTGGGGACCCGCAAGTCTGCACGATGGGGCCGGACCAGGGGCCCTGTAAGGGCATGGCAAGTTTCCCGACGCTAGAACCGGTGCTCCCCGAGCAAGCCGTGGCCTCGCCTCGTTCGTCGCCGACGCCTGCCCAACCGGGCACCACCCATGCCCGAAGTGGCTCCCGCGCAGACACGGACCGGCATTCACGCTGGTGCCAGCATGACCGGACGGGGCCGGCGGTCGCGGCCGTGTCGGCCCGGGCCCGGTGGTGCGGAGGCAGCGCGCAGGCCGTGCCACACCAGGCGACCGCGGGAGAGCGGGAGAACAGACACATGGCGGCACCGATGCAGCGCGCCACGCAGGGCTTCACGGCCGTGGCGGTAGCGGCCACCCTCGTGACGGTGGGGGCGGGGGTGTACGAGAGCCGCCGCCCTGCCGAGGTGACCGAGGTGGCGGCCGAGGGTCTGCAGGACCTGCCACGCCCCTTCTCGCCACCGCCCGTGCCGACACCGTCTCCGCCTGCCACGCCGGTCAGCGAAACCGTTCTGCCCACCGGGCTGATGCTCCCGTCGACAGTTCACCGGGCCTACCTCAACACCGAGAGCAGGCTCGCCCGGGCGCAGCCTGCCTGTCGGTTGGACTGGGCCGTGCCGGCGGGCATCGGCCAGGTCGAAAGCGGCCATGCGCGGGGCGGCGCCCTCGACGCTGACGGCACCACCGTCGATCCCATCATCGGGCCGGCACTCGACGGTAACGGATTCGCCGCGATCCCGGACAGCGATGACGGCCGGCTGGACGCGGACACCCAGTGGGACAGGGCCGTGGGCCCCATGCAGTTCATCCCCACCACCTGGGCGGTATGGGGTGCGGACGGCAATGACGACGCGGTGGTGAACCCGCACAACATGTACGACGCGGCCCTCAGTGCCGGCCGCTATCTGTGCGCCGGGGACCGTGACCTGTCCGACCCGCGACAACTGCGCGCCGCCCTCTTGAGCTACAACCGGTCCGATACCTACGCCGACACCGTACTGGCCTGGATCGGCCGCTACCGCGGTACTCCGCCCCCCGCCCCGGCACCGTCCGATTCTCCGACTCCCGGCCCTTCGCCTTCTGCGTCCGTCTCCCGGCAGCCGTCAGTTCCTTCCGACGGTCCCAGTGCATCGTCCTCCTCCAGCCGCTCCTCCTCGCCCGAGCCCTCCGATACGCGAGAGGAGGGTGCCTCCCCCACCCTCTCGGCGTCGGCGTCCGCGTCCGCGGAGAGGGGCGACACCGACGACGTCGATGACTGACGTACGGTCTGCGCGGCCGGTGGGGAATGCCCGAGAAGTGGAGTAAGGCCCAGGATCAGACAGCGTAGTCGGGGGCGACGCGGTCGATCCTGCGGCGCAGCGCGTCGAACAAGGTGCGGCCCGCCCTACTGCGGTCGCCCATCTGGAAGGAACGGGCCACTTCGGTGGACCGCAGGGCCGCTTCCAGACTGACCGGCACGAGCGGCTGCCCGGACGATTGGGCCGCGATCTGGATTTCGCAGGCCCTTTGCAGCGTCCACAGGTCCGCGAATGCTGCGGAGATACTCGGGCCCAGGGCCAGCAGGCCATGGTTGCGCAAGATCATCAGATCGCGGTCGCCGAGGTTGGCCACCAGCCGCGGCTTCTCGTCGGGATCGACGGTGATGCCCTCGAAGTCGTGGTAGGCCACCATGTCGTGCAGTTGGGCGGCGTAGAAGTTGTCCGGATCCAGCCCGCTGCGCAAGCAGGCGACAGCCGTGCCGGCGGTCGAGTGGGTGTGCATGATGCAGTGCGCGTCGGGCCGATTGGCGTGGATCACCGAATGAATGAGCAAGCCGGCCTGATTGATGGGCCAGTCGGAGTCCGACAGGATGTTTCCTTCGAGGTCGATCTTCACCAGATTCGACGCGGTCACCTCGCTGTACATGAGGCCGAACGGGTTGATCAGGAGGTGCCCGTCCTCGCCGGGTACACGCAGCGTGATGTGATTGAAGATCATCTCGACCCAGCCGAGATGATCGAAAATCCGGTAGCACGCGGCCAGTTCGAGCCGCGCCTGCCACTCCTCGTCGCTCATGCCCACGGGCTTTCTGGTGCTGGCCGGGGTGGTGTCCAGTATGGTCACTGCCTTGCTCCTCGCTGCGCTCATGAGGCATCGCCGTTGCGGGGCGATGCCCCTTGGTGTCCAGGAGCATGGGCGCAGGCAACCCGCGGAAACAATGTCGAAGTCACCAGGGATCGTGCTCCGTACTGTCGGAGTCGACATCATGGTCGACTGCGGAGATCAGCCAGAGCGGTCAGTTCGAGTGTCAGGAGCAGGCGCACGGTGGGGTCGGCGAGCGACATGTCGAAGAGCTGCTCCGCCCGGCGAAGCCGCAACCGCAGGGTGTTTTCGTGAATGTGCAGCTCGCTGCTGGCTGCGGCGACATTGCCGAAATGCCGCAGATAGGCAAGAAGGGTGGCTGCGTAGGCGGTGGCGTGCTGGGCGTCGTGCGCGCGCAGGCGCTCGGCCATGCCCGTGCGCAGTGCGGCGTCGCCGCTTACGGCGCCGAGAAGCCTTCGCAGTACGAGTTGCGGCCGGAGGCTCTCGGTGTCATATACACCCGGGCGGAGGCGAGTCTCCCGCAGATGGTCGAGCGCGGCGTCGATGTCGCGACGGGCGGGGTCCAGAGCACGGGCACTCTCGGATACGGGTGAGGTCACGGCTGTGAAGGAGCGGTGCAGACTGCGCCGGGCTCGGTCCAGCAGGTGCTCCAGCAGCAGACCCGTGGGCACAGAGCCGGCTCCGGGCGTCGGCAGGAGCAGGTAGACGCGGTCCGCGAGGAGCGCCGCCGCCGGTTCGTAGCCGAGGGAACGACCATCGAGGATGGCCAGATCCAGAACGCGCAGGAATGCGGCGCGCCGTCGGGTCGCTCCGCCTGGCTCCTCCGTTGCCTCAGTTCCGTCCACCCTCGCGGTCTCGTCCAGCCCGACCAGAACGGCGGGAAGCCGGATGCCATCCGGCGGCTCGTTCTGGCTGGATCCGCCTTCCAGGGCGCGGCTCAGAGCACGGTCGCGGCGTTCCTGATCCGCGTCGGACTGGCGGCGCAGTGCCAGCATATGCAGTGCCGCGATCCGGGCCGCCTCCTTCAGAGTGGGCCCGCAGTCGGGGACGGCGGCCTCGTCGGGAAAGGCCACCCACAGGGAACCCAGGACGTCCTCGCCCGCTCTGATGATCACGGCCATCCGGGGCAGATATCCCGGCCGGTGTCGGCGTACGACCGTGTCGCTCCCCCATACCTCCTTGTCCAGATGATCCGCGAGTACGTCCTCAGGCACCAGACGACCCAGGATCCCGCGCCGCCGAGGTTCGTCGATGGGCTGGTCGGGGAGGCTGGAGTAGGCGACCACAACCTGCTGGGTATCCATGATCGCGACAGCGCCGCCGACGATGCCGGCGACAGCGTTGGCCAGAGAGAACAGGTCACCGCCCATCGCCCCGGCATTGGGTTCGGCAACCGCGGTGCGTGCGCTCAGCAGGGTTGAGACCAGGCGATGCACCCCAGTCCACGACACCTGCGGGTCGACCGCCAGGGTGAGCACGCCCGAGGCGCGGACCTGTGCGAGCACCGCTGATGGGGCAGGTGTGGGGCACTTGACGGCCAGCGCGCTCCCATGATGCGCCGCGGTCCGAAGCGCCACAGCAAGCGCCGAGTGGTCTGCGACGTCCACCCCGACGGCGAGCAGCAGAGTCCCGGGCGCGACCGCACCCATCGCCTCCGGTCGGTCCAGGAGCTCGACCCCCTCAATGTGCCGTTCGTCGTGGGCGCCTTCGGACAGCACGCTGATGACACCGCCCTGAAGTGCCTGGACGAGCTGTTGGAGAAGGACGGCGGTCATGGGAGCCCCCCTTTCACAGGGTGTCGAAATCTACATCAGCATGCCTGTCCCAGCGTCGGTGTCGCCATTGCCGTGGACGCCGCGGCGACGCATGCTCGCTGGAACGGCTGCCATCTGCCGCAGATCAACCAGCACTCGCTCAGAAGGAGGTGCGACCGCCTTGTCGCAGCTGCCCGCCCCCGCACATCGGATCGCTGTTGTGGGCCCCGGCGCGGTGGGCGCCACGCTCGCTGGGGCACTCGCCGCTTCGGGCGCCGAGGTGTGTCTGCTCGGACGAACAGGCCCCCATCTGACCGCGATCGCCGAGCAGGGACTGGAAGTGCGAAGCGCCGAGACAGGGACCGGGGCACGGCACCGGTTCCCCGCCGGATCCGACACCGCTCAGCTGCCCGTTCCTGACCTGGCCGTCATCTGCGTCAAGAGTCAGCATCTGCTCGCGGCCGCCCGCAGCATCGGCGCCTGGCTCGATCAGGGCGTGGAAGTGCTCGTCGTGGCCAATGGCGTCCCGTGGTGGCTGCTTTCCACCATGGGGCAGTTCGCAGCGGACCCCATTCTGCGAGCGGTCGACCCTGACGGAGAACTGCTGCGCCTCCTGCCCCCCGAGCGGGTCATGTTCGGCGTGGCGTATTTCAGCAGCATCGTCGACGAGCCGGGCCGGGTGACACACGTCAGCGGCACAGGGCTGATCATCGGTGATCCGGCGGGCGGCATCTCCGACCGTGTCACACGATGTACCGCCGATCTGTCCGCAGGGCTGGTCCGCCCCGAATCGTGCGCGGACATAGCCTCGGTCATTTGGGAAAAACTTCTGGGCAACGTCAGCCTCAACCCCGTCAGCGCGCTCACCGGCGCCACTGTCGTGGACATCCTCGACGACGCGGCCGTGCGGCAGGTCTGCGCCACCATGCTCGACGAGACGGCTTCCGTCGGCGCGGCGCTGGGCCTGGGCAGCACGATGACCGCCGACGAGCGGCTCGCCATCTCCCGCAAGCTCGGCCCGTTCCGCACCTCCATGCTGCAGGACACGGACCGTAATCGTCCCCTGGAACTCGACGCGATCGTCGGTGCCGTGCGCGAGCTTGCACACCGCACGGGTGTCCCTTCCCCCACCCTCGACACGGTGCATGGGCTGCTCACTCTCCGCGAGCACATCCGGCACGGCGTGGAGACGCCTGCGGGCTGACCGGCCCTTGCACTGCGGCACAGCCGCGAGTCCCGAACTGCAGGACGACCATGAAGTGCCGAAAGGGGCCGGCTTCCGCCGGTCACGGGCGCCGGCCGACCGTGGCGCAGTACGCGATCTGATCTATGTCATGCCGCCTCGCAGCACCGTTCTCCTGCCGAACTCGGGAACCGCGGCCGACGCCACGCGCGGTATGGGTTCAGTCTCGAGGATTTGCACGGCCGCCTCATCGGCGCGGAGTGGTGGGACGAGCAGGACTACGCCGCAACGGCCTGCAGGGCGACGAAGAATCCGAGGTCTATTGAGACCGCCCGCAGTGCCCGGGGTGGGGTGGGCGGGCGGTCGCACCGAACCCGAGTTTCTGGGGCACGAGGACAGGACTCTTCACCGTCCGGTGCTGAGATAGGCAGGCGCCCTCTTGGGGGCTTGCCGCGGGGTGCTGGACAAGAGCGGACTCGTACGGCGGCGGACCACGTCGGAGAGCACGACAACGCTCGTTGACCGCGCGATGAAGGGCGATCGGTTCAGCAACAGCAGTGCTTCCTGCAGGTCGTGATGTGATGACGCAGCGAGATGGCAAATGACGTCCGAAGAGCCGGTCGTCACATACGCCTCCAGCACCGCGGGCTGCGCCGTGAGCTCCTCGGCGACGTCGTCGAGGGCGCCCTGAGCGATCTCCAGTGTGACGAATGCCCTCACTCCGAAGCCCGCAGCCATGAGATCGATCACCGGCTCATAGCCGCGGAGGACTCCCACTTCCTCAAGGCGGTCAAGACGTGCTTGCACCGTGCCACGGGCGACCCGCAGAGCGCGGGAGAGTTCCAAGATCCCGATCCGGGAGTGCTCTCCGAGCGCTGCCAAGAGATCGATGTCCAACGCGTCCAGATCGATGCTCATGTAGGCAGACGGTACAGCAAAACCAGGCCAATGGCGGCCCTGAATGTACAGCAAAGCCAGAAACAACTGGTTCGCTTGCAATCAATCCAGCATTTGGGTGTCCTCAATGCCTAGCAATGAGGTGCGTTCCGAGGAGCTGCAAGATGAGCGTTGAGGAGATCTTGACCGACCAGGAGAAGCTGGCCGGACTGGACGCGGATCAGCTGCGCCGGCTGGTCGGCCTGGTGGAGCACGATCAAGAGCGCGATCCGTTCCCCGTGACAGGATGGGAGGCCGTGGTCTGGGCCGTTGGCAACGCCACTCAGACCGCTCAGTTCTTCCAGGTCGTGTACGGCATGGAACTGATCGCCTACTCGGGTCCGGAGACCGGCAACCGCGACCACCACGCCTACGTGCTGCGATCGGGAGCGATCCGATTCGAAGTGCGCGGCGCCGTCGATCCGGCCAGCTGGATTGCCGATCATCAGCGCCGGCATGGCGACGGCGTCATCGACATCGCACTCGAAGTTCCCGATGTCGACCGATGCGTCGATCATGCCCGAGCGCAGGGCGCAACGATCCTCGTCGAACCGCGGGACGTTGTCGACGAGTACGGAACGATCCGCACCGCCGCAATCGCCACCTACGGGGAGACCCGGCACACCTTGGTCGATCGATCCCGCTACAAGGGCCCCTACCTGCCCGGCTATGTCGCCCGCAGCGGCACCTGCTCCCGAGCTGCCGACGAGCCCAGACGCCTGTTCCAGGCCCTCGACCACGTGGTCGGCAATGTCGAGCTGGGCCGGATGGACCAGTGGGTCGACTTCTACAACCGTGTCATGGGCTTCACCAACATGGCCGAATTCATCGGTGACGACATAGCCACCGAGTACTCCGCTCTCATGAGCAAAGTCGTCGCCTCCGGCAATCACCGGGTGAAGTTCCCGCTCAACGAGCCGTCCCCCGGCAAGCGGCGCTCACAGATCGACGAGTACCTCGAGTTCTACGACGGCCCCGGAGCCCAGCACCTGGCTCTCGCCACAAACGACATTCTCACCACCGTCGACATTCTGCGTGCCCGCGGCGTGCAGTTCCTCGACACCCCGGACGCCTACTATTCCGACCCCGAGTTGCGCGCGCGGATCGGCAAGGTCCGCGTGCCCATCGAAGAGCTGAAAAGTCGGGGAATCCTCGTCGACCGGGACGAGGACGGATACCTGTTGCAGATCTTCACCAAGCCGGTCGGTGACCGCCCGACGTTGTTCTTCGAGTTCATCGAGCGGCACGGCTCTCTGGGCTTCGGTAAGGGAAACTTCAAGGCGCTGTTCGAGGCATTGGAGCGCGAGCAGGAGAAGCGAGGCAACCTCTGACCGGGCATCAGGAACGAGGAGGCCTCATGCCGCACTACCGCAGTTCCGGCAACGTGCCACCGAAGCGGCACACCCAGCACCGCAGCCCCAGCGGGGCGCTCTACTACGAGGAGTTGATGGGGCAGGAGGGGTTTTCGTCCGACTCGTCGTTGCTCTATCACGTCAGCCCTCCCTCGGCGATCGTCGACGCCACCCCGTGGTCGCTTGGTCATCAAGCCCTGATCGAGAATCGCCCCTTGATCCCGCGTCACCTCAGACTGCACGACCTTACGGCCGCCGATTGGAAGGCTGTCGACGTGGTCAACGGGCGGCGGCTGGTGTTGGGAAACGTGGACGTCCGTCTCTCCTACGTGGCCGCGGGGAAGCCGAGCCCGCTCTACCGCAACGCCACGGGGGACGAATGCGTCTTCATCGAGTCGGGCACAGCCGTCGTCGAAACGATCTTCGGTCCCCTGCCGGCCCGCCAGGGGGACTATGTGATCATTCCCAGAGCTACGACGCATCGGTGGATCCCGGCCGGGTCCGAACCACTGCGCGCCTTTGTGATCGAGGCCAACTCCCACATCACGCCACCGAAGCGCTACCTGTCCCGCTACGGGCAATTCCTCGAGCACGCTCCCTACTGCGAGCGGGACCTGCACAGCCCCGGCGCGCCGGGGCTGGTGGAGGAGAGCGATGTCGAGGTCCTGGTCAAGCACCGCGGCGGTCCGCACGGCGTCACCGGCACCCGCTACGTTCTCCCGAATCATCCGTTCGATGTAGTGGGCTGGGACGGTTGTCTGTACCCGTACACATTCAATGTCTCAGACTTCGAGCCGATCACCGGACGGATACACCAGCCGCCGCCGGTGCACCAGGTACTGGAGGGGCAGAACTTCGTGATCTGCAACTTCGTACCACGTAAAGTCGACTATCATCCGCTCGCGGTGCCGGTGCCCTACTACCACGCCAATGTCGACTCCGACGAGGTCATGTTCTACTGCGGCGGAGATTACGAGGCCCGCAAAGGCTCCGGTATCCGGCAGGGTTCGATCAGTTTGCACCCGGGCGGACATTCTCATGGTCCGCAGCCCGGAGCGGCAGAGCGTTCCATCGGGGCCGAGTTCTTCGACGAACTCGCAGTCATGGTGGACACGTTCCGTCCGCTTGCTCTCGGTGAAGGCGGGCAAGCATGTGAGGACCCGGGCTATGCCTGGACCTGGTCCGGACGAGGGCCCGTCCGATGACCGCGCTGGAGGGGCCCGGCCTGCCCCAGCTGCTCACCGGTCTGTGCGATGACGCGGCAGTGTTCCCTCCCGGCCTCGCACCCCTCTCAGAGGCCGTGCGGCACTATTGCGACCGGCGCGATTCCTGGTTCGTGGCGCTGGTCGGCCCTCTCGTGCTGCCCGACAAACTCGTGCGTGGTCTGAAGGGGCTGATTCCGTCCGGCGTCACTGTCCCACTGTCGATGACTCTGCCCGGCGGTCCGGTCGGGCTGCCGAAGGCGTGTGCGGCGGTCACATCCTTGCCTGTGGACTTGCAATCGGTCGAGGTCGCCGTTGCGAATGAATCCGACGCCGTCGACGCCGTCATCGCGCTGGCCGACGAGAGCGGCGACCTCGATGTCTACGTCGAGATCCCACGCGACGACCGTGCTCCCTCGGTGCTTGACGCGGTGTCCGAGCATGGGCTGCGAGCCAAGTTCCGGACCGGCGGTGTCCGGGCCGAGTTCTATCCCGACGAAGCCGAACTTGCGGCGTCCGTGGCTGCCGCCGTCCGGGTCGGTGTGGCCTACAAGGCCACCGCCGGGCTTCACCATGCGGTACGGAACACCGACCCGGACACCGGATTCGAACAGCACGGCTTCCTGAATGTGCTGCTTGCCACCGCCACGCTCCTCGACGGCGGCGACGAGAACGACGCACGCGCCGTACTGGCCGATCGTGATGGACCTGGGCTGGCCGCCCGGCTCCGGGATCTGACGCCCGGCATCGCAACCGCCGCACGGGCCGCGTTCACCTCGTTCGGCACCTGCAGCATCACCGAGCCACTGGCCGAGCTCGTCGAGCTCGGTCTCGTCGCAGTCCCTCATCACCGGGAAGGGGCCCTTCAATGAGCAGCGTCGCGATCCCCGACGGCTCGCCCTTCAGCATCCACAACCTGCCCTACGGAGTGTTTTCCGTACGTGGTGACCACCGCCGCGTCGGCGTTCGGCTGGGTGACTCCGTCATCGAGCTCGCCACGCTCCTGGGCGATGACGAGCACGATACGTTCGCCGTGCCGACCCTGGACCGGTTCCTCGCCCAGGGGCACGAGCGCTGGGCCTCCGTGCGTGCCCGCATCACCGACCTGCTCATGGGCGACATAGCCCCGGGGGGGGTATATCCGGTCAGCGACGTCACACTCCATCTGCCTTTTACCGTTGGCGACTACGTCGACTTCTACGCCTCCCAGCACCATGCCTCGAACCTCGGTCGCCTCTTCCGTCCGGATTCCGAACCGCTGATGCCCAACTGGAAGCATCTCCCGGTCGGATACCACGGACGCAGTGGCACCGTCGTCGTCTCCGGTACGGACATCTGCCGCCCCTGCGGTCAGCGCAAGACCGCAGGGGATTCCGCCCCCACCTACGGCCCGTCGCAACGCCTCGACATCGAGGCAGAGCTCGGGTTCGTCGTCGGCGCCGGTTCGGACATGGGGGACCGGATCAACGTCGATGACTTCGACCGGCACGTGTTCGGTGCTGTGATCGTCAACGACTGGTCCGCTCGCGACTTGCAGGCCTGGGAGTACGTTCCGCTCGGCCCGCACCTGGGTAAGAGCTTCGCCACCTCCCTCTCCCCCTGGGTCGTCCCACTGGCAGCGCTGCAGCACGCCCGCATGCCGCTGCCCGTCCAGGACCCGGCGCCACTGCCCTACCTGCAGGGCCACCAGGACTGGGGCCTGGACGTCGAACTCGTCGTGGAATGGAATGGCGAAGTGGTCTCTCGACCGCCCTACCGCGAGATGTACTGGTCCCCCGCACAGATGCTCGCCCACCTGACTGTCAACGGCGCCTCCACTCGCGCCGGCGACCTGTTCGCGTCCGGTACGGTCTCCGGCCCCCACAGACGGCAGCAGGGTGCATTCATCGAACTCACCTGGAACGGGAGCGAGCCCATCACGGTCAAGGGCGAGGAACGCACCTTCCTCCAGGACGGTGACGAGGTCGTCATCTCCGCCACCGCCCCGGGCCCGGGCGAGAACCGCGTCGGGTTCGGTGAGGTCGCCGGCGTGATCACCCCGGCGGTGCCGCGATGATCAACAAAGTCACGACTGCCGAGGCAGCACTGCGCGACCTCGCCGACGGCGCTACGGTCGCCGTCGGCGGATTCGGGCTCTGCGGCATTCCCATGGCCCTGATTCGCGCCGTCCATGACGCCGGTGTGCGCGACCTGCATGTGGTCTCGAACAACTGCGGCGTCGACGACTGGGGCCTGGGCATCCTGCTGAGCGACCGGCGCGTCGCCCGGGTGACCGGCTCCTACGTCGGCGAGAACAAGGAGTTCGCTCGCCAGTACCTTGCGGGCGAACTCGAGGTGGAGCTCTGCCCCCAGGGGACCCTCGCCGAGAAGCTGCGAGCCGGGGGCTGCGGCATTCCCGCCTTCTACACCCCCGCCGGCGTCGGAACTCAGGTCGCGGAGGGGGGTATCCCATGGCGCTACGACGCCAACGGGCTGGTCGCTGTCGCCTCGCCACCGAAGGAGACCCGAACCTTCCGGGGTCACGACTACATTCTCGAGGAATCCATCGTCACCGACTTCGCCCTCGTGGCAGCCACCCGCGGTGACCGACACGGCAACCTCGTCTTCGACCGGGCAAGCGCCAACTTCAACCCCCTCGCCGCCATGGCCGGCCGCATCACAGTCGCCGAGGTCGACGAGCTCGTCGAGCCGGGGGCGATCCGGCCCGAGGAGGTCCATCTTCCTGGTGTGTTCGTGCAACACGTCGTACACGCGCCCAATCCGGACAAGCGCATCGAGAGACGCACCGTCACAGAGGTGACCTCATGAGCTGGAACCGTGCACAAATCGCGGCCCGAGCCGCCGCCGATCTCCGCGACGGCGAATACGTCAATCTGGGCATCGGGCTGCCGACACTCGTCCCGGGACATCTCCCGGAAGGAATCGAGGTGGTGTTGCACAGCGAGAACGGAATCCTCGGCACCGGTCCCTACCCGGCGCCGGACCAAGTGGACCCGGACCTGATCAACGCGGGTAAGGAGACCGTCACACTGCGCCGCGGCGCGGCTCTCTTCGACTCCGCGCTGTCCTTCGGAATGATCCGCGGTCGTCACCTTGACGTCGCGATTCTGGGCGCGATGCAAGTATCGGCCCGCGGCGACCTGGCCAACTGGGCGATACCCGGAAAAATGATCAAGGGCATGGGCGGAGCCATGGACCTCGTTCACGGTGCACGCCGGGTCATCGTCGTCATGGAACACCGCGCGAAGGATGGCTCGCCGAAAATCGTGGAACAGTGCGATCTGCCACTGACCGGCCTCGCTGTGGTCGACCGCATTATCACCGACATGGCCGTCATAGACGTCACTCCGGGCGGCCTCGCCCTCCGCGAGACCGCGCCGGGCGTCTCTGCCGCCGAGGTCCAGGACGCCACCGACGCACCGCTGCACTCCGCGCACGTCCTGCCGGCGACCTAGACAGCACTGGGCCGACGGCGGCCGAGTCCGCCCCGGCCCACCTTGGCGAGAGGGGATCCATGACCATGGTCCCCTCTCATGCGGCGTGGAGATCTCATGCACGGCCGCTGAGGCCGATCTGGGGTTCGCCGCGAGAGCTTGACGCCGGACGTCCCGCCGGGGTGGAGCTGCGGCCGGAAAGCGCGCATACAGAGCCGACTTCCACCGTCACTATCGACCGGTTGTGTCACAACACCGCGTCCTCGACCCAGGCCTGAGCCCGGCATGTCCGACGAGTCAGCCGATCAGCGGCTTGGGACCCTCTCGCGGAACCGGCTGCCGCCACGTGCGACCAACCGGCCACGCAGGTGGTCCGCGAAGGCACGGGCCCACGCCGCACGGTCGGCTCGTACAGCGGCAAGGGCCGGCGCCGGGAGTATCGCTGAGAACAATGGCCGCGCGGACGGATAATCGCACGCAGCGTCGCCGTCGCCAGATGCACACCGAAGACATGACGTCACGGTGGACCGAAGCACAACAGTGCCTGTCCCGCCGGAGATGGCACGAGACAGGCACCCGCGATCAGACATATGTGAGTCGGCCCGACGGTCGGCCGCAGAGGACGCACCACGCAGTCCTCACCGACTCCGACTCCCGTTCTTCGATGAGCCATGTTGTACTGCTGCGCCCTGCCAGTTCGGGCAGGGCCCAGTAGCCGGATGTTTCCCTCACGCGGCTCCGACAGGAACCTCCTGCTTGGCCTGAGAGAGCGCCCGCTGCGCCACCGGCAGCGGATTGGGGTCAGTGAAGTCCTCGACGAGTCCCAGCATGCGCTTCTGGCACGTGAACTCCAGGTTCCTGCCCTCCGGGTCCACGAAGTAGCACGACTTGAAGGGGCCGTAGTCCATGACTGGCGACGTCGCGACGCCATGAGCCCGCAGTGCCTCGACAGCGGCGTCGAAGTCCGCATCGCTGTCCACAGCGAAGGCGATGTGATGGAAGCCACCGTGGGGCCCGTCGAACTCCTCCCCCTGGTCAAAGAAGGCGATGTAGTTGGTCGGGCTGATCTCAAACATGTAGTGCCGGGGCTTCACCATGCCTCCGACGTTGTTGACCAGCCTGCCCTGCTCGTCCTCCATCGTTGTCTGACCATTGATGAAGTCGTCGACGATGGCGACGACCAACTTCAGGCCGAGCACGTTTCCGTAGAACTCGGCAATCTCCTCCAGCTTATTGCTGTAGAGATTCACATGGTTGATGCCGCTGATTGGGGGGCGGGACTGCACTGTCATCGTCGTGTCTCCTTGAGGCTGTGCCGCGGGAGGCGGCAATCGACTCCATCCCATGGAGGCTGTACTGAGGGATTTGCACATCGGTGACCTCCACGAATGATCCCCGGCTCAGGCCACTAGCCCACCATTGGATATGGCCATCATGGAGGTCGGGCAAGCTTTTGAGAAGACAGAACATTTTTGTCAGTAACGCACACAGATGTATGTGACCGGCAGTGCGTGACGAGCTCCAGCGCCAAAGAGCCCGCGCGCCTTCAGGGTTGACAAGACTTGGGCCTTGGCTGAATCTCAGACCGGTAGACGAACGTCCAGACCGATTATCGGTTGGAGTGGGATGAACGACGATCCTGAGATTCCGAATCTGGCTGACCGCCTGGCGGATATCGCCTCTGCCCATCAGCGGCCGGCAGAGGTCAGACAAGCGATCAACGCGGCACTTGCCGCCATAGAGGAACAGGGACTGGTACCAGGTATCCCTGTCGGAGGTTTGGCACCGGACTTCTCCCTGCCCAACGCCGTAGGAGAGACAGTGCGGTTGGCGGACCGGCTGACTGAGGGGCCGGTCGTCCTCTCCTTCTACCGCGGGTCTTGGTGCCCCTACTGCAACGCTGAACTGCACGCTTACCAGGAGGCCCTGCCCGCGTTTCGCCGTGAGGGCGCACATGTGATTGCGGTGAGCCCTCAGGCACCTGACGACTCGATATCACTCACGGAGAAGCACAACCTGAAGTTCGACGTACTGTCCGATGTGCACCAGCGCGTCATCGGGGCGTACAGGATTCGCTATGTGTTCCCGGAGTCGGTCAAACCTCACCTCCTCAAGGGAACAGTGGCAGCCCTGGCAAGGCAGCAACCTGATGGCCGATGGAGTCTGCCGGCGCCGGCGACATTCGTCCTGGACCCTCAGGGCGTTGTCCGGGCACGCCATGTGAGCATGGCCTATCGCACCCGGATGGAACCCGCCGCGGCGCTGCGCGTGGTTCGTGACATCAGATCCGGCAAGGCTGAGCGTCGGCGGGCCGATGGCTAAGATCTCCGGTTTCGACGCGCTCTGGTCCCGCATTCCCCTTGGTCAAGGGCGCGGAGGCTCGGGAGCCACGCAGGTCGACTTGATACAGGTCTCTATAGCATCCGACGA
The DNA here is from genome assembly GCF_044540525.1 of Streptomyces sp. NPDC085932. Lineage (NCBI taxonomy): Bacteria > Bacillati > Actinomycetota > Actinomycetes > Kitasatosporales > Streptomycetaceae > Streptomyces > Streptomyces sp. NPDC085932. The sequence goes on from NZ_JBITSJ010000010.1 coordinate 53,512, forward strand.
CGGGGAGACGGGGAGCGGATTCACCTACGCACTCTCGGGTGGAGCGGAGGCCCTTTACGCCTTGCTGACCGGCTACATGCGTCAGTCCGTACTGGGCACGGAACTCGAAGAGTGGCCCCGCACGTGGGCCACCATCTGGCACAGCACGCACCGTCTGGGGCGCGGAGTGGCAATCCCCGCGCTGTCTGCCGTCGACATCGCCGTGTGGGATGTGCGGGCCCGCCGCGCCGACCTTCCCTTGTATCGCCTTCTGGGCGCCCACCACACGCGCATACCCGTGTACGGGAGCGGCAGATCGAACCACCGCATGACCATGGAGGAGCTGGTCGAAGGCCAGCGGCGCTACGTAGACGAGGGTTACAACGCGGTCAAGATTCGTATAGGGGCACACCGTACGGAAGAGGACGTGGAACGGGTGGCGGCGGTACGCCAGGCCCTTGGTGAACGTGTACGGATCATGGTGGACTGCAATGAACGGCTCGACCTTCCAAGCGCACTCCGGCTCGGCAGGCATCTCGCTGAACTCGATGTCCACTGGATGGAAGAGCCACTGCCCTCCGACGACATCGTCGGACACGCCCAGCTTGCGGAACGTACAGGCATTCCCATTGCAGTGGGTGAGCACCTGATCGGCAGGTTCGAGTTCGCCGGCTACCTCCGGGCCGGAGCAGCCTCGGTCGTCCAGCCGGACGTGCCACTCACTGGCGGAGTGACGGAGTGGTTGCGCATCAGTGCGGTTTCCGAGGTATTCGGGGCGGTGCTCGCCCCACACTTCCTGCCGGAACTGCACGTACATCTCGCTGCAGCCGTTCCCAACTGCTCCTACCTGGAGCATTTTCCGTTGATCGATGACGTTCTCGACGAGACGCTCGACGTCAGTGAGGGAATGGCTTCTCCGCCGGACAGACCGGGTCACGGGATGCGTTGGAATGCTCACGCGATTGACAAATTCCGCCAGCGCTGACAGTCAGCGCAACCATGTTTGAGAGGAAGACAGCATGGCCAAGTCCTTCGCATCAGCCGAAGACAACGAGGAGAAGGAAGAGAACCTTGAGGTCCTTGACGACGGCGTATATGCACTGACAACCGGCGGGGACCCCAACGTCGGCGCCATCGAAGGAGAGGACTTCCTGGTCTGCTTCGAGGCCAGGGCAACACCTGTGATGGCCAAGCGCTGGCTCGACCAGCTGCGGGAACACACTGACAAGCCGATCAAGTATCTGGTCCTTTCGCATTACCACGCCGTGCGGACCCTCGGAGCCAGCGCCTTCGACGCGGACGTGATTGTCGCGCACGCAGAGACCAAGCGTCTGATCGCCGAACGCGGCCAGCAGGACTGGGCATCGGAGTTCGGTCGCATGCCGCGCCTCTTCGTCGGGCATGAAACCATCCCCGGGCTCACCTGGCCGACGCTGACCTTCGCCGATCGACTCAGCATCGACCTCGGCGGGAGTCGAGGCACGGTGGAACTGGCATGGGCCGGTCGCGGCCATACCTCGGGAGACATCTACGCCTGGCTGCCTGAACAGCGCATTCTCTTCGCCGGTGATCTGGTGGAGAACGGTTCCGCTGTATACACCGGTGACGCGTACCACCAGGACTGGCGCACGACAACCCTGGACAACGTAGCCTCGCTCGGCGCGCGGATGCTGGTGGGGGGCCGGGGGCATATAGCGCGGACGCCCAAGGAGTCTGGCCAGGCGATCGAACTGACACGGCGGTTCCTCGACACGCTCGTGGAGTCGGTCGACAAGGTGCGGACGTCGGGCGGGACACTCAAGGAAGCGTATACCGCCGCGAGAAATGCGCTTGTGCCTGAGTACGGAGGCATGCCCGTGTTTGAGCACGCAATGGTGTTCGACACTCAGCGGGTGTGGGACGAGTTGCAGGGCAAGGACCCCGTCATTTGGACGTCTGAACGCGACCGCGAGGTATGGGGTCTGCTGACCGATTGACCTAATACTTGCTGAGCGATGGCCGGTCCCGAAGACCCATTGCCGGCAGAACGAGCACTGAGGAGTGCACCTATGTTGTACCGGAGTATGGGAAATGTGCCGCCCAAGCGGCACATGCAGTTCCGTGACGGCGACGGCAACCTCTATCACGAGGAGATGCAGGGCGAAGAAGGATTCAGCTGTACCCAGTCATTCCTCTACCACCGAAAGCAGCCGACGGCCATCATTGCCGCAGAGCGCCACGGGACGCGCCCCGCAGAACTCCTGCCGAACGAACCACTGTTGCCACGGCACTTCCGTACCCATGAGCTGAAAACAGGCGGCGACCCGGTACTGGACCGGCAGCTGCTGCTCGGAAACACACAGGTCACCATCTCGTACGTCACCGCTGATGTGGACAGCGTGTTGTACCGCAATGCCGTGGGTGACGAACTGGTTTACGTGGAAGCGGGTTCTGCGGTACTCGAATCGGGCTACGGCCGACTCGCCGTTGGCGAGGGCGACTACGTCCTGATTCCGGCATCAACCACACACCGCTGGCGGCTGCGCTCGGGCCAGATGCGGCTTCTAGTGATCTCAGCAGCGGACGGAGGGCATATCAGACCTCCCAAGCGCTTCATGTCACGGTTCGGCCAGTTCCTCGACGGATCACCGTTCAATGAGCGAGATATCCGAGGCCCTGAGGAGCTGGTCGATGTCCCCGATGAGCCCGTCGACGTCTTCGTCCGTCATCGTGGCGGGAAAACGCGGTACACCTATGCTCACCACCCCTTCGACGTGGTCGGCTGGGACGGCTACAACTATCCGTACGCGCTGTCGATCCGGGACTTCATGCCCTCCACCGGTGCACTGCATCTGCCACCGCCGACCTACCTTACGTTCGAAGGTCCTGGATTTGTGGTGTGCTCGTTCGTGCCTCGCATGTTCGACTACCATCCGCAGGCCCTAAAGGTTCCGTATCACCATGCCAACGTCGACTCCGACGAGGTGCTGTTCTACTGCGGTGGCGAATTCATGAGCCGGTCGGGCAGCGGCATCACGCTGGGCTCCATCTCACTGCACCCTGCGGGCTATGTACATGGGCCTCAACCCGGCAGCGCGGAACGCAGCATCAACGCTGCACGCACGGAGGAATACGCGGTCATGGTCGACACCTTCCGTCCTCTGCACCTGGGGCCCGCGAGTGAGAGCGTGGAAGATTCCGAGTACGCGTGGTCCTGGGCCCGCGGCGAGGGAATCGACGTCCCGAGGTCCGAATAGCTGCCAGGCCGGGACTGCAGTAGCCCACACCCGAGCTCAGCGATCATGCGATACAGCCCTTACATACTGATCTGAGGAGCAGAGAGGGAACTATGCACAGAAACGATTCCGACGGCCGGTTCTGGGATGTGGAATTGGATCCTCAGCCTTGGGAGAAGACGCTGTCCTGGCAAGCCGAGCGTCTGCCGGCCGCTCTGTCGGACGTTCAATCCCGCTCCCGCCTTTATGCATCCGTGCTGCCCTCGGACGACACTGTTCGCTCCCTGGTCGAGCTGGCTGAACTTCCGCTCACCACCAAAGACCAACTACGCCAGGCCCAGGAGGAAGCAGACCCGGCCGAACCATTCGGTGCAGCACAGGCCGTGCCGACCGAGCGGATCATACAAACCCTGTCATCGTCGGGGACCACTGGACATCCCACCCTGTACGCCATGACGGCCGCCGACATCGACAGTTGGTCGCATGCGGTCGCCAACATGCTGTACACGACCGGTGTTCGCGCTACGGACACCATCGCGTTGATGACCGGCATGCCGATGGTGGCAGGGGGCCAGCCCTACGCGGAGGGTATACGGCGCATCGGAGCCAACGTCCTATGGGCGGGCGGCATGCCGACCACACGTCAACTCGACGTGATTCGGCGCGTCCAGGCCACCGGCATTCTGATCACTGCTTCCTTCGCCGGCCACCTCGCCGAGCGCTGCGAGGAGCTGTTGGGGGAACCCGCCTCGGCACTGGGCATCCGCCGTGTTCTCTCCGGCGGTGAACCCGGGCTCGGACAGCCCGAGATCCGCCAGGGCATCCAGGCCGGATGGGGTGCGAACAGCGTGCACGAGGTCATGGGGCTCTGCGACGTCATGGCTGGAATGTGGGCGGAATGCGAGTATGGCGGTGGGATGCACTTCACCGCTGCCCGGCACGTACTCGTCGAACTGATTGACCCCCAGTCACTCCGCCCTGTGGAATGGGCAGAGGGCGCAGAGGGCGAGCTGGTGTACACCACATTGGACCGGGAGGCATCCCCCGTTGTCCGCTTCCGGTCGGCAGATCGCGCTGTCGTGGTCAGCACCTCCTGCCCCTGTGGTCGTGGCGCTCCCCGGATCCGCTGCATCGGACGGACGGACGACATGCTGATCTACAAGGCCATGAACGTTTTCCCGACCGCGATCCGGGACGTGGTGCTGGATGTCGCGGCGGACTTGGTCTCCCCGCGCATGCGGGTGCGCAAGAGTCATCGGAACCAGGTTCGCTTCGATAGCCCGATTCCGCTCGAGGTCGAGTCGGCAGCTGTTGACGGATCCGACGTCAAGCGCCGGATCGAGCAGGCTGTGCGCGATCGTCTGCAAGTTCGGGTGGATGTGGAGGTGCTGCCTGTGGGCACCATCCCGGTCAGCGCGTACAAGAACTCACTTGTGTATGTGAATGAGGAGCCCTCCGCATGAAGCTGGTGAGTTTCGGCCCTCGCGGTGGGGAGGAACCCGGTGTCCTGGCGGACGAGGAAACCATTGTCCCCTTGCGCCCGCTTCTGACGGAGCACGGCCTGGCCGGCATCGGCATGCCGGCCTTGCTGGCGCTGTTCCCTACCTTGCGCAAACACATCGAGAAGGTACTCGCGGAACCGTCCGAGACTCTTCCTCTGGCACGCACCCGAATCGGCCCTCCCGTGCCGCGGCCCGGATCCGTCTACGCCGTAGGTGCGAACTACCCTCTGCACGTGGCGGAGCTGGCCGGCTCCGACCGCCGGGAGAGGCCGAATCGGCCGGTGCTCTTTGCGAAGACGGTGTCCTCGATCAATGGGCCGAACGACGCGATCGTCAAACCTGTGGAAACGCAGGCCCTCGACTATGAGATCGAACTCGCCGTGGTGATCGGCGATGGGGGGCGTCGGATCACCAGGGACGACGCGATGGACCATGTGGCCGGTTACATGATCGCCAACGATGTGACAGCGCGAGATGTCTTCCTCGGGGAAAGCAAGAAGAATCCGCTCCACCTGCAGACCTTGTGCGGCAAGGGCTACGACACCTTCTGTCCGACCGGTCCCTGGCTGGTGACAGCCGACGACATACCCGACTACCGCGACCTCAGGATGCGCTTGTGGGTGAATCAGGAACTCCGGCAGGACGCCACCCCGGGAGGCATGTCCTTCGATATCCCCGACCTCATAGCCGCGGCTAGTTCCTGCTTCACTCTGCGCCCCGGTGACGTACTACTCACGGGCACTCCGGCCGGAGTCGGGGTGGGTCTCGAACCACCTCAGTTCCTCACCGCAGGGGACGAGCTTCGACTGGAGATCAGTGGGCTGGGTGAGATGAGGACGCGCATAGTCGGGGAGCGAAGCGAGGCGGATACCGGACTCTGATACCGAACCTCAGGTATCGCCTAGGTAGCAGCGATCTGGTGGAACCGGCTCTGGTCGAGGGAGGGTGGAACGTAATAACCCTCGCGCCCGGTGGTGGCCAGCCCCGCCTGTGTCATTTGCTGCAGGTGCCGGGAGACGGCGATGTCCAGGCGGGGAGCAGCGGCAAAGGCACGTAGGGCTGCGGTAGCTCCCCCGCGATCTGCCGGCGCACTCTTGGCGCGTTGCCCAGGGGTGTTACGGGTTACGTCACGCGGAGCGGCCAGGGGTCGTCACACGTGACGCGCACATGTGGCCACACGTAGTGGCGCGCAGTGAAACTCACCGAGCGGGAACGGGCAGCGGTGATGTCGTGGTCATGCGGGCGATCCAGACGCAGCAACCGGTGCTGGAGGTCGACACAGATCCGCGGGACAAGAGTGTGCAGGATCGGCAGACCACCATCCTGCGCGATCCGTTGCCCTGCGTCGGTAAGGAGGCTCCGTAGCCGGCCGGCGTGGCCGGGGTGGTTCTTGTTGAGCTCGGACCATGCCGCGTGGCGGGTGGCCGGTCTTTGACCGGGTCCTGGCCTTAGACCGTGTCCTACGTGCGAGGGCTCGTTGAGCCATCTATGGGGCGAGGTACGTGGAGTTGGATTGTTCCGGACGGGCTGTGGGAGATCGCGAAGCCGCTGATCCCACCGTCGAAGGTGCGGCCGCAGGGCGGAGGAACGCAGGACACGCATGATGAGGCGCTGTTCGCGGCCATCATCTACGTACTGGTCAGCGGCTGCGCTTGGCGCCAACTACCCCCTTGCTTCGGCCTATCGAAGTCGACCGCCCACCGCCGGTTCCTGATCTGGTCGAGAGCCGGCGTCTGGGGGCGGCTGCACGAGGCTGTGCTGCACCGACTCGACGACGCCGGCCTCGTCGACGTCACCCGCGTCGTCCTGGACACCGCCCACGTCCGGGCCAAAAGGGGGCGAACACACAGGTCCGAGCCCCGTGGACCGGGGCAAGTCGGCCTCCAAGATGCACATCTTGTCGGACGCGAACGGACTGCCCCTCCTCGTCGGCGTCTCAGCCGGCAACACCCACGACAGCAAAGGGCTGAAGCCCATGGTCGAGGGTCACCAAACGAGACACGACCCCCACCGCGGCCGCCACTTCAAGCCCCAGCGCCTGCACGCAGACAAAGCCTACGACCGTGCCGACCTGCGGAAATGGTTACTCGGCAAACGCATCGGCGTACGCATCGCCCGCAAAGGCATCGAGTCCAGCGAACGATTGGGCCGCCGCCGCTGGGTGATCGAGCGGACGATGTCCTGGCTGTCCGGCTATCGACGTCTGAGCCCTCGCTACGAGCGCGATCCCCGCAACTACCTGGCCCTTCTCGGACTAGCAGCCGCCCTGTGCTGCTACAAACGACTCGTCCGCCTCACCACGTAGGACACTAAGTGATCCTGATAAGGCGTCGGACGTGGCGAGGCTGAAGCAGGCCTCGTATCGGTCGTCGCATTGTTCCCCGCGGATCCGCATGCGACGGGGTGAGAACGTCGCGGGTGCGCCTGTCAGCGACACCGCAGGCGGCCTCCTGTCATCGGTGATTCAATGGCCCTTGCTGCCCGGCTTCCTTGGCCGCTCGGTCAGCAGTGCTAGGCAGTTCGTCCCACGCCTGCTTCACTTCACGCGACCAGGCGCCGCAAGCGGGCCATGCCACAGCCGAAGCGGTGCTTCATTCATCGCTACTTCAACGAGCCAGTGGAGGAGCGCACAGGCAGGGTCCTGACTCATGCGGCGTCGGGCCGATCTGGTTGGGGCAGCACCCCGGCATCAGCCTCTCCGGACCGCGCTGTGCCGATGCTGCCTGCTGCTCCGCAGAGACAACTCCGTCCGGGGCGAACACGGCGTTGCGGCGCCCAACCTTCCTGGCAGAAGTCGCCGGAGCGCCCATGCCTGGCGCCGGCGCAGACAACCTGGCGACGACGGCTTCGCCGAGTACTTGCTCCTGAGCGAGTTACGTCACCCGCCACAAGGTTCGTGTCCGTGTCGAGCACGTTCGATCCCGCATGCAGAACGAGAGATCCTCCCCTGTCGAAGCAATGAGGCGGCGGCGTCTCCCACACCGCCGCCTGCATGCGCAACCCGGCTCTCGCCTCGCCAGACATCCTTGGCAGCACCCTAAGAGACCGTTCTTGCGGTAGCAGTGCGGACGCGGAATCTAGGGAATTCCCCTGGTCCTGGAATGCCACTGACCATCGATACTGGACGGCTGGAGCAAAGTGAGGGATCCGCAGATCCATGGAGCAGTTCTTGGGCTGACATCCCGTACCGAAAAATGAGACCCGCTACTGGGTTAGACCTCACACCCTGACGAGAATCCACGCACCAGAATGATGCAATCGGAAGAGGAAACTGTGTCACGTGGTCAACTACTGACCTTGGTTGCGAAGACCGGACCAAACCGCACAACGACATCGCCGGTATCACGGTTCCGCCTTGCCGGAGCAATAGGAATAGTGACTGTCAGTACGGCAGTCACACTCAGCGGATCTGGCGGCGCCGCCGCCTTGGGCGGCGATTACGAGGGTGCCTGGGAAATTCGCAACGACCTCAACCTCACTGTCGATGCGCTGAATAATGTGAGCGCGCAGGGACAGCCGATGCAGGCTCGGTCACTCATAGAAGGAAACACACTCAGCTGGGAACTTGTCCCGGTCTCCAACCTGCTCACCATAGACGATTCCGGGCGGCAGGTCGAATCTTTCAAGTTCAAGGCGATCACGGCCGAGAATCACGACCTCTGCCTCGAGGCAACAGGTGCCTCTCCGAGTGTCGGAGCTGTAGTGCAACAGTACAGATGTGACCCAAATGCGAAGGACCAGCCTAACCAGTCGTGGTTCGTGTACAAGGCCCCTGCAGGCCATACCTATCTGGTCAATGGCGCCTCATGGGACCTTGCTGACATGCCGGTTGGCCCAGAGGGGCGTGGAATCAGTTCCCGAGTTTGGTGGCGAAATATTCGCATGGTGGACGGGGAAATAAAGGTAACCACCTACTACAACGACAACACCCATGTGACCAAGTCTGCTTTGGTTATTGAAGCACAGGCACAAGACTCGACGCATCGCCTCTACCTCAAGGAGGGCCTCAGCTTCCCGCACTGGCAGCACTTTTCACTCAAGGAAACGAGCACCGTCTCGTTCGATGAGGCCGCCGAAAATCCGGCAGATGAACAATGCAACGTCTGGTGCCAGCTGGTCGATTTGTTTTGAGGCCGCCCGCTGCAGGCAATAGACTGTTCGGGTGCGAAGCCCATAAGGCCAGGACGGCTTCATCCCTCGATCACCGAAAGATCTTACGGCCGGGCTGCACACGCCATCAACGCTAACGTAACCGGCGGGCTTACCGCAGCCTTTTGAGAGGCTGCGGTAAGCCCGCCGCGGACTCCAGTATTCCTTTCCTGTCGCCTAAGGGCGAAAGGGGACCAGATATTGCAAGTCGGCCATGGAAGGCATTGCCATCACTCCCGGTAGCACGTCTCCCACAGTAGTGTGGGGTTCGGTACGGTCGGCCAGGGAAGTTTGGTCTTGCCGGTGTCACAGCTGGCGGAGACACCGTTGACGGCGGGGGTTGTGAAGGCGACCGTCGTCTCGGGATGAAGGTAGGGAATCGACCTTTGGTATCTATGGCGGTGTGCGTCGAACGCCCTCCCTTGAGGCTTGCTGCGGCGGCGTTGGCTGCGGTACTGCTCGCGGCGGGATGCAGCGCCGTGCCGCCGACGGCCGAGGGGGCCAGTGGTGAGGCGCAGCGGGAGTCGCCGGCTCCTTTCCGTGGGGAGCAGCCGTCGGCTGGGAAACCCTCGGAGCGGCCCCGGCCCGGGGATTTGAACGGCGACGGCTACGACGACTTCGCTGCGGTGGTGGCGGGCGAACGTCTGGTGGTGGTGTACGGCTCGGCGTACGGACTCAATCCAGACCAGTGCACCGTGATCCCGCAGCAAATTTCGCGGCTGAAGCACGAGCAGATTCCGCTCTTCCGTGCCGATCTGGATGACGACGGTTTCACCGATCTCGTCCAGGCCCCTCAGCAGCGTAGGGCGACCGTCCTGTGGGGTGGTCCGCATGGCGTGGGCGACCCGCAGCCTCTTGCCCGAGCGCCGCGGAGTCCCGGTGCTACCGGGGACTTCGACGGTGACGGCAAGGCCGACCTACTCATCCCCGGCGGCACCACGGGCCCTGAGGGCACGGTGTGGTTCGGTCCGATTCGGCGTGAGGGCGCGCCTGCCCGCAAGCAAGACCTGACCAACGGCCGTTGGCCAAACTCCCTCCCCTCGCGCTTCTTGGCCGGTGATTTCGATGGTGACAAGGCCACGGATCTCGCTCTGTGGTTCCACTGGAGCGATCCCGATAGCGAAGGCGACGGCGATGTGACGGTCAGTGGTCTGCACTACTTGCGCGGCGGCCAACGTGGGCTGAGGCTGGCCGAGCGCCGCGAGCAACCAGATATCGGCATGGAGGGGCAGACGGGCGACGTAGACGGCGACGGCATCGACGACCTGTACACGGCGAGTTTCACCGCGGCCCGGAAGGAACTGGAGGCCGGCTACTGGCTCAGCACCCGCGCCGGACCTGAGAGCGGCAGGCACGCTGCACTGCAGGCAGTCTCACCACCGGGCCTGAAGGCGCAACCTCACTACGGTGGCATGGGTGGCACCGCCCTGGGCGACGTCACCGGGGACGGCAAGGCCGATCTGGTCACCTCGGCAACCGGCGCCAACAGCAGTAACGGCGTGATCTGGTTGATCCCCGATCTACTGGCGGCGGACACCAAGGCGGTGCACGCACTTCACCTCGACACCCCCGGAGTCCCAGGGAGCGACACCCCCTCCGCGGGCCGCGGCACGAACCGCAACCGCATCACGGCCCTCGGCCCGCTTCTCGACACCGACGGCGACGGGCACCTGGAGGTGGTCTTCGGAGCCACAGGGTTCCTGGACTCGAAAAGGCCGGAACTGGATGCGTTCTGGGTGCTGCGCGGCAGCAGTGAGGGGATGAAGCATCAAGGGCACTTCACTGCCGAGGACCTCCGCTGAAGCCATCGCTTTGATGTGACGCAGCCACACACCGATATGAGCGAATGCGGCCACGAGGAAGGTACGGCATCCAGTTGTTCGGGTCGGCACGGCCCAGAGGCGATCGTAGGTGCCGAGCGGGTCGAGGACGGACGTCGGCCTTCGCCGTCGCCTTCGCCTTCGCCTTCGCCTTCGCCTTCGCCTTCGCCTGGAGGAGAGGACTGTCAATCGCCTGCTGACACCAGGCACGGAGTTTCTGGCCGGGATCGTCTACGTGGCGACATCGGGCTGCAACTCTCCTCTGCCTCGTTCGGACCTTCGAGTGCCACCGCCCGCCGGTGGTTCACGGAGTGGCCGAAGTCCAGGGTGTGGACGAGACCACGCCGTCTGGTTCCGACGAGCTCGATGCCCGCGGTGAGCTGGATTGGTTACGCTGAGCGATCGACTCGGTGACCACGAGGATGCTGAAAGGGTGCCGACAGGCCCGCATCCTGTGGACGGCGGTAAGTACGGCTCGAACATCCACTTGATCGGGGCCCGACCCTGCTTGTGCAGGGGCGACCGCCGATCCGCTCCTGGCGGGGCCGACGACCCCGAAGGCCAGGCAGGCTCCGTGACGAGAGCTATGACTACGACGACCTGCGGCGGTGGTTACGCGGCCGCAGCATCACACCACCTACCGCCCGCTGAGGCGCGGATTCAGGCAGCAGCTCGGCCGCCATCGCCTGCTGCCCGTACAAGCGAGCAACTGGGTCGCAGTCGATTGGAGCATCAAGCAGGCGGCTGAGGGCGCTGTGCTTCCGCACCGACACATCGAGTCATGCATCTCTGTGGGTACGACTGGATGAAGTCGGACGGGGATCCTGGGTAGGTGCCCCTGCATCACCCAGCCTCATCCCCAAGGAACGCCAACTCACCCCTCTTGGGAGAAGACTCCTCCCGCAGAGCCGTAGATGTCCACCGAGCCGCTCGGCACGGTGAAGCTGAGGATGAGCAATTAAGGAAACAGACGTATGTGCTCATTGACGGGAGCCGCGTGCCACGTTCCACGAGAGACAGCATCGTGAGGAGAGCGCTGAGGAGGCTGCTGTCATGAGCGCCGTCCCCTGCATCTGAATTATCTTCGGCTGCAAGGCCACCCGCTGATGTACGACGCCCTTTGGCCTCACATCGGGTTCAGAGTGACGCGCTTAGGTGCCGTCTGCAACAGAGCCCGTCTCATCACATAGGCCACAGGCGGCTACCTCTTCCGAACCGGCTCAGTGGCCGGATATCGCAGGGGGACAGCACGATTATTCAATGGCACCTTACTCGCGAATGCAGGGAGGATCGCATGTCTGAGCTGGGACTCCTCGATACCAGCGGCATACTCCGGCAACCTTGGGTGAGCCAGGATCGCACGAGCGCAGGGTTGGGATGGGAGCACGCCTACATCTCTACGCAGCGAGAAATTCCTTTTCACTCGATATTCAAGGCTGCCCCTACCCATCTGCTGATTCTGCATCTGGACGGGCCAGTGACTGTCCGGCGTCGTTCCTGCGGGGCCATGAGGGCCCGGCGGATTCCAGCCCGCGGAATCTTCCTCCACCCCGCGGGCCGCGAGCTTGATGTCGAATTGCAAGGTGTACTAGCCACCATACACGTCTACCTTACTGATTCGGCCCTGCAGGAGGCGAACGGACTACCGATGGCAGTGGAATTGGCCGAGGAACTGGGCGGCTCAGATCCCATGGCCGAGCAGCTTGTGCTGGCTCTGGACCATGTAGTGCGCCATTGGGAGCCAGCTGCCCGCACCTATGCTGATCATCTCGTGGGAATGCTGGCTGCGCAGCTCGCTCGGGCCCATGCGATCGGACGACCAATCGTCCGGCTGGGAAAGTATCCGGCGGGCTTGACAGCTCGCCAACTCACCGACGTCAGGGAGCTGATGGAGCAGCACCTTGCCGAACCGCTGCCCATCTCTGTCCTGGCTTCGACAAGTGGTCTGAGCCCGAGTCACTTCAGCAGGCAATTCAAGAACAGTACCGGGCAGTCACCCCATCAATTCCTGCTTCACCTTCGCTTGGACCGCGCGGGTCGGCTTCTTCGAACCACCATGCTGCCCATCGCTGACGTAGCCCTCCGCTGTGGCTTCTCGCACCAGGAGCACCTGACGCGTGTGATGCGAGCCAAGTTGGGTGTAACACCAGCTGCTCTGCGTCGAGCAGGCTGACCATTCGCTTCCCGCTTCCCGGCAACTACAAGGGGGACAACATCCGGCGCCCGACCAGGCATGGTGTCCCCGGGCCGCTTGCTGCAGTCAGATGCTCGTCGGATGTGTCCGCGTCAGCAACACGGCCACCCGACTCGCGCGCCGCACGGGCACTTCCCAAATCACCGCTACGGCCACCGTGCGCCGGATGCACAGCCGCTCCGGACCACATGGCATCGGCGGCGATCACGCACAACACCCCTTTCCGTCCCTCACATGAGCACGACAGGCCGCAGGGCAGGTGTACATAGGCCTTCGAACCGCACTAGGAGGACGCTGCTACCGCTTCGGCGAAGACCTGGTAGCTGTAAGCGTTCGTCACGCATTCGAAGCAGTACTCCTTTCCGAGCCCTTGTCCTTACGGTACGCGGACCTGTCGAGGGTGTCGCTGTCGACGAAGTGTGAGAGCTGGTGCCGGACGCAGTAGCCCTGCTGATCGGCATCGAGAGTTCAAAGCCCCTCCACCAGGAAGATGGCGTGCCCATAGTCGGTGTAGGCGGACGCGCTGCCGTCGGCCATGGATGAGCTGAGCTTCTTGTTCCCTCCACCTCCGTACATCAAGATCGCGGCATGATCGGCAGCCACCGCCTCGACACCGCAGGCCGAGCCACGGACCGCTGGGCGGCTGCCGATTGGCCTTCGCGAAGTCCCGGGCCCTGTGGAGCACTTGCGTCTCTTCGACGGCCTGCAGCCCGGGTGCCTGTGCGTTTCATGCAGGGCCTCGCGCGGATCGTGCAGGACGCGTGAGGGAGCTCTTCGCATAATCGGTGCCCTAAGCGGCCGGCGCAAACCGGATGCACATGTGGAGGCAGAGCACGATGCGAACTACTCCAGGTCTCGCGGAGCCCTCCCCAGGCGTGCGTGGAGCACTACCACGGCTGACAACACCCCGCCGCCCTCGGTGTGATGCACCACACCTCCGGCCCTTTCGCACCGTGCCCGAATCCGAGGGTGTCTCTGAGGTGCTGAACGGTACCCGGCGCTGCCATCGCTCAGAAGGCCCTCCGCTCGACGGAAGTCAGGCTGACCTTCGGCACTTGCGCATGCTTGTCCCCCATCGACCCTCTCACGGATGCCACCTGGCTGTGCACCAGCGACCTTCTGGCAGCCTCCAGTCATCCACCGCCAGTTCTGTGGGAGCCCTGCAATGATCGACCACCCCCGCGACGTGTACATCGTCGACGCCGTCCGTACGCCCTTCGGCCGTTATGGCGGCGCCCTGTCAGGGGTGCGTCCTGACGATCTTGCGGCCGGCGTGCTGCGAGCACTTCTCGACCGTAGTCCGAACCTGGACCCGCCATGCATAGACGACGTTCTGCTCGGTAACGCGAACGGCGCAGGAGAGGACAACCGCGACGTTGCCCGCATGGCTGTGCTGCTCGCAGGGTTGCCTGTCACCGTGCCAGGTGTCACCGTCAACCGGCTCTGCGGATCTGGCATGGAGGCCGTGATTCAGGCGGCTCGCGCCATCGCTGTCGGCGACGCCTCCATCACGGTGGCCGGCGGGGTCGAATCCATGAGTCGCGCACCTTGGGTGCTGCCCAAGCCGGACCGGGCCTTCCCCGTGAATCAGCGACTGTACGCGACGACGCTCGGCTGGCGGCAAGTCAACCCCCGCATGCGCACTGAATGGTCGATCCCACTCGGAGAGAGCGCGGAATTGGTAGGTGCCGAGTTCGGCATCACCCGCGACGCACAGGATGCGTTCGCCCTCGCCAGTCATCGCAACGCCGCTCTTGCCTGGCACTACGGTGACTACGAAAGGGAAGTCGTCCCCGTCGAAGGCGTAGACCTGCCGCGCGACGAGAACATCCGCGACAACACCTCTCTGGATGCCCTTGCCGCACTCAAACCGGCCTTTCTCGCGGATGGCACGATCACGGCAGGCAATGCCTCACCACTCAGCGACGGGGCGTCTGCTCTGCTACTCGCCGACGGCAAGGGTCTCGCAGCAATAGGGCGCGAGCCACTGGCTCGAATACGCGCGGCAGCGGTGACGGGCATCGAACCCCAGCGCTTCGGGCTTGGCCCGGTCGACGCCATCCGTAAGGTACTGGCCAAAGCAGTGGTCGGTGCAGCTGACCTTCAGACGATCGAACTCAATGAGGCCTACGCGGCTCAGTCGCTGTCTTGTCTGGCCGCGCTGCCAGAACTTGACCCGGACGTCGTCAACCAGCGTGGTGGCGCCATTGCCCTCGGACACCCACTGGGCGCATCGGGCGCCCGCATCACCGGAGCCGTTGCGCATCAACTGGCTGCCGCGGGCACCGGCGTGGGACTTGCGGCTCTGTGCATCGGGGTGGGCCAGGGCCTGGCATTGGTGATGGAGCGGTGAAGCGTGGCCGCGTCCGCCATGCAGAGCAATGTACGGCCAAGAGCGCTTCTGTGTGAGTCTCACCTGCGGAGGCATCAGTGGTGCGGTAGATGGCTGCCCTGTCCCGCCTTCGACGAGTTTCCCTCCCGCTCGCGGACGCAGACCGCGGGAGATGCCGTACAGAACGATCCAGCAAGGGCACCGTCTCGGCGGCTGGGTGACTTTGTCACTGCTGCCGTCGGGTGTCCCTCGGCAGGTCACGGTCTCGATGAGTGGCACCCTAGGTTATTCCCTAGCACTATGTAATGGGCCTTGCTTAGCCCCTGATCCGGTGCTGGGATAGGCGAGCACGATACTCACCAACTCATGCGCACACGTCCCGGCCACTCCGCCGGCCGGGATTCGGTTGAGGACGTTGCAGTGCAAGCCCCGCAACTGCGCACAATCCCCGTCACGTGGCCTCGCCACGTGACGGGACCTCGGCCGGGGGGTGCTGCCTGACCTCAAGTGGCACCCCCACTTACATGCTGACAAGAGGTGTCTTTCGCCTGGAAGCCCTCGCTGGTCCCCGTCGGCACCATCCGGTTCGCCATGCCCGGGCCGCCGCGGCCGTCGGCTGCGGCTCTTACCCGCTACAGTCCTGATCATCGCTACGGGGTGACGCCGCATTCTCCTCTCGCCGGGCACTGGTCATGGACGCTTTGGTCACGGCATTCTGCCGCCGGCAAGTTGACGACCTTCATGAACACGGGCCGAGTGTGCTGCACAAGAGCGCCGGACGTGGATGGAAAGGTGGCTGGCCGACAGGGCCCGTAAGACGCAACGGCCGCTCTCATGCGGGAGCAGCCTTCCCGCCCGGCGGCGTAGCCTTCGTCGAGCGCAGGCGCCGTGCCTTGCGCACCGCCCGCCGTACGAACGTCTCGACCCCGCCCTCCCAGCAGCCCGGGAACGCCCGGGCCTCGTGGGGCTCGGCGAGGTAGACCGCGCGTCCGGGATGCCCGCGGCACGGTCGCGGAAGTGCGGGTAGGCCAGGTAGACGCGGCGGCCCTTCTTCTCCAGCAGGGCCGCCGCCTGCTTCTTGGCCTTCACGAACCGCACCACGTCCAGGAGCAGGTCCGCGCGCTGCTCGGCGACCAGGTGCAGGCGCAGCCGCTCGTGGACCTTTAGGCGCTGGGCGACGCCCTCTGTCCAGTACGTGTCATCAGCGGCTTGGCCAGCTCCAGCTTGTGCCGCCGGAAAACTCCTCGCTGTCGATGGCGAACTTCGGTCCGAACTGCGGCAGCAGGGTGACCAGGACCAACAGCCTCCTCGGCGACGCGCTCCGTCCTGAAACTGAGCGCCGTACACCCCTGACGCCACCCCGCCGGAATTACCCTCTCCGAGGGTCCATTGTCGGCAGCGGGACACTCGCTCGCACGAGAGTCTGCCCCCAGTTCCGCAGCCACGCCCTGGATCCCACGCGGCCGCACTTCGAGAGTGTTCACTTAGCGAACCGCATGTGCGGATCCGATGCATCGGAGATCCGACGCCAACGGTCTCGGCCATCTCTCTCTGCCGGCCGAGATGCCCCAGGGGCGCGCGGACGCCTTCGATGGCCGTCGCCCACGGTGGCGGCCGTCGATTGTCGCGGAGAAGCCCGCCGGGCCGTGATGCGCGGTGTTTCACCGCGAGTCAGGTCGGCCCTTGGGCAGATCGACGGGTTCCCAGGCCGTGATCCGCGGCGGAGCAGCAACGGCTCGATCACCACCCCCAGGTCATCGGGGAGCTCGTGACAAGGCACTACGAACAGGCCGAGGACCCACCGGTGTTGCGGGCACGATCCGGCCTGGCGTCTCGACCGAAGGACGCGTTCCGGTGATGGGGAAGCCTTGCGACAACCTCACGTGACGTAACACCACAGACCCGGACTGCTTCACTCGTGAACTGCCGGCTCATCGGCCATGCAGCGGAATCAATGGGGCTGTGTGCGCATCTCTCCCATGCCGTGCAGCCCGGATCATATGACGTGCATTACCGAGACCGTCCTCGCCTGAAGCGGTGACGCTGAGAGGGCACAGTGAATCACTGAAAAGGCGCCCGTTGCATCGATGATGCCGTGTAGGTTTGGATGCGCAGAATCTTCCTCAACTCTGCCCTGGATCGGATGCCGAGCTTGTTGAAGATATTAGCCAGATGAAATTCCACTGTCTTGGTGGTGATATAGAGCTCATCAGCGATCTCCTGGTTCGTCATCCCCGAGGCCACGAGAAGGGTAACCGAGCGCTCTCGCTGTGTGAACCGACCTACTGCCCGCAGAGGTTGCCACACCTGACAGGTCGATGCATGGTCTGGCGCAGTGGAAAGAACATCTGAACTCCGCGTACCGAAGATGCACCTCAAGGCAGCGCACAACTCCTCTACGTGCCCATCATCTTCGCTGCGCAGGCTCGCTTCCAAGAGCATCTGAGCAGCAACCCTTACGTACAGTGCTTCCATCGCGGTCATATCCGCAACCGCCGGCCGCGAGCCATCCGACTGGATTCCGGAAGCTTTGAGGGCGAATTCCCGAATGGCAGATACTGCTTGGGCGGCAGCTTCACAGAGATCATCTATTTCCCGCGATCCAGTCACCCTCGCCACCCTCTTCGAAGCTGTGCACTTGCACCCTTTACTGGGACATGGAATTGACGCTTCCCCAGGTGCAGGGCCTCCACAGGCCTTTCCACCTCACGATGACTCGCCCCGCGGCTGCCATCAATGCGTGCGATGGGTGACTCGCCGCCTCGTGAGGGTGAGTCCACTCCGTGGGTCGGGTGGCATGGGTGGAGCGCTCAGCACTTCCTTCCTCAGGTATCAATCTGCTGTTTCCGGCCGTTGAGTCCCTCAAGCGCGTGGCGGGCCAGGTCAGGTTATGTCGGTGCCGTTCGCCAACCAGAAGTCATCCGGTGAAGTGGATCTGCTTGTACCTCCAGGAGGGTCGCCTGAAGGCGGTGTCTTGGGACCGACCGAACCAGGGTGCGGTCGGCGCCGAGGAACCATCGGCGGTCACCCGGCCCCGAGCCGCCGCGTCATCGACCTCCCCGCCCAGAACACTTCCAGCGAACGCACACGCGGGAAGCGGTGGACGCCGCCCAAAGCCGTCCTGCGCCTACCCGCTGCCTCGCCACCGGTGGGGGCGGGGCCTGCTCCACCCATCTCCTCGGCAGGAGTTCAGGCGCCGGTGACCCTGCTGCTTTTGTGCAACAAGTGAGCAGGAACTTGCAGGATGCGCGCCGCTCAAGGTCGCACACTGCTTCAATCAGCGCGACGCTTGGAGGTTCTCAACATGAGTACCGTTGATCGCCAAGTGGCGGCGTCGCGCGCGGTGCGTGCCGGTCGATCCCGAACTCGCAGCGACGCATAAAGAGTAATCAAGCGGGTGCTACCCCATACAAACAGACACATGACTCCCGCGGCGACCAGGCCGGTTCAGTCGCTGTGCTCCGCTTACTCCCTTCTGGAGCACCCTCCGCACTAGGTGTGAACGAAACCGGACATGCCGTCGCGGCATTCCTCAGGAAACCTCATTCAGCCAATGCGCGGGTCTTCGCTCTTCTCAGCGCTGACCATCGGAGTACTGCCTGTGATTGCGTTCTACATGCCTCGAATTTAGGACACATAAATGGAAAGATCCAATACTCCTGCCGATTCCTTCCTTGCGCTCACACTCCGATCCCTTCGAACGCCGGACGCGGGGATTCTGATTTTCAGAATCATATTCGGAGCGATCATGGTCGCGCACGGGACACAGAAGCTTTTCGGATGGTTCAATGGTGGAGGCATAGAGGGGACTTCTAAGTTTTTTTCGACTGTCGGCTACCCGGCTAGCAGCGCCATGGCGATCCTTGCCGGCCTCACGGAAACTCTGGGCGGCATGGGGATTGCACTTGGGCTTTTCAGTGCAATATCAGGTGCAGCAGTTCTGGGAACCATGGCAAATGCGCTTTGGATAAGCATTCCGAATGGTTACATGAGTGGTCCCGGGGGGGTAGGTTACGACCTTCCGCTTGTGCTCTGCGCAGGAGCCTTTACCCTCATACTGACTGGCCCCGGGATGTATTCGATTGATCGCCTTCTGAGAGTAGGCTGCATTCGCTCCGTAAACTCTCCTATATGGGCACTAATCGGTCTCGGGGTGGCCGTTGCCACGCTGCTGTCACGCGGTTAGTACTACTGGAATCGGGAAGCCGGACGAGACAGCGGATCCACGACTCTGACCGGACACGAGATCGGCTGGATGCCGCGCCAAGAGCCGGGGAGAAAACCACCAAAAGGCCACGCGTCAGCTTGAGGTGTTCTCCGGCCCTTGGCGCAATGCAGTCGTCGGCTCACTCAGGCCGGTAGCCAGTGACTGCGCTCCGGTCGCAAGTGCTGCTCCGGACGGCTCTACTCGGCACCAACGCTAGGTCTGGGAGCTCCCGCGCAGGAAGCGCCGACTTCCGGAAGGACGCCCTCAATGAGATATTTGGCTATTCTGCCAGTCGCACATCGATTACTCCCATGCATCCCGTGAGTTCCCTCGTCTCGCACCGTCAGAAGCCGATGACTCAGTTTCCGAGCCATCGCGACACCGCCCTCGTAGGGTGTCTTCGGATCATGAGTCGCTTGAACCACAAGTCCCGCAGGGTATCCCTTCCGTTCCGGGATAACGTGTTGCTCCGTCAGCCCAAATGACCGGAAGGTGCATGCCGTTGGAGCTGCCGCTGTCGCTCCCTTGCCATAGGGGAACTCACGCACGAACCGCGACATCTCCTCGTAGTAGACGTCGGGGTGGGTCGGCCACTCGACCTCGCAAGTGACCGTTGCATGTGTGCCATTGAGCTGTCCATCGTCCTGGGCTGTGGCGCTCTTTCCGATCAATTTCACCAAGTCGGTACGGAGCGGAGCCGCTTTCAAGAGCGAGAGGCGCAGTTCGGATACCATAAGAGCAATTTTATGCCATTTCGGGCGGGCCCCGAAGGTACCAAGGAACTGATCAAATCGGTTTCGATCTAGAGACATCCGCGGTGGAGAGGCCGGAGAAGCAGAAACCTTCTGCCCTTCAAGGCCATCAGCTATCCCTTCGATGGCAGCCATCACCTCGCCGCGGGACGAACCGAGCCCATAACGACTATTTCTATGACTCACCCAATCCGCCCACTCTTCGAGATTTTCCTTAGCGGCTATAGGCATTTGCTTGGTCGCTTCATAGTACAGCCAATTTGGGTGCATTGAGGAGTCCAACACGCTGCGGTTCAGACGGCCTGGGAACAGCGTGCCATAAACCGCACCGAGGTAACTACCGTAAGAGACTCCCAAATAGGATATGCTGCCCTCGCTCAGGATTGCTCGCATCACATCGATGTCCCGAGCCGTATTGGCTGTGTTGATGAATGGGCGGAGTCCTTCATTACCCCGTTGACAGTTTTCCTCGTATGTTCGGGCCTCCTCCATGATATGCAACATCTCCTCCTTCGTGGGTCGAGTTATGACTCGCTGCGATCTGGAGGGTCCATCGCATTTGAGCGCGGTTGACCGGCCCGTCCCTCGGGGATCAAAGCCAATCAGATCAAAGTTACGGGACAGCTCCACGTTTTGTCTCGCAACCTTTGCGGGCATGAACAGTCCTTCGCCTCCAGGCCCACCCGGATTGAGGACAAGGACGCCCAAGCGTCTACCTTTGTCTCTAGCGCTGAGGCGGCTAATCGCAATCTCTATCGTTTCGCCATCGAGGTTTCTATAGTCCTTTGGCACCTTTATCACGCCGCAATCCAGATTTGATCGCGATTCTACCTCGGTGATGGATGGCTCGCCGGCGGGTGATGGCACACGACAGGTCTCCCAGGTTATGACTTGCTGGTGAAAGCGTGCACCGACGTCAATCTGCCGACCACCGCCGTCATCCTGGGTAACAGACACCACCCCGCCGGCCAGCAATGCGAGACTTGCCACGAGAGATACCTTGCCTGCGTGCTTGACCATGCGGGCCACCTCGTAGTACATAGACATTCGTCACGTGTCGAACCTCTTCGGACTTCGCCCTGTGCAGGGCTGACAACTGCGCCCGCCCACTCATCGGTACACCCTCTGCGTGATGGGCGCAGATGAGTATCACCCACGCAGCGGCATTTCTCCCGGGGGACTGTTCCTAGTGTTCTCGCGCTCTGCGCTCCCCGGCAGGTGATCCCGTGCGTGTTGAAACGGATTCGTGATTCGATC
The DNA here is from genome assembly GCF_044540525.1 of Streptomyces sp. NPDC085932. NCBI lineage: Bacteria > Bacillati > Actinomycetota > Actinomycetes > Kitasatosporales > Streptomycetaceae > Streptomyces > Streptomyces sp. NPDC085932. The sequence goes on from NZ_JBITSJ010000010.1 coordinate 74,919, forward strand.
CGCTAATCCTTGTGCCAGTGGTTCAGCCCAGCGGGCACTTCAACTTCGGCCGCAAGCGGTCGATTGCAGCCTCCTTACAGGTCCGCATGGACGGCGGCGGCGAGGCCCCTCAGGGACAGTTGCTCCCGGTCCGCGCGTCTCGTCCTACGCCATGTGCAGGGGCCACACCTCTAGATTCGATGGACCAGGCACCAGCCAGGAACACGCCACGCAAGTGAACGGCAGTAACGGCAGTGGTCACAACTAGTTACTTTGTCACGGCACTTGAGCACGCCCCAGGGTCCTCGGCCCCGTCACGGCCACGCCCACCGCCCTTCGCCCCGGGATCACACACACCCGGTCGGCAGCGCGACACCAGTGACCTCATGGTCGCAGTCGTGACAGTTGCCGCGGGGATCTCCAAGGGGGATTCGAGCGCGAAGGTGCCGGCCTTTTCAGCGATTTGTGCCGACAGCCGGTCGATCGTCGGAACATCAGGCTTCCCCCCGAGACGCCCGTGATCGCGCGCGAGGTCCATCATGGGGGCAGGGGCGCATCGGACCAACCGGTCAGGACGGGAGGTGCCTCGGCGCCCTCGGACAGGATGACCTCGTCGACCACGGGCGGGCTCTGCCAGCCGTTACAGAGGGTCTTGCCCTGTGACGTCTCCGGCCGGTTCGTCGAGCAAGGCGATGCGGGCGGTGACGCGCTTGCCGACCGGCTCACGCTGCGCCTGCAAACCCTGAGCCACGGCCATCACGATCTCCAGCCCGTGCTGGCCCACACGGCCTGCGCCAGCCGCCCTGGCCACCGGCAGCACTGGGTTGGAGTCCCACACCACGACCTCCATCGTATCGGCGGCGATCCGCAGCTCCAGCAGCACCGGACCGGGGGCGTACTTGAGGGCATTCGTCACCAGCTCGCTGACCACCAGCTGAGCCGACTGAGTCGCCCGCTGCGAGACTGGCAGGCCATACTCCCTCTGCACTCGGGTGAGGAATGCGACAACTAGACGGCGGCCCTGCGCTATATCCGTGCCGTTGCCGTCCAGCGCCGCCGCGCTCTGGATGAACCGCTCATCCCGTGTCGTGCCGTCCCCACCCAGCGGAACCGGTTCCGTCACGGCCACCTTCGCCCCCCCGCTCACGTCCCGCGCCCACCCCCACCCCTGAGTTGCACGCCTTGCACCAGCTCCACGTGTGGCGGAGGGCGTGCCCCTGTCCGGGAAGAGGCAGCAACATCATGAGACCCGGGGTAAGCAAGTATCACCGAAGCGGCGAAGGAACGTATAGAAGACGCCAACAACGCGCGCAGCCGGAGCGCTGCCGGTCGTGGTCACCGACACCGCCAACACGGTTGGTGCCGCGACGGCCCACGAAGTGACGTGACGCGAGTCGATCACGAATGTGGGGCCGACTGCCGCGATCTGGTCTTCGATTCTGAACATCACCACCAGGACGATGCAGGGCGAAGGACACTCAGCTTGGTGCGTAGCGCCATTTCCGCATCCCGCGCTACGAACGGTGTGCGTCAGGCAGGGGGCCATGAACGTTGGACCCGCCTGTCGCGCATCCCGGTCGCTCCTGCGAGAACCTTCGTGTCACTGCCGCATCCGGCGCAGCACGCCCGTCTCCATTCCTGCTTGCCAGGAACAGGCCTAGGTCGTGTCCGCAAAGTGCTGTGGTCGTTGGCTGGTTCGTGGTGCGTCGTCATGAGCTGACTGTTGAGTCGTGGGCCGTGATCGAGCCGTTGCGGGCCCCGCCGCGAATGGGCCGTCCACTGCGGGATCGCCGTCAGGTGATCAACGGGATCCTGTGGAAGCTGTCCACCGGGGCGGCCTGGCGGGACCTGCCCGAACGCTACGGACCGTGGAAGACGGTCTACGAACGCTGCCGCCGCTGATCGGCCGACGGCACCTGGGACCGGCTCCTGGCCCACGTCCAACAGCACTGCGACGCCGCTGATGCCGTCGACTGGAGCGTGGCATGCGTCGACTCCACGACCGTGCGGGCTCACCAGCACGCGGCCGGGGCCCGAAAAGGGGCCTCTGGCCGGGCGAGGCGATCGGCCGGTCCCGCGGCAGGCTGACCACCAAGATCCACCTCGCCTGCGACGGGCAGGGCCGACCGCTCGCTTTCACGATCACCGCCGGCAACGTCAACCACTGCACCCAGTTCGAGCACGTCATGGCCCGCATCAGCGTCAGCCGATGCGGGCCCGGACCACCCAGGACGCGACCCGAGCAGGTCGTCGCGAAGTAAGGGCTACCCGTCCACGAATACGAGGTTGCGGCGCCTTGTACAGCCCTTCTTCACCCCTAGGTACTTGCAGAAATTTCGGCCTTGTGTCCAATACGCAGCAAGTTCCTGCTTCCAGCACTTCTCTGCCTCGGGCGCGCCTGCCGATCTGGTGTGTGAACTGGCGTACCCGTTCACCATGCGGGTCACATGGGACCTGCTGGGGATCGCGGATGTAGACGTGGCTCTGTTTCGTTCCTGGGCCGAGATCATCCCATCGCTGACCCACTGTGGTGCCCAAGATGTCGACCATGCTTTGCAAGACATGGATGACTATCTACGGGCACAACTCGAAGCTAAACGCAGTGCGCCGCGCGACGACATGCTCAGCACCATCGTCGCGGCACAGGACGCCGGCGAGCTGACGGATCCACAGGCACTGAATCTGGCCCGCCTCATGTTCTTCGCCGGTCCGAACTCCACAACCGAAATCATAGTTCCGGGGTATGAAGGTGCTCATGAGCCACCCGGAGCAGTGGGCAAGACTCGTCGCTGATGTATCCCTCGTGAACAGCACGGTGGAGGAGGTGCTCCGATTTTCCATGATCAGCGGGACAGGCATGACGCATATTTCAGTCGCCACCGAAGACCTTACGTTGGCAGGTATTCGCATCCGGGCCGGCGAATCAGTGGTGACGCCACTGATAGCAGCCGATCGTGACCCACGCCAGTTCAATGATCCAAACCGTTTCGATATCACGAGAAAGGGAGTCTCGTCCCATGTCGCATTCGGTCGCGGAATCCACTGCCGCCTCGGAGCTCCGCTGGCAAGACTTTAGCTGCGGGAAGCCTTTCGTAACCTTGCACAATACTTTCCAGCAATGCAGCCCGTGCCGGGAGAGGATCTGACCTGGTGCGCCGACATGCTGACCAACCGCATAACAGAATTGCAGGTCACCTGGTGAAGGCAATGGACAATCCGCAGGAAAACGCGACATAGCGCCTCTGGACTCCGGTAGTCGACTCTACCGAATTTGCGTAGCTCAGGCTGTCTTTACAAGCCCTTCGCGGGACTGACATGCTCACGACGCACTGCGGGACGTCCGCGACAACCTCACCTGCTGGGGGCAACCTATGCTGAGCAAGTCCGACTCACCTCACTTATCACGGCTCAGATCACCAGGACTGATCCTGCTCGCACTGGCCACGGTGCTAGCGGCCCTTCTGCCCTTGTCGAGTGCGTTCGACGGCAGAGCAACGGCTGCCGTCTCTCCCGTGAACGCTCCTCCAGCGCCTCATCACGGAGCCGCTCCCGCCGCGGCGATGCGGCCTCGGGCCTCCGTACTGCCCCGAGATGGTTGGACCGTCACCGCGGGTAACGCCAGGAGCACCGCAAGGGATAGTCGTGCGGCGCTTCTGCTGGACGGCAGGGCGGGCACCGTTTGGCAGAGCAAAGGGTCAGGCGCCTCAAACTCGCTGCCCCATCAGATCACTGTCGACATGCACCGCACGTCGGTGGTATCCGCCCTTGTGTATCAACCGCGTGCGGACATGGCGCTGGGCCGGATCGGCCGGTACGTGCTTCACCTGAGCACCGACGGCACCACGTGGGGGCCGGCCGTCGCTACGGGCACGCTCGCCGATGACGAGACAACGAAGACAGTGGCCTTCGCGCCGAAGGGCGCTCGGTTTGTGCGTCTGACTGTGCTCAGCGAGGCGGGCAACCGTGGGCCGTTGGTCGCGGCTGCCGAGATCAATCTGCTGGGCGACCCGGGTACACCGGCGGCCGTGGTGGACCTGCCCCGAGACGGTTGGACCGCGACCGCCAGCAGCCAGGAGACCACTGCCGGGGATGGCCGTGCCGTCAATGTGCTGGACAGCAGCGCCGGCACCATGTGGCACAGCAAGTGGTCGGGCACCCCAGCAAAGCCACCCCACCACCTCACCATCGACATGAAGACCAGCCGAGCCGTCTCCGCACTGAGTTATCAACCTCGCAAGACAGGATTGAACGGCCGGGTCGGTACATTTGCAATCTCCACCAGCGCAGACGGCACGACATTCGGCGCCCCCGTGGCGAGTGGAACGTGGAGGGACGACGGCACGGTCAAGGTCGCCACATTCACCCAGACGGTACGCGCCCGGTATGTACGGCTGACGGCCACCTCCGAGGCGGGTGAGCGCGGCCCGTGGGCCTCGGCGGCCGAGGTGCGCCTCAGCGGACCGGCCAGCCCTGCCACCCACGGTGCTTGGAGCGGGCTGATCGGGTTTCCCCTGGTTCCCGTCGCCACGGCCGTGCTGCCCAACAACAAATTGCTGGCCTGGTCCGCCTACGGCCTCGACCGCTTCGGCGGCAGCAACGGCTATACACAGACCGCCATTCTCGACCTTACGACCGGACAGGTCTCCCAGCGTCGTATCGACAACACTCGGCATGACATGTTCTGCCCCGGTATCGCCGTTCTGAGGGACGGACGGGTATTGGTCACCGGTGGCAGCAACGCCAAGCGGGCCAGCATCTACGACCCTGAAGCGGACCGCTGGACATCAACTGCTGACATGAACATCCCACGCGGCTACCAGGCCATGACGCTGTTGTCCAATGGCGACGCATTCGTCTTGGGTGGCTCCTGGAGCGGCGGCAAAGGCTCGAAGGACGGCGAGGTGTGGTCGGCCGCTTCCGGCACCTGGCGCAAGCTGCCCGGTGTGCCTGTGACCAGCACGATGACCGCTGATCCGGCAGGAGCCTATCGGGCTGACAACCACCAGTGGTTGCACGCGACTTCCGGGGGCAGGGTTCTGCACCTGGGTCCGAGCCGACAGATGCACTGGATCTCCACCACCGGGAACGGCACCATCAAAGCCGCCGGCACACGGGCCGACAGCGCGGACGCCATGAACGGCAACGCCGTCGCGTACGACATCGGCAAGCTCCTCACCCTGGGTGGGGCCACCGCTTACCGGGATAGGCCAGCGACACGGCGCGCCTACACCGTCGACTTGAACGGAGGCGCCCAGCCCGTCGCAGAACGCACCGGCGACATGGCACAGGCCCGGTCCTTCGCGAACAGCGTCGTCATGCCCGACGGCAAGGTCGCCGTCTTCGGAGGGCAGTCACTCCCCGTGCCCTTCAGTGATACCTCGTCCGTGATGACGCCGGAAATCTGGGATCCCGCCACGGGAAGCTTCACCCCCATGGCATCGATGGCCGTCCCGCGCAATTACCACAGCGTGGCCAACCTGCTCCCCGACGGGCGCATCTTCTCCGGCGGCGGAGGCCTCTGCGGTGACTGCGCCACCAACCACGCGGACGGCGCCATCTTCACCCCGCCGTACCTCCTCAACGCTGACGGCACCGAGAAGACCCGCCCGGTGATCACCGGCACCCTCCCGTCCAAGGCAGCTCATGGCGCCAAGTTGAAGGTGACGACCGATTCCGCCGTCACCTCGTTCGTCCTCGTGCGAGCCGGAGCCGCGACACACTCCACAGACAATGACCAGCGCCGCGTGCCGCTGACGGCGCGTCCGACCGGTGGCAATGCCCACGAGCTGACCATCCCTGCCGACCCGGGTGTAGCGCTGCCAGGGACGTATATGCTCTTCGCCCTCAATGCCCAAGGCGTCCCGAGCAAGGCGAAACTCCTCACCGTCGGCTGACGACTCACCCCCTCGGCCGAGCCGGTCGCATCCCACAGAATGCGACCGGCTCGGCCGGAAGGAACCGACCAGGGTGCGAAATCCTGCCGGGGCGCTCGGCCCCGCGGGTGGGGTGTCACCACCGCCATGTCGTGGGAGGCGATCGAGAGCGCGGGTCGGTCTTGTCTTGACGGGTGCCCGATTACCGTCACCATCGGCATAATCCGGTCCGCTGCTTATAGCAGGGCCAGCTACATGCGCGGACTCGGCGCCGAGGTTCCGGGGCGGTGAGCTGGTAGGGCACCGTCGCCCCTGGAAGCGTGCGGACGGACGATGCGACGCGGATGGCCTGTTGTGCGCGTACTCGGCGGGCTCCCGTCACTGCCGTTGTCAGGCCATCCCTTGAGTACACGATCACGCCTCATCGAAAAGAGCTTTCCACAGCTGTTCACGATCGTCCGCTACGACCCTATGTGCTGGTTGTAGCGCAGAATGCTGCTGACGAGATCGGGCCCCGGGTAGTCCATCATCACCACGCCGCTCCGAATCATGTCCCGCCCTTCAAACCAGTGCAACGCATGATGGTTGACTCCCGTGAACCACAGTGCGCCGGCAGCGACCGCATGCGGATGGGCGCCAAGACCGACACCGCTGAGGAAAGTGACGTACAGCGTCTGCGGGTTGCGGCTCGCGGCTTCTTCGAGGTGCCCTTTGGCCTTGTCCCACTTGTTCTTGATGTCGAACAGCGTGGGTACGTCGTAGGCGTCCTGGATGTTCAGAGCTGGGCTATGGTAGCTCAGACCGAAGTCCGTCCCCTCACCGCTGAATTGCTGCAGAATGACGAACTTGCCGCGGACTTCGCCGAGGGTAGGAGCCGGCTGCTCGCCGTCAGCCGGCCACCATAGGTGGTCGCGGGCCAGCGGCGCCGTGTCTGGGTTCTGCTCCAGGTACCACCGCAGTGTCTGGGCGAAGGAGCGGGTGTTGCCATCAGCCGTATGTTCCTCCTTGAGGCGCATCAGTATCGTCTCGCGGGGATGGGCCTTAAGGAAGTCCGTCGTCTGGCGCAGAACGTCGGTGAAGTTGGCGTTCAGATACACCACTCCGTGGTGGATTGTGAAACGGTCCTTGAAGTGGCGTGCTCGGATGTCCAGTGCTCTCACACCGGCGTTGAGCTGTTCGGGTAGCGCGCTCTGCTGGGTCTCGGCGACGAAGGTGACATCGCGGGCCATGGTGTCGTGCGTACCCGGAATGGACAAGTCCGCTAGATTCGTCGTATCGGGCAGTGCGGCCATCCAGTCAGGGTGGGACACTGCGTTGAGTCCCTCGCTGTGCCGGCCGTTCGCCCATGCGGTACTGCTGGGCAGTAGCACCAGCAGCATGGCGATGAGAGTCGTCAAGCCCGCTCGTACCAAGGGCTGTGAGGGGTGGAAGCGGGAGGTTGGTGTCGTGGCCGCGGGTACGGGTCTGTGGCTTTCCCAGACATGCAACGTGTCGCGCATATGGTCCCTTCTGCGCATGGCCCGGCCGATGACGGCCGAGCGGGTCGATGGGCGGTATGGGCAACGCGGATGGTGACCTTGCCGGGCGCCCGGACCGGGTTGGGGGAAGAAGCAGTGGTGTCGAGGGGCACCTGCCACCCTCGGGTGAGGGGCACCCGCACTCGTCGCCCGGGGCGTGCCGGGGCAAGCGAAACGATCGCCGAGCGCTGAGCGTGGCGATGCCGACTGCTCGGTGGTCGGTGAGGATGCTGTGCATCCAAAGACCAGGGGTGACCAAGCGCTTGAGCACGCTCCCATGACCGGCTTGCCCTCTCGCCGGCGGGTACGCAGACGCCCGCAGGTGGAGCCGCACCGGTAACAGAGCGGTTGCACGGCCACTGCCCCGCAGGGCTCGGCAGCCGGATCGCCTCCGGTGCGGCTGCCTCTGGGCAGGTCGTTCTCAGGCCGGGATTCTCTTGGTGACCGGTCCCTGGATGTGCGTCGGCGCTCCTCAACTGCCACGGCTATTCCCCTTCGCCGCGTTTGTCAGCTGTTTCCGTGCTGATGCGGTCCACGCGCTCGCAATGTCGCTGCACTGACAGCACGGGCAGACAGTACGAGTGCTGCCCAGCCGCCGTCATTGGCCGTGGCGGCCAGACGATTGACATCTCACTGTGCCGGCCACTTCACTCGCAGGCGTGACTGAGAGAGCAGAGACGAGCGTGTCAACGCGCTATGTGCGCAACGTCGTTGAGATCGCGGCCGAGCGAGGCGCGGACCCAGACTGTCTACTGCGGAGTGCAGGGCTGAAGCGTGGCGATCTCGATGGGATCGAGCGAATCGGGTCCAGCGCCGTCCGCCGCATTTGGGACCTTGCCATTGACGCAACCGGAGACCGCGGTTTCGGTCTCCATGTCGGGGGGCGACTGCCGCCTGGCGCTTACCACATCCTGGGACACGCCCTGCTGGCGAGCCCTACTTTACGCGAAGCGGCCCACTTCACCGTTCGCTATCACAGCCTCGTCAGCGACGCCGGCGGATTGTCGTTCACCCTGCAATCCGACCGAGCCGTGCTGACCTATCACAGGTTCGACCCGCCCAGTGAGGCCGGAATTCAGCAGACCGAGGCCATTTTCGCCGGGATCCTCACCGCAGCGCGGTGGCTGAGCTCCGACGGCTGGAAGGCCACACACATCTCCTTTACCCACGTCGCTCCTGCATGTGGAACGCGGCTATGGGAGACGGCTCTTGCCGCGCCGGTGACCTTCGAGGCTGAGGCGAACCGCATGGAGTGGACGCTGCCACAGGTGAACGCCGCTCTCCCCTATGGCGACCCCGTTCTGCTCGACTTTTTCCGCACATATGCCGACCGGATGATGGCCGGGTCGCGAAGCGATCTTCCGGTGAGCCACCGTGCCGCCACTTGGCTGAGCGGCCAGAACCTAGCCGCCGTGAGCCCGGACGACCTCGCCAACGCCCTCCACTTGAGCGGACGCAGTCTGCGCAGGGCCCTGAGCCAGGACGGTACATCCTGGCGACGTCTGCTGGACCAGGCCCGCCATCGCCTTGCCGTGCAACTGGTCAGCCACAGAGGCCGGACCCTCAAGGATGTGGCCCGACAACTCGGGTACAGCGATGCGACCAGCCTGGTGCGGGCATTCCACCGCTGGGAAGGCATGTCCCCGCGCCGCTATGCCGCCAGTGCCGTTGCCTTGGAGGCGCAGACACCTCTGCGGGCACATGCCGAAGCTAACTAGGACCTCCGCTCGGTGTACGGCCGCCGCGGCCCGCCCGCCGTGACCCGGCAGCCCGGCGAAACGCCACAACGGATGGCCGCACCCCGACACTCATTCCGAACGGTGCAAGCTTCACGGGCGTTCGATCACCAGAGCCGATGACAGCACTTGGCAGGGCGGGGTACCTGCGGCGTTGTCTAACGCATGTCATCCGGGAGGTTCCACCAAGCATGGCCTGCAGGGTCATCAGCGCCGGAACAGGGGCCAGACAAGTCGCTGAGTGGTCAATGCGCGGCCTCGAACGCCTCGCGAATCTCCCTCCGGACCCGGCCACGGTCGCTGACGTCGTAGCCATTGTTGCGTGCCCACGTCCGGATCTCTTCGGCACTGGATTCGCCCTTCGAGGCCCTCCGCGCCGCAGCAGCACCCTTCCTCCGACCTGTCTTACGGCCGTGCTCGATGAAAGGCCGCAGTGCCGCATCGAGTTGGTCGTAGTTTTCGGGCGTAAGGTCAATTTCATACTCGACGCCGTTGAGCGAGAACCTATGCGTGGACACCTCATCCGATTCCGCGCCAGTGAGGTCGTCCGTCATGATAGTCACAACCTTTTGAGCCATGTACAGATCGTACCCCATTAGTTGCCGAGCACTCCGAGGCCTCCTGGTCGTGACTCGGCACACCGGCCACGCCCTTTCATGTGATGACATTCCAGAATCAAGGTCATGGCAGTGAACCTGCAGCCCTCCGACTCACATGAAATGGCCCGAATCTGGCTGTTTGCCTGAAAGGGACCAGAGAAGCCAGGGCCATCGGAAACCGCGGCTTCCGGGTATGCTCGCATCGCTCCGAAGACGCCGGCAGCAAGGATCTCCGCAAGACCAATCTCGCGTCCTGGAGCCATCAACTACCGCCGCGCCATGGTCAGAGCAAGGACGACATGGTGTGGAGTGCGCCGAGAAGAAGGCAAGCAGGAGGATGGCGGGAGCCTTCTCACCATCTGGTCACTTCGCGTCGCCTGCCAAACGACAACCGCCAGTCCCGCGACGGCATGCGGATACCTGGAAGGACCACCACCCTCCTGCAGGCACAAACGGGCCGGTGTCCAGCAGCGACCGGCCCCTGCCATAAACCGTGACCACACCCACCTCATCGCAGCGCACCGACGCCTGGGATTCGCCACTGTCTGCCTCCGATTGCCTGGTTCTCCGCATGGAGGCGATGCCCTCAAGCAGGATTGCGTCATACAATCCGGTTCTTGCGGATGCGTATCCCCCGGTGCGCGAGGGGCACTGCGCCGACTGTCGGCAAGGTAGTGCGCTGAACGTCGCGGCCACCATGCTCAGGACGGCGGACAGACACCCCACGCGACCGCAGAGGAGCGGGTCCGCAAGTGCAGGAGACGCCGAGACCGCTCGCGCTGCTCTCCGCGATCGGACACTTGCTGGCCCTGACATCTGCGGTTTGGTCATGTGACTGCCCGCTTGATCGTTTGTTGGTGTGGGCATGGGGAAGCGTCAGTCGAGGCCGTGGATCGTGTCGGACGAACTGTGGTCGATGACAAGCCGTTGCTGCCCGAGCCGCCCCCAAAATGGGTCAGGTCTGGCTGCGTGTCGCGTACGGCAGGCTCTGTGCGGCATCCTGTTCGTCTTGCACACGGGCATCCAGTGGGAGTACTCACCCCGACAGCTGGGTTTCGGCTCGGAGATGACCTGCTGGCAGGCCCTGACGGCTTGAAACGACACCGGCGACTGGGACCAGCCTTACCAGCTGCCTGACCAAGCTCCGGTCGGAGAAGCAGCTGGCTGGCCGCGGGCGGTGATCCACTTCTCCCATGTCCGGGCCGCATGCAGGGACCCAAAGGCAGACGCAGCCCGGTCGACCGTGCACGGCCGGGCAGCAGGCGCCACATCCTCACCGACGGCCTAAACGTCCCACTCGCGATGCCGCTGACCGGCGGCAACCCCAATGACGTCCCCCCAGCTCCTGGCCCTGCTCGAAGGGGTCGCAGCAGTCGCCCGTGTCGCCGGCCGGCCCCGACGCCTGATGCCGCCGTTGCCGAGTCTCGCTTCGCGATCGGCCCGAGTGACGTATCCATGGCAACGGACTACGAGGAGAGGCGTGCCACGGCCTGACTAGGGGCGTCGAAGTCAGCCTGATTGGGCAGAGCTGAGCGCCGCACCGAGGTGGACCCAGCCTCTTGGGGGTCTCCTTTCCGGTCGGCCCCCGACCTGTCTGCACGCACGGACGTGAATGAAGGCCACAACAGGTGTCAGGACGTGAGTTCGCACCAGACCAGCGTTCCGCTTGAACATCCTGTGATGCCCCAACTCGTCGCGAGCTGATCGATGAGGAACAGTCCTCGACCGCCCTCCCTCTCTGGATGGACTGCATGAGCTGCGTCCAGCACGTCGTCCGGACCGGCCTCCAGGAGTTCGGTGGTAGCCGCGGGAGGCATCCGGCCGGTGTCGATGACTTCCACGCGGACCGTGTTGAGAGCCAGGGACCAAGGAGTGTGTTGGATGCGCATCATGACCGGCGGCCTTCCGTGCGTTACGGCGTTGGAGACCAGCTCCGAGACCACCAGACGCAGGTCGTCCGCAAGACCGTGAAGATGCCAGGTACTCAGCTGTTCAATGGCGAACGTACGGGCCAGTCCGGAGGCCGTCGCGTCAGCAGGGAGGGCATGCCATGACGCCTCCGAACGGCTGTCCTCCATGGCGTCCGTGGGGCAAGCTGTGGTTTTCATGATTGGCCACCTTGGGGGTGGGACGGGCTTGGCTGGGCGACAGGAGAGACCGGAGAAGGTCCATATCGCAGCGGAAGCGCGATAGGCGGCCTGTGCCCGCTTCAGGCCGCCCACCTGTCGTCCTAGAGGCCGATAATGACCTTGGGGTCACCGGTGAACCAAACGTTGTCGATGCACGCGCGTCGCATGAGCCATCGCCGGCCGTCCCGCACGAGATCAACGTCGTAGAGGTTCTTCAGTAGCGCATGTCGGGTGTGGTCACCCTTGGGCAAGTGCTGGGCTTCCACATGCGCTGTCAATCGCGCGTGATCATCTGCCACCTCCACGCGGACGTTTGTCACTACGTGGGTGGTATCAAGTGGGATATCAGGGTTCAGAATGATATCGGCGATCGTATCCCGACCGGACATCAGCGGGATATCAAGACCGCACTTTGCAGCGGCAGGCCGGAAGTCGAACTCTCCATCGACGGTAAACGCAGACAAGAAGAGATCGCGATCTTGGAGGTCCGATCCCAGGGCGAAGCGATACAGAGCGTCGATGACCTCCAGGCGATCTCTCAGCTCCCGTACCACCGTCTCGGTGCCACTTGCATCAATGGCGTGATGACGCGTGACGTACATGTTCGTCCTTATGACTAGGCCCTGTAGGGTCGCGATCCGAAGTCCGTCTTGTGGTGTTCCTTCGCCGAAGCCGGACATCTTCGATTCTTTTCGCGTCTTCCGTCCCAGGCCAGGGCTCCTGGGGGTGAGCGACCCGCATGCGGGGGTGAAAGGACGAAGATCGGCAGCGCTAACGGCACATTGATTACCGTCCGCGCTCAGTCGCTTACCGCTCGTCTGCCATCCAGCACAAGCGGCCGGAAGGGGACGCTGGACATTACTGATGGATTATGTCTCAGCCGCCCTCCCTGGTCGACGAATGGCCACTTTGACAGCGGGACCATCGCGGGCAGGCCGGCAGAGGTCTCGACCAGCGACAGGCCCTGGTTGCCATAGCGGCCAGCTCAGTCGGTCGGACATCGTGCACTCGATGACACGCCTTTCCCTTTCGAACCAGCGCCGGACTGGGTTGAGAGAGTCTTTTGTCTCACGGCAGGATGAGCTGCCGTATCGGAACGCATGCCAAGGCGCGCCGAGTCGGTGCAGCTCGGAAGCCGGCTCGACACGCTGCACGTCTCCTTGGCGAATCAGGCCCTGCAAGACGCCGCGAGCGCCGGTCTGCCGTTGCGACTCACCGCAGCCCAGCCGACGTGACACCACAGCGACGCTGCTCTGCGCACGTGGGCGCAGCGCCTTCCGGCCTGACAGACAGGCAGTTCGCGGTAGCGGTCGAACTGATCGACGTCTACCCGGCCAATCCACTGTCACTGGCGGACATGGCCACCGCTGCCGGACTGAGCAACAGCCACTCTGCACGCGCTTCAGGGCCCGCACGGGGAACCATTTCATTCTCGGACCAGGAGCACCTGACGCGCGGCATGCGTGCACTTCGCGGCATCACCCCGGCGGCCATGCGGCGATCCGTCCGAACTGAGGCCGATTCGTGCAGCCCAGCGCAGCACGAACGTGCAGGAGAACTTCCGAGTGGTGTGCGAATACTCAGCAGACCGAGACGCGCAACACGAAGGAAGGCTCTGATGCGAGACTTCACCCATACTGCCGGTTCCTCTCGGATCATCTTCGGTGCGGGAACGCTAGGCCGCCTGCGCGACGAGCTGGAACGGCTGGGGTGCCGACGTGCCTGGCTTGTGAGCACGCCTCAGCAAGGGGAGACGCTCGACCGTGCGCGGAAGATCCTGGGACCCCTTGTCGCTGGTGAGTTCCGCGATGCGGCGATGCACACACCAACCGATGTCACCGAGCTGGCACTCATGTCCCTGCAGGACAAATCCGCTGACTCTCTGGTAGCCGTGGGTGGTGGCTCGGCGATAGGCCTTTCCAAGGCTCTGGCTGCGCGCACAGGCTTTCCTCAAATCGTGGTACCCACAACTTACGCAGGATCAGAAGTCACCCCTATTCTGGGCGAGACGAGCAACGGAGTAAAGACGACCCGATCTGCGACCTCCGTCCTACCGAACGCAGTCATTTATGACGTGGACCTCACGCTCACTCTTCCCATCCCGTTCTCGGTCGCGAGCGGCCTGAACGCGATAGCTCACGCCGTCGAGGCCCTGTACTCTCCGGACGCCAACCCTGTGACCGACCGCCTTGCGCTCAGGGCCATATCTCTCCTCTCCACCTCTTTGCCGGAGATCGTCAAGGATCCCACCCTTCTTGAAGCGCGCGCCGACGCACTGGAGGGGGCATGGTTGGCGGGTACCTGCCTGGGCACCGTTGCCATGGGTTTGCACCACAGCTTGTGCCACACGCTCGGCGGGACCTTCGGACTTTCACACGCCGACACTCACGCCGTCCTACTCCCCTATGTGATGGCCTACAACGCGTCTGCCGTCCCGGAGGTCATGCACCGAATTGCTCGCGCCCTCGGCGTAGGTGACGCACCCACAGGCGTGCGTGATCTGTGTCAGGCTCTGCTCGGTCCTCTCACTTTGCGAGATCTTGGCATGGCCGAGGACGACCTGCCGAAGGCCGTTCAGCTCACTGCTTCGAAATCATGCGCCAACCCGCAGGACGTCAGCGCTCATGCCATTTCCTCGATCCTTGAGGACGCCTGGCACGGCCGTCCACCGGAACCCGCCGACCGGCTCGCTGCGGAGCTGTACAAGCTGACGGAGACGGTGGTTGCGAGTTTTGAAGCAGCTCCCGATCCCCGCGTCAGAAGCCTGCTCACCGATCTGGTCCGTCGCCTGCATGAATTTGTGTCAGTAAACGACCTGACTCAGGACGAGTGGAATTACGCCATCGGTTTCCTCACCCGCGCCGGCCAGCTGTGCAGTGATACTAGACAGGAGTTCGTCCTGCTTTCCGACGCCTTGGGAATTTCCAGCGCCGTCGACATACTCAGCAACTCGCGAACGACCGGCAGCACACCCTCTGCCGTCCTTGGTCCCTTCTACCTGGAAGGGCCGCCATCCCTCTCGAACGGATCCGATATTGCCGAAGGCCTGGCGGGTACCCCTCTGTTCGTCTCGGTCAGCGTCAAGGATCTCGCTGGGAATCCGCTGCCCGACGCAGTGGTGGACGTGTGGCAGTCCAACGATGAGGGCTTCTACGACGTTCAGCTGACCGATCTGACAGGGCCTTCCCTGAGGGCGCGCTTCCGTGCTGACGCCGAGGGACGTGTGGCCTTCCGGTCGATTCTTCCTTCCGAATATCCGATTCCTGCTGACGGCCCTGTGGGACAGATGCTCCGATCTACGGGCCGCCATCCGTACCGTGCTCCCCATCTTCACTTCATGATCGATGCGCCGGGACAGCAACGTCTGGTCACCCAGCTGTTTGTTGCCCGTGGTGCGTACATCGACGGAGATGCGGTGTTCGGGGTAAAGGACGCTCTCGTCGTGGAATTTCCCGAACATCACGGACCAACCCCGGACGGCCTGTCGGTGAACGGCACATGGCGCTCGCTCGACTACACGTTCCGTCTCGCGCCTATTCCCGGAGACAATTCATGAGCGAAACCGTGTATGACACCGACGTCCTGGTCGTCGGCAGTGGCCCGGCAGGGTCCGCCGCTGCCCTCCTGCTTGCCGAGTACGGAATACGTGCCACCCTCGTGAGTAAGTATGGCTGGGTTGCCAACACCCCCCGCGCGCACATCACGAACCAACGCACTCTGGAAGTGCTGCGAGATCTCGACTTGGAGGCCGATGCTCTGGCAGCGGGAACGCCGCAGCAGATGATGGGCGACACTGTGCTGTGCACCTCGCTGGCAGGTGAAGAAATCGGCAGAATTCGATCATGGGGTACGGGCGAAGATCTCCTCACCGAGTATGCCGCGGCGAGCCCGTGCCCCATGATCGATCTTCCGCAGACGTACCTTGAACCCATCCTTGTGACCAATGCCGCCAAGCGCGGTGCCAAGGTGCGATTTGACACCGAGTTCATCGAACTCACACAGGATACGAACGGCGTCACCGCCCATCTTCGCGATCGGCTGCGCAAGGATCGGTTCGCCGTGCGGGCTCGATACCTCATCGGTGCCGACGGCGCTCGCAGTCGCGTCGCGGAACAGATCGGCCTCCCTTTCAGTGGGATGGAAGGAAAGGCCGGCAGCATGAACATCGTCTTCAAGGCCGACTTGGGCGCCTACGTCGCCCACCGGCCCAGTGTTCTGTACTGGGTCATGCGCCCCGGAGCCGAGACCGGCGGGATCGGAATGGGCCTCATCCGTATGGTTCGGCCCTGGAACGAGTGGCTACTCACCTGGGGGTACGACATCGAGCGTCAGCCTCCGCAACTCGATGAGGCTGACGCCCGCCGCATCGTGCACGACCTGATCGGCGATGAGTCGATCGACGTCGAAATCACCTCCACCTCACTGTGGACGGTGAATCACAGCTACGCCACGACCTATTCAGCCGGCCGTGTCTTCTGTGCCGGAGACGCCGTGCATCGTCACCCGCCATCCAATGGGCTGGGATCCAATACATCCGTACAGGATACCTATAACCTCTGCTGGAAGCTGGCCATGGTCCTCCGGGGGCATGCAGGCACGGCACTGCTCGATACCTACAGCGCGGAACGCGCCCCTGTTGGTCGGCAGATCGTTGACAGGGCCAACCTGAGCCGGGACCAGTTCGGCCCCATCTTCCAGGCTCTGGGTATCAGTGGCGGCAGCGACCAGGACGGTATCACCCGTGCTCTTGAAGCCTGTCGCGCAGAGGATGCGATCGGCGCGATACGACGCCGCGAGCTTGAAGCAGCCATCTCGCTCAAGAACTATGAGTTCAATGCTCACGGTGTAGAAATGAATCAGCGTTACGCATCTTCGTCCGTCCTGGACGATGACTGCGGACCCGAGGTCTTCTCGCGAGATGCAGAGCTCTACCACCAGCCCACTACCCGGCCTGGCGCGAAGCTACCGCATTTCTGGCTGGTCGATGCCGATGGCCGTCGTATCTCATCCCTGGATCTTGTGGGGAGGGGCCGCTTCACTCTTCTCACTGGCGCCTCCGGCACTGTATGGGAAGCCGCAGTGCGCAAATGCGTTGAAGATATCCAGCTCCCACTGGCGCTGGTACGCATCGGCTCATCCGGCGTGCGTGACGCCTATGGGGAATGGCACCGAGCGCGGGAGACGGAGGAGAGCGGCTGCCTGCTCATCCGCCCGGATGGTTATGTAGCGTGGCGGAAGCCGTCCGCGCCACCGAGCGACAGCAATGCATACGAGCAACTGCGCGCGGCTCTGTTTGCGGTACTGCACCGCTCTGACGACGGAAACCCCAGGAACTCGGCGTTGCCTCCGACATCGGAAAGGTAGGGGCTTTCCGGGCCTCTACCCATGCCCACCCAAGGAGTATCCCATGACGTCTCTCTTCGATGCCTCGCATCCTCAAGTTCCCCGGCGAACGGCTATTGGGACGATTATCGCCGCTGCCTCAGCGGTTGGTGTGCCTCTCACTGCATGCACACCCCAACTCAAGAAGACCGATGGCTCGGGCGGAAGCGGAGCCGCCACGGTACGCATTGGCTATGTCAGCCCTCAGACCGGACCTTTGGCGCCGTTCGGTGAAGCCGACAGCTACGTCATTGATGCCCTGCGCGCCCACTTCGAGGCCAAGGGCGCGCGCGTCGGTGGAAAGAGAGTGGATGTCGAAATAGTCGTCAAAGACAGCCGTTCAGATGCAAAGCGCGCGGGTGACGTGGCTGCTGATCTGATCCTTCGGGACAAAGTGCACCTGGTGCTTGTCGCCTCAACTCCTGACACGACCAACCCAGTGGCTGACCAGTGTGAGGCGCATGGTGTTCCCTGCATCTCAACCGTTGCCCCCTGGCAACCATACTTTTTCGGCCGTAACGGAAATCTGTCGAAACCGTTTCGTTGGACCTATCACTTTTTCTGGGGCTTGGAGGACGTTCAGGCTGTCTTCAGAGATATGTGGAAGGCGATACCGACAAACAAGCGGATCGGCGCACTGTGGCCCAATGACCCTGATGGCAACGCGTGGGGAGACGCAAAGACCGGATTCCCGCCATTTGCCCGCAAAGTGGGTTACTCGATGGCCGACCCCGGGCGTTATGCCACCGGTACCCAAGATTTTACGGCACAGATTTCGCGGTACAAGTCAGAAGGCACTGACATCCTGATCGGCGTACCAGTACCCCCCGACTTCACGACCTTCTGGAAGCAGGCGGCGCAGCAAGGCTTTCGCCCCAAGGTGGCCACTGTCGGCAAGGCGCTGCTGTTCCCGTCAACGCTTCAGTCGCTCGGGGAACTCGGCGAAAATTTGGGGACCGAGGTTTGGTGGAGTCCTCGGCACCCCTTCCACAGTTCACTTACCGGAGAATCCGCTGAACAGCTTGCGAAAACGTACACGGAGAAGTTCGGGAAACCCTGGACTCAGCCGATTGGTTTCGTGCATGCGCTCTTCGAAGTGGCTGTAGCAGCACTGCACAACGCCTCCGCACCCGATGACCGCTCCGGCATCGCCTCCTCGCTCGCGCGGCTGAAACTCAGCACGGTGGTCGGCCCTCTGGACTGGACGAAGGGACCGGCGCCGGGCGTGGCCAAGACGCCTCTCGTGGGTGGACAGTGGCGTCGCCGCCCCGATGGCCAGTACGACCTTGTCATCGTGAGTAACAGCGAGCACCCCCGGATTCCCGCCGGCGGGCGGATGGAGGCACTGTCATGACCGCCCCAATCCTGCAGGTCCAAGGGCTCAGCAAACGCTTCGGTCACGTGGTGGTGGCTGAGAATGTCACCTTTGAGGTGCAACAGGGCGAGGCCCTCGGCATCGTAGGGCCCAATGGCGCGGGCAAATCTACGTTGCTGAACCTCATCGCCGGCACAGTAAGACCCGATAGCGGTAACGTCCGCCTGTCCGGACGGTCCGTCACCCGGGAGAGTGCGGCAACGCGATGCCGGGCCGGCATCGGCCGCAGCTACCAGATTCCGCGGCCGTTCTCCGACATGTCCGTCTTCGAGAACGTTCTTGTTGCCACCACTTTTGGCGCCGGCACACGAGGGGCAAACGCTCGGAACGCTGCCCTACGGTGTCTTGAACGCACGGGACTGGACTCTCGGGCCGATGAGCCTGCCGGAACACTGCGTCTTCTCGACCGCAAGCGGCTTGAGTTGGCCCGGGCACTGGCCACCCGTCCTGACATCGTGCTTCTTGACGAAATCGCCGGTGGCCTGGCTCAGCCGGAACTCCCCCAACTCGTGCAGACGATCCGTCAGGTGCAAGCGGAGGGAGTGGCGGTCGTATGGATCGAACACGTCGTGCAGGCGCTCATGGCCGTCGCCGACCGCCTGATGTGCCTGGCCCAGGGACGTGTCCTGGCCATAGGGGAGCCGAAGGCCGTCATGGACTCCGCCGAGGTGCGCACGGTGTATCTCGGCACGGATCCAGGAGTGGAGATGGCGTGAACATCCTTGAGTTGGATCGGCTCCAGGTCTGTTACGGCGAGTTCCGCGCCTTGTCCGACGTCACGCTCACTGTCGCGGAAGGCGAAACGCTGGCCGTACTGGGCGCCAACGGGGCCGGCAAGTCCACTCTGCTCAGGACGCTTGCCGGCCTCCTGCAGCCGAACGAGGGCCACGTGCGCTACTGCGGCGAAGATCTCGCAGGCGTACCTGCTCACAAACGGGTTGGACGAGGCATCGCCCTGGTGCCCGAAGGACGGCGCCTCTTTGGCAGCTTGACTGTGGAGGACAACCTGCGGGTGGGTGGGGTCCGCACTCGGCAAGGCCCATGGACTCTGCGGACTGTGTGTGACCTCCTCCCTCTCCTCGCCGAGCTGAAGAAGCGACCGGCGTCGAGTTTGTCAGGGGGTGAGCAACAAGCGGTGGCCATCGGGCGCGCCCTCATGAGCAACCCGAGGCTGCTGCTTCTGGACGAGGTATCGCTGGGTCTCGCCCCCGTGGTGGTCAAGGGCCTTTATGCGGCGCTACCCGACATCACCGCCGCAGGCACCACGGTGCTCGTCGTCGAGCAGAACATGGTCCAGGCGATGGCTGTCGCCGATCGAGTCCACTGCCTCCTTGAGGGGCGCACGTCTCTTGTCGGCCATGTGAAGGACGTCACGCCGGAACAGGTGGCACAAGCCTATTTCGGCACCACGCAGGAGGAGGCATCATGACTCTCCTCAATGCCATCGTTCAGGGAATCCTCCTGGGCGGCCTGTACGCCCTCTTCGCCACGGGACTGTCCTTGGTCTTCGGCGTCATGCGACTGGTTAATCTGGCCCACGGCGATTTCGCAGTGCTCGCTGCTTATGCCGCACTGTTGTTGGTACAGGGCTGGGACATGCCTGTCCTTCTTTCGCTCGTCATCGTAGTGCCAGGTATGGCGTTGTTGGGGTACGTGATCCACCGCTCACTGCTGCAGCGCACCGTTCAACCCAGTCCGTTGCCTGCCCTGCTCGTCACTTTCGGATTGTCCATCATGATGCAGAACCTGTTGCTGGAGTGGTTCTCCGCTGACCAGCACAGACTGAACCTTGGTACCTTTGAGACTGCCAGCTTGCCCATGATGTCCGGCTTGACGATCGGATACCTACCGCTTCTGGTCTTCGTCGTGGCAGTCGCGTCGCTTGGAGCCCTATCGATATTTCTGCGGCGCACGATGTCGGGTCGGGTCATGCGCGCCACGAGCGACGACCAGGAAGCTGCCCAACTCGCCGGTGTCGACAACAGACATGTTTACGCCGTCGCCATCGCCATCGCCATCGCCACTGTTGGGCTGGCCGGCGTGTTCAGCGGCATAGGGACCAACTTCAGTCCAAGTTCCGGACCGATACTTCTGATCTTCGCCTTCGAAGCGGTAATCATCGGCGGGCTGGGGAGCTTGTGGGGCACGCTGCTGGGCGGAATCGTATTGGGAGTGGCGCAAAACATCGGTGCCTGGATCGATCCGACTCAACAGGTTCTGGTAGGTCATCTGGTGTTCCTACTCGTACTCGCACTGCGTCCCAGTGGTCTTCTCCGCAAAGGAGCTCTGTCATGAACCACTCCACGCGCTCCACGCGGGTAGCGACATGCATTCTGACGTCTGTTGTGATGGCACTGGCCGTGCTGCCCTATCTCGTGGCGCCCAGCGGCTACTTCCGGTTGACGGATCTGTGCATTTATATCCTCCTGGCCACCATGTGGAACCTCCTGGCGGGCTACGCGGGGATGGTTTCGGTGGGCCAGCAGGCATACATAGGAATCGGCGCGTACGCCTTGGTATGGCTGTGCGACCACGTGGGTCTCTCCCTGCTCTTCGCCGTTCCGGTAGCGGTGCTTCTGGCTGGTGCGGTCGCCTTCCCGGTGTCGTTCCTCGTCTTCCGGCTCACCGGTGGATACTTCGCCATCGGTACGTGGGTCGTGGCCGAGGTGATCCGCTTGCTCACCGTGCAGTCGGACACTCTCGGCGCAGGGTCAGGGATGTCCTTGCAAGGTCTCTCCGGAACTGACTCCGACCTCCGCATCGCGCTTGTCTATTGGTCCGCTCTCGTCACGTGCGTCGTAAGCGTAGTTATCGTGTTCCTCCTTGTCCGCTCCCGCTTTGGGCTCGCTCTCCGGGCGGTCCGCGACGAGCCGACCGCTGCGATGAGCAACGGAGTCAGCGTTGCGCGAGTCAAGAGAGTCGTGTTCGTTGTCACCGCGGCCGGTTGCGGCGCTGGTGGAGCCCTGGTGGCGATGAGCACACTGCGAGTTCAGCCGGACAGTGCCTACGGAGTGCAGTGGACTGCTTTCATGCTCTTCATGGTGGTAGTCGGCGGCGTCGGCACATTGGAAGGACCGATCCTCGGAGCGATCATCTTCTTCGTCTTTCAGGAGTGGCTGAGCAGCTTTGGATCTCTCTACTTGGTGTTCCTCGGCGCACTCGCGATCGCGGTGACTCTCTTCGCACCACGGGGTCTGTGGGGGCTACTTACCCGTGGCCGCTTTCCGCTCTTCTCCGTTTCCTCCAGGGCGGTTGTCCCAACTCGCCGCAAAGTACAAGCACTTTCGGAGGACGGTCGTGCGTGACACCGAAGCCCGTGTCTTGGCGCGTTCTTCTCCGGTGAGTACTGTTCCATCTGAAAGGACCTCGTAGCGATGGACAAGGTCTGGGCCACCGCCGCGGACGCGGTCGCCGATATTTTTGACGGGGCGACATTGGCCGTCGGAGGGTTCGGCCTCGCGGGGGTACCGGCTGAACTCATAGCAGCCTTGCAGATCTCCGGCACAACTGGGCTGCACGTGGTGTCCAACAACTGTGGCGCTGACGGCTACGGCCTAGCCACCCTTCTGGCCACAGGACGCATAGCCCGGGTCACCGGCTCTTACATCGGGGGTAACCAGGAGTTCGCCCGCCAGTACCTCGCGGGTGAACTCGAGCTGGAGCTGATCCCGCAAGGCACTCTCGCGGAGCGATTGCGAGCCGGTGGAGCCGGCATACCCGCCTTCTATACTCCTGCTGGAGTCGGCACGCTCGTGGCCGCTGGCGGCCTTCCGTGGCGCTACGACGGTACTGGCCAGGTTGCCGTGGCGTCTCCGCCCAAGGAAGTCCGCACCTTCAACAGTGTCGACTATGTGCTGGAGCGCGGGATCTCCGCGGATTTCGCCCTCGTGAGGGCCGCGCGGGGCGACAGGCATGGCAACCTGGTGTTCGCCAAGTCCGCCCGGAACTTCAATCCTCTTGCCGCCATGGCCGGTCGTGTCACGATTGCCGAAGTCGAGAAAATCGTTGAGCCCGGGCAGCTTGATCCTGACGAGGTGCACCTGCCCGGAGTGTTCGTCCAGCGAGTCGTGGCACTCAACGGTGAGCAGGCCGCCACCAAATACATCGAGCACCGCACGACCCGGAAGGCGGATTGATGGCCTGGACGCGTGACCAAATGGCAGCTCGCACGGCGCACGAGCTGCGTAACGGTGAGTACGTCAACCTCGGCATCGGGTTGCCGACGATGATCCCCGATCATCTGCCCGACGGGGTACAAGTAGTGCTTCACTCAGAAAACGGCATCATGGGAACCGGGCCGTACCCGAACGAACATCAGGTCGACCCGGACTTGATCAATGCCGGCAAGGAAACGGTCACCGTTCTCGCGGGCGCCTCCTTCTTCGATTCTGCGATGTCGTTTGCGATGATCCGCGGCGGCCACATCGACACTGCTGTCCTCGGTGCCATGCAGGTTTCAGTTCGCGGCGACCTTGCCAACTGGGCCGTCCCAGGCAAGCTGGTCACAGGCATCGGCGGCGCGATGGATCTCGTGCACGGCGCCCGCCGCGTCCTCGTCATCATGACCCATACCGCCAAGGACGGCACACCCAAGCTCGTGGAGGAGTGCACCCTGCCGCTGACCGGAAGGGCATGTGTCCAACGTGTCATCACTGATCTGGCCGTCCTCGACATCACGGCGGGTGGTCTGAGTCTCGTCGAATGCGCCCCCGGCGTGAGTATCGATGACGTGCGCAACGCGACCGACGCTGAGATACATGTACACGGAGGGTCCAGTGCGCTCTGGGATCACGACGAGGGTGTGCACCTGCCCCGAACAGATCTACACTGAGCTGATCGCTGACGGAGAAGTCGCCCGTCCTGCCATCGCGGGCGCGATAGGACATCCCTTCGCTTCCGGCTGATACCTCGCCCTGCCGCTGCGCTTCCGAGTCGCGAACGCCATCAACTCCCAGCCCGCGAAGGCAACGCAGCACCGCTGGCAGGGCAAGCGGTAACCCTGGTCCGGCTAAGAGGCCTCACAAAGGCGTTGGGCGTGGCGGTGGGGTGTCAGGCAGGTGGCGAGGCCGAGGAATGCTTCGCGGATGTCGTCGGGTCGTTCCCGGCGGCTGCGCAGTCGGCGGAAGCTGTGGCAGGAGATGGTGCGTTCGAGGACCCAGTGGAAGATGCCCGGGCGGAGCCGTGCGGCTGGCCGCGTTCGGCGATCACCGGGCGGATGCCGCGCTTTCAGAGCAAGCGCCGGTGCTTGTCGTGGTCCTAGCCACGGTCGGCCAACAGCGCGTCCGGCCGCCGGCGTGGTCGGCCGACGCCACCGGCAATGGCGGGGATCTTGTCGAGCAGGGGCAGCACTTGGGTGACGCCGTTGCGGTTGCCGCCGGTCAGGGATACTGCGAGCGGGATGCCCTCAGCGTCCGTGAGGGAAGTGATGCTTGGTGCCCGGCCGCGCGCGGTCGACACGGCTGGGTCCGCTCTTGGGTCCCGCCGAGCGGCCCTGATGTGGGAGGAGTCGATCACCGACCGGGACCCGCCGTTTGTCCGCTGACCGCAGCTCCTTCAGCAGCACAGGTGCAGCTGGTCCCACACGCCAGCCCGT
Source organism: Streptomyces sp. NPDC085932 (assembly GCF_044540525.1). Lineage (NCBI taxonomy): Bacteria > Bacillati > Actinomycetota > Actinomycetes > Kitasatosporales > Streptomycetaceae > Streptomyces > Streptomyces sp. NPDC085932. The sequence goes on from NZ_JBITSJ010000010.1 coordinate 99,102, forward strand.
TGCAGGCCGCCAGATGCCGCCAGATGCCGCCAGCAGGTCATGCCCGATCCGAAGCCCAGTTCCGGCGGCAGGTACTCCCACTGGCCGCACAGGGCTTGCCGGTCCGGCACCCGTTGCCGGCCCGCGACCAGGTTCGGGCCCGGCTCCGGCAGCGACGGTTCGCTCAACGACCACAGCTCATCCGTGACGATCCACGGTCGCGACTGTCGCTGCCCACGACCACACCAACGAGCAGGCAGCCCGACAGTCACATGATCAACGACTTCTGCTGGGGCCAGTAAGTCGATCAAGCGTTGGCACTTCATCGCGTCGACGACAGGAAGGGACTGCCGCTCGTGGCCATGGTCACCCCGAGCTATGCGCGCGAGAGGATGCCGCGCGATGTTCTCCACCGGCTTGTCGAGGACTTGGCCCACGCCGGACTCGAACTGAGCGACTGGGCCACTGACTTCCGGACCCTCACCGTAGATACCGGTCCCCCGCCCTGAATGACAACCGGGGATCATGGTGCTGCCCGCCGATGAGGCCCGCCGTTGGATCACGCATATCCGACGCGTGGTCCGCGACTACGGACATCACCCGCGGCACTGCGAGACCCAGGTCGGACACGAATTCGATGCCCCTTCGGCTGCCCCAGCCGACGCCTGAAGCTCTCGTAACCGGGCCCAGCGGCACTCCCGAGATGGACTGCTTGCCCAGGTTGAACCGGTCTCGCTCACCCAGCCCTGATCACACACACGACCCGGCTGTTAACAAACCGGAAGGCAAGCCTGCCGAGGGCCGCGACGTCACCCACGTTTAGGTCTTTCCGGATTGGTGTCGGCCGGCCAGGCAGCGGTGTAACGATCGGCGGTCAGTCCCCCGGTCGGTACAGAGCGAGACCCGAGGCAGCGATCCACCCAACGCCGCGGCTTCTTGCGATAGAGGCCGGGCACCTCGGCGGCCATCCATATGCCAGCCCCGCCCAGAAGGCGAGGGGCCCCGACCCTGGTGACGAGACGCACTCCTGATGCGGCGGCAACTCCGAGCCACCTTCATCGAGGATCAGCAGGGCGGCCATACCGATCGACACCATCCCCGCGGGAGCGGCCAGCTCCAGCCAAGGCTGACCCGTCACAGCTCTGACGGCGGCCCAGGCCAGGCAGGCGATGCCATGCGAGCGAAGGACGGACTGCCTTCGGCGAGCTCGATCAGCTCGCGAAATCCGACCAGGCCAGCCCGGCGGATGCGGCCACGTACCACAAACCTCAGGTCGGCCACTCATCATCAGTCGGCAGCACAACCCGGGATGGTCCACTGGCCCGCCCCGGAGTCGCCGGCCTTGTGGCTGATGGCCCCACCACGCAGGGTGCATGCCATGGCGGGCGTTCTCGTCATGAAAGCCGGCCGTTTCACCTGACTGGACAGCCACTCGTCAAGACCGACACCGCTCGAGGCCTCACGTTGGCTTGGTGTGCACCACTGTGCGGTGCGCGATGCCACGAGGGACGCGGAACGGCTCAATGGTGGGCCGAGTCAACGGCTTCCGAGGGCCGACGACTGATGAGGGCCACAAGCGCACGGACAGTCGCTGCAGCGGCGAACCCGAGCTGATCGGCAACGTTGCACAGCGAGAGGTTCCGCTACGACGGAGGATCGGACAGCACGGATGCAGGCCGCGAATCCTCACGTACCGGTGGGGAGCAGCATGAGCGAAACTTGCCAGTCGCAGGCGGAGGCAGCGGAATGCAGGTCTGCGGAGCACCCACGCCCCCGCCCGCGATGCGACGCCTGGAGGACCTTGCGTCTCAGCCCGTTCTCACGCCAACCAGGCAGACGTGACTACTGGCCGGTTGTCAGTTGCGGCAGTCAGCCGACGAATATGGCCTTCGGGTTTCCGATGAACCAAACATTTTCAATCACCAAACGGCGAATAAGCCATCGGTTATTCTCCCGCACCAGGTCCACGTCATAGAGGTTCTTCAGCAGGGCATACGTCCGGCGATCTTCAATGAGTACGTGTTGCGCCTCGACAAGAGCTGTCAGGCCGGCCTCATCTGCGCTCAGAGAAATCCGGGGATTGGAGACGGTATGCGTAGTATCAATTCGACCCGCAAACAATCCCAGGATGTTATCCACGATAACACTCCGTCCGCTAAATAGAACCGGCTCCGTGCCGATTTTTTCAGCTGCGGGACGGAAGTCGAGTTCAGCGTCAGGAGTGAAGGCGGCGAGGAATAGCTCTCGGTCCTTCAGATCCTGCCCCAAAGCGAACCGGTAGAGGGCGTCTGCAATCTCCGCTCGGTGCCGGATCTCCTGGACGAGGTGATCTTCGCCGACCGACGGGATTGCGCAGTGGGTGGTGACATACATGAACGCAAGTTCAGCACTCGATCTCGAGTATGCCCAGGCGAGGCAGGGGTGATTCAGGGCGAGAAGGGGATGATGGCCGTGAAGCGATCATTCACCTGAGCCTGCGTTCCTCGGGCCAGCCGGGGACGAGCGAACGGAGAGCGACGCGACCGCTCCACTGAAGGGGGGAGCACAGGAAGTGTCCGTCTCGACCGCCCCAGGGCTTCCCTGCGGGCAAGGCAGTCCCGAGGCCCAAGCCCTGAAAACAGCCTCCTACGATCGGCCTGCCGAACCTGAGAGCCCACGAAGTGCACCAGCGGCAAAGCAGAAGCGCCCATGAAGGCAGCCGCCATGGCGTAGACCTGCAGCGTGTTCCCCGCGGCGAGCGCTGCGGGAAGTTGATAGCCCATCCATGGGACGGCTGCGATCACTCCGCCGCAAGCAGTCGCACGTCCGTCTTCACTCCGAACCGACCAGAACAAGGGGATCGCCAGGACCAGGAACGGCCAGTACAGATGCCAGACAGGATGCAAAGCTCCTGTTCCTGCGAAGAGCGGCATCTTCCTGCACACCTACAACCACCACCGCTGCCACACCGCACTCGGCAGCCAGCCACCCATCAGCCGCGTGAACAACGCTCCGGGGCAATACACCTAGGGCACCGGAGGGAGAGGGCAGCCTGGGAGGAATTGGGCGCCTCGGCGTTCCGGCGACATCGATACCCCTACCCACGCCACGACCGAGCACTGGGGAAATTCTCTAGTCCTTCCAGCTTCTCCCATTTCCAAGGGGGGTGCAGTGAGCCACGACCCGTACGTCCCTCACCCAGGCGCTCTGAGACCTAGTCGACATCGTCAAACGGGCGGGCAAGCAACGGCAAATTGGCGGCCTGATGCCTATTTTCCACCCCTAGCTTCCTGTAAATATTCCGGGAATGAGTCTTTACGGTATTGATCGACAGGAATAGATCAGCGGCAATCTCCCGCAGCGTCAGGCGACTGCGAAGATATTGGAGTATCAGCATCTCCCGCTCACTGAGCAGGTCGACTGGTGCAGGAGCGACTCCCTCTGGGGTAACCTCCGTGGCAACTGAATTTCGGAAATCTGCCAGCCCCATCGGGCTAGGCAGTTCCTCCAACTCGCGGTCTGCTTGCGCCAAGCGCGAGGCGGCTTCTTCGCCGTTGCCCACCCTTGACAGGACATCCGTAAGGTGAAGGAGCGCAAAAATTCTCATCGTCCGGTCTCCTCCAAGCCCTGGGGATGCGTCGACCAGACTCTCAAGCTTTCTCACAGATTCTGAGGGCGATACCTCAAACAAGGCGCGAAGTATGACACTCTCCGGAATGGTTCTCGGACTCGGTCGAATACCGCACTCGACCAGTGCATCCAGCATTCGATCATGCTCGTTCCGGGCCTCTTCCAGATCTCCCGACATGTAAGCCGCCAGACCGTGCAGCCCATTCAAGGAAACGCGAAGCGCCGGCGGAGGCAGGCGCCGCTCCCACCTTTCTGAGATTTCACTGATGACTGAAAGGCATTCAGCGAACTGTCCGGCGAGGAGAAGGCTGCGAGCCACAGCAATTCCGGCTTGCGTAGGTACCATGCGCGAGGTGAAAGCCGACTGGGGCCCGCCGGACAGGATACGCCGTCCGGAGCGCAGTGCCAGGGCGAGGTCACCTCGCTCGCGGGGGAGGCACAGGCGCCACACGTCGTCGGTGGCAGGACGCTCGGGATCAACAATATCCTGAATGTGCGCCCACCGATCACGTTCGTCGAACCGGCCGAGCGAGCACCAGAGATTCAGCCCTTGTTTGAGGAAGCGAGGGTTCTCCCTGATCACCTCGTCTGGTAGGGCGCTCAGCCAACGTTCCAGGGTAATGAGATGGCCCTCATCGTAATACGAATCGAACACCTTCTGCATCAGGCCGGCAGCCAGCCTGAAGTCGCAGGCCTTCATGGCATGCTCCACCGCATCCTCCGAATGCCCCACCCTTGCATGCCACTGCGCAGCGCGTTGGTGGAGAAAGCGGCTACGGGACGGGTTGGTCACTTCCAATCGCTGGGCGAGACTCTGCTGGAACATCCGCTGATAATGCAGCCACGCTCCCGTCTCGTCCTCGAACACCAGGAAGAGGCCGTCGCGTCGCACCTGGTCGACCAGATGAGCGGAGTCGTCCTGATCACGTACGAAGTCCGCCAGGGTGACGGAGAATCGTCCGAGCGTGGCCGTATCGAGGAGAAAATCGCGCGTGCTTGCCGACAAGTCACGCCACACGTTCTCCAGTAGATACTCGTGGGCCTCGTTTCGATCTCTCGCCAGGAAATCTATTATTCTTCCTATGTCGTTTCCTGAGCGAGCATGCGCGCTTGCAAGGGCTACTCCTCCGGCCCACCCGCCCGTCGCCGAGGTGAGAGCCGCAGCATCAGCCGGTGTGGCATCGACACCGAATGCATTCCGCAGCAGGCTTAGCGTCTCGTGCTCATTGAAGCGCAAGTCGGACCAATTGAATACAGTGAGTCGCCCCGCGAGGAGGAGACGCTCCAATCGCCATGGCGGGCGACCGCGGCTGGCCACGACAACGGTAAGGTGCTCCCCACACGACTTCGTCAAGAGTTCTATTCGGTCATGAATATCCCTGTTGACAATATGCTCGTACTCATCAAGTACGAGAACAGGCCTATAAGACGCCTTGATTATATGAGATGAAAGAGCAGCGACATACGAGTCACTTCCCGGCGCTGCGTCTCGTGAAAGCGTAAGGAGCTCTTCGCCTGCAGTCGCGTTGACCAAGGCTCCCACGATGTGACGCCACAGACGGGGCGGATCGTTGTCACCCCTATCTATGGTTACCCAAGCGAGCGGCCTGCTCTCCACCGCCGACCATTGCATGAGCGCTGCAGTCTTACCGATTCCACTGGGCCCTACGACAAGCACGACCATGGATTTCTCGACTGCCACACGTATCCGGTCGACGAGTGCCGGCCGCAGGACCACGGGCGAAAGTGGCCTCGGCACTTGGACCTTGGCTCCGATCAGCCCATCACCCTGCACGGACCACGAACGTGCGTGGCGCGTTGGTACCTCACTCATGTAGTCACGATAGTCCGGCCAAGCACTCAGCGCGCCCTCCTGGACCACTTATCGGTGGTTTGACCATCGCCTCGTGGCAGTACCAGGGCTCACCTCATGGACCTCTCGTCCGCCGTCACCGGCCAAGCCGAGAGACGCCAGAAGTCATGGATCATGCGCCTGCCGACCTGTCTCCATTCGCTGATCGCCTCATTCGTTTGATCGGCGGTCAGAGAGGTCGCAGTGGTGCTCGTGCCGGACGAACTGTGGTGCTTGGCTGAGCCGTTGCTGCCCGACCTTGTTGGTTCCGCATACGGGCGTCCAGAGGCAGCACATGTCGCGAGACCACCACTTCGGGTGCCCTCCCACCGGCACCCCGCCGCGGATCTCCTCAGATCTGCCACTGACGCCGCCCCAGCCAGGCGCGCTCCGTGCGGCGGAGGTCGCTGGCGAACGCCGAACGCTGACGTATCCGCGAACGGTGATCGCTGCAACGGCAGCCCTGCATCCCTAAGGTCGTGTCCGCAAAGTGCTGTGGTCGTTGGCTGGTTTGTGGTGCGTCGTCATGAGCTGACTGTTGAGTCGTGGGCCGTGATCGAGCCGTTGCTGGCCCCGCCGCGAATGGGCCGTCCGGTGCGGGATCGCCGTCAGGTGGTCAACGGGATCCTGTGGAAGCTGTCCACCGGGGCGGCCTGGCGAGCCCTGCCCGAACGCTACGGGCCGTGGAAGACGGTCTACGAACGCTTCCGCCGCTGATCGGCCGACGGCACCTGGGACCGGCTCTGGCCCACGTCCAACAGCACTGCGACGCCGTTGATGCCGTCGACTGGAGCGTGGCATGCGTCGACTCCACGACCGTGCGGGCTCACCAGCACGCGGCCGGGGCCCGAAAAGGGGCCTCTGGCCGGGCGAGGCGATCGGCCGGTCCCGCGGCGGGCTGACCACCAAGATCCACCTCGCCTGCGACGGGCAGGGCCGACCGCTCGCTTTCACGATCACCGCCGGCAACGTCAACGACTGCACCCAGTTCGAGCAGGTCATGGCCCGCATCAGCGTCAGCCGATGCGGGCCCGGACCGCCCAGGACGCGACCCGAGCAGGTCGTCGCGGAGTAAGGGCTACTCGTCCACGAAGATCCGCTCCTACCTGCACAGGCGAGGCATCAAGGCCGCGACCCGGAACGGATCGACCAAGTCAACGGCCGCATCCGGCGCGGAGAAAAGCGCTGCCGGCTCGACCGGGCCGCCTACCGGCGACGCAACCTCGTCGAGCGCTGCTTCAACAAGCTCAACAAGGCCCTGGCCACCCGCTACGACAAACTCGCCCGCCACTACCAGACCCTGGTCACCATCGCCTGCCCACAACTCTGGCTTCCCTGACATTGCGGACACGACCTAGCGGTGCTCAAGCGGATATGGAAGGCGACTTGTCTCACGACGAGGACGCCACGCAGGCGGACGGCGTAACCGTGTCGAACTCGTCAAGGGCGACCTTGTGGCTCCGCCGCCGAGGACCGGTGCTGCTGGCACAATGGACGACGCCATGCACTCGGCCGACGACGCCACTGCCTGGTTGAGATCGTGGCGTCGTTGCATCTGCGGCCACCGCGCTGAGGCACCATGGGCTCATACCCGGCATCCCACGGCTGCGCGGCTGCGGGACATGACAGGTGAGCTGCGTCCGGCGTTGCTGGAGTTGCGCGCCGTGAAGTTCAGCAAGATGCGCTCGAGCCGCCCGCCAACTCCTTACTCGTGCCGCGGAGAATCTTCCGCACCGTCAGCCCGCCTTCCCCGCATGCGCGCCACAGTCTCGCGCAATACGCGCTCTTCTCGGACTGAGAAAGTGCGCTCGATCATAGTAAGAAACAGCATGCTGATCGTGTGCGAAGAGAATCCGCACGCGCATCCGGATGAAACATGGGCAGGACATGGCATCAGCTACTTTTCCTCCGATTTCGAAGTGCGGACCTGAGCGAAGAGTTGATCGGCTTCCTGTGTGAGCGAAATCCATCCTCACCATTCCTTATTCACCCTGCAGTCGTTGTTCCGAGCCGTCTACCAGCTGAAGGGATGAATGTAATCCCGGAAGGGGTGACCACCACCCACTCGAGGACGCCTTGGAGCAGATAATCCACTCGGGGCCACACCAAGATCGCCTCCACCACGATGAACCCGCCCAGGACCTTACGGCCTGGATGGCCAGCACGGCATGCCAGCATGCTCTTGTCTGATCACACGCTTCGACGCCGCACGCCATGCGTTGGCCGTATGTGTCTCCCCCACATGCAGGGCCTGCAGCCAGGTAAGGCGCAACAAGAAGCCGGCTTACGAAGTCGCGGAGACCAGCCCGCCTAGGCAGTAGGGAGCGGTCGCTCCGTCACCATGTACGGCGACTGGTCCGCTCTCGACCGCGGTCAGAACCTGAGCGGCTGGGCGGAACGCGTGGCCTGGGACGGCGAGAGCTCAGCGACCAACTGGGTCAGTATCTCCGTCCCTGGGTCGCTTTAGTCGCTTCTCCATCTCTGGTACATACTCTGACCTGGCGTGTTGCCACGCCCCTCAGGAGCGACTGACATGCGTCCGGTCACTTCCTCCAGTCGCTGAGGCGCGGGAGCCACTCCTCGCACCGTAGAGTGCCGACGCCGTCTGAGCGCAGCCTGTCGACGAAAGGCTTGCCGGCTCATGTCACCGCGGCACGCCACCAGCACGAAACGGCTGACTGGTGCAATGAACAGCCGCTCCCCCGCACCAGCCAGTAACCGTGCAGATAATGTCAATGCCTTCTGGGAGACATGGCATACCAGCAGAGCTCCGAGAGACGTTTCCGGAGCTCATATCTCGAATTCACTTGCAATTTATTGTATACATTAGCAAGGTGAAACTCGACCGTTTTAGTACTCACATAGAGTTCAGCAGCCATCTCTTTGTTGGTCATTCCACATGCCGTCAAATGAACAACCGCACGCTCTCGCGTGGACAGGCATGGAACCGCCATCACCGAAGCGTTCCACGCCGGCCCGCACGTTTCTATTGCTGTTTTCGAGAGCCAGCGGATCAGAGAGTCGTCGGTCCTGAATATTTCCGCGAGCGCACCATACAGTTTGCCAACAGGATTCTCACTGTTCGCGATACTGATATCCGAAATCCGATAGACCGCGAGTCTCGCGCGATCATCACATGGCTGCGTTGGTCTGCCATCACAACCTTGACGTGAGAATTCGACAAGTTCCACGAATTGACGAAGACTATGCACAGCGACCTCTGCCGCCTCATAAGCTGGACTCAGGCGATCAAACATGAATTCTTTTGACATTATCAATGAGACGCAGGAGTCGCGGATTTCTTCACTAAACACCATGAAGTTGAAAAACCGGTGACCGGTTCGCCTTTCCACAACCGACTGACCGGGACATTCAAGCAAGGTTGGGATCGCAGTAGAACATTACCCGCGCGGTGCGCTTTTGCGCCGGAATACCCCAGTTGGAAAACCAGAATGTAACGGTGTTCTCTCCAGGGAGATACTCTGGAATTTGCTCGGCACTGAAAGTGCCCGAGAAGAAGCCTTTTACGCTTGGGAACGCCTTCCATTTCAGCCAGTAGCTGAACTTGCGAATATCATCCCGCAGTAGTGGGTCTGCACTGACTCCTACCCCCTTACTGCTGCTGTTGTGGTATGTGGGCCACTCCGTCCCCGAGTCGGCCCGCACGTGATATCGGCGGGAGACGCACGAGTAGGTGCCCTTGTCGATCTCTCCGATAGACAGATTTTCGGTGACCGTTTTTGAATACGACTGCCACTGCCAGGAGACCGGTGAACCACCCTCTGACTGTACCAACCTCCCCGAAGGAGGAGCACTTATATTTTTCCCGCTGTGCACCGCTCGCAGGAAATTGTTGTGCGTTATATGAAATGCCTGGTTGGCCTGACCGTTACAGTGCCATTGAATCACGCGCGCGCCATCATAAGTCGACGCCTGTTCGACATCCAGACACAGACCGCTGTGCACATTGACGAGTGAAAACGATTCGTCACCGAGTCCCGAATCCTTCACCCGCCACTTTTGATTTCCTGCTCCATGGTAGGGCCAAGTCGCGATCTCGCCGCCAGGGGATGTACTGGCTTCCAGGACATCCCACGCTTCCGCACCCGTAGCGGCGCCAGTGCCCGAGTGCAGACTGACGATGTCATCATGGGCGAACACTTGGCGAGGGCTTTCACGGACCAGAGCATCCTGGGCCTGTGATGTGCCAGCGGCAGTCACGAGCAGACCCGCGGTCAGCAACAGTCCGGTGAGAACACCGGCGGCGCGCCTCGGCGACCTCTCACTGGAAATTGCCCTTACGATGAATGGGAATGAGGCGTCATGCGCAGAATTTACAACCAAGCGGGCCATACCATTGGGCCTGGGGTGGTTCACGACTTCGTATGCCGTCGAGTCGCGAGGCGCCCATTGGTCCTGCCACCCGATGCCGACCCGGGCACGCTCCTGCCGACCTGTGGTCACTAAATCCCATCCCAGGCCTGAGACATCGCCCCCGTCTCGATTGCGATCGCCCTGAACCATCTCCACCGTAGTGCTCTTGCCCCCACCGTTGGGCACGAGCAAGCCAAAGGTTTCGCCGCGCCGCACCGTCAGGCCGAATCCCTTGGCGGCATTCACCGCGCCGTAGCTCTTCCGCAGGCCTCGCACGCGCACCGCCACTTCGCTGGGTCCGGCGACGTCTGTGTGTCGTGTCATGTCAGGCAGTCTCATCTCTGCGCAAGCACAGACGGGACCACAGATCGGTCACTATTGCGTCCATCGAACGGCGGACATATGGACCCTAAGGCGTGCTCTGTAGGGGATGCGGTCTCGACTGAGCGGCGCCCTTGGGGCGGGCTGGATCTCGCTGGTGTCACGCGCGGGCGCGATCGTGCTCACCGGGGTGGCTGCTGCGGGGTCGGCCGGAGCGCCGGGGACGTGATCCCGCTGCTGCCCGCGTCCCGGGAAACGCCCCCGAACTGGTTCACGGCCGCGAACTCGTGAGCTCCGCCCTCGACGGCTCCCGCACCGCGATCAAGGAGCTCCGCGACCTGGTGCGTGGCATCCATCCACCCGCCATCAACGATGGCCTCGACGTCGCCCTGGAAGCCTTGGTACGGGTTACGTGTTGCCCGTAAGGCTGGACGTGAACCTGCTCCAACAGCCCGCAGAGGCAACCGAGACCATCGCGTACTTCTGCGCGGCCGAGTTCCTCACCAAAGCCGACAAGCACACAGACGCGACCCGTGCCGAAGTGGCGGCATGTGCGAAGGACGGGGCGCTGCACCTCTCCGTACACGACGACGGACGCGGCGGCGCACGACCATGCGCGGGCGGCGGTACAGGGCTGGCAGGATTGTCGGAGCGGGTCAGCACGGTGGACGGGTAGCTGCTGATCGACAGCCCCGTCGACAGCCCGACCACCGTCGCTGCCGAACTGCCGCTGGGCCGCAGGACCTAGGATCCGCCGCATGCGCATTGTGATTGCCGCAGACGCCGTCGTACGCGAGGGCCTGGTCCAGCTACTGCGTGACCGTGGCCTGGACGTCGCCGCCGCAGTGGACAACGCCGAGGCACTGCTCAAGGCAGTCCAGGAACACCGGCCGCGCGCCGCTATCGCGGACATTCGCATGCCGCCCACCCGCCGCGACGAAGGACTGCGCGCCGCGCGCACCCTGCGCGAGCGCCATCCGGACCTCGGGGTGCTGCTCTTTTCGCAGTAAGTGGAAACGCGCTACGTCAACCGGCTCGCCGCCACAGGCCTGGCCGGCTCCGGCTATCTACTCAAGGGACGCGTCGTTGACGTCGTCGACTTCATCGACGCCCTCCCGGAGGTGGTCTCGAAACTGTTGGCCGCCCAGCACACGGTAGATGGCCTGGTGTTGTTGACCACACGCGAGCGCTAAGTCCTCGCGCTCATGGCTGAGGACCGCACAAATGCGTCGATCGCCGACGGGCTCGCCATCTCCCAGCGCGCGGTAGAAAAGCACACAGCGAGCATCATCACCAAGCTGAACCTGCTGCGCACGCAGGCCAGCCATCGGCGGGTCCTTGCGGTGCTGCGGTATCTGCAGGGTGAGGACTGAAGACGGCAGGCCGAAGCACGGACTCCAGTCAAGGCTGGGCTGGCACCGCTGGCCCCTGAATGGACCTTGGCATGGCACGACGAATGCCTACGCCTGCAGCGCCGCTCGACATGGCAGGACCGTTGCGACCCCAACGGCTTCCTTCTCGATCACAGTGCTGTGTCGGTTGGGGGTGGAACACGCCGGCGTTCAACATGATACCCATGCTAGATAATCTTACGTAAGATGGTTTCAAGTTATAGTTGTCGACTGGAGATCTGTGCCTGTGGTGACCTGGCCTTCTCT
>NZ_JBITSJ010000011.1:0-83774 GCF_044540525.1 Streptomyces sp. NPDC085932
CGCTCCCGCTCCGCGTGAGCGCTGGCGGGACGCTGCGCGTCCCGCTCAACCCGCCTGCTGCGCAGGCGGGTTGATGCTCCGTTCGCTGCGCTCCCGGAGCAGTGCGGGGGCTGCGCCCCGCACTGTGTCTGACCGCGCTGCGCGCAGTCAGACAACGGGCCTGCGGCCCGGGCAGCAACGATGACGGCCAAGGGTGTTGGTTGATGCAGTATGTAGCTTTGGCGAAACCAGGCCACCCCTCCCCCGAAGTTGCTTCAAAAGAGGGTGCCCGATCGATTCTGGAATTGGGCCTGTGACCCTGTAACAGGCTGTGCGTCGTCTTCCCGATTCACCCCGAAAGGCAAGCCCTAATGTCCGCCCGGCTTCCGATTCACGTCGACCGCTATCCGGGCGCGCCAGCGCCCGGGCGCGGAGGCCACCGCTGACGCGCAATCAGAACTACCGGCCGCGATCCCCGATGCCGCCGCGCCGACCGTACCCGCCCCGCCTCCTTTCTTATTCCAGGCACGGTGAGCGGCAGCAGAGGGGATGTCAGCAGTCTGACCAGTCGCAAAGGCTGCTTTGAGCAGGAGGGATCGAGAGGCCGACCGGGAGAAGGTGCAACACCTAGCGCAACATCTAGCGCAACGCCATGACGCAACATCTAGCGCAACATCCAGCGCAACCCCTTCCCTCTCCGCTTCCGAGTACCCTATTATGGGAAGCGAAGGGGGGAGGCGACCCCCCGAACGCACAGTGATCAACGAAGGGGAGAAATCGTGGAGATCAGCATTTCCGGCGGGATCGTACGGCGGGTGCGCGGTGGTCAGGACGCTCCTATGGGAGGTCTGGCTATTCAGGCTCGAACTATCGCGAGTTTCCTGCCGCTTGCCTGCGCACGCACGGGTGCGAAGGTCGTGCACAACGCCGACGCGAATTACACCGGAATTCGCTTCGAAACGAAGGTGGGTCCGGTCGTTCTGGAAATGCCGATGGGTGACCAGCCGTACCGAATCGTCCATGAGTTCATCGAGCCGGACGAGACCGGGCGTACCGAGGTGGAGATGCGGAGGTTTCCGCAGATCTACAAGCCGCAGGGGATCGCGCTCATGACGTCCGAGTTCCTTCGGTCGCGCGGGTTCCTGAAGTAGTTCACCCCGGGGGCGCCCGTCCGGGGCGCCCCCTTCGGTCAGGCAACGGCACGAGGGAAGGGAAACCATGGAGAACACGCGGATTGCCGAGCAGGCCGGGGCGCCGCTCACGGCAGCGGAGGAAGATCAGGCACGTTACGCCCTGGACGATCTGATGAGCAGTGGCTCGGGCGCGCTGCGACTGCCGTGGGAGCAGTTCGAGACGGTGTTGCATTTCTTCGAGCTGGGGTGGGCGCTGGGTGTGCGTACCGGACACACGGCCCCGGCTCTGGCGGATGTGCCGCTTGACCGTGAGACGGTCGCGCGTGCGTTCGCCATCGCGAGGACTCTGGACCCGCAGAACGCCGGGGCGGTGCTGTGGCAGAGGGTGGAGTATCACGGCAGCCAGACCAGCCGTCACGGTCGCTACTGGGTGCGCGCCATTCACGCGCTCGCCGACCCGTTCTGTCGAACGTCCGAGGTCCGGTACGACCTGTGCGAGATGCGCGGGGGCGTTCCCGTCACAGTGGTCCGGAACGTCCGCCGGGTGAGCGTCACCCCGCTGCCCGAGTATCGCTGGATTCAGTAAAGGCGCAGGTCAGAGGGGGGATTCTCAACCTCCCCTAAGGGCCTATTATGGAATTAGTCGGGGGCGGTGGCCCCGCCCCTCGGCTCCGCAGAAATCAACGCAGCGTCCCGGGGGCGGTGGCCCCGCCCCCGGGACGCAACGAAGGGGAGAGCATGACTCAGCAGTTCGCCGAGCGCGCCGTGAACGTCGCCGCCCCGACCGGGGCCCGGAATGCCGGTCTGGCCGATCTGGCCCGCATCCTGGAGGACCAGAACCGCCGCAAGCTGGACGTGATCGCTCCGGCCGCCGCCCTGCGCTTCCGTGAGGGCAACCTGCACGTGGAGGGTGTGGAGTCGCTGATCACCGAGGACGGTGTCACGGACGTGGACGGCGTCTACCGGCCCACCGCCGTCGCCGACGAGGGCATCGCCGACAAGCTCAAGATCCCGCTCGCCTACCTGCGCCGCATGCGCGCCGACAACGTCCCGCTGCTGGACGAGAACGTCAACGCGTGGCTGCGCACTGCCCCCGAGCGGCGTTTCATGCTCCGTGCGTTCCGGGGTGAGCACGGCCCCGGGATGCGGCCGGCCGAGGGCGTGGCCCGTGCGCTGCTGTCCGACAGCTACAAGCTGATGGACAACCTGGACATGCTGCTGGCCGCGCTGGACGGGGTGAAGCAGTCCGGGCACCCCACCCAGGTCACCGGCTGCGATCTGACCGACCGGCGCATGTACGTGCGGGTGGAGTCCGAGGCGGTCGCCGTCCAGGCCCGCAGCCTGCTGCGCGGCTACCGTTCGCCGTTCGACGAGCGCAGCGGTGATGAGCTGCCGCTGATCTCCGCCGGATTCGTCATCACCAACAGCGAAGTCGGGGGCGGTGCCTACACGATCACCCCGCGCGCGGTGATCCAGGTCTGTCGCAACGGCATGACGATGGCCAAGGACGTCATGCGCGCCGTCCACCTCGGCGGCAAGCAGGACGAGGGCGTGGTGTCCTGGTCCGGGCAGACCCAGCGCAAGACGCTGGAGCTGATCACGTCCAAGACCGCCGACGCGGTGCGCACGTTCCTGTCCCGGGAGTACGTCGAGGCGAAGGTGCGTGAGATGGAGGACGCGGCCGGTAAGCCGCTGGCCGACCCGACGAAGACGATCGAGCACGTCACCAAGACGCTCAGCATCGGCGCCGAGGCCAAGGAAACCATCCTGGCCCACTTCATCCGGGGCGGGCAGATCACGGCCGGAGGCGTCATGCAGGCCGTCACGTCGACCGCGCAGACCCTCACCGACGCCGACCAGGCCGCCGCCCTCGAAGCACTCGCGCTCCCGGCCCTCACGGCCGCCGCCGCACACGGCTAACCCACCAAGCCCCCGCGCGGGCCGGGGCATCCCCCCGCCCTCCCCTCCCCAGCCCGCGCGGGCCCCACACGCCCCCAGCGCGCAGCGCCCCACCCGAGCAGGGACGCGCAGCGCGCCCGACCCTCTCCCTGCCGCACCACGCGGCTGCGCAGCAGCCCGCCCGCCGGTCCCCGAAGCGCAGCGCAAGGGACCCCACCCACGCGGCAAGCGCAGCGAGCCGCCCCCCACTGCCCCGGGGCGCAGCCCCGGGGCCACCCGCTGCGCGGGGAGAGAGGCCGTTGCTGCGCCCCGGCCCATCACCTTCCAGGAGTGACACGCCATGTCTGCACGCCCGGAGCTCGCGCGTCCCGACGACGCAGCCACCCAGGCCGCCATGGACCGCGCGATGACCGCCCTTGCCGCCGTGTTCGAGGCACTCGGCGACGGCATGCACACGCTCAACTTCGCAGTCGAGCGCACCGACGACGCGTTCGTCACGGGCCGCGCCGACCTCAGTCTGAACACCGACCCGGCCCGTCTGGCCGTAGTCGACGACGCCGAGTTCTACGCCCTCAGTGCGCTGCTGGTGTTCGCGCTGGAGGGCAGCACCGTGCGCAGTGCCGTCCTGGTGGCCACCACGGCCGCCGAGCCGCGCCCCCGGGCGTGCGGCTGGAGCGTGCGTGAGGGGTGGCTGCACCCCATGAACACGGACGACGTCCGCCGCGCGGTCACCCCCTGCCCGGGCGTCAACGCCGTCCAGCGCGAGGTCTACCCGGCCCCGCCCCTGCCCCGGATCACCGACACCGGCGAGGAGAGCCGCCACGGCTGAGAAGCCTGCCGTCACCAGCGCACACCGAGCGAAAGGCCCTGCCGCTCATGGACACCACCGTCAGCCGCGAACTGCACCTGCGGCTCATTCTGGCCGGTGACTCTTCCCGACCTGTCCGGACGGGTCTGCGATATGACACGGCCGACCCCTACGCCGTGCACGCCACCTTCCACACCGGAGCCGAGGAAACCGTCACGTGGGTGTTCGCCCGCGACCTCCTCGCCGAGGGGCTTCACCGCCCCACGGGCACCGGCGACGTCCGCGTCTGGCCGTCGCGCAGTCACGGTCTGGGCATCGTGTGCATCGCCCTGAGCACACCGGAGGGTGAAGCCCTGCTGGAGGCCCCGGCGCGGGCCCTGGAGTCCTTCGTGAAGCGCACCGACGCCGTTGTGCCGCCCGGTACGGAACGCGACCACCTGTGTCTCGACGAGCAGCTCACGCGTCTTCTGGCGGAGAGCTGAGGCAAGACGCCCGCCCGTGCCGTCGCCGCAGGGTGACGGCACGGGCCGCGCAACAGCACGCCAGCGCACCCGCCCCCTCTGCACCGGCCCCCGGCTCTGCTCGGGGCCGTCCAGGAAGCCCACCCCGCAACGCACAGGAGACACCGCCTATGACCGGTCCGAGCCTGACCGTAGAGACACCCGCCGGCCGCGTGCACGCCACCGCCGGCCCCCTCCAGGACGACGCCGTCGTGTTCAAGCTGGGTGGAGCGATGCGCGGCAGCGTGTACGTCACCGGCACCCACGACCCCCACCACTGGAACCGGTTCACCGCCGTGCGCGCGTGTCTGGGGCCGGTGAACTCCTTCCGGGCCACCGCCCCCGCCGAGGACCTGCCGCGGCTGGCCCGCAGCCGCACCGGCTACCGGGGCAGCCTGACCCTCTACCGCGACGACTTGGACCACCCGCAGGTGACGGTGTATCCGATGGAGTCCGCCGCCGGACACGAGCCGTCACCGAAGACCGAGGCGACGCTCACCGCCGTCCTACGCGGCTGCGCCGAGCACGTCGCCCAGCGCGAGGACCTGTTCGTGATCCTGGAAGGCGCCCGGCACCGGGACACCCCGGCCATGCTGCGCTTCCTGACATGGTCGGTCGCCCACCACCAGGCCGAAGCCGCCCGCCTGGAGGATCAGGCCCGCGCCGCGACGCCCGCACGGCGTGCCGCCGTGACCGCGTGGTGGACCGCAGCACGCTGGTTCACCGCCTGCCCGCACCCGGCACTCCTGCTCGTGCTGGCCGACTACCCCGGCTCCCTGTCCCGTACCGTCGCCGTCGAGCAGTGGCGGGGCCCCTACTGCCGCACCGCAGCCGTGCGCGAACGCGAGTACGCACGCCGCGCCCAGGCCGAGGCCGACTCCCTGCGCGCCGCCCAAACCCGGCCCAGCAACCACCGACCGGCCCCGCACGGTGCCGCGCCCCAGGGCGCGGAGCGCGCCTACTTCGTGGTCGGTCAGTGGAAAGGCTGCGGAGAAGTGGAGATCTGGCACATCGAGGAGGCCCCAGCCGACCCGGCAACCCGGGCCGACGCTCACGACCAACACGCCTGCGACGCCGAAGACTCCTTCGGCAGCGTCGAGCTCGTCTACGCCACCAGCCCCGAGGCCGCCGCCGAGCAGGCCCGCCGCGAAGCACGCCAGACCAGCGAACGCATCCACCGCGACCTCACCCGCCCCTGACCCGCCCCGGGGGTGGCCCCACGCCGGGCCACCCCCGGCATCCCGGCACGCATCGATGAGAAAGGTTCTGATCATGGGTTGGCTGATGAGTCTGGGCGAGCGCACCCGGCCCGACGTCCCCCGGTTCGCCGAGTGCCCCACTCCCGACAAGGCCCGCGCGCTGGCCCTGGTCGACGACTTCGGCCAGCTGCTGTTCATCCTGCGCCAGTGGCGCCAGGTCTACGGCGAGGAACTGACCGCCTGGGCCACGCGGGTGGAGGCCGACGACCTCAGCACCCTCCCCGCGGACCTGCTCGTCGCATGGGAGTGGCAGGACGACATCATCCGCCTGGACACCGAACCCGGCGGCTACGTGCGCGTGTCCGACTACCGCGCCATGCCGGCACCCCCACGCATCACCGTCCGCACCGGTCCCGGCCTCCAGCTGTGGACCACCACCCTTTGAACCGAGAGGTGAGGCCGCATGACCGGCCCGCCGCGCCCATGGCGCCCCGAGGACTTCGACGACCACTGCGAAACGTGCGGCGCCGCACCGGGCGAACTCTGCAAGCCGTGGTGCGACACCGGATACACCGCCGACGACTACCGCCACGACGCCCAACGCCGCGAGAGGAACGCCCCCGCCCACCGCCCCGCTGCGGGGCCGACCACCCGCCCGAGGACGTAGAGGAGCCGCCGCCATGGCGCAGCAGTTGACCACGCAGAACGAGATGGATGCGTTCGCCGAGCAGGTGGCGCGCGAACTGGGCACGCACTGCCGCACCCGCCCCGGCTATCCGCACAAGCTGGGACGGATCATTATCGACGACGAGAACCGGGGCCTGCGCCTGGACCAGTACGACCCCCGGCGCCCCGACCGGCTGCAGATCTACGCCGCACTGCCGGACGAGACCCAGGTTCAGGCGCCGTCGATCAAGGTAACGGCCATCAGCCCGGCCCACGTGGCACGCGAGATCACCCGGCGGCTGTACCCCCTGCACACCCAGGCACTGGCACAGGTCACCGAACTCACCGCCCGCCAGCAGGCCGAAGCACGCGCCCGCCGCACCGTCGCCGAGACCGTGGCCGCCGCGCTCCCCGGCGCCCGCATCGAGGAGCAGCACCGGCGCACCCGGATCATCTGGCAGCACACACACGAGCCCACCGGACAGCACCGCCCCGCCCAAGTCGACAGTCTCTCCGTCACGGTCGGCGCTGCCGGGGAGCGAGTCCACGTCGAGGCCGGCGGCCCAGCCGACGCGGTACTCCCCATGCTCGCCGCCCTCACCCTGGGATTGAGAACGCAAAAGAGCACGTCAGAGGCGGGTTCACACAAACTGTAGAGAACCTATTATGGGTAGCAAGAGAAAGGGCATCCTTTCCCCGCCCCTCCCTCGCCCCCACAACGGCAGCAACCGTCTTCCCTTACCCACGTTCCAGTGCCCCCCTGCTTAGGAGTTGCCATGCTGCGATCGCTGCGCCGGGCCCTGCGACCGGCCCGCCTGCGTATCCCCACCCGCCGCTTCACGGCCGGGATCGCCGCCCTGCCGCCCACCGCCCGCGAAGCGTTCGGCACCACCGTGAGCGCCGAGGAGGCCGTCGCCTACAACCGCAGCCGGGTCGCCACCGCCACCGCCGTAGCCCTCTACCGCAGCGGCTACCGGCTGCCAATGCCCGACGAGCACCTGAACGACGCCGTACAGGCCCTGGAGTTCCAGTACTCCGTGCCCAGCCCGGAGACCCGCGCCGCCATCCGCGCCGCCCTCGCCGTCCTCGACGCCGACTACACCATCACCGTCACCCGCTGACCGGTCACCGCCATCGGGCCGCCCCACGCGGGCGGCCCGCAACTCCCCGAAGGAGACCCGTGTTCCTGGTCGTACCGGACCCCGCTCACGGACTCGTCGCCGCCCCCCAGTCCTCCCGTGACCTCACACCCGGCACGGTGGAGTACCTCACCGCCCACGGGTTCGCCTGGAACGAGGAGATCGAGGCGTACACCTGCCGGGCCGACGACATTCCCGCAGCCGTGGACCGCATCACCAGGGTGCTGCGCGGGCTGGGCCACCACGTCCTGTCCTCGTGGGGCGCCGTGCCGCGTTCGGCCAGCGGTCCCGACTGATCCCCGCCACTGCCCGATTGCCACTTCGAAGAAGGGGGATGCGCCATGCCCCGTCACCGTCCTCAGCCGCCCGTCCGGTACGCCGCCGCCGAGCACGAGGGGGTCCACCAGGTGGTGGACCAGCTCCACGGGTACGCCCTCGGCAGCCACACCACCCCCGAGGCCGCCGAGGCCGCAGCGCGCGAACTGGCCGCCGACCCTGCCGCCGCCATCGCGGCCGTGGAGGCACTCGACGCCGCCCAGAGCGGCCCCGCGGCCGCCGAGCGGCGCATCCTGCGCCGGTACGGCTACGCCTGGAGCGTGCGCCAAGACGAGATGCTGGATCTGATGCGGGAGTTCAGCTACCGCCGGCTGGAGACCCTCGTCTGCGCCGGCCATCTAGCTCTGGTGTTCAGCCCGGCCGGGCAGCCGTACTACACCACGCCCGAGCGCTTCGAGGAGCTGTCGCCGCGCTGGATCCGAGACGGGCAGGAGTCCTTCCCGGCCGCCGAACTGAACCGCCTGGAACGCCCCCGCCCCGCACGGCAGGCCCTACCCCCGCGCGAGCGCTACGCACCATGCGAGCTGCACGGCATCACCCTGTGGCGGTGCATGCTGTGCGGGCCACGCGAGAACTTCGAATGCCAGTGGGGCGCCTGCACCGCCAACCGCATCACCGCCTACTGCGAGCACTGCGCACGAACGGACCCCAGGCGCACCTTTCCGCTACCCCCGCGCCACGACCACGACTAGCGGCAAAAGAGCAGGTCAGAGGCGGGTTCACATGCAGCATTTAGCAGCTATTATGGTAGCTGTGCTGATGCGGGAGCCCGGACGCCGGGCGCCGCCACCACCTCACACGAGGAGGACACCACCCGTGAAGCCGACCGAACTGGCCGAACTGCTGGCCTGGCCGACCAAGTCCCTGGTGCGCGACGCGCTGCGCCGCCTCGCACCCAGGACGCTGGATGCATTGATCATCGAAACCCTTTCGGCCACCGAGGAGGCCTGGCGGCAGGTCGCGGTGGACCGCGTCGCGGCGTTCGCAGCCGAGCAGACGGGCGACAACCCCCCGGCAGTGGCCGCGTACTTCACGACAATCGAGCGGACGACGGAGGGCCTGGGAGTCGGCTGGAGCCCGTTCATCGCAGCACTCACCAGCAATGAGGACATCCCTGACCTGCGGCACACCACCACCACGATTACCGCCGTACCAGTGGGCGAGGCGGCGATGGCCGAGGAGATCTTCGCCGACCCGGAACTGGCCGCCGCACTCAACCGACTCGCAGTGCTGGACCCGCCGGGCCACGAGGACGTCCTGCGCGTTCACCTGCCCACCCGGCAGGTCACCCGCCTGACCCCCTGACTCCACTTCGGGCGGGTGCGCCAGCACCCGCCCGAAGTGGACAACCGGGGCCTGGCCACCCACGTTCCGCACCTCCTCAATTTCCTCAGCTCAAAGGGTATCTAGACCTATCGAGCAGAGTTCCTATTATGGAATAGAACCCGTTCCGCCGATTGGCAGGGAGAAGGAGAGCCTCATGGCTACCGCCGTCTCGACCCCGACCGAATCGCCCGCCCCTCCGGAGGAGAACACCACACAGGTGGTGTGGCTGGACGCCGCGCTGCTGGTGCGTGACGAGTGCAACGCCCGTGAGCACGACACCGAGCCGGACGAGAAGCTGATCGCTTCCGTGAAGGAGATCGGCGTCGAGGAGCCCATCAGCGTCCGGCCCAAGCCCGACGGCACCTTCGGGGTGTTCAAGGGCTGGCGGCGTGCGCAGGCGCAGCAGGTGGCGAACGCCGCCGCCGAGGCGGAGGGCCGCCCGGTGCGGGCGGTGAAGGCGTACGTGCGTGAGGACCTGCTGGGCCGTGACGGCTGGACGCGGTTCCTGTCCCTGGTGGAGAACGACCACCGCGAGGGCATGAGCGAGCGCGACACCCTCAAGGCGCAGGAACTGGCGCTGATCGGCATGGACGACATCGACCGGCGCAGGGCTGCCAAGGCGCTGGGGGTCGGGAGGAACGCGGCCAAGCAGGCGAAGGCGGCGCAGAAGCTGGACGACGCGGCGCTGCGCCGGGCGGCGGCCGGTGGGATGGATCTGGAGCAGACCGCCCAGCTCGCCGAGGTCAAGGACGTGCCGAACGCCGAGCGGCGGCTGCTGCGGGCGCTTCAGCGCGACCAGGCGGAGGGCGGCGGCGGGCGCGGTCACTGGGACCAGGAAATGGCCCTGCTCAAAGCCGAGCAGGCAGACGCCGTGACGCGGGCCAGGGTGCTGGCGGAGCTGGAGGCGGCCGGCATCCCGCTGCTGACGCGGCCGTCCTACGGGCAGAAGGACCCCTCCCAGCCGCTGTCGGAGCTCACCACCGGTCTGGGCAACCCGCTCACCGAGGACAACCACAAGGGCTGCCCCGGCCACAGTGCCCGGCTGGACGAGGAGCACCGGCCCGTGTGGCACTGCTCCGACCCGGCCCAGTACGGCCACAAGGTCCGCCCCAAGCCGAAGAAGCCGCGCACCGAGCAGGACGAGAAGGCAGCCGAGGAGCGCCGGAAGGTCATCGCCTGCAACCGGGCGTGGAAGGCCGCCGTCGAACCGCGCCAGGACTTCGTCACCCGGCTCGTGCGCATGAAGACCCTGCCGGACACCGCCCGCGTCTTCGCGCAGGAAGTGCTGCTCACGCTGCCCTACTACTACAGCTCCTGGACCGACAAGCGCGAGATGGAGACCCTCGCGCGGTTCCTGGGCATCAAGGAGCCCGAGAAGGCCGACCTGGCCGAGACGGCGGCGCAGCTTCCCAAGGCCCGCCTGGCCAACGCCCTGTTCGCGCAGGTCGCCGCCGCCTGCGAGTACGGCATCCGCGAGCCCAAGACCTGGTCGCACCTCACCACCTGGCAGGCCCGCTACCTGCTCCTTCTCGAATCCCTGGGCAAGGCCGACAACGGCAGCTACCAGCTCTCCGAGGTCGAGCAGCAGGCCGTGGCCAGCCACCGGCCCACCACCGACAGCACTACCGACGGCGCCTCCAGCGCCGAGGCCGACAGCGACTCCAGCGCCGACGCCTGACGTCCCCGCCCCTTCCCGAAAGCTCCGGCCGGGCACACCCGGTGCCCGGCCGGTCCCCCTCCCCTCAGAGAGGAAGAACCGCCATGCCCATCGGCATCGAGCACGTGCGCGCCTTCATCAGGCATCTGACCGATCCGGCCGCCGTCGCGCAGGTCCAGGAGGCCGCCGCCCGGCGGCTCGGCGAGCTCGACAAGGCCGCCTACAGCGGCATCGTGGCCGGTCGCCGCGCCCGCCTCAACGACACGCTGCGCCCGGCGCACCTGCGTGGCCTGACCGGCACGGTTCAGGAGCGCAACCGCACCGGCAGCCGAGCGGGGTTCCTGCTGGACGAGGACTCCACCCAGCGGCTGCGCACCGACCCGCGCAACCGCTACAGCATCCCCGAGGACACCAAGCGGTTCCGGCTGCCCGGCAACGGCGTCCCGGTCTCCTGCCTGGACCTGATCGAGGACTGACCGCCCCCGCGCCCGCCGGGCAGGACAGCGCCCACGGCCCTGTCCCGCCCGGCGGCCCCAACAGCCGCCCGAGCGTGGCCGTTCCTGCCCCCACACGTATGAGAAGCCGGAGAGCGACCATGGCCATCTCCTCCCGCACCGTTGCAACCGCCCGGGCCTACGCCCGCGAGATGAGGGGCGCGCCCGTGCCCGAGCCACAGAGCACCGAGGCGGACGACGGCCCGCTGAAGCCGGCACACGAAGCGGCCTACTACCTCGCAGTGGCCGAGACGTTCCGCATCCTCACCCGCCCCGGCGAGCCCGCCAGGCCGGACACCAAGACGCTGCGTGCGGCCGTGCGGACCACCCCCGGCGGCGGCGCGTGGTACCGCCGCGGTGACGAAGCGGCCCGCCGCATCATCGCCTCCGACCAGCGCATCCGCCAACTGCCCCAGGACCCCGACCAACTCTGGGCGCTGCTGGCCGACGTGCTCCAAGCCCTGGACCAGCTCGGCCAGGCCCCGCAGCTGGACGGCAGCAACCTGCGCCGTGACCACCTGCCCGGCCACCACGCAGCGATCCGCCGCACCTGTCCGATCGGCGGCTGGGGCCCGGTGCGGGTGACGTGGAATCCGGACGGCGCCCACCGCTGGACCGACCTCCACCACGGCACCTGGCAGTGGCCCCACCAGACGGCCCAGCCCGCCGCACCGGCATCGACCAACTGACCGCCCCGCCATCGGCCATTCCGCCCGGCGCCCGGGTGGGCTGTGTCCTGCCCAGTCTGCCCTTCCCCGTTCCCTCTACCTGAGAGGTCCTCATGGACGACAACCAGCAGACACCAGCCACTGCGGAG
Organism: Streptomyces sp. NPDC085932; assembly: GCF_044540525.1. Classification (NCBI taxonomy): domain Bacteria; kingdom Bacillati; phylum Actinomycetota; class Actinomycetes; order Kitasatosporales; family Streptomycetaceae; genus Streptomyces; species Streptomyces sp. NPDC085932. Next base: position 11,954 of record NZ_JBITSJ010000011.1, read on the forward strand.
GACGAGCACTATCGTCCCCTGACCTTGGCCGTCCTGCGCCGGCTGGTCCGGTACAACTGGAGCGGACTGCCCGGCAACACGCCGGTGGTGCTCTCCAGCGATGCCAAAGGCAGCTCCTTCTCGCCGTTCGCCACCTTCGACCACGGCCGCTATGCGCCGACCGACACCGGCCGGAGTGGTGCCATCTACCCGCTGGCCGAGCGGCTGGAGCTGGACCGGGAGCTACGCGAGCTGTATGCGGGCCGTATCCCCGACAGCGCCGTCCGGGCCCTGGTGCTCTACCCGCTGGGCTGAATCAACCGGCGCGGGGGCGGGACGACCTTCGCACTTCATTCCGCCCCCGGCCTCCTCTTCCGTCTCCGATGTCGAAAGCGACTCGTTTTGCCATGCCCGACTCAGCTTCAGCGCCTCAAGAGCGAGCGTGGACGCCGGTACTGGTCATCAGCGACCGTCCGGACGAGGACCCGCTCGGTCTGCTGCCCTGCGCGGTTCCGCTGCGGCGGCTGCCCTCTCCGCTGTTCAGCGCTGAGGAGTACCGGCTCGCCCCGCTCGTGATCCTGGACGACCGCAGCTACAGCGCCTTCACGCTGCGCCACATGCCCCGCCGTTCCGGACTGATCCTCGCCCTCGCCGACCCCGGCGACGACACCGTCCACCCGCGGGCCGCGGCCATCGGCGCCGAAGCCGTCCTGCACACCGGGCAGGGCCTGGCCTGGCTGCACCTGCGCCTACACGAAGCGACCGGCTGCCACTACGCCCGCTGGGATGACCTCCTGACCGACCCACCGACGCCCAACACCTGACACCCAGCCATACGAACCTGTGACCCGATGGGAGAAGACCGATGCACGCGATACCCCAGCGCTGTGCGCGCCGGCCGCTTGCGGGCGGGCTGGTTGTGCCGTGGGTGTCCCTGATCCACGGCGGGCACGCCGCCTTCGGCAGCCTGGACGCCGACCGGGCCCGCACCGCCTTCCTGCGACGCCTGTGTCAGATCTGCGGCCAGCACCTCAACGAGCGGTGCTACCTGGTCGTCCGACCAGCCGACGCCGCCCGAGGGCACGCGCCGGAACCGGCGCTGCACCCCGAGTGCCTGCCCTACACGGCCGCGCACTGCCCCATGCTCAATGGCACCGCCACCCACTACCGGCGGAGCTCCGTCCTGGCCACCCATCCCGCCGGGCGCCCCTGCACCGACCCGGCCTGCCCGTGCCCGGCCCGCACTCCCGACGAAGGGCACACCGCGCGCAGCGGCCGCCCCGCCGACCGCTACGAGGCCTGGATGATCCACACCTCCAGCTACCGCATCGTCTCCGCCCCCGACCGGCCCGATGCGCCCATCGGCATCAGCACCGGCGTGCCCGTCCTGCGCCGGCGTCTGCTGCGCACCGCCACCCTCACCCCCGACCAGCAGCAGCTGATGGATCTGGTCAACTCCCTGTGGAACGAGTCCTGACCACCCTTGCCCCCTGAAAGGAGAAGCCCGTGCGGATCACACCGGACGCGGCCACGCCCGAGGGCGCGGCCATCCTCGAACTGGCCGAGCTCATGGACAACCTCCAGCTGCGCACCGGCGAATGGCCGGGCGCGGACACCGCCGACATCCTCAGTGAGTGGTTCAGCCACTTCAACTTCGCAACCTCCAAGGACGTCGCGGTACAGGTGACCGGCCGGGCGTGGGTGCTGCGCCAGTGGGACCGGCACGGCGACGACATCACACTGTGGGCCGACCACGCCTCCGCCCTGGCCTCACTCGCGCAGCACGTGCGCAGCTGCTGGGACAACGTCAGCGACCAGGACGGTGTCCCCTACCGCCCTCCCGCCGACGACCAGACGGCGGTGGACCTCTACTACGGCAACGACCGGCACCGCGGCGACGAGGGCTACACCCTCTACACCGACGACATCTCCCGCCACATCCGCACACCCACACCCCTCGACATCACCGACCCCGACGACTGCGCGAAGGCCAACAGCGCGGCCGTCTTCCACCCCATGGCCGGCCCCGACGACGAAGGCCTGCCCTGCATCGAACTCGCCGGGATCCTCGTCTTCGCCTACCTCGACCCCGACAAGCGCGCCGTCCGGGTCTCCGTACACCTGGACACCACCCACGAGCAACTGGTCCGGCCCGACGGCACCGTCCCGCTCCAGGTGGAAGTCGAGGACGCCACCGTGTTCAGCACCAGTGCCGCGCGAGCGTCGACGCAGGCGTGGCGGCGGCGGCTTCGGAGGCTGACGGGCAACGCGGATGGGGGGATTGCCTCATTTCGCTAAGTAGCTATTATGGGATTCAGGAGGTGTTCGCATGGCCCCGTCCGTCACTCACGTGTCCGGCACCGTGACCGGCAACGTGGAAGTCCGCTTCACCGACTCTGGCGTCGCCGTCTGCCGCTTCCGCCTCACCCAGACCACCACCCAGTGGGACGCGGCCGCGCAGCAGTGGCGTGACGGGCCCCTCATCCGCTACGTGTGCACCGCCTGGCGGGACCTGGCCCGCAACGCCACCGAGTCCCTCGTCGACGGGGTGCGCGTGCTGGCCACCGGGCGCGTCACCGAGATCCGGGACAACGCCGTCTATCTGAGCGTCGATGACCTCGGCATCAGCCTGCGCCAGCGCATCGCCTACACCGAAACCAGCCTGCCCAGCCCGGCCGCCGCCGCCCCCATCTCCCCCACCGCGTCGGTCGCCTCGGTCGCTGCCCCGGCGGCCGCGCAGCCCGCCGCAGCCGGTGCCCGTGGCCCGGCCGCCACCCAGGCGGGCGCCCCGCCCGCCTGGTGGGAGCAGCGTCGGGCCACCGGATGGCACCGCACCACCGCCCGCACGTCGGCCGGCGCCTCCTCCCCGAACGCCGGTCGCTGACCACTTCTTCTTCGCCGCGCCAGTGCGGAGCCGGTTCGCCTGCCGGGACCGCACCACCGCTCCTCCCTTTCTCCCCCGCACCACCTCGCGGGGCGCTGGTTCGCCTGCCAGCGCCCCGCAGCCTCCCCCTGTCCTGCCCGGCCCTGCCGTGTTCGTCCCCGCCGGTTCACCGCCGGCGTGGCTTCCGTCTGGAGACCGTCATGCCTGCTGCCCGCACCCCGTCCGAGCGGTCCGCGCTCGCCGCGCTCGCCGCCCACTTCACCCCCGAGGAGGTTGCCGGGGACCTCGCCGCACACAGCGCCGCCAACGTGTGGCAGCAACGCGTGCAAGCCGACGCCAGCGGGCGCCTGGCCCGATACCGGCCCGATGAGGAACTGAACAGGTCCCTGCTGTACTGCCAGTTCATCACCCGCTCCGATGAGGGCTGGCCCACCGCCCTCACCGTGCTGGGCGAACGCCAGCCGCTGGGGCTGTGGGTGCTGGGCCGTGGCCACCTGCCCGAGCTGACCGCCAGCACGGTGGCCGTCACCGGCAACCGCAACGCCACCGCCCACGCCCTGACCGCCACCCAGGACTACGCCCACGCCATCGCCGAGGCCGGACACACCGTCACCGCCACCCTCGCCTTCGGTGTGGACGCCGCCGCCCACCAGGCGGCCGCGCTCACCGGGCGGGCCACCTTGGCCGTCCTGCCCCGCGGCCTGGACCGCGCCCACCCCTACGCCCACGCCGCCCTGATGAAACGCATCCCCACCGGCGGCGGCGCCGTGATCAGCCTCTACCCGCCCGGCACCCCCGCCAGCGGCGCCACCCACCAAGCCAGCGCCCGCCTCCTGGCCGCCCTGTCCAAGGCGGTGGTCCTCATCGAGGCCCTGGACCACAGCCACACCCTGCGCACCGCCCAGGCCGCACTCGACCTGCGCCGCCCGCTGCTCACCGCCCCGCCCGCCGAAGACGACATCCGCGCCGGCGGCACCGCACGCTGATCGCCGAACAGCGCGCGGAGCTCTGTCCGAACCCCGCCCAGGCGCTCGCCCTCCTCTGACACCCCCGACCGCACCGCCCCGGCCCAAGAGGCTGCCCCGCGCCTCAGCCCGCCGGACCGCCCGATCCGTCCGCACCGGCCCTCGGGGCGCCACTGCCCCCCCAAGGGCCGGTGCCACGCCTCCCCCCTCACCGCTGCCCCCCCCTGCTCACTGCCCGGCCGGGCAGGAAGGAAGTCCCCCATGTTCCAGCTCACTCCGCAGGGCGCACGCGCCCTGGACCAGAACGACAACGGCCTCGCCTCCGGCCACCCCGCCACGATGGCCAAGCTGGTGGCGGACGGCATGGTCGTCCCCCACACGGGCGACGGCGGCACCCACCGGATGACCGAGCAGGGCTGGTCCGCGCTGGAGGAGTGGCGGCAGCGACACGGCCACACGCCGGACGCCCTGCCCGCAGAGCCGATCCCGCCGAAGCTCCCCGGGGTGCAGCACGAGGCGGTCGTGACGGCGGCCGGACGTCCCGACCAACGCGTGCCCGGCCGCGACGACCACGACGTGTACTGGGCCGGCCAGAAGTGGTTCCGCGCACCCACGCTGCGCGCCGTCCAGGCCGCCGGATACGCCACCACCTACGGCCGATCCATCTCACTGCACCTCACCCCGGCCGGCCGGACGTATGCCCGCCAGCGCGGCGGCATCGACGTGCGGCGGCGACGGCTCGTCATCATCGCGTGCGGGAACGGGAAGAAGCCGCATCCGGGCTTCAACGACTACGGCAACGTCAACGCCGGCTACCCCGCGGGGGAGCTGTACACCGGCCTGTACCACCGGTCGCTGCGCCTGGCGGCCGACGCCCTCACCGACCCCTCGCTGATCCGGATCATGTCCGCACTGCACGGCCTGGTCGATCTCAAGCGTCCGCTGCTGCCGTACGACGTGCAGATCGGCGACGAGCGGGCCGTCGCCCCCGAGCGGATTGCCGACCACGCCGCGACTCTCGGCACCCACGACGCCGACGTGATCTTCCTCGGCGGTCAGGACTACGCCGCACTCCTGCGCCCCGCCATCCCTCACCTGCACACGCCCCTGTCGGGCGGCATGGGTGAGCACCGCGGCCTGTGCAAGCAGGCCCGCGAGGATCCTGCGCTGCGCGAGGCGTGGTGGGCGGCGGCCGCCGCGCTGCACGAGGGGCACGCCGCAAGGTGACCACCGCCCGTCCCCGCCCGGTCATCCGCCGTGGCCCGCCGACGACCAGGTCCTCGTCATCCCCGCCCACCGCCTGCCCGAGCCCACCGCGAAGGAGTGACAACCGCCATGCCCGCCGCCGTCCACACGCCGCCGCTGCCCGGCCTGAGCCGGGACGAGGAGGTGGACACCGTCATCAACTGGGGCCTGGGCGCCGACTCCACCGCCTACCTCGCCCGCATGCTCACCGACCCCGCCGCGCACGGCATCGACCTCGAGCGCACCGTGGTGCTGTACATGGCCACCGGCAGCGAGTGGCCCGAGACCCGGCTGCTGGTCGAGGAGTTCATGCTGCCGCTGTTGCGTGAGCACGGGGTGCGCCTCGTGCAGCTGTCCCGCTCCGGGCAGCTGAAGGCGGCCGGCATCACGGTCCTGGACGACTCCCGATACCCTCAGCGGCTCTTCGCCCGCGGGCCGTGGACGCTGTGGGACGAGCTGGAGTCCGTCGGCACCGTCCCCCAGCAGGCCGGCACCCGCAAGTGCAGCCTGCGCGCCAAGGGCGAAGTCGGGGACCGCTGGCTCGTGCCGGTGATGGGCGGGCGCCCGTTCCGGCAGATCATGGGCTTCAACGCCGACGAGCCCGGGCGCTGCTTCGGGGACGCGGCTGCCTCGGAGATCCCCGGGCGCACCGGTGTCTACCCGCTCCTCGACTGGGGCTGGCACCGGCGGCAGTGCGAGGACTACCTCCTTCAGCGGTTCGGCGTGCACTGGCCGAAGTCGTACTGCACCTTCTGCTGCTTCCCCGTCTCCATGGGCTCGCTGCCCGCCCACCTCGAGCGCATGCGCGCCCACCCCGACATCGCCGGTGAGGTCCTGCGCCTGGAGTACACCGCGATGAGCCTGAACCCCAACGCCAAGCTGTACGGCAAGCGCAGCCTGCTCGAACTCCTCGATGCCGACCGGCCCGAAGACCGCGCCTGCCTGGAAGCCTTCGAGCGCGAGCTCGACATGCCCTGGGCGCTGTACCACGTGCGGCGCCTGTTCCTGCTGTCCGAGACCGGCAAGCGCCGCCCGGTCATGCGCTCCACCGAACGCGTCGACCTCGGCCGCCCGCAGCGACTGGCCCAGCGGCTCATCAGCGTCTCCGAGCGGCACGGCATCGACGTCGAGCACGACCAGCGCTACGGGCGCGCCCGCGCCTGGCTCCGCCCCCGCCGCGAGAACTGGCCCATGGCGGAGGAACTGTTCGTCACCGCCCCCGCCCGGGTGATCGACAAGCAGGACGACGCCTTCGAACGCGAATGGCACGCCCTGCTCTCCGGCACCCCCACCCCGCTCCCCCTCAACTGAGCCTCCCGCCGCCCGGTCCCGTATGGGCCGCGCAATCCTCGCCCGCCCCCTCTGTCTGGAGACGACGCATGACGACCTTCCCGCGCCTTGCCGGCGCAACGACGACCACGTCCGCAACCACCGTTCAGCTCCGCCTCCGCAGCCCGCGACCGCAAGCAACCGCAGACGGGCGGGAGCGGTGATGCCCGCGGTTCAGCAGGCGCTGCCGTTCGACGACCTCCCGGAGGTGCCGACCGCGTCGCCCTGGTGCCAGCGGTGGCGTGAGCGCACGCACTCCTGGCGGCACGTCAGCGAAGGCGGGTTCGACGCTCGCCACTACGAGGTGGAGCCAATCAGCGAGAAGGACGCCGAAGCGTTCGTCCGCACGCATCACTACTCCGCCTCCTACCCGGCAGCCGTGCGCAGGTTCGGCCTGTACGAAGTCTCGGCCGGCGAGCGGCGGCTGAGCGGCGTGGCGGTGTTCGGCGTACCGGTGAACCAGGCCGTGCTCACCCGGGCACTGCCGGACCTGGCCCCCGTCACGGAAGCCCTCGAATGCTCGCGGTTCGTGCTCTTGGACGAGTGCCCGGGCAACTCCGAAAGCTGGTTCCTGGCCCGCTGCCACACCGAGCTGCTCGCCGCGGGCGTGCGCGGCGTGGTGTCCTTCGCCGACCCCGTGCCCCGGCGCACCGCCTCCGGCCGTTTGATCATGCCGGGCCATTGCGGCCGGATCTACCAGGCCACGAACGGGATCTACGCCGGCAGGGCGACCGCGCGGACCCTTAAGGTCCTGCCCGACGGCACGGTGCTCAATAGTGGAGTACGCGCGGGTTCCCCAACGCTACTCGGCGGCGGTGAACCTGCATTTCAGCAGGTAGATCGCACCGTACGGGCCTGTCACCCGATGGTGTGAGATCTCCGCAGTAACTCGCAGATTCTGCGAGTGATCGCCGTAATCTGCGGTTTCGTGTCAGATTCCGAAACTCGCGTGCTGACGCTCGTGCGCCCCGGACCTGAGCCGACTGTGCCGGTGGATCCCGCCGCGGTCTCCGTCGAGAGCGGGCTCGCGGACGTCGTCACGCTCCAGCGGCGCCGTCAGGCACGCATCTCGGCGCAGGACGAGGAGAGCTTCTTCCTCGACACGCTGTCGGAGTACCAGTGGGCGAGGGATGCCGCTGGGCTGGCACCGACGACGCTGGATGGGCTGATCAAGCCGGTGGTGGAGGTCTGTGAGTTCTACGGCACGGTGCCGTGGCAGCTCACGTCCCGCGAGGTCGACCGGTATTTCGCCGGCCCCGGGAAGCGTGCCCCGTCGACTCTGCGCGGAAAGATCAACAAGATCGACGCGTACTTCGCGTTCCTCGAACAGCGCTACGCCGGCGAGATCATGCGCCGCTTCGGCCAGGCCGTCGAGTCGCCCATCGACGTGTTCAACCGACCGCGCCATCGCGGCGATTTCGGTCTGCGGATCCCGCCCTCGCAGACGGCGTTGCGGGACTTCTTCGGCCGCTGGCGTGAGGATCTGCCGAACGCCCGGAAGTACCTGGTCGCCTGCCGCGACTACGTGATGACGAAGGTCGCGTACCTGTCCGGCGTCCGGGCGGCCGAGCTGTGTGGGGTGTGCATGGGCGACCTGCACTGGGAGCACGGCCAGTGGGGCCGCTTCGTCGTGCTCGGCAAGGGCGCCCACGGGTCGGGGCCCCGGCCGCGCGAGGCATACATGTTCCAGGAGGGTCGCGCGCTGCTGTGGTGGTACATCGAGGAGATCCGCGGCGAGTTCGGCGACGACGTCGAGCATCCCAAGGCGCCGCTGTGGCCGTCGGAGCGCAAGCCCACGGCGGTGGCCGCGTTGAACCTTCCGATCGCGCCGGCGATCATCCCCTCGACGTTCCGCCGGGCCCTCCACCAAGCAGCCGGCGCCTACCTGAGCGGACCGGTCAGCGACCTGTTCCCGCACCTGCTGCGGCATGCATGCGCCACCCACAACTACGAGCGCGGGATGACGTTGTGGGAGGTGCAGAAGGTCCTCGGACACGACTGGGCGACCACGACCCTGCGGTACATGGCGACCGCGCACGCCGACCCGGAGCACGCGAACCTGGCCGCGAGTTCCCGGGCGGCCCAACGACTGGTGATGGACAAGGGGAACCTCCGGTGAAGTGGAATCTGCGGATGGTGGCCGCCCAGCGGGACCTGTGGCGGCCGACCGAGGTGCTGGCTGCTTTCCAGCAGGTGGGGTTCAACCCTTCGCTGAGCAAGGTCGCCGCACTGTGGGGCGGAACTCCGGTCACGGTGAGGCTGGACGACCTGGACCTGATGTGTGCGGCATTGGACTGCACCGTCGCGGATCTGCTCCAGGCCGAACCGCTCGCCGGCGCCCAGCCAACAGGGGAGGCCGGCGACGTCGCCGTGGGTGCCGAGGTCCAGCCGCCGGGGCCGGTGCGGCCGGTGCCGCGCGGTCCTCGCCGCGGCGGGCCGCGCTCACTGCCTCCGAGCTGAGGGAATGGGAGATGGCGAACGAGGGCAGCGCCCGCAGCTGCGAGATGTGCCTGAGCTGGTCGGTACTGCGGTGGACCCGGACGTGCCACGGCTGCCGGGCCTGGAAGCGGACGTACCCCGAGCGGGGAGTATGCCCGCGATGCCGGCACGAGGCCCACCTGAATACCGATGGCCTGTGCAAGCCGTGCCTGCAGGCGATCCGGGCCGTCGATGACGCCGAGTGGGCCCTGGGCGGTGCAGGAGCCCGGCCGCGCGACCTGCAGCTCATCGTCGGCACGTGGCACGACTACGCGACGCAGGCCCGCAAGCTGGTCCGAAGGACCGACGGCGGGCGTCGCGTGAGCCAGGCGTGGCGGCTCAAGCTCAAGCAGGAGCAGGCGCCCACCACCGGAACGTCGGCCGTACTGGAGCCGGGTTTCCCCCGCCAGCTCGCCCTGTTCACCGTGCCGCGCACACTGACCGATGCCACGGTGCGGGCGATCATCGGCCGGCCGCTGTCCGGCTGGGACCGTGCCCGTCCCGTCCTGGTGGAGATGGCGGCCGAGCACGGCATGAGCCAGGGCTGGCACTACGTGGTTGCCGAGATGGTCCGCCTCGCCCTGGCGGTCCGCGAGGCCGAGGGAGCTGACCGTCTCCCCGAGCCGATGCTGCGGGACCTGCCCACCCACCGCGATGCGGTGCGGCTGGTTCTGCTGCGGGCCGACCTGCTGGAGGCCGCACCGGAGCCGATGCGGTTTTCGCGTACGAACCAGCCCGCCCGCACCCCGTACATGACTGATCCGGTTCCAGTTCCGCCGCGCGTGCCGCGGCAGTGCCGGGACTGCCACGGCTGGATGCCCGTGGGCCGCCGGTCCGGGTTCCGCTGCTCTCCGTGCCGGCATTGGCGCGAGCGACATCCGCGCGGCCGGTGTGTGCGGTGCCGCCGCGAGGACTTGCCGTTGCGTGCCGACCGCTGCCGCACCTGTCATCCGTACCGCCTCCTGGACGAAGCCAGGCCGGCGACGTCCCGGGCCACCCAACTGGAGATCACTCTCCCTGCCGGCGTGGGTGGGCCGGTCCTGCCCGTGCCGGTCGATGCCCCACCTGCCGCCGGCACAGACGAGACACCCGCAGGACGGACGGCACGCGGCCAGGAAGCGCTATTCGCCATGCGGCGCGACTGGTCACCGGTGCTCACCCGGTTCCGGCGCCGACCGCGGGCCGAGCTGCCTCTCACCGAGCGGGCACGGCTCGTGGTGGAGGAGTACCTTCAGCTGCGCGCGGACCAACAGGCCCCGGACTACCGCAAGAACATCCACACCCTCACCATCCTCATGTACTGGCTCGGTGCCGAGACGGCCGTCCTCGAGCGCGACGTCCACGACCTGGCCCAGCTCGATCCGAACCTCGCCGCCAAGCCTGTGTGCCAGTTCCTGCGCGCCCGCAGCCTGCTCGTCGACGACCCGGACCTCCACCAGGACGCCGATCTGGTCTGGATCGAGGCCACCCTCGACGCGCTGCCGCAGCCCGTCGCGAGCGAGGTCCGCGCCTGGGTAGACGTGCTGCGCAGCCAGGGACGCCGAGAGGGCGAGTTCCGCAGCTGGGACGGAATCCGCCGCTACCTCACCTACGTCCAGCCGGTGCTCAGCGACTGGACGGCGAGCGGGGTGGCCACGCTGCGGGAGATCACTCAGCAGCAGGTCGAGGACGCCGTGAACGACCTGTCCGGCCACGCCCGCCGACAGCTCGCCATCGTCCTGCGCAGCCTGTTCCGTTCCCTGAAGCGGCAACGCGTCGTCTTCCGTGATCCGGCGCGAAACCTGCCCGTCGGCGACCTGAAGGGGATGCCGCGGTCCGTGCCCAGCGACCTGCTCGCCGGGCTGTTGGACCACTCTGCCACTCCACTCGGGCGCCTGACCGTCGCCCTGGCAGCCGTGCACGCGGTCTCCGGCCACGACATGCGCACGATCCAGACAGCCGATGTGGACCTCGCCCGCGGCACCGTCGAGATCCGACGCGGTCTGCTGCGGCACACCCTCTACCTTGAGCAGTTCACACACCGCTTGGCCGCCGAGTGGCTGACCTACCGCCACCGCCGATGGCCGGCCTCGACGAACCCGCATCTGCTGGTCAGCCAGAAGACCGCGCTCGACCCCGATCAGCCAGCCGTCCACATCGGCACGCTCCGAGGGGCGCTGCCCAAAGGCGTGACCTTGGACGGCCTGCGGCAGGACCGGATCCTGAACGAGGCGCTCGAGTGCGGCGATCCGCTGAAGCTGATGCGCCTGTTCGGCATCACGGAGAAGACCGCCATGCACTACGTCGGCGTAGCCCATCCGGAGAAGACCTCCCAGCTTCCCCGATGACCGCTGGTGCGAGAGCGACAGCAACGGGGCCGCCCGGAGCATCCGGGCGGCCCCTCCTGCGAGCGTTGCTCAGGCCGGGACGGCAGCGGTCACTGGCTCGGTCTCTGCCGCGCCGCGGGCGGCGAGGTAGCGCTCGGCGTCCAGGGCTGCGGCCGCGCCGGTGCCGGCAGCGGTGATGGCCTGGCGGTAGGTGTGGTCGACGACGTCGCCGGCGGCGAACACCCCCGGCAGGCTGGTGCGCGTCGACGGGGAGGCGACGGCGATGTAGCCCTCGGCGTCAAGGTCGAGCTGGCCCTTGAAGAGTTCGGTGCGCGGGTCGTGGCCGATGGCGATGAACAGCCCCGTGACGTCCAGGTCGCGGGTGGCGCCGGTGAAGACGTCGCGCAGGACGACGCCGCCGAGCATGCCGTTCGTCTCCTTGATCTCGGCGATCTCGCTGTCGAAGGCGAAGGAGATCTTGTCGTCGGCGAAGGCCCGGTCCTGCATGACCTTCGAGGCGCGCAGGGTGGAGCGGCGGTGGACGACGGTGACCGAGCGGGCGAAGCGGGTGAGGAAGGTGGCTTCCTCCATGGCGGTGTCGCCACCGCCGACCACGGCGATGTCGCGGTCACGGAAGAAGAACCCGTCGCAGGTCGCGCACCAGGACACGCCCCGGCCGGACAGCTCGTCCTCGTTCGGCAGGCCGAGCTTGCGGTAGCCGGAGCCGGTCGCGATGATCACCGTCTTCGCGCGGTGGACGGTGCCCGCGGAGTCGGTGAGCAGCTTGATGTCGCCGGTGAGGTCGACGGCCACGATGTCGTCGTCGATCATCTCGGCGCCGAACTTCTCGGCCTGGGCCCGCATGTTCTCCATGAGGACCGGCCCGTCGACGCCGTCGGGGAAGCCGGGGAAGTTCTCGACCTCGGTCGTGGTGGTCAGGGAGCCGCCGACGAAGATGGAGCTGCCGAAGAGCAGGGGCTTCAGCTGGGCGCGGGCGGTGTAGAGGGCGGCGGTGTATCCGGCGGGGCCGGAGCCGATGATGACGACCTCGCGTATCTCGCTCACGCCGTCGCCTCCGGCTTCGCGGGGGCGATCTCGGCGATCAGGCCCTCGACGAGGGTCTTGATCTCGTCGCGGATGGGGCGGACGGCCTCGACGCCCTGGCCGGCCGGGTCCTCGAGCTTCCAGTCGAGGTAGCGCTTGCCGGGGAAGACGGGGCAGGTGTCGCCGCAGCCCATGGTGATGCAGACGTCCGATTCGCGGACCGCGTCGATGGTGAGGATCTTCGGCGTCTCCTTGGAGATGTCGATGCCGACTTCGGCCATGGCCTGGACGGCGGCCGGGTTGACCTGGTCGCCGGGGTTGGAGCCGGCGGAGCGGACCTCGACGCGGTCTCCGGCCAGGTGGGTCAGCCACGCGGCGGCCATCTGGGAGCGGCCGGCGTTGTGGACGCAGACGAACAGGACGGACGGCTTGTCGGCCATGGTGATCGTTCTCTCTCGTCGCATGGCGGAACCCAGCCGCCAATGACTTCAGCTCCCGCTGGTATCAGCGAGTGATGATGTGAGAGTATCAGTGCATGCTGACTTCAGTCGATCCTGACGTGATCCGGGTGCTGGGCGATCCGCTCCGCCTTCAGATCGTGACCCTGCTCGCGCGCGAGACGCTCTGCACGACGCACCTGGTCGAGGAGACCGGAGCCAAGCAGACCAACCTGTCCAACCATCTGAAGGTGCTGCGCGAGGCGGGGCTGGTGGAGACCGAGCCGTGCGGCCGCTTCACCTACTACAAGCTCAAGCCCGAGGTCCTGGCCGGCCTCTCGGAGCAGTTCGCCGAGCTTGCCGCCTCCGCCCGTGCCGCCGCCGAGAACAAGAGGGCCTGCCCGTGACCTCCACCGAGCCCACCACCACCGGCGCCCAGGGCGCCGGCCCGGCCGGGGACGACTCGATCGTCAAGAAGCTCTCCACCCTCGACCGCTACCTCGCGGTGTGGATCCTGATCGCCATGGCCGTCGGTCTGGGCCTGGGCCGGCTGATCCCGGGCATGAACGACGCGCTCGCGAAGATCGAGATCGGCGGCATCTCCCTGCCGATCGCGCTCGGCCTGCTCGTGATGATGTACCCGGTCCTGGCGAAGGTCCGCTACGACCGGCTCGACCGCGTGACCAGCGACCGCAAGCTGCTGATCTCTTCGCTGGTCATCAACTGGGTCCTGGGACCGGCGGTGATGTTCGCCCTGGCGTGGATCTTCCTGCCGGACCTGCCCGAGTACCGCACCGGCCTGATCATCGTCGGCCTGGCCCGCTGCATCGCCATGGTCATCATCTGGAACGACCTCGCCTGCGGCGACCGCGAGGCCGCCGCCGTCCTGGTCGCGCTGAACTCGGTGTTCCAGGTCCTGGCGTTCGGTCTGCTGGGGTGGTTCTACCTCGACCTGCTGCCCCGCTGGATGAACCTCGGCGACGGCCAGGGCCTGGACGTATCCGTCTGGCACATCGCGCTGAACGTCATCATCTTCCTCGGCATCCCGCTGCTGGCCGGCTTCCTCACCCGCCGCCTCGGCGAGCAGAAGCTGGGCCGCGCCGACTACGAGGCGAAGTTCCTGCCGAAGATCGGCCCGTGGGCGCTGTACGGCCTGCTGTTCACGATCGTCATTCTCTTCGCCCTCCAGGGGAAGACCATCACCTCCCAGCCGCTGGACGTCGCCCGGATCGCGCTGCCGCTGCTGGTGTACTTCGCGGTCATGTTCTTCGGCACCTTCCTCCTCGGCAAGGGTCTGGGACTCGCCTACGACCGCACCACGACCCTCGCCTTCACCGCGGCGGGCAACAACTTCGAGCTGGCCATCGCGGTCGCCATCGCCACCTTCGGCGTCACCTCCGGCCAGGCGCTGTCCGGCGTCGTCGGCCCGCTCATCGAAGTCCCGGTCCTGATCGGCCTGGTCTACGTCGCGCTCGCCTGGCGAAAAAAGTTCGCCGCCAGCGCGGTGACGACGGCCCCGTGACGCAGCACGCGGATGTGGTGGTGGTCGGCGGCGGCCAGGCAGGGCTCGCCGCCGGCTACCACCTGCGCCGGCGCGGCCTCGACTTCGTGATCCTGGACGCTGATTCGGCGCCGGGCGGGTCCTGGCAGCACATGTGGGACTCGCTGCACCTGTTCTCCCCTGCCGAGCACTCCTCGCTGCCCGGGCGGCTCATGCCCGCCCAGACGGGCGAGACGTACCCGGGCGCCGGGCACGTGGTGGACTACCTCGCCGACTACGAGAAACGTTACGACCTGCCCGTCCAGCACGGCACCCGCGTGCGCGCCGTACGCCGCGACGGCGAGAGGCTTCTGGTCGAGGCGGACACCGGCACCTGGCGGGCCCGCGGCGTCATCAGCGCGACCGGCACCTGGTCGCGGCCCTTCATCCCCGCCGTACCCGGCCGATCCGCCTTCACCGGCCGCCAGCTCCATACCGTGGACTACCGCTGCCCGACCGACTTCGCCGGACAGCGCGTCCTCGTAGTCGGTGGCGGGAACTCCGGCGCCCAGATCGCCGCCGACCTCGCCCTGGACGGCCACGTCGAGGTGACGTGGGTGACGCAGCGCCCGCCGCGGTTTCTGCCGGACGATATCGACGGCCGCGCGCTGTTCGACGTCGCCACCGCCCGCCGCCGCGCCCTCGATGCCGGCCGCAGCGACACCGGCGGGGTGGCCTCGCTCGGCGACATCGTCGCCGTACCCCCGGTTCGGGCCGCCCGTGACGCCAGCCTCCTGCACGCGAAGCCAATGTTTTCCCGGCTCACCGCCGACGGCGCCTGGTGGGCCGACGACAGCCACACCGCTGTGGACGCGGTCATCTGGTGTACCGGCTTCCGCCCGGCCCTGTCCCACCTGGCACCGCTGAACCTGCGCGGCCCGCGCGGCCACATCCCCACCGACGGCACTCGTGCTCTTGGCGAGCCGCGGCTGCACCTGCTCGGCTACGGCGACTGGACCGGCCCGGCGTCGGCCACCTTGATCGGCGTCGGCCGCCCGGCCCGGGACGCTACCGGGGCAATCGCACACCTTCTGCGCAGCTAGCCGCTGCTCGAAACGACCGTCGGGTCGGTGCCCATCCCAGGGTGGGCACCGACCCGACACGGTTCTCGGTTGCGTCAGTGGCTGGCCGCGAGTTCGCCGCTGAGCTTGCCGTGCAGCTGGGCGCTGGGGTCGTTCAGTCCGGTGATCTCCACCGTCTTGCCGCGCTGGGCGTACTTCGTCTCGATCGCGTCCAGGGCCGCGACGGAGGAGGCGTCCCAGACGTGCGCTGCGGAGAGGTCGATCGCGACCCTCTTCGGGTCGCCGGCGTAGTCGAACTGGCCGACGAGGTCGTTGGAGGAGGCGAAGAACAGCTCTCCGGTGACCCGGTAGACGACCGTCTTGCCGTCGGGGTCGACCACGGCGGTGACCTCGGCGAGGTGCGCGACGCGCTTGGCGAAGATCACCATCGCGGTGATGGAGCCGACGACGACGCCGACGGCAAGGTTGTGCGTGGCAACCACGCACGCGACGGTAATCACCATGACGGCGATCTCCCCGGCGGGCATCCGCTTCAGGGTCTTGGGGGCGATGGAGTGCCAGTCGAACGTCGCGAACGACACCATGATCATGACGGCGACCAGGGCAGCCATCGGGATGTCGGAGACGACCGGCCCGAAGACGATGCACAGCACCATAAGGAAAGCCCCGGCGAGGAAGGTCGAGACGCGGGTGCGGGCGCCGGAGACCTTCACGTTGATCATCGTCTGGCCGATCATGGCGCAGCCACCCATCCCGCCGAAGAAGCCGGTGACGATGTTGGCGACGCCCTGGCCGATGGACTCGCGGGTCTTGTTGGAGTGGCTGTCGGTGATGTCGTCGACCAGCTTCGCGGTCATCAGCGACTCCATCAGGCCGACCAGCGCCATCGCGAACGCGTACGGGGCGATCGTCGTCAGCGTGTCCATCGTGAACGGCACGTCGGGCAGGCCGGGCACCGGCAGCGACGACGGCAGCGCGCCCTTGTCCCCGACGGTCGGCACCGCGATGGCCGCGCCGACGGTGATCACGGTGAGGATCACGATGGAGACCAGCGGCGCCGGGATGACGGTGGTGACCTTCGGGAAGAACACCATCAGCGCCAGCCCGCCGATGATCAGCGGGTAGACGGCCCAGGGCACGTCGCGCATCTCGGGGACCTGGGCCATGAAGATCAGGATCGCGAGGGCGTTGACGAAGCCGACCATCACGCTGCGCGGGATAAACCGCATCAGCTTCGCCACCCCGAGCGCGCCGAGGGCGACCTGGAAGACGCCGGCGAGGATGACGGCGGCGATCAGGTAGCCCAGGCCGTGCTCGCGGTTGAGCGGGGCGATGACCAGAGCGATGGCACCGGTGGCTGCGGAGATCATCGCGCGGCGGCCGCCGACGATCGAGATGACCACGGCCATGGTGAAGGAGGCGAACAGACCGACCGCCGGGTCGACCCCGGCGATGATCGAGAAGGAGATCGCCTCGGGGATCAGCGCCAGGGCGACGACCAGGCCGGCCAGGACCTCGGTGCGCCAGACCTTGGGGTTGTTCAGCCAGTCGGGCTTGAGGCCGCGCAGCCGCGCGGCGGGAGTCACAGCAGCAGAAGACAAGGAAATGCGTACCTGTCGTGCTCGGGCACACCCCACTGGCAGGCCGGGCGTGCGGGAAGGAGCGCGGGAGACCGGCCGGTTTCCCGCGGGCGGCCCGAGGCGGGCCGGGAAGTCGTGGAGGACGCGAGCCGGGGGCCGGGATGGTGTCCGGCCGGGCGGGTCACGTCCGAGGGCGAAGGGTCACGGCGGGCAGGCGGCGGCGGTCGGCGTCATGGGCTTGCGCACGCGTCTCTCCTGCAAGAATCGGATCTTCGCCGGGGGCGCCATCGGCCCCGGAAACGGCAGCAGCGGGGCAGCCGTGCCGCCCTCACCTTCATCAACTCTACCCTAACGTTAGAGTAGAGGTAGGTGGGGTCGCACGGGACGCGGCCCGCCATGACGGGAAGGGCCAGGAACACGGGCGTGGACGGCAAGCACATGCAGATCGGCGAGGTCGCCGCGCGAACGGAGTTGTCCCTGCGCACCATCCGGCACTACGAGGAGACCGGTCTCGTCGTCCCTTCCGCCCGCTCCCAGGGCGGGTTCCGGCTCTACACCGAGACCGACGTCGCCCGTCTCATGGTCATCCGGCGGATGAAGCCGCTCGGTTTCACGCTGGATCAGATGCGCGACCTGCTGGACGCCACCGACCGCCTCGACGCCGGTGACGAACTCAGCCCGGATGAGCGCGAGGTACTCCTTCAGCGCGTGCGCGAATACGAACAGAGCGCGGCGGAGCAGGTGGAGAAGCTGCGCGTGCAGCTCGCCCGCGCCGAGGACTTCGCCGCCACCCTGCGGGCACGGCTGCCCGAGCGCGAGCCGGTGCGCCCCTGACCGCTCCCGGCTCCGGCGTGCTCTGCCTCTGCGGCAGCGCATCAGGTGCTGTGGCTGCGACTCCCGAGGACCCCTCCCAGGCACGGGGCCTGGGGTGACCATGGAGGAACAAAGTAGACGCACCGGGCCCCTGGAGGAAGGTCACCGTGGCAGCCGACCCCCCGTCCACGCCGCCGGCCGGGCCGGTTATGGCGGTCTCCGCGCCCGACAACCGCCCGGCCGAGCTGGTCCTGGCCGGTCAGATCGGGACCGAGTCGCTGCGGGAGCTGGAACAACGCCTTGATGCCCCGCCGCTGCGGGAGGCCACCGAGTGGTTCGTGGACATGAGCGGGGTCACCCGCTTTAACCTGGCGTGCGCCTACGCGCTGCTGCGGGCGGCCACGCTGCGGCCAAAGCCCGCGACACTCACAATCCACGGGGCCCGGCGCGCCGTCCAGCGGACGCTGCGCCACGCCGGGCTCGATGCGGTCGCCGTGATCGAGGAGTGAGGACGTCAGATGACGGCGGGACTGCGGCGCTCGACGAGGACGACGTCGCGCCAGACGCCGCGGTGGCGCCCGATCCGCTCCCGGGTGCCGATGACACGAAAGCCGGCACGCCGGTGGACGGCGAGGCTGGCGGTGTTCTCGGGGAAGATCCCGGATTGGATGGTCCAGATCCCGGCCTGCTCGGTGGAGTCGATCAGCGCCTTGAGCAGGGCGGAGGCGATGCCGCGGCCACGGGCGTCGGGGCGGACGTAGACGGAGTGCTCAACCACCCCCGCGTACGCGCACCGGTCCGACACCCTGCTCGCCGGGACCCAGCCCAGCACCGACCCGTCCGCGTCGAGCGCGGCGAAGCGGTGCTCCGGCAGCTTCGCCGCATCGAACGCCTCCCATGATGGTGGGCTGGTCTCGAAGGTCGCGTTGCCCTCGTCAATGCCCGCCTGGTAGATCGCCAGCACCTGCTCGGCATGCTCCGCCGCCAGCGGCACCACCACCGCGCTCAGCGCCCCGCTCACCGCTTCCCCCTCTGTCCGATTCCGTTCGATCGTCAGGCCGCGGCCGGCAGGGTCAGCAGCTTGCCCATCGCGGCAAGCACGGACGGCTCGACCCGGTAGTAGACCCAGGTGCCGCGCCGCTCGGAGGTGAGCAGCCCGGCCTCTTTCAGCTTCTTCAGGTGGTGGGAGACGGTGGGCTGGGAGACGCCGACGTCGGAGATGTCGCACACGCACGCCTCCCCGCCCTCGTGCGAGGCCACGGCGGAGAACAGCCGCAGCCGGACCGGGTCACCAAGCGCCTTGAACATCCGCGCCGCCGTCTCGGCCTCCTCAGCGGTCATCGGCCGTTCGGTCAGCGGCGGGCAGCACGGCACCACAACCTGACCGTCGGCTTCGAGCAGCGGCAGCACCTTGGCATTCGACATGCGTCTATGTTGACACATGTCGAACTAACGCGGGAGTCCGTCACCGGCGCCCGACGTGGGCGGCCAGGCGTCGGGCGATCCGTTCCGCGTCCCGGCCCACGCCGCGCAGGGAGTTCGACGACAGGCTGCGCTGCCATTCCAGCCCGACGAGCGCCAGGCCCGGTGCCCCGGTGGCGAGGCCCTCGCGGTGGCGGGGGTTCCCGGTGGCGTCGAGAGCGCCGTCGAGGCCGGTGAGGTAGGGCAGGTCGGGGCGGTAGCCGGTGGCGAGCACGACCGTGTCGACCTCCTCCAGGCATCCGTCCGGCCAGACGAGCTTGGACCCGTCGGCGCCGGTGAACAGTGGCCGCCGGTCGGGCCTGTCGGCGGCCAGGGCGGCGCGGTAGCGGCCGTCGTCGAGGACCGGCTGCGCCGGCGGGTGCGCAAGGAACCGGCCGAGGGGCGCGGCGTCCAGGCCCGTACGGGACGTCCAGAAGTGCAGGTCGCGGCCGAGGACGCGCTGGGCTGCGAACTTCACCGGCCCGCGGGTGGCGAGCGTGACCCGTGCCGTCTCGGCGAGCTCGGCGGCGATCTGCACTGCGGAGTTGCCGGCCCCGACCACGACCACCCGGCGGCCGGAGAAGGGGGCCGGACTGCGGTAGTCGGCGGCGTGCAGCACCTGCCCGGTGAACTCCTCCAGACCCGGCAGTGTGGGCCGGTGCGGGTGCCCGAATGTCCCGGAGGCCGCCACGATGGCCCGCGCGGACAGCATCCCGCCGTCTTCCAATTCCACCGCGAAGCCGTCGCCGGTGCGGCGGACCGCGGTGACGCGGCTGCCGGTGCGGATGTCAGCGTCCAGGCGGTCGGCGTAGGCGGTGAGGTAGGCGACGACCTCGTCGCGGTGGGGGTAGCGGTCGCGGTCGGCGCCGGGGAACGGCATCCCGGGCAGGGAGCTGTACCGGGCGGGTGAGAACAGCGTGAGGCTGTCGTAGTAGTGCGGCCACGAACCGGCCGCACGGTCTGATGCCTCCAGCACCACCGGTCGCAGCCCGCGCCGCAGCAGTGCGTGGGCGGTGGCGAGTCCGGACTGGCCGCCGCCGATGACGGCGACGTCGATGTGCTCCATCAGCGAATCCCCCTGAGTTCGATAGATGTCTATGTTGACGCTCATCAATACAGGTGTCATGCTGGGCCGCGCAAGCCATCGACAGATGTCGAAACACGCAAGGAGTCGCCGTGAACGCGCCCGCCACCACCGAGCTGCCCGTCGTCGTGATCGGGGCCGGCCCCGCCGGTCTGGCCGCCGCCGCCCACCTCATCAACCAGGGCATCGAACCCCTGGTCCTGGAAGCCGGCCAGAGGGCCGGTGCCGCGGTGCGCGAGTGGTCGCACGTGCGGCTGTTCTCCACTTGGGGTGAGGTCGTCGACCCGGCGGCCGAGAAGCTCCTCGCTCCCACCGGCTGGACGCGGCCGGATCCGGCCACCTACCCCTCCGGCGGCGACTGGGCCGAGCAGTACCTGCAGCCGCTCGCCGACGTCCTCGGCGACCGTGTCCGCACCGGCGCCACGGTCACCGGCGTCTCTCGGGCCGGCCGGGACAGGATCGTGGATGCCGACCGCGAGGCCCAGCCGTTCGTCGTGCACGTCGCCTACGCCGACGGCCGTGAGCAGCGCCTCTTCGCCCGCGCGGTCATCGACGCCTCCGGCACCTGGACCACGCCCAGCCCGGCCGGCGGCAGCGGACTGCCCGCGCTCGGCGAAAAGGCCGCCGCGGACCGGATCACCTACCGCGTCCCGGACCTGAAGAACCCCGCCGTCCGCGCCCGGTACGCGGGCAAGCGCACCGCCGTGATCGGCTCCGGCGCCTCCGCGTTCACCGCACTCGCCTACCTCGCCGACCTCGCCAAGTCCAACGACGGCACGGGCACCAAGGGCGTGTGGATCCTGCGCCGAGGCATCTCCGGCTCCACCTTCGGCGGCGGCGAAGCCGACCAGCTCCCGGCGCGCGGCGCCCTGGGCCTGGCCGCCAAGGCCGCCGTCGACGCCGGCCACGCAGACGCGGTCACCGGCTTCCGCACCGAGGCCATCGAGCGCGACGCCGACAACCGGCTGCTCCTGGTCGGCGAGGACGGACGCCGCCTGGACCCGGTCGACGAGGTCATCGTGCTGACCGGCTTCCGCCCCGACCTGTCCTTCCTCTCCGAGCTGCGCCTCGGCCTCGACGAACGCCTCCAGGCCCCAGTCGAGTTGGCTCCGCTGATCGACCCCAACCAGCACTCGTGCGGCACCGTCTACCCGCACGGCCACCGCGAGCTCTCCCACCCCGAGCAGGGCGTCTACCTGGTCGGCATGAAGTCCTACGGCCGCGCCCCGACGTTCCTGGCGATGACCGGCTACGAGCAGGTCCGCTCCGTCGCCGCCGCGATCGCCGGTGATCTCGAGTCCGCCGACCGCGTCGAACTCACTCTCCCCGAGACAGGGGTGTGCGGTGGTGCGGGCCTGTTCGACGCCCCCGACGCCGCTCAGGGCGACGGCGGCGGCTGCTGCGCCCCGGCGCCGCAGCTCGTCCAGCTCGGCGCCCCCGCCGCGGTCGGCGCGGCCGCCGAGGAGGCACCGGCGGGCGGCTGCTGCGGCTCGTGACCAACCTGAGCACCCCTGCGCGCGGGGGCGCGACCGGAACAGGGGACCGGTCGCGCCCCAGCGCCGCCCTGCCCGCCCTCTGCGCTACGCAGATCGTGAGCTGGGGCATCGTCTACTACGCCTTCCCCGTCCTCAACCCCCAGATCACCGCCGCGACCGGCTGGCCTACCGGGGCGACCACCGCGGCGTTCTCCCTCGCTCTCGTCATCTCCGCCCTCGCCGGAATCCGCGTCGGGCGCATCCTCGACCGGCGCGGCCCGCGCGCCGTCATGACCGCAGGGTCTGTGCTCGGCGTCATCAGCCTGCTGATCGTGGCTACGGCCCGGAACCTCCCGCTCTTCGTCGCCGGTTGGACGCTCGCCGGACTCGCGATGGCGGCCACCTTCTACCAGCCCGCGTTCGCCGCCCTCACCCGCTGGTGGACCCCCGACCACGTGCGCGCCCTGACCATCGTCACCCTCGCCGGCGGGCTGGCCTCCACCGTCTTCGCACCCCTGACCGCGACCCTCGCCGACCACCTGTCCTGGCGCCACACCTACCTCGTACTCGCCGGCATCCTCGCCGTCATTACCATCCCCGCTCACGCCCTGGCCCTGCGCGCACCCTGGCCCGACGCCCCAACCGCTCCTGCACACGCTGCTGTGGGCGCGGCTGGCGTTGGGCGCAGCCGGCCGTTCCTCATGCTCGCCGCCGCCTTCACCCTGTCGGGCTTCGCGATGTACGCCGTCGTCGTCGCGCTCATCCCGCTCCTCCTGGAACGCGGGTACACCACCAGCCAGGCCGCCTGGGCCCTCGGCATCGGCGGCGCTGGACAGACACTCGGCCGCACCCTGTACGCAGCCCTAGCCCGCCGCACCACCGCCACCGCCCGCACCACAATCCTGATCGCGCTCGGCGCGCTGACCACCGTCGCCTTCGCCGCCGCGGCCGGCCCTTACGCCCTGCTCATCGCCGTGTCGATCGTGGCCGGCATGGTCCGCGGCAACCTCACCCTCCTCCAGGCCACCGCCATCATCGACCGCTGGGGCACCACCCACTACGGCCGCCTCTCCGGACTCCTCGCAGCACCGGCCACCACAGCGGCAGCCCTCGCGCCGTTCGCCGGCGCCGCCCTGGCCGTGCCCCTCGGCGGTTACGAGCCCCTCTTCTTCCTCCTGGCTACCATCTCCCTGGCCGCCGCCCTCATCGCACCGTGGACAGCAACCGGTGTCACATGCCGCCGATCCCCACGGGTCTAACCGCCGCCACATCCCTGCAGGCACAGACGAACCCGCCTTCGTCCCCGGCTCCAACCCGGCGACGACGCGCAGGTTCAGCGGTTGGGGCCTCCAGGAATCCGCGAACTCGCGCGCTTCCGACCGGGCCGCGCAGAAGGTCCGCCGCCAGGAGCAAGGTCACCAGTACGTCGAGTCCCGGCTGATCGCGTTGGGCGCTGCCGTGCCGCGGGCCGGGTGCGATCCGGCGGTGTGGCTGCGAGAGGCCCTGGAGGCGGTCGGCACCCGTGCCGTTCGCCACCGCGGCTGTCACAGGTACGTCTTCCCGCTCGGCCGCAACCGGCGACAACGCGCCCGCATCAAGATCGGGTTCGATGCGCGACCGGCCTACCCGCGCCGTCCCGACCCCGAACCGGCCGCCCGGTGACGGCCACCCACTCCCTCCCCCGGACCCTTCCCTGGAGCAGTCATGCCCGCCTTGCCCACCGTCTGCCCTGCCCCCACCCCGGACCTGGCCGCCTACGACCTGCTCGCACCGCAGCTGTCCGGTGGCAAGGACAGCAGCGTCATGCTGTGGTCCTTCACGCAGGACGCCGCGGCGGCCGGGGTCACCGACCGGGTGATCACCTACCACGCCACGCTCGGGCCGCTGGAGTGGCCGGCCGTGCACATCGACGGCACGCGCTACCCGTCGATGTCCGAGCTCGCCGCCGCCCAGAGCGCTGCCTGCGGGATCCCGCCCGAACGCCATGTGGAAGTCGCACGGCCCGCGTTCTTACTCACCGAGATCGCCGCCTACGGCCGCTTCCCCCGCATGGGCAGCCCCTACTGCCGCAAGTACGCCAAGGAGTCGATCATCTCCAGCGCCTGGACACCCCTGGTGCGGCGCCTGCGCCGCGAGCTCGGCCGACCCGTACGCATCCTCAAGGTCATGGGCCTGCGCGCCGACGAGAGCCGCGACCGCGCCGACCATCCCGCCTACCGCAACGTCCTCACCAACAGCGCCCGTATCGTCGACGAGTGGCTGCCGGTCAAGGACTGGCCCACCGCCGCCGTCCTCGAATGGCATCAGGACGCGCCCGTGCCCCACCACTGGACTTATGACTCCTACCCGGGCGCGGACGACTGGCGGGGGACCAGTCGGTGTTCGTGCTCGCTGTGCGTGTTCGCCTCCAAGCGGGACCTGCTGCTCGCCATCGCCCGCCGGCCCCGGCTCGCCGCGCTGTATGCCGAGGTCGAATCCGCCCGCGGCGACAGCTTCCGCCCCGACTGGCGCATCACCGACCTCATCACAGCCAGCCGCCAGCCCACCGCCCCCGACCCCGGCATCGTCCTGCCCGACGACGGCCCCGACATGGACCTGCTGGAGCAGCAAGTACGCCGCGCGCTGCAGAAGCCGCCCCGCAAGGCCGTCGACTTGGCCGCCCACCCGCCCTCCGGCCCCACCTGCGACGGCTGCACCGCGGGCACCACCGCTCCCTGACTGTCCCTCCCCGTTCCTCCAGAGAGGCATACTGACCATGATGACGACCAGCACCCAACGCCTGTTGGAACTGTCCGCAGCCGCACCGGCCGCTGACGGCGAGGACCTCCTGAACCTGCTGCGCGAAGGCAACGTGCTCTACCACCAAGGCCTGCAGGAGACCCACCAGGCGACCGCGACCCGCCTGCAGGGGCTGTCCACCGCCGACCTCGCATCCGCAGCCGAAGCAGCCAACGTCCCCTACGACGCCTCACGGGACCGGGAAGAGATGGTGCTCCTCCTCGCCCTGGCCGAATGGGACATGACCCCCGCGGCACTCGCCTACTCCGCCATGGTGGAAGACGCCGCCCACCGAGGGATCGGCCTCCTCCCCGAGGTGTGACCTCTCGTGGCGGCCTCAGCCCCCGGGTCAAGCGGGGCCGTACCCCTGTCCCCCTTTTGCCGTGTGCCATGGGCGGACCTCGCGCGCCGGGTCCGCTTACGCCATGTAGGGCAGGGATTGTGGGCAGCGGAAAATCCTGGCGCGCCGAGGTGGATGACAGACGCCGCCTCCGGGCAGCGAGAGGACCCGGGGCCGACCTGAAATCTGTCGATCGGCTGGACTTCAGCGCGCCACTCACGTCATTATGGGCGACGTGAGCCGGGTGGGCCGGCTCCTCGCTACGCGACGAGGTGTTCAGTCATGGCTGCACAGTCCGAGACACACCTCATCGACGCTGCAGGAATCCGTACGGAACATGGACTGAGCGCGCAGAGCGTCAGCCGTCTGTACGCCGAACGGGAGAGCAACGGCTTTCCCGAGGCTGTTGGGCAACGCGGCCGCGGCCGGGCCCGGCTGTGGAACAAGGATGAGGTGGACAGATGGTTCGCCCAGCGCAAGCTGTCTCGCTTCCAGGATCATAAGCCGCCCACCCGCGACCCGAACGAGTTGCTCAACGCCGCCCAGGCATCACGGTTCCTGGGCTACAAGAGCTCGAAGCAGGTCACCACCTACATCCGTGAGCACCCCGGCTACTTCCCCGAACCCGACGTGGTCGAGGAACTTGGAACACCCGAGCGGCCCTATCGCCGGCAACTGTGGCGCGTACAAACGCTACTGGACTGGATGAAGACCAGGCCCGGCCGCGGCAAGCGCAGCGAGGCCAAGCGCTCCGCACTACCGTCTCCGAATGTGCCCGTCGACGGCGATCCGGACGAACTGCTGGGGGCGTCTCAGGCCGCCGTACTGCTCGGGTTCAAGAGCATCAACACGTTCAGCAGCAGTCTCGCCCAGGGCAACCTCCCGCTGTTGAACACCGTGGACGCCTATAGCGAGAAGGGCGGATATCGCCGGTGGACGCGCCGGCGCATCCTCGAGCAAGCTGCCCAGCGTGGGCTCAGGTAGCACAACGGGCAGGTGAGCACCTCGCTCCACTGCCCCTCACAGACGCGGTCTCCGGCTAAGGGTTGTTGATCCCCGTGCGAGCCGGTTACCGCAGGCGATGGCCGGCATGGCGTAGCTCGCCACTACGCCCCGCAGCAGCCCATGCTGCTGCGGACCGGCCATCGTCCACGTTTCAAAGCCTTCAGAATCACCCTGTGATCGAGGGCGCAGCTCCTGCGATGCGATCCTCGCGATGCTCCATACGCGCCCGATACCGCCCAAGGTGCCGAGCAGCAGGATGTCTCTCAGTCGTGACCCTGGTCGGGCCTTGGTGGTCGGTGGTCTGGTCGTGGTGCCTGGGTTTTCTGATCGGTACCTGATGCCGTCGGTTGAACGGCCCGCGTTTGGTTGGGTCCACATGGCGCGTGCCGAGAAGGAAGCCTCATGTCCCGCTCCCCTGCAGCAACACCCGATTCCCCTCCGTCTCCCAGCCCCGTCGAGGCCTTGAGCCACCAGCTCATGACGGCTCTCGCCCAGCACCGCATCGCCACCACCGGCCAACTGCGCCGGATGCTGCGCCCGGACGGCACACGGCAGCTGATCTCCCGCGCTCTGAACAGGCTGCGCTCCGACAACCTCGTCGACTACACGGTCCTGCCGGGCTCGGACCGCTCCCGTACCCGCGCCTGGTACCTCACCCCCGACGGGGCGCGCCTGACCCGGGACCTGCCCGTCCTGCGAGGCCGGCCGCCTTACCCCATCACCTCTACGACCGCGGCTTCGCTGAAGACCGCGCACACCCTGACCGTGGTGCGCGCCCATCTGGCGTTCGCGGCCGATGCCCGCCGGCTCGGGCACGAGCACGGCCCCTGGGACTGGACACCGGAGGTGTCGCACTCCATCGGTGAAGGTGAGCGGGTGGTGGCCGACGCCGTCCTGTACTACACGGCCGTCGAGGGCGAGCAGCGGCGTAAGCTGCGCGCGTTCGTGGAGGTGGACCGCGCCACCATGAGCGGTGAACGCCTGGCGGTGAAGCTGATCGACTACGCACGGCTGCATCAGTACGAGGCCCAGCCGGTCGGCCGGCGCAGGAACGCCGCCTCCGAGCCCGGCTGGATGCGCTGGTACCCAATCTTCCCCCGCGTGCTGTTCGTTCTGACCGGCGCCTCGCGGACCAGGCTGGAGGGCAGGATCAACGACCTGCAGGCGATGGCCGCCCAGCACCCCCTGGTCGCCGCCCTCGCCCGCCAGGTGCCACTCGGGGCGGCCGTGCTCGAAGACCTCGAACAACACGGCCCCGCCGCGACAGCGTGGACGCCACTGGCCGGCGGCGCACCCCGCCCCTGGACGGACCTGTGACGATGTCGCTGCGCTGGCGCAGCCAGTGCAGCAGGGCCTCCTCGGCGCCCCGGGCAGTGCCCGAGGCGCCGAGGTGTTCGCCGCGTCAGCCGCTAATCCCACCTGCGGGTGCTCCGGAGAAGCCGTGCTACGGCGTGGTCAGCGACCGCAACCGGTCGGCGATGTCGTAGACGGTCAGGCGCAGGGCGCGGATGTCGGTGATCAGGTCGCGCCACGGGGTGTAGGAGTCGTCGACGGTTTCTCCGGAGGCCCGGATGTAAGCGATGGCGACGCCGTAGGCGAGGAACTCGTTGCGCGCCGGCAGCGGCCGCAGTAGGACGAGCTGCTCCAGCAGAGCGGCCGCGCGCCAGAAGGCGTCCGGCGCGCCGACCTCGATGCTCGGGGTGTTCACGCGGTGGCGGGCGACGGCGGCCACGAGCCCTGAGTAGTCGCGCACGGTGAGCTGTTTGCCGAGCAGTTCCTCCTGCCGGTCCAGGAGCCAGCGGATGTCGATGTGCAGATCCAAGATCAAGCCGCCCGGTGTGCGCTGTCGACGCCCTCAGCCAAGCCTCCGAAGTCACGGTCGAAGGCCTCGGCGATGCCGGGCCGGGCGACCACCTCGCGGAACGCCGCGGTGGCATCGGCTAAAGGTTGTCCCGTAACTGATCTTGAGGTCGGTTTTTGACGTGGTCGACCGCTGCATGCACTCACCTGTCATCCAGCGAGGTTGAGGTTGTGCAGGCGAGCGATGCCGAGCATGGCGTAGTGGATGCCGTCGCCCTTGAGGCGGCAGTCGCGCAGGATCTTCCAGCTCTTCATGCGGGCGAAAGTGTGCTCGACGCGGGCCCGGACGCGTTTGTGGGAGCGGTTGTGTTCTTCCTTCCAGGCGGGTAGGTCCTCGCTCCTGGCCCTGCGGTGCGGGATGACAAGGCCGGTGCCCTGGTAGCCGCCGTCGGCGATGGTCACGGTCTTGCCGACGGCGTCCTTGGCACCGGATTCCTCCCAGCCGCGGGAGTCGTGCCGGTTTCCGGGCAGAGGACGGCCGACCACGACGACCAGCCGGGTGTCGGCGTCGATGACGACCTGGTGGGCTGTGGAGTAGCGGTAGTTCTTCGACTGCTCGGCGATCGTGCGGTCCCGGGTGGGGACCAGGGTGCCGTCCACGATGAGCACGGTGTCCTTCGCGAACCTCTTGCGTGGCTGGAGCGCGAGCTGGGGCCCGAGGTGGTCGATGATCCGGTCGGCCGCCGACTTCGAGATGCCGAACAGCGGGGCGAGCTGGCGCATCGTCAAGTTCGTGCGCCAGTACGCGACGACCAAGAGGATGCGGTCCTCCAGCGGCAGCCTCCAGGGGCGCCCGCGATGCTCCTTGGCCGCGGTTTCGCGGCGCACAGCCGTCACCAGCTTGCCGAAACAGCGTGGGCTCAGCCCGGTGAACGGGGCTATCCAGGACGGCTCCGACGCCGTGATCACACCGGCCATCCGGAGATCATTTCAGTTGCCGGCACTCTTCCTCACGGCGATCCTGGACTACGAACAGCCAAGGGGGACAAGGTGGGACTGATGCTCTTCCCGGGCGACGACGACGTGGCGAGTCCGGACGTCTCCTGGTCATACACCGGCTTCAGCATGTTCAGGAAGTGGTTGGCTCAGGCCGAGGGGTTCACCCTCACCGAAATGAACGGCTTCGGCGGAGAGCGCCAGTGGCGCAGTGTCTCCACCACGCTGGCGCCACTGCTCAACCATCCAGACGACGACGGCCCCGACCTGACGCCAGCTCAATGCGCGGCCATGCTGCCCCGGCTGGAAGCGATTCTCGACCAGCGACAGTCTGACGACAGCGACCCTGTCATCCGACGGCGCATCGAAGACGTCAGAGAGTTGATCAACGTCCTGCGGTTCTGCGTGGACAAGGACGTCGAGCTCATCTTCGGGTAGCCCCGGGAGCGCGGAGTGCCCCGCCCGCAGGGATGGGCCGTGGTTACGGGACAGCCTTTAGACGCAGCTGGTTCTCCTCCTGGACCGCGAGGTCCGCCAGGAGCGCCCTCACGCTCGTGCCCCGGGCCGCCGCGATGGCAGCCAGCCGGTCCCTGGTCTCCGTGTCGATCTTCACCGTCGTGTCTGCCATATCCCCGAGTATGCACCCGCGACTACCTTCACGAATACCCTTCGCGGAGCGGGACGCGTGCTCATGCCGGGAGGCGTCCTTCTGTCCGGCGAATGCCCAGGTGAGTGAACTGTTTCGGCTGGATGTTCGTCGGAGGTCGGGACGATCTCAGGCGTTCCACCACTCGTCGGTGCCGCAACCGACCTCGTAGTGCCCCCAGCCTTCCTCCTGGCCTTGCTGCAGAAGGGCCTTGATCCCGACGAAGTCCGCGCCGGCCGGGGCGGTGAAGGCCACCAAGGGGAAGTCCTCACTGAAGACCTCGCCTGCGAGGTTGAATGCCGACAGGCGCTGATGCACCGCGTGTGGACTGCGCCCCAGGGGGCCGGTGGGTACGGGCACCACACGGATCGTGCAGTTGCCAGAGGGACTGACCCGCCCGACGGCCCAGTGGAGCCCGTCGGAGTCGGTCCGAAACCGCACCACATCGCCCTCGGCCACCCCGTCCTGCAAGAAAGGCGCGTTTTGCACACAGGCCGTGTCATCACCGAGCCTCGTCGCCCACAGCCCCTCAGTGTCCTGCGGGAACCACCCCTCACGAGGGACGAACCGGAACCAGACCTTAATCTTCTCGACCGTGCTCTCCATGACGGTCATCATGCGCCGACCGGCCCCCCCCCACCCCCCCCCACCGGGCCGGGCCCGGCCCGGGCCATCAGCCGGAGCTGCCACGCCGACGTCAGAGGACAACTGGCAAGCTCAGCCTCGCCTTGCAGCGCTCGCACGCATCAAGACCGCGCTGCCGGCTGACGCCGTGGCGCAGGTGGTACAACGGCCGTCGCCGTCGGGGTGGCACGCCGGGACATGGGGCCGGGGGCAGGTGCAGCAGCCGTCGCCGCCGAGGCGGGCGCACCGGGGCGCGGGGCCAGGGCAGGCGCGGCAGCGCGGCCAGCCAGGCAGGCCAGGCAGGCCAGGCAGAGGTCCTCGCCGGGCGCCGTCACGGGCACTCCGCAGCCGGCGCATTCCACCAGCGCCCGGTAGGCCAGGGCCTCTGTCACCGTACGGGCCGCGGCCGCGCCCGAGGACCGCTCTGCGCATGCTGTCCGGGGGCCCGGCTCGGACGGCTGAGAGGTGATGTGGTGGCCGGCCGCGCCCGCGGGCGGTGGGTAGGCCTGGGCGGCACGCAGCCAGGCCGCGATGATCGCACCGACCGAGGTCCGCACCGGTGTGGGCAGGGGCCGGCCGGTGATGACGTGTCGCAGTTGCTCGGCGCTCCAGCCCTCCCCCAGCATCACGGTGATCACCCGGCCCTGATCGGTCAGACCCGTGCCCGTCAGCAGCAACTCCGGGCGGCTCGCTTTCGATCTCCAGCAGCAACCGGATCCCCGGACGCAGCTTCAGTCCGCTCTTGACGACCGCCTCGCCGTCACGGCTTCGGCGCGCCATGTCGGTGGCGGTCATGCGCCAGCCGTCCGGTGGGTGCTCATCAGTCCGAACAGGCGGGTCCGAGCTGGCCGTAGAGGTACGGAGGAAGTCGCCCTGAACCTCACCGTGCAGGCTGGCGCCCCGTTCGTCGAGCAGAACCACGACAGATCGCACTGGACCCGCTGGCGTGGTTGTCGATGCTCGCACTGACGGGCGAGGCCGGGTGCTGGGAGCCCCGCCGCCTGCGCACCACGGCGGGACAACTCGTGACCACCGGCCGTAGGCGGATCCTCCGCCTGGCCCGGCACTGGCCCTGGAGCGGCCACATCACCACAGCCCTCGACAGGCTCACCCACCTGCCCGACCCTGGCTGACCAGCGGATTCCCCATCCCTGCAACAGCGCCTCGACACCCGGAGCAGTGGAATCCGACGCCATCCCAAGGCGACGCTCGGGTCTTCGGCCTGCGCAGGTTCAGTCCACGGCACGAAACGGTCCACCGACTTCGTCGGCGGACTGTCAAGAAAGACCGAGGTTAAACGACAAGTTGAAAGCTATTGCACAACGTAGATCACGACAGGATCTGGGCCACCTGCGTCAAGATCAACTGTCCGGCCGTGCTGGGTTTCGACCGCTTCAGTGAAGTCTTTCAAGCACCGTCTGCGTGATCAATACACGTGCGCAACACCCTTTAGCTCCAGGCGCACGGAGCGATCCGTAACTCAAGGGCTGGCTGAAGGTTACGGACATCCTTCAGATTCACAAGCATCACTTCGGTGACAGCACCGTTGCCCACCGGGCAACGAACTACCTACAAGAAACGCTGCAGCAGCCGCGCGGCTTGGACGTGCTGATATTCATTCGCTAGATCAAGGGGGCCCTTTCCAGGATCACCGGTAATTATCGGAGATGCCCCATATGCAAGGAGGACGGCAATCAGCGTCACTCCCATCTCCTGACCGCTCTGGATGGCAACATCGGCCTCATAGTCAACAGCGTGAGCCAAAAGCGTCATACCACAGCAAACTTCATTCGGGTCCGCGCCAGAGTCCAACAGCCGAGCCAACTCAACCACATCGCCATCTTCAACAGCCTGGTGGGTCGGGCTCCATAGATTACTCACATACTCAATCATCCTCTGATGATACATGAACCCCCCGAAGCCCCACAGGGCCCGGGGGGTTCAAAATTCGCTATCGACCCGACGTGTAATTGATCCGAATGTTGGGAAACTCCTTAGCGAATTCTCCGATCACGGGTGTACAAGAAGAGCACGCCTGTTGCGAAGAGTGCAACGTGAGGCTCCCCTTGACCTTAGATGGCGCACCCAACTGATTGGCGATGTAGGTGAGCATCTTGTACTCCGTGTCATTCACCCGACCGTTTTTTCCGGTGGATGTGGCCGTGTAGCGAGCGGGATTTCCATTCCCGCCCACGACCGGAACGAGCCCTACCTGCTCATGCTTCCCACTCGTCGCCAGAAGGAGCAAGGAAGGGCTTCCTTCGATTTCCAGCCTCCCCGCCAGAGCAGCTCGGCGCTTACCTGCAATTTGCTTTGCGAACAAGACCTCTACTTGTGCTGCAAGCTCTTTGGAGGTTGCCTTCGTGGCTGCCCGAGCGAGCAACGATGACCCGCCAACGTCGAACGAACCCGTAGCCGGCTCACACACTGCGGGATTAGGGCAATCGGGGTTGAGTCGACTCCAAGCCTCGTCCATGTCTCCGGAAAGGAAGGCTGCGAGTGGACCCTGGGTGAAGGAATTCACGAATGAATCGAACATGGACGGGATATCGGGGCCTCCGGCGTTGCCCATGTTGTTCATGGTGTCCGACGGACCCTTCTTGGCACCACAGGCGTAGACCGGCCAACATGCGTTGCTTGATCCCCCGCTACTGGTGTTTCCGGAACTGTCGGTACTCGCCGTTCCGCCGCTGCGACCGGTACCTCCACCGGTGCCACCGGGACGCGGTGTGAGGTCAGTCGGATAGGCCGGGTCTACTGCATCCTTTCCAACCTTGCCTGGCCGGCAATGCCCATTTCCTACAACGTCCTCGCACAGACCAGTCGGGTCACTGCTCGTGGCCGGATGCTGGCTGACATAGGAAAATCCGTTGAGGGACTGATGTTGATCAAGCGCGAGCAGGGGGTCGACACTGATGAATTGGCCGATTGCTGGGTCGTACTCACGGGCGCCGATGTGGGTCAGACCGGTTCCTGCGTCGGCTGGCTTACCCAAGAAGGCCTTGTCATCGGGCCAGGTGTTTGCCTTCGTGCCCCGTGTGTCACCGAAGGGGCCGGTTCTTCCCGCCAACGCGGCGGTGTTCCGCACTATCGTGACGTCTGAAGGACCTGAACCGGCCCCGCCGACGCGAGGGTGCTCCGTGGCTGTCGGTGTCGCTAATGTCGAGCCCGGCCCTGCCCGCCGACGCGGGGGTGTTCCGCTCGGATCGCTGACTCACGGCCCGGTGGTGGAGTCCTCCCCGCCGACGCGGGGGTGCTCCACCCAACCGGCTCATCGCCGTGAAGCCGGCCCCGTCCTCCCTGCCAACGCGGAGGTGTTCCGTTCATTGACGCCAGTCACTTCGGCGGCGGTGCGTCTCCCCGCCAACGCGGGGGTGCTCCGATGGTGCTGTACTCGTTGAACGTGTCGGCGATGTCCTCCCCGCCAACGCGGGGGTGTTCCGCCGTGCAGGGTCCCGGCCGCGGACTGCATGTGGTCCTCCCTGCCGACGCGGGGGTGTTCCGCAGCGGGCCGCGGATCGTGGACCGTTCAGTCGGTCCTCCCCGCCGACGCGGGTGTTCCGTACAGCGAGGCCCGGACCGGGTCCTCAACGACGTCCTCCTCGCCGGCGCGGGGGTGTTCCGGTCCCGAACAACTTCGTGATCAGCCCGGAGAAGTCCTCCCCGCCGACACGGGGGTGCTCCGTGCGATGACTACGTGAGGAGCATCCGCGCCGCGTCCTCCCCGCCAACGCGGGGGTGCTCCGGTGGACGAGGCTCGTCGCCTCGCCAAGGAACAGTTTTCCCCGCCGACGCGGGGGTGCTCCGGCCGAGACCTCCGCGGCGCAGAACAGTGTCCTGTCCTCCCCGCCGACGCGGGGGTGTTCCGTCGGTCGTCGCCGGCGTCGCTGCCGGCGCCGCGTCCTCCCCGCCGACGCGGGGTGTTCCCACCGGGGCGTCGTCGGCCGGGGCCTCGATCTCGTCCTCCCCGCCGACGCGGGGGGGGTTCTGTACGCGATCCCCATCGGCTCGTACGGGCAGATGACGCGGGGGTAATCCGACTGGCGGGATGGTGCGTTCGAACGCGGTGGCTTCTTCTCCGCCGACGCGGGGGTGTTCCGCCGATGAGGGCGGCCTGGGTGCCGTTGGTCGAGTCCTCCCCGCTGACGCGGTGGTGTTCCGACCCGAGTTGAGCACTGAGGAGCAGGCCCCCAGTCCTCCCCGCCGACGCGGGGGTGTTCCGCCGCCGATGCTGGCGACGATGAGGGTCTGCCGGTCCTCCCCGCCGACGCGGGGGTGTTCCGTCGACGGGGTCCGCCTCGCGGGCCGCCTCCGAGTCCTCCCCGCCGACGCGGGGGGTCCGCCGCGGGACGAGACCGTGGACAAGTTCACGCGGTCCTCCCCGCCAACGCGGGGGTGTTCCGAGGACGACGATGGCGACGAATCCGAGGCAGGCGTCCTCCCTGCCGACACGGGAGTGTTCCGCGATCATGAGTCTCGGTGAGGCCGAGTGAGGCGTCCTCCCCGCCGACGCGGGGGTGTTCCGGAGCAGCAGGTTCTTGAGCTGGAGGCGAGGGAGTCCTCCCCGCCGACGCGGGGGTGTTCCGTACAGCACGGCCTGCTGGTAGTCGACGGCCCGGCCCTCCCCGCCGGCGCGGGGGTGTCCCGCCGTCCCCGGGGAACTCCGTCTCATACTCGGTGTCCTCCCCGCCGACGCGGGGTGCTCCGCTCATGCTGCAAGTCGCCGCGCACCTCGACACGTCCTCCCCGCCAACGCGGGGGTGCTTCGGTTCCCGGGCGCTGGCTCGTCGACCTGTCAGGGTCCTCCCCGCCAACGCGGGGTGCTCCGGGCACCTGGCTTGCGGGCGCTGCGCTCGCGGCCTCCTCCCCGCCGACGCGGGGGTGATCCGTCCCGGCAGGTGCACTGCAGGGTCGCGCCGTCGTCCTCCCCGCCGATGCGGGGGTGCTCCGTCGTCGACCCGGGTCCATTCAGTGCCGCCCACGTCCTCCCCGCTGACGCGGGGGTGTTCCGTCGTCCCGCCGATGCCGGAACAGCCGCCGGTCGTCCTCCCCGCCGACGCGGAGGTGTTCCGGAGAACGAGGCGACGATCCGAGGGGCGTTCGTGTCCTCCCCGCCGACGCGGGGGTGTTCCGCCGTCCTTGTCCCGGGCGATCCTCGGCTTGCCGTCCTCCCCGCCGACGCGGGGGTGTTCGGGAGGCGTCGCCGGGGTCGTACGGGTCGACCTCGTCCTCCCCGCCGACGCGAGGGTGTTCCGCCCGGATCGCTGCGCGACGCCATCGCCGCGCCGGGTCTCCCCGCCGACGCGGGGATGTTCCGTTCCGTCCCGATGGGGGACTGGACATCACGGTGTCCTCCCCACCGACGTGGGGGTGTTCCGGATCCGTGGGAACTGCTGTGGTGAAACAACCCGTCTTCCCCGCCGACGCGGGGGCGTTTCGGTGTCTGCGACGATCACGTGGGTGCGGGGTTTGTCCTCCCGCCGACGCGAGGGTGTTCCGGTCGCGATGGGGATGGTGACGGTGGTCGGGTCGTCCTTCCACCAGCGCGGGGGTGCTCCGGAGTACCGTCGTCGCCAGACCTCCGTCCTCCGCGCCGACGCGGGGGTGTTCCGATCGCCGAGACCGCGCACGGCCTGAACGTCTCGTCCGCCCCGCCGACGCGAGGTCTTCCGATCCACACCATGCGGGCCGAGATGGACCGCAAGTCCGCGCCAACGCGGGGGTGTTCCGCAGCAGCGGCTGCGGCCTGGCATGACCCAGCAGTCCTCCCCGCCTACGCGGGGGTGTTCCGTACGGGGCGTCCCCCGGCGCTCGTACACCGCAACCCTCCCCGCCGACGCGGGGGTGCTCCGGCCGTCGACGACACCGCGCGCATGCTCGGCGCGTCCTCCCCGCCGACGCGGGGATGTTCCGGGGTGCGCACCCGCTCGACGTGCTGCGCGCCGCGTCCTCCCCGCCGACGCGGGAGTGTTCCGGCGGGGACCGGGGTGGTGTCGCGGAAGCTGGTGTCCTCCCCGCCGACGCGGGGGGGGCCGATGTACACCCTGCCCGGCACGGCCTCGCGCAGGTCCTCCCCGCCGACGCGGGTGTTCCGGCGCACGCGGCAGTCGCGGCCGTCGCCGTCGAGTCCTCCCCGCCGACACGGGGGTGTTCCGCCCCACCCAATCGCCGTAATCGCCCGGTTGTGGTCCTCCCCGCCGAGGCGGGGGTGTTCCGCCCAAGGCGACTGCCGGCCGCACTAACGAGGGGTCCTGCCCGCCCTCGCGGGTGTTCCGCTGGGCAGCACCGGCGGCTACACGGTGACGTTGTCATCCGCGCCGACGCGGGGGTGCTCTGAAGTAGGGAGGCCCTCGCATGCCGATGATCGTGTCCTCCCGCCGACGCGGGGGTGCTCCGGTCTCCCTGGACCACCGGGGCGTGTCCATCGAGCCCCCCCCTCGCCGACGAGGGGGGCTCCGTCGCAGTCTCCGCGGCCGTTGCTGTGGTCCTCGTCTTCCCCGCCGATGCGGAGGTGCTCCGCCGCTGGAGATGTCGGCCTGCAGGGTGCCGCGGTCCTACCCGCCGACGCGGGGAGGGTTTGGTGAAGGCAGGCGGGGCCGCGGTCGGTATCGCGTCCTCCCTGCCAACGCGGGGGCGTTCCTTCGTGACGGGTCGGGGCGGGGAGGCCTGGGTGGTCCTCCCCATCGACGCGAAAGTGGTCCGCTGGGCTGGATGTACGTCTGCAGATGCGAGCCGTCCTACCTGCCAACGAAGGGGTTTCCACCTGGCCGTGTCCGGCTGACGTCCACGGACGAGTCCTTTCTCCGCAGACGCGGGGGACATCGATCTGCCCGGCGACTCTGCCTAGACCATGCCCGTCTCGGTACGGGGCCGCCGGCGTCCGCGCGGAACCCGCAGCCGCGCCGTCACATGCGTGAAAGCGGGTGCGTCGCCTGCCTGGCCCTCGCCCTCCCCTCCAGCGTCCCGTTCCGGTTACGATCGCTGCCGCGATCGAGCGCGAGTTGCCCCCCTGCAGACATCTCGTCAGGATGACGCAAAAATGCGCCGAACTGGCGTGCCCTCGGTGCCGGTCTGAGATCCTAGAGACCGAGCGAGAGGGGCCGCAGGTATGGAGTGGAAGACCCACGGTGAGCGCCAGATTTACACCAATCCTTGGGTGAACCTGTGTCTTGTGGACGTCCAGCAGCCGGATGGGCGCAGGTGGGAGTACCACGTCGTCCGTCTTCGGCACTTGGCCGTGGCCGCGGTGGTCAACGATCGTCAAGAGGTTCTGATGATGTGGCGCCATCGCTTCATCACGGACTCATGGGCTTGGGAGCTGCCCATGGGGTTGGTTGAGGAAGGCGAAACTCCGGAGGAGGCGGTGGCCCGCGAAGTGCTGGAGGAGACTGGTTGGCGCCCCGGCCCCATCAAGCCCCTGATCTACGCGGAACCGGCCAACGGCATCACCGATTCTCAGCATCATGTCTTTCGAATCGATGGTGCGGTTCTTACCGGACCGCCCACGGAAAAGAACGAGTCCGACCGCATCGAGTGGATTCCCCTGGCAGAGGTGCGCGGCATGATCGACCGCCGGGAGGTCGTGAGCAGTGGCTCGCTTGTGGGTCTGCTGTATCTGCTCATGGACGAAGCGAACCGCTAACAGG
The DNA here is from genome assembly GCF_044540525.1 of Streptomyces sp. NPDC085932. Classification (NCBI taxonomy): domain Bacteria; kingdom Bacillati; phylum Actinomycetota; class Actinomycetes; order Kitasatosporales; family Streptomycetaceae; genus Streptomyces; species Streptomyces sp. NPDC085932. The sequence continues at coordinate 49,431 of NZ_JBITSJ010000011.1, forward strand.
TGCGAGGAGTTCCCTCAGTCTGGCCTCGAAGGCGAGGGCTTCGGGCTCATTCCTATGTGGGGCCAACTGACCGTAGAATTCGCGCAGGTGTCCGGTTACTCGTTCCGAAGCCACGGCCGAAGCAGGCTCTAGAGCTTGGGTGGCAGTATGGCATGCCTGGTCGATTTTGCCTTGGTCTAGCTGCATCCGTGCCAGCCAGAATGAGTGGAAGGCTCGGCCTCGCATATTGGTACGGGCCTCCCGCCGGAGAGCCTCCATGATTAACGGCTCCGCAGTTGCAGCTTCTCCCAGCCGGCCGTGGGCGATTCCCGTGTCTGCGATAAGTTTTGGCTCATCAAAGTATGTCACCCATGACGGGTCCGGGTCGCTGGTCTGGGTCTGCTCGAAATGGTCGTGAGCCTCGCTGATCGCGCGGTAGGTGGCGCCCCGGCTCCCGAGAGTGGCGTGGGCGAATGCTTCGCGCATGGACAGCATGGACAGCACTCGCGGGGTGGTACTGGGGGTTGAGCGTGCTTGATCCTGTGCGGCGGTGACGAGTGCCAGTGAGTCTGCGGGTTTGTCCTGGTAGGTGGCTTGCAGGCTCATGCACGCAAGGACGTTGGCCATGAACTGGCGGTCGTCGATCTCCTTGGCCAGTTGCAGCGCCTCGGTGAAGTAGACGCGAGCCTGATTGTATTGGCGGGCATCGAAGTAGGTCCAGCCGGTGAGCCGTGCCAGTTCAGCAGCGATCCGGTAGAGACCGTTCTGCAATGAGGGCGGTCGGTGCTCTTTCAGTAACGCCACCACGAAACGGAGCTGTCCCACAATGGCCGGCCTCAGTGCTTCCCCTCCATGCTGGTCGTCTCGTCGCCAGTAATCCTCGATGGAGGATTGGAAGGCTTCAAGGGTCGCTCCGCTCAATGGCATGTTGGCGGCCATGGCCAGAATGCTGTCGACGCCGGGGCCCGGCAGCGATGCGGGAGTTTCTTGCTCGGGCAGCGCTACTCGGGGGAGCTCTTGCTCGGCAATGGCGAGCGTGGGCGGCGTCTCCCATGATCGGCGGGCCAGTCCCAACATGTGCCCCGGGATGCGCAGCCCGTCCGCGATGCGCTCGATGACGTCCATGTGCTGCAACCTGCGACTGCCTGCGATCACTTCACCGACACGGCTTGGCGTCAGATCGCAGCGCCTGGCGATCATCGACGGGTAGATGCCCGCCCTGGTCTTCACTAGCCGGAACACCCTGGCAAAGTCTCGGGCCCGGCAGGCATCGATCATCTGCGGATCGGTGAGCAACCTGGCAGGCAATTCTTGGGGCCGGTCGGCGTCGGGCATCGGTTGACTCCCCCGCTGCGATAGTAACGCAACGTCGCTGGTGCTGTACTAGCCGCGATATTACCCAAGTTGGGTAACCAGGCGGACCTTTTGGCGATGGTCCGGGTTTCGCGATGCTCCCTGCATGGCGAGCAACCAGCAGACCAGACCAGGCATCGGTGAACTTGCGAAGGACACCGCTAGGGGACGTATCGGCGTCGTCATGGGTGAGCTCGGTGGACGGGTGCACCTCAGGCCGATCGGCGGCGGGAAGGAGTGGGAGGCCGTCCCGGAGACCGTGAAAGCCCCCAGCACGCGAGAGGAACTGAGCGCCCGCCTGGCCGTCAGGAACAGCAACAGTCGGTATGGGCTGTGAAGCGCGTCATCGGACGGTACGCGGGAGTTCTGTTCATCATCATGATCAGCGGATCGTGCGGCCTGGTGATCGGCATGGCTCTCGCCCTCGACCCATAGGACCCACCGCCATTGAACGCAGGTCCCTCGCACAAATCCCTCACCTTCGGGATCCTCCACAGCTGTGTTCTTGAGCAAGCCGGTGCCCGCTCCCCGAGCCTGAGGAGGAACCGCACCGCACCGGTTCACGCTGCTGGCAATCAGCCAAGTGCCACATCAGGAACCGCCGCCCCAGCGGGAGGGTCAAGTGCCGCCAGGAGAGCTCAGCCCGGTGGTACGGCCCGCCTCCCTCAACCCGGACTGCCAGCTGGCAAGCCCTCACGTGCCGGGACCTGCCGTACTCAGCACCAGCCCCGATTGAAGCTCCCCGGCAGGACGCCATGGAACTGCACGGCGCCTACGCCCTCGAGGACGACTGCGGCCTCCAACGCCTGTGGCGCGACATCCAGCACACCTACCCACCGGCCGGAACCGGCGAAGTCCAGCGCATCCGCCTGGCCGACGCCGCCTTCGGCGAGGACCACATCCAGTGGTCCGAACGCTTCGCCGCCGAAGCCACCCGGGCACGCCCCGGCCCCACGGCCGTATAAGCCCCCGTGCGCGGCGCCCGCGGATCCACAGACCGCCGCGCACGGGCCTCATGCCGCCGGCCCCCTCACCCCGCGGGGACCGGCGGCACCCCTCCCCACGACCATCCACTCAGCTGAGAAAGAGACACCGTGACCCCGTCCATGACGACCAGCGCACCGATCACTCCCTTAACGCCGACCCTGCAGCGCCTCGCCCAGCACCTCGCCAACGGCCTCACACCCCCGGAGGTCGCCACACGCACCGGACTGTCGGCCGTGACCGTCTGCCAGTACGTGCGCGACATCCGGGAAAGCCTCCACTGCCCGCCCCGCTGCAAGCGCCCGGTGATCGTCCACCGCCTGATCACCGAACAGCAGGTCGCCCCGCCCACAACGGACAGGCCGGCACCGGAACTCAGCGCGGACCAACTGCTGCTCCTGCGAGCCGTCGCCGAGCACAGCGACGCCCGCGACATCGCCCTCGCCGCCAAACTCGCCCCGGCCGACCTGCGCGCCGCGCTCAACCAGCTCCTCGCCGACACGGGCGCACAGGACACCACCCAGCTGGTGATTCTGGCCCATGGCTGGAACCTGCTGACGGCCGAGCAGGCCCACCGGACACGGAGCGGAGCCAGCCGGTGAGCAGGCCCCCAACTCCCGTGGGCCGCAGGGAGCAACACGCTGCGGCGTCGTTCACCCCGGCGCCCCTGGCCGCCGCATACGAGATGCGCACGTTACACACGGACGCCGAACGGGAGGAAGCCGCCACCCTCGTACAGGACCGGCAGCGCTGGCTCGCCCTGCGCGGTCTCCCGGTACCCGCCGGAGCCGACATCCCGGCCCTCCTCCGCGACCCGCAAACGAAGCCGGCCGGGCTGTTCGAGGACGAGAAGCTGCTCGCCTGCATGATCCCCAAGCGCGACCCCGGCCTCGGATGGGGCAAGGGCCCCAGCCTCTTCCTCGGAAGGGTCCACACCCTGCCCGACCAGCCCGACGACGTCACCCGGCTGATCACCCTGTGGGCATCCGACTTCGCCGCCCGGCTCGACCTCCCCCTCGTACGGGCCGAGGCACTGGCCCGCCACACCCTCGACGCCGAACCCATCGCCGCCTTCCTGCGTCGCCTCACCAACATGGGCTGGGAGGTACAGGGATCCGGCCCAGGACAAGAAGGGGACCGAGTCGCCCGCCTCGAGATCGCCGCCGAACGTCGGCCCGGGCTGAGCGCACTGATCGGCTGCCGCGTCCACGAGCCACACGCCGCCACTCCGGAAGAACGGGGCAGCACGTGACGACCGCTCAACCCAGACGGCCCGACCTCGCTCGCGAGCTGATCGCCCGCGCCCAAGCTTCGGCCACGCACCGGGCCCAACGAGTGCGCAACCAGCTCGACGCCCTCCAACTCGGCCAGAGCCGTCACGCCGATCACGCCAACACCAAGGTGCTGCGCCGCATCCTGGCCGAACACAACTGGCCCGGCCACCGCCCGCGCCGCCTGGAGCATCGCCCTGCACAGCGATGACGAACCCGACTTCCAGCGCGCCGCCACCACCCTGCTGCAGCGCGCGGTCCACGCCGGCGACGCGCTCATTCAGCACTGGGCACACCTGCACGACCGCGCCCTCATCACCAGCGGGCACGCACAGGAGTACGGAACCCAGTTCCTCCTGCGAGCAAACGGCATCGAACTGTGCCCACTGCGCGCACCGGAATCACTGGACGAGCGAAGAGCCAGCGTCGGGCTGCCACCCATCGCGGTCGCCCTCAACACGGTGCGCCGCAGGTACACCTCGATGCCGCGTGCCGAAAGCACGCTGGCCGACGCATTCCCGGAAGCCGCATGAACGAAGCCGCTGCCTGCTCACCATCCGAATACTCGTCCGCGCCCTCACTCCAGTCGAAGGACCGTTCACGTATGAAGCTCACCAGCGCCGTCATCGCTACCGGTGTCGCCGTCTCCCTCACCACCGCCGTGGTCGCAACCGCCCGGCTCAGGCAGGACGCGCGGCACCAGGCCGAGCGCAACGATGCAGTCCTCACACAGAACCAGCTCGGCTGGCTCACGCATATGTCCACCAATCCCGACATCGCCAAGCTCTGGACGCCCCAGGACATGGACGTCGAGGAGTACATGCAGCTGCTGAAGGCCAACCAACTCATCTGCATGCTCAGCCTGCGCGACCGCCTCGGCTTCGTCCCTGCCGGCCATCTGCCGTGGTACGCCGCTCAGCTGATGGACAGCGACGTCTGCCGGCGGTACTGGGCCCGCTTCGGCGACCTCCGCGCCCAGGAGGCCGAGGGAAACGAGCGCGCCGAGCACTTCACCCGAGTGCTGGCCCAGGCCGCGAAGAACCACCCGCACGCGCCGGCCACCGCAGCCTGACCGCACCACACGCCGACTCCAGGCGCGCGACCGCTCCCAGCCGACTTCGCTGCTCGTCACCGTCTGGTAGCAGACACCGGAGCCCGACGGGCCTCGGCACCCCGCATCACCCACTGCTAGGAGGCATGCATGACCGCCATCCAGGCCGAAAGGCCGACCACTCCCGCACAGGCAGATCCCGTGAAGACCGATGCCGACCCGTTCGGGCTCGACATCACCTTCATCGAGGGCACGCCGGCGACCGAAACGGTCCTGATGTGCAACACGGGCGACGCCTGCGGCAGCTCCACCACACCACCTTATCGGTGAGCCGGCCAGAACGCAGAGCGTTCGCCGATACCCTCCCAGCCCACCGGCACGGTGCCGGTCCTCCCCCCAACATGTACGACCAAAGGAACTTCATGACGAACACGACCGTCGAGCCCGATGAGGCAACCCGCCTACGCAATGACGTGGTGGAGCAGCTGCTCGCGGACGGCACGATCTTCTCGGCGGAGATCGAGGTGGTGATGCGCAAGGTGCCCCGCCACGAGTTCACCCCCGACACGCCGCTGGAGAAGGCGTACGACCCGTATGCCGCCGTGATCACCAAGACGGACGAGCACGGCGTGCAGCTCAGCTCCGTCTCGGCCCCGCAGATCCAGGCCATGATGCTGGAGCAGGCCAAGGTGCGGCCCGGCATGCGGGTGCTGGAGATCGGCTCGGGCGGGCTGAACGCGGCGTACCTCGCCGAGCTGGTCGGCGAGGACGGCGAGGTCGTCACCGTGGACATCGACCCCGCCGTCACCGACCGAGCATCCCGGCTCCTGGTCGAGCACGGCTACGACAAGGTTCGTGTCGTCACCGCCGACGCGGCCGAGCCCATCCCCGGTCTCGGTGAAGTCGACGTCGTCATGGTGACCGTCGGCGCCTGGGACATCGCCCCGGCCTGGACCTCACAGCTCAAGCCCCACGGCCGGCTCGTGGTGCCGCTGCGCATGCGGGGCCTCACCCGCTCCATCGCCCTCACCCAGATCAGCGGGGAGCACGGCACATACCTGGAGAGTGACTCGGCGCTGATCTGCGGCTTCGTGCCGATGCAGGGCTCGACCGCCCACCGGGAAGAACTCCTCCTCCCCAACGGCACCCCAGAGATCGGCCTGCGCTTCGACGACGGTCTGCCAGCCGATCCGCACCGGCTGGACAACGCCGTCACCACGCCCCGCCATGAGATGTGGACCGGCGTCACCATCGGCCTCCAAGAGCTCCTGGACACCCTCCAGATGACGATGGCCATCGCTCTGCCGGGCTTCTGCATCATGGCCGTCGACGAGGACCTGGACACCGGCGTGGTCGCCCCTTCGAACAAGCGGTTCGCCCTCGCTGCCGTCGAGGACGACTCCTTCGCCTACCTCGTCACCCGCCGCACCGAGGACAACAAGCACGTCGAGTACGGCGTGCACGCTCTCGGCCCGAACGCCCAGCACCTCGCCAACAAGGTCACCGACGTGCTGCGCGACTGGAAGGCCAACCACCGCGGCCGCCCCAGCCCGATCATCCGGGTCTATCCGGCCAGCACCCCCGACGACCAGATCACCGCCGACCGAGTCATCGACAAGGTGCACAGCCGGATCGCACTCTCCTGGCCCCCGGCATAGCGCCGGGAGTCAGGCCGTCCCGCACCACTCGAAGAAGAGGAAGGGAACCATCATGACGAGCACCGCAATGACCCCGTCCGCCCTCGTGGCCGACCTGGACGACGACTTCGCGCCCCTGGACGTGAAGGTCGTCATCGCCCAGCACCCGCACGGCAAGCTCATGTGCAGCACGGGCGACGGCTGCGGCACCACCTGCGCGACCGGTTCCTCCGCCTGCAACTCCTTCGTGGAGGACCCGGCCTGATCGAGGCCACCCCGCGCTGGTGGGCCGGATACAGCGCTGTATCCGGCCCACCAGCCGCCCGCCTTCCCCTCCCGCGTGCAGCCCGAAAGAAAGGGCCCATGGCATCTCGAACAGTCCCCGAATACCAGTGGCAGGGCGCCGCAATGCTGCGCGCCACCACCAGCCCCGGCCCGGCAGACGTACCCCGCACCCTCAACCTGGACGACGCGGACGTCACGCGCGGATGGCTGAACCGCATCTGGCAGCGCGAGCACTTCCGCAGCGCACTAGAACTGGCCACCCCCGCCCTCAGCGACGCCATCGAGGCCGTCGTAAGCGGCCGGCAGACCGGTCACCGGCACATCAGACGCACTGCGCTGTCGACGGTCACCTACCTGCTGCGGTGGCAGCACCGACCGACTCCGCTGGGCCTGTTCGCCGGCATCGCCCCCGTGGCCGTCGGACAGCGGGCGAGCATGCGCTGGCGGGACAAACACCGCGCACTGATCAGGCCGGACGCCGAGTGGGTCACCGACATGGTCCTGCGCCTCCAGCGCAGCCCCGCGCTGCTGCCGCGGTTACCGCTCACCGCCAACAACGCCGCTCGCGTCCGCGGGGACAGACTCGTCGCGCCGGGCCCGCCAGCCGACGGCCACGCCCTGCTCCTGGCCCCCGTCGAGGTATCGGTCCGCAACGCCCGGCCGGTGGCCGCCGCGATGGCCGCGGCCCGATCCCCCATCCTCTACGAAAATCTCCACGCCCACCTACGTGACCGCTTCCCGCAGGCCACCGCGGAAAAGATCGACGCGCTCCTCATCGCCCTGATCGACCAGCAGTTCCTCATCAGCAGCCTGTGGGCGCCCCTGACCACCGTCGACGCCTTCCAGCACCTGTGCAACGAACTGCACCGGCACCACGCCGAAACCGTCCCGGACGTGCAGGACCTGGTCCGCGCTTTGTACGCGGTGCGCGACGACGTCTGCTCCCATCAGCCGACGCTCACCGATACCAGCGCCAGCGCGATCGCCGAGCGGATGCATGCCCTCACCTCCGTCACCTCGACCCCGCTCTTCGTCGACACGGCCCTGGACTGCGAGGCACAGCTACCGCAGACCGTGATCGCGGAGGTCCAAGCAGCCGTCACGGCCCTGTACCGAACCACCCCACAACCCTACGGCTACCAGCACTGGCGCGACTATCACCGCCGGTTCCGCGCCCGGTACGGCGTCGGCGCCCTGGTGCCGGTGCTGGACTTGGTAGCCGACAGCGGCCTGGGCCTGCCGGCCGGGTACGTCGGCTCCGAGCGCGGTGCCACGCCGAAGCTGCTCACCGACCGGGACGAACTGCTGCTCGCCCTGGTGCAAGAGGCCCTTATGGACGGCCGCGACGAACTCCAGCTGACAGACGCGACCGTCGACGCCCTGGAGCAGGCCGCCGGCCGCGACGATCGGCTGTTCGTGCCGCGGCTGGAGACCACCTTCGAGGTCCACGCCCCCAGCACCACAGCCCTGACACGCGGCCACTTCAGCGTGCTGCTGACCTCCGTGCCACGGCCCGGAAGCAGCATGGCCGGCCGCTTCGCGCATGTCCTGCCACCCGAACAGCAGGACGCGCTCGCGGCCACCTACCGCAGCGCCCCGGGCACCCTTGCCGCGCAGCTGGTGTTTCCGCCGCGCCGCCGCCGCAACGAAAACGTCACCCGTACACCGCAGTTGCTACCGAACGTCATCGAGCTGTCCGGTCTGAGGGCGGCAGACGACACGACAATTCAGCTCGCCGACATCGCCGTCACCGCGGACTCCCGCAGCTTCCACCTCGTACAACTCTCCACCGGTCGCCCTCTCAACGTGCGAGTCCTGCACGCCCTGGAAGCCGGCACCCAGACCCCGCCCCTGGCGCGCTTCCTCGCCGAGGTGGGCCACGCGCGGTACGCCGCCTACAGACCGTTCGCCTTCGGCGCCGCCTCCCGCCTCCCCTTCCTTCCACGGGTGCGCTACCGCCGCACTATCCTCACCCAGGCCCGATGGCTGCTGATGGCCGACATCCTGCCCGGCCGCAGAGCCCCGATGGACCAGTGGGAGCACGCCTTCGCTGCATGGCGTGAGCGGCTCCGAGTCCCGCTGAACGTCGCCATGATCGAGCACGACCAGCGCCTTCCCCTTGATCTGTCCCACCCGGTCCACCGGCGGGCGTTGCGGGCGCACCTCGACCGCTCCCAGCGCCTGGAACTGCGCGAAGTCCCGGACGGTGACGCCCACGGCTGGATCGGTCGGGCCCACGAGATATGGCTATCCCTCGCACGGCCCGAAACCGCCGAGGAGCCCCGGCCGTACGTAGCCACACGGACCGCCACCGAGCGCTGCCTTCCGGGCTCCGGCGATGTCCTCCACGTACAACTGCACGCCCACCCGGGCCGCTACGACGAGATCCTCAGCCAGCACCTGCCCCGCCTCCTGGACCTGTTCGGCGACCCTCCACCAACCTGGTGGTTCACCCGCCACCGGGACATGGCCCGCCCGGACGCCGACCAGCACCTTGACCTCACCCTGCACCTGCCGCCGGATACGTACGGGACCGCGGCCAAGCACGTCCGTAGCTGGGCGGACAGCCTGTACGGCCTCGATCTGGCATCCGGGATAGTCCTGGCGCCCTACCAGCCGCAGACCGGGCGCTTCGGCGGCCAGGCCGCCATGAACGCCGCGCACCAGGTGTTCGCGGCAGATTCCACCGCCGCCCTCGCACAGATCCGGCTCGCCGAGCGCGCCGACGCCTTCGCCCCGCAGGCTCTCGCCGCAGCCAGCACCCTGAACCTCATCACCCACCTTGCACACAGCGCCACCGAGGCCGAAGAGTGGCTCGTGCACAACCTCCCCCAGGGCACAGGGCGACTGGAGCGGACGCTGCGCGATCAGGTGCTCAAGCTCGGCGCAGCTGAAGGTGCCTGCGCGCTCGCTTCTCTTCCCGGCGGCTCCCTCGTGACCGAAGCGTGGCGGGCCCGCGCCGTAGCCCTGGAAACCTACCGGCAGGCCCTGGCCGGGGACCGCCACCCACTCGCCGTCGCCCGGACCCTGCTCCATCAGCACCACGTCCGGGCCCTGGGCGTCGACCCGAATGCCGAGGCGACCACATTGCGGCTCGTACGGACCGTAGCCCTGCAACACCGGACGGCGAACCGATGACCACACCGGCCGCTAGCGCCGCGGCACTCGTGGAGCGGTACACCGTCCATCTGGCCGATCCCGCTCCCCCGCCCCCTCACACGCCATGGGCAGCGCAGTCTCTCGCCGACGGCGCCGCCGGGATCAGCCTGCTGCACGTCGAGATGGCCAGCCGCCACGGCAGCTCCTGGCGCCCGGCCCACCGGTGGATCACCACCACAGCCGCCGGGCACGTCAGTGCGGCCGACACCACCGGGCTGTTCCTCGGCGCCCCAGCCGTCGGCTTTCTCCTGACCACCGTCCCGCCACCCTTCCAGCACCTGTACGAGCCGGCTCGCAAGAGCCTCCACAAGCACATCAGCGATCTCGCTCACCGCCGCGTCGACGCCGCACTCTCCCGCATACGCGAGCGCGAACTCCCCACGTTCGCCGAATACGACCTCTTCTACGGTCTCACCGGCATCGGCACGTACTTGCTGCGCACCGATCCTGACGGGCCGGCGCTTCAGCGCGTTCTTGAGTACCTCGTCGCCCTGACCCGCCCGCTCGCCCCAGGCGGCCTCGGACTGCCTGGCTGGTGGGTCCGCCACGACCCCGCCCGCGGTGAATCCGCCCGCTTCCCCGGCGGACACGGCAACTTCGGCGCCGCCCACGGCATCACCGGCCCGCTCCTCCTACTAGCCCAGGCCATGCGCCGGAACATCACCGTCCGTGGCCACCGCGACGCCATCTGGACCATCTGCGAGCATCTGGACACCTGGTGCCAGCATGGACCCGCCGGCCCCTGGTGGCCCGAGCACATCTCACGCCGCGACCTCGACCGCGCACACCCCCACCACAACGCCCCCGCCCGGCCCAGCTGGTGCTACGGCACCACCGGCATCGCACGGGCCGGGCAACTCGCCGGGCTCGCCCTGCACGCGCCCGAGGTCCAGGCCTTCTACGAAGATGCCCTGCACCGGGCCCTGACCGACCCCGCGCAACTCGCCCAGGTCATCGACACCAGCCTCTGCCACGGCTGGGGAGGCATTTACCAAACCGCCGTCCGCGCAGCCGCCGACGCCCGCGACGCCCGACTTCAAGCCCTTCCGAGCCGCCTCGGCCACATACTCGCCGCCCAGGCCCGGCCCGGCGGCCTCCCGACAACCGGGCTGATCAACGGAGACGCCGGCACCGCGCTCGCCCTCACCACCCTCGCCTCGCAACAGGCCCCAGCAAACGGATGGGACGCATGCCTCCTGATCGACTGATCCAGCCGGAGCCGGATCCCGTACTCCGCGCGATCCTCACCGTCCTCGGCGGCCGCCTACCGCTCCCCCAGGCCGCCCGCCAGTACGGCATCGACGAGACGGCCCTGTCCGACGCTGTCGCGGTCTACGACCAAGCCGGCAGACAGGCCCTCGCCCGCCCCACCGCCACGGACGACTGGTGGCAGGCGTACCTCCACTTCGCGGACTGGACCAGCGCCGACCACACCTTCACCACGCACGTCCTGCCCCTGCTGCACGCCGCAGAATCCGCAGGGCTCATCAGCGGCTGGTGGTACACCAGGAAACACCCCTGCTGGCGCCTGCGTCTCCGCCTCCAGCCGGATGCCGGCGCTGAGCTGCACACCGCAGAGGGGGAAGACCTGCTCGGCCTGCACCGCCTCGTGACCGACGGACACCTGCTGCGGTGGTGGCCCGGCATCTACGAACCGGAAACCGCCGCCTTCGGCGGCCCCGTCAGCATGGCCGCCGCGCACGCCCTGTTCATCACCGACAGCCAGGAAGCACAGCGCTTGCGGCTGCGCCGGAACCTGACCGTGGGCCCGCGAGAACTGTCCGTCCTCCTGTGCACGCTCATGATGCGTGCGGCCGGACTGGAGTGGTACGAGCAAGGCGATGTCTGGCACCACGTCATCACGAACGAGCACCGCTCGGCCGTCAACGAGGTCCCCCCAGACCACCTCCACGCGCGCGCCGAGGAAATCAGGCCCCTGCTCCTCGCCGACAGCGACGCCATGCTCCGCCCTGACGGGCCACTTAAACCCTTCGTAGAGTGGGTCACCGCGTTTCGCAGGACAGGGCAGACGCTCGGCCATGCCGTCGAGGAAGGCACTCTCGATCGCGGGCTGAGACAAGTACTCAGCTACCACGTGATCTTCCACTGGAACCGACTCGGGCTGTCCATGCGCGGGCAGAGCATTCTGGCCTCGGCTGCCCGAACGGCGATCTTCCACGACGCGCACGGTGTACGCAGTTGACGTGACTGCCGTATCTCCCACACCGTTCAGCGACCTGGGGTGAGTCGGCCCAGTGGGGGCAGGAGGCTGTCGCCAGGCCAGAAAGGCCGCTCGGTGGCGAGGCTGTTCAGGAACAGGCTGATCTTGTCCAGTGCCGCGGCTCGTTCGGCGGGTCCGTAGGTGACGAGGTCGTCGGCTGCGGTGTCGTGGACGCGTAGCTGGCTGTGTGGCCCGGTGCAGAGCAGGGCGCGTGGGATTTCGGGCAGGCCGAGGCTGAGGGCGTCGCATCGGCCTGTGTGGACGAGTTGGATCAGGTCGGTGGTGACGCCTTCCCAGTCGCCGATGCTGGGCCAGTCGGCGCCTGCGTTGAGTTCGTGGGTGAGGGTGGCCAGGGGGATGATCTCGCCCGGCTGGCGTCCCTGGGTGAGTAAGTCGTGGATCTTCACGCCGTCGGGTTGGCGTACGTGCGGGTGCAGCAGTGAGTCGGCGGCCACCACGGTGGTGTTGATCTCGCGGGTGTCGGGGCCGGGGTAGTACGGCTCATGGGCGAAGAGCAGGTAGACGTCCCGGGTGCGGGCGACAGGGCCGCATGCGGACTCAGACTCGGGCATGGGGTCAGTTCCCTTCAGCGGTGGTGTGTGCGGCGTGGAGTGCGGTCGGTGGGCCGTTCCTTCAGCGGCCGGTGAGAGGGCTTGCCTCTGGATGGGTGGTGGAGGTGGAGGCGCAGGTGGTGCATCGGCCGTCGCTGTGGGGGTGTGCGCGCCGGGGTGTGGGGCCGGGGCAGGTGCGGCAGGGCGGCCAGTTGAGGCAAGCCGGGCAGAGGTCTTCGCCTGGTGCGGTGCCGGGAACGCCGCAGCCGGCGCATTCGGCCAGGGCCCGGTAAGCGAGTGCTTCGGACACGGTCCGTGCGGCGGCGGAGGTGGTGGTGGTTGGGTGCTCTTCCACCGGGTCGCCTGCCGGGGTGGCGTGGTGTTCGGTCACGGTGGCCGGTGGTGGGTACGCCTGCGCGGCACGGAGTCGGGCGGCGATGATCGCGCCGACCGTGGTGCGGATCGGGCTCGGCAAAGGGCGAGCGCTGATGACGTGGTTGAGCTGCTCGCGCGTCCAGCCGGCCTTCAGCATCGCGGACACGGCTGTGCCCTGATCCGCCAGTGCGTGGCCGGTCAGCAGGAGTTCGGGACGCTGTGCGCCGATCTGAAGCAGCAGGCGCACTCCGGGTGTGAGGTCCGTCGGCGCCGGCGCGGTCCGAGGTGGCGGCGGTGCTTGATTCCGTGATCGTGGAGGGCGGGCGGCGGGAGGGAGGGGTCTGGTCTTCTGCTGGGTGGTCTTCTTTCTGTTGGTGTTCTTAAGGGGCCGGTCAGCCAACGTAGGGTCGTCCACGCCTGGATAACCCGACTCTGGCTGTGACCTGCTGGATCGCAGAGCGGGCAGGTCGGTGATGACGTAGGCGGCGGCGCCCAGAGTGCCGTCGGGGCCGCGTTCGCGTTCCCTCACGAGGAAGCCGTGGCTCTGCAGTTCCTTCAGACCGCTTCTCACGGCGGATTCGCCGTCCCTGCCCGCGCGGGCGATATCGGTGACGCTCATGTGCCAGCCCTCGCGGTGGGTGGAGAGCAGGCCGAACAACCCCTTGGCTTTGAAACTCAAGGTGCCATCGCGGAACAAGGCGTTGGCGATCTGAGTGAACTGATCGGCTGCCATCACCCCGCGGCGGATCCCCACCGGCCACCCGTCAGCGTGGCCGGCGGGCGAGGGTGCGGCCTGCGGGCTGGCCTCGGCCGCCGGTGCAACGTTCAGCGTGGCGGGACGGTCGGTGATGCAGTAAATGATCTCGCCGAGGGTGCCGTCGGGGCGCCGCAGACGTTCCCGGATCAGATACCGGTGTCGCTCCAGCTCCTGCAGGCCGGTGCGAACCGCTTCACGCCCGTCCGGACCCACACGCACCAGATCAGCGACTGTCACCTGCCAGCCGCTGCGGTGTGTGCTGAGGTAACCGAAGATCCCCTTCGCCTTAGACGACAACCGCCGATCGCGAAGGAGCGCATTGGCCACCTGCGTGAACTGATCCGCGCTCATGACGCCGCGGCGGATCCCCGCCCCGAAGCGGCTCACCGCTGCTCCTGCGGCGATGACCGCCTACGCCGGGCACACCGGCCCATTCGGCCGGCCGAGGCGGGGCCGCCGCTGCTGCACGATCGGCAAATGCGTAGGGGTGCCATGCCGACAGCCCAACCGCCACCCCTGACCAAATCAGCGGCCATCGATCCCGACCACGGATCACGATCGGGCAACACCGTCAACACGCCGGCGTGGTCGCTCGCGTGGTCGGGTTCGGCCACGCACTCCGTCGGCGCGGCGCGCATGCGATGCGCGGGACGAAGGACGCGTGCGCAAGGGTCTGCGCAGTCGCTTGTGTGCGGGAAGGCTGCGCAACCCGGCCGAGGGCGCCTTTGGTGCGCAGGTTCGTACGCCAACTGCACAGGCTCCATCGCGGCACGAGGGCCACGCACCGTGCGCAGCCGCCTGCCGGGCTCATGCCGCGCTCCAGGGCTGAGGACCCGGGCTGACGAACGGGTGAGCCGTGGTCGGCCTGCCCGCGCCCCGTGGTCGGACTCATGGTCGGGCTGTCCACCACGGTGACCACGGGTGTCGTGTCCGCATCGTGATCGTGGTCGGGGCCTCGTGGTCGGTGGTCAGGTCAGGATCGGCCGCTTATGTCGAGGGCGCAAGCGTCCGTTCTGACCCGGGAGTTCGACCATGTCCCCTGGCAAGCCAGCTTCGCGCAGCGAGGCCGTTGCTCCGATGGCGGCAGGCGCCCGGCTGGAGGCGATGCGGCGCCGGGTACGCGCATCACGCCTGGCGGTGTGGACCGTCATCGCGACCGGCCCGATCGCCCTCGGCGTCACCCTCACCTCCACCCCGGCCAGGGTCGAGGCAGCGTCCTCGACCACGCCGACTGCCCCACGCACCACCACGGTGGCAGCCCACCCGGCCGGCTATGCGCAGCTGTTCCTCCACACGTGGCTGCGCAGCAGCACCAACGACGAGGCGAGTGCGCAAGCCCGGCATGCGCAGTCGATGGCGCCCGGCGTCGACCTGCCCGGGCCGGCCGCGGATGCGCAGTCGGCACCGCAGGTGGTGACGGCGGTGCGCACTGCGCAGCGTGCGCACGGGGTGTGGTTGGTGACGGTGGCTGTGCAGTACGCCGACGCTTCGGTGCGCTATTACGCCGTGCCGGTGGCCACCGATCGCACGGGCGCCTCGTTCACGGTGACCGGGGCGCCGGGCGTGGTGGCCGGGCCGGCCCGGAGGGAGGTGCCGACATCGCCGTACCGGGTGAGTGTGCCGGAGGGTGATCTGTCCTCCGCCGTCGGGGAGTTCCTCGCTGCCTACCTCACCGGTGCCGGAGAGGTGGACCGGTACCTCGCGCCCGGCGTGAAGCTGCTCCCGGTCACTCCCGCTCCTTACAGGGCGGTCAAGGTGCGGCAGATCTCCGCCGTCGAGGAAGCGGCCGCCGCGGCGACCGTGCCGGCCGATGGCCACAAGGCCCGCGTCCTGGCGCAGGTGGAAGCCCGCAGTGAAGACGGGCAGTGGCCGCTGGCCTACGAGTTCACCCTCACGGCCCGCTCGGGCAGGTGGGAGATCACCGCGCTCGGCACGGGAACCGCCGCGATGGGAGGCGCCCGGTGAACACGGTGCACCACACGGTCCTGGCTGGTCAGCTGGACGACCTCGCCGACTCGTGGATCAGCATGTTCCAGGACTGGGCCACTAAAGGGCTGCAGGCGGGTCTGCTCGTCCTGGTCGTCGTGATCATGATCCAGAAGTTCAGCCTCAAGGCTGGCATCGGCGCCCTGCTGCTGATGATCATCGCGCTGGGGTTGTACAACTCCCGCGAGGACCTCTCGAGCATGTTCGAGGACGAGGTCAACAACCCCGCCAAGGGCGCACCCGTCGTCCCCGGCATCGTCCACGGCGCTGGTCCGGGAGCGCGCTCCCACTCTGCCGGCACGGGAGTCACGCTGTGACCGCCGACTCCACTGCCGGGCGGGTAGGGCGCTTTTATACCGCCGCCCGGCGTCATCCCTGGGTCCTCGGCAAAGTCGCGGACTGGAAGATTCCCCTCGGTCCGTACACGCCCGCCCAGATCGCGGTCGCCGTCGGCGGCGGCTTCACTCTGGTCAAATCCATCAGCTGGTGGTCATGGATGGGGCCGATCCCGATCGCGGCCTGGCTGCTGGCGATCTGGGCGGTCCGGCGCCCGAGGATCGGTGGGCGTGCCCCGATGCAGGCGGTGCTGGGGTGGGCGCTGCTCGTGGGGCAGCCCCAGGGCGGGCGCATCGCAGGGCGGGCCGCCCGTGACCGCGCTTCCCGCCCGCTGCTCGGTGGCTTCACGATCGAGGGACCACCCGCGCCCGGATGCGCGACCGAGCCATCCCGGGCGTCGAAGCGGCGCACCCGCCGGGCGCCGTCCGCCGGCGCGGCCGTGGCCCACGCCGGCCCGGCGGAGGCCCACTCGTCCGCAGGCGACCGCAGGCAGGCGGCGTCTGCTGGCTCGGTGGGGCCGGTGTCGGGTGTCCAGGCGCTGCTCGCGCTCGCCGAGCAAGGCGGTGGGCGGTGAAGGTTCCGATCCGTCACATCGCCGGGCACCTCATCTGGTCGACGCACGGCAGCGTGTGGGCCGTTTACCGCCTGCACCCGGGACCGGACGACGCTTCAGGACAGCATCAGGAGAGCGTCTCGGGCACCTACGCACCCGCCCAGGTACGCGACGAGCAACTCGCCAAGATCACACATTTGGTCCGGTCCTTGTCTGGGGCGCCGCGGTTGTTCGGGTTGTGCGCGCAGGTCGATCCCGGCGAGATCGCCCTGCGCATGATCGAAGGCGTCGAGCCGGCCGACACCGCTGCGCAGTCGGATCCGCACCCGTGGGTGGAGAACGTCGAGGCGACTCTTGACCTGCTGGAGGGTGAGGAGATGCACCGCCGCACCCTGTGGCTGGCGGTTCCCCTGCACACCGAGGCCGCCGGCCTTAAGGTGTCGGCGCTTCTGAGCGCAGCATGGGCGGAGGTGGCGTCATCGTTGGGGATGCGGCCGGCGCCGGTGGCCGGGCGGGAGGTGACCGCCTACCGCGAGCAGGCCTCCCGGGTGGAGGCCGCACTCGCCGGTGGCATCGCCTTTCGTCCCGCCCGTCCGGCGGAGATCGTGTGGATGATCCAGCACGCCCTCCACCGCGGCCTGGTCGAACCGCTGCTGACCGAGGCCGAAACCAGCGGCCTGTACGGGGGGCAGCTGCAGAAGGGGGTGCTGCGTTCGCCCAGCTACGCCGACCTGGGCCAGGTGCGTCTGCAGGAAGGCGGTATCGACCCTGACCTCGACGACACAGGCGAACTCAAACCCGCAGGATCTGTCACCCGGTCGGGCCGCACCGCCTGGTGGCGCCTTGGGACCGGCTCGCCGCTGGGGCGGCGCTGGCTGCAGGTCGAATCCGAGACCGGCGTCGGCTACCAGGCGCAGCTCGCGCTGGCCGAGTGCCCGCCCGCCGTCGCCCAGGACGCCGCTGATCTGTTCGCCCAGCTGGAGATGCTGGACTTCCCCGTCGACTACACCATCGACCTCACCCTCGTGCCCGCGGAGAAGGCCCGCGAGCAGGTGCGGCGCAAGAAGAACGAACTCATCGACCAGGCCGACCAGTACGACGCCCGCCCCACCGGCATGCCCGCCTCGCTGACACAGGCCGCCCGCGATTTGGGCGAGCTGGACGCCCGCCTTGCGCGCACGTCGGTCGAAGTCGAGGTGCAGTCCGTCACCGTCCTGACCGTGTGGGGGCCGACCGCAGCCCTGTGTGACGCCCGGGCCCGGGCGCTCGCAGCGATGCTCGGGGGCGCGGACTACCGGGCCGTGCGCCCGGCCGGCCTGCAGCAGGCCCTGTTCTTCCTGGGCCTGCCCGGCAGTGCACGCAACGGTGTGGTGCGGGAGTTCACCCAGCACCAGATCTCCGAGGACTGGGCGCTGGGCGGGGCCTTTACCGCCTCGGAGGTCGGCGATCCGAACGGCATGTTCCTGGGCATCGACCTCGACTGCGGCACCACCCGCCCCGTGATGATCAACGTGGCGGACGCGCCCAAGGTCGACGCCTCCGCCTCCATGGGCATCGTCGGGGACCTGGGCGCGGGCAAAAGCGTGCTGCAAAAGCTCATCGCGGAGGCGGTGTGGGCGCGCGGCGGCTGCGCGATCTGCATCGACCGCACCCCTATGCGCGAGTGGGCGAGCTTTGCACGCACCGCCGCCAAGGGCCGCGTCCAGATCATCGACGCCGCACGGGCCGAGGTGTCCATCGACCCCTTGCGGATGTTCGAAGGCCCCGAAGGCCGCCACTACGCCCTGTCCTACCTGACCCTGCAGCTCGGCATCGGCCCGATGAGCACCAGCGGCGAGGTGCTGCACCACGCCGTCGAGCAGGCCGCCGACGACGACCGGCCGTCCATGCACCGCGTACTGGAGATCCTCCAGCAGATGGCCACGAGCGAGGTGGGAAAGCGGCAGGACGCGGCCGCCGCCCTCGCCGGCCTCATCCGCGTCGTGGCCACCAACCCCCTGGCCCGGATGGTGTTCGACCCCACGCTGCCACCCGTGCAGCTGGACGCCTCCAGCACCCGCGACATGATCGTGATCACGACAGCCGGACTGAAACTCCCGCCCAAGGCGGCCTACGGCAATCCCGAGGTTCTGCACCAGCAGCCGCTGGAGGCGCTGATCGGGCGCGCGGCGCTCTACCTGATCGCTGCGCTCGCACGGCAGACCGCGTTCGAGGACCCCGAAAGGTTCACCGCACTCGTGCTGGATGAGCTGTACTGGCTCACCTCCTCGGCCGAGGGCACCGCGCTGGTCCACGAGATCCTCCACGACGGCCGCAAGCACGGAGCCGGCCTGATCGCCGGATCCCACGACGCCGAGGAACTCGGCCCCGACCGCGGCCTGATGGCCTATCGGGCGCTCGCCCGCACCGCCGACCGTGACCGGGCCCGGCGCGGCCTTAAGTTCGTAGGCCTCGATCCGAGCGACCCGCAGTTGCTGCGGCTGGTGACCACGGGCCTTTCTCCCATCGGCCACGCAGGCCGGGAGGGCGAATTCCTGCTGACCTGCCCGCGGCAGAACACCGGCCGCGTCAAGGTCCTCATCCCCCGTATTCCGCGCATCACCACGTCCATCACCACCACACCGGGACGCCACACCAGCACTGACGCGACCTCCGCGCCGAAGCCGCCTGCCAGCGACACGGCTGCGCCTCGTACGAAGGAACGCCACTGATGGTCTCTTCCGTCCGGGATCGCTTACGACGTCGTGCCGCGGCCGCGGGCGTCCTCACCGTGATCGCCGCATGTGCGGGCCTGCTCGTCCTGACCGCCGAAAGGGGTGTGCCTGAATCCTGGTGGCCCCGCACGGGGCAGGCCTTCGCCGCTCACCCCCGGCCCGCAGATCAGAAGCTGTGCGAGCCCGCCGTCGGCTCCGGCGAGGACGCCTGCAGGCGTGATGGTGAGGCGGCCGGTCCAGCCGAGCAGCCGGGTTGGACCGGCGCGGCGTGGGGGCTGGTGACCACCGGTGCGGGCTTGGCCGCTCTCGTGATGTGGCGGCGCAGCACGGCCCAGGCAAGGCGGCACTGACATGACCCGCCCAGAGGGCGCGACCCTCCGCTCGGCCGGCCTCGTGCTGCTGTTCACCGGCGTCTTCCTCCTAGTGAACAGCCAGGTCGTGTATGCGGCGAGCAGCAACAGCGACAGTGGAGATCTTCTCGCCCCGTTGAACATCACCTCCTCCGAGGGGGTGGCGATCAACGGCTATGAGCTGAACGCGCAGGGCGGCTCCATCGTGTCGTTCAAGACGCAGTCTCTGGCCTTCGTCCTGTCCGGCTTGTTCACCCTCATCCGGCTGCTGGTCGGGCTGGCCGGCTGGGCCGTCGAGGTCGCCTTCCGCTTCCCGCTGCTGAAGATCCTCACCAGCCCGGCGCAGAAGGTGGCCGACGCCTACAACGACGTGGTCGTCGACGCCCTCGGGCTGAAGGGCTTGCTGCTGGCCTGGGCGTTCGTCTTCGCCGGGTTCATGCTGGTGCGCGGCCGGGTCGGCCGCGGCCTGGGCGAGATCTTCCTGACCTTGCTGATCGCGGCGTTCGCCGCGTCCACGTTCGTCCGCCCGGACTACCTGCTCGCCCAGGACGGCCCGCTGGGCCAGAGCCAGACGGTCGCCGCTGAAGTGGCCCAGCGCAGCGTCAACTCCTACGACTGGGGCGGCAAGCTCGCCAGCATCGGCCCGTGCGACGGCATGGCCGGCAACGCCGAGATCAAGTGCCTTGAGCACGAGGGCGAGCGGCCGGTTGCGGCACAGGATGTGGCCCGGCCGATCCAGGACTCGCTCACCAACGCCCTCGTCGTCAAGCCGTACATGCTGCTGCAGTACGGGCGCATCCTCAACCCCGGCAAGGACTCCGACCGCAAGACCTACGCCGTCCACCTGAAGTGGATCACCGGAGGCTACAAGGCCACCGAAGGCGCAGCCAGCGGGAATTCCGGCTGTGACCAGCTCGCCCCACCGGCCCGGCCCCACTGCGAGGAACAGAACGAGAAGAAGGACAACTGCCGCCTGATCAGAGGCCCGGCCCGCGAGTTCTGCGAGCGTGACACCAAAGGCGGCAACCGGCCCGGCTCCAGCCTGCCGGAGCTGACCCCGGGCGGGGAACTACTGGACGCCTCGCAGGCGCTCGTCACCGACGAGGACCGCGAGTTCGAAGCCTTCCTCAACGATCTACGCAAGGCCGGCGACGTCGGCAAGGCCTGCGCCGCCTACGCCGAACAGCCCACCTGGTGGCGCGTGGGCGGGGCCGCACTGCTGCTGATCGCCGCCCTGTTCATCTGCGGCATGCTCCTGTCCAGCGCCATCGTCCTGCTCGCCACCCAAGGCATCTGTGCTGCGGCAGCAGCTGCCGGCGGCGTCGCCTTCGTCGCGGGCATGCTTCCCGGGCCGGCGCGCCAGTCGGTGTGGAAGTGGCTGTCGTTGTGGGGCATCGCGGTCCTGGCCGTGGTCGGCATCAGCGCCTTCGTGCCGTTCTTCGGGATCGCCGTCGACGCGGTCGTCACCGACGGCCCCGAGCTGATGGTGGAGCGGATCCTACTGATCGACGTCCTCGCCATCGCCGGGGCCGCAGGCCACCGACGCCTCCTGATCGGCATCACGTCCTTCGGCCGGCGCATGGCCATGCGGATGCGCTACGCCAAAGTCGGCGGCACCCACCTGCCCGGCGACACCTCCGAACTCGGCGCCGCCCTCGCCATGCACCACCCCGCCACGCTCGGCGGACCCGGCGGCGGAATACGCACCTTCACCGGGGGCGGCAGCCGCCGGTTCGCTTGGCTGGGCACCCGTCGGCGGGTGACGGGGGCGCTGTCCTCGCTGGCCGACGGCACAGGACTGCCGACCGACACCAGTCGCATCCTCACCGACGCCACGGCCGAGGCCGGGCGTGGACTGGCCCCCCTCACCGCGGCTACGGCCGTCGGCGGGCTAGGAGCCCGGCTCGGAGCCAAGGGCACCTACGGGCTGCTGATCGGCCGGCGGCCCGACCCTGAGCAGCTGGCCACATGGCGCAAGCCCACCGGAGAAGGCGATCCAGGGTCTGACGGCCCCAGTGGTTCGCCTGGTTCACCGTCGCCGGGTGCCGGTCCGGGCGGTTCAGGGCCGTGGCGTCCCGGAGGACCTGCAGATCGGTACCGCAACGAAGAGGGACAGATCATCGACCCCGCGACGGGCCTGGTGCTGCACGACCAGAACACCGACCGCACCCTGCTCTCAACCCGCGCACACAACCGGCTGGTGCGGCTGCGCGGATACCGCATCCTCAACCGCGGCGGCCGAGCCGCCTACGCAGCAACCTACGGCCTTCCGGCCAGCATCCGCCGCGCCCGGGTCCGCGGATCGCATTACGCCCACGACGCCCGCCAGCAGGTACGCGTGTGGGGCAACACGCTCCGCGAGGACGGCCGCGCCTGGACCGACACCGCACGCCACCTGACACAGATCATGGCCGAGAACACCGACGCAAGCGGCGGGCCCGGCCCGTCCACCGGCCGCCGCCTGCCGGCCACGACACCATCCACCCGGCCCACCACGGAACCGGCCCCGAGCACCACTCGCGGCGGGTCCGCGCCCACGGCGCACCGGCCCGGCGGGGAGTCAGCCCCGCCTGCTGCACGCGCCGGTGCACCGGCCCCGAGGGCCGGGGCGACCGCACCACCCCGGCTGACGCCACCGCCACGACGGCGGCTGTCCACCGGTTCACAGACCCCCCACCGCAGCGGTGAGGACAACCGGACCCTCCCCCACGAAGACACCGGCCCGGCCAGCAGGGGTGGTCGCAGCGTGGGCCAGGCCCGGATGAGCGAGTTGATGCGCCAGGCCGCGGTGCTGCGCGACATGCGCGAGCGGTGGCAGCGCGAGGACCCACCCGGCGAGGACGCATGAGCCGGCCAAGAGCCCCTCGTTGGGGCCGGTGGGGATGCGTCGGGGTGCTGCTGCTGTTCGCCGCCGTCTGCTGCGCCGCACCGATAGCGGCCTCGATCAACGCCTACCTGGCGGTGACGACGGGCGCCCAGGGCCAGGACGTGAACGGTGAGGGCGGCAGCGCCGCGGACATCCCGTCCCGGATGCTGACCGCCTACAAGAAGGCCGTCCAGCAGGTCGGCCGGCACGTGCCGGCGTGCCGGGGCATGCGCTGGCCGATCCTCGCCGGCATCGCCAAGGTCGAATCCAACCACGCCACGGGCCGCACCATCGCCCCCAACGCCGACATCCGCCCCAAGATCTACGGAGTCCTCCTCAACGGCTCCGGAGCCGGCGGCAACACCACCGTCTTCCCCGACACCGACGGCGGCCGCTTCGACGGCACCGCACACGGCGAGCGCGCCGTGGGGCCTTTTCAGTTCCTGCCCTCCACCTGGCAAGGCGTCGGCGAAGACGCGAACGGCGACAAGGTCGCCGATCCGCACAACGGCGACGATGCCGCCCTCGGCGCCGCCATCTACCTATGCGGCAACGGCCGCGACCTGACCAAACGGACCCAGTTGCGGGCGGCGATCTTCCAGTACAACCACTCCGACGCATACGTCGCGAACGTGCTGGGCTTCATCGAGCAATACACGGCAGCCGCCAAGGCCCCGGCCCTGAACAACGTTACCGGCCACGTCCGCACCGTCATCGAGGCAGCCCTGTCCCAGCGCGGCGTCCCGTACTCGTGGGGCGGCGGCAACGCCAGCGGCACCACGTTCGGGATCTGCTGCTCCCCGAGCGGCAAGAGCGGGGCCACCATCAAGGGTTTCGACTGCTCGGGGCTGACGACGTACGCCTTCGCCAAGGCCGGTATCCGGCTGCCGCGCGTGGCCGCCGCCCAAGCCGGTATGGGCCGGCGCATTCCCGCCCACCTCGGCACCAGCGCACTCAGGCCCGGGGACCTGGTGTTCTACGCCTACGCCCCCGGGCGGGACTCGACGATCTACCACGTCGGCATCTACCTCGGAAACGGCCAGATGATCAACGCTCCCCGCCCGGGCGCCGTCGTACGGCAGGACCCGGTCAGCGCCATGTCCGGCTACGCGGGAGGAGCCCGACTGCTATGAGCACCCCTACCTCCCGTGCGCCCTCCTGGCTCCTCACGGCGTCCTTGGCCTTGGCCCTGGCCGGTGTGGTCCTGCTCATGCAACCGGGCACGCCCGGGACAGCACCGGTGAAACCGCCGGCCGACAACCGAACGCTCAGCCGCTCGTCACCGCCCGCCAGCCTGCAGACCACGCTCCCCAGCCCTCACGTGTCGAAGACAACCACGCCCGCTGCGCCCGGGCGGGGAGAAGTCTCTGCGCTGCCCCCACACGGCGACGGAGCAGCCGGCGACCGGGCCATCCAGCAGGCCCTGGAGGCCGCCTGGCCCGCCGATCTGCCGCCCAAGGACGAGACGCAGCTGCGCGCGGCGGGCCGTGAACTGCTGCGCGCCGACGCCACCGGCATCGGCCGCAGCCAGTGGCCTGCCGTCTTCGGCGCGCCGGATCGGGCGATCGCGCCGCCGTTCGCCACTGCCCGCTTCCGCGTCCAAGCGGTCATCGCCCGCCGCGACGGCGCCGCGCACCGGGCGGTAGTGCACCTGGTGTGGGCCGGCACCGACCGCGGCGGCACGCACACCGACGGCCGCATCAGCGACCTGCACTTCACCCGCACCATGAAGAAGGGACAGCCGACATGGGCCCCGCGGCCTCGCACCTGACGCACCCGGCCGCCGACCACCAGCTCGGACCGGTCCTCACCCTGATCTCCGGGCTGGTCCAAGCCGTCGACTGGCTGTGGGATCACTGGTATCTGCCTGCCGGCGCCATCGCCCTGTTGTTCGGGGCGGCCGAGATGGTGCTGCGCCACCTCGCTGAGCGTGCTGTAACCCAGCGGATGGCCCTGGAACTCATCCCCAGCCCGCACTTCGACCCCGGCCTGGAGGAAATCTTCCGCCGCGGGGTCCCACTCGCCCGCGCCTCCACGGCCATGCCCTGGTGGGCGCCCCGCCGGGCAAAGAGTGTGCAGATCCGGCTGCGCGCCGACGGCTCCCAAGCCTTGCGCTATCGCATCGAAGGCCCCGCGGGCGGCGAACGGCTGCTGTCCATCACCCCCTTCGGCCCCCACGTCACCGTCCACCGCGCCCGGCCCATCGCAGACCCGCCACGCCGGCACGTGGTGCGGGCAGAGTTCCTCCTGCGCGGCAAACCCACCGCGCCTCTGCGCGAGGTTCCCCTCGATCCAGATCCGCTGCAGCCCCTGGTCGATGCCGTGTCCGACCTGCGCGCCGAACTGGGCGACCTGGCCGAGGTCCGCCTCAACATCCAGCGCGCCCCCAAATGGGCTTTGCGCGCCCGCCGGGTGCAGCTCCTGCAGGCCGCACGCCGCCAGGAACACCGGGAAGCGCAACGCGCGGCACGCTGGATGCGCCAGGACGCCACCGGCATGGACGACTCCCTCGCCTGGACCCTGAAAGGGCTGATCACCGGCAAGGACGGCTCACCCAGGCGGCGGCTGGTGATGCCTCCCGCGCCGCGGCGCGTGGAGGCAGAGGAGGCGCTGGGCAAACTCGCCGACGACGACCACCTCGTGCGGGTGCAGCTGCTGGTGCTGTGCGCCTCAAACGTCGAAGGCCGCGCCGAAGCGCGCCTGGCCCAACTGCAGGCCGCGTTCGATGTGTTCGGCGGCCGCTCCAGGTGGGCCATGCGCGGCTGGCGCCTGGGCCCCTGGCGGCTGGGCGCCGACCAGTGGCCCACCCGGCGCAGCTTCGAGCGCCGCTGGCAACTCGGCCTGTGCCGGCCGCCCCGACCCAACTGGGTGCAGTTGCCGGAGCTGACCGGGCTGCTCAAGCCGCCCACCGTGCACTGCCGTCTGCCGCTGCTCGCCGGCGATCTACCGTCTTTCGAATACGCCAACCCCGAGCTGCTGCTCCAGGGCATCTACCGCGCACCCGACGGACGCCGGCGACTGGTCGCCACCTACACCGCCGAGACGCTGTTCGAGTGCGCGGTGGGCAAAGCCGGCGGCGGCAAAACCGAACGCGCCCTGGCCCAGGCCATCGGATACGCCCACGCCGGCGGAGGGCTGCTGTTCCTCGACCCGCACCGCGACTCCTGGCCCCGCGCCGCCCCGTTCCTCGCCCACAACCACCTCATGCGCCGCATCGCACTGATCGATCTGAACGCGGCCGGTCCGGCGTCGCTCATGAGTTCATGGAATCCCATCGCCATGCACCACGGCGCGGCCGCGCACGATGTGGTCGAGGCAATCACCGACGCGTTCGCCTCCATCCTCGGCTGGGACGACGCCACCGCTCCCCGGGCGCTGACCATCCTCACCTCCTGCCTGACCGTGCTCGTCGCCGCCAACCAGGCCGCCTGCCGGGCCGGACGCCCCAAGGACCAGGCCACGATCTTCCACGTCCGGCCCCTGCTGTCCGATGCGGGCTTTCGCCACGCGGCACTGGCCGCCACCGCCCACCAGCTCGACGAGGAGACCCGCTCCTGGTGGCGGACCGTCTTCCCCACCTTCACCCCGGACGCCTTCGCCGTCATCCTCAACCCGCTCGCCCGCCTGGCCGCCAACCCCACCACCCGCGCCTTCCTCGGCCAGAGCCTCGGCGTCTACAACAGCCGCGCCGCCATGGACAACGGCATGATCGTGTGGGTGTGCCCGGCCGGCAACGGCCCCACCGACCGACTGCTGACCGCGCTCATCGCACGCGACCTCCTGCGCGCCGTCCGCTCACGCCGCGACACACCCGCCGACCAACGCCGCCCGTTCCGCCTGTACTTCGACGAACTCATCACCCTGACCGGCGCAGCCCCGGAAACCATCGCATCCATGTTCGAGGACTTCCGCAAATACCAGGTCACCGTGCACGGCATGACCCAGCTCCTGGGCCGCCTGCCCGCCCCGGTACGCATGTCGCTGACCCAGAACGCCTCCACCCTCGCCTCCACAGCAGGATCAAAAACCGCTATCACCGCGATCACCGCCGAATGGGCAGACCAGCCCAGCGCCGACGAAGTCGCCGCACTCAACCGCTACGAGCACTACATGTCGCTCACCATCCACGGCCGCCGCATCGGACCCGTCCGCATCACCGGCCCACACCTGGACGACGTCTTCGCCCACCACGCACAGCCCGGCAACGTCACCACCCTGCAACGCGCGGCCCTGGCCAACGCCGGCGCAAGCCCACTCGACGAATTGCTTGCTGCAGCCACCGCCCAACACGGCCGCCTCACCGCCTTCCTCACCCAGCACGCAGCCACCACACGGCCAGGCCTGAACAAGGACACGCAGGGATACCAATGACCTTCCCCAGCCATCCCCGCTTCCCGGCAGTACACCTCCCCGCCGAGCACCTGGCGTCCCCGCGCCGAGGTGGGGCCGTCCGTCCCGGCCTTCCCCGGCCGCCGGCACGACCCGCGCACCAGCCTGCACAATCCCGCGGGTCCCCTACGTTGGACAACCCTCATCCGCCCCGCAGACTCCACGCCCCATGGCGTGTGCACAAGGGAACACTTACATTGCACATGGCTGGCGAAGATAGAGCTCTCGCGGCAGGCGACCGATCGCCGTTCCGGCGCACCACCGACCGCCGCAGCCGCCCTCTCCGACGCGCCTTGCAACCCGGCTGTTCACAGGGTCTCAGAGCTGCCGGAGCGAGAGGACGCCGACCCCCACACCAACGTCATCCAGCAGCGACCACAGGGCGTGGCCGGAATCATCCGCCCAGAAGCGACACGCCGGAGTGCCAGCTCCATACGCCCTTGAGATTTGCACAGGTGAACAATAGATTGCTGTGGCAACGACCCACGCGCACCGCAACATTCCTCACGTCACAGGCCACCGACAGGAAGGCACGGCCATGCCCCGCACAGCCGTACACACGCCCCAAGCCCCGCCGCAGGACTGCCGGCCCACCCGTACCCGCTCCATCACTCATATGGACACCGCGTTCGTCTTCCACTCCCACGGTGACGACTTCGACCCCGACGACTTAGACCTCGTTCGCCGCCACTTCCCCGGCCGGCACGTGACCCTCGACGGCGACACCATCACCGTCTGGCCCCGCCCACGGGGGACATGATGACCTACATACCCGGCCACCGGCCTCCAGCCGCCTTACCGTCCGCCCTGCACCGGCAGCCCCACCCGCCTGCCAGAACACCCCACCGGCGCACCACTCCTCCCTCCACGTACCGAATCGGCCGGCTCCCCGGCCTCGGGCTCTCGGGCACCTGGGCACACAGGACGCAGGCACTCACCCGGCGGCGTAGCAGTTCCGCTCCGGGCCGCGGACCGAACCGCCCCGCCGGGCGCGCCGACACGGCTCGCATCCGCCGCCTCTTCGCGCCGCTCCTGGTTTCCGGACTGCTGGCCGGTCTCACCTCCTGCTCCGATGCACCAGGCCCTCACCCGGCCGGTGCCGCCCAGCACCGGCCTACAGCCAGCACCTCCTCTTCCTCCCAGGCTCCTCCCCAGCCCTTGGCCACCCTTCACGGCCCGCGCCGCCTCACGCTGGCCATCAGCTCCGCCCTGCGCGACACCGGCGGGTTTGTCACGGTGCGCGGCACACTCACCAACACCGGCACCAAGACCCAAGTCGTGCCGGCCCATCTCTCAGGCGATGAGCCCGACATCGTCAAACACGGCCCCTCACTCGGTGGAGCCACCCTCATCGACTTCGCCGGCGGCAAGCGCTACTACGTGCTGCGCGACACCGAAGGCCGCCCCTTGACCACCACCGCCCTGACCGTTGTCAAAGCCGGCGAACGCCTGCCCGTCTTCATGCAGTTCCCCGCCCCACCCGCCCGCACCCGGCAGGTCACCCTCCAACTCCCGCAGTTCGACACCGCCCCCCTGCCCCTCTCCCGGTGAGTGCATGCCCATGACGCCCAAACCCCACGGCCAAAGCACGGCGCAACGCCTCGCCGTCCTGTCAACCGTCCTCATCGCGGTCACCACCGGCACCCCGTCCACAGCCCACGCCGAGCACAGCGGCCCTGCCACTGCCCCCTCCTCACCCCCGCCCGCACCGCGGACGACCATCGACGCGCACGACCCCGATCTGCAACTGCCCGAATACAGGCAACTGGCCAAGCCGAAAATCCTCACCCTGGATCAGTACAAGCTCGGCCTCACCCACATCGTCACGAACGGCACCGCCAGCCCTCCACCCCAGCCGCGGCCCTTCCCCACCCAGCACCCAGCCCACCCCCGCGAACCCGGCCGCAGGAGCACCGCCCCCGCTGCCCCCTCACCCACCGGCACGCACGACTCCCCTCGGCCAACCGCCACCCCCGTCCCGGACGACCAAGCCACGCCAGCACCGGCAGCACAACTGCAGCATCGGCCGCTCCTTCACACCGCACTCGGCCTCCTCGCCCTCCTCGCCGCCTTGGCCCTCGCCAGGTTCGCCCTGCGCACCCGGCGGCGCGGTCACAAAGATCAGTCCAGCTCCCACGCGCCGGTGACCACGTCCGCAGCACAGCCATCGGCCACCCCACCGCACGGCACTGCACGACTGGACAGGGCCCTGCGCACCCTGGCCCACCACGCGGGCGAGGCAGGACAGGATCTGCCGACACTGCGCGCCGCACGCATCACCGCCGACAGCATGGCCGTGCTGCCCGACGACGAAGCACTCGCACCCGCGCCGCCCTTCACCCACGGGGACGACGGCTGGTGGCACCTGCCCAACGACGCCGACCTGATGGAAGAACACACCACCCACAGCCCGCCCGCCCCCTACCCCGCTCTCGCCACCATCGGCACCACCACCCGCGGCGACCACGAGGCACTTCTCCTGCTCAACCTCGCCTACCCGCAGGCCGTACTCCTCGAAGGAAACCCCACCGACGTCGAGGAAGTCCTCACCGCGTTGACCCTCGAACTCATCACCAGCCCGTGGAACAACGCCCTCGACATCATCACCACCGGCTTCGGTCAGGACCTGCCCCACCCATCACCCGGCCCGCGCGCCACCTACCTGCCCCAAGCAGCCGACGCCGAGCAGGAGATGAGCGAACGGCTGCTCGAAGCCGCCCAGCTCCCCCATCCCGAACTGCGCCCACACCTGCTGCTCAGCACCCACCCCCTGCACGACGAACTCGCCGCCCGCACCGCAGAACTGGCCCAGAAAGCCGCTCCCCTACCCCTGACGCTCGTCGCCCCGGCCGACGGCGCATCCAGGCACTTCCCGCAGGCCATCGTGCTCAACGCCTCACACCACGAACCTCAGCACCTGGACCGCCTCGCCACCAGCGTGACACTGCAGCGCCTCACCCGAAGCGACTACCTGCAGGCCATCACCGCGCTAACGGCCGTCGACACGGCAGACCCAACGGAGCAGCATCGACCCCCCGGGGCGGACGACAGCGCGAACCCGATCGCGGAACCTGGCCCGCCCCAGCCAGACACCGCAACCACCAACCCCGCCGACCGTCCGGCACCAGCGGACACCAACCACAAGACGAACGGAGCCGACGCAGCCTTCCCCGTCTTGCGCGCAAACGGCGCCAACCCCCCGACACCCGGAACGTCGGCTTCCGGCGCTGCAAACGCTGCCGACAGAGCCGGCTTCCTCACGCCGCTCACCAGCACGAAGCCCCGCCGCGCAGTGGATCTGGCGCCGCAGGAGGAGGCCATGACCGGCACGAGCAACACCACAACAACTGAAACCGCACCCGGGCAGGACCCGGAGATTCGCGTCCTGGGGCCGGTGGAAGTCACCGGCGTCCGCCCAAGCGGTCACGGTCCGCGGATCGCGCAACTCGCCGCACTGCTCTACTTCAAACCCGGCCGTACCGCGGACGAACTGTGCACCCACATGGACCCCACCACCCCCTGGACCCCCGCCACCCTCAACGCACGCCTTCACGGTCTACGCCGCGCCCTGGGCGACGACCCACAAGGCCGCCCCTACGTGCCCCGCCGCAGCGCAGGCGACACCCCCTACCGCCTCTCCCCCACCATCCACTGCGACTGGACCCGCTTCCACAGCCTCACCGAACACCCCCTGCATCACGCGCCCACCGACCTGCAGGACCTCGAGCAGGCCCTCACCCTCGTGCGCGGCAAACCCTTCGGCGGCCGGCCCTTGCCCTGGGCCGAGCCCCTCGCCCAGGAAATGACCACCCGGATCGTCGACGTCGCCCACACCATCGCCGTTCACCGCACCGCCCACGGCCCTCACCACGACCTGTCCAAAGCCCGCCGGGCCATCGCCTGCGCCCTCGACATCGACGACACCGCAGAACTGCTCTACCGCGACTGGCTCCGCCTGGAAGCAGCCGCCGAGAACCGCTCCGGGCTGCACACCGTCATCTCCCGCCTACAGCACCTCACCCACACCCTCAACGCACCACTGCAACCACAAACCGAGCAACTCATCACCGAACTGCTCCACACCACTCGACCCCACAGCCCCACCTCATGAGGCCCCCACCCACCACGCCGACGCCCCACGGCGCGAGCGCCGACCACAGCAACCCACCCGCCGCGCCGGAAGCAACACCCCACCCCCAGCACGCTCGTGCAGGCAAGAGGACTGCCGCAACACCAAGCCCCCCGCATCTCAACCGTGTACAGCGCCGCCTCGTCACCGCCGTCATCACCGGTTCCGTCCTGATCGCCGGGATCGGCTTCGCCGGCTCCTACACCGCCGTCAAAGAACTCGCCCTCGACAAAGGCTTCGGAACCTTCTCCTACCTCTTCCCCATCGGCATCGACGCCGGCATCTGCGTCACCCTCGCCCTCGACCTCCTCCTCACCTGGACCCACATCCCCTTCCCCCTCCTACGCCACACCGCCTGGCTCCTCACCAGCGCAACGATCGCCTTCAACGCCGCAGCAGCCTGGCCCGACCCACTCGCCGTCGCCATGCACGCCGTCACCCCCCTGCTGTTCATCGTCACCGTCGAAGCCGCCCGACACGCCATCGGCCGCATCGCCAACATCACCCACAACACCCACCTCGAACCCA
The DNA here is from genome assembly GCF_044540525.1 of Streptomyces sp. NPDC085932. Taxonomy (NCBI): domain Bacteria; kingdom Bacillati; phylum Actinomycetota; class Actinomycetes; order Kitasatosporales; family Streptomycetaceae; genus Streptomyces; species Streptomyces sp. NPDC085932. The sequence continues at coordinate 80,905 of NZ_JBITSJ010000011.1, forward strand.
TCCGCCACACCCGCTGGCTCCTGGCACCCCTCCCCACCTTCCGGCTCTGGCGACGCATGAAACTGTGGGAAATCCGCACCTACCACCAAGCAATCCACCTCGAACAACAACGCCTCATCTATCAAGCACGACTCCGGACTCGCTATGGACGTCGCTGGCGACACAGAGCACCCATAGAAACCCTCATACCGCTGAAACTGGCCCGCTATGGCGTCCCTATACAGCGCACAGCACCCTCTGAATCGGCGGCAGCAAACCTGGGCACGAAGGCCCCACGGCAGCCCATATCCCCCACCACCAACAAACCACCGTCTCCAGGAAACCCCCCGCATATCACGACGGCGGCGACTGAAGCCGTGACCGCAGCACTGAACACAACCCAGCCGCCCTTCATGCCTCTCACGGCCGAACCCGCGCAGGAACCACATGAGGCGCACGCATCGGCACAGGAAGGCGACGACGACAAATTCGCCAAAACGCCCCCTAAAGTCACTGCGTCTCCTTCCGCCCGATCAAATAATGCCCACAAAAACGCAGGACAAGGCAGACAAGGCAGTGCCCGCAAACCAATCAAACTCACGTCTCAGGAATATTCGCCGCCCGGCAAGAACAGCTATCACGCGCCCCACACGCAGCTCTTTGATCGATTCCAGTCAGCGCGCCGAGGGGCAACTTCTAAACCGTCGGGCAACACACCTCACCACCCAGTCGAGGGCCCATCCGCACAGCCACACACTGCCGTCGGACACCGAACGGGCCTCAGCAAAGTCGACCGCTACTACCTTGCCTGGATCACATATAGAAAAGAGCACGGCAGAGAACCCACCGGTCAGCAGCTCTCTGCCTACCTCGCAGCCCATGGCGTACACGGACGGGACGGGAATCCGATCAGCCCGGCCACCCTGCGCCGCTATTTCCTCTCCTACCGTATCTACAACGTCTGGGCAGAACATCGGGTCCACACCCCACAGCCCTCCCCCGAGGACATAGCTCGGGAATGCACCACCCTCGGAATAACCGCCCAATACAATGCGCCTATCACCACCCGCCACATCGCCACAAACATCAACACCTTTGAACGGCGCTGGCACAAGCTCCAACACCAGCACCCCACACATGACGCCGACACAACTGAACGTTCGGTCAGTTCAGAAAGGCCGTAGTCGACAGCGCGGTCATCAATCGTACGGCGAATGGATCTTCGAGCTCGGGCTCTCGGAGAGCATCGAGCGCGGAATCTTGGCGGGGTTCGAGATTCGACGTGCTGGAGATCCGCGACCCCTCCCCCGTCCTCGGTGAATCGGAGGAGGCGCAGCGCGGCCGGCGCCTGGCGCTGCTGCAGACCGCACTCCTGGAGCACTCCGCCCGGTGGAACCTCAAGACGGTGATGACGTTCCACCAGCGGGTCGAAGAAGTCGCCGCGTTCGCGGACAAGCTGCCGCAGACCGCTGCCGAGCTGTACGTCAGCGACGCCACGGATGAGGACCTGGCCGCCGCCAACAAGCTGCCGAAGTCGTTCATCGACGCGGAGTTCTACGAACTCGCGGCCGGCCGCCACGTCCCGCCGGAGCGGGTGTGGTCGGCGTGGCTGTGCGGCAACCATCTCGTCTCCGAGCGGCGCGAGACCCTGCGGTAGTTCGCCTAGGGGTGCCGACCATGATCCACAGGCACTCGACACCTGCGACCGGGCGGGGCGCCGGATCCAGCGCGAGTGATGGTCACAGGCGCTGGATGATCCGGCAGACCGTCGCCGAAGAGTCCCGAACGAACAGCGAGACGAACTGCTGCATGGCGAGGTTCGTGCGGTAGTACGCCGCCACCAGCAGAACCCGTCCGCCAGCGGGTGTACCGCCCTTTAGACAGTGTCTGCTCGCCCACACGAGGACGTCAGTGTGTTGGCTCGTCTCGGGGCGCGGCAGTTCGCACCTCGCCCTCTGGGCGGCCGACGGTGCTTTCGAGCTCCTTGCCAGAGAGCATTCCCACGCTGACCCCACCTGCCTGGAGCTGCCTTCATGGCGACGATGATCCCCGGCCACCACCCGAACGAGCTCTACGGCGCGCGAGAATGAGGCTTCACCACACACTCTTCGACGAGCGGGCCTACCGGTTCTGGGTCAGCTTTCCGCTTGCCTAGAGTGCTGCCTGCCGGTACACGTGCAAACGGCTCTGTGCCGGCGAGAAAGCGCCGGTAGGGCGGCGGGTTACCAATCTCGCGCTGAGCGAGACGGAGGTCTGCCTGTCGACTGCCCAGTGACGCGCCGGAGAAGGGCGGCACGCTTCAGCACACCAAGGCCCAGTACGGAATGAGTAGCAGCGCAACCACGGCGACCCACTGGGTTGTAGACAACGATCTGTGCTGTCGTTGATGGCGGTGGCCCCGCAGCGGGTCGGTGACCAGGCGGTAGGCACTGTACGCCACGATGTAGAGGATGAGGCTAGGTGGAGCACTCGCAGGTCCCGCTAGGGTTATGGCCGAAAGTGCCGCAAAAGCCACGAGATTGAAGGCTGCGTCGAGCAACTGGCAGGGGAAGACTCGGTGACCGGGATGAGGCCCTGGAGTGTACGTTCGCCAGCCGGTGCGGCGGGGCACCAAGAGGTCGCGCTGGTAGAGGACCCCCCATCGAGAAAATCGTCCATAGCAGCATCCGCCGAGAAGACAGCCGATCCTGACTGTACCGATCATCAGGGGCAGCGCGAGGCCCAAGAAGTCAGCATCACGGTCCAGCGGTTGGCCCAGAGCGTGGCTCAAGAGCAAATGGCAGGGAAGCAAGAAAATACTGTCTATGAGTGCGCTGCGTGCCTCGATTCCAGTAACCGACTTCTTGATGACGAGCAGGAGCGGATACAGTGGGTAGTAAAAGACCACGAAG
>NZ_JBITSJ010000012.1:0-68007 GCF_044540525.1 Streptomyces sp. NPDC085932
CGTCGATCACCTCACGGTGGTCCTGCCAGCGGCCACCCCGCTTCGGCGTCCGGTCCGGGAGCAACGGCTCGATCCGCGCCCACTGCGCATCAGTCGCTGCAGCCACCGACCAAGAACGAGATGAAAAGCCAGCCCTGTCCCGCTCCGCCCCCGCTCGTCGGCTCTTCCCCTGAAGGGGCCGCCCGCGTGCTGGGGGGCTGCCCCTGGGCAAGGACGCCCACCGTGCGTTGCCCCATCGCCCCGCTGCCGCCCTACTTGTACTGGGTCGGCCCGGCCCGCGCTCGGATCCGCAGGAAGGTGCGAGAGGTTGGGTTTGCCCAACACCGGTGCGGGCCGCGGTGAAGATGTCCGTGAGGCCTGCCCTCTGGCCGACTTGGAGCCGGATCCGCAACGTTGAGTTACGGTTCCCGTCGATTGCTCACGTAGGCTGCCTGACCAAGTATGTGTTGCGAGGCGGGCAACTCTGTCCTGGGCAGCTCGCGTGCCAGAGCGGCTGATCACCGGCTTGCGCAGTGCTCTGGCGATGGCTGGTGGGACACCATGTCCGGACGCCGCCAGAGGCGTTGCGCAGTCCCGCCGGCGAAACCCGGCACGTGGATTCCACCCCTTCCGGCCACCGAAACGATGTGGCCGGAAGACTTCCGTTACAAGCCATGGAGGTGGGGTCGTCTTCGTGCTGTCATAAGACGATGGCGACGTTTCGGGGCCCGTTGCGCGGTCTGTACCATCGTGAGACGTTCAGACTCCACGTGGATGAAGGGGGCTTCTCCACCTACGCGCATGGGTGGATCGATGACCCTGAAGGCAAGACGTGGCCGCCCGCCGAGTGGTCAAACAGGTACTCCTGGGAGTGGCGCGAGGTCGACCGCCTATTCTTCGGCCGTGGGGCTGCACGGGGATGGACCCTGTACGCCCGCCCCGCGCCGGACATCGATCCGCACGCCCCCGAGGTTGCACGCGACAAACCGGGCTACTTCCAACATGCGGGCTGGTATGGCGGTTGGTCGGTTTGTCCTCGCCATACCTACTTTCTTCGCTGGCGAGGCGTGGCCAGAGCCTTCCTGCACTACAGCGCCGGAGCGGTGGTGTTCGACACCGAAGCCCTCCCCGCGAGGTGGCGGAGACTGATGAAGTAAGAGTCCAGAGCCACAACACCGGCGGCGGAGCCCAGGCGCTCGGGTTCGTCTGGCGCCGACGGGAGGCCTCGCCGTGCTGACCGTGCTGATCGCCCGCAGCAGCACCGAGCCCGGCCGCGCCGGATGCATCGATCTGTCCCGCCTTATGGCCGGCATGCCGCACGGCTGCAACCTGACTCTGACCGGACTCGACACCTGCGACGTGGCCGAACCGGTCGCGCATGTGTGCGACCGATCCGTTGGCACCGCCAAGTCGAACGACTGTGCGTCGACGGTCACGCTCTGTACCTCCAAACGCTCCTCGCGGAGGTCCCGCTGGAGCGGGTGTCCCGCCAACGGACGTCGCTGCCGGTGCCTCAGCTCACTCGCCCAGGCCCTGTGCCGTCAGCTGGAGGCCCTGTCCAGCCCGGCCTGCAGCCTCGTCGAGAGCATCGCCGTGTTCCGCCCGCAGAGAACCGGGAGTGGCGCATTGACCGTCGAGGAGTTCGAGACGTTCTACGCCCAGACGGTCGGGCGGCTCACGGGCCAGTTGTAGGTGATGCTCGGTGATCTTCAGGAGGCGCAGGACGTGGTGCAGGAGGAGTTCGCCGGGGGGTGGATCCGACGATCCCGGCTCGACCGTGACGGACTCGTCCCGAGGCATGGATCACTGCGCTCGCTGGCTGTTCCCCGCCTGAGCAGGACGCCCGCACACCACGACCGCCGCTCGCCCCGTTCTGGCAGTGGGACTGGACACACTTCCTGAACATCGCCCGCGACGGTTACTTCCCGGGAACGGACGGACCGCGGCAGAAGGACTGGGACAACCGCGAGGCCTTCTTCCCTGGCTTCCCGCTCGCACTGCGCGCGGTCCACGCGGTCGTCCCGCACTGGACCCCGGCGGGGCTGCTCATCTCCTTCCTCGCCAGCGCGGTCGCCGTAGTGGCACTGGCACTGGCACGCATCGCCGAGCACCTCCTGCCCGGCGGGAACATCGACCGCCCGGACGGACCCAGACCGGAGTCGACCATCGCCACCCTCATCGTCGAGCGGGAGGGAAGCTTCCGCGGACCGCGCGAGGCGACGGAGCCTCAGGAAGAGCCGTTTGCGTGGTCACCACCGCCGCCAACTACCGCTCACCCATCGAGATCGCCTCCATGGGCATCTGACCCGGCGTATGACGGTAGGCCTGGTGCAAGGGCACGGCTGACTCCGCTGTGCCGAAGCTCATCGCCCGCGCCAGTTCCCGCTCCAGGCGCTGCGCGTCGAGGCGCACCTGGGCGGGGACGTCGCCGCGTTCGAAGACCAGGCGATCGAAAATAGGGGTGGTCTGAGGCTGCTTCGGGTGGTGCGGAAGATAGGTGGAGGACGCGATCTGCATGCGGTACTCCTCGGGAACGACGAGGGAAGGACAGGAGCCCCACCCGTTGGCGGTCACCTTCATCAACCGCAGTAGACCATCTGTTCCGGTGCTTGCAAGGGGGCTGATGAGGCAAAGCACCTTCCTCTTCGGGCAGCGCCCCACCGAGGGCATCGCTGGCACGTCCTCCGGTCCGAACGGCGCACCGCTCGGTGGACCAGCGAAGCAGAGGCCGTTCGCGCAGTTGCCCTTCCTGTCGGTGAAGGTGACGTGGCGGCGGTTGGTCGGCGCTTTCGGCATTCACCAGGCCCTTGGCCGTCGTCGTGGCATAGCCGGTGAGCCCGCAGGCGTGCCCGCCCCCGTGCCGAGTCGCAGGTTGCTCCCTTATGAGGGCTCCCCAATGAGGACACTCCGCTCTACCGCCGGTAGAATCCCGGGTATGAGCAAGTCGACGAGCATCAAGACCAGCGAGGACGTGCGTGACCGGCTGCGCGTCCTGGCCGCGGAACGCGGTACGACTATCACCGAACTGCTGGAAGAGCTGGCCTCCCGCGAGCTCACGGCGGCCGAGCGCGAGCAGCGTGCCGTCGAGGCGGCCCGTGAGCTGGGTGTCGAGTACACCGAGCAGGTCCAGCAAGCCGGCCAGGACGCCTGGGCCAAGGTCCGAGCCCACCAGGGCGGCGCCGCCGCGTGAATCTGACAGCAGTCCTGGACCACACCGCCCTGGCCGCCCTGTACCGAGCGGATCCGTTCTTCACCGGCCTCTACATCGAGGCCTCGCGCGGCACCGGCCGCGTCCTTGTCCCGTCGCTGTCCGTCGTCGCCGCCGAGCGGGAGGCGGCCGGAGCGGGCAAACACGCGGCGTCCCTGCGGTTCGCCGAGAGCGTCCCGTTCACCGCGGAGCACGCCAAGGAAGCGATGGCCTGGGAGGACGCGGACTGGCCGGTGGCCCACGCGGCGGCAATCGCGTGGCAGGCCGTGAAGAAGGGGGAGCAACTGGTCGTCCTGTCGCTGGAGCCCAGGCTCTATCAGGTCACCGGGATCACCCCGCTCGACCCCACCTGACGGCAAGCCGAACCCCACAACCGCTTAGGACGCCGCCCGCACGGCGCGGACTCACCCCGAAGGGAGGGCGTCACGCGTCGGGCCGGTGGCCCAGATCGCGGCGGACGGTGCTGTGGACGTGCATGACAGGCAGCGTCCCGGCGGGCGGCACTCATAGGCCGCATGAATCTGACGGACGATGTCCAGCACCAACGCCGCGACCGACCGGTAGCCGTCACTCAGCTCACGCAGCGGGAAAGGCGCCTTGCGGCCCGGCATGCGCACCCACAGACCATCGGACGACACCCCCTGGATCTGGAAGCGGTCCGGCAACAGTCCGTCGCCCAGCAGAGCCAGGACTGCATCCAGCAAGCGCCTCGCAGCGCCCTCATCGGCTCTACTTTCCTCCTGTTGCGCGCGTTCCTGTTCGAGCGCGCGGTAGTGAAGATCGAGAACCCACCCCACGCTGTCCGACAGGGCTGCGTCGTCACGGAAAAGCGTGTCCACGGTTCCGGGAGTATTGGTCTGAGCTCTGTGGGAGGGGCTGGCACTGGCAAGCCGTCGGAAGGGCCCGTATCCAGCACAGAACCAGCCCCGCGGAGCATAGCCCCATGGCCCCTGCCTGCCGCGCATGAGCGACTCGTTATCCACCTCGACGCTCGGCCACCGTGCCACCCCTTCGCCGTGCTGCCGTGTGCCGTGGGGCCATTTCATGCTCATCTGAAGCGTAGAAGGAGCCGCCTCATCGTCCGCGTCGAAGACATCGGCTGCCGGGTCGACATGGACGTCGACCTTTACGAAGCCGCCTCGGCTCTGTCGCTGACCCATCCGCCGATGTTCACGTTCAGGGATGCAGCGGCATCTGGGCCGCAGAGTGCCACGGCGATCGCCTGCAGGAGTGTTGTCTTCCCCGAGCTGTTGCGCCCGGCGATGACTGTCCAGCCGCCCTTTCCGGGCAGCCTCAGTCCCCGGCCCGACGGCCGCTGAAGCCCTTGATGTCCGTGAGCTGGACCCGTGTGACATACACGTGCGTTCCGTCTCCCTCTCCTGCCCCGACAACCCGCCCCTGACCGGGAAAGCCCCTTCAACCTCACCTTCTCATGCAAGCAACCTCCCATGCCGAGGCACACTCCCCGGGTACCCACCCGGAGCAGGGCGCGATCCGAGGTGCCTCCGATGGGTCCTGGCCCCGTCGTGCATGCCCAGCGATGCACCCCATCAGCCCCCTCCCATGTGGCCCGAGAAGGACAGCATCCCCTCATGCCGTGACGGCGATACACCGGATGAGGACGCGCGGCCCCCACCGTCGTGCGCAGCTGAGCCGATCCGGCTGCGCTGCTGGCGGTGTTCGGCGGCGGCAGCATCGGCCGCACGCAGGGCGCACCGCCGGGCGGGTCCGGTCTCTCTCACGATCGGCTCGGCTTCGGCGGGGGCCCACGCTTCACAAGGGGACGGCCCGGTCCGGCCCGTGCGCTGTCCCAAGGGCCGCCCGTCCCGCCGCTCGATCATCACTGATATAGCGCTGTCGGCGCGGCCGGAGTTCGAAGCCGTGATCAATGCGGTGGTGGGTGCCGCGCCGAAATCCGAGCGCCGCGACCTGTACGGCAAGGTCGACGGTGCCTGGCTGCCCCGATGGTCCACGCTCCTCGGAGGATCGAGACTGGGTGATGCGACCCGTTTGGTGGCCCGGGGCGCGACGGTGCCGGTGGAAGACGTCGCGGACAGTTTCGTCGCCTTCTGCACGGCCCCCGCTCCTGCAGCGGAGGACTGGCTGCTCCTCACCGGCGAACTCCCGGTGGGGACCCGGATCCCACTGGGCCGCTCCACCCTGCAGACCTTCACGGCTGGGCCCCATGCCGGCCCTCTAGGGCCTTCAGCCGGGCGGGCTCGACCTCGATCTCCTGGCCGGCGCACCGTTCGTCCACGCCCCGAACCCCGAGCGCGCGCCGGACCGCAGGGACATACTGGTTCGACTTCGCCGGTCCACGCCCGGAGGCCCTGCCCTGGAGGGCGTTGCTGCCGCTGATCCTGTGGAGTGAGGAGCTGCTCAGGACGCGGTGTTCGGCGTCGAGCGCGGCCGCTATTCGACCTGAATGCAAATCAGGTGCTCACCACCGTCCAGAACTACGAGGACCGCCATGGCATCCCGGAAGAGGGTGGATGTCCGCGAGAGCGGCAGCCTCCACGTCGCTCCAGTCGCTCTCCCGCGGCTGCAGGCCTCCTGCTCCGCGGTGATAGCGAAGATCGATGCCGTCATGGACGGCATCACCAGCGGCCGGAGTCTTCCGAGGAAGCGCGCCCACCGCTTGGAGCGAGCCCTGTGAACGCCCTCGACAGCACCAGCTGACTAGGAGACGCTTTTGAAAACCCAGATTCCCGACTGTGGCCTTCCCCCCCCGACGGCCCGCTCGACGTGTACGCCTCGTCGATCACCTCCGCCGACATCGAGGCGTAGAGGGCCCACGACTTCGAACGCCAGGCAGGTAGGGGGTAGTGGGAGTACGGCAGTGGTCGTGGAGAAGGCGGCCGAAAGGGTCTCGGTCGCAGTTGACGCGTCGGTGCTCCCCCACTTGTGGCGCACTGAGCGCCTGGCCTTCACCGTCACCGCCGCGGGGCAGGCGCCGGACCTGCCCCGTAGCAGTCCTGGCGGACCGCTTACTCCTCCCGGGCCATCCGCGGCCACCTCCGGCGCCGTGAGATTCGCGTTCATTGCAACCGCTGAGCGGATCCGGCCGCCTTGATGCCGGGAAAAGAGCATTCCTGGTGCCTCACGGCAGCCGTCCGACGAGATCACCCCGCCCTCTTGCGCTGCCCGATCAGTTTCCCGAACGCGCAAGGGGGCCTGACCATTTCCATGACCCTCTGTGCACATCCCAAAGAGCGCGATGTGGCATTATCCACAAGTCACGCATACGCGCTAATCTAGGCTTCGGGAGTTCATCATCATGAGTGAAATTGTGGGAACTGCCTTCGACACCGTGAGGCCCACCCAGAACTATGTTTGCAAGCAGGAGGTTGAGAAATACGTCCACCGCATTTCGGCTGGAGAGCAGGTTGGCCACGTGGAGGTATACAAGACCGGTGGTCACTATTACATCCAGGAAGGGCATCACAGATTTGTCGCGTATATGCGACTAGGTTTCGAGATTCAAGACATCGTCTTCGATGGAGGTAAGGCGGGGCCTGTAGGGTATCCAGACTGGACCTCCGTAAGCTATACCGAGTATTCAGTTCAGTGGCTCATCGAAAATGATCACGACAAATATCTGGCGCTATCCTCCCAAAGCGCGCAAGCGGCGAATCAGAAAAAGGTCATCTCCTTCATCAATGCTGTGATCTCCTGGCAGCATGTAGGCGGTGACGATGGGGAGGTATGGGGCGCCGCGGCAGAGCTCACGGATGCCGAATTTGAAAGCATGTCGAAATTCTCCGAACTGGCCACCGAAAATGGGGCAGTCGACCTCACGCAAAACCAGATTGTGAAGGAGAAAGTGCAGGAAGTGCTCGCGGCTTATACCGAGAACTACCGATTCAATTTCCTTGAGTAAAGGAAGCTGATGTGACCGGTGCATCTGCTCCTGCTGAAGCGGATGGTTGGTGCTGGTCAGGTGGGGTGGCAGGCGAAGGCGGGACGTGGTTTGTGTCTGTCTCATTCCAGGATGCCCGGCTTTCGCGGCTGCGTGCTTCCGTTGTCGTCGCTGTGCGCCTGGGCGCACTCGGTTCGCGGCGGTACGCCCGAAGCATGTCGACGCGACGTGCGTATCCGAGTGATCTGTCCGATGCCCGCTGGGAGTTGATCGAGCCGGTCCTTTCCGCCTGGCGCTTCGAACGCCGAGGCAGGGCCCTGGGCTTCGGCCGGCCGCCGGAGCACGACCTGCGCGAAATCATGGATCCTCTACGTGGCCCGCACCGGTGTGCAGTGGCGCTACCTCCCGCACGACTTCCCACACTGGAACACGGTCTACGGCTACTTCGCCAAGTGGCAGCAGGAAGGAGTATTCGCGCAGCTCAACAGGCTGCTCCGCCAGCTCTTACGGGAGAAAGAGGGCCGGCAGGCCGAGCCATCGGGCTGCGTGATCGGCGCCCAGAGCGTCAAGACCTGGGCGCCGACGCCGGACAGAAGATCGTGGGCAGGAAGGGGAACATCGTCACCGGCACCCGTCTCCTGGACCAGGTCGCCGCCGAACACCCCGGCATCCGCAAGCTGTGGGTCGACGGCGGCTACCGCCAGCACCTCGTCGAACACGCCGCCACCCTCGGTATCGACGTGGAAATCACCACCCGTAAGCCCGCCACCAGGGGATTCACGTCGATCCCGAAACGGTGGGCGGTCGAACGGACCTACGGCTGGCTCATGCTCCACCGTCGCCTCGCCCGCGACTACGAGACCCCGTCCGCTCGCTCCGAAGCCATGATCCACCTTGCCATGACCGACCTCATGGCCCGCCGCCTCACCGGTGAGAACACTATCTCCTGGCGCGACCTGAGACCACAGATCAAATACCAAATTCCGAGATAAAACACCGGGCGAAAGCGACCTCTGAGCCCGGCAAGCAGGGCCTGAGGCAGTAGCAGGACTATCGGCGCGGTGGGGAGCGAGGGCAGTTCGGCGTATGCCTTCTGTACGGGTCACCTTTCGATGGACGCTGAGCCGTCCGGCCGGTGTGGTCAGTCGACATAGGACTGGAGCGGGCCGCGGCGCCGGACGTCGAGGGTCGCGCAGTGGCCGCCGAAGGGGGCGTAGTGCAGCAGGTCGCACGGGATCGGCTCGAAGCCCCACTTCTCCAGCGCGTGCAGCATCCCCGTGTGGTGCCGCTCCGCGATCACCCGCTTCTCGTCGAGCATGAGCATGCTGAGCCACTTGCCGCGCATCGACGTCACCTTGAGCAGCCGGTCGTCGATCGGGTCCGGTTCGGGCGCGACCAGCACGTCCCAGCCGTCCAGGACGTCCGGCAGCCGGCCAGGGTCGATGTACTCGGGGTTGACCAGCACCTTCCCGGGGGCGAGCAGCACGAACGCGGTGTCGATGTGCATGGGCGTACGGCAGCGGCTGGTGATCTCGTGGATGCAGTATTCGGGGCCAAGGCGGCGGCGCAGCCAGTCGATGCCCATCGCGTTGGTGACGTTGCTGCGCGTCACGAACAGGTCGCGGCCCGCCCGGACGAAGTTCGCCGCATCGCTGCCCGGGTTGGCGCATCGGCTCGCCGAAGAGCCCGGCATGGAGCCGGCGCCTCAACTGCCACAAGCCCGCGAAGTGGACGCTGGACTCACCCGATGGTTCCGACAACACCTCGTGCATAGACACTAGGGTCCGTCTTCAAACGGATCTTGCCCAGAGCAGGATCGATGCGAGGGTGACCGCCGCTTCGTAGGAAGTGGCCGTCTTTTCGTATCTCGTGGCGACCCCGCGGAAGCCCTTGAGCCGGTTGAAGCAGCGCTCGACTGTGTTGCGCCGTCGGTAGGTCTCCCGGTCGAACCCTGGTGGTCGGCCGCCGTGGCCACCGCGCCTGAGCTGGTGCCGTCGCTGGTCGGTCTTCTCGGGGATGGTGTGTGCAATGCCGCGTTTTCGCAGGTAGGCGCGGAAGCCGCGGGAGCTGTAAGCCTTGTCCGCGATGACCTGGTCGGGCCTGCAGCGCAGCTGGCCCGGGCCAGTGCGGGGAACACGGATCCGTTCAAGAAGAGGGCGTGCGCAGACGCTGTCGTGGCGCTGGCCGGGCGTCACCAGGATTGCGAGCGGGCGGCCCTTGCCGTCACAGGCGAGGTGGATTTTGGTGGTCAGTCCGCCTCGGGATCGGCCGAGGGCGTGATCGTCCGGTTCGTCCGGCCGATGGTGCCCCCTTTTCGGCCGGTGGCGGCGGCGTGCTGGTGAGCGCGGACGATGGTGGAGTCGATCTGGACCAGCCAGCCGATGTCGCCGCCCGCGTCGGAGTGGGCCTGGATCTGCCGCAGGGCCCGTGTGAAGACTCCGTCGAGGGCGTAGCGGCGGAAGCGGGTGTAGACGGTCTGCCACGGCCCGTAGCGTTCCGGCAGGTCACGCCAGGAGATCCCGGTGCGGATCTTGTAAACCATCCCGTTGACGACCTGCCGATCCTCCACGCGGGGCCGTCCCGTCGCAGCCCGGGGTATCAGCGGAGCGAGCAACTCCCACTCCTGATCACTGAGTTCATGACGACGTACCACGACACCATGATCTACCACCCGGATGATCTTTGAAGACGGACCCTAGTGCCACCTCCAGAGGCTCCACTTCAGCCACGTCATGCTTCCAGTGAGCCGGAACAACAACACGCCGCAACAGCCAGACATCACTCATGCCAGTTCAGCAGTGGCTCGCTCGATCCCACAAGAACCTCACAAGAGCAGCGTCTATGGTGTTGACACCCGTAACCAATAAGGAAACCGGGACAGATACATTGCCCCTCTTCCCACGTTTCCGAGCACCGTAAAACACTCGATTGCAAAAGCCTAAGCCGCAGAATTTATCCAATGAAGCGGTCACCCCTTCGAACCGCAAACCCGAGAAGGCGGCGTTCTTCCACTTCCCGTATCCGCTGAGCGTGGGGTGTAATTGTGCCCGAAGCGATGAACTCACTACTGTCTGCCGCCGAGGAGGCCCTCTCCGCCTTGCGCCGATTCAGCAAGGTAATGAAGGAACATTGTGACTCTGCGAGCATGACAGACGCCGATGGCGACGACCGCGCACGAGTGGGCGCATACTGGCTATGCGAACTAAGCCAGTTGCAAGAATCAGAGGACCATGCCCATGAACTCCATGCAGCCATGAACTATCTGGTCAATGTTGATGACGCCGAGCTGGACCTGTTAGTGACACTGGAAGAACATTCGTACTGGCCCTGGAAAGCATCGGAGGTCGACGACAGCAGACTTACGAAGCGGGAAAGATGCGTGATAATGCTTGTTCTCCGCGGCTTGACCAACCGCGAAGTGGCCAAAGAGCTGTATGTCAGCGTGAAGACGGTTGAGTACCACCTGGGAAACATCTACAAAAAACTGAATGTCACCTCCCGCCGCGCACTGCGCAGGCTGTTGGCTCCCTCCACCGACACAGAAAAGCAGCCCAGCCACAGCGCCCAGAAGCACAGCCGATCTCACGGCCGGAAACGAGGCATGGACTGAGGTGACCGGCCAGGTCGGGCGATCGACGTGTGCTGTTCCCATCGAAAGCCAGGAGGGCGAGAGATCACTGGTCAACTCCGGCTCGGCGATGCATGCGCGAGTGCTTCCAGAACCTGCGAGCGGGCGGTGTAACCGCGCGTAACTAGGAGGCATCCCTAGGGCGACTGCCACGGTCAGGCTACATCGTGGGATCTTCACCCCTCCGCCGCAGCCAGTCGACATCGACCGAAGGGAGTGCAATGAGCCGAGTGCTCGTGGTCGACGACGACCCAGCTATCCGTCGGTCGCTGGACCGTGCGTTGAGACTCAAGGGCTTCACTGTGCACCTGGCGTCCGACGGTCAGGCAGCCCTGGCGGACATGGCGGTACGGCCGACGGACATCCTGGTTCTCGACGTGGCCCTGCCCGACATGAATGGTACGGATGTCTGCCGGCTTCTGAGGGAAAGCGGGGATCACACCCCTGTCCTCATGTTGTCGGCCTTGGATGAAGTCGGTGACCGGGTCACAGGACTTGAAGCGGGCGCTGACGACTATCTCGTGAAGCCCTTCGCCTTGCAGGAACTGGTTCTGCGGCTGCAAGCACTCCTACGCCGCAGTTACACCCCTGTCGATGATGTCCTGTGCGTCGAGGATCTCATCATGAATCCCGCAACGAGAGAGACCACCTACTTCGGGGCAGAAATCACGCTCACCGGAAGGGAATTCGAACTCCTTCTGGCACTTGCGCATAATGCGGGGAGAGTTCTCACGCGGGACCAACTGCTCGAGCGTGTATGGGGATACGGCCTGGAGATCCGTACTGACGTTGTAGACACCTTCATCAGCTACTTGCGCCGTAAGCTGGAAGCGGATGGACGCCCGCGTTTGATTCACACCATCAGAGGTTTGGGATTTATTTTGCGTTGCGGTAACATCGGTGGGTCGTGAGACTCTCGACGCGAATCGCCATTCCTGTCGGCATAACTGTTCCCCTTCTTGTTCTGGCAGCTGGGTGGCTACTGGTACGCCTGGTTGCAAACGATCTCGATCAGCAGCGAGACGAACGGCTTCGTGCCCGCGGTGTCGCCATCGCATCGATAGCCAGGGACTATCTGCTCGCAACGTCCCGGGACCGCCCGGCAGCAGCGAGGCTGTGTCACGAAAAGTTGCTGGCCGCAGCAATGGACGTCGGCATACGACTCTCCTCCGAGGGCGGCACAGAAGTCAGGGTCGGCCCGCAGCCCAGACCGAAAATGCCTTACGCAGGAATCCCGACAACGGTGCTGTCAGACGGGCAGTGGAGGGTTCTGTCCTTTCGTATCAATGGGCCACGGCCTGACACTCGCGGCACACTTTCGCTGTTCGCTCGAATCTCCGACGAGGACGCAACAATTCGAAGTGTGCGGCACCGAATCCTCTGGGTGGCGATTCTCGCATCTCCCCTGTCTGCCTTGCTCGCCCTGTACAGCGCCCGGCACGCGACACGCCCACTTCGTCTTCTGGAACAGCAGGCGAGCGGACTGGATCCACAGATCAGCCACACTCGTCCGCAGCATGTGCCTAGTGGCATCTCTGAGGTGGACTCGCTCGCGTCAACATTCCAAACGGTGCTCAGTCGCTTCGACGAGCAAGCCAGGCGGACCGAGGAGGCTCTCGAAACCGCTCGGTCGTTCACCAGCGCGGCCTCGCACGAACTCCGCACACCCCTCATGAGCATGCGCACGAACTTGGATACCTTGGCCGAGTATCCGGATCTGAGCCCACAGACATTCTCCGAGTTGGTAGAGGACTTGCGAAGTGAGCACAAGCGCCTGATGGAGATGTTGGAAATGTTTCGTGCGTTGGCCCGCGGTGACTTGGTTGAGGCCGATGCGTTCACCACCATCGATCTTGTCGAGGTCCTCGAAGCAGCAGTCAGCAGCGTACGGAGACGAGCACCTCATATGATACTGAGTGTCAAAACTGTCCCTGGTCTGCAACTATACGGTTGGGAGCCAGGGCTCCGGATGGTGCTGGACAACCTCCTCACCAATGCGGTCATTCACGGCTGTCGCAGCGGCGAGGCACCAGTGGTTGACGTGCAGTTGCGTAGTGAGACAGCTCTCGACGGCGCTTATGTCGTACTGACTGTGGACGATCGAGGGCCGGGGATAGCTCCCAAAGACCACGAAGGGATTTTCCAGCGGTACAAGCGGCGGCCTGACAGCCCCGGCTCTGGCCTGGGTCTCACCCTAGTGGCGCAGCAAGTGGCACTGCACCGCGGCAGCGTATGGGCATCAACGCCGTCATCCGGCATCGGCACTCGGTTCGTAGTACGGCTTCCCATCAATACTCAGGGCACTGCTCCTACCACTCCACATGCTCACCGAGACTGGCTGACAGGAACCCTGAAATCGCAGTGAACACCGGGATGTGGCCCGCCGCGACTCGCCGGTGCCACAGCCCCTTCGGCTCCCACCGCCGAATCGGCGCGGTGTCCGCCGGATCATGCGCGGCGTGTGCCCTCTCCACGATTCCTGCGGGCGCGGCCGCGCCGGGGACGGGGAGGCAGACGGCGAGCCTGTCGGACGGACAGCGGGCGAACCATTCCCTCGGGTGACGCCCAGACGCAAAGCCTCCTTGTCACTGAGCCTTGTTGTAGGCCTCCCTGATGTGGGCCGGGACACGACCCCGGTCAGCCACATGGTGATGTTGCGCCCGAGCCCAAGCCCGGATCTCCTCGGCACTCGGACCTTCCGCCGTCGTCTTGGCAGTCCTGCTGGACCTCTTGGGTCGAGTGATTTTGCGACCCTTACTGATAAAGGGAGCCAGCGCTTCGAACAGCTTGTCATAGTTGTCCGACACAAGATCGATCTCGTAATTCACCCCGTCGAGAGAAAAGGTGTGCGTTCGCACATCCTCGGATTCCGCACCAGTCAAGTCATCCGTGTAAACGGTCACGATTTTCTGAGCCATATTTGGATGGTACCCACTTTTTCGAGAGTGTCCACCCCGGACGCTCCCACCGAGCATGCATTCGCTCCTTCGAGCATTACTGGTGAAAGGGAACAGTCGAGCTGGATCCCAGCCATAGCGACCACGCGCTAACTGCCGGGACAGCTTGCTCCTGAGGATTTGGTCTCGGAGTTCCGTCCGGGCTCATCGCCATCGGCCGCGCGGATGGACGTGCCCGTGAGATTCCACCCCCACGGCGGGAGCGTGCCTGGCCCACACGTCACATGTCGAGTGTGCCCTGCTCTTGGCTCAAGGCTGTCGTGTGTGCCCCATCGGGAAGCAGGCAGCACTGAGGTGCGAAACTGCCGGCCCGCAGTACTCAGACGGAATCCACTGTTGGAAAGTCGTCATCCCGAGCCTTACCCGATCTTGCCGGCCCATAGGTAACCCTGGCTGCGCTGCGATGCAGCGGCGCAACTTCGCGCCGGGCCGACCCGCGGGCTCTGCACCGCTGTTGCTATCCCCCATGCTCTGCGAGCAGCCGCTGAGAGGGGAGGTACGAGGCATGGTCGTAACGAAGGCGGCTTGCCGTGTCGACGACTCATGCGGGTGGCTCGTGAGGTTCCGCCGAACCCGCGACAGCGAGCACTGACTCCCTGGCTGCCAACTGGCAACTGGCAACTGGCCGGACCACCCCACGACCATGCCTCTTCGGCTGCCTCGTCATACCTCGGTGTCTCCGCGATCGCATGCTTGTCTAGTGGGACCGTCCCACGCAAGGAGATGTCCCAGTGAACAGCACGTCCTACTACATTCTGACGGATTCGCGCAGTTCGTTCGTCCGCTTCATGCCAGACGGCTCCTTCACCGTCGGCCACGATCTTTCGTACACGTTGTGGGAGCGCACGAGCGTGGTTTTCCGGAACGGACGGGACTTCTTCAACAACGACATCTACCGTGCGCTGACGTATACAGCGGACACGGAGTTCGACTTGACCGTCACGTACGCCGAAGGGGAAGACGCGGCGATCGTGCACATCCCCCTTTCCCGTGACTGCGCTTCGCAGGCCCATTTCGAGATCATTGGACTCCGAGCTGTAGCGGAATAGCCTGCGCCACTCGGTTGGTCCATGGCGCACGGCTGCCGAAGGAGCTGACTGATCCGCGCGGAGGCCTGCCGAGGAGCACAGCCCAGCAAGCCGCTTCGCAGGCGAGGACTGCGGGGGGATCTCGAATCGTTCGCCATCCGCCGGTACCCGAGGGCTCATGACATGGACTTGCGGCATCTCCGTGACGGTGCGGAGCGCGCATCCGAGCCCGATGGCCTTCGGCACCAGCGGACAGCCCTCGTACTCGCGATCCAGGCCCGCAAAGAAGCACACAACTGTCCTCGTGACTGCGAGATCACGGAGCAGCGCTCCCTGTCGGCGGCACCGCTCCGCCTCGGGAAGAGTGGTCGAGCAGGACTCGCTTGCGTCGATCGCCGCAGGCGCTCGACCGACATCGGCAGCCACCGTCCCGCATGCCACGCGCTCGAATCGGGAGCAGGACAAACCATGCAGAGGATCGGACGAAGAGGATCGGACGAAGAGGACCGGACGCGTCCAAAGGGCACGGCCGGCGCGACCCGTGATCCCGGAGCTCGTGCGATGTCGGCGCGCACCTCTCATGCGCATCCTGATCATCTAGGCGCTGTTTCTCGGATCTCCTTCCGTGAGTGGGGTGTTGGGGGCAGGCTGACTGCATGGGACGTGGAGATCTGACGAACGCGGAGTGGGATCGGCTGGAGTCGTTCTTACCTCGCGGTGGTGCGCGTGGGGGCCGGTGGAGTGATCACCGCAGTGTGATCAACGGGGTGCTGTACCGGGTCCGTACGGGGGTGCAATGGCGGGATCTGCCGGAACGGTTCGGGCCGTGGGAGACGGTCTACAAGCGTCATCGCCGCTGGTCGGCGGACGGCACCTGGCAGATGCTGCTGTCGAAGGCGCAGACCGCCGAGGACGCCGCGGGCCGCATCGACTGGGACGTTTCGGTGGACTCTACGGCGGTGCGCGCCCACCAGCACGCCGCCGGTGCACGCAATACATCGCCCGCCGTCGTTCCTCATAAGGGGGTCCGTCCACGGACGAATCAGGTCGATCCGGTGCTTCGGACTGGTCGTCCGGCTGGAGGAGGTGGCCAGGTCGGCGAGTGTCTGGGACGCTCCCGCGGCGGCTTCACCATCAAGATCCACCTCGCGGCCGACGGACGATGCCGGCCCCTCGCTCTCCTCCTGACACCCGGACACTACGGAGACGGCCCCCAACTCCGCTCCGTTTTGGAGCAGTTGTCCGTGCCCCGCATCGGAGTCGGCCGACCCCGCACCCGACCCGACCAGGTCCTGGCCGACAAGGCCTACACGTCCCGCGAAAACCGCCGCTACCTGCGGCGACGCGGCATACCGCACACCATCCCCGAACGGCTCGACCAGCGCAGACACCGTCATGCCCGCGGTTCTCGCGGTGGCCGGCCCGCCGGGTTCGACCGCGAGCGCTACAAAAAACGCAACACGGTTGAGCGTGCCATCAACCGCCTGAAAGGCTTCCGCGCCGTCGCCACACGCTACGAGAAACGGGCCTACACCTACCTCGGCACCGTCACCTTTGCAGCCCTCATCATCTGGCTCCGCACATGATCCGAGAAACAGCGCCTAGGCCGTGTCCTACGTGGTGAGGCGTCGTTGGCTTCGGTATGGGGCGGGGTACGTGGAGCTGGATCGTTCCGGACGGGCTGTGGGAGATCGCGAAGCCGCTGATCCCGCCCTCGAGGGTGCGGCCGCAGGGCGGAGGAACGCAGGACACCCCTGATGAGACGCTGTTCGCGGCCATCATCTACCGCCTCGTCAGCGGCTGCGCCTGGCGCCAACTTCCGCCCTGCTTCGGTATATCGAAGTCGACCGCCCACCGTCGGTTCCTGATCTGGTCGAGAGCCGGCGTCTGGGGGCGGCTGCACGAGGCCGTGCTGCACCGACTCGACGACGCCAGCCTCATCGACGTCACCCGCGTCGTCCTGGACACCGCCCACGTCAGGGCTAAAAAGGGGGCGAACACACAGGTCCGAGCCCCGTGGACCGCGGCAAGCCGGGTTCCAAGATGCACGTCCTGTCGGACGCGAACGGACTGCCCCTCCTCGTCGGCGTCTCAGCAGCCAACACCCACGACAGCGAAGGACTCAAGCCCGTGATCGAGGGTCACCAAACGAGACACGACCCCGATCGCGGCCGCTACTTCAAGCCCCAGCGCCTCCACGCGGACAAGGCATACGACCGCGCCGACCTGCGGAAATGGTTACGCGGCAAACGCATTGGAGTGCGGATCGCACGCAAGGCATCGAGTCCAGCGAACAATTGGGCCGGCGCCGCTGGGTCATCGAGCGGACGATGTCCTGGCTGTCCGGCTACCGGCGCTTTAGCCCTCGCTACGAACGCGATTCCCGCAACTAACTGGCCTTTCTCGGCCTCGCCGCAGCCATCTGCTGCTACAAACGACTCGTCCGCCTCACCACGTAGGACACGGTCTTAGACCGTCGCATATGTGGTGAGGCGGACGGCGGGCGTTCGCGGTGGCCAGCCTGGTCTGCCGGTTTCGGAGTAGTGGCCCGGATCGGCGTCGCGTCGGTAGGTGTGGTCGGGGCGCGATGAGTAGCCTTGTCACCACAAACCGGCAGCGGTCGCCTGCACGGTCACCCGCTCCGAGCCGCAGCATGCGGACGCCTTCACCTCGTTGGCTGGCCCGCAGGCGGGCTCGCCTGCGAGCCTACGCTTTGGCCAACCGAACGCCTCTTTCAGTCTGCGAGCAGGCCGAGCAAGCGAGCGGCGTTCTCCTTGAGGATCTTCGGCCGAACGTCGGGCTGGATGTCAAGCTTCTCGAAGTCTGCAAGCCAGCGGTCAGGTGTAATGACAGGGTAATCGGACCCGAAGAGAACCTTGTCCTTCAGCAGGGTGTTGGCGTATCGCACGAGCTGCGGCGGGAAGTACTTCGGGGACCAACCAGACAGATCGATGTAGATGTGGGGCTTATGGGTGGCCACAGCGAGGGCCTCGTCCTGCCAGGGGAAGGACGGATGGGCCAGGATGATCCGCATCTGCGGGAAGTCCACGGCGACATCGTCGACAAGCATGGGGTTGGAGTACTTCAGGCGGATGCCGCCACCGCCGGGAACGCCAGCTCCGATGCCTGTTTGGCCGGTGTGGAACAGGGCGGGCACGCCAAGTTCCTCGATGGCCTCGTACAGGGGGTAGGCGAAGGGGTCGTTTGGTGAGAACGCCTGAATGCTCGGATGAAATTTGAACCCGCGTACGCCGTGCCACTCGACTAGGCGCCGCGCCTCGCGCACGCCTGCGCGGCCCTTGTACGGATCAACGGAGGCAAAGGGGATTAGGACGTCGGCATGGGCGGCGCAGCTCTCGGCGATCTCCTCATTGGAGATGCGGGGGTGGCCAGTGGCGTGTTCGGCGTCGACGGTGAAGACCACAGCTGCCATACGGCGTTCACGGTAGTGTTCGGCTATCTCATCGATGGTCGGTTGCCGGTGCCCATGGGTCTTGAAGTATGCCTTGGAGGCGCCGAGCAGCTCGGGGCTCAGCGCCCCGTGACCGTCCTCGGCAATCTCCGCGTGCGTGTGCACATCAATGGCGATCAGGCGGTCGAGGTCCAGTGCGAGCTCGGCCATCTCACGCCTCCAAGGTCGTGGGCACAGAGGGGTCGTTGGTCTCGAGCTCGGTTCCTGCACCAGCCGCGTCGAGTGCTTGTGCGTACCCCAAGTCGGCGCCGCGTCCAATACCGGTGATGATTGCGAATTTGCCCCGTAGGCGCATGGGGTGCCTCTCTTATGTGGGGTGGGATGTCGAATGCCCCGGCCTGAGCTGGATCGACAGGCATCCTGATGAAAGTCAGTCTGCACAATCAACAGGATTCCTGTCAATGCTTTACTGTGGAGACGTCACCACGTCTGCGAAGCACAGCTCAGGGAACGGCACGATGACTTGCGCGGACCCACCATGACGGAGGACGGACATGAGTACCTCACTGCTCTATTTGGTTAAGAGAACAGAGTTGGCGGTGCGCGCTCGCCTGGAGGAACTGCTTAAGCCCGCTGGGATTACTGCGTTGCAGTACACCGCCCTCACCGTGTTGCAGCGGCGCGATGGAATCTCCGCCGCACAGCTCGCCCGTGACTCTTTCGTCACCGCCCAGTCCATGGCCGACATGGTCCGCAGCCTGGAGCGCCGCGGCCTGGTCCGCCGCGAGCCCAACCCGGGCAACGGCCGCGAACGCCTGATCTTGCTTGCCGCCCCGGGACGGCAACTGCTCGCCGAGTATGCGGAGCCCGCCCGCAAACTGGAGGAGCGCATGGTCGCGAACCTGAGCGCCGAACAGAAAGATGCTTTTCGGAAGGCACTCATCGGGGCGTGGCGGTCCCTGTCCTAGGGTCCGTCTTCAAAGATCACCGGGTGGTGGATCATGGTGGGGTGATACGCCTTGAACTCACCGATCAGGAGTGGGAGTTACTCGCTCCGCTGATACCGCGGGCTGCGACGGGCCGGCCGCGGGTGTCGGACCGGCAGGTCATCAACGGGATGGTTTACAAGATCCGGACCGGGATCTCCTGGCGTGACCTGCCGGAACGCTACGGACCCTGGCAGACCGTCTACACCCGCTTCCGCCGCTACGCCCTCGACGGCGTGTTCGCCCGGGCCCTGCAACAGATCCAAGCTGGCGCGGACGCGACCGGCGACATCGACTGGCTCGTCCAGATCGACTCCACCATCGTCCGCGCCCACCAGCACGCCGCCACCACCGGCCCGAAAAGGGGGCACCATCGGCCGGACGAACCGGACGATCACGCCCTCGGCCGATCCCGAGGCGGACTGACCACCAAAATCCATCTCGCCTGTGACGGCAAGGGCCGCCCGCTCGCGATCCTGGTGACACCCGGCCAACGCAACGACAGCATCTGCGCGCGACCCCTTCTGGAGCGCATCCGTGTCCCGCGCACCGGGCCGGGCCGACCACGCTGCAGGCTCGACCAGGTCATCGCAGACAAGGCCTACAGCACCCGCGGCTTCCGCGCCTACCTGCGCAAACGCGGCATCGGCCACACCATCCCAGAGAAGACCGACCAGCAGCGACACCGGCACAACCGCGGCCGCCGCGGCGGGCGACCGCCAACGTTCAACCGGCAGATCTACCGCCAACGCAACGTCATCGGACGCTGCTTCAACCGACTCAAGGCCTTCCGCGGCATCGCCACCCGATACGAAAAGACCGCCACCTCCTACGAAGCGGCGGTCACACTCGCATCAGTCCTGCTCTGGGCAAGATCCGTTTGAAGACGGACCCTAGTCAAATCCACGTCGACGTCAAGAACCTCGGCCGCATCCCCGAGGGCGGCGGCTGGCGGGTGCACGGCCGTGGCGCACGCCCTAACCGCCGCCGCACCATCGGCTTCGATGAGCACGGGGCTTCCGTCAGCGGTACAGACGACGATGTCATAAAGCGGACGCCATCCGCGTCCCCCACGCTACCGAACACGCGGGATGCGATGCCGAGCTCAAAGGGTGGGACACCAGGTAGGGCGAGCACGGCGATGCGATGGGGCGGGATCCTCCCCGTCGCGTGGCGCTGCCTATCCTCCTTCGCCGCTTGCATCCCTCCCATGTGGCCAGATCCTGTCACACGGTGGCCTGAGGGCCGATACACGATGGATCGCGGGGTCAGATCATGGACTCCGGCACGGGGAGTCCGGTGACGGGCCAAACGAAACGAGGATGAGGTGATCGCATGCGTGCGGTTTTCGTAGAGCAGTGGGGCGGACCGGAGAACCTGGTCGAGCGTGAGGTCGAGCGTCCGGAACCCGGACTTAGAGCAGCGGCACAAAATGAGGAGAGAACATCGTCACGATCCCGCAGTCGCGTGCGGCGACGGGAATAGACAGGACCTATAGGGGGCCCTCGCGTGCGGAACAGGACACGGTTCGCGGCGCGGCCACCCGGCCACGCCGCTTCCCGCGATCTCCCGTCACCTGCGGCTACGCGCCCTCCACCACGATGATGTCGAGGGTCCGGGGCCCATGCACGCCCTCCACCCGGTCCAGTTCGATGTCGCTGGTCGCCGAGGGGCCGGACACCAGCGTCAAGGGGCGGTAAGGATCGAGTCGGCTCAGCGCCTCGGGCACGTCGGGGGCGATCTGGTCCTCGCGGACCAGGCAGATGTGCTGGTCCGGCAGGAGGGTCAGGGCCCGGCGGCCCTGGCCGGGGCCGTGGTCGAGGATGACGGTCCCGGTGACGGCGATGGCGGTCGCGCTGGTGGTGAGCACCGCGTCCGTCGCGTCGAGTTGTCCTGGCGTCAGCGGCGGAGTGTCCTCCAGCAGCGTCCAGGGTCCCTCGGGGATCAGATCGGCGGGCAGGCCCGGCGGCACGACCAGCGAACGCGCTTTGGTGCGTGCCAACGCGTCCCCGACCGCGGCAGCGGCACGGGTCGCCGGAACGCGGACCACCGTGGCGCGGTATTCGGCGGTGCGTTCGCTGAAGAGCTGGACGATGTCCGGCCCCGTGTGGTCGTTGCGGTGACCGTGTGGAGGTGGTGGGACGCCGGGGTTCTCGGAGCGGGGCACGTCGGTCAGCGCGTTCCTGACCGCCCGCAGCACGGTGTCGCGGCCGCTCATCGGCGTCCCTCTTCTTCCGCCGTAGTCCGGCCTTGTGTTTCGTTCATGGTTTTGGTGCGGCGCCACCACCCGCGCAGGGACTCCTGGGCTGGTGCCGGCGTGTCCCGGGTTCCGGTCCAGCGGGTCAGCGGACCGGGCAGGGCACCGATGAGGCCGTCGCGGGCGACGAGGCGGGCGCCGAGGGCGACCAGTCGGTGGGCTGCCGCGAGCCGCTTCGGGGAGGACATGACCCATCCGGCGGCCTTCATGGCCAGTGCCTCGGCGGTGGGCAGGAGCCGGCTGCGACGCCGGGCCTCCACGGCCTCGGCACGCAGATGGACCAGCACCTCCGGAATGTTGATCTTCACGGGGCAGGCGTCGTAGCAGGCGCCGCACAGGGTCGAGGCGAAGGGCAGTGAGGACGCGTTCTCCACTCCGACGAGCTGCGGGGTCAGTACGGCTCCGATCGGTCCGGGGTACACGGAGCCGTAGGCGTGGCCGCCGGTGCGCTCGTACACCGGGCAGACGTTCAGGCAGGCCGAGCAGCGGATGCAGGACAGGGCCTGCCGGCCCACCTCGTCGGCCAGGGTGGCGGTGCGGCCGTTGTCGAGCAGCACCAGGTGGAAGTTGGTGGGGCCGTCGCCTTCGGTGACGCCCGTCCACAGCGAGGTGTACGGGTTCATCCGCTCGCCGGTCGAGGACCGTGGCAGCAGTTGGAGGAAGACGTCCAGGTCGGCGAAGGAGGGCAGGACCTTTTCGATGCCCATGACGGTGATGAGGGTGTCCGGCAGGGTCAGGCACATCCGGCCGTTGCCCTCCGACTCCACGACCACCACCGTGCCGGTGTCGGCGGCCGCGAAGTTGGCACCGGAGACGGCGACCTTGCACCGCAGGAACTTCTCGCGCAGATGCAGCCGGGCGGCTTCAGCGAGATCGCGTGGATCGTCGCCGAGGCCGTCGGGGGCCGGTCTGCCCCAGTCCCCCATCTCCCGAAGGAAGATCTCCCGGATCTCGGAGCGGCCCCGGTGGATGGCGGGTACGAGGATGTGGGACGGGCGGTCACCGCCCAACTGCACGATAAGCTCGGCGAGATCGGTCTCGTAGGCGCGGATGCCCGCTTCGGCGAGCGCCTCGTTGAGGCCGATCTCCTGGGTGGCCATCGACTTGACCTTGACGACCTCACGCTCACCGGTCGCCTTCACCAGACGGGTGACGATGCGGTTGGCCTCGGCGGCGTCCGCCGCCCAGTGGACCGTGCCGCCGGCGGCGGTCACCGCCTTCTCCAGCCGCAGCAGATGGTGGTCGAGGTGGCGCAGGGTGTGGCGCTTGATGGCCGCCGCCCGCTCGCGCAGCTCTTCCCAGTCGTCGAGTTCGGCGGCGACCGCCAGCCGCTTGTCGCGGATGGTTGCGGTGGCCCGGCGCAGGTTCGCGCGCAGTCGGGTGTCGGCGAGCGCGTCGCGCGCGGCCTCGGGGAAGGCCGGCGTGCCCAGCCATACGACGTTGTCGGCGCCGCTCACCGTGTGCCCCCTTCCGTGGAGGCCAGGATCTCGGCCAGGTGCAGGGTCCCGATGCCCGTGCGGAGCCGGGACAGGCCGCCGCCGATGTGTGTGAGGCAGGAGTTGTCGCCCGCACACAGGAACTCGGCTCCGGTGCTTTGGACGTGGCGCATCTTGTCGGCCAGCATGGCGTGGGAGACCTCGTGGTTCTTCAGGGCGAAGGTGCCGCCGAAGCCGCAGCAGGAGTCGGCGGCGGGCAGCTCGACGAGGTCGATGCCCCTGACGGCGCGCAGCAGGCGCAGTGGCCGGTCTCCGACCCGCAGCATGCGCAGCGAGTGGCAGGTGGGGTGGTAGGTGACGCGGTGCGGGAAGTAGGCGCCGACGTCGGTGACGCCGAGGACGTCGACGAGGAGTTCCGACAGCTCGTACACCGTTGGCACCACCTCTTCCACGGCCTCGGTGAGGGCGGTGTCCCCGTACTGGGCGGCCACCACCCGGTGGTGGTCGCGCACCATGCCCGCGCAGGATCCGGAAGGGGCGACGACGGCGTCGTAGCCCGCGAAGACCTCCGCGAAGCGGCGCACCATCGGCAGTGTCTGCGGGCGGTAGCCGGTGTTGAAGTGCATCTGGCCGCAGCAGGTCTGGCCCTGCGGGAACTCCACGGTGTGGCCGAGCCGTTCCAACAGTGCGGTCACCGCGCGGCCGGTGCTCGGGAACATGGTGTCGTTGAAGCAGGTGATGAAGAGAGCTATGCGCATGGTGCTTCCTGGGGTGGGCCTGGGGATCCGGTGACGGTCAGGCCGTAGGTCCGCGCGGCGGTGCCGGTGAAGACCTGGTGGCGTTCGGCGAGGGTGAGCCGGGCCGTCAACTCGCGGGCGGCTGCGATGACTTCGGCGTAGTCGGCGGCGAGTTTGCAGACGGGCCAGTCGGAGCCGAACATCAGCCGGTCGGGGCCGAAGGCGTCCAGGACGGTGTCGGCGTACGGCTTGAGATCCTGTGTGGTCCAAGAACCCCAGTCGGCTTCGGTGACCAGGCCGGAGAGTTTGCAACGAGTGTTGGGGAGGGCGGCCAGCCGTCGGGTCTCCTCGGCCCAGGGTGCGAGGGCGCCGGACGCGATGGGCGGCTTGCCGAGGTGGTCGAGGACGAACGTGAGTTCCGGAAGGCGCGCGGCGGCCTCGGCGGCGGCCTGGAGCTGGTGAGGCTTCACCACAAGGTCGTAGACGAGTCCCGCTTCGGCGACCGCGGTCAGACCGCGCAGAACGTCGGGGCGCACCAGCCAGCGGGGGTCCGGTTCTGGTTGTACCTGGTGGCGGATGCCCACCAGGTACTCGCCTCCCGGGCCCGCGCGCAAACCCGCGAGGTGGTCGGCGACATCGGGTGCGGTCAGGTCGGCCCAGCCGACCACGCCCGCGACCAGATCGCTGGACGCGGCCAGCTGAAGAAACTCCGGGGTTTCCTCCGGCACCGTGATCGTCTGCACCAGCACGGTGGCGGTGACCCCGGCCGTGCGAGCCTCCGGCTCCAGGTCGGCGAGCAGGAAGTCGCGGCGCAGCGGCGCGAGTTCGGGACCGCTGATCCAGTTCTGATCGCGGACGGACAGGTCCCACACGTGATGGTGCGCGTCGATGACGCCGGCTTCGCTCTCCTCGCGGCTCACAACCGCCACACCACCGGGAGGGAGGCGTCCGCGCCCTGCGCCGAGTAGTCGTGGACGACGTCCAGCAGTTCGGCCATCCGCGCCTGCCAGGCGATGTTGACGGGCAGCTTCTCCAGTTCGGCGATCATCGCCGCGTAGTCCTCGACCTCCAGGACGTGGAACAGGTCCGTGCCGCTGCGCCAGATCGTCCATTCGCTCGCCCCGGCGGCGCGGATGGCGGCGGTCAGCTCTTCGGGCACCTCCCGGTGTGCCGCCTCGTACTCCTCGATGCGGTCGGCGCGGACCTTGGTGTGCAGGGCGATCCTCATGACGGCTCCTTCGACGGCGTGGCTACGGGTACGGGGGTGCCCGGGGCCAGCAGCCCCTCGGCGCGCAGCTCGTCCCAGAGTGCGTCCGGGATCGGGCGGCGCAGTTGCTCGACGGTGTCGCGTACCTCTTCGGGGGAGCGGGCGCCGGTCAGGATGCTCGCGACCGCCCGGTGGCCGAAGGGGAAGCGCAGGGCGGCGGCGCGCAGCGGCAGGCCGTGGCGTTCGGTCACCTCCAGCAGGCGCAGCGCGCGGTCGAGCACCGGCCGGGGCGCGGGGCGGTGAGCAGTCCGGAGTTGAAGACCCCGCCGATGACCACGCTCCGGCCGCGGGCGGCGGCCTCGGGCAGCAGTTCGGCGAGGCCGTCCTGGTCCAGTAGGGTGTAGCGGCCGGCTAGCAGCACCACGTCGATGTCGGTCTCGCGCAGGAAGCGGGCGGGCAGCGCCGACTGGTTCATGCCGACGCCGATCGCCCCGACCACGCCTTCGGCCCGCAGCCGCTCCAGCGCCGGGTAGGCCTCGGTGAGGGCCTGATCGGCGTGGTCGTCGGGGTCGTGCAGCAGGGCCACGTCGATCCGGTCGAGGCCGAGGCGGTCCAGGCTCGCCTCCAGCGAGCGCAGCACTCCGTCGGCGCTGAAGTCCCAGATACGGCGGTGGGTTGCGGAGACGGCGAAGCCGTTCGCGAGGTCGTCGCCGAGGCCGTCGGCCTGGTTCGGTACGAGCAGCCGGCCCACCTTGGTGGAGACGGTGAACGTGCCCCGGGGACGGCCGCGCAGCGCGGCGCCGAGCCGCCGTTCCGACAGGCCGAGCCCGTAGTGGGGTGCCGTGTCGAAGGTGCGGATTCCGGCGTCCCAGGCCGCCTGAACGGTGGCGAGGGCGGCCTCGTCGGTGACGGGCTGGTAGAGGTTGCCGATGCCCGCGCAGCCGAGCGCGAGGTGCGTGACCTGCACCGCGCTGCCGCCCAGCAGGTGGTCCTCACGACTGGGCCGCCGGGCGCAGTCGCAGTCCCTGCATGCCGCCGTCCACCGCGAGGGCGGTGCCGGTGACGGAGGCGGCGGCGGGACTGGCGAGGTAGATGATGGCGGCTGCCACCTCGTCGGCGGTGACCAGGCGTCCCATGGGCTGCCGGGCGTTCAGGGCGGCTCGCTCGGCCTCGGGGTCGTCGGCGGCGTCGAGGAGCCGGGAGACCCACGGGGTGTCGGCGGTGCCGGGGTTGACGCAGTTGACGCGGATGCCCTCGCGGACGTGGTCGGCGGCCATGGCCAGGGTCAGGGACAGCACGGCGCCCTTGCTGGCGCAGTACAGGGCGCGCTGCGGGAGGCCGGCGGTGGCGCCGATCGAGCAGGTGTTGACGATCGCCGCAGTGCCCGTACGGGCAGTGGCAGCACGCCGCAGGTAGGGCAGGGCGGCGCGGGTGGTGCGCACCATGCCGAGGACGTTGACGTCCAGGACGCGGTGCCACTGCTCGTCGGGGTTGTCCTCGACGGTGCCGATGGCGCCGATGCCGGCGTTGTTGACGAGGATGTCGATGCCGCCCAGCGCGGTGGCCGCGGCCTCCACGGCGGCGCGCACCGAGGTGTCGTCGCGGACGTCGGCCTTGAGGGCGTGCAGCGGCTCGGGCACACCGGCGGGTTCGAGGTCGAGTACGGCCACCGCCGCGCCCTGCGCGGCCAGCGCCTGGGCTGTGGCGAGTCCGATGCCGCACGCGCCGCCGGTGACGAGGGCCGTGAGCCCTGACAGATCGATCATGCGACACTCTCCTGCCCGGCGCGGTCGGCGGTCCAGAACGTTCCGTCCGGGAAGTCGTAGGCGGCGATGGACTCCTCGCGCATGGTGGCGGAGAAGCCCGGGGCGAGGGGAGCGGTGTAGTGGCCGTCGCGCATCACCACGGGCGCGGTGAAGTGCTGGTGGAGGTGGTCGACGTACTCGATGACCCGGTTCTCGGTGGTGCCGGACAGGGCCAGGTAGTCGAACATCGACAGGTGCTGCACCAGCTCGCACAGCCCCACTCCACCGGCGTGCGGGCACACCGGCACCCCGAACTTCGCGGCGAGCAGCAGGATCGCGAGGTTCTCGTTGACCCCGCCGACCCGGGCCGCGTCGATCTGGAGGATGTCGATGGCGCCGGCCTGCAGGAGCTGCTTGAAGACGATGCGGTTCTGCACGTGTTCGCCGGTGGCCACCTTCACGGGGGCGACCGCCTCACGGACGGCGGCGTGTCCGAGGATGTCGTCGGGGCTGGTGGGCTCCTCGATCCAGTAGGGCCCGAACTCGGCGAGCGCGTTGGTCCACTCGATCGCCTCGCCGACGTTCCAGCGCTGGTTGGCGTCGATGGCGATGCGGATGCCGTCGCCGACCGCGGCACGAGCGATGCGCAGCCGCCGGATGTCGTCGTCCAGGTCGGCGCCGACCTTGAGCTTGATCTGGGTGAAACCGTCGGCGACGGCCTCCTTGGCCAGCCGGGTGAGCTTGTCGTAGGAGTAACCGAGCCAGCCGGGCGAGGTGGTGTAGCCGGGGTAGCCGCGCTCCAGCAGCACGGTCTCGCGCTCGCCGAGACCCTCGCGGCCCTTGCGCAGGAGGGTGAGGGCGTCCTCGGGGGTGAGGGCGTCGGCGATGTAGCGGAAGTCGACCTGGGACACGAGCCACTCGGGTTCGGCGTGGGTGAGCAGGCGCCACAGTGGCTGACCGGCCCGCTTGGCGGCCAGGTCCCACACGGCGTTGACGACCGCGCCGATCGCCATGTGCATCACGCCCTTCTCGGGGCCGAGCCAGCGCAACTGGCTGTCGCCGATCAGGTCGCGGTTGACCGTCCCGGGGTTGGCGCACAGGTCGTCCACCGAGCGTCCCAGGACGTGGTGCCGCAGGGCGTCGATCGCGGCGACCTGGACGTCGTTGCCGCGTCCGATGGTGAAGGTGAAGCCGTGGCCCTCGAGGCCGTCGCTGGCGTCGGTGCGCAGCACGACGTAGGCGGCGGAGTAGTCGGGGTCCGGGTTCATCGCGTCGGAACCGTCCAGTTCCCGCGAGGTGGGGAAGCGGACGTCGTAGGTGTCGACCGCGGTGATCCGGGCTGAGATGGCAGTCAAGGGGGTGCCTTTCACGCTTGGCCGAAGGTCTGGCGCTGGCTGCCGAGCCTGTCGACGGAGAGTTCGACAGTGTCGCCGGGGCGGAGGTAGGGCGTGCCGGGCAGGCCGAGGGCCACGCCCGCGGGGGTACCTGTGTTGATCACGTCGCCGGGCTCCAGCACCATGTACTGGCTCAGGTAGGACACGATGTGGTCGACCGGGAAGATCATGTCGCTGGTGTGGCCGTTCTGCCGCTTCACGCCGTTGACGCTCAGGTGCAGTCCGAGGTCCTGCGGGTCGCCGACCTCGTCGGCGGTGACCAGCCACGGGCCCAGCGGGTTGAAGGTCTCGCAGGACTTGCCGAGGTCCCATTGCGGGGAGTACTCCAGTTGGAACTCCCGCTCCGAGACATCATGGCTGATCGCGTACCCGGCGATCACGTCGCGGGCGGCGTCGGGGCCGTCCAGGTAGCGTGCCCGGCGGCCGATGACGACCGCCAGCTCGACCTCCCAGTCGGTCTTGACCGAGCCACGGGGGACGAGTACCTCGTCGTAGGGCCCGACGACGGTGCCCGGGTCCTTCGTGAACACCACCGGCCGCTCGGGGATCGCCGCGCCGGTCTCGGCGGCGTGGTCGCGGTAGTTCAGACCGATGCAGACGATCTTGCCGGGGCGTGCGAGGGGCGGGCCGATCCGCAGGCCGTCCGCGTCCAGTGCGGGGAGGTCTCCCGCCGCGATGGCGGCACGGGCACGGTCGATACCGTCCGAGGCGAGGAACGCGGCGTCGACGTCGTGGGTCACGCAGGACAGGTCCAGCAGCCGGCCGTCGTCGGTGCGGACAGCGGGCCGCTCTTCGCCGGGGGCGCCGACTCGTAGCAGTTTCACTGGCAGTTCCCTTGGCATAGGCGGTTTTGGAAAGGAAGGTGGCGGCCGGTCGTACAGGCCGTGCCGCCGGCTGTGCTCCGACCGGAGCAGAGGCGAGCCAAGCTCCCCGTCCCCCAGTCATCGGATGTATGGCGGCAGCGCGACCGTAGACGCAGCGGAGCCCACTGGCAACCAATACCTCGGATGTATTTTCCCTGCCGTCGCCAGTCCGCCCCTGCCTGCTGGGACTTGACGCCGATGTCACGGAGGGCCAGGCGGCGCGGAGGGTTTCCTCGGATGACTGAAACGTCGGCTGTGTGCGACAGGCTCCGCTGGTGGGAGCCGCGAGACGGCATGCAGAGCAATTCCCGGTGCGGGTGAAAGGCCCCGGGCACGCCCCTCAGCCACCGCTACGGCTCAGGGACCACAGCCGTCGTTGCCGAACCGTGAGCTTGTGCGGTCCCTGCGGCCCGACCAGAGGACTGGGCGAAGGTGCAGGTCACGCAGGGATCCTGGCGGGTTGCCGACCCCTTGTGGCGGGGCTGCGGAGCCGTGCGCCGGCATGCTGCGCAATTCAGTGGCGGCGGAGGCTTGTCAACGTCGGCAACGTCGCCGTAACGTCCTCGGCGTCCGAGAGACATCGGAGGAATGGCTCGCATTCTCTACGAATGGGAACTGCGCGCGCTTGACCTCTGTCGCTCGGCACCGGCTGTCCTCACTTCCGTCCCCATCGGGCGCGGTCCGCACTGCCTCGTGCCGGGCCACCTTCTGCCCGGCCCGCGTACTCACCCGTCATCCTCGGCCGGCGCATACGCCTCCCTCTCCGCGCTGCCCCGCAGTCCTCCGCCCCGCCAAAGGAGACAATCACGGCCATGAAGGGCTCCATCTCGGCGACGCAGGGCAGCGGCTGGATCTTCCAGGTCTTCGCCGCGACCGTCATCGGCGGGGTCAGCCTCAACGGCGGCAAGGGCTCCGTGTTCGGCGCCCTCACCGGTGTCCTCACCCTCCAGCTCGTCGCTAACGTCATGACGCTCGCGGGCGTCCCGGCGCTGTGGAACCAGTTCCTCAACGGCGCCATCATCATCGTCGCCCTGATCATCTCGCGCTTCGCCTCCGGCGAGAAGCAGGAGTAGGGATGGCTCGCGCGCCGCTCCGCCCCGGCCCCGGTGCCACGGCGGAGCGGACCTGGCCCCTCCCCCGGCACAGGAAGGCATCCTCGTGGCACTCACCGATGAGGCGATGGACAAGATCAAGGCGATGATCATCGCCGGCGAACTCGCGCCCGGGTCCCGCCTGCCCAAGGAGGAACTCCTCGCCGCCCAACTGGGCCTGTCCCGCAACTCGCTGCGCGAGGCCGTCCGCGCGCTCACCGCGATGCGCATCCTCATGGTGCGGCAGGGCGACGGCACCTACGTGTCCAGCCTGGAGCCCCACCTCCTCCTGGAGACGCTCTCCTTCGCCTCCGATGTCTCCCAGGGGCAGACCGCCCTGCAACTGATCCAGGTGCGCAGGCTCCTGGAGCCGCAGGCGACCGGGCTGGCCGCCGCGCTGCTGACACCCGAAGACCTGCGAGAACTCGGCGACATCCTGGAGCAGTCCCAGTCGGCCGCCACCGTCGAGGAGTTCGTGGCCCACGACATTGCCTTCCACACGAGGATCACCGAAGCCGTCGGCAATCCGGTGCTGTCCATGCTGCTGCGCGTGCTGTCCACCAGCACCCAGCGCGCCCGCATCGTCCGGGGCAGCCAGGCCCGGCGGGCCGTGGACAACGCGCACCGGGACCACCAGCAGATCCTCGACGCGCTCCGGGCACGCGACGCCCTGCTGGCCGCCTCGGCCGCCACGGTGCACATCACCGCCGTCGAGCAGTGGCTGGCGACCAGCCTGACCGATGCCCCTTACTGATCTTTTCGTAAGTTCGGTGGGTGTGGTGGGTGGATGGTCAGGCCGGTATGGGCGAGGAATGACCATGGCAGTCGGGGGTTGGCGTTGATGCGGTGGATGCCTTGCTCGGCGGCGTCGGCGACATCGGCGAGGTGGTCGCCGGCGAGGTTGGCGAGTTCACGCTTCTTGAGCGAGGACCACAGCAGTTCCACCGGGTTCAGCTCTGGAGCGTAGGCGGGTAATCATTCCAGGGTGAGCCAGTCCCGTCCGGCGGCCCAGGCCCGCATCGCCCGGTTCCAGTGGGCGGACAGGCCGTCCCAGACCAGGACCACGTTCTCGCCGCGGTAGAACACCTTCACCTGCTCCAGGACCTCGATGAGTCCGGTGGTGTCGTAGCTGCCGGGCTTGAGGCGGAAGCACAGGCGGGCCCCACGATCGGGGTCGGTGGAGTGGTAGCCCAAGGCTCCGGCCATCGACGCGCGCTTCCAGTTCAGCCGGTGCCGCAGGAGCGGAGTGTGCCCTCGGGGCGAGTAGGTGCGGCGGATCTGAGGAAGCAGGGAGACGCCTGATTCGTCGAGGAAGACGATCCAGGCACGTGTGTTTCACGGCTCCCTTTTGATGCGCGGCCACTCGTGCGCGATCCAGCGGGCGATCTCCGATTCGTCCCGCTCGACCGCCCGCCGCTCGGGCCGTTGCAGGCTCCATCCGAGCCGGCCTGTCAGCAGCCGCCATACCGACGCCCTCGACAACACCACCCCCGTTGCCCGGGTGACGACCACGCCGACTCGTTCCAGGGTCCACAGGTCGGCCTCGAAACCATGAGCCTGGGCACCTTGCTCCAACGCGGCCCGGACCATCTCGACCTGGGTGTCGTCCAGCTTGGGAGGGCGTCCGGTGGCTGCCCGTCTGCGCAGGCCCGGGGCACCGTCTTGCTCCCACACCCGCCGCCAACGCCGCACACTCTCGGCACACACTCCCACCGCCCTCGCGATCTCCGCAT
Organism: Streptomyces sp. NPDC085932; assembly: GCF_044540525.1. NCBI lineage: Bacteria > Bacillati > Actinomycetota > Actinomycetes > Kitasatosporales > Streptomycetaceae > Streptomyces > Streptomyces sp. NPDC085932. The sequence continues at coordinate 31,521 of NZ_JBITSJ010000012.1, forward strand.
TCGAGACGCCGCCCTCGAACAACTCGACTGCCCGAACACGACGCGCCTCCGCCAACTGAGGCCGCGACAGAGGAGGAAGGGAGGAGCCGGCAACCGAAGGGGAAGGTTGATATGCCATCCCGACAGCCTCCCACCCACACAGCCACCACACCCACCGAACTTACGAAAAGATCAGTAACTGATCGTTTCAGAATGAGTTGAGCTGCAGGTCTTGTGCTCGACGATCTTGGTCGACTGGGTGTCCGGGGTGCGCGCTGATCTTGTTCCTGATGACCTGTGGGAGCGGGTGGCCCCGCTACTGCCGCTCGCTCCCGAACGGCGCCATCGCTACCCGGGGCGGCTACGCGTTCCCGACCGAGTGGCCCTCGCCGGCATCATGCACGTGCTGCGGACCGGTGTCGCCTGGCGGGACGTCCCGGCGGAGACCGTGGGCTGCTCCGGAGTGACGGCCTGGCGCCGGTTGCGGGACTGGACCGAAGCCGGTGTCTGGCCACGCCTGCATGCTGCCCTGCTGACCGAGTTGCGCCGCGCCGGGCTGCTGGACCTGGACGACTGCTCCGTGGACGGGTCGCACGTCCGGGCTCTCAAGTGACGTTCACGACGTCGTCGGCATTATATCCGGCTTTCCTCACCGCATGCTTCGACCTCATGGACTTGTTCGCCCGAGTCCGCATGCTGTCAACGCTACTACCCACATACTTGGTTCCATCATTGAGGTGAATAGTGTTCCCAGCGCAGTACACGACCTGTAGCGACGTTCTCCTGGTCCGCCATTGCTCCGGGTGCCGACGACATGGCCGCATCCGCAACCGGCGCGCGCCGAGCGTCCACCTCCGCAGTTCGCGAGCACGCCCGTCCTCCCATCGGTGAAAGGGGGGAACGCCCGTCGGCTCGTCACAGCCGACCGCGCGCCCGCCACGGCGGGCAAGATATATACGACGGGATCTGCACCCATGCGTTTGACCGTCAGCGAGGCACGTTCGTTCAGGCCTACGGGGGCACGGCAAGCTCTGACGAGCCGCCATTTACCCTGCGGGTCATACCGAAACGTCAACGTCAACCTGGCAGCAACCCATCCCGGGCCGCAGGTTGACTATCACAATTGCTTTCTTGGTGGCCCCGCAATGGGGCGCCCGGCCTCCGGAGTTGGCATGACTTTCGCCCTTGTAGCATGCATGGCCTGGGGGTGGTGTCACCAGCCCCGGAGGCACTGACAGACCGCTGATTAGGGGCACGCCCACCGGCTTCTTCGCAGGTCGGGAGGCTCTTCGTATGTGGATGTGGCGATCGGTGCCGAGGGACGGCCGGGCGGGAACGACCAGAGGAAGCGCGTGCCAAGACCCGCGCCCGCGACGAACGGCTGCCTGAGCTGGTTGAATGTCTGAGGCAACGGTCAAGTTGATATCAAGCCCGGTGGATTCTCGGACTCGGATTGCCGCCCGAGCGCGGCCGTCCGCCACGCCTCAGCCGGACTGATCGGGCTCTAAAGAAGGTTCGCTCGAACCGTGCGGTGCCCTGCATGAAGCCTGCCGTTGAGGCGGACGACAGGTACCTGTGCCAGCTCAGCACACGGCAGCAGTGGCCCTCCTGCTCGTTCGGTATCGCCCTCGGATTCTCGAGCAAAGACCGAAAGAAGTGTCCACCGTTCGATGGACACAAGAGTGTCCGACCTGTGGTCCCGCGCGCACCCGCTCAGAGCAGAGACTGCCTGACATGACACGACACACAGATGTCGCCCGCCCCGGCGAAGTAGCGGTGCGCGTGCGAGGTCTGCAGAAGAGCTACGGCGCCGTCTATGCCGTCAAGGGAAGCAGGTGGTCTTCACCTTCGCCTTTCCGGTGGTCTTCCTCTTTCTCTTCGAGAGCATCTTCAATGATGACCTGGCAAGCGCGGGCATCACCGCCTCACAGCTCTACGTGCCCGCGATGATCGCAGCAGGTTTCATGGCGACCAGTTTCCAGATCCTGGGCACCTCAATCGCCGTCGAACGGGATGCCACCGTACTGCGCAGACTTCGCGGCACGCCGATGCCACCGTCGGAATACTTTTCGGCAAGGTATCGCTCGTTCTGATCACCGGCCTGCTGGAGACGGTGATCCTCTTGCTCGTCGGAACCGCCGACTGCGATGTCACCCTGCCGACGAGTGTGGAGAAGTGGCTCACCTTCGGGTGGGTTCTCTTGCTCGGTCTCGCCAGCCGTGCGTTGCTCGGCATGACGGTCAGCTCAATCCCAGGGTCGGCGCGGAGCGCCTCCACGGTCGTCGCGCCCCCATGTGCGGAACGGACTGCTGGAATGAAACGGCCCTACGGTCTGATGGCCCGCGCGCCGCCGCAGTACGTAGTTCTGTGCCGATTCGCAGCTACCGTCCACCGAGCCACCCTTGGGGCCGACGTTAATGGGAACGGCCCATTCTGAGACGCCAGAACAGCCCGACAGGCGTCTCAGAATGCCATGTGCCTGATGAGGGCTGCACAGATGCCCTGGTCGCTCACGACAACCCGGCTCAGCAGATGCCGACAACAGATTGCGGCTGCCGATAGCCCGGCTGTTCACAGCTCTTCCATAAGGGAACTAAGAAGCCGAAAGGAACCCCAATGAATGATTCCGTGATCCACTCACGAAGACAACGCCCACCGTTCGGAAGAGGCGTTGCGAGTGGGAGAACATCCCGCGTAGCAATCCTGTCCGTCCTGGTTGCTCTTCTGAGCGGACTGCTCGCCTGGGTGTCTCCTACTTCCGTCGAGGCGGCTCCGTTCGAGCGCATCTATTACACCCCAGAGCTGCGCGTTGCCCCGAAAAAGTATGCGCAGGCGTGGAAGGCTCTCTGCCCCAGAGGAACGAATCTGAAGAGAGACAAGCTAGGCAACACGGAAGGCGCGGGAAAGGCCGGTAATTGGCCGACCATCTCGCTTAGCAAGACGTACCCGGGAAACGTCGACTCCCGTGAAGGCCTAGTTTTCGTGTTCTCCAACCTATCCGTCTCCCAGCACAACAACGTCAAGTTCCGTTATACATGCGTGGGTATACCGGACGGTGATCAGCCCGATACGCTCCCCAACCTGGAGGATGATTGCACCCTAAACGCTGACTCCTGCAATGTAGAAGTACTCGGCGAGGCCACGAAGTGGGTGACGCACAGCAAGATGAAGGGGCAAAACTGCTCCGCCGAGGACGACCCCAGCCCAACGTCGCTCAATCAGACATACGATCACAGCGCCACTACGACGTTCGCCGTTATGAACGGATCCGAAACGTCCTACGAGGTCAACTTCTCCCACCCGAAATATGGTTTCGGCGCATCCATCGGCCAGTCACTGAGTCAGCAGTACACGACGACATGGTCGACGACTGAGACGGATCGCAGGAGCTTCGGCGGGGATATTCCGCGGGGATACATCGGAGAAGTTTCATTCAGGGAGCGCGTACGGGAGGTGACCACCCGCCTGACAGTCAATTACAAGGACGGCATCGAGGTCTACCCGGTGCACTTCAGCAACGGCTCGAAGACGGGAGCCGGCCAGTCCTCCCGACACCAGGCCGATGTGGTGGTGCGGAACACCATGCTGGACGAAAACGGCTTTGACGGGCAGTGGGTGTTTAGCACCCAACCCATGACTGACGCCCAGCAGTTGGAAATCTGCGAAGGCAGGCCCGTGTGGCACCCGGAGCCCCAACCGGACCGGAGCTATTACATCAACGTGCGTGGTGGAAACTACGACTCGGCAGGTGCGCACAGTGAAAATGTGATCGACATGGCCTATGCCTCCACCGACGACGACACACCCGCGCACCTATACCCATGGCATGGGCAGGACAACCAGAAGTGGGAGCTGAAGGACTGGGACGGCGACGGCACCTTTGCCATCGTCCAGGGCAAGAGTAGGAAGTGCCTGGACATCAGAGAGGCTCCGCATTACATCCATGTTGACCAAGACGGCGGATCCAAAGCTGTCAAGCTGGGCGACGACGTGGTCGTGCAGAAGCCATGCCTCTACAGTGACGCGGAATCTGACTATCGTCAGGAGTGGCGGACGCGGAAGATCGGTCCTGAAAACACTTACGCATTGGTCAACGACCGGACCAACCAGGTAATCAGTCTCAGCGCCAACGCGTGCCACAAGGACCGGCTCATTGTGCGCTACCACCAGGAGACCCTCGTGATGAGAGACTACTGGGACGGAGGCAACGCCCTGGGCGGCGACTCCTGTCAGGCGTTCACCTTCACTCGGGCGCAAGTAGAGACGCGGACGACTGAGCCAGTCTTTCGCATAATCCGGGCAGGGGACTGATCACCTGTTTTCGATATGCACAAGCGAGACCCCTCGACTCCGAAAGTTAGCAAGGGGGCACGAACTGTGAGACAAGTGACCCATTGGCTGTAGTCAAAGGCTTGACGAGACGCTCGGCTGAGGTTCCCGGCCGAGCGTTCTTGCGTGGTCAGAAGGGTCCAAGACCTGCTTCATGACGGTCCCTGGCGCGACGTTCAGGTCGTTTCAGTTTGAGGTTGGAATGATGTCAAGCAGGCTGATGGCACGAGAGTTGGAGCATGAGGTGAAGGTCGGCGACCCGTAACGAATTCGAAGTCCTGTCCCTGAGAGGCAGCTGGCCGGCTGATCTCCGGTGCAATTTTGATCCGAAACTCAAAGGGTTCTATTCGAGGGTGTAGCGGGCGTGTGGGCCGCCGAAGTAGCCGCGAACGATGTCTGGCTGGCGTTTGCGTCGGTGGCAGAACCGGCGGGTCTCGGTGGCTTCGCGATCAGGTCCCCCACACCAGCACGTGTCCACAGCTGCCCCGCCAGCCCCAGGTCACAGGGTCGGTGATCCAGTACGGCCTGCCGGACCGCCTGCTGCTCGCCCGCATCGAGAACCTGATGTTCACCGACCCGGCGCCCACGCGGCTGGGCCACGAGCGCCTCGCGCCCGCCGGCCGGCCACTTCTCCCACCAGTTGTCCACCGCCTTGAGCGAGACCTGGAACACCGCCGCGACATCCTCGCGAGTCCGGCCTGCCACCAACGCGGCCACTGCCCGCAGCCGAAAGGCCTCCTGCACCGATGGCGACAACTGCCGCGCATCCCCCACCAGTTCACTCACACAGGGATCAAGGACCCAGAACACCTACCGTTTCGGATCGATATGTTCGTCAAGCTGCGGTCATCAGGGTCGCTGAAGTATCAGGCTAGTGGTGGCGCGTGATCATGTCGGCGCGGATCAGGTGGTACACCTCACGAGCTGTGTAGCGTTTCAGGCAGCGCATGACCTCGCGTTTCCCTTTCCTTCGGCGGTGTGCCACTCCAGGTAGAGGCGGTTGCGCTCGTCTTGTCGCATGCGGGTGACCACGATGCGGTACAGAGGGGCGTTGGCCTGCCTGTCTCCGCCGCGGTTGAGCCGACGGCGTTGGCTCTTTCCTGAGGACTTCTTAACAGGCGTAACAGCGCAACCAATATCGAAGTCGAGAGCGGCTCCAGCTGCTCGCGTAGGGCGGACGGAGTGTTGACAGCACGGCCTTGAGCTGGTTACGGGCTTTGACCGCGGGGTTCTTCGCCAACTGGAGCATACGCAGCGCTTCCACCTGTCCGCCGCCGCTCTTCAGTAACGCCCGTGCGATGCCGGACAGCGCAGCCGGGCGGCCGCTTCAGCGTCGACGGCGTCGGTCTTGCCGCGGCGGCGCCGGGTGGATCGGCCGGCCTGGTAACCTCCACGACCGGAACCTGCTGTGTCGCGAGGTAGCGGGCCAGGCCCGCCCCGTAGGAGCCAGTGCACTCCACGCCAGGTCGCAGCGTTCCGCATTGGTACGCAATGGAGAAGGTGGCGGTAGCCGCCCGCCGCGGCCGGGAACTCCCCGCTGTTCAGCACGCCCTCTTCTTGAACGGATCCGTGTTCCCCGCACTGGCCCGGGCCGGCTGCGCTGCAGGCCCGACCAGGTCATCGCGGACAAGGCTTACAGCTCCCGCGGCTTCCGCGCCTACCTGCGAAAACGCGGCATTGCACACACCATCCCCGAGAAGACCGACCAGCGACGGCACCAGCTCAGGCGCGGTGGCCACGGCGGCCGACCACCAGGGTTCGACCGGGAGACCTACCGACGGCGCAACACAATCGAGCGCTGCTTCAACCGGCTCAAGGGCTTCCGCGGGGTCGCCACGAGTTACGAAAAGACGGCCACTTCCTACGAAGCGGCGGTCACCCTCGCATCGATCCTGCTCTGGGCAAGATCCGTTTGAAGACGGACTAGGTGCGGAGGCCAAGGACGAGGTCGTCAGCTGCGAACCGGAGGTTGCTCCCACCGGTGGGGCACCAGGTCAGCGTGTGAGGCGCCCCACCGGCTCCAGGTTCCGCCGTAGACCCATCTGCATGACCGAGAAGCCCTCGCCCGTGGACGCGAACAACAGGTGCCTCAATGATCAGGCTGTCGCGGCCTGCCTTGTCCGACCCGTCCACGGTCGTGTCTGGTAAGTGGGGTCGGTGCATGGCGGTTCGTGAGGCCTCGCCGCGCATTGACTGATCAGTCGAGCACAGTGATCGCCCTGTTGCCAGCTCTGCCGGGGACAGGTCGTCCGGTGCGGGAGCGCCGCAAGGTGGTCAACGACAGCAGGTTCGACCTGGCGCCTGCGCTGGGCTGCCCCATAACGGCCCGCCGTTCGGACGAGCGACTTTTGTCACGGCTCGCCGGGTGCCATCGCCCTGGTCTTCATCATCGCTTGCGCATGGGGCGACACCGCCCGCGGCCGGTCGGTTCACGCCTGACAACAGCCCGTACCGGCGTGGGCGACCCACAAGTCGGTCAGACCGACAGCCTCACCGCAGTGGCACTGGGCGGTACCAGCTTTTCAGTGGACGCATGTCCTGATCCGGAGTCCTCGTCATCCTCCCGGTGCCTGATGATTGGACTCCCAAGAGGAGGCCCGATGAGTGCTGTCCCCTCCCGCACGCCTGTCTTGCAATCCCGTAGGTCTGAGGGCGCCATGGCCCCCCTCATGCATCGACGGTGGCGAATCCACTCGTTGCCCTGCGAGGTCCTCGGCGTGATCGGCGGCACTGGAGATCCGGCCAGGTTCTCGACCGCATCCGTCGGGCTCCGGTCAAGGGCCTGTCGATGTCCTGATCCGTCACACCATGGACTCCGTCCACCACGAAGCTGACCTTACTCTCGCTCATCGACTGGGTCGGCGACTTGCTTACCGCACCGACCGACTTCTTCGTGGCGGGGAGGCCGTCGCACGACTGGTGTCTTGGAGGTCGCCGGCGCCCAGGCCACCTGACCACTCGAGAGTCCGACCATCCGCTTCCGGTCGAGGCTGAGGCCGGAACCAACGACTGCCGGGGGCTGTTGCCCATCCGGGTCCGGTGCATGACGCTGCTCATGAACCTGTCTGTAAGCGTGTCCGACCGGGGGAGTGACCATGACCCGTATGCTCCCCGCTCGCTGCTGCACGGCCGTGCTGCTCCTGAACGGCGGATGCTTCTGTCGTGCCGCCTTCCTGAGGACCCTTCCTGACACGAGGTGACACCCCCACCCTTGCACGTCCTCGACGGGTCACCCAGCCGCTGTGCAGGGTGACCCGCCGTCGAGGGGAGGCGGTACATGTGCCTCGAGGCGCTTGGCCATGGACCGGATCGGCGTGCGCGGGCCCTGCGGAAGGGCGGGAGGCCGCCCACCACTCGTCCAGACAGGACGGAGCGCCTTTAGACCGGAGGCTTCAAGGTAACTGTCAGTGCCCAGTTGTCGGGTTGCTCGTAATACCCGACGGTGCCGGACAGGTCACCTCCCAACGTGGGCGTCACGTCGTCGTACGGGAAGGCGTAGCCGCGGCCCGCAATCTCGTGCACCAGTCTTGCGTAGTGGTGCTTTGGCGCCTGCGTGTAGAAGTGCGTCGCTGTCGCGTCGGGCTGGGCCGCATTACTGAGCAGTGTGCCACGGCAGAAGGCCGCACCAAGGACAGCCGCTATGCGCCCCTGTTGGGTGCCGTTGACACCGTGGAGAGCGCCGTCACACCCGAAGATGTCCTTCTCGGCGGTGTTGGGAACCGTAGAACCCGGGGGAATATACGTTCCGGGACGCCAAATCGGATTGTCGGTGTACGAACCGTCGGTGATTCCCTGGAAGGTGAACTTGTTCCCTGATGTGCGGCCCCTCACGATCTTGCCGGGCCACACATCGCCCAAGGTGATCGCGACGGAGTTGGGGCCGCTGTCTCGGTAGTGGTCCCATACTTTCTGGACGTATGAGGAGTAGTAGCCGGCGAACACTGTCTTTCCCAGGCCCGGGATCTTGGCGGGGCTCACCACCCGTACGAGCTTCCCATTGGCGCTGTAGACGGGGCACGCGCCCCAGTCGCCCCCCTGCCCCGCGAGCATGTTCGCCAATGTCGCTGTGCCTCTGGCAGGCATGCCCGCCACGGTTTGCGTCACTCCACTTCCAGGCACCAGCTTGAGAGACATCGGGATGGCGACCGCGTCCACGAAGCTTACGTTGGCTGTGAGGCCCCTCGCATCGTACGTAAGCTCGCAGTAGTCCCACGAGAGCCCGTACGAATCGTCTTCTGCCACCCCGGGATCGGGTTGAACCAATACACCGGCGCTTCCTTCGGGGTTGCGGTTCGCCTTCAACTTCAGGCTCGTGCCGAGGGAGAACCAGACCCGGCCCGTTACCAACCGCTGAAGCAGGGTGAGATTCGTATCGAACGGCAGCCTGTGATCCGCCAGGAAGGCATCCAGCTCCAGGCCGTCCTTGGCGGGGTTGGGCAGCGGATCCAGTTTTCCTGTACGGGGGTTGAGAAGGCCGTGCCCCTCGAACTTCGTCCCTGAGAACACGTTGGCCGTGACGTACGCAAACGCCGTCGAATGTCCACTGCCGTTGACCAGCCTCAGCTTCGGTGCAACACCAGAAGCGTATGCTGCCGGCGCCTGAGATGTGTTCCACAGCGTCGCGGTCGCCGCAACCGAGGTGGCCGCCAGCAGCTTCCTGCGTGAGATCACCAGATCTCTCCCTTCACTCGAGGAGCCCCGCTGCACCCGCTGGGAGCGGCGTCGAGCATGGGCGTCCGCCTCAGTGGTTGCTCGTTCCGAACACTCCCAACAGCGCGGCAAGTGCACCGCTGCTGTGAGCGGCCGACAAGACTCAGGCTTCATCGGGCGACACTTGGCACCGGTTGCTTTCACCAGGTGAACACAACGGGACTCAGGAAGGCTCCCTCGTGCCTGCCGAGACCGCTGCCTCGTGGGGAGGTGAATGAGTCGCTGACTGCACCCGAAGGCGGTTGGCAGTCATGGGACGGCCAGGTGATCGCAGGGATGAGGTTCATTTCGCGAGTGGAGCACCGGTAGATGACGGTCCGGCCGATGTCCGCTCGATGACCGGCCAGCTCCTGCCCTCACCGTTCACAGGCTCAATGCCCCCGTCACTACGTGTGCCGCGATTTTCGCTGGGCGCAGGCTGAGCGCACCGGTTCTCAGGCCTGGTGACAGCATGGGCAGCCGGCTCTCGTCGGTTCGGTGCTCATGAGGCGAAGCCGGTCCAAGGTGTGTGGTCGGCCGTCCGCAATCGGCCGCTACCCGGCTTGTCGCCACGAGTGGTCGCATGCCCAGGTGAGACACCCGGCAAGGGCTGGTGACCGACCGTGAGAGGAAGGCCCCGTGCGTTCATCGAGGCGGCTTGCAGGGGCACGCCCCGCGTGCGTGACGCGACGAACTAGAAGAACTTTCCAGGTATGCCCCGGCATGGGGCCTGCGATAGTCAGCGGCCCAACAGAACTTTTCGGCTCCTTGGCCGATTTGCGACCAGCGCCTTCACCTGTACTGGTACGTCAGCAAGGGGTCGAGGTGCCCGTGCAGTTACTGTATCGAGGGGTGCTGGTCACGTGAACGCTCCTGATCCAGCGCGACGGTGTGTCAAGAGTCTTGCTCGAGGGCTCGAAGTACTGGGCATGTTGAGGCAAGCGTCCACCCCTGTGCGCCAAAGCGACATCGCCCGCGCCGTGCAGCTTCCACTGCCCACGGTGCATAGGTTGATCGGGACGCTGGAGACCTACGGATACGTAACACGCTGCATCGATGGTCGACACTTCCAGGTCCATCCGGACTGCCGTCTTCCCGACGACTCCGACGAGCCCCGTCCCATGCTCGAAAGGGAGCTGGCGACCTTGTCATACCAGGTCGGCGAGTGGGTAGGACTGGGACTGCTGACTGGCCGAAGAATCAAGTACGTCTGTTCGGCGTCGGAGGATGTTCCCGGCACCGGTGGGTTGGCCGGTCTACCGTCCTGGGCGCACTGCAGCGCGCTGGGACAGTCATTGCTCGCTCAACGCGATGATGCAAGTGTCCTGGCACGCCTCGGTTCGGGCCCCTACGAGCGGCTGACAGCGCATACGCCGACGTCCTGGCCTCAGCTGCGCGAGCCTCTGGCACGAGCCCGGCGGACAGGTTGTGCTCGCTCGAAGGACGAGTTTCAGGTCGGAGTGACGGGGCTGAGCGTGGCCCTGACGGCTTACGGCGACGTTTGGCCGCTGGCGATCGAGGTGCTGATGCCCAATACGCGAGCGAAGCCGGAACGCATGCGCGTAGTTGCGCAATTGCTGCGAGCGGCGTCAGGCCGCATCGGTGCGATCGTGGCTCTCAGCCCAGGCATCCTGACCGGGCCGGGCGGCGATGCGGATCAGTGACCTGAGCCGGGTAAGCGTCGGCACCGTGGGCGCAGCAGCGCATGAGTGGGGTCGAGTCGGTTAGCCGTGTGTGGCCGGGCTCGAAGCATCACGCGCTGACCGACGCGTACGGTACCCCGCTGCGGTGCGCTGAACGGCGGACAGCGCAGCGAGATGACTCTGCTGCCGCCGCTGATCGTCAATGTGCCGCCGGTGCAGTGAGAACGTGGGGCGGTCCCCGGCCGGGCCCCGGACGCTGTGTGCCGACTGTGAGCACCACGACGACCTGCACGGTCACTGGCTGTGTGTGCTGCATCGTCCCGAACACCACCCGTCGTCCAGTCCTGTGGTTCTTCGGCTACTCGCTCTCCTTCTTGATGGTCCTTCCCGCACTCCAGGGCGGCGAGTGACGCTTCGCGGTGGCCGCAGCTGGCAGTTACGAGGCAGGGCCCGATCCGCAGCAGGGTGAGGCATCCTGGGACGCGTCGAGAGCGACGTGGATGACATCGACCTGGCGTGTTTCCCCTCGGCGCCGACGGACGCGAGTATCTGCTGACGGCGGCACCTACAGCGAAGAAGCCACTGGACACCGTCAGCATGCGTCGCTTGTGTGGGTGGGGGTGCCACCCGGCTTCCGGCAGCACCCCCCAGTCGAGGTCTCGACACGCGGCTACGCCGTGTGACGGGTGATCGTGCAGCGCAGGGGTTCGAACTGCAACTTCCTCAACCGCATCCCGTCCTGGGGGAGTGGGCGGGACGTTCGCGTACAACTCAATGGGTGTCGCGAGCACCCATCCCAGCACCGTGCCGAGGGCCATAGCAAGCACGATGACGCACCCCTAGGGAATAACCTAGGGTTTGTTCACAGCGAGCTCCACTGCCCGCAGGCCGCACTGTCGAGCAGCGTGTCGGCGCATGGCCGGCAGAGCGGTAGCAGCGAAATACGGCGGTATCCGCTCGGTGGCGGAGGCGCACCCTCGTGGACTGCCGTGTCGGCCGCCGGGAGACCCAGACCCATGAGTGAGTCCGGAAGCCCTATAGATCATCAGGGACATCGGTGAGGAGAAGGCCGGTGCCGGCGCCGCAACGTCGTCGAGTGCGGCTACGTGAGGCTGCCGGCGCCGAAGCGCACTGTGACCTGCTCGAACTGGGTGCAGGTCGAGGTGTACACCATGATCCCTGCCCGGGTGACCTCTCAGGCATGTTCCTATCGGGACCACGCGCTCGGCCGGCCCGTCATCCGCACGCCCGATGCAGGACGTCGGACCAGCCTCACCATTGACAGGTTTCTTGTCGATCGGGACAATCCCCTATTTCCAGGAATCCTGTGGATTGGGAAGGGTGAGGCGTGTGGGTGCAGAGCAGTGGGCGGCCGCGGTGAGGAGCAGCGGGAAGGGCTGGGACACACTGCTATGCCGGTCATCGTCTCCTTCTCTCTGAGAGCAGCGGTGATGCCCATGGGTGAGCAACGCGGGGGCGCTCGCATCGTCCCTGGGCAGGGAGCGGACGCCGAACCACAGAACGTCTGCATCTCAACTTCACAGCAAATGGCTGGAGTTTGACATGATCGCTCCGTCGTTGCACCTGGACCTCGATCAGCTGCGATCGACGTGCACACGCATGCCGAAGTCTCGCGCACAGGCCATTCCTCTCTCAACCCGGAGCTTATGGTTGCCTCGAAGAAGTATTTCGCCGCGCACGACCACCGACAGCCTACGATCGACGAGATGGCGGACTACTACCGGCAAAGGAAGATGGCGGCCGTTGTCTTCACCGTGGACGCGGAGCACGCCTTCGGTCATCCGCCCATCCCGAACGAGGAGATAGCCGAAGACTGTGCTGCTCACCCCGACGTCCTCATCCCCTTTGCCTCGCTCGACCCGTGGCGGGGCCGTGCCGCTGTGCTCCATGCACGCAGGCTCGTCGGCGACTATGGTGTACGGGGCTTCAAGTTCCATCCCAGCTTGCAGGCCTTCTCGCCGGACAGCCGCATGGCCTACCCGTTGTACGAGGCCATCGAGGAACTCGGCGTACCAGCGTTGTTTCACACCGGACAGACCGGCATCGGCGCGGGCGTCCCGGGAGGCGGAGGGATTCGCCTCAAGTACTCCAACCCGCTGCTGATCGACGACGTCGCTGCTGATTTCCCCGACCTGCGGATCATCCTCGCCCATCCTTCCTTCCCCTGGCAGGACGAGGCGCTCGCGGTGGCCACTCACAAGCCGAACGTATACATCGACCTTTCTGGCTGGTCGCCGAAGTACTTCCCCCCACAACTCGTCCGCTACGCCAACACGCTACTGAAGGACAAGGTGCTGTTCGGCTCGGACTACCCTGTCATCACCCCCGACCGATGGCTGGCCGATTTCGCCACTCTCGACATCAAGCCAGAGGTGAGGCCCCGAATTCTCAAGGGCAACGCAGTGCGCTGGCCGCTCGTTGACACCATCCGCCCTGGCGGAGCGGTTGTCGGCGACTTTGCGGACGACCTTCAGTGCCGTGCCGCGAGCCCACGAGAGGCAGTGAGGCCGAACGGCGCCGTTCTGATACGCGCTGTCCAGCACAAAGAGAAGGTAGCGGCCGAGCCGTACCTGCTCCTTGAGTCAGCGCTGAGCCGCTCGGCACAGGCTCTGGGCGAAGCTCTCACCCTGAGTGACGCGACGGTGGTTCTCCAACGGTTCCGCCGGAAGTCGTAACGCCGTCACGCGGTTCCGGCTGATGGCCGGCGTCCCAGCGCCCCAGGGTGCGCAGCTCACGGCGCCATGGGTGTGTCACCATGCCCGCCTCGTGGCATGTCGTCGCAGACTAGCCTCTTCGGAGTCCCGGGTGTGTCAGCCGCAGGTTTTGTACGGGTAGCTGCCGTACTCCAGCTCTGAGTCCTCTCTCCGGCACCTTGTTCGCCCATCCCATGGCAGGTGCGCCGATCCCTTGACACTTTCGGCCGCCTCATGAGCGGTCGCTTCCCTTGCACCGACGGCACAGCAAGGCCGCACCGGTGCGTGTGCTCAGCGACGCAGACGTTGCCCAGCCCTCGGACGGCGCGTTCGTGATGGTGCTGCGTAGAGATCGCCCCACACGGATCCCGCGCGCGGCCGTGTGGTGGTCGGTGCGGGAGCCGGCCGGCTACACGCTCAGGGCGGCGAAGCAGGCTGGTTACCGCGGACTCTCCCTCAGCCGATTCCGGTCCGGGCGGAGGTCGGTAGACAGTGTCGCCGCCATCCACTCGGCCGCCGAGGCCGCATCATGATCCGTGCGATATTGCGCCGAGCTGGTAGTACGGGCCCGCCGACGGGACGTTAGCTGGCACTCACTACCGATTTCGAAGTCTCACATGCTCGGACTGCCCTTCGTCGCCCCCTGGCTGGTTCTGGTCTCCGCGCTGTGGGCGATGCTGCCGCTGCTCTGCCCCCGGCGGCGCAGGGTGGGGATCACTATTGCCTTCTCGCATCTCATCGTGACCCTGGTGAGCACACGGCCCTGGACTGAAACTGGTATTGGGATGAAGGGTGGTGGATGAGTCTTATCCTCGGGCAGGGAACCCTTGTTGCGCTTGGACGGCTAGCCTTCGAACTCAGTCCGCTCGGCGCCCGTCGCCGCCGCGCGACGCCACAGCACCCCTGCAGCGACCCGTGGTGCCCCAGTCGCATCCGTGATCTGCCCGCCCGCGTCCCGCGACAACGCGGACGGGACGAGGCCTTGCCCCCTGATTTTCAGCATGGCCCTCAGCCTCCACCGAACAAGCAAGGATCTTGAGCACCGCCACCGCCACCGCCGACGTCGCCGTCTCGCTGCTCCTCGCGGGCACCCGCGGCTCACCCACCTGACGCGCCGTTACGCTTGCGCACACGGGCGCGTAGGCTCGTACGTGCGCTCCCGCGACGGGACGGACGGGAGGCGTTAGCCACGACCTCCGTCGTTGACACCTCCCCACCAACCGGCTCACCGGACCCGAGGCAAGCCCCAAGGCAGTTTCGTGCAGCGTCTGACTTCTGAGGCCTGGCTACTGCTCCTGCCCTCCGGCCTGGGACTGCGCATGCGCGCCTGCCCGCGACGACTCCTGCCATTGGGTCCTTCCGACTACGACAGCTACTCATCTTGACGACGCGTCGTGCGCCAGGACCGCTTCCTCTAGACGATGTGCCCGGTGCGTCGACCAGCGCAAGGCTGGGCCACGGGAGTCGGTCAGCTCGTCGGAGACGCCCGAAGCCATCACCGCGGCCTCCCAGGAGACCAGGTGCCTCGTCAGGCCGTCTTCTGTCCCGCAGGCTGCAACCGGCGGCGGGGGACGAGTGAGCCTTGGTGTCGTCGCCTCTGCCTTCCAGGCCCTTGCCCTCCGTGCTGGAGCGGTTCCACCAAGTCCTGCCGACGCCTGTTCGCCGACCGTTCGTGACGGCCTGCCTCCGCACCACCCCGCCGCCGAAGCCGTCGGCCCGCTGGAGCAGGCTGGCTTTGCGCGCCGGAACGGTCACCAGACCCTTGTGGCGAATGCCCTCGTGTCGTCACGACCATGGTGCTGCACACTGTGGCGCCAAGTCCTGCGGTCTGTCACATGCTGGGGAAATTCCCTGATGCGCCGTACCGCAGTGTGCGGTGTCCTGGTAGATGTGGGGAAGCTGTGCTGTCACACAACCACAGCTTCCTTGTCCATAAGGATTCTCCACGTAACAAGCCGGATGAAAAAGAGTAGCAATGAGTAATTGCAGTGGAAATGGAATCCCTTCCGCGTGGGCAGCGTCACTGCTCATCGCCATGTCTCTGCCTGCTTTCATGGCATCCCCTGAAATGTCGACGCACTCCAGCGGCATGGCTATTGATAATCAATACGTCGGATCCCATGCTGTAGCTCAAGAGATGGAGGCCGTTAGCCTTCCCTCGGTTGCCGTATCAGCCGCCAACATTGCCCGAATACAGGCGACGATTGGCGGGCAGGTAATCGAATTCACCGACGTCGCGCGCATGGATTACCGTAACACGCTCGGACTCAGTGGGCGCGGCGGCAGTGAGTACGCGAGGATGTGGTGGCTGCAGCAGAAAAAATATCCATTCATTCGGAAGGAGGTCAAGCTAGTATTCTTCGATTCCGCAGGTAGATCAGTCCTTTCTTACGGACTCGCGAATTCGCGCCTGGTTGGCTACGAGAGGGTGGAGACCCTCGGAGTGACTCAAGAGCGAATCGTTTTGCAGTATGAGAACTTGGTTGACTCCTCTCAGAGTGCCATGGACGGCTGACGAAACCACGCCCATCCGTACTCGTGAACGGCTTCAACCGGGAGTACAACGGCTCCTTCAGCGAGGTGGATCATTCATTATTGCCGTACCCTCGGCGGGAGTTGAGTGTTCGGTGCACTGTGGGAGCTGGCGCTGGCTGCGGCAATGGAATGAGGCTGGCAGGTGGCAGCGGCTGCACCCGTACCCTGCCACCACCGAGCGCCCTCAAGGCCTAGGCACAGGTGCGTGCCCCGCCGGAGAGCAGGGCACACGCCGTTTGCGAGACGTAAGGGGTGTCAGTTCCCGTACTGCAGCCCGTAGGCGCCGGGCTCGGTCAGCCTGCCGGGGCAGACCCGGTGCAGGATGACGGGCTTGTTCCGCTGGAACCCGGTGGACAGGACGTAGACGTGCCCGTCGTCGCCGAGGGCCCAGGTGAGCAGCTGGAACATGCCGCCGTGCAGGTCCAGGGCGAACACGGCGCCGGTCGGGACCCAGGTCGCGCCCGAGTCGTCCGACCGCCAGATCTCTGTGCGCACCACGTTGCCGAGCCCCTGGTTCACCATGGCGTGCAGGTACATGCTGCCGCCGAGGATGATCACGTCGGACGGCAGCACGGTGGAGTGCGCGGAGTTGTCGTGGTCGTACGGCCACAGCTGCCGGGCGTGCCGTCCGCCCACCGCGCCGGTCCAGACGACCGGTCGGCCGGACCCCTCGAAACGCCCGTACAGCGCCACGGGTGAGCGCCACCAGCCGCCGCCGACCCTGGCCTCCTCGAACGTGTCGCCGAAGACGAACAGGAGCCGGCCGTCGGGCGTCGGCGCCGGTACGCCGAGGTCGGTGACCTCACTCGGAATCGGTGAGTCGAGGGCCGGTGAGGTCGGCGACCTTGGAGATTCGGAGGGTGTCCGCCGCCTGGGCCGGGGTCCGCAGGAGAGGAGTGACCAGGGCGGCCGAGGTGGCCGCCCGGAGGAATCGGGCCCGGCTGAGGTGGACCGGGCGGATGGGGGCCGCCCGAGGGGGACGCGTGGCGCCATCCGGTGTTGTGTCGTGCATGAGTGCTCCTTGGTGGAGGAACCGGGGGAGAGGGGCGGTTGTTCAGTGGCCATGGCTTTGTGGGGACCGAAGGCCGAGTGCTGCAAAGACGGTGGTGTCGTGTGCCGGACCAACCCTGCAGCGTCGGGTCGACCCGACGCTGGTGCATGGGTCCGGGACGCGGTGGCGGACCCCTGCGGTCGTGTTATGCGCTGCCCGCGCAGTCCGGCTTGACCCGGTCCACACGTCGGCCGAAGTCGTAGTTCGAGTTGTTGTCGCCCGGGTTGACTGGACGCGTGGTGGCCGGGTGCGGTGGCGGCGAGTCCTGGAAGCAGCCCCTGACCGAGGCGACGAACGAGGCGACCTTGTCGGCGAGCCCGTGGCCGCCGAGGAAGACGTTGCCCTGGTCGGGGCTCCAGTCGTAGCGCGTGCCCTGGAAGTGGGCCTCCGACCACATGCAGATCTTGCCGGCGGGGCAATGCGGCAGGGCGGCGGCGTTCGCGGTGCCCGTGGCCGAACCCACCGTCGTCGCCCGGGACCGGGTCTCCGTCATCTCCGCGAGCGTGGGGCCGGCGGCCGTGCCCAGGGCGGCGGTTGCCAAGGCGATGAGGCCAGCATCGTCCCGATCGCGCACTTTCGCTTCTTCATGCGATTCCCCTTTTCCGTTCGTTGTCCGGTCCTGGTTGCCGGACTCGATGCACCGTTTGTAGCCGCTAATCTGTTGTTCAGGTCCGGCCGACCGACGGTGAACAAACGGATGCCGAACATGTGATGGGCCTTGGGGAAGGGGCGGTGCATGCCACGGGGAGAGATTCCTCTGGACCCAGAAGGTGGTCCTCTGTTCGAGTTCGCGGCTCGTTTGCGGAAAGTGCGGGAACAGGCCAGCCGTCCCACCTACCGGGAGCTCGCGCAGAGGGCGCACTACGGGATCGCGACGTTGTCCTCGGCCGCGGCTGGACGTCAACTCCCCAGCCTGGCCGTCACCCTCGCCTACGTGCGCGCCTGCGGCGGTGACGAGCGGGAATGGAAGGTGATCTGGCAGCGGACGGCCGACGCGTGCAGCGGTGCGGACACGTCGGCCGATGCCGGCACCGAAAGTCGGAGCAGGGGCGGCCCCAAGCCCCCCTATGCCGGCCTGATCACTTTCGGAGAGGCCGATGCCGGATTCTTCTTCGGCCGGGAGAAACTCACCGGAGCACTCGTCGAACACCTGAAGCGAAAACGTCTTCTCGTGTTGTTCGGGGCGTCCGGTTCCGGTAAGTCATCCGTACTGCGTGCCGGTGTGATTCCGGCTTTTCCCGATGATTTCGCGCTGGTATTCACGCCCGGCGCACATCCGCTGGAGGAATGCGGCTCACGGCTGGCGGCGCGCGCCGGCACCGCTCCCGGCCCGGTGCACGCCGGACTCGCGGCGGAGCCGGAAACCTTCCACCGGATGGTGCGGCAGATCCTTGCAAGGCGGCAGGACACAGGCCCCGCACCCGAGGAACTGCTCATCGTCGTCGACCAGTTCGAGGAAGTATTCACGCTCTGTCGCGACATGGGGGAGCGGCAGCGGTTCGTCGCCGCCCTCGTGCACGCCGCACGGACACCCGACAGCCGCACGCGAGTGGCCATCGCCGTACGGTCCGACTTCTACACGCACTGCACACGGCTGCCCCCTCTCGCCGAGGCCCTGCCCCACGCCCACCACTCCGTCGGCCCGATGACCGTCGAAGAGCTGAGGGCCGCCATCGTCCAGCCCGCCGCCCGCTGCCGGCTCACCGTCCAGAGCGCTCTGCTGACGGCCCTAACGGCCGACGCCCACGGTCGGCCCGGGGCGCTGCCCCTGCTGTCACACGCCTTGCTGGAGACCTGGAGGCGTCGGCGCGGCAACGCGCTCACACTGGACGGCTACCGTGATGCGGGCGGCTTCGAAGGCGCACTCACCCAGACCGCGGAGGACTTGTACGGCGCCCTGGACGACAGCAGGCAGGAGGCAGCGCGGCGGCTGTTTGTGCGCCTCGTCGCGTTGGGCGAGGGCACCGAGGACACCAAGCGCCGTGTCCCGCGCCAGGAACTCGACAGTGGACCGGACACCGAGGTCGTCCTCGAACAAGCGACCAGGGCGAGGCTGCTGACCGCCGACGGTGACCATGTCGAGATCGCCCACGAGGCGCTGATCCGGTGCTGGCCCCGGCTCGCCAGGTGGCTGGAGGAGGACCGCGGCCAGGAGCGCCTGCACCGTGCGCTCACCGAGGCCACCACGCTATGGGAGTCCATGGACCATGACCCGGACACCCTCTACCGCGGTGCGCGTCTTGCCGCCGCCAAGGAACTCCCGCCGCAGGTGCTGACCGCCCGGGAACGTGCCTTCCTCGATGCCGGCGATTCGGCGGCGAAGCAGGCGCGACAGCAAGACCGCCGCCGCCTGCGCCGCCTGCGTCGCCTGGCCGGGGCCCTGGTCGTCCTGCTCGTCTGCGCCGTGACGGCCGCCGGTTTCGCCGTACGTGCGCAGCACACCGTCACGCGGCAGCGCAACGAGGCCGTGGCCCTGCGGGCCGCCGCCGAGTCCGTGCGGCTCAGCCAGCACAACCCGTCCCTGGCAGTCCAGATCGCTCTGGCCGCCTACCGCGAGTCGCCGCAGAGGCGTACCCGCGACGCCCTGCTGAGCACCATGTCCGTCGCCTCCACGGATCCCAAGACACTCGGAACCCGAACGGCCGGACAGACACCCGCCGAGCACACGCCGGCCGGGCACGCGCCGGCCCTGACGGCTGACGGCCGCACGCTGGCCATGGCCGACCGCTCGCGCATCGTCCTGTGGGACATGAGCAACCCGCGGCTGCCCCGTCGGCTCGGCTCCCTCCACACGGACGGAGTCGGCATCAACGCGATCGAGTTCACCGAGAACGGAGACACGCTCGTCGGCACGGACGCCGACCGCGTGCTCCGGCTGTGGGACGTGACGGACCCGAAGCATCCGGTCCTACTGGCGAAGCGGCCGACGGGCCACTTGGAGGCCCTTTACTCCATCGCCGTGCGCCGCGACGGCCGCATGGCGGCGACCAGCAGCTTCGACGACACCGTCCGCCTTTGGGACATCACCGACCCCGCCCACCCTCGGATACTGGGCACGCTCACCGGGCACGAGGCGAACGTCAAGCCTGTGGCCTTCAGCCCCGACGGCAGGACCCTGGCCTCGGGCTCCGACGATCGCGACGTCCGCATCTGGGACGTGACCGACCCGCACCGCGCCGTCCCCGTCGCCGTCCTCGAAGGCCATCGTCACTTCGTCGACGCTCTCGCCTACAGCCCGGACGGCCGGATCCTGCTGAGCGGAAGCGACGACCGCACGGCGAGACTGTGGGACATCAGCGCCCTTCCCCGGCATCGGGAACTGGGCGCGCTGACGAGACACGCCGATATCGTCACCGGCGTCACCTTCGCCCCGCACGGCCGCACGGCGGTAACCGTCGGCGTGGACGGCGCGGTGAACGTCTGGGACGTGGCCGACCCCGCACACCCCACTCACCGGGCCCACCTCATCAACCCCCGGGGAACGGTGAAGGAGGTGCGTCCCCTCACGGCGAACGACACTTTCCTCACCGTGACGGCCCACTACAGCGTTCAGGTCTGGTACACCGACCTGAACCGGGCACTTGCCGACGCATGCGACCGCGTCGGGACCACGATCGGCCGCGATCAGTGGGCCCGGTACTTCCCCCGCCTCGACTACGCCCCACCGTGCCCGCGTCGTGGGTCGCGGGCTGCTTAACCGCTACCGGCGCTGGCGGCGCCCCGTTTCCCGTGGCAGTCGATCGTGTCCGCCACTGCTTCTCCTTCGTGGAGGGGCATCACGGCCGTCAGTTGTTCCAGCCCGTTGTGCACCGCGCCTTCATCGTCCAGCGGTTGAGGGTCCCCGTCGCAGGCGACCGGGCGGCCCGGAGCCCCACGCTGCGAGCACCCTGGTGCAACCTGCAGAGGGCCGAACACCACGCACGCCTGACCGATAAAGATCCCTAGCCAGTTCCGCAGTTCTCGACGGGCGTAGCCGACAACTCGTCGGGCGGTACGGGGATCATCACTTCCACTCCATGGCGGGCGGATGATCGTTGGTTGAGGGACGCCAGCCGTCGTTCCCAGCTGTAGCCGCGGCCGTCTGTGAAGAAGAGGGCGGGTGAAGGAGTTGCCGAATGAGTGTTGAACAACGTCCACTCCGTGAGCACGGCAGGAGGGGCGGGCAACTCGCCATCTGATCCGGCGTCGGATTGTGGCGTGTATACGACCTGTGTGCAAGGTGGCAGGTCCGGGAGGAGCAAACCGAACCCGTCGGGATGCTCCAGTAGGACAGCCGTGACGGCATCCGGTGACCTGTTGGCGATGTGCGGCCGCGGACCGTCCTTGGTCTTCGCAACCCACAGCGTTACACGGCTGGCCTGTGCTCGCTTCTGCTGGTCGCTTTCCTCCCGGGACTGCTCCAGCTGATCCTTCGCTGTCTGCTGGCTCCAGTATGTGGTCACTGCCTGAGCCCACAGCCCTCCGATCGCCGCCAAGGCAGCTACTACGGTGGCGCCCACTGTGATCACGCGGAGCGCCCTGCCGCCGGCCTCTGGACCGGACGTCTGGGCGCGGTGCTCACGGTGAGAGCGGCTGGAGGCAATCCGTCGACGGACGCGGCCAGGTCGCACTCGTCGTCGATGAACGATATGCGGCACAACTTCCCCCCTCAACCAGTGATCAGAGCGCTCTCCGCTGTCCGGAGGGAGCGCTTCCAAACTGGGGCGCGCCCCTGCCCTTCAGCGGAAGGGCGCCTGCGCTCAGCACGATAGAGCGTCAGCCACTAGCCGCGGGGTCAGGTTGCGATGATGCCCCGTGGGCAGCGCACACCTCCCACGAGCTTCTGCTTGTGGCTCACCCAGGGGCAGTGTCGGCGTCGGCTGCATGCGGCGAGCCTGCCGTCGGCGCCGGTGCCCGCGCGGGACGGCTGATGCAGCGGTCGCGGTCGGCAGTACTTGCCCATGTGGCCGATGGTCTCAGGCGGCGACGATGGCCGGGCTTGCCTCGGCGAGATCCGTCGCGCGGGCGCCGATGTCTTTCGCCGCGGTGGTCCGGTACCGGGGGCGGCGTCGATCCGTGTGTTGAGCTGGGGCCACGAGGGTGGAGTCGGCGCGGGTGACGTCGCTCAGCGCCTGGGGGCAGCGGCAGCGTCTTGTCATCTGCTCGTCCTTGCTGAACGGGACAGCGACCAGGCCAAGTCGGTCCACGGTCTTCACCCGGTTGAGGCCGGCCTGCGCAGCATCGGGGCGGCGGTGAAGTAAGCACCGGCCACCTGGCGGTTGGCCCTGGAGTCCTGCGGCGGCGAAGGTGGAGACCGCGTGGGTGCCGGCGGCGGGTTCGGAGGCGTCGAAGTAGTCCGTTCACGCGGGTTCGTCGTCCAGACCGTCAGCGACCAGTTCGTCAGCGGCGTCGAGGTGGTGTTCGGCACGTCGTGGGTCGCCGAGCGTTGCGAGCACCCGGCCGGTCGTTGAGGCGTCCAGCGGCGGGGCGGCGGGCGTGAAGCGGTACTTGCCGGAGGAGGCGCCGCTCGCCGGTCGCGCACAGGGATGAGGGTCCCGTCCACGATCATTGCCGCAGGAATGGTGCTGCCATTCCTGGGCGAGGTCATTGAACAGGTCGTGGACGGGGGGTCGATCGCCCCGCGGGTCACCATGGTTTCGCGCCGGGTGGTGGCCATCATGAAAGACGTCAGCCCGTTTCGGCTCGGACCAGCAGCCATTGGAGAAGTCGTAGGCGGCATCCGCGGTCACCCAGCGAATCGAAATCTTGTCCATGATGGCGCGGCGGACCATCACCTTGCCCTTGGCCCGCCTCGCTCTCGAAGCCGACCCCGTCGTCGCTGCCGGCTCGACGGCTCCCTTCGCGGTCATCGGTCCAGCAGGTGGGCAGATACAGACGCCGGTCGATCAAGGCCCGTCCACGGTCGGCAGCACCAGCGGAGAACGGGTCGACCTGGCAGTTCTCCGTCCGCCTGGCGGTGCCACAGTCCTGCCGCTGCAACCTGGCCGACCGCGTCCCCTTCTTCAAAACGCCCGTGTCGTCCACGACGAATATGGCGCAGGGGTCGCCGAGGTTGTCGACGCCGTGCTCGCACACGTCGTCGAGCACCTCATCGGCTTCCTCCGCCAGCGTCCAGTCATTCTTCCGCTGCAGAGTGAGCGATCAGCCCCTCGCATAGCAGCCGTCGCGGACTTCCGGGGCTCCGACGTGCTGAAAAGGTGAAGGAACCGCCCGTGCACGGCATCCAGTTCATCCGCCCCGACCTGATCCCAGCAAGGCCCACCCACAGCCACGGCAAGCATCGTTGCCGTCCGGATGGAGTCCTCGTAACAGGCTGGCCGCCCGACCGGATATGTAGAGGTGTCCACCGTTCGGTGGACGCAACAGTGGCCGAACCGTCGTCCCGTCCGCACCAGCTCAGAGCAGAGACTGCGTGACATGACACGACACACAGATGTCGCCGAGCCCAGCGGAGTGGCGGTGCGCGTGCGGGGTCTGCAGAAGAGCTACGGCGCCGTCTATGCCGTCAAGGGAATCGACCTGAACGTGCGGCGCGGTGAGATCTTTGGCTTGCTCGGCCCCAACGGTGCGGGCAAGAGCACAACGGTGGAGATCCTTCAGGGCAATCGAGCGCGAGACGGGGGGGAAGTTTCAGTTCTGGGCTGGGATCCTGCCAACGCAGGCCGTCAGGAGCGTGCCCGGGTCGGCATCGTATGGCAGGACCAATCGGCGCCAGGCGACCTGACAGTACGAGAGGCCGTGCATCACTTCGCGCGCTATTACCCAGATCCGCGGCCCCCTGAGGAAGTGATCGAGCTGGTGGGCCTGAGGGAGAAGGCGACAAGCCGCATCAAGACGCTTTCCGGAGGCCAGCGACGGCGCGTCGACGTGGCCCTGGGTGTGATCGGAGGGCCTGAGCTCCTGATCCTGGACGAGCCGACGACCGGCTTCGATCCGGCGGCTCGCCGCCAGTTCTGGGATCTCGTCCGCCACCTGGTCGCCGTCGACGGCACGACGGTAGTGCTTACCACGCACTACCTGGGTGAGGCGGAAGCGCTGGCCGACCGGCTCGCGGTGATCGTCGGCGGGAAGGTGGTGGCGGAGGGGACGCCGGCGATGCTCCGCGGTCACCTGGGCGATGAAGTCGTGGTCGAGTGGACGGATACGGGCGGCAGGACACGCGACCTGCGCACGACGACGCCGGCTCGTGCTGTCGCCCACCTCATGCGGGAGTTCGGCGGTGAGGTCCCCGGGCTCAGAATCGATCGCCCAACGCTGGAAGATGTCTACCTCCATCTCACCCGCCAGGCGGCCCGGCCTTGACCAGAGAGCCCATGTCCTCGACCTCCGTTCCCCGCACCCCCACCGCTGCTGGCCCACGGCGACTGCCAGACGCCTGGAGTCTCGGCTTGCACCGAGGCGCCCTGGAGCTGAAGCAGTTCTTCCGCCAATGGGAGCAGGTGGTCTTCACCTTCGCCTTCCCTGTCGTCTTCCTTTTTCTCTTCGCGAGCATCTTCAATGACGACCTTGCGGACGCGGGCATCAGCGCCTCGCAGCTCTACGTGCCCGCGATGATCGCAGCAGGTGTCATGGCGACCAGCTTTCAGTCCCTGGGCATCTCGATCGCCGTGGAACGGGACGCCAACGTGCTGCGCAGGCTGCGCGGGACGCCGATGCCGCCGTCTTCATACTTCCTGGGCAAGGTATGGCTCGTCCTGGTCACCGGCCTGTTGGAGACGGCAATACTGTTGGTCGTAGGAACCACTGTCTACGATGTCGCACTGCCGACGAGTGTGGAAAAGTGGATCACTTTCGGGTGGGTTCTTGTCCTCGGTCTCACCGGCTGTGCGTTGCTCGGCATCGCGGTCAGTTCAGTCCCGAGGTCGGCGCGGAGCGCCTCCACAGTCGTCGTGCTCCCGTTTCTGGTCTTGCAGTTCATTTCCGGGGTCTTCGTCTCCATCGCCACGATCCCTGAATGGATGCTCAACGTCGGTGCCCTGTTCCCGCTCAAGTGGATGAGTCAGGGCTTCCGAGGAATCTTCCTGCCGGACACAGCCAGGGCGCTGGAGCCGGCGGGAAGCTGGGAATTCGAACGGATCGCGCTGGTTCTGGGAGCCTGGTGCGTTGGAGGTTTGGTCCTTTGTCTGCTGACCTTCCGGTGGAAGAACCGACGCGACGACTGAGAGGTCCCGCCGGAGCGCGGGACATCGACGCATGGCACCGGGCGTTCCGGTTCTGGGATCTCTACTTCGCGGTGGTCTGGTCCGCCACTCTCGTCTTCGTCCTTGGGACTGTGGGGCCTCGATGGCCGTTCGGTGTCGTCGCGATGATGATGCTGGCGTTGCTGGTGCCCTGGTACGTCCTGCTGGGACGTCCGGTGCTCAGTGGCAGGACCCGCAGCGAGCGGTCAGCCGTGGTTTATGTGGCGGGAGCGACCGTGATGTTGCTGACGTCCGCCGTTCTCGTGGGCGAGATGCGGCTGATGACCTTCGCGCTCGTGCCTCAGTGCTTCATCGCCCTCCGGCTCCGCCCCGCGATCGTGGCCGTTACGGTAATCAACCTCCTTCCCGTGGCCGGATGGGCACTGCTGTGGCTGCCACCTGCTCCGGAGTTGTTCTTCAACGGCGTGTTCGCGCTGGTCACCCTGGTGTTCTCCATTGCCCTTGGCAGCTGGATCATCCGAATCATCGAACAGAGCAACGAACGGGCCCACCTGATCACCGAGCTGGAAGCCAGGCGGGAAGAGATCGCACGGCTCTCAACCGAGCACGGAGCGATGGCAGAGCGAGAGCGCATAGCACGAGAGATCCACGACACGCTCGCCCAGGGATTCACCAGCATCGTGATGCTCGTCCAGGCGGTGGAGTCCGAACTGGAAGGCGACGTATCTCTGGCCCGGCGCCACCTCGCCCTGATGGCGGACACAGCGCGTCACAACCTTGCCGAAGCACGCAGTCTGGTCGCCGGAGGCGCCCCCGCAGACTTGCAAGAGGTATCCCTGGTGGAGGCCCTACAGCGGCTGGCCGCACGTCATGATGCGTCCGCCCATGTCACGGGGTCTGTGCAGGCTCTACCGGCGGGCCTGGAAGTGGTCGTACTGCGTTCGTGCCAGGAGGCACTGTCCAACGCCCGAAAGCACGCGGGTGAGACCGCGTCCGTCAGCCTCTCCGTGACCTACGGTGACTCGCTGCTGCGTGCGGTGATCAGTGACGACGGGTGCGGTTTCGAGCCCGCGACAGCCGCACATGGATATGGCCTGGCCGGAATGCGGGCTCGGGTCTCGGAGGTGGGCGGCACAACCCTGATTCGCAGCGCCCGGGAAGCGGGCACTGACGTCACCATCGTGGTGCCCCTGCCGGGATGCCCTGAAGCGGCCCCGGAACTCATCGAACAAACCCCAGCGAAGGAGTTCCCGACGTGATCCGCATCATCCTGGCCGACGACCACCCCGTCGTGCGCGAAGGCCTGTGCGCCATGCTGAGCACTGAGCCTGACCTGACAGTGATAGCCCAAGCCTCGAACGGACCGCAGGCCGAGGCGCTCTGCGCGGACCTCAATCCTGACATCGTGCTCATGGATCTTTCCATGCCGGGCGGCGACGGTGTCGACTCAATCACACGCATGACCCGCAGGAATCTGGCCGCCCGGATCGTCGTCCTCACGACGTACGTGACCGATCGAGACATTCTGCGGGCCGTCGAGGCAGGCGCGGCAGGTTACTTGCTCAAGGACATGCCTCGAGGTGAACTTGTCGCGGCCGTACGCTCCGCCGTCCGAGGCGACACCGTGCTGGCCCCGTCCGTGGCCACCCGCTTGGTCGACCAGCTCCGGCCGAGACCGGAAAGACCTCAACTCACTGCACGTGAGACGGCGGTGCTGAGCCTCGTGGCGGAGGGGTGCACCAACGCGGAGATCGGGCGCCGGCTCTGCATCGGTGAGTCAACGGTGAAGACCCACCTCCTGCGCGTCTTCGGGAAGTTGGAGGTGGGTGACAGGACGGCCGCAGTGATGCGGGCGATGCGGCACGGACTGTTGGAATGAACCAGGCTGGCGGTAACAAGGCCCGCGCGCCGCCGGAGCAAGGCCCGCGTGGTTCGTAGCAACTGTCGTGCGCATGGACTGATGCCAGTGGGAAACCGTCCAAGGAGTGCTACATCTCCAGCCGAAAGGGTCCTCAGAGTGCCATGTCCCTCACAAGGGCACGGCGCTGCACCTGGACGAGCCCTGGTCCTCGCTGGCCATCTCGGCTCAGCAGACACCTCAGAGGCCCTCAATTGCCCGACGGGCCATTCGATTCACCGAGCGTTTCCAACTCACGTCCCTATCAAGAGATCCGCGTCGTCGAGAGGAAACCTGATGAAAAGTCACGTGATCCATTCACCCAGAATAGGTCCACCGATCAGAATGGGGGTTGAGGGCATGCTCGAGGACTCAGCAACAAGGGGGTGGGTGTCAGGTGGGGGTTCATCGGAGATGCCGATGGACGAGGACCACCTGCGCCCGGGGCATTCGGGCCAAGTCTGCGGCGTCGATCTCCAGGGTGCGGTCGGCGGATCCGGCACCACAGAAGACGGGTTGTTCACCTTCCGTCACTGCCGAGTCGATCAAGCAAGGCAGCGCCTGGCGGTGGCTCACGGGGGCGATGCCTCCGGGGATCAGGCCCTCCGCGAGGAGAACCTCGGCGTCGGCCGCCCGAAGCCGGGATCGGCTTGCACCGATCACGGAAGCCAAACGGTTGTAGTCGACTCGGTCACTCGCCCGTAGCGCGACGAGCAGCAACGGGGTGTCGTCAGTGGTGAAGGCGAGTGTCTTGACGGCCTGTGACCAAGGGAAAGGCAAGGCCTGACGTTCGCTGATGCTGTGGGCGGTGGCATGTTCATGGACCGTGTACGAAATGCCGCTGTCATCCAGCACAGCCCTGTAGTTGGGGAAGCCGGAGTTCATGCGAGTGCGACATCCTTCTGCAGCGCGCCGTCGCTGGCGTTCGCGGGGGCGACGGGTTCCAACAGGGCGCTGAAGTGCCGCAGGACGGGGGCCGCTTCGACGATGCGGTAGCCGGGCAGGTCGGCGGCCTTGTCGGAGATCCTACGCAGGGCTTCACCGACATAGTCCAGGTGGCCGCGTGTGTAGGCGCGGCGCGGCAGGGCGAGCCGGAGCAGTTCGCGTGGAGCGGTCTCGTCTGGGGCCCCGTTCCGGCCGGGGCGGCCGAAGGTGAGGGAACCCAGTTCGCAGGACCGCACACCCGCTTCCAGGTACAGTGCGCAGGCCAGGGAGTGCGCGGGGAACTGGTGTGCAGGGATGTGTGGCAGCAGGGCGGCGGCGTCGAGGTAGATGGCGTGGAGTCCGGATGGCTGAACCGTGGGGATGCCGGCCGCGTTCGCCAGTTCGGCTAGATGGGCGGCCGCGGAGGCTCGCGCCCGCAGATAGAGGGGATCGGTCACCTCTGCCAGTCCCTGGGCCAGCACTTCGAGGTCGCGGCCGGCGAGACCTCCGTACGTGGGGAAGCCCTCCCGCGCGATCAGTACGTTCTGGCAGCGCAAGGCGAGGTCGTCATCGTTGAGGGCGAGCAGCCCACCGATGTTCGCGATCCCGTCCTTCTTCAGTGAGGCGACGGCGCCATCGGCC
Organism: Streptomyces sp. NPDC085932; assembly: GCF_044540525.1. Taxonomy (NCBI): domain Bacteria; kingdom Bacillati; phylum Actinomycetota; class Actinomycetes; order Kitasatosporales; family Streptomycetaceae; genus Streptomyces; species Streptomyces sp. NPDC085932. Next base: position 60,065 of record NZ_JBITSJ010000012.1, read on the forward strand.
AGCTGGAAGGCTTCCCTGGCGACGTCGCGCGGAGTGTGCTGGGCGTACTCGGGGTCGCGTTGGGTGACGAGCCAGGCGTTCTCCGCGAAGCGGGCCGCGTCGAGGAAGAACGGCACGCCGTGCTCGTCGCACAGGGCCCGTACCTCTCGGAGGTTGGCCATGGACACGGGTTGCCCGCCGCCCGCGTTGTTGGTGATCGTCATGATGACCATCGCCACTTTGGGCCCGTCCGGACCACTGAGCGTATTCCGAAGCAGACCGAGATCTATGTTCCCCTTGAACGGGTAGTCGCTCTGCAGGTCGGATGCCTCCGGGCACGGGAGATCGCGCGCTTCAGCCCCGGCCAGTTCGATATTGGCGCGGGTGGTGTCGAAGTGCGTGTTGCTCAGGGTGATCTGGCCTGGTGCCAGCAGAGCGGTGAACAGGACGCTCTCCGCCGCTCGGCCCTGGTGGGCAGGAAAGATGTGGCGATACGAGGTGAGGTCTGCAACCGCGTCGCGGAAGCGGTCAAAGGACCGCGCTCCCGCATACGTCTCGTCCCCGCGCATCAGCGACGACCACTGGTCGGCCGACATCGCGCTCGTCCCGGAGTCGGTCAGCAGGTCAATGGTGATCTGCTCGGCGGTGAGCTTGAAAACGTTGTATCCGCCGGCCTCCAGGGCGCGCTGTCGCTCCTCACCGGTGGGGAAGGCGAGAGGCTCGATCACCTTGATGCGATACGGCTCCATGATCATGCTGCTGCTCCTTTGGTCGCGCTGTATCACTCGGAGTCTCAGCCGCTCGGCCAGATCTATTCAACTGATTGTGAAATAATGCAATCGTGATTACGATGCGTTTTGCAGCGGCAGCTGAGGAACAGATCGGCTTTACCATGTCCCCACTGCTGGAGGCCGTCCATTCGTGGCATGTACTGGCAGGGCCGGGACATCACGCACTGCACCTGCCGTGGGTGCGACGGTGCCGTGAGCTGCCTGCCGCTCTGCGTCGCCAGATGCGCGAGCACAGCTTTGTGGTGGCCGACTACATCCCGGCCTTTTTCGAATGCCGGGCAGACGATCATGAAGCGACCTTCGACGAACAACTAGCCGTGGTCCGTAGTTTGCCGCCGGAGGACCTGGCAGTCGAGCTCTCCCAGACCATCGTCGACACCACCCGCTACCGTGGCCGTGACCTGATCCACAATGCGGCCGTACGGGATGCGGCGCTTGCCGAAGTGGAGCTGGTCGATCCGCGTCGGGCCGAGAGACTCCGTAGCATCGTCGCGGATCCTGCTCCAGTGCTGGAGGCCGCGCTCGCCGTCGTGGAGGACTACTGGAGCGCTGCCTTTGTCTCGGAGTGGGAGCGCATCGAACCTCAACTGCACTACGCCCTCGCGCGGGCCGGTCGGCGCATCGTGCACGAGGGCGTCTTCCCGATGCTGCGCACGCTCACTCCACAGATCCGGATCGACCCCGGCCGACGTCTGCTGCACCTGGACCGCCCGCACGAGCACGACATCACCGTGACCCATGAACGGCCTGTGACCTTCACCGCCAGCCACTACGTGTGGCCCCACGTGCGCGTCACCTGCGACGAACCCTGGCCTATGCGAGTGACCTTTCCGGCGGGACCACTGACGCCCGAGCCTCAGTCCGCGAGTCAGGAGGAGATACTCACCGTATTGCGCGCTCTGGCCGCGGCCCCGCGCCTGCAGATCGTCGCGGCCCTCTCCGAGCAGAGCCGCAGCACCCAGGAGCTAGCCACTCTTCTGGGGCTCTCGGAGTCCGTGATCTCGCGGCACCTCAAGCAAATGACTCAGGCCGGGCTGACCACGGCACGACGAGAGGGCTACTACGTCCTCTACACCATCAGTCACACACGGCTCAGCCAGATCACAACGTCCCTAGCCGACCTCGCCAAGGCCCCCAGAGCATAACTGCCGCCTCGCATGCCTACAGGTTCACCGTGTCCGCCAGGCGGACAGGCTTCCTCCACACCTACAACCCGCTGCCACACCGCACCGAACGGACACCCGCCCATCAATCGCGTGCCCCCCCGCTCTGGGGCAATACACCGAAGGTGTCTGTCACGCGCTCGTCGCCGTGTGCAGGAACTCGACTACGGTCTCCAATTCGCCGTCGGGGAGGGGGCGATGTGCAGGGCGCCGGAATGCGCGCGGATGATTGACTCGGCGACGGCCAGTCCCAAACCGTGCCCGGTCGCCTTGGCGGCGCTGGACGACTACCGAGTCCGACGCCATCCCGGATGGCACCGCCGCATGGCCCTGGCCATGGCCGCCCACGACTGCCTGACCGTCCTGCGAGCTCGTGAGCTGGATGCCGGGAAAGCCGAACGATCCTCCCAGCTCATCCACCTCAGCTTCGCGGGCATACGGCGGCAGATCACCCGACTCATGGACGGCCAGCCTATCTGTCGAGCAACCACCGTTGCAGTACTGAGAGGTCCCAACAAGGGCATTGGGTGAGGAGGTGGACGGCGAGGCCGAGGAGGGCTTCGTGGATGTCGTCGCGTCGTTCCCAGCGGATGCGCAGGCGGCGGAAGCCGTGCAGCCAGGAAATGGTGCGCTCGACGACCCAGCGGAAGGTGCCCAGGCCGGTGCCGTGTGGCTGGCCGCGTTCGGCGATCGCCGGGCGGATGCCTCACTTGCGCAGGAGCCGGCGGTACTTGTCGTGGTCGTAGCCGCGGTACGTGAAGAGCGTGTCGGGCCATCGACGGGGTCTTCCGACGGCTCCCGCGACCGCTGGGATCTTGTCGGGCAAGGGCAGCAGCTGGGTGACGTCATTGCGGTTTCCGCCGGTCAGCGACACCGCGAGCGGGATGCCCCGGCCCGTCGGTGATGACGTGGTGCTTGCTGCCCGGCCGTGCGCGGTCGACCGGGCTGGGCCCGCTTTTGGGCCCCGGCGTGCGGCCCGGACGTGGGACGAGTCGATCACCGCCTCGACCAGTCCAGCTTGTTCTTCGACCGCAGCTTCTTCAGCAGCACCGCCTGCACCTGGTCCCAGACGTCGACCTCGTTCCAGGCCGCCAGGCGCCGCCAGCAGGTCATGCCGGAGCCCGTCTCAGACGCAGCATGGCAGTGGCCCCTGGGGACCAAGCCTGCTCTGGCACAGCCAACTCCACAACCAAGCGGGCCAGATGACGCCGCGACGCCCCGTGAACAGCCAGTGCGCCAGGACTGTCCGATGACCTGATCGTAACCGCGGATCATGCCACCCAACGGCAACCCACCTCACCTGCACTACGCACCATCTCGTGCGATGGAACGCCTGGATCCGGCATGACTCTCCCGCTGTCCACCGGAATGTCGAGTTCGCCTGCGCGTGCCGTCCTCCGGGCGCAGCGCCGCGCACCCTACACCCACTGCCGATCGGGATATCACTGTTTCAGCGAAGGTCTGAACAGCAGGCAGGACCAGGCCGCGCCTTGCTGATCATGCACGATGCGGTGGGAAGGCATGGTGTCGTCCCACGGCTGTGATGACGAATGCGATGACGAGAAGAGCCAGCGCTCCCCAGGTCAGGGCTGAAGCTCCGGCACTGTCAAGGAGGACTCCGCCTACCAAGCCCCCGCCTGCGATCCCTATGTTCCAACCTGTTACGACGACCGGCTGGACAGTGTCCGATGCAGGTCCCGCTGCGGTAGAGACTGCACTCTGCAGGAGGCTCGGAGCACCGCCGAATGCGATGCCCCACAGAGCAATGCTGATCAATTCGATGACCGATACGGAGGTTAGGAGTCCGACGGACAGGACAGCCAGTGCGAGGAGCGCAGTGCTGCCGAGCATAAGAGACCGAAGATGGCCGTCGATGAACATACCAGTAACCCAGATACTCGCCATGGACATCACGCCGAAGAGGAGCAGCACGGCGCTGATGTTGTCAGCCAGCCCTCCCTGATCGAGGAACAGAGTGATGTAGGTGAAGAGAGCGCTGTGAGCCATGACGAAGAGGAGGGTGACAGCGCAGATTGCAGCAACCCCAGGTATGACGAACGCACGTCTCAGAGGTGTGCGCTGGCTCTTGGCCTGGCCGGGGAAGTCCGGCACGGCTGCCCGTATCCAGATCGTCACGCCCGCAGAAAGCAGGGCCATCACGGCGAAGGTGTAGCGCCAGCCGAGCAGTTCGGCAAGCAGGGTTCCGGCAGGGGTACCGACTGCAAACGCGACAGGAGTGCCGGCCATGACAATCGTGAGCGCTCTGCCCTGTTGCCCGGGGGCGCCCATGCGCCGGGCAAAGCCAGCTAGGAGCGCCCACAATGTGCCTCCGAACACGCCGGTGACGAATCGGACTGCAAGCGTCAGAGTGAGATTGTCCGACAGACCCGTGACGACGCTTGTCAGTACGTATCCCACGAGTGCAAGGAGAAGCAGTCTTCTGCGTGGCCATCCCATCGTTGCGCTGACCAGCGGGACGGCACCGACGATGGATCCCACGGCGAACACGGTCACCGTCTGGCCGGCAGCGGACTCCGAGACACCGAGATCCTTACTGATCGCCGGGAGAATGCCGGCCGGCATTGTTTCCAGCATGACCGTAGTGAAACCTGCTGCAGCGAGGGCAAGCAGGCCGCTGAGAGGGAGACGCGATCGGCTCACCTGGCTGGACGCCTGTCGCTGTACTTGAGACATAACCTCACCGCGTTGATTGAGAGGGCAGTGCTGTGAACTTCGTCCTACAGGCCGCTCCGTGAGCAAGCAGGTGCACGCGCGCCTCCTGAGGCAAACTGCCCATGAGAGATGACATGATGTTGTCATGATGGGTGGTGGTTGTCAAAGGCCCTAAGGTCGTGTCCTACGTGGTGAGGCGGACGTTGACCCGGTATGGGGCGGGGAACGTGGAGTTGGATCGTGCCGGACGGCTTGTGGGAGATCGCGAGGCCGCTGATCCCGGAGCAACGAGCACGGCCACAGGGCGGTGGAACATCGAACACGCCTGATGAGACGCTGTTCGCGGCCATCATTTACGTCTTGGTCAGCGGCTGCGCATGGCGCCAACTTCCGCCGTGCTACGGCATATCGAAGTCGACGGCTCACCGCCGATTTCTGATCTGGTCCAGGGCCGGTGTCTGGGGCCGTCTGCACGAGGCCGTGCTGCACCGTCTCCACGACGTCGGCCTTATCGACGTTACCCGCGTCGTCCTCGACACCGCGCACGTCAGGGCTAAAAAGGGGGCGAACACACAGGTCCGAGCCCCGTGGACCGGGGCAAGCCGGGTTCCAAGATGCACATCCTGTCGGACGCGAACGGACTGCCCCTTCTCGTCGGCGTCTCGGCCGGCAACACCCACGACAGCGAAGGGCTGAAGCCCATGATCGAGGGTCACCAAACGAGACACGACCCTCACAGCGGCAGGTACTTCAAGCCGCAGCGCATGCACGCGGACAAAGCCTACGACCGGGCCGACCTGCGCAGATGGCTGCGGTGGAAGCGGATCGGAGTGCGCATCGCGCGCAAAGGGATCGAGTCCAGCGAACGATTAGGGCGACGCCGCTGGGTGATCGAGCGGACCATGTCCTGGATGTCCGGCTACCGCCGACTCAGCCCTCGCTATGAACGCAATCCACGCAACTACCTGGCCTTTCTCGGCCTCGCCGCCGCCCTGTGCTGCTACAAGCGACTCCTCCACCTCACCACGTAGGACACGGTCTAAGTGAACATCGGCACCACATTGACAACGTATTGACATCATGGCAATGTAAGTTCACAGTGTTCTTCAATGTCCTTCAGTCGTTCAGTGCAGGCACAAGGAGTGAACAGCTTGCTGCCCTGAAGGAGAGCTGCCGTTGCAGTACGGGCTCAGCGCACGTCCGCATGGCGCGACAGAAGCGGACGACAGGCAAGCGTGTACCTGACAGGAGAGCCTATTGGGAACGCTAGGAGCCGCAGCTGTCGCAGTGAAGAGGGTTGATGCTGCACGGAACCGCGCAAAACTGCTGGAAGCAGCCACCCGCCTGGTCACTACGTGCGGTGTCGAAGGCTTGACGATGCAGGCGGTTGCCGCGGCAGCAGGTGTGGGCAAGGGGACTGTCTTCCGCCACTTCACTGATCGCGACGGCCTCCTCCTCGCCCTTCTGAGCGCGGCTGAAACCGAGTTCCGCGAGGCGTACACGTCCGGCCCTCCACCTCTGGGTCCTGGAGCTCCCGCAGGGGAGCGACTCGTGGCATTCGGCTGTGCCCTGATCGAACGCACTGCTTCCGCTACTGACCTCGGCGCTGCACTGAGCCGAGAACTCCAACCGCGCCGCCGGCAGGCCTCGGACACTGGCTGGCACTTTCATCGCCATGTGGCCGCTCTGCTGCGCCAGGCCGCAGTAGCCGGTGACTGCACCTTGCTCGCTCACGCCTTGCTTTCTTTCCTGAACTTCGAGACGACGGACTTCCTCCGCGATTCGTGTCGGGCGACTGACGCGCAGCTGAAAGAGACTTGGGCGGACTTGGTATGGAGAGTGGCCTCGTAGTGAGCGTGCGGCTTCGTCACGACCGTGTGAGAGCCTGAGAGACGACGAACCTGCTGATGAGTCGCGATGCGACAGACCAACCGGCCTTCTCGTGGCCGACGTCTACGCGTGCGGCTGGTGCGCAGTCTCATCAGCGATCCAGGTGAGCAAGGGCCCCGGTTCGGCTGGTCCAGGCGTGTGGGGCCATTGTCGTGCGCCATGGCGCGCACCCCGATGCCCGAGCCACTGCGGCAGGCAGTTCACCAGCTCGTCTCTGAAGCGGTTGTGAACTGCCAGGAGGTTCTGCGCTACACCGAACCCGACGTAGCCCACAACTGGACGCGATGACGCTGTACCAGGGCACTGACGCGCGGACACGATGAACATGGCGGCCATGCTGGACGCCGTGTACTGCCAGCGCACACCGGCATGGCAATGGACACGCTTGCGCCCTACCTCCAGACGGCGGCAGCAGCGCAGCCGGGCGGCCGGCCCGAGGGATGCGGACCGGCACGAAGTCGCGGGGATGCTCGGCGCGCCGCGTCCCGCCGATGACGACCAGGGCGCACAGATGTGGCTTTCGGTGGGCCAGGTTATGCGGAAGGCGGGCTGATGGCTGAGCCCGATGAGCAGCGGCTGCTCACTGAGACCTGTCTGCTCGGGCTGCGGGCCCGCCGGTGTGACGACGTCGAGGCCCTTGACAGCTCCCTGCCGCCTCACGTTGCGAGGCTGGCTCGGCAGGTCGCTGAGGTACCGTCGGCCACCGTGCGACACCGGATGTCGTTGAGCAGCACGACTCCATATGCCGGGCCCCGGGGGGCGACTTCTCTCTCCCCCCAGGAGCCCGTGGTGTGGCGAGATCAGGTCGGACCGGAGGCGTCGATACTCTCGTCGAGGACGAGGGAGTGGCCGGGCTTGCCAGCACATCCTGGTTCCAGGTCTTCGAGCCAGCTGCTGATGCAGGAGTGGAACGGGTCGAGGTCCTGATGCGCCCGGGAGTGAGGTTGAGATTCTTGGTGACGCCCACCATCTTCTTCGTGGGGCCCGGCGGTTCCGAGCCCTCTTGGACCACGCTGGTGACATTCCGGTTGATGCTGCGATGGGCACAAGGGTGCGGCGGGGCTCTGACAGCCGTCCCGATCTCCCTCACCGGCAGACGAACTTCACAGCGTCTGCGTGAGCGCATCCGGTGCCGCTCGCAGTCATGGAAACAGATGTTCCAGTGCCCGCCGGGAAGCTCTGGGTGCCCAGAGAGACCCATCCAGAACTGGCCTGACGCTCGTTGAGCGGCGGCTTGGTGATTTCCTTACCGGCGCTGTGCGGGCTGATCGTAGCTGCCGGGTCGGCCGTCCATGATCCACAGGCGCTCGACGCCCGCGACCGGGCGGGGCGCCGGATCCAGCGCGAGTAACGGTCACAGGCGCTGGATGATCCGGCAGACCGTCGCCGAAGAGTCCCGAACGAACAGCGAGACGAACTGCTGCATGGCGAGGTTCGTGCGGTAGTA
>NZ_JBITSJ010000013.1:0-59205 GCF_044540525.1 Streptomyces sp. NPDC085932
CGTCGATCACCTCACGGTGGTCCTGCCAGCGGCCACCCCGCTTCGGCGTCCGGTCCGGGAGCAACGGCTCGATCCGCGCCCACTGCGCATCAGTCAACGGCACACCCGGACCAACGACCTACTGATCCAAACGAAACTGCCTAGTCGACGCCGCCTACGAACGACGCTCGGTCGCCGTCTCCAGCAACCTCCACTCCTCCGGATTCGACGAGATCATGCCCAAGACCCTGGCCACCGCCACCGTCGACCGGCTCATGCATCACGCTCACATCGTCGTCACCCAGGGTGACAGCTACCGGCTCACCCAGGCCACCAGCGGACAGGGAGTGAAGCCCTTCAGCTGACCCGACCGACCCGAGGGCGGGGAATTATCTGGCCGCCACCGGGGACAGCTCGACGGCCGCCAGCGGGGCGAACTCCTGGCCGCCTACGGGGAGAACGAAATGGCCGTTGACACCCGTCTGCGCAGGGCCGAAGCACCGTCTTGCTCCCACACCCGCCGCCAACGCCGCACACTCTCGGCACACACCCCCACCGCCCTCGCGATCTCCGCATTCAAGACGCCGCCCTCGAACAACTCGACTGCCCGAACACGACGCGCCTCCGCCAACTGAGGCCGCGACAGAGGAGGAAGGGAGGAGCCGGCAACCGAAGGGGAAGGTTGATATGCCACCCCGACAGCCTCCCACCCACACAGCCACCACACCCACCGAACTTACGAAAAGATCAGTAGTCATTCGCGTAGGCCTCGCGGCGTTGTGCGCTCGCAGGCGAATGCCCCGCTGTCCCAGGCTTCGGAGAGCAGGACCATGTGGTCGATGTCCACGCCGGAGGCTCCGGTCAAGGTGACGGCGTCGTGGTGGGAGAACCAGCGCGCGCTCTCAAGTCGGCAGTTCGGGCCGACGGCTGGTGCTTCAACAGCTTCTTGACCTCGGTGCGGGTGTGGCAACCTCCAGCGGGACCGTCACCGGCACAGTTGCGGACAAGACAACGAGAGCGGCGGCCAAACCGCGCAGCACGGCTTTGACCATGCACAAGGGATAGCGACACAGAACTGGGCGCTATCCACGCTTTGCTTGGTGCGCCGCCCCGTGTGGGTGCAATGGTCACACCGGTTGATGGCGCTGCCTGTGGGGCGCCTGGGTGGTCAGCTGCCGATGGTACCGAGGCGGCGCGCTTCGTCACCTACCTGTGGGGTGGCGACCAGAGCTTCCGGGGGAAGACCATCGCGTAGAACGGCAGTGTTCGGTCCAGCGCTTAGGTTGCGGCCGAAAGTAATCACCGCATCGTCGCCTCGGTTGTGGGCGCGGATGAACGTAGCGGAGAGCGGTATTCCTCGGTACGCCACGATCCAGCCATCGGGGACGGACGGATCGGCTACCTGACCGTCTTCTGCCAGGCACCAGGCGTGCTCGAAGGCTCCGATGATCGGCTCAGCGGCAAGCGCGTACCCCTCGCAGTAGGTCCATCCCTGACGATTGGCCCACGAGTGCGCGGCAGCGAAGCATTCACCGCCCCGTTGTGGGTGCACACCAGTGGTCCAGGGGGAGGGAGCGTAGTCCCGGCCGTATGTGAGGACCAGGTCGGCGAAGGTCGGGTGGGCGTAGGAAGGATCGAGCACCAAAGTGCGCAAACGCTCCAGCTCGGAGCGAAGGCGGTCGGGCGCAGCGGCCGGTTCGAGCGAGGCCGTCATGCGGCGCCCCGATTGGCCGAGTTGAGGGGGGCGGCCACAGCCGCGCAGAGGCCGACGAGGGGCGCGGTGGAGCGTTGTATCCACCTGGCCGCAGTGGCTTCGGTGTTTCGGAGGTCGGTCCGCATCGCTATCAGCCGCATCCGTCCGCCTTTCTGGTGTCCACGTCAATTTTTCGGCACGATGATCGTCCGGCATCGGCCGTTCGCTCAGGGCGGCAAGTATTAGCAGGGATCCGTCGTCATACGGTTCGGCGCCAGGTTCGGCCTTGGCCTGTGTGATCTCCTGCGTCCTCTTCTCCCCTGCGCTGTCGAGCCGTGGCGATGAAGTGATGCCCTTGCCTGGTACCGGCTGACGGTAGTTGGTTGGCGATCTGGATCACGCTGATACCGGCTAAGTGAAGGGTAACCGGGTTTAAGTCCTAGTTGTACTGCCCAGCCAGGTTGGTCGATTTTGTGCGACGACACAGTCTGAATCTGTGAGATGACGAAGGCCCCCGGTTGTGGAGTGGAGCTGTCGAGGAACCGCTCCGCCAACAGGAGGCCTTCGTGTCTCACGCTAACGCTGCTCTGACGCCCCGTGCCCGTCTTCGCTTGGCGCGTCTGATTGTGGATGAGGGATGGCCGGTCGCCCGTGCGGCTGAGCGCTACGACGTGTCCTGGCCCACTGCCAAGCGATGGGCCGGCCGTTACGCCGAATCCGGGCCGGCCGCGATGGCCGACCGGTCCTCACGGCCCCACCGCAGCCCGGCCCGAACCACAAGGGGCCGATGGCCGCAACGAGCCGGCCGATCACGCACTCGGACGCTCCCGCGGCGGGCTGAGCACCAAGATCCACCTAGCTGCAGACGGCCACGCCCGCCCCCTGGCTGTGGCCGTCACGGCGGACCAGGCCGGTAACGCACCTGCCTTCGAAACGGTCATGGCCCGCATCCGGGTGCCCAGGGACGGCCCTGGCTGGCCCCTGACCCGTCCCACCATGGTCCTGGCCGACCGGGCCTACTCATCCCGCGCGATCCGCCGTCACCTACGCCGCCGGCAGATCCGGGTAGTCATCCCGCAGCCGTCGGACCAGATCGGCCACCGACTGCGAAGAGGCCGCCGAGGCGGACACCCGCCCGGCTTCGACGCGGACGCCTACAAGCAGCGCAACACCGTCGAGCGATGCATCAATCGCCTTCAACGGTGGCACGGCCTGGGCACACGAACCGACAAACTCGCGATCGCCTACCAGGCCGCACTCCACCTCGCCGCCATCCTAATCTGGGCACGACGCTGACCAAAGAGACAGAACCTAGTCGCCTCGGCTCCGGACCAGGGCCTCGGCAAGGGCTTCGAGGTCCTCACATGATCCATTGCACAAGGGCGAAGGTATCGGCCCGGCTTCCCTCCACACGTTGATCAATCTGCCCCAGCAGTCACCCCAATGGCGCCGCGGTTCGCTCTGACGCGTCCTAGGTGTTTTCCCTAGCTATTTCTCAATAGTATTCGTGACAGCCTTGAGACGACGCATGGCCCCTCACGGTCAGGGCCCCAGCATTTAGGAGTCTCCGCAAAGTGGGATTGAGAATTGCTGTGCATGGTTCGACTGGGATTCAGGGCGGTTCCCTGGTGAGTCGAATGATCGACGAGGGGCACCAGGTCTTGGCCCTCACCAGGGACCCCACCCGGTCTGTCGTGCCCAAGGGAGCTGCACCCGTGTTTGTCGACTTGTCAGACATGCAGTCACTGATTTCAGCATACTCAAGTGCCGACATGGTTGCTGTTCACCTGCCACGCTTGTACGACCCGAGACAAGCGATCGCCCAAGCCGAGCGGGTTCTCGAGGCGCTGCAACGGAGCCGCGTGACCAAAGCTGTCTTCAACTCAAGCATCCCCGTACCTCCTACCCCCTCCGACTGCGGCTACATACAGGCACGCTACATCCTGGCGCGGTCCCTCGCGCAAGTGGTCGAGCAGGCATCGATTGTGGGGCCGGCAGGTCCTTACATGGAAAATCTGACCCAAGCGAGCCGAGTGAGGCACCTACTCTCACAAGGAGAACTGGCTTATCCCCTGCCGCCATACCTCCCACTGTGTTGGGTGTCGGCTCAGGACGTCACCGATGTAATGGCTGACTGCCTTCTCGCCGAGCGGCCGCATCAGGTCACATGGGTGAAGGGCCCTGATCTCCTGACAGGAAACGAAATCGCAGCCATGCTTTCGCCTGCTGTGCAGGAAGAGGTGACCTGGCGTACGCAGACGCCTGCAGAGTATGAAGCAATGACCGCGGAAGATTTCGGAGCCGAAGTAGCGGCTGGATCGAGAGAACAGTACGAGCGCATGGCTCGTAGTGAAGTTCCATCACTGATGCCGGGTCACACCTGTATCGGTGTGACCACATTCCACTCCTGGGCTTCTGAACAGCCGTGGCGCTCCTTCGCAGAGGGTTGAAGAATCTCGTCCTGCACAGGAAACTCCATGCAGGCGACGCTCGGATGCTCGACGCCTCTGACGAAGCTGTGCGAGGTGGGCGGGTGTCTCAGACGCCGGCGCGGGCGATCATTTTGTTCTCCGTCTCATAATCGAAGAGGGCAAATGGGTAGCCCGCCAGCACCGGGAGTTCCCTTTGCCATTCGTCTCGATCGATCGATTGGACGAGCCAGTCGACTACGGACCGCACCGCGCGCTCATAAGTCGTGACTGCTCGATAGCCCAGCGCTTCTGCGCGCTGCGTGTCCAGAGCGAGTCGCCCGGGGATGAACCACGGCGAGCGGCAACCTTCCGCAGGTTCTTCATCGGGCACATCCACCTGAGAGACCTGAATGCCCATGGCCGCGGCCACCGCCGCGGCAATTTGCTTTTCGGTGAGAGGCTCCGGGTCAGCACAGTTGTAGATCATGCTCGACCTAAACGCTGCAGCCTGCATCACGAGAGCTGCGATGTTTTCCACAGAGGTGGTGTGGAAGACCGAGGAACCCTTACGGTGATGGGCGAATATCCGTCGACCGTCAAGGAGTCGTTTGACATAGAACCACTCCCGGGCGTGATCACTGTATGGACCGGACACGGCTCCGAGCCTCAGGACGGAGATCGGACAGCGGGAATGGTCCAGCAGATTCTGCTCATATGCCACTTTGCCCTCCGCATAGCCCTCGCCGCCTGCGGAGACGGTTGGCTGGTCTTCGGAGATCAGATCAGGAAAGTCAGGGAATTCCTCAGGCTTTACAGAGCCGTTGAACTGTCGACCCTGAGAATCCACATAGACAGCCGCTGTAGAAATCGCAATGATCGAGCCAATATCGCTGCTGGCTGCGAGGAGATATTCTGCGTCCTCGCGGGAGTACCCGACGACATCGACGACAACGTCAGCACCGCCTCCCACGGCCTTGGCGACTCCTTGCGGATCATGACGGTCGATGATTATCTCCTTCACTCCCCCACCGGTGAATTCGGAACGATTTCCGCGGTGGGCGAGCGCGACATTCCACCCCTCGACCATAAGTCGACGCTTCACGGCCAAACCGATTTGACCAGTGCCGCCAAGGATCACCGCTGTCCGACTCATCAACACTCCCTTGCTCAGCGTCTTAAGCCTTTGAGATTAGCTCCGGTCGCCTTCCTGTTCAACACCCGCAGCGAAGCGTGATCGTCTCCTTCGAGCGTTCACGGGACGGGCGGCTGGGGGCGCTGGATCAGGTCGCGCAATTCTCTTCGACTGGTAAGACCAAGGCGCGTGTAGATGTTGCCCAGGTGATACTCCACCGTCTTGGTGCTGATGAAGAGTTCCGAGGCGATTTCGCGGTTTGTCAGCCCTCGACTGACGCTTTGAGCGATATCGAGTTCCCGGTCGCTCAGGTTGTACAGATTGTACCTGCGCCTGCGTTTGGGTGCACCCGTCTCAATGGCGTCCAGAGCCGCTTCACACCGTTCCAAAAACGGAATCGCCTGCAAGTCGGACAGACGCTCATGAGCTTGGCGCAGCCACCGTACTCCGTCTCTGACCTGCTGGCACGCGATCAGTTTCACACCATAGGCCTGATCAAGCATAGCCCGGTACAACGGCACGTCATCGGCCGATGCCGGCAGGGAGACACCTTGCTCAAAGAGCTCCATAGACCTCGAATCATCGCCCTTTTGCTCAGCGAACCACGCGGACAGTCGCGCCGTGACAGTGCCTAGATGAGGGGTCAGGTCAGTCAACCGACGAAGCTCGTGGAGACCCTCCTCGGCTCGCTCCAAGGCATTAGTACCCAGTAGGCCCTCGACATACAGTGGCAGCCACCAGGGTTGAAAAAGAAGACGGCCGCCTTCTGCAGGCAATTGGAGAAGGGGCTGGAGCGCAGAAACCATCGCTGCGTAGTCCGCACGTGCCTGAGCAACAACTGCCCGGCCGATGGCCGGGTACAGCCTGTAGGCTTGGGCGGCTTCCTCCGCCCAAGCTTCCGCCGTGTCGAGCAGGCGTTCAGCCCGCTCGTACTGACCACGTCCTGCATAGACCCACGACGCCTGCGAATAGACGATGGGATAGGCCCAAACCCTCTCCTCAGTGGTGGCTGAGGCCACTGCACGTTCGGCATTGGCAGTTGCCTCATCCCATGAACCGAGCAAGTAGAGGTCGGCGGCCAGGGTGCTGTACCCGAACTCGTCGGTAACGCGACGGCCGCTGGAAGCAGCCAGTCGCAAGGCGACCTTCGTGTCGAGGGCTCCGGCACTCAGCTGCCCTGCGAAGGAGCGCAGGCCACCACGGTTAAGGAGGAAGTATGCCTGAGGTGCGGACATATGCTCCGCGTCCGGCAGCGGGGCCAAACGGTTCAATTCTTCCACGGCTGCATGAGGACCGTTCAGAAGCCCATGGGCAAAGGCTAGGTTCACCATTGCCCGGCTGGTAAGTCGTTGATTGACGGGCTCCATCTCGAGCGCTCGGTTGGCTGCTGCAATGGTTCGGCGGCCATGGCCTTGGAATAGGTGAACGAAGCTCAACCACGTCGCTGCCATCGTCGTGATCCATGACTCATCGAAATTGTTTTGCGCCGCCTCGAGAGCCAGATTGAGATGGTCTTCCGCCTCGGCGAAGGTCCCGCGGGAGGTGGCATGGGCACCGAGCACGAGACTTCGAAGAGAAGATTGCGCGCACGCACGAGCCTGCCGCATGAGTTCGTCTGCCCGAGATACTTGGTCATCCCACAGCAGTTGCGCCAGAGCAGTGAGAAAATAACGTTCACTTTCTTCCCTGGCTGACGACACTTCTGCAGCCCATAGCAAGAGGGTACTCGCGCGCCCGACCTCACCACTTGTCAGATGCTCGCCTGCCGCCATTTCGAGTTGTGCCGCCAGCCGGTCATCCGGATCCGTTGCGGCCGCGACTCGATGCGACCACGCGGCTGACCGAGGAAGGCATGCGGCAGCAGTCGTGTGCAGACGCCGCAGTCTCTCCGGTGGTGTCGCGGCAAGAACGGCATCCGAAAGGAGTTGATGACTGACGCTTACCGGGATCCCGTGCTCATTCGGCCACCAATTCAAAAGACCTTCCGTCAGGGCCGGTTCGAGCGCTTCGTGAGCGTTCACGACTTCAGCGGTCCGCGCTACGGTCGACAACGGGAAGCGGCCTCCGAGAATCGCGGAGGCCTGGACGAGGATACGGCTTCTCTCGGGCAACTGCGAGAGTTGCTGGCGCACTCTTGAGGCCAAGGTGGGAGGAACGGGAACCGATCCCTTGATCTGTGCTGATTCTTGGTCCGCGAGTTCTGCGAGAACGGCTCGGAGGTAAAGAGGGTTGCCTCCCGTATGACGCCTCAATTTGCCGACGTCCGTCCTGGGAATGTCGTGGCCCAGATTACGCTTGGCCAGTTGCGCGACTTCCTGCTCTTTAAGGCCTTCGAGAGCCACATGCAGGCCGCGGTCATGACCGTCGATCAGCCGACGCACAGGCTCTGGCAGGCCTTGCATGGCAGAGGTCCGAGCCGTCATCACCGGGAGGACCCTGTCGGCCTCCAGCCGGCGGATCACGAAGCCCAGGACCTGGAGGGATGCCGTGTCGGCCCACTGGATGTCATCGACGAACACGACGACCAGCCCCAGTGACTGCAGTGCGTCGAGAAGTTCGAGGAGTTGCGCTCCCACTCGGAAAGGCGCTGTACCGGGGGCGATGTCGCAGGTGGTCCGCAAGGATTCGCTACGTTGGTCCGCTGGGACATCGGCAATGAGCTGGGCGATGACCCCGAAACTCAGGTCGGATTCGGCCGGGTCGCATCGGGCCCGGAGGATGGTGGCTGCCGACAGCGCTGGCTCTTCGAGCCAGCGTCGCACCAAAGCCGTCTTCCCGATACCAGACGGCCCCTCGACCAGAATGAGGGATGACTGACCGGCACGGACCGTTTCGGCAAGTTGGGTCATGCTTCGCAATTGCGCATCGCGTCCGACGAAGTCGGAGGTCGCTGCCGGAGACAAGCTGCTCCCCTTGGGTTCGCTCATGTTGGTCCAACCTACGAAGCCCCGCCTCAGGCTGTACGTGAGCCTGACATCCTGGAACGCCGGCCGAGGATGCAAGTGATGCTATGTCATACGACCACTCGTAGCATCGATGTCGTCGATATCGAAGACATTTCGTGACGTCCCTCAACTGGCGGTTCGGCGAAGAGATCGACAGGACACCGACGGCAGCCGCGGAAGCGCATGATTACCGTGCGACCCGGCCTCCCAGCCTGTGGGACAGCGCGACGGACCTGTACTGTCGTCCCATCGCAGCCAGGAGGCCGTCCTCGACCGTGCCTACCGGCCGCAGCGCGTCGACTACTGCAGAAGTCCCGCGGGCGGGCATCCATGACGCTCCCTTCCCTGCACGGCCGCCCTCACCGTCATGAACTGAGTAGTCGTAGCGTTGATGGAGTAGCGTTCCATTCAGCAACAGAATCACCGGTTCTGATGTCCCTGACCTACGCGCGCTCGTCCGTGCAGTGCGCTCGGACAGAGCTGTGAAGCCTTTTCGCCGCCGATGAGAGGGCCGACACTCAAACCTGTCGTGCCCCAGCATGCCACCGCGTTCGGCGATGCCTGGTGCCCGCGTGTATGCCTGGAGGACCGGCAGGCTGACGGGAGACCGCGGGCTCCAGGCCTGCTGAACCGGACCGACGCCCAAGAGGCCGGGCGCCAGAACCGCCTACGTGACCTTGTTCGAGGGCGTCCCCGCGCGGCCTGGCAGAGGAACAGTGATCTCACGTGTATTGCCGTGCTCCGAGACCGTGCCGCAAGCGCCTCCGCGCCCGTAGCCCAGTCGGCCACCCGCCGATCCGGTACTTGCCCAACCCTCGACACCTCTCTCTGAGGTGCGTCCGCCTCTGCGGCCGGACCAGTCCCATGCCTGAGCACAGCCCTTACCAGTGAAACGGTACTAGGGAGACTCCCTGATATTTCCAACGTCAGGTCGCGAAAGGCTTCTACTAGCTGCTCGCCCCACCCTGCTCCGGTTCTGGCCCCTGCTCCGCTCCCGTCCTCATGATCGCACCGTCGACATCCCATTCCAGGGGAAACTCGCACTTGAAATTCTCAATAGCGAGTTGATCTGGTGGATCCATCGAGATGCGGGATTGCGAGATTCAGTACCAGAATTAGTGCGGAATACCCCTCAGAATCGCTCATCGATTAGCGCAAGGAGTAGAATGTCCGAGAAGATCACGGTCCTGGTGCATGGAGCATCGGGCACGCAGGGTGCTTCTGTGGTACGCCGTCTGCTTGCTGACGGGCACAGTGTCGTTGCCACGATGCGCAATCCCGACGGAGCGTCGCTGCCTGACGGAGTGAAGGCCGTCTCTTCTGATCTGAACGACGTCGACTCGCTGGTGCGTGCCTATAGCGATGTGGGTGCTGTGGTCGTGCAGCTGCCGCTTGAGTTTTCGCCCGAACGTGCCGTGCCGCAGGCTGAATCGGTACTGCAGGCGCTCAAGCGTGCCGGCGTCAAGCGGGCGGTGTTCAACGGCAACGGGCCTCTGGCGCCTGCGCCGGTCGGTGTCCCGTATGTGGACGCCCGGGTTACCCTCGCGCAGTCATTGGGAGACCATGTCCCCCATGCGGCCGTCGTGAACCCGGCAGGCCCCTATATGGAGAACCTCGCCGGCGCCTGGCAGGTGGCGGGTATTCAACGTGACCGCGTCATCAGGTATCCCATTCCGCCGCAGGCACCTGTGCCGTGGGTTGCTCTCGACGACGTGGCGGCAGTCATTGCCGAGTCCCTCGTCGCCGAGGAGGCCGGCGCCGTTTCCGTGACGGGCCCCGAGCCGCTTACAGGGTTGCAGGTTGCGGAACACATCTCCGCGGCAGTGGGGTTCGACGTTCGGTGGGAACCGATCACTCCCCAGGAGCATGCCCGCCTGACTACCCCCTACCTCGGAGAGGAAGCAGCCCTCGGCGTAGCCAGTCTTTACGAAGCCCGGCGAAACGCCCCTCCGGTACAGCCGAGTGGCGAGATCCGTTCCGGCACCACCAGACTGTCGCAGTGGGTCACCGGTCAGAACTGGCAATCCCGGGTCGCATGAGGTAAAGGCCCACAGCAGGCCCTGACCCGACAGGCCCCGGAACTGACTCTGCGCACCACCCCGTCGCTTGTCGAGCGCTTTGCCCCTCGCCTCGTGGGAGGGGACGCACGGCACGGTTGCTCGGCTGAGAGGGGGGTGAAACATCGTGCACGATGTATCACCCCCCTCTCAGTCATCTCGTGTCTTCATCCAGACCGACGACCGGGACCATCGCCGGCGTCGAGACGTCGGTCCCCAGTGTCACCGACGGCTGGCCGTGGCCGGGAGACCACGGCCAGGGACGACAGGCCCTCGAACGCCCGCAGAGTCGCCGGTCCAGCACAGCCACACTGATGGGTGCCGGTTGCGGGCCGGATCAGGCGGTCATCATCCCGCCTTGTCCACGGCGGTGTTCCGGCGACGGAGTAAGGCCATTGCCGCGTTCATCAGCTCCACCGCGCCCAGGACGGCGTGGGCGTCAGCCAGCACCACACGCTCATAGCCCCGAGGCTGGACAGGCGCACGGTCATGCCACCGCGCTGGGGGCCGCACCGTGTTCAGGTCGCTGCCGTCGCCGTCCCCATCTCCGGCGCACGGCATTCAGTGAGAGTGCCTGCCGCAGAAGCTCAGGCTTCGGGCCGGATGACCTGCTGACGGAGCTCGCAGGTTCACTGGCCTGGAGCCAGGACGAGGCCCGTCACTGGACGTCCGGAGCGGGCTGGCCGGTTCTGTCTCGGCCGATCGGGTCGGAGCGACCGGGAACGGGAGCATCCTGGCGGAGCAGTCCCCTTTCTTTCAACTCCTTCCACAACGGAGGAGGTAGTGGACTGGCCAGATGCGCGGCGGCTTCGGCCACCTCTCGGGAGGTGCGGCAGCCGATGGTGACATTGACGACAGCCGGGTGGGCGAGCGGGAATTGCAGGGCGGCGGCGGGCAGGGTGGTGCCATGGCGTTCGCACACATCGGCGATCAGGGTGGCACGGCGGACCACTCCCGGTCGCGCGGGCTGATAGTTGTAGGGGAGGTCGGCGCTGGGCCTTGGGGTCGCGAGAAGGCCGGAGTTGAAGACGCCTGCTGCGATCACCGAGACTCCGCGCTGTTCGCACAACGGCAACAGGTCGTCGAGTGCTCCTTGTTCCAGCAAGGTATAGCGGCCCGCGAGCATGACTGCGTCCATGTCAGTGTTGCGGACGAAGTCGGTCAGCATAGCTGTCTGGTTCATCCCGGCCCCTATGGCCTTGACGACCCCCTGGGCCCTGAGCTCTGCGAGCGCCGGGTAGCCCTGGTCCAGCGCCTGGCGCCAGTGCTCGTCGGGGTCGTGCAGGAAGATTAGGTCCAGCCTGTCGAGGCCGGTGCGATGCAAGCTGTCCTCGACGCTGCGCAGTATGCCGTCCCGGCTGAAGTCCCACACTCGTGTGTGGTCGGCCGGCACGACGAACCCCGCAGGATCCTGCCCCTTGAGGTGTGCGGTGGGCACGAGGATCCGGCCGACCTTGGTCGAAACCGCGTACTGTGAGCGAGGCCGATGGCGCAGGGCCTCTCCCAGTCTTCGTTCGGAAAGCCCCAGTCCGTAGTGCGGTGCGGTATCGAAGTAGCGCACTCCAACATTCCAGGCCAAGTCGACAGCTGCACGTGCTGTCGCCTCATCGACGGCACTGTAGAGATTTCCGATCGGAGCGGCTCCGAAGCCGAGGCGGGACGGCAGCACGCTGGTGGCCATGCTGTCCGAACCGGAGGCCTTCGTGCCTGACGGCGTGGAGGGGTCGTTCATCCGGCGCTCCACTCGGTGCCCAGCGGGTAGGTGAACTCATCGAATGTGGCGGGATGCAGAGTGGCCGAGAACCCTGGCCTTGTGGGGGTGACATAGCGGCCGTTGTCGATGACGACGGGGTCGACGAAGTGTTCGTGTAGGTGATCTACGTACTCGATCACGCGGTTGTCCAGGGCGGCCGAAACTGCGACGAAGTCGAACATCGACAGGTGTTGCACCAGTTCGCACAGACCGACTCCGTCGGCGTGCGGGCACACCGGAACGTCGAACTTGGCCGCCAGCAGCAGGTTCGCCACGTTCTCGTTGACACCGCCGACCCGTGCGGCGTCGATCTGCAGGAAGTCGATGGCACCGGCCTGCAGGAGCTGCTTGACGACGATGCGGTTCTGGACGTGTTCGCCTGTAGCCACCTTCACGGGGGCCACGGCCTGGCGGATCGCGGCGTGGCCCAGTACATCGTCGGGTGACGTGGGTTCTTCGATCCACCACGGATCGTAGGGTGCCAGTTTGCGGATCCATTCGATCGCGGTTCCGACGTCCCAGCGCTGGTTCGCATCAATGGCCATGCGCATGCGAGGGCCGATCGTCTCCCGCGCTACGCGGCAGCGGCGCACGTCGTCGGACAGGTCGGCTCCGACCTTGAGTTTGATTTGTGTGAACCCATCGGCGACAGCTTGCTTGCACAGACGGATCAGCTTCTCGTCTCTGTAGCCCAGCCAGCCGGGGGAGGTGGTGTAGGCGGGATAGCCGTGTGTCAGCAGATGGGCCTGCCGTTCCGCCTTTCCGGGCTCAGCCCTCCTGAGAATGTCGAGCGCCTCGTCTGGCGTCAGCGCGTCAGTGAGGTAACGGAAGTCCACGAGCTCGACGATTTGATGGGGCGTCAGGTCGGCCAGGAGCTTCCACAACGGTTTGTTCTCACGCTTGGCCTTCAGATCCCACAGTGCGTTGACGACCGCGGATATGGCCATGTGTACAGCCCCCTTCTCCGGGCCCAGCCAGCGCAGCTGTGAGTCGTGCACCAGGTGCTTCCACAGCCCACCCATGTCCGCCAGCGTACGGTCGAGGTCCATACCCACGATGTGCTCTGCAACCGCGGCGATGGCGGCGACCTGCACATCATTACCCCGGCCGATGGTGAACGCGAAGCCGTGGCCCGCATGGCCGTCACCCGCACTGGTAGTGATCGCCACGTATGCGGCCGAGTAGTCGGGGTCGGTATTCATGGCATCGGAACCGTCAAGCTCCCGGGGAGTCGGGAAGCGGATGTCATAGGTACTTACATGGGCGATGTGAGGCATCTTCGGCCGTTTTCTGATGAGGGTTGCTTCGCAGCAGCACGCGCGTGTGCGGCAGCGTGACCGCGGAGGAAGATGGTGACCGCGCCAGTGTGCTGGAACGCACGGTGCGTTCGGCACTGAAGTGGTCTGGCGCCCTACCCTTCGTCGCTTCGGCCGGCAGAGGGTCTTGCCACCCACACGGGGCTGGACCACGCGGTCGGGCGACGTCCGCGGTACGAGCAGTGCTGGCGTACCCGCACGTAGTAGTAGCGGTCTCCTTCGGCGTCGGGCCGCTCGTCCCTCCACGATGTTTCGAAGTCCATGCCGTCCGGCTCCCACGACGCGATCAGCCTTGTCGAGCCCGCGTCCCCCGGCCGGCCGCAGAACACCTCGATTGAGCCAAGCATGTCGGTACCGGAGACGCGGATGAGGCATGTGACCGGCGTCGCGGTGCGCAAGGCGCCCCCCATTGGCACAGCATCGACCTGGAAGTCAAGGAGGATGCGCGCGCCAGTGGTGGCGTAGGTGTGGCGGTCGTGCAGGGCGTCGAATACGTCGTCACGCTCGAGGGCTGGGGAGTACACGGCGGCCAGGCCGAGTTCACCACGTCCCGGCTGGGCCCGGTGGTTGTCCGAGGAACCGACCACGCCGAGGGCGTGTCCTCGTTCCCAGGCGTCACGTGCGTAATGAGGGCCGTTGCGCGAGGTGTTGGTGGAGAAGTCGGAGTTCTCGTACGACAGGTCGAAGCCGGGATCGTAGAACTCGGACTGGCCGTGTCCGGAGTAGATCTCCACAGCGCGACGGAACTCGGGGTCGTGGTGGCTCCAGTCCACGGCAGGAGAAGTGCTGCCGGGGATGCTTCCGGCAGTCTTGGGCGAGAAGGCGACCCCGGTGTGGTGCGGTATGGTCAGGGCTCGCCGGCCGCGCAAGGCTCGCCACAGGTCGAGGACCGTGCCGGTGTGGGCCCCGACGATCACCGCGTCCGCTGGGTCGCGGAAGTAGACGTTGTGGTGGCCCCACGGCTCGTGGAATGTGGCCTCGTAGGCCAAGAAGGTCACGAACTTGCCGGGCTGATGAAACTTGGTCGCTTGCTCGCGGAGATGCTGCCAGTCGCCGGCGTCCCACCGTTCGCAGTGTTCAGTGAGCGCGTAAAAGTCCAGGCATGCCACGTCGCGGGCGTATTCATAGGGGAAGTGGCCCACGCCGTCGAAGCTGTGGTCGGCGTGTGAATGCAGGTCACCCCAGTACAGGTTGCGGGCAGGAGCTTGGGTGTAGACCCATGCCGGATTGGCCAGCACCGAGTGGTCCCCGGCAGTGACCCGCATCCTCAGGACGCCCGGTGCGGTGGGAATGATGGGCACTTCGAAGGTACCCACCAGGTCGCCGACCTGAGGTGTGCTGGTGTGGGCCGCGCCGTCTGCGATCTCGACGTGCACGGCGTGGTGGCGTTCTTCGACGCGGTTGCCTTCGGCGTCGACGGCGACCACCCGCAGCGTGGTGGGCTCGCCGATGGTCAACAGTGAGGGGACGTAGGCCAGCAGCTCAGCTGGTGCTCCGGGATGTACGTCGACGACGGGAGAGTCGGCGACGGGCAGCACGTGGGCGGTGCCGCGGCCCTCGGGATCGACTGCTATGACGACTTGTTCCGGTCCTTCGGGGTGCAAGCCGGCGGCGAAGCCTCGGCTGCCGCCCGAGGTGTCTCCATAGGTGATCACGATCCGGTCGCCGGGCTCGAGCCGCCCCGCCTCAAGCGTGACGCAGGTGACATAGACATAACGGCCCTCACGTCCGTCAATGCCGACGCGGTTGCTCTTCACCACGTCATCGGCGGTACCATCCTCGACCTCGCAGCGGATGGCTGCGCTGCCGTGAGCCACCTGTGCAGTGACATAGTTGTCGGCGCTGGGCTCATGGGACTGCACCCCCTTGGCTCCGTTGCGTCTCCAGGCATGCCAGCTGTCGGGGAGCTGGATACGGACGCTTGCTCCAGTCTCGAGCGGGTGGGTGCCGACGTGGTAGGTCACCGAGTAGGTGCCCCAAGCGGCAGCCGTCACCGTCGGTGGGTCGAATACGGCGTGGCCGAATGCACCGCGTGTGCCGTGCTTCTGCTGTGCGTCGTCCATCACGGTTGTTCCTTGTGCTCGGGCGGCACGAGGCCGGTCCGGGACCGGGGTACCGGTGCCGGAGCGACGAGACCACCGGGGAATCGGGTCAGGTGCTGCGGGTCATGGATCGGCAGTACCTGAGCGTCCAGTTGGTTCAGCCAGCGCACGGTGTCGAGGAGTTCATAGACGTTCTCACCGATGCCAAGGACGTTCGGCGGCTGAAGATTCTCGGGAAGGAAAACGGACTCGGGAATCACGAGGTTGCCCTGAGCGGTCGTGATGATCACAGCGAGTGACTCGCGGTGGTGCCCGCCGATTTCACGGACCTGCAGCCCTGGCATGACCTCTGCCTGTCCGGAGAAGCGCCGGATACGGGCGTCCTGGCAGGCGAGGAATGACCGGGCCTCCGGGGGGAGATGCGGGAGCAGTTCGGGGTATGCCGGCTTGCGCAGTTCGGACAGACCGGCGTCGGAGACGTGGACGGTCGCCTGGGGAAAGCGGGTGATGTTGGAGGCGGCGTATGGCCCGAAGGACGTGAGGACGACATGGTCAATGTCGCTCACGGCGACTCCGAGTCCGCTGAGTGCGCCGGTGGGGTCGGCGTCGTCGGTGGCGCGCCAGTAGGCCTGCGGGCCGCGTACCTGCTTGGCCCGTGCGTCCCACCAATCGGCGTCGGCAGTGATCCCCGTGTCAATTAGAGCGGTGCCCTGTGGTCCGCGTACCAGCCAGACATAGAAGGCGATGGGACACCACTCGTCGAAGGCCTGACCGCGCAGGAGTTCCGGGCCGCGCAGAACACCGGAGCCGATGTGGACCAGGTCGACGCGGCAGACTGCGTTCATGCGGACCTGCCGGAGGTGACCAGGACCCGTGGCACGGCAGTATGGCAGGGCCGGCGGCCGGAGAGATGCGGTCCGGGGTCGCTGGCTGCGGGTTCCCCGGCGGGAAGCGTTCGCCCAAGAGAAGTCCATCCGTCGCGCGATCCGGGCGCGGGTCCGACCAGGGCACCGAGGACGCTGACCTCACGCTTGGTGCCGCCCGGGGGTCGCTTGAGCACCAGTATCTCCTTGCCGTGTCGTTCATCGGCGATGTGCGGCTCATGTCCTCGACGCCGATGTGTCCGGGTTACGCCGAAGCGGTCGTCCCCCTGGTTGTTCGATCAGACTCCGTGAGGGCGAGAATCAGCGATCATGCACTGTGCGGGTGGGGCCGTGCGGGGCCCTCCGACAGCCGGACTGGCTTCACCGGGTGTGACGGTGCTTCCGCGGCCGGCTCAGGCGATGTGATCCGACAGGACGCCTGCCGGAACAGAACAGGATGCGGGTCGCTTCCTCGACTCACGGGCACAACGTTGACACCCATTGGATCCAATGTCCAGTATTACGATACGCGCGATGACGATTACGAAAGCGGATGATGTGAGCGACGAAGGGCCTGTAGCCGGCCGGCCGGTGCGTGATGGGACGCGGCCGCGACTCCGGCGCCCCCGGCGCACGGTCCTCGCTGACGAGGTGTACGACTCCCTCAAAGCGATGCTCATGAACAATGCCGTCGAGCCGGGATCCCGCCTGACCACTGACGCGCTCGCCCAGGAGATGGGTGTGTCCAGAACCCCGGTCCGAGAGGGACTGGCCCGGCTGGAGTCCGAAGGGCTGGTCGTCAAACGCCCCCTCGCCGGGTACCTCGTCACCCCGCCCCTGGACCGGAAGGCCCTGGATGAGCTCTACACGGTGCGTCTCCTTCTGGAACCCGCCGCGGCGCGCATGGCTGCCGTCCATGCCACGGACCAGCAGATCCGCGACCTCGTCCCCGATGATCCGGCCCTGCGAGACGCTCCGGCATCGGGGGCCGGTTATGAGGACTACCAGGACTTCGCCACCGAGGACGGACGCTTTCACGATCTTCTGGCCGCGGCATCAGGTGTCAGCCTGCTTCAGGAAAGCATCCGCCGGCTTCATGCACACGTGCACACCTACCGGCTCTGGCCCAGCGCCGGCACCCCGATCGAGGCGCTGCGCGAACACGCCGCCATCGTCGAGGCATTGCGACGTCGCGACCCAGGAGGGGCTGAAGAAGCGATGCGCACCCATCTCACCGGCGCTCATGCCCGTCTGACGCATGCCCTGTAGGGCACTGCCGTTCCCTTGCTCAGCGACTCGGCCTGTTGCCGCACGATGCGGTCGGCGCCGACAGACATACGGCAGCCGACGCGACCGCAGCAGTGGAGAAGAGCTCAGAATCGACGAGCCTCCACAAGGTGCATTGCAACGCGGTCTGTCTCCCCTCACGTGAGCAGATTCCTCGCGCCCGCATCGGTAGAAACGCATCCATGGACGGGACACGGGTGCGTCCCGTCCGTGGATGCGGGTGTACAAACGGGCTCAGCACGGGGCCTGAAAAGTTGGCTGGGGCGGGATCAGTGGATTCGATCCCGCCCCAGGTCACTCCGATACACCTCTACAGAGAGTTTCCCAACCTTCCGCAGTCACGGTCCACCGAGCAGCGGGGGCCCCGTGGCGCTACGGCGTCGTGCGGGCGAAACTGACCGCGTCGACGCGCATCCATTGGTTCGCAGATGCGTTTGAGGTGAAAGCGATAGTCGCTTTGTTATTGGTGACCGAGATGTTTGGAATCTCGATATCCATCCATGTCGATCCCGTTGGTACCGGAACACTTACCTCGCTGCTGCCATGGTTCAGAACTCTCATCCGGACACTCGTCTGCCCACCGGAACTCTGAACCTTCGCCTTCAGCTTGTAAGTGCCGTTCGGGATGTGGGTGAGGTTCTGCTTCGTAGTGACCGTATACGCACTGGAGCTCTTGTGAATGAGAGACCGCGTGCCGTTGCTTACGACGTCGGTGGCGATAGCGCTGGCCGGTGGACTGTAGCTTTCGATCCAACCCGGAACTATCCAGAGGTCTGCGGCGTTGACGGGCACCGCGTCAAAACTGCCATTGCCCAGCAGATTGGCGCCGTCCAGAGGCTTGTTCCAGTACCTGACGTAGTCGAAGTCGCTGGACCCAGCGGACACACTCTGAGCGGCCGGGTAGTACGGCAGGGCGGTGAGCCACAGATTCATCGGGTTGTACTGGTACTTTGTCGCTACGTTGTCGATGGTCGGCCCGATCTGCACTCCGTTGATGTAAAACTTGATGCTCTGCGGAGTGTACTCGTACCCGTAGACATTCCAATCAGCGAAGTTGATCCCCAGATCGGCCGCTGGCTGCTTACCCACTCGCACCTTGGTTGTGCCGACGCTTTGGGGGTAGTTGCCCATGTCGATCACATCCGGATGGGGCCCGGTGTCATGTTCGAACCCATCGATTTCGAATATTTGATTGTTCTCTGGCAGTATCCCGTTGGCGATGTCCTCGTTGATACGTGGATCTCCCCCGGCGCCCTTCATGTCTTTCCTGAGACCCATACTCCAGAACGACGTGTGCAACGGGGCGGTTCCGGCATACAACTTGGCACGGGTCTCGTAATACCCGTACCCGAAATTATGCCGAGAAATCAACCCTCCTGATACATAGTCAGGAACTCCATCACCGCTTACATCGCGCTTGTTGTAGGCAAGATGAAGAGCGTTTCCAGACTCATCCACCTCGTCCTTGTGCATATACGCGTTATTGTACGGGCCGGTGATCCTGTAATACCAGTCATTCTCGTTGACATCGCCGTCATTGAACTCGTCGGCGAACGCAGGCGTCGATCCGTATGCCGCTGCGAGGGCAGGGGGCAAGACAGGAGGGTTCGCCGCCGCAGCGGGGACGGCCTGCGAGACCGTGAGCGCGGCGGACGACGCGAGAAGCGCGCCTGAGAGAAACATGCGGGTCAGAAGGTTGCTGCCCACAGTCACCTCCTTGGTTGAGTAACCCGTATCATGAATGTCTCATCCCTTGATCACAAGAGGCATGCGCATCATTGAACCGAGATGCACGAATCAGCTCTCCTCAGTCGCCCGCCTCAGTCGGGAACCACCTGAAGCGCTCGTAAGGGTCTTGCTGGAGCAGGAGCTGCGGCCTGGTGGAACGCGTGGGCAAGGGTGGGGACCAGCGCAGCCCGCCGGAGACTGGTGAGGTGGCTGTCCGGGATCCTGCCGCAACGGCGGCGTTACCGCAGGCCTCGACTTGTGGCCTGGAATGGGCCTCGCCTCGATGTTTGATCCGGGCGGTTCAAGGGCCACTGCCAGTGGAGGAGGGACGATCGCCGCCGACGCGGTGAAACTCGGTGTCAGCAAAACGCGTGCGGCCTGCTGCTGACGCCCTCAGCGTTCATGCGCATCTGATTCCGCGTCATACCGCCCGCTGCTTGGCCCCGGGGCCTCACCGCCCACCAGCAGCCTGGTCCCTCATCACGGGACCTACTCGAAGCCACCGTCCCCACCGGGCCGGAGACGCGACGCCGCGATGCGCTGCAGATCTACGCCGGCGGTACCGCCCTTGCTCGCTCGCTCATCAAGCGCCCGCTTGAGTGAGGACCGCGGATCGCCCCCAACAGGGTTCAGCACCGGGCGAGCGGGGTCGCGAGGGGAGGGAGCCTAGGGAGAGTCCCTGGGGTGTGGTCTTGATCGGCCGCTCATTCTTGTCACAGCCCGGACCCGCGCTCCTCAATCTAAGGCACCTCGCGCCGCGCCGGCCAGTCTCGAGAGGTCAGACTCGATGCATCATGCCACATCTCTGCGGTACGCAATTGTAGGCGTGTCTACTGCTTTGGCAAGCATGGTCACAGTGATCGCTCCGCCGCCTGCTCAGGCAGCGGCAAGCACCGTTTATCAAACGGCTAAACTGCGGCTTGACCCTGGGACCTACTTCTATAATTGGAAAGCGAGTTGTCCGGCCGGTACCGTGATGGACGCGTCACCGGCTTCTTCGAAAGTAGTAGAGATAAGCAACAATGTCGGCCTGGAGTACTCGGTCAGAACCAGTGAACGCGAACGCGTGTGGGCAGTGAGTAACATCAGCCTTGCCAATGCAGGGGTAATCCGCATGTCTTACACCTGCATCGGAAATCCCATTGAACAGCAGCGTCAGATATTCCCTGACGTCGAGTACGACTGCAACGTCAACACGACGTCTTGTGATGTAAAAATCGAGAGCTCGACAACCGCAGCAGGCGCACAGATAATTGCCTCGGAGTCCGAAAATTGCAATAGGAATCCCGAGGATACCTCGCAGAATGTGCTACTCAACGCGACCCGCAGTACCTCTGTATCGAGTCAGTACTCATTTATGGAGGGCAGCCAGGTTCAGTTCCAGCTGAATGGTGGAACAGGCGGGCTGACCGGAAACATCAGCGCAGCGATTCAGCAGCAGAGCACTTGGACCTGGGCCAAGACTGCCGTTGCTGCCGAAGCTCTCACGGGGTACGTATCCGCTCGCTATTTCGGTGAACTGATCTTCACGCCGAAGGTACGGAAGACCCTGACCAACAACACACTCACCTACAGGGTGGGCGTCTACGACGACCGGCCGAATGGCGACCAGAAGGTCTGGACGAAGAAGGTTGAAGTCACGTCCCCGGTAGTGCGCTCCGACGGTACTGCCGACGGTAGATGGACCTTCCGGCAGCGGCACATGACAGCAGCTGAAGAATCCGGCTGCGATGGCGGGATCGCTCTGTACGGCCCCACTCACAACAAGACCTACATCATCACCGCGCGCAACAATCTGAAGTCTCTCCATGTCTCCGGAGGAGCGCTCTACCCGGCCCTGCCTGTCGTCACTGACGAGGTAGACAGCCCTCGGCAGCAGTGGGTGCTTACGCGGACGGACCTTCCTGACGGGAAGGCGTTCACTTACACCATCAAAAATGCCAGTAGTGGCATGTGCCTGCGGATGGATGAACTGCCTGGGCCGGACAGCAACAGCAGACAGGTGTACCAGGCCAACTGCTCGACCACGGATATATGGCAGCAGTGGAAGTTCCGCAGTATGGACAACGGGTGGAAGCAGATAATTTCAGCAGGCAGCGGCATTTACATGCTCAGCCAGGAGATCTTCAACAAGCCGTGCGGAACTCGCGGTCTGGCTCTTGGAGAGATCTTCGCTGCAAAGTTCTCGGCCGCCCATGCGATCCCTCAGGAATGCATGTTCGGCCTCCGGCAGACCCAGCCGACGATCGCCTAGAGTAGTAGGCCCGACGCTGTGCTGCGCTCAGCTCCCAGCAGCACAGCGTCACAATCCCCCACCACCATCAGACCCGTGAATCGCGAGCGGCCTAGAATTCAACCATCCTTAAGGTGCATCTTATGTTGAAGCGGATTATTACACACGCACTTCCTGTTGCTTCAGTAGCAGTTTTTGTAGCCTCTATATCTCAGCCGGCCGTCGCCGACGAGTTTCGCTCAGGAGTCACATTCATTCAGCCGGTCGAGCCGGTCAGCAGTGGTCCCGTTGTAGTACCTGAAGGCGTCAAGAGCACCTCATTCTCGGCCGATAGGATTCTCCGCGAATTCATCAGCAGAGGAAATGGGCTGCACGCTGCAATGGCGATCATGCAGGCGAGGCAGGCAGCATGGAGCGACATGTTCACAATGACTGTACGGAAGATCAGCTGACCATCTAAGGTTCCTGCACGAGCGGTTCACGGTTCGCACGGGCTTCGCGCACGCTTGGCACGGTGCGCGTTGCTCCGGCGTGCGGTATGTATGTGACCGGACCGGCCTGCATGAGCCGACGCGAGGGGGGACTTGCACCTTCGCGCGCCGGTACACATCTGCCAGCCAATCAATCCACAGCAGTATCACGGGCCGATCGCCCTTTGGGGCATACTTTGCGACCCCATGAACTGCACTCACGGCAGAAAACCCGTTCATGTGCGCAACGATGATGTGT
Organism: Streptomyces sp. NPDC085932; assembly: GCF_044540525.1. Lineage (NCBI taxonomy): Bacteria > Bacillati > Actinomycetota > Actinomycetes > Kitasatosporales > Streptomycetaceae > Streptomyces > Streptomyces sp. NPDC085932. Next base: position 22,169 of record NZ_JBITSJ010000013.1, read on the forward strand.
CCCGGCAGTCGAGGCGCTTGCGAGGGACGCTCATGGGACATGTGGAGATTCAGAACCTGTACAACACCTACGGCGTGGAAAAGCTGGGGGTCTTGCTCGCCGACGTGGCGTCGGCAGGCCCTGCGGGAGCCGATGACGTGACGATCGCTGCGCTGCTCGCCGCCTCGCATGCCAACCCGCAGCTCGTTGTGAACCGGGTCGTAGAGAACATCGTTCTCCACTCCCACTTTCGCTGGACCGGTACCAACAAGGGCGAGAGAGGGCTTCTGGCAGACGGCGAGGGCGACTGCAGGAGCCTGGCCAGCGGGGCCGCGCGCGTCCTGCAGGCGCTCGACATCGAGGCGCAAGTGAGCAGCTACTCGCATGAGTTCGTGATCGGCCGGGAGGGCGTGACACTCATCGACGGGCAGACCGGCAACATTGACGGCAAGTGGTGGCGCTTCGAGAACCACCACTGGCTACACACAGCTTCCCAGGATTACGACCTGCTGATGGGTGGTGGTCCCGTGGACGCCAGCGCTTGGCACAATGTCATCCGTACCGAGGTTGCCGACGGCTTGACCTGGCTCTTGGCCGAGGGACTCGCGCACCCCGTCTATGTGGCGGATCCGGCTTCGGGCTACTCCTATACCATGGACCAAGCCAAGGCGCTTGTGTTCCATGTTCCTGGCCCGAGGACCTCTGGCTCCCGAGGCCACTGCGACATTCTGTGAGCAAAAGCATGCGAGTCCGGCAGTCACGGCGACATGCGTGGTGGTACCGACCGACGTACTGGTGCAAGGCGTTGTGCTCCCACTCGGGAAGCTGAACTTCCCTCACGAGCGGAGTCATCATCACAAACCATCCCGTGGCCGAAAACCATCACTGCCACTCGTTGTGGACGCCCTTCGATCGGGTTGATCAATAAGGTGCTGCATGCCGGGGACCGTTGTACGGCATACACCGGAGCGGTCGCCGGAGTATCGTCTCATCAGCATAAGACCTGGTTGTCGTGGCCATCACGACCAGACGAGCCTTCATGGACGCTTCAGCTTTTCTCCCTGGTATTCGAGGTCCGCACGGTGGCTAGCATGACCACATGTTCGATCTGGAGGATGGTCATCCGTCTTCCGCCCTTCCCGCCGATGCTTCAGTCGTCCACATACCTCCTGCTCTTACGGACCGAGGGACCGAGGAATGCCAGTGCCTGCCCGCCCCCGTCAGCGTCGTTCCACCTCCGGGGCACCTTCCTCCCCTGCCGTGATTCCCGCGGTCCTGGTCATCACGGCCCTCGGCGCCGGAGCGGCAGCCGCCCTCGCTCCAGCGGGTGCGCGTTCCTGGGTCCTGGTCGCAGCAACCGTCGCGTGGGGCTGCCTCACCGCCGTCATCATCGGCGCCTCGACCCTGCTGCGCCATGCCCGTCAGCAGGTGGCGGCACAGGCTGAGGAACTGGAGATGACAAGGAACAATTGGGCGCAACAGGGCGTCGAGGCAGCCCAGTTGGTTCATACGACCCTGCCGGCCGTGGTCCAGCAGGTGAAAAATGGGGCCGACGCCGCAGAGACACTGTCCGGTGCCTCTTCTCCCTCCGACCCGTACATGCGTCAGATGCTTCACGTGCTCGTCACCGAGGTGGGCGAGGCGGTACGACGGGTGGGCTCGGTACAGCACGAACTCAACATGGTCAGAGGCCAACTGATCGCGGGAAGCGCGGAGTTGGAGCAGCTGACCCACCACACGCTGCCATCGGCCGTGACCATGCTGCGGGAGGGCAGCTCCGCGGATACCGTCCTCGCCGCGTTCGAGTGGCCGCGCAACCCGCTGCTGCGCGCCACGGCCGAATCGTTCGTGCGCGACCTCGCCCACAGCGAACGCCGCTCCTCGGCGGCCCAGGCCGCCTCCGCGAAGGCACTCAGCCGGGTCCAGGCCAAGACGGTCAGCATGCTCGCCGAGCTGCGGGAGATGCAGGAACGGCACGGTCAGGAAGTTTTCGGTGACCTGCTGCGCCTGGACCACAGCACCTCCCAGCTGGGACTGATGACCGACCGGCTGGCACTGCTGATGGGGGGCCGTCCCAGCCGCGTCTGGAACAAGCCCATCGTGATGGAGAGCATCCTGCGCGGCGCAGTCGGCCGGATCGCCGCCTACCGGCGGGTGCGGCTGCACAACTCCAGCCGGGCCGCGATCGCGGGTTTCGCCGCCGAGGGTGTGATGCACCTGCTGGCCGAACTCATGGACAACGCGGCCAACTTCTCGCCGCCGATCGACGAGGTTCACGTCTATGCGGAGGAGGGCAGTGCCGGTCTCGTCGTGACCATCGAGGACAGTGGCCTGAAGATGTCCGACGCCGCAATGCGGCGGGCGGAGGAGTCCGTGTCGGGCAAGGTCACCGACCTTGCCTCGTTGCAGGGCACCCGACTCGGTCTGAGTGTGGTGGGGCGGCTCTCCGACAAGTACGGCATCAGCGTCAACTACCGGCCGTCCTCCCGGGGCGGCACCGGCGTGGTCGTACTCCTCCCTCCGGAACTCGTCGCCCAGCAGCGCGGCGCGATTTCGCCCGAGAAGACCATCCCTGCCAGACAGGTTCCGGCCACGCATACCTCGGCAGTTGAGGAGTACCCCGTTCCCGTGCGCCCCCAAATGGTCCCGGCCCAAGAAGCGGCGCCCGCCGCCGAGGACGCTCAAAGGCACAGCCAGGCCACCCCGCATGGGCTGCCTGTCCGCGCCCCCGGCCGCACCATGGCCGAGGCGGAGCGGAGCCGGTCGAAGCAAGCGGCCGATTCGCCTCGATCGGCAGGGCACGCGCCCGGCCCGGCCCGTGACGCCGGAAGCCGATTCGGTGCCTTCCACCGCGGCCGGAAGTCCAGCGGTGCGACCGACTCCGCGCCGGGCTCCGAGACCGGGGCCGGGAGCTAGGTCTCGCCAGCCCTTCATTCATCACGGCGGTCCTGGCCGCCTCACCCCCGCACTTCGTTGGATAGGAGGAACGAGCCGGGTGACCTTTCACGGTCACAGCCCGGCTCACCCACCATGGAGACCACTGACAACAGCCTCACCTGGCTCCTGACGAACCTTTTGCAGCGCACGCCGGGAACGCGGCACGCCCTCGTCCTGTCCAGGGACGGCCTGAAGCTGTGCTGGACCGAGCACATGACACTCGACCAGGCTGACCAGCTGGCGGCGATCTGCTCGGGCATCCAGGCGCTCGCCCAGGGCGCTTCCATGGAGTTCGGCGATGGGTCGGGCGGTGTCCGGCACTCCATGACCGAGTTCCACGGCGGACTGCTGTTCATCGTGGAGGCCGGCCAGGGCGCCCACCTCGCGATCCTCGCCGAGGAGAGCGCCGACCCGGGTGTCGTGGGTCACCAGATGACCGAGATGGTAGAGCAGATCGGCGAGCACCTGAGGGCCGAGCCCCGCACTCCCGCCACCCGAGGTGCCATCGCGTGATCCACAGACCCGTGGACGTCGGTGATCCCGACCGGCTGTACACCGTCACGGGCGGGCGCAGCGAAGCGGACGACACGTTCGACCTGGTGACGCTGATCGTCAGTGAGTGCGAGCCCGCAGCCGGGTTGCAGTCGGAGCATGTACGGATCCTGGAGATGTGCCGGCACCCGGCGGCGCTGGTCGAAATCGCCGCCGAGCTGAAGCTGCCCATCACTGTCGTCCGGATCCTCCTCGGCGACCTCCATGCCATGGGCAAGGTGAGCGCTCGTCACCCTCGCGCGGCGGCGTCCGTCGCGGACCTGCCCGAAACCGCCCTGCTCCAGGAGGTGCTCCATGGGCTCCGCAACCTCTGAGCTGCCCTTCCAGCGCACACCACTCGCCGATGCCGCCGAGACCGGCCTGAAGATAGTCATCATTGGCGGTTTCGGCGTCGGCAAGACCACCTTGGTGCGCTCGGTCAGCGAGATACGGCCCCTGAATACCGAAGAGATGATGACGCAGGCCGGGCAGGGCGTCGACGAGACGGCCGGTGTGGAACGCAAGACCACCACCACCGTCGCGTTCGACTTCGGTCGTATCAGCCTCAACCGGCACATGGTGCTCTACCTGTTCGGCGCTCCGGGCCAGGAACGCTTCTGGTTCCTCTGGGACCGGTTGTTCTCCGGCACGCTGGGTGCGGTCGTCCTCGTCGACACCCGCCGCATGGAGGACTCCTGGTACGCGATCGACCGGCTCGAACATCACGGCACACCGTTCGTCGTGGCCATCAACCGGTTCGACGACGACAACAACCGGTTCTCCCTGGGGGAGATCCGTCAGGCCCTTGCCCTCGGTGACCACGTACCCATGATCGACTGCGACGCGCGACTCAGGTCGTCGGGCAAGGAAGTCCTCATCGCTCTCGTGGAGCACCTCCACGCGTTGGCACTGATCCAGGAGAAGACACCGTGAGCGACACCACCGGCTCCCCATCCTCCGACGTGCCTGCGTCCGGCTGCCCCGCACACCCCGGGGCCGTGCGACTGAGCGGACTGGAGTACCAGCGGACGCCCTCACAGCTGTACCGCACAATGCGGCGCGAGCAAGGGCCCGTCGCGCCTGTGCTGCTCGACGGCGACATCCCCGCCTGGCTCGTGCTCGGCTATCCCGAGGTCTGCTACGTCACCAGCCACGACGAGCTGTTCGCGCGCGACTCCCGGCGCTGGAACCAGTGGCCGAACATTCCGGCGGACTGGCCGCTGCTGCCGTTCGTCGGCCACCAGCCTTCGGTGCTCTTCACCGAGGGACAGGAACATCAACGCCGGGCGGGCGTGATCACGCAGGCGCTGGAGGGCGTCGATCAGTTCGAGTTGACGCGTCAATGCCAGCTCATCGCCGATCAGCTGATCGCCTCCTTCTCCGGCAGTGGCCAGGCCGAGCTGATGAGTATGTACGCGCACGCACTGCCGGCGCGTGCCGTGCTGTGGATGTGCGGGATGCCGCAGGGCAGCGTGGACACCGAGCAGCTCGTCGACGACCTGCGCATCTCCCTGGACGCTGGTGAGGGTGATGACCCGGTGGCGGCGTACGGGCGTGTCGGGGAGCGCATCTTGCGGCTGGTGAAGGAGAAGCGGGAGCGTCCCGGCCCCGACGTCACTTCGCGCATGCTGCTCGATCCGGCCGGCCTCAGCGACGAGGAGCTCGTACAGGACCTGATCTCAGTGATCGCTGCGGCGCAGCAGCCCACTGCCAACTGGATCTGCAACACCCTGCGGCTGCTGCTGACCGACGAGCGCTTCGCGGTCAACGTCTCCGGCGGCCGGGTCAGCGTCGGGGAGGCGCTGAACGAGGTGTTGTGGCTGGACACGCCGACGCAGAACTTCATCGGCCGCTGGGCAGTGCGTGACACCCAGCTCGGCGGGCGGCTCATCCGGGAGGGCGACTGCCTGATCCTGGGACTTGCCGCAGCCAACACCGACCCGCAGATCTGGCCTGAGTCGCACGTCGGCGCTGAGAACTCTGCGCACCTGTCCTTCAGCAACGGTGAGCATCGCTGCCCCTATCCCGCGCCGCTGCTGGCCGATGTCATGGCCCGCACGGCCGTGGAGACGCTGATGGAGCAGCTGCCCGATCTCGTCCTGGGCGTGGAGGCGGACGAGCTGACCTGGCGTCCGTCCATCTGGATGCGCGGTCTGACCGCTCTTCCCGTGCGGTTCACCCCCGCGGTGCACTAGAAGGCGACGCCCGGTTCGTCCGGCTCCCCGTATGCACCATGGTGGCATTTTCCCCGCCGAGTCCTGCGTGGACGCGGCGGGGATGCGCTCCCCCCGGCGAGCGGCGGGCCGGTCGCCGCGCCGAAAGCGTGCTCAGCCGGTGACAGGGGTGAAGCGCACCGGCAGCGACTGCGGACCGCGAGTGAACACGCCGTGCTCGACCGGGTCGAAGCCGTCCGCAAGCCTGAGGTCCGGCATGGCGTCGAGCAGCTGGTTCATGCCGGTCTCGACTTCCGCCTTGGCCAACAGCGCGCCGACGCAGAAATGCCGGCCAAGGGCGAAGGCGAGGTGGTCGGCGGCGGCCGTGAACGCCGACGTCGTGCTCAGGTCGTCACGGAAGATGTCGAACCTGTCGGGGGCGCGGAAGCGACGCTCGTCCCGATTGGCGGCACCGATGAGACAGGTTACCGTGGCCCCCGCTGGAATGGTCCCCCCGGTGACCTCCACATCGGTGGCCGACTGCCGCATGATCATATGCACCGGGGGGGTGTAGCGCAGGGTCTCGGCGAACGCGGCCGGGATCAGGTTCCGGTCGGCCCGGACCGCCGCCAACTGGTCGGGGTGCATCAGCAAGTTGGCCAGGATGCTCGCGATCGCCTTGTCCGTCGTCTCCCCGCCGGCGGCCAACAGCAGGCTGCAGAACGCCTTGATGTCCTCGTCACTCATCCGCTCCCCGTCGACCTCAGCGGCGCAGAGCGTCGACAGCAGGTCGTCGCCCGGGTTGTCGCGCCGCTCGCGGATGATCGGGATCATGTACTCGGCGAACTCCACCCGGGTGCGTTCACCCGCGGCGGTCACCTCGGGATCTCCCGAGAGGTTGCCGAGGAAGGCGATGACGGCCGTGTACCAGCCGTGGAAGCGGGCGTGATCTGCCTTGTCCAGACCCAACATGTCCGCGATCACGTTGACCGGGAAGCGCGTCGCGTAGTCGCTGACGATGTCGGCGGAGCCGGAGTGCCGGAAGGTCTCTATCAGATCACGCGAGTTGCGCTCGATGACCGGCAGGAACCGCTCCTGCAGATCCTTGCCCCGGAAAGCCGGCGCCACCAGGGCGCGCCGCACCGCATGCTCACGCCCGCTGAGCTGGAGGATCGTCTTGCCGTGAACCGGCTCCAACTGCCAGTTGTAGTTGTCCGTCGTGAACTGCGACTTCTTATCCTTGAAGACGCGTTCGACGTCGTCGTAGCGGGAGATGATGTAACTCTGTGTGGCCTCGTGCCAGATCAGGGGTTTCCCTTCCCGCATCACCGCGTACGCGGGGTACGGATCCGCGGCGAACTCGGGCGAAAGAATGTCGGGCACCTGCTCGGCAGTGGACACTGAGCTCCCCTGAGTAGACGGATGGTGAATCTGCGGGCAACAGATTAGGGATCTTTGTCTGGCTCAAACAGTGCCTAACTGGCCGAAGTTCGGCGGGTGCACGTGCGGAATCGGACAACGTGGGTCGATTTTCCGGCGTCGGCGCCCGGCCTTGATTGCGGTCGGTGGTACAGACCGTGCGGAGCGTGTAGTGAACGTGGCTCCGCTTCAGGCATCACAACGAGCAAGCCTGGCCCGGCACTCGCTGGCAGAACGCCTGCACCGCCTGCCCAGCCGGGACGATGGGCCCATGGTGTAGAAAACGCACGCAGGGCCGGTCGGGCGCTGTGGGACCTGCATGGCTGTTGGCGCACCTGACACTGAGCGGCGTGGCACATCGGCGACGACTACGGCATGGTCGTCGTCCTGCGTGCCGGTAGCGGCGCTCGGCCGGCCTGCGGCAGCGACACCTGCGGCTGGCCAAGCGAGCCATGCCGCCGACCGGTGCGCCGGAGTCGGTAGCCCTTCGGTACGGTCGCCTTGTCAGGGCCCGGAGTGCGACTCCCGCGCAGGGCCCTCGTCGTAGCGCAGACGGCTTTCCAGCACATAGTCGCGATTGGTCCGCATCCACTCGGTCAGCTGGGCCAATTGGTCCAGGAGCGACCGGCCCACGCTCGTCAGGGCGTACTCCACGGCCGGCGGCGTGCTGTCGATGACCTTCCGTACGACCAGCCCATCCCTTTCCAGGCCACGCAGGGTGTACGTGAGCATGCGCTGTGAGATGCCGTCGATTGAGCGCCGCAACTCACCGTAGCGGCACGGGCCCGCGCTGAGTTGCGCCATGGCGAGCATGCTCCACTTGTCACCGACTCGGTCCAGGAGATCGCGTATCTCGCAACTCTGGTGATCGGCTCCCACACGGTCGGGAACATGGGTGTGCGTTGACCACATGAAAGTGCCTTCTTTCTTCCTGACCTGCGGGTCTTTCACACTACAAAGCAACACAAGTCTTGGCATGCACCGGAGAGCAGCGAATTCTCCGCTGCCATCTGCCGCGTCCGACGCAGCACTTACATCCATGCCTACTGTCATGTTCCAGCGTAGGGAGCCGAAATGCAGGATCTAGGGTCCGATGAATCTCCGGACGAGGTTCCCGTTCTGATCGTCGGGGGCGGCCCGGCCGGCCTCAGTGCTGCGCTCTGTCTCGCGCGTATGGGGGTCCCCTGCGTTCTTGCCGAGTCACACACGGAAGTCGGCAGGTTACCGCGGGCGACTGGTGTACGCACCCGCACCATGGAGCTCCTGCGGGAATGGGGCCTGGAGAGCCAGGTGCGGCAGCACGCTCTGCCGGGGTTCGGTGAGATCGCCTGGTGCCATTCCCTCAGCGGTGAAGAGTTCGGCCGCCTGGCCATCAGCCCAGATGAGGCAGACAGCGCGAACCGGCGCAGCGTCAGCCCAACGTCGGTCGCATGGTGCCCACAAGACGTGGTGGAGCCGGCTCTGCTGGATGCCGTAAGAGAACAGCCGCTCGTGGACCTGCGCATGGGGACGCGCGTCAGTGACGTCGTGCAGGACGCCACAAGGGTGAGCGCAACACTGACCAGCTCTGCCGATGGCACGAGGCGTAAGGTGCACGCCCGGTATCTCCTGGCCTGCGACGGTGCGAGCAGCCCGATCCGTCGTTCTCTGCAGATCGGCATGGCAGGGTTGGACCTGGCGATCAGCTTTGTGAACATCTACTTCGAAGCGGATCTCCGCCCATGGGCAGGTCCCGCCCCCGCAGCGATCTACTGGGTGATCAACAGCGGCTCGAGTGGTGCTCTCGTCACACTGGACGGCCGCGATCGCTGGTACGTCACGGTGCTCCCTCGCACCACTGACGTGCGGCTGGATGATGACTGGTGCACCGAGACCGTCCGCGACATCGTCGGCGTTGCCGACCTTCCGGTGAAGGTGCTCGACGCCCGCCCGTGGACGATGAAGGCCGAGGTCGCCGAGAAGTTCCGGGACGGCAGAATCTTCCTGGTGGGAGACGCGGCTCACCGGTTTCCCCCTACAGGCGGCTTCGGCATGAACTCCAGCATTCAGGACGCACACAATCTCGCTTGGAAGATCGTCGGCGTGTATCACGGCTGGGCTCCGCTGAGCCTGCTGGACAGTTACGAGTCCGAACGTCGACCGATCGCTCTGCTCAACAGCGAGCGCAGCGCCGAAAACATGCTGCTCATGTCCGAGACGGGTCTGGGCTCCGAGGTGTACGCATTCGCTGATCAGTTGGAGAAGGACGGCGAACAGGCCGACACACTTCGGGCCCGCATTCGCGCGGCTATCCCGGGACAGTCCGTCCAGTTCGATGCCCTGCCCCAAGACATAGGGTTCCGCTACCACCGTGGTGCCCTCGTCGCCGAGCCCGCATCGAACACGCAGCCCATAAATGAGACAGCACCCTTCGTCCCGGACGGGGCCGTAGGATCGCGAGCCCCGCACCACGTGCTCACCCGCGACGGATACGACATCTCAACCCTTGACCTCTTCGGCGACGGATTTGTCGTCCTGGCGGCTGAGGAAGGTGACGGCTGGCTGGCGGGGGCCAACGCAGCCGCCGCTGAGCGAAGCATTCCCCTCTCGGCCTTCCGCATAGGTGCGGGCGCCGATCTCCGCGATCCGAGTGGGGCATGGCACAAAACTGCCGGCGTGGGCTTGTCCGGCGCCTGCCTGATACGTCCGGACGGCCATGTCGCCTGGCGCACTTCGCGCAGAGCACCAGCCGATGCCTCGGCGACGATGGGCAGGATATTCGACGCCGTGCTGGCGCCCTTCGAAGTGGCCATCGGAAGCATTGCAGAGGACTGACGCGGCTCCTGCCCTCACGACGTCAGCCAGCCGGATGTCTCGCTCGCTGGGAGGGCCATCGGATCAACAGGTCCGTCGAGCACGGCTCTCCGGTACCAGGAGACAGCGGTCTCTTCTCCCGTTCTCCCAGACCGGCTCCAGGTGCTGCGCCTGCTTTACCCCCACTACCATGGAAGCTGGAGATTCGAATGACCTCCCCTATAAAACTCTCGCATGTCGTGCTCCAAACCAACCAGATACCCGTGTTGCGCGACTGGTACTGTCAATTGCTCGGAGCCCGGGTACAGGCCGAAGTCGGCCCGATGTGCCTCTTGACGTACGACGACGAGCATCACAGGATCGCCTTGCTCCACCTCGAGCAGTACTCGGAGCGTATTCCTAATGCCGCAGGCATGCACCACATGGCATTCTGCTACGCCTCTCTCAGTGAACTCCTCCACCATTACGAGAAGCTGAGGCCCAAGGGGGTGCTGCCGTGGTTCTGCGTGAATCACGGCCCCACCATCTCCCTGTACTACAGAGACCCGGACGGAAATCAATCGGAGCTTCAGGTCGATGTCTTCGAAACATCCGAGGAGGCCAATGATTTCATGCAGTCTCCAGCGTACAGAAGTAACCCGATCGGTATCGAATTCGATCCGGATGACATGCTCAAACGTCTTCGTTCGGGCGTTCCTGAAGCTCAGCTCATGAGACGTCCGGACATCGAATGAAGGTACGCGCGGCGGCTCGACCACGCCCGGGATAACCTGCTACGCAAGGTTGGAAAGCGCAGCTACTCAGCGACGGGCCGTCGGGACTCGATCTGCCTCGGACAAGCATGGTCAGACCAGAACCAGGGCGCCGGTCTGACCATTGCCGCAGGCTGGGACGTTCAGGTGTACGACTGCCCGACTGCCTGTCCGATCATTGGGTGCTCACGTCAGTTTCGGTCAGTTGCGCGATGCCTACGTGCGAAGTAGACCCCGGCGCTGCCCGCCAGCACGATCGCGAGACCGGCACCAGCGAGGGCCGGTGTGGTGTTCGACGCACCGGTCTCGGCAAGGTCCCCGTCCGTTGTCGGGTTGTTCCCCTCAGTTTTCCCGGTGGGCGCGGACGAGGCCGACTCGTTGGAAGGTGTGGACATAGTTGGGTGGGGCGTGTGCCTCTCCGCGAGAACCGCAGAGAACGCCCCGGCAATCACCTTGTGGCCGTCGGCGTTCGGATGAGGATCCTTCTCATCAGTACACGTCCAGGTCAGCTGACAAATCTTGGCCACGTTCTTAGGCGCCACACCCGCGCCGGGCACATTCACCAGGGTGGTTGAGTCTTCTGAGGAGTAGGCACCGGCCACATCAGCCACCTCGAAGCCGGCGGTCCCGTACACCTGGCTGATTGCTCTGTTGGCGGCCCTGATGAGGGGGGCCGATTCCTCGGCGGTCTTCTGCCCTGGGGTCCCCGTCAGCCAGGCTGCCAGGAACGGGTTGTAATAGGTCGATCCTGTGTACTGGGTGTGCTCAGTCCCTGCCTTGCGGAGGGCCGCCGCGATCTGCGTGAGGTGCTCACCCATGGCCTGGCCGGCGGTGTTCAGGCACGCCGCGTCGAGGGTCTCGGCCGGGCCGACGCAGGCCTGGATGTCATTGGCGCCGACACTCAGGGAGACGTATGCCACCTTGCCCTTGTGCTGAGCCAACGCCTTCAAAGCCGCATCCAGTTGCGACTGGGCCTGCGGGTAATCACATCTGCCGCCCTTGATCAGGGACTCCGTGGTTTCCCCTGTGCACCCCAGGCGTATGTGCTGGAGGTTGGGGTCTCGACGCTTGAGCTGTGTATACAGCTGATCGGTGTAGGCGACAGCGGTGTCCTTGTCGACGTCCGGCTGATAGCCGGTGGCCAGGGAGTCGCCAAGCGATATGTAGTACGTGGTTTCCTTCCCGTTGCTCGCCTCGTCGGCAACGGCAAGCCCGGGCGCGCACAATACGGCCGTCATGGCGGAAATGAACAGCCCGGGGCCGGGACGCTTAAGGAATCTCATCACTTACGTGCACTTTCCAGTTGTCGAGGGGCGATGCCGAAAGGCATGGCATTGTGAAGGGCTGCGCTTCGCAGCAACGGTAAACCGCCCTGATCACATCGAAGGCGGATTGGTTGCTACTCTACAAACCATCGACCTGCACCTACCTAGGACATCTCCCTAAAATGCACCTGCCGGCGTCAGCGGGGACTGCGGCAACAGCCTGGACGAAGTGGTGAACAGCGAAATCCAGCCAGGATTGTCTGCCTCAGGCGAGGTGAAGAGTCTGCGGCCGGCGATCTGCGGGAGAGCCGGAGCGATTCACTGGAAACGAGTGCGCATCCGGCTGACCCGGAGCCCTGTGATGCATGAACGCTCCGTCCACAAGGCAGCGACACTGGCGCACTGCGGCCCCACTGCCAGGGGTACGGCCAACAGTCACGCTCGCCGCCCGCCTCGCCGCGCATATCGAAGATCCGGCTAGGGATTGTCCCTGATGTCTGGTGGGTCGGCGGGGGGTGGGATGGAACCAGTGATCGGATCGGCGGGGCGCCTGCGAGACCTCTCAGGTCGGCCGTCTCATCCCTCAGCGCCACACTCGCCGATTCGCGCAGAGCACCCAGGGTTCATCCGCCGCGGCGGACCACATCCCAGTTGGGGCCCTTGCTTCCGTCCCTCGTATCCGAAGGCCTTCGCGTTCAAGGCAGCCGCGGCTCTCAGCAGGGGAAGACCGTAGTCGGCTGCGACGCCGTGCAAGGCACCACAGGCGCATGGACGGGCGGTTCACATGGGGAGGACAACCGCCCCTCCATGCTTCGATGCCTGGACCCGCGGTGTCTCGCAACGGTCCCTGTTCGAGTCTTGGCCGGCCGCCGGCCGGACCTCGGCTCGCCTGCAGTGACCTCAGTCCGTACCCCATGGCTCCCGACTGTGGAGCCGGTGTTGGACCGGAGTTCCGGGAGTTGTGACGGCGCTCCTCGGTGACCTTCAGCCAGGACGGCCTCCCGCCCGGAGATTGTCTTCATGCCCTGGTCCCTGTCGCGCGGCATTGTGCTCGGCGCGACCACTATGATCCTGGTCCTGGCCGGCGTACTCACCTATCCGTGCCTTCGGCGGTTGCCCGGCTGTTCCGACGCAAGGCTCCGATGCCGAGACGCTCCCGCGTCCGTGACAGCCTTCAAGGAGATGTGAGTGACAACGTCCTCTCCCGACGGCACATCCTGAGCCGTCACGGCGCCGCCCTCACGCCTACCACGGCTCTCATCGCAGACGATCAAGTGTGTCAACTCCTATTCCGAACCACAGTTTCGGGTGATATCTTGCCTTGCTCCAAGCCCTATCCACGCACGGGGCTTCTATCGATACGCACGTCCACATCCATATTCCGTTCACGCCTCGGACCCGCTTGCGCAGTTCATGATACGGCGCCTTTTCAGGACGCTTCCACAGTTGTCGCCTCGCATCGCGGGGCCAGGAACCGGTGGGCCGAAGGTATCTTCTCAGGGCTTTCCAGCAGGTAAGAACCCGAAGCGAAACGATGACCGAGACAGGGAGTTGCCATGCGGATCGGAGTATCCGGTGCACACGGAACCGGAAAGACCACCCTAATCGAAGGACTATGCGCACACCTGCCTGACCATGTTCCTGTCGATGAGCCGTATTTACTGCTCGAAGAAGAGGGTTACGAATTCTCCTATCCACCCTCGCCCGAGGATTACAGGGCACAGCTCAAACGATCCGTCCTTCTGCTGCACTCCCCTGCCGACGACATCATCTTCGACCGCACGCCGGTGGACTTCCTCGCCTACCTTGCTGTCCAAGGACATGACATCGCTGAGGAAGCTGCTCCGTACGCGCTGGAGTCAGTCATGACAGGCCTGGACATACTGGTCGTCGCGCCCATCACGGCCGAGACCGAAAAGTCTCTACCAAAGGCAGAAATGCCCCGACTGCGCGAATCCGTAAATGATGAACTCCTGGACATCCTTCACGCCGATCCGCTGCACGCATGGGGCGAGCTTCCTATTCTCGAGTTGACCGTGCCGCTCGACCGGCGGATCGATGTAACGCTGGCGGCGATGAGTAGAGCAGGTCAGTCCTGAATTCGGCTTTGGGGACGGGTGGCACAGCCAACCTCCTCCGCCGGAGCGCGATCCATCCTCGCGGTGACAGGCGCCGCGCCTTCTGTGCTCACACCTCGAATGCGTTGTCCGGAGCTGCGAAGCGACCGGGCGCACCGGCATAGGGACGTATCGCCGGTCGCAGCTCCACGCCGTAGCGCCGGGCGGGCCCCGCCTTCTGCGACGGAAGCTCGTGCGATGGCCGTTTGTAGTGACCTGTCGGCACCGATTCCGGAAGCAGTCGCGGCCGGGGGTCCGGGGCGCTGGTCCTGCCGACGCCACAATGTCGAGCCGCGCCGACCCGGCTCCGCCCGCGCGCTACGGGGCCTTGCAGGGGGGCTCCGCGCTGCGGAGCCCCTCGTGTCATGTGGCGACACGGGGCCGTCCACCGCGACTTCAAGAAGAACTGTGCCGTCTCTACGAGGGCGGCCGACGCGGCAGAGCGCCTACAAGGCGACGGACGGCGACGCCCTTCGGCGGGCGGACCGGCGCAAACAAAACCAGACCGACGCTCTGTTTTTACAAAAACCAAGTGCTACGTTGTTTTTATCACGGGGCCCATGGCTCCACGCCCCTCCGCCGACCGCCCGCTCAGCGGCCGGAGGGAAGCCGTCACCACCTCGTCGCAGTTCCGGCGGAAGGAGGGCATCGTGCCCGACTACGGACACGAGCTGATGTTCGGTTCCTCACTCACGTCTGCTTCTTCGAGTCCTGAACGCCCCGTGGCACTCGCCGTCGCGTCCGAGGCGGCCGGTCTGGAACTGGTGACCTTCCAGGACCACCCCTATCAACCGTCCCTCATCGACGCCTGGACCCTCCTCGCGTTCGTCGCTGCGCGTACGCGACACGTCATCCTGGCCCCCAACGTTCTGTGCCTTCCCCTCAGACCGGCCGCGGTCACCGCCCGGGCCGCGGCATCCCTGGACTTGCTCTCCGAGGGCCGTCTGGCGATGGGTCTCGGTGCGGGCGCCTCGTGGGACGACATCACGTCGCTGGGAGCACCGTTGCTGGCCCCCGCTCAGCGCGTCAATGCGCTCCAGGAGGCCATCACCGTGATGCGAGGGCTGTGGAACACCTCGGACAGCGGCCTGCTGACGACACGCGGACGCCATCACTACGTCGAGGACGCCGCACGCGGTCCACGCCCGGCGCACGACATTCCGCTGTGGATCGCTGCCTACAAGCCGCGCATGCTGCGCCTGACGGGCCAGACCGCTGATGGCTGGCTGCCGTCAGCGGGCTTTCTCAAACAAGCCGACATGGCCTCCTCCCAAAGCATCATCGACGAGGCGGCAGAGACCGCCGGCCGTGACCCACGGCGCATCCGCCGCCTGCTCACCGTCCGCCCGGGGCACTTCCCCGGAGGGCTGCGGGGCACCCCGGCCGACTGGCCCGAGCAGTTGCTGCCCTTGGTCAGGGAGATGGGATTCAGCACCTTCATCCTCCACTGCGACCACTCCGGCATGCTGCACGCCTTCGGACAGGAGGTCGCCCCTGCGCTCAGAGAGGCCGTAGCCGCCGAGCGGACCCCACCCGTGGTGCCCGCGGATACCTCCAGCGGTTCCGGATTCCGGCGTGCTGCCGCACCCGCAGTCGTCAATGCGGACGGCCGTTGTCGCCTTGACGCCCTGCCTGCCCGACTCGCGTCGGTCGCGGTGCGCCCCGGCGATCCGGAGTACCGCGGGCTTCGCCACAGCTATGTGCACCGTGGCGAACCCGCGCTCATTCTGCGCGTACGCGACCGGGACGATGTCGCCGCGGCGCTCGAGTTCGCCCGCACCCGGCAGATGCCGCTATCGGTCCGAAGCGGAGGCCATGGCATCAGCGGTCGTAGCACCAACGACGGTGGCATCGTCATCGACCTCTCCGCCATAAACCGGACGACGGTCATGACACGGCAGGCGCGGCGCGTGCGGATCGAGGCCGGCGCCCGCTGGGGGGACGTCGCCCGCCATCTGGCTCCACGCGGTCTGGCCCTCAGCTCCGGTGACTCCGGCGACGTCGGGGTGGGGGGTCTGGCGACCTCCGGCGGCATCGGCTGGTTCGCCCGTCTGCACGGGCTGACCATCGACCGGGTACGGGCGGTCGACATGGTTCTCGCCGACGGGTCATTCGTACGCGCCGATGCGGAAACTCATCCCGACCTGTTCTGGGCGGTGCGTGGGGCCGGAGCGAACCTGGGGGTAGTAACCGCCTTCGAATTCGAGGCCAGCGAAGTGGGGCGCCTCGCGTTCGGCGTCATCACCTACGACGCCTCGGACGCATCCGCTCTTCTCACCCGCTGGGGTGCTGCGGTGGAGGCGGCACCGCGAGAGATCACCAGTTTCCTCACCCTCGTCCCGACCCGTACCGGTCCCGTAGCTCAAGCGAGGACCGTTTATGCCGGGAGCAGTCTCGACGCTGCACGCGAGGCCCTCAATCCCCTGCTGAAGGCTGGGCCGGTCCTCTCACAACAGATCCATCACCTGGCGTATCCGCACCTGGTGTGCTCGAGCGGCCGGCCGAACCAAGGACGGCAGGATCTCGGCGAGGCCCGCTCCGGACTGCTGGAACACATCACCAGCCCCATCGCCCGTGAAGTGGGCTCCGCCCTGGCTGCCGGGCGGATACCGCTGGTCCAGTTCCGGTCGATCGGCGGCGCGGTCAACGACGCCGCCCCCGATGCGACCGCCTACGCCCACCGCACCCAGAACTTCTCCGTCATGGCCGCCTCCCACCCGCGTCACCACACAGCGCTGGACTGGCACTGGGAGCGTCTGTACCCCCACCTCCATGGTCTCTATCTCAGCTTCGAGACCCGCACGGGCGACCAGCAGTTACGCGACGCCTTCCCGGAGGCGACCCTGCGCCGGCTGAGGCTGATCAAAGCCACCTATGACCCCGAGCATGTCTTCAATCGCAATTTCCCGATCTCGACGCCGTCTTCGTCACCCACACGGGTGGGCTGAAAGAGCCGACGCGACAGACCGCGACGAGGACGAGAGCACGTTCCACCCTCACCACGGGAGCACTCATGACCCTGAACGTTCAGGACGGCACCTGGTCCGTCGACACGACGGCGAGCACCGCATCCTTCACTGTGGCCAACCTGGGGTTCCGCACGGTCACCGGCACCCTGCCCATTCTGAAGGGCACGGTCATGGTCACGCCCGGTGGTGAGCCCAGCGAGGTCACCGCGACAGTGGACGCCAAGGGCTTCGACACGGGCAACAGCAGACGGGACGCTCATGTCCGCAGCTCCGACTTCCTCCACACGGACCGTTACCCGGAGCTGAGCTTCACCTCGTCTTCCCTCAAGGCGGACAGCGAGGGCTGGCAGGTGGCCGGCTTTCTCTCGGTCCGGGACAAGTTGACGCCTATGAGTCTCCTCGTGCGTGTCATACGGATGGGAGACGACCAGGCCGAGATCCGTGCGTCGGGCCGCATCGACCGCCGTTCGGCGGGGATTACGAAGGGAGGGAGGTTGCTGATCGGCGCTTACGTGAATATAGACCTTGAAGTCGTACTACGCCGCAACACCTAGCAGTGGCCAGTGCTCCGTGCCTGTCCGCGGCGACCCCGCCGGTCGACACGCCGGACTAGGGGCGATCCGGCACGCCCTGCGTAACAGTGCTGGTGACGTGGTGGTGGACAAGCGCGGAGAGTTCCAAGGAGCAGGGCGCAATGAGCTGACGCACCCGGAGTTCGGCGAGCGGGGCGAGGGCGTCGTAGAGACGAACGAACACGTTACGAGCCTGTGCTCGCGGCCAGTCGCCGGGCAGGATGCCCACCGGGAGTTCCGGATCCAGGCTGGGCATCGTGCGCCATGTGTCCATGACATGAGTGCGGACCCTGAGGGCCTCGGCCGCGGACACCTGTCCGGATTCCGCTCGGGCCAGGATCGGTGAGAAGCGGCCGATGAATTGCTCATAAGCGGTCCTCAACTCCTCCAGATCCCATGCGTGCAATGGCTGCCCGGCATCAGGTCCTCCGGGCAGGGGCCGCCCACGGAAAACGGTGACCGTATGAACGTCAAGGTTCCTCAGCTCCTCCACCGCCTTCTCCCCACAGTCCCGCGGGGAGACCCACAATCCGTCGTACAACGGTGCGCAGCCGAGCCAGCGCAGGCGGGTCCGCAGGGCGTGACGGGTGTGCCGGTTCTCCTCCGGCACGGAGAACGCCACCATGGTCCACTGGCCGTCCCAGGGCCGGTCGACGGCCACGAAGTTGATGATGTGGTTGCGGCCCTCGATCAAAAGCTCCGTGGCCCGTGGGGTGAGCCGGTATGCCGTGCGACGCCCCGATTTCCTGACTTCGAGGAGGCCTCGGCGAGTCAGGCGGCTGAGAGCGGATCGCGCACCTGCCGATGTGATGCCGAACTCCTGCAGCAGGGACACAAGTGCAGCGGACGGCAAGTGCTCGGTGCGGCCGAACCAGTAGTCGCCCAGCAAAGTGAGCAGGAGGTGCTGAGGTGAGGTCCCGGCCTGCTCCCGTGGCAGGTCCACCTCACTGAGGCTGGTTGCGGGAGAGGGAGAAGTCGCCATGCCCCTGACTCTAAGCGCCGGTGGGCTCGCTACGGCCACAGCCTGTTCAAGAAGCCTGCACCCGCCTCTCATGTGACAGATTTCTTTACGTGCGTCACAGAGACTGCTTACCATAGAGGGGTGGACACTTGTCCACGCGCTAGGCGCTCCGGGCGGGTCTTCCGCACGGTCCTGCCACCAAGATCCGCCCGGAGCGTCCGCTCCGTCGGCAGCCAGAGGTCGCCGGAGACCGGCCCCCCACTCATATGACAGGCGCAGCCCGACTCCACAGTCCTTCATCGAAGGCGGAGGACGGGTACTGCAGCACGCACACCGCAGGAGAGAACGATGGCCAGCGCCAACACCTCGCACACTGACGACTTCTGGGACGGCGAACTCGATCCGCTTCCCTGGGAGGAGGTGCTCGACTGGCAGGCGAGGATCCTGCCTTCCACAGTGGCGGACGTAAGGGCGCGTTCCCCCTTCTACCGGCGCAAGTTCGGGGCCGACGTGCGGTCCCTGGGGGATTTCGGGCAACTGCCCTTCACCACGAAGGAAGAACTGCGCCAGGCCCAGGACGAGGCCGACGCCTCGGCGCCCTACGGCGCCGCCCAGGCGGTGCCTACGGAACGAGTGAGTCAGACCCTCGCCTCATCGGGCACCACTGGCCACCCGACCCTCTACGCTCTCACCGCCACCGATGTCGACCGCTGGTCGGATGCGGTCGCGAACATGCTCTTCACTGCAGGCGTGCGCGAGACCGACACGTTCGCCCTGCTCACGGGTATGCCCATGGTCGCCGGCGGCCAGCCTTACGCGGGAGGCATCCGCCGCGTGGGCGCCAACCTTGTCTGGCTCGGCGGCATGCCGACGGAACGGCAACTCGATATCATGCGGAAGGTCCGGACCACCGGCATCCTGGCCACCACCTCCTTCGCCGCACACCTCGCGGACCGCTGCCAGGACATCATCGGGGTCCCCGCGCCCGCACTCGGAGTACGCCGACTGCTGTGCGGCGGGGAACCAGGGCTCGCACAACCCGAGATCCGCAGGCAGATCGCGGACGGCTGGGGAGCGGACGGAGTGCACGAGGTCATGGGACTTTGTGACGTCATGGCGGGCATGTGGGCGGAGTGCGAGCACGGTGGCGGGATGCACTTCACCGCTGCACGGCACGTGCTGGTCGAACTGATCGATCCGCAGACGCTCGAGCGCGTGGAGTGGAAAGAGGGAGCCACTGGAGAACTGGTGTACACCCCACTCGGCCGGGAAGGCACCCCTGTGATCCGCTTCCGCTCCGCCGACCGCGCGGTGGTCACGGGCACGTCGTGTGCGTGCGGACGCGGGGCTCCCCGCATCCGTTGTGTCGGGCGTACGGACGACATGCTCATCTACAAGGCCATGAATGTCTTCCCCTCCGCGATCCGCGACGTGGTCCTGGACGTGGCGGCCGGCCGTGTGTCATCGCGTATGCGCGTGCTGAAGCACCATCGGGACCAGGTACGATTCGACTCCCCGATCCCGCTTCAAGTGGAAGCGGCGAGCATGGACGAGGCGGAAGCGGCCAAGACACTCATCGAGAGCGCGGTGCGAAGCCGCCTGCAGGTACGCGTCGACGTGGACATCGTGCCGCCGGGCTCGCTGCCACAGGGGCAGTACAAGAACCCACTCGTCCAGGTCTCCGAGGGGACGGGCGCATGAGACTGGTCAGCTTCGGGCCGCGCGGCGCCGAACAGCCAGGCATGCTCACGGACGCCGGATCGATCGTCCCGCTGCGTCCTGTGCTGGCCACCCACGGGCTCGGGGAGGCAAGCATGCCGGAGATCTTGCCTCTGCTGCCGGCTCTGCGCCCGCTTCTTGCGGAAGCCCGGGAGCACGCGCGGGGCGCCCTCGCCAGTGCGGACACCCGCATCGGCGCCCCTGTACCGCGGCCCGGCATGGTGTACGCCGCTGGGGGCAACTACCGTTCCCATCTGGCCGAGATCGAAGGAAAGCGCCATGCGGGGCCTTTTCGTCCCGTGCTGTTCGCCAAGGCCCCGTCGTCCGTCAGCGGACCGTACGATCCCGTCGTGCGGCCGCCGGAAACGAGCGAACTGGACTACGAGTGCGAGCTGGCGGTGGTGATCGGCATCGGCGGCCGACGCATTCCCGCGTCCGAGGCCATGTCCCACGTGGCCGGGTACATGATCGCGAATGATGTGACGGCCCGTGACGTCTTTCTCGGCGAGAGCGGCAAGAACCCGCTGCTCATGCAGTCTCTGTGCGGCAAGGGCTTCGATACGTTCTGTCCCACCGGACCATGGCTGCTCACCTCGGAAGAAGTACCGGATTACCGCAATCTGCAGATGCGCCTGTGGGTCAATGACGAACTGCGGCAGGATGCCAGCCCAGCGCAGATGATCTTCGATCTGCCCACCCTCGTCTCGGCGGTGAGCTCCTGCTTCACTCTCCGGCCCGGCGACATCATCCTTACCGGCACTCCGGCAGGCGTCGGTATGGGCTTCACGCCACCGCGCTTCCTGACGGCCGGAGACGTACTACGGCTGGAGATCACCGGGCTGGGCACAATGACGACATCCGTCGTCGAGGAGTAGGCGGCACGCGCCCCAGTGGGCGCCCGTCGGAGGCAAGAGGCCCATCGGGCGAGTATCGAAGCCGTCCGCGTTCGGCCCGGGGCTTGAATGGCGCAAGATCGCACATGGCCCGGCACGAAGGCCGACCTGACGGTCGGCCCTGGCCGTGACATCTGGCGCCTCATTACATCCGGTGTGCGTGCGTGGGCATGCGGCTGGCACCAGCGTGTTCTCGCCCTCGAAGCCGTTCCGCACAAGGGAGAAGGCTCGGCGAGTCCTCCGTGAGCTGGGACAGTACGAATGTCTCCCCCGACGATGCCCAGCCACGTGCGCTGCGGTCCGGCGTATCTCCGCTCCTTGATCATCCCACCTCAATCGTCTTTGTTAAGAAGGTTGGTGGAGTTGACGCCGGGCGGCCGATCGAGATCGCGACGGGCGCGTCCGAGGCGCGCATGACCTATGCCGCCACGGCATTTACAGAGCATCGTGTCCGACATATTGCTCTTCTCGTGCCGAGCGTCCACCATTGTGCTACCTAAAGCCATGCAAGCCGCCCCTGCCAGTCGTGGACCAGGACACCCCCAGGGCACCACCGACGCGGGACCGCGCCGCCGTGAGCCGCTTGAGCACTGGCGCCCATCCACAGCAGTGCCTTCGCCTTATCGCTCCGGCAGTCATGCCTTCCCACCGGCCTCTCCTTCGGGAGGGTGCCGTCAGCCGTCCTGGAGTATCGAATGCCCGAGAATGCATCCACCCCTCGCGTTGAGCGAGGGTCCGCACCTCGCTGGAGCTGGATGTGGCGCCGCGAAGTCGATCACTATCCCACCGGTTCCCGCCGAGCGACCAACCTGGCGATCGTCATCGTGACGACGATGGTTCTCTATTACCAGCTCTACGTGGCCGGCGCCGTTGCCCCACAACTGCTCGCCGACCTGGACATGTCCTTCAAGTACTTCATCGTCCTCACCGTCATTTCCAACCTCGTAGGTGCCTTCGCCTCTCTCCTTGCAGGCCTTTGTGACCGGTTCGGCCGGGCAAACATCGTGGTCTACGGCCTGCTCTCCACTGTTGTGCTCATCCTGTTCGCCGTACCGAACGCCACGACGAAGACGGAGTTCGCCGCCGCCACCGTGGGCATCGGACTCATCGAAGGCGTCATCCTGGTAGCCACGCCCGCACTGGTCCGGGACTTCACACCTCAGGTCGGCCGCGCTGCGGCCATGGGGCTGTGGTCACTGGGCCCCATCGGCGGCAGCATCGTCGTCACCGCCCTGGCCCAGTCCACCCTGCCCATCTACCACACATGGCAGAGTCAATATGTCATTTGCGGTGTGATCGGGCTTGCCGTGTTCTTCCTGGCCTTCTTCTGTCTGAGAGAACTGTCCGGGCCCCTGCGGAGTCAGATCATGGTGAGCATGCAGGACCGCGCGCTGGTCGAGGCACGGGCCGGCGGAATCGACGTCCAAGCAGCGGTGGCAGCGCCGTGGAAACAGATGCTGCGGTTGAACATCGTGGTTCCCGCGTTCGCCTTCAGTACCTACATGCTCCTGTACTTCGCGGCGGTAAGCTTCTTCACCCTTTACCTCACCATCGTCCACGGATTCGACGCCGCGGAGGCCAACGGCATCCTTCTGTGGTTCTGGCTGGTACAGGCCGCTGCACTGATCCTGACGGGTGTGGTGTCGGACCGGCTCGGGGTTCGCAAGCCCATCGCTCTACTGGGTGGGCTGGGAACCGTGGTGACTACCGCGATTTTCCTGACGGGAACGACCGACGCGAACGCCGGCTACATATGGTTCGTAACGGTGGTGTCCTTCCTGGGGCTGTTCCACGGCATCGCCGACGCCTCGTGGATGGCCGCCTTCACCGAGACCGTGGAGCAGAGAAATCCCGCTCTCACCGCGACGGGCCTCTCGGTGTGGGGATGGACCATGCGCATGGTCGTCGCCGTATCGACGCTCTTCCTGCCCTACGTCATCACCTCCGTGACTCCGCTGGTCGAGGCTCCCAAGCACCTCGCCATGCTCGAAGCCCTCAAGAAGAGCGGTACACCGCCGACCGCCGGTCTGCAGGAGAAGCTAGCCGAGATTCAGCAGGCCGCCGCAGCGGCCCCTGGACAGTGGCAGACCTGGTGGTGGATCTGTCTTGCCGGGCAGGTCATTTTCCTTCCCTCGATCATGTTTCTCACCGGCCACTGGAGCGTCGGACGCGCACGCGCGGCCCGGGAAGAACACCACCGGGAGGCCGAGCGGCAACTCGCCGCGAGCGGGAACCTGTCACTCCCCCGCTCCTGAGCGATCGGATCGGGCCCTGCTGGCGGCTGCGGCGCACTAGCGGAATAGTGGGGCATAGCCGGACCGCGTCGGAGGCAACCGATGCGGAGGAGGTGCGCCGATGCCGCAACGGATCGAGGATTACGCCGCCCTCGGCGATATGCACAGCATGGCGCTGGTCGGACGGAACGGTTCGATCGACTGGCTCTGCTGGCCACGATTTGATTCGGCCGCCTGCTTCGCCGCCCTTCTGGGGGACGAGCGGCACGGCCGATGGCGGCTGTGGCCGACAGAGCCCGTCGGAGCGCTGAGCCGCCGGTATCTGCCTGGGACCATGGTCTTGCGTACCGAGTACACCACGGCCGGTGGCACGGTCGAGGTGCTGGAGTGTATGCCGGTGGCCGGCCCCATACCGAGCGTCGTGCGGGTCGTACGCGGCCTGGCCGGCCGAGTGGAGATGCGCAGCGCACTCCTGGCGCGCTTCGACTACGGTCACTCCATCCCCTGGACGAGCCGTATCGATGGCGACTGCGTCGCGCTCGCGGGTCCGAACGCCATCCGTCTGCGTACCTCGGTCGAGACCGTTCTGCGGGGAGACGAGATGATCGCCCGGTTCGACGTGGCGGCAGGTGACACCATCACCTTCCAGTTGGCTTGGCACCCCTCACACGAGCCGGCGTCCCAACTCGCCGATGCCCGTACCGCCCTGGAGGACACACAGCGCTGGTGGTCGGCTTGGGCCGGCCATGGCGTGCACCGGTCGCCCTGGCGAAGGCAGGTACAAGAATCTTTGACCGTACTCAAGGCCCTCACCTACGCCCCCACCGGCGGCCTGCTCGCCGCCGCAACGACCTCACTTCCCGAGGAGATAGGCGGCTCCCGCAATTGGGACTACCGCTACTGCTGGCTGCGTGACGCCGGCGTGACGCTGCGCGCCCTGACGTCGTGCGGCTATCTGGAGGAGGCGACCGCCTTCCGTGACTGGCTGCTGCGTGCCGTGGCCGGTGATCCGGACCAGATGCAGATCGTCTACGGCGTGGCCGGCGAACGATGCCTGCCGGAGTTCGAAGTGGACTGGCTACCCGGGCACCAGGGGTCCCGGCCCGTCCGTATCGGCAACGCGGCGGCCAAGCAATTCCAGCTCGACGTGTACGGCGGCCTCGTCTGGGCCATGGACCACGCGGAGCGCGCAGGCCTGCCACCGGATCCCGGAGGCCGGACCGCCGGCCTGCTGCGGGCCTGTACCGATTTCATCGTCGACAACTGGCAGAAACCGGACGAGGGCCTGTGGGAAGTGCGAGGGGCGCGCCAGCACTTCACCGTCTCCAAGCTCATGTCGTGGGTAGGAGTTGACCGAGCGATCCGCGCTGTCGAAGCGGGTATGTCGCGTGGACCGCTGGAACGGTGGAGACGCGTGCGGCAGGAAATCCACGACGACATTTGCGCCCACGCGTTCGACCGGGAGCGCGGCACCTTTGTACAGGCTTACGGGAGCACACATCTGGACGCAAGTCTGCTGCTGCTGCCAATTCAGGGCTTCTTGCCACCGGATGACCCCCGCATCACCGCAACCGTGGAGGCAATCCGCCGCGATTTGGCCCTGGACGGCTTCGTGGCCCGTTACTCGACCGCCGACGGCACCGACGGGCTTCAAGGCGGAGAGGCAACGTTCTTGGCCTGCTCATTCTGGATGGTCGATGCTCTTGCACTGGTGGGGCGGGTGGACGAGGCAGGAGAGCTGTTCGAGCGGCTGCTGGCCGTCCGTAATGAGGTAGGTCTGCTCGCCGAGGAGTACGACCCCGTCAGTGGCTGTCAGCTGGGCAACTTCCCGCAGGCATACTCTCACGTGGGGTTGGTGTTCTCCGCGGACTGCCTGGTTCACACCTCTGGCGCCGTAACCGTCTAACCCTCAGAATGTCTTGCACAAGAAGTTCTTGGTGCAACGGAGGAGCTGCGACGTGGCAAACCCTCGACCTGCGATCAGTGGTGTCAACCATGTGAATCTCTACACCAACAACCTGGAGGAGAACGTCTCATTTTACGGAGAGGTTCTCGGTCTGAAGCTCGTGATGGCCATCGTCGACGACTATCTCACCGGTGAGACCGAGATGAAGAACGATGAAGGCGTGGTCATCAATAAGCAGGGCGGCCTGGTCAAGCCGAAGCTCTATGTCTTCGAGGTCAACTCCGCTCAGTACATCGCCTTTTTCGACCAAGGCAAGGATTTTGACGGCCCTCACGGGGGCTTCCACCATCTCGCCTTCTCGTTCGACACCGACGCCGACCTCAAGGCAGCGGTAGCCTCGCTGCACGCGCACGGCGTGCAGACATCGGCAATCCTGGATCACGGCCCCTTCAGGTCCTGCTATTTCCTCGACCCCGAGGGCCGCAATATTGAATTCACCTGCCAGCAGCGCGCCCTCGGGCGAACGGGGGACTTCACGGACCCAACTCCGCTGCCTCTAGCGAAAAAAGCACTGACCACTGCTGAAAGCTGAGGCTCAGCGGACCACATGACTGGGCAACGGCGCCGCCCAACGCGCAAGCCGCTCGATACACGGGCCCCAGGCAGGCGGCGAGGCCTCACCCGGAACCATCCAACTGCCCGGGAGGATCTTCCCACCTCGTCGCCGAAACGGCGTTCAGGCCGTGGCATCGCCCTTGGCGTCGGCATGGGGTTCTGGGCGGGGCGTGACCGTCGGTTGTGGCGAGTGTGGGGCACTGTAGAAGACGGAGGCGCCCTGCTTGGTGCGACGGGCCAAGTCTCTGGCGACAAGGTTTTCGAGGGTGGTGCGTACGACGGTTGTCTTGATCTCGCGGTCGCTGTGGTTCTGATCGAGGGTGGTGGCGATTTCCCTTGCGGAGCGAGCGTCGTTCTGTTCGCTCAAGTGGCGACGGACGAGATCGACCAACGTGGGCTGAACCGTCACCGCCCCCTTGTCGACGGATTGCCCATTCACCCTCGGCTGTGCGGCAGTCGCTTCCTTCGCCCTCCGGCGGCGTCCTGCCAGGGCACTGTCGCGGGGGGAGAAAAGACCAGCACTGGCGGCGCTCACTGGTTTCGGAACCGTGTGGGCCACACCGAGTGCCTGCTGCATGTGCACCAGCACTGTGTGATCGTGCTGCAGCGCAGCCAACTGCTGCTCCAGCGCGGCGATCTCTCCGGCGATGCGTTCCTGCGCCATGAGGTTGCGTTCAAGGTCGCTGGCTACCCGGTCGATGTACTGCAAAGTCAGCTCACTGGCCGTGGCTGTATGTGCAGGCACTTGGTCTCCTCGGTGTAGTACTGCGTCGAAAGCCCACGGCCGGCCGTCAGCGTGTCAGCGGCCGGATTCTCAATCAAGTAATGGTACCGGTGAGTAAGGATGTTCCTGCCTTACGACTCATGCGCTCGCGTACGGGGACCTCAGAACCATGAAGTTCCATGCCCATACGCCTGTCATCCCATGCGCGTCGGCACTGCCCCGGCCATCTCGACGTGTGCGTGTGGCGTGTGGCCTGTGACCAGGCGCGTCGGCTGGCGCGCCATCGATGCCCGGTGACAGCGCGGGCTGGGATGTGACTCTCGATGGATTCCGTGTTGCCGGAATCAGTTGATGAGGTCTCGCGCGGCCGACCACGCTCAGGGCGGGACGTCATCGCTTCCATGGCGTCTTCTTCGCCGAGCAGAATGCCGAGTTTCTTGATGAGTACGCCCAGAGCATCCTGGCGATCCATCCTGGACAGGCACCACTGTGCCTACACTGTCCACGAACACGCGCCCGCATACAGCATCGCTGAGCGTCAGGCCCTCCCCTTCCCCTGGTCACAGGCCGTCAAAACGCTCGCTCTTACCGCCCCGGAGACGCCACTCTTGTTGGTTGCACTATGGGCGACTGACCGGGTGGACTTCACTCGCCTCGCGACCGTCGTCGGCGTCAGTCGTGCGAAGTTGCGGCGGGCGGATGCCGACCTGCTCTTCGCGGAAGGGCTGACGCCCGGCGGCATACCGCCGGTGAGTCACCGGCCCGGGGTGCTGTGTCTGATCGACACGGCAGTCGTCGAACGGACACAGCCCGTCTACTGCGGCGCCGGATCCGCAGAGTTCACCCTTCAGGTCGGCTCCTCCGACCTGGCCAGGCTCCCGGGCGCCCAGGTGACACGTCTGCGTCGCTGAGGTGTTCCCGTGGCAGGCCGCGCACGGCTCCCTTGATGCTCGCCGCGGGAGCCACCTCCACAGCGCGAGGGCTGGGAGCCTCCATACGCGGGCCGCCGGCTGATCCCGTCCCGATCAGTGGATCACGGACTCATGCCCGGGGGTCTCCATCCTGCTCGCTGAGCAGCCCGATGCCGGGATAGTGCTTGCGCTGGTTGGAAAGGATCATTTCCTTGGGCGAGGCCAGCCCGACGAGCTCCCGAGTCCGCGAGGCGAATGCGCGTGAGGACATGACGGGCGCGCCTTCATTCTGACACCAGGTCTTGTAGGCGGCGTAGAGCGCCGTCTGCTCAGCCCGCAAATCGGCCCCCATGACACAGCATTCCTCATAGAAGCGGCCGGTGTGGTCCTCGGTATCGGCGTAGGCGGTGGTGGCGATACGGACACGTTCAGGCCCAGTGAGGTCACGGTCGCCTGCGAGATAACGGCGGGCGCCGTCAATGAGCCAACCCAGGATTCCGGGGCCTTCCTCGGTCACGAGGATGTCCGCCAGGTTGTCGATCTTGCGGTGATCGGGGACCACTCGTTCGAAGGGGATCAGGCGCATGCGGCGCCAGAAGGCGAAGCCGCCGGTGCCGACTTCGGGCCGGTGGTTGCCCAGGAGCCACAGCTTGTGGGTTGGTTCGAAGCTGAAGAAGTCCTGCCGCATACGGCGTGCCTTGATGCGGTCGCCACCAGTCAGCAGCTTGACACGAGCCTCGTCGAACTTGTCACCGGGCTTGACCTCCGAACAGACGATGACGCGCCGGCCGTGCAATTCGGCCAAGTCGGTGGGATGGCCTTCGTAAGGGCGGGCCATGAGAAAGCCGGGTGGAGCGGCGTCGGCGTAGTCGCCGAGAAGTTTCATCAGTACATCGAGCAAGACGGACTTGCCGTTCTTGCCGGAACCGAAGAGGAAAGGGAGGATCTGGGCGCCGACATCGCCGGTGAGGGAGTATCCGAGCAGGAGTTGCAAGTAATCGATCATCTCCCGGCCTTCGGCATCATCGCCGAAAGTGTCGGTCAGGAACCTTGCCCAGCGTGGCGTGGGGACATGCTGAGGGCCGACAGTCGTGGAGTGGGAATGGAAGTCCTTGTTCGGGTCAGGGCTCTTCACCAGGCCAGTACGCAGATCGACGATGCCGTCCGGCGTGCACAAGGCATACGGATCGGCGTCCAGCCGGGCGGCATTCAGCACGATACCGGGGGCCGATTTGGCCTGGGTGAGCATGGCGTTGATGCCAGTGGTCGACAACGAACGGCGTCGGTGCTGGTGCAGGGCGTTGGTGGTGAACACGCCGCGAGGGTCGTGGGTGGCGATGCTCTCCGCGAGGTCACCGGCGGCCCACAGCACGGTGTCATCCTCATCGATCTGCCACCGAGTGGTATCCCACCGATACCAGCCGATGCCAGGCACGTGTCGGTAATCGTTGGCGTACAGCTTGACGAACAGCTTGGCGTTGCCTCGGTCGGAGAGTGTGTCGGGCAGCAGTCCGTCGGGAGTCGCCTCGCCGATCGAGAGACGGTCGGTGCCGGCCTGAGCGGGAGGCGGAATGGCTGCTGAACCCTGGGCCCGGATCTGGGCGGCGACGGCTTCGGGATCAAATTCGAAGAGTGTTTCAGGCTTGGGCGACGTCATGGATGCCTCCCGCCGCTGTGCAAGGGGCGCTTGAGGCCTGCGTCGAGTCCGCTTCGAATGATCTGTTCGATGCGACGGTCCTGCCCGGGACGGGCTGCGGACGCGGTCTCCCTCAGGGCTCGTTCGCTCTCGTCTCGGGGTAGGCGACCGGCAGCGATGAAACCACCGAGTGTGTAGGCGGCACGATTGAGGGCCTCGGAGAATCCAGCGCCCTCGGCGATCTCGCCGCAGGCCTCGACCGGCGCCAGGACCGAGGCCAGGAGGCGTTGGGCGTGGGCGCGTCCACCACCGGCAGCGAAGACGGCCTGTCGGGCACGAGGTGGAACCGGCCGGGGCGTGGGGATGGTCGGTGCGGGCAAGTGGCCCGTACGGTCGAGTTCCTGTGCGAGCCAGGCGGGCAAGGCGGCTGGTTCTCGGGCATCACCGACAGGGGTGTAGGTGCCGTATTGCGTGATGGTTCCGGGAGCGATGATGTAGCTGCCGTTCGCACGAATGTCGACCTGCCAGGCCAGGGCGCGTCTCGGGCTGGAGCCCACCGACGATTGCCAACGCAGGCGTCCCTCGGCCCTGTACCAGACGTGCATGCCGCCGGAAGGAGTGCGCACGCGCAGGGTGCTCTGGTCATCGGCAGGGCTGGGCAGGCCCCGCAGAGCGGCGAGGACAGCGATGGTGTGAAAGCCGTTCGCCAGACCGGTGAGGTCGACGTGATCGGCGATGGGAATCCCGGGCAGAAGTCGTTCCCGCGCGGGCGGTTCGGCTGCATGGGCGTCGATATCGAGGACGACGAGGCCGGCGGGCCCGCACGAGACGCCAACACCGAAGCCCGGGTGCCGTCCCCACCACTGGCTGATGCGGTTCTGATCGAGGGTCGCGGCGTGGAAGCCGTGACACCAGCGGCCTGCCGCGATGCAGGGGCATGCAGCAGCCGGGTGAGGCGTCGTGCGGCAAGCGCTGCAGTTCGGGGCTGGGGTCTTCCGCCCAGCAGTAAGGGGATGCACGGGCCAGCCTTGGCGCGCACACCACCGCGCGATGGCCACTGACCGCTCAGCGACTGACGGCTCGGGAACGGGTGGCCGTGAGTCGCTGCAAGGAAACCGCAGCTCAGCAGGCATCCACACTCCTCATCAGCGACCGAAGCGACTCAACGACGGACACAGACTAGCGAACGTGGCAGGCTGGGTCGTGGAGCACAGGCGAAAAGGACTGAGCCTGGTGTCAACGAGCACCTGCCCGTACTGCCGCGGCTCAACCAAGTCGTCGACTGCCTAGAGCCTTCCGGTCGTGGCCGGTTGAGGACGAACCGCAGGTCGGGGCGTGGGAGAAGCCCCGGCCGGCGACTGAAGCGACGCGAGCTCCGGCGCAGGGCGCATCCACCCGAGCACGGATGCTCGTGTATGGCGAAACTTGAGTCGCTTCAGTCGCTGATCTTAGGTTAGCACCTTACTGACCTGCAGTTTTGTCCAGCTTATGGACAGCGACCGAGCAGACGCCGAGTAACCGCCGACTGCCCGGCGGGCGACATCGCCCTCAGCCCTTGACGCCGACCGAATGCACCAACTGCTTCCGAACGCCCACCACGATCGACAGCGCGAATCGGTTCAGCACCTCGCCCAGCGGCGCGGGCCGGGCAGGCCGGTCGCCGCGCGATGGATACTCGGCGAAGAGGGCGGTCGTGACCGATAGTTGTTCATCGGATTCCGTGTGCCAGAGAGTCCGGGTTTCCGTGCCTGTGGCCGCGCCGCCCGTAAAGGTTGAGACGGTGGACGGTTCGGCGTAGGCGCCATTCGCGGCTTCGGCAGCATATGCGGACGCAAGCCGCAGGGGGACGCCGTAGCCGCGCGGCCCAGGGAGGTCAACAGGCCATCGCTCATCAGATACCCAGTCGGCTTCAGAGCCGTGCCGACCTCCACGCGCCTGATATGGCGACATTGAAAGGTCCTTGCGTAGTCCGCACCCCCATACATGACGCGCACGGCCTCATCCCCGGGCGCTATCGCCACCGCCGCCGTGTGCAGCTGCGTCCCAGAACCAGCCTCAGGCGCTCGGCGCACGAACTGTGCCGTCGCGCCCTGTGCCGCCAAGTCGAAAGTTGCATGAACCGTGTAACCACCGCGGGCCAGTTCGTCCTGAGTGATGCCCAGAGGCCGGCGGCCTCTATTCGCCGTAGATGGAAGTCGGCGTCATCCCGCGGGACTCTCTCCGCCGACAGGCGTACGCCTCGGTCAGCGTCGCACGGACAGGCTGCTCACCGCACGTGTGCTCCCGGCGAGGACGCGGGCGGTCAGTATCAGACGCGGCCAGGCATGCGCGGCGTACGCCGCGAAATCAGTGCGCGGACACGGACGTCGCGGCCCAGGGTCTCGGCGTCTCATGCCCGCCCTCACCCAGGCCGGCCGGCGGTAGCGCTCAGGACGTGGTCCAGGAGGCCTTCGTCCGCTCCTGGGACCGGCGTCAGGAGCTTCTGGCTGACGGCGCACCCGAGGCGTAGATCCGCATGGTGGCCATGCGGCTCGCGGTCAGCAGCCGCTGACTGCGGGCCAAGCGCTGGCTGGAACAGTGGCACGCGTTCCCGGACGATCTTAGGGAATGTCCCTGATGCCGAGACCGTCTACCACCAGGACACTTTCAGTGCTGCGGCGACCAACCCGCGGTAGGGCTGTCTGGGGCGACCCATACCTCAGACATCGGATCCCCGGCAGAACCTCCCCCCGTCGTCCGGGGATCCGTACGCCCCTACTTTGACGGCCCGCTGGCACCGACGTCCGGCCCTCGCCAGGTGCCGGCTCAACCACACCACTTCGCCGCCGCTCAGCTGCTAGGCGCGGCTCCCAAAGGCGTTGCTTCCACACTGTTGACTCCGGCCCGGGCCCGGCTCATGACTGGTGACACCCTTACCACCTGGGTGTGGCACATTCCGTCGTGCCCCGTGCAACGTTCCCATGCCGTCGGCGGATGGCCGAGATGCTAGCCGTACGGGCACCTCGGCCCGCTCCGAATGGACCGCTCAGCCACGTACGTCACGGCCAGCTCATCCAAAGGCCGAGCTGAGGCGGTCCCCCTGCCCACTGCGTCCGAGGCAGGCAGCGACCCAGCGCAATCTGACACCTCATCACTCACTAGGTGTTTTCCCTGGGGTGCTCGAGAGACGACTCCGGCAGATTTCTGAAGGTTGCACACCCACGGTGTCCTAGCCAGCACCGCGGGTTTGAGCACCTTGACCACGTACAGCCGGCAGTCCCGGGGACATGAAGGATTCGGACTTGACCTTGGTAAGCAGAACGACCCTACTCACTGCCCCTGATTGCGCACGCATAACAGAGGAGGTATTCGGCCTGCGAGATCACTGGGATGCACTGTCGACCGACCAGGGGCGATTCAAGCTGGGTGCAGCAGCGTACGCCGAGGGAAAGACTGGCACCTCCACGTACATTGCATTATCTGCGAAAAAGAACGAAATTCTCAGGAAACACTTCGACGACCTTTACACGCGCGTGGCAACTTCACTGTCTGACGTGCTCCAAGCGTCCGTGCATTATTCGGACCGTTTCGCACTTCCCGGATTTCACGTCCTCTTGGCCGAGGCGAATACTGAGCCGCTCAAGGGCCAACGTCACTGCGATGAGCAGCATCACCTCCTGCCCTGGGGCGAGCCTCTGAGTGCCCTCCACCCCACCATCAGCTTCACTCTCCCGGTGGCTCTCCCGAGCTGTGGAGCCGGCATCTTGATGTGGCGAGACGAGAATGGCCCCGGAGAGTATCACCCCTATACCTTGGGTGAGTTGGTCGTGCACTCCGGCGACATATTGCACCAGGCAGTATCGAGTCCCCCCAACACAAAGCAACTGCAGGCCTCTGACAGGCGCGTCACCATGCAAGGGCACGGGGTGCAATTCAGTGACACCTGGATCCTTTACTTCTGACGGAGAGCTTCCCCATGAGAATTGTCATATCCGGTCGCGAGGGCGCCAGGCATGCTGCTCATGTGCTTGACCGTGTCTACAAGGAAGAGCTTGGCTGGCTGCAGTCCGCCGAGGAGGGCCTCAAGGACCGATATCACGGCAACTCACAGTACATCTGCGCTTTTGACGGCTTTACTCCGGTGGGAGCCCTCAGAGTTGTCCATGACTCCGCGGCAGGCTTGCCGATCGAGCAGTTCACCGATCTGCGGTCCCTGATTCTCGGAAAAGCTGTCGAGTTGCAGCGCTTCGCAGTCGTACCGGAGTGGCGAGTTCGTCGGGTGGATGACGCGCCGTTCGGTGTGGGAACTGCTCTCTATCGCGCGGCGCTTCGTCTCTGTGCTGCCGAGAACGTCGAGACCATGGTGGCCGATGTATTCCTCAACACAGCCACCACTCCTATTCCGTTTCTTCGCAGTATGGGATTCGAGCAGCAGCCCATACTCTTTCAGGATACCGAGTTGGCGCACGAGGGTGAGAGTTCTGTGATGCTGGCAAGAGTGCGGGACATCCTGAAACTTCGTCAGGCCGGAAGTCGGCCACTCGACAGATATCTCACCGAAGCATGAACAGGAATTTCTACACCGAAAAGGTATCATGACCATTAATTGTGACGTCGCTGTTGTCGGTGGTGGAGCATTGGCGCTTGCCATAGCGCGAGAGCTCCGCGACGCAGACGCCACTATCACACTCATTCGTCCTGCCCGGAGTTCACGCTCGGCCACGCTGGCTGCCGGCGCGATGCAGGGGGCTTTCGGTGAGGTGACAGCAGACAACGCGTCATCTCCTGTGACTGATTTTTGCATTGCCACCCAGACGGGTTTCGAAAACTGGGTCGGGCTTGTCGCACAAGAGGCCGGCGCGCCTGTTCACATAACAAAGGGCACGTTCATAGTATCGAGCGCTGGGAGTGCAGAGGACAATGCGAACCTCAAAGCCATCGAAGCCAAGCTGAGTGAGAAGAAGGAACCATATCAGCGCGTCAGCCCTGGGGACGTGCCGGGGTACTCACCGCACTCCTCCGTAGCACCAGGACCCGCGTTGTTCATCGAGCGCGAGGGAACAGTCGAGCCTCGGCAGCTCATTACAGCGTTGACTGCCGTTCTGATGGCATCCGGCAATGTAAGCATCCTGGACGACACTGCAGAGCAGGTCCAGGAGACGGCGGATGGCAAGTATCGAGTGATCACGTCCCATTCCTCCGACGTGATCGCTGAAAAGCTGATCGTGGCTGCCGGTGTCCACACCATGTCATTGGTCGCCCATTTGCTTCCGAGCGACTACTCCGCATTGCGGACATTCGCCGGCCAGGGGTCGGCATTGGAAATGGACAACGTCACCGGCGCTGTTCACACCGTGCGTACACCCAACCGAGGAACAGCTTGTGGCCTCCACGTCGTACCACTGTCCGGTGGACGCGTATATGTCGGCGCTACAAACCGTGCCCGACACGTTCTTGCCACCGGGACGGGTGCTCCTGCCGAGGACGTTCACCAGCTACTGGAGGGGCTGATTCACGAAATCGGCACATATTACAGTAAGGCGCCACTCCGAGAAGTTCATTTTGGACTTCGTCCGGTTACCGCTGACAACCAACCCATCATAGGAGAAACAGGAAGGGAAGGCCTGCTCCTTGCGACCGGCACACATCGCACGGGGATTCTCATGAGTCCCCGAATCGCAGAGCTGGTCGCAGCGGATGCATTGGGGAAGACCCCCGCAGCGCACCCATTTCGTATTACATCTCAGCGCCTGAGAAACATTCGCGAGCGGGATAATACAGATCTCGTCCGCACCGCCATACCCAGTGCGCTCGATGAGTATCTCAAGCCCGACGGCCATCTACCGTATGACCGCCGAGAAGGCCTGATCCACCTTTTCACCACCATGTACGACCTCGCGGTCGGCAAAAACAAGGCGGAATCTGAAAGAATCCTCAACACCATCCAGCACTACCCGGCTTTCGCGGCCCTCTCTCTGTATAACTCTTCGGAGAAGGCCGATAGGCCGACGCATCCGTAGTGCAAAGTCTTTGACGATGGAAGCTGCAGAACCGAAAGGTGCACAGTGCTTGAGATACTCGCTCGCCACGCCCTCACCCAACCATTGGCACCGGCGTTGCGCAGTGCGGCTGTCGACGGCCCAAAGTATTCATATGGACAATTTGCATTGGCGGTGGACCGCGTAGCCGGCTGGCTTCGCGACCATCAACTGAGAACCGACGAGCCAGTTCTCTTCGTGGCTGAAAGTTCCTGTCACTGGCCAATTATTGATTTTGCGGTCATGCTGGCCGGCGGCCTCCCGATGGCGGTGCCCCCAGGCACTCCCGATGAAACGGTCGCGCCTTTGATTCGGTCCTCACGTGTACGCCAGGGTGTCGTAGTCGACACTTCTCAGATTCCGCGGATGCAGCGTCTGGGTTGCATTGACATATTTGACCTGTCACCGCATGTCTTGAATGACCTACTCGCGACGCCGAGCCTTAACCGAAGCAGCCGGAAGGTATTCGAGGGCCTGCTGGCCAAGGGTGAGAGCAGCAGCAATGATGACACTGCATACCTGGCACCGTCCAGTGGCAGCACCGGCGCGCCGAAGGCCTGTCAAATGACATACGGAAACATGCGATTCTTCGGTTCGACATTGCAGACCTGCCTGGCGTTGACGACGGAAGACAGAATCTATTCCTTCCTTCCTCTATCCCAGGCTCGCTTGACAGATGTAGTTCTCCCGCTGCATTGCGGATTCGAAACAGTAATGGGCACGGGAAAGCTATGGGAAGAACTGGCGGCCGCTCGCCCGACCATGATGGTGGCCCCACCGTTCTTCTACCGGAGGTTGCAGGAACACGCGATGAGCAGCCCAGCAGGTACAGAGGCTGCCATGCGAGAACTGCTGGGCCAGGCACGTTACGTCTTCACAGGCGCTGCCCCCGCTCCGACCGGTCTGCTGGACTTCTACCAAGAACACGGAATTCAAGTGCTCGAGGGTTATGGTATGACCGAGTCATCCTCTCTTGCGTCGCTCAACCTTCCTGGCAGACATCGCCCTGGCACCCAAGGCCAATCCGTGCCAGGAGTCTCCGTCCGACTGTCGCCCCAGGGAGAGATCGAGGTCAGCGGCCCCAATGTGTGTGCGGGCTACTGGCGAGACCCAGACGGAACACAGAGGACCCTGCGGGAGGGGTGGCTTCGCACCGGTGATTTCGGGGTTCTCGATGCAGACGGTTATCTACAGCTGCTCGGACGGGCGCAAGAGCGTATGGAACTAGCGGATGGCAGTCAGTTCTGGCCCGGACCTGTAGAGGCCGACTTCGGCTCCGTACCGGGCGTCGAGAGGGCCGTAC
Source organism: Streptomyces sp. NPDC085932 (assembly GCF_044540525.1). Taxonomy (NCBI): domain Bacteria; kingdom Bacillati; phylum Actinomycetota; class Actinomycetes; order Kitasatosporales; family Streptomycetaceae; genus Streptomyces; species Streptomyces sp. NPDC085932. The sequence continues at coordinate 58,575 of NZ_JBITSJ010000013.1, forward strand.
TGGTAGGTAATGGTCACAGACGGCTTGCCGTCCTGTTGGCTTTGGACACGGACGCCGATTTCCACCCCGAAAAGATACGCGCAACATTCGATCACTTGCTGGCAGCACATCAAGAGCGCATGGGAAGCGAGGTCCTTGCCTCCTGGCACGTTGTCGCCTTCCCGTTCACGGTGGAGAGCGGCGAACTCACCGCACTTCTCAAGCCTCGCCGCGCCGTCATACATGAGCGCAGGCGGGAACTGATCCAGCTGCTGTGTGATTGAGTCCAGGCCTTGCTACCCGCCGCCAAAATCGGTGGGTTTGAACAGGCCCTGACCGGCAACTGGCCGACGTGCCGGAAACCGCCCGGCTCGGCTTCACAACAACTATAGGCACGGCGTATGTGTGCCGAGATCACGTTATGCGAGCGGCAAGGGCGGGCGTGACGAGGCCTTCACGAACACTCCCGTGAGCGTCAACGCCGTCAGGCCTGCCTACACTTCACCTACTGCTAAGGGGCTCTCGGGCTAACTGACCCTTCCGTCGTTGCGATGGCGTACCGAGTTGTTGCATGGCTGTTGAGGGTGGTCCGCCCTCGGAGCGTTCAGTTTTATACCCTTTCACCCTCGGCAGGAGTGTGCGGGGGTCCACG
>NZ_JBITSJ010000014.1:0-30980 GCF_044540525.1 Streptomyces sp. NPDC085932
AAAGAGTGACCTATTCTTCACACAAAGTAGCAACCTGCTTTAAGGGCGTCGACGAGATGTAGTTGATCCGTCGCCTGGGCCCGACTCTTTTTGCCCAGCGCTTGCGCCAGAACCGCCGGTACCGGCAGGCGGTGAGCCGCCAAGCCGGCGCCACCCACAGCCACTGACCGCTGTGTCGCAGCCGGTCACCGGTGCTCGCTCACTGACTCGGGATGCGCCATCCCCATCCGACGGCGGCGCACCGCCATCAACTGGACCGACGGGCAGCGACCGGCATCAGAGGGCGGCGCTAAGGGCGAGACCTAGGAATTTTGCCTAGGTACGGGGACTGTGCCTGAAGAGATAATTCCATGTGCACCTCCGCCCTTCGGTGCACAGATATCTTCGGCACAGCTGCAAATGGTGACTGACTTTGAAACTCCTCTCAAGGATCCCCATGCTCAATACTGAAGAATGTGAGGAGCTGGCCGAAATCGTCATAAGCCTTCGAAATTACTGGGACCGCATCCCCTCAGAGAGGGGTCGATATAAGCTGGGAGCTGCCGCATTCGCCGAAGGGAGACAAGGAGCCCAGCACTATGTGAGAGCCAGTAGGGACCGAAACAGGTTGCTCGAGCTCCACTTCGGCCCCTTTTATGATCACCTTCAGTTTGTCCTGAGCGAGGAACTCGGAGGGTCAGTTATGTATGCCACCGGCCTTGCCAAGCCGGGATTCGATATCGTTCTCGCGGAAGAGGGTGAGGAGTCGGCCAATAGCGCTGTTCACCGCGACGATCAGCATCGGTTCCTTCCTTGGCTGGAACTTCCTGATGACAGCTCCCGCACGTGCACGTTCACCCTTCCCATTGCGCTTCCCGCCATCGGAGGAGGATTGCGCACATGGGCGGAGGGAGCCTCCACTGCCCCAGGGGAATATCACCCCTATCTCCCAGGGGAGATTGTTATCCATCCTGGAAGCATGCTCCATCAGGACGTAGCAGTCCCTGAGGGGGTGGGGGCATCCCAATCTCTCGGTCACCGCATCACACTGCAGGGTCATGGGCTCTACATCGGCTCCGGCTGGCAGTTTTATCTGTGATCATTCACGCAACATCATCACAGTGGCCAAACCAGTCTCATCGGCTCCGACGCTGAATCGCTGCCGCTTTTATGCCGAGAGGGCCAGGCAGTCCTGGCCCGTTATCGATGCCAGATATGCGCGGGAGCAGCCCGCGCGGTACGGATTCTGGTCCGCTCGCTGGGCATCTCTTGGACGCCGAAGAATCTACACTTTACTTCTCTGCTAGTGTGGAGATAAAGCTCAGCGTGGGCTCCGCGTCCCCTCGGCATCGTCCATAGCTGTAAGGAGTTTACGCAGCAACGTGCGCGCTTCCTTGACCTCCTCCTCTCTGAACGCAGCGAACAGCTTTGCATGTACGGCAGTGGCTCGTTCTGTGACCCTTTGGAGAGCCTCATGCCCCTTTGGCGTCAGTGCGAGCAGTGGTGAGCTGCGGTGGTCAGGATTGGGCAGGAAAGTGGCCATCCCCATACTGGCAAGGTCATTTGCCACGCGCTGTACATTCTGACGACTGACCCCAAGGCGGCGAGCGGCCTGCGGCACACTCAGGGCTTTGGCTGAGACGACGCTCAGCACCTGCCAGCGGGCCTGTGTGAGCCCTTCTGCCTGCGCAGTGTGTTCGCCCTGCCTGCGGAGGGCCCCTGCAGCCTCGTATACGTCAGCCACGAGCAGAGCCATCTCATCACTCATAGTACCTCCACTTTGACAAGACAACACCTTACTGTCAATCAATTGACAAGTGCACCAGCTCAGCGACGCTCGGTGCGGCCCGGAAGGCAGCGCCACGAGTGCCAGCGTCGCTCGATCAGCGACGTCAAGCGCGTGTATGGACTGAACCTCGTTCTCGCGAATCTGACGGGTGTCGTTGCTCGGGCTTGGCCTCATCGCTGCATCTTCTTGTACAAGATATTCTTCACAGAATGCATGGCGAGATCGCCTGATGCAGTCACTCCAGATTGACAACATGTTGCCTAGAGGGCAACATGCTGCTAGATCTAGTAACCTTCACGGACCCCCGTCGAAGGTGGCGGGGGCGTTGATCAACTGAGAAAGATGCAATGAGCCGTCCTTTTGTTGGTCGACATGACGAATTGGCTGCGCTTGGGATCGCGACAGCGCAGGCCCGGGACGGCCAATCGTCCTTGGTGGAGCTCCGGGGGGCCGCCGGCACAGGCAAGACGACCCTGATCCGGCATTGGCTTTCCTGTCCCGAACTGAAGCGGTCCACGGTACTGCGAGCAGCCTGCGATCAGGCCGAAAGGGACCATCCATTCGGAATGATGGGACAGTTCATCTCCCAACTTCCGATAGATATCCGCGCACAGTTTCCCGAGCTGGTCGCAAACTTGGAGCGCGGGATACCTGCTCGCATCGGCGCCGCATTCCTTCAACTGCTGGAAGTGCTCCAGATTTCCGACCTGCTGATCATTGTGGTTGATGATATCCAATGGGCTGATCTCGCCTCCCTTCAGGCTCTTGGATACGCACTTCGTCGATTGCACACAGGATCGCTACTCATGGTCTTCTCGGCTCGGGAAGAGGAACCGGTCAGCGAGTATCTCTGCCGACTCATGCGCGACTATCCGAACGTACGGCGTCTCGCTCTGTCCGGTCTCAGCGAACGAGAGGTTGCCGAGCTCGCTCGGTATCATGAAATGTCACTCGAGTGGCACGACATACGCAGACTGCATGCGTACACGGCGGGCAACCCTCTGTGCGTGTTGATCCTGCTTTCTCATCACAGTCACCAAGCAACTGATCGCATCGACGACCTCCTCGCCACTCCGCCCTCATTGACAGCTGCAGTCCGTCAGAAGCTGGACCACCTCCCATCGCGGTCCCGACGCCTGGTTGAGGCGTCGGCAATACTCGATTCACAGCAGCCTCTTGCCCTCGTGGGGCAACTGGCCGGCCTCGACGAAGTCACCGCGGCGCTCGAACCGGCTTTGACGGCAGGCTTGTTGCGATGGTGGCCAGAGGTGCCCTCCACCCTGATAGCAGTGAGCCATGCTCTCCATCGGGATGCGATCTACTCAGCCATGTCACCCGAGGATCGCCGCCGGCTGCACGCGGCAGCGGTGCCCTTGGTAGACCGCGACGCCTCCTGGCGCCATCGAGTCGCCGCCACTGACACCGCCGATGCCGGACTGGCCGCCGAGTTGGAGCAAGAAGCGCTCAGGCAGTTCTCTGCCAATGGCGGGCGCGCTGCCACGCTGCTTCTGTGGGCTGCAGATCTCTCCGAGAGTCGCCATATGCGGGAGAAGCGCTTGCTGTCCGCAGCAGTCGGACTTCAGCTCCGGCTGGACTTTGCAGGTGCTGAGCGTTTGCTGTCCGCTGTACGTGCCTGTGCCGCGTGTGGTTTGCGTAGCGCAGTGCTCGGCGCTCAAGCGGCAGTTCACGGCGAATCGGAGGTTGCCCAGTCTCTTCTGTCGGAGGCTTTGGACTTCCGTCAGCCAGAATCCGACGATGCCACGGTCGCGGCCCATCTTGGTCTCGGCCGGCTTCATGCCTGGTGGGGTCGTGGTTCGGAGCTCATAGAGACAGCCGACCGTATCGGCCATCCTACGGATGTCACGCTCAAAACCTTCGCCACGTATTTCCGGTGCGCCGGTCATGTGTACTTGCATGGACCTCAAGCAGGTTTGGATCAGCTGGAGCAGTCAGCCGACATCCCGCTGGGTATCGCGCCGACGTCGGCGGGACATGATTTTCTTCTTGCCCATCGCGGACTGTGGCGCCTCATGAGCGGAGATTTCGAGAAATCCATCACCGATGCCGAGAGCGCTCTGCAACTGTCCCCCAGCAACTCAATCGCCCGGGTAGACGATGTCTCGTACTACACCATGTCTGCCGCGCAGTTCTTCCTCGGCAAATGGGAGGACGCCGGGATCAACGCGGAGCGAGCGATCCTGGAAGCAGAGGCAATGAAGAGAACATGGTCGTTCGCGCCATCCCGCATTGCGGCGGCTTTGGTAGCTGTCGGCCGAGGAGAATTCGAGCGAGCACACAGCCTGATCACCGACCTGGACAGAATCACTTCTCAATACGGGCCAGAGCAGTACATCGTCTACTCAGCAACCGCTGCGGCCTTCTTGGCTCAAGCCCGGGAAGACTATCCGGCGATGCTGACAGCCATCGCACCCCTGCTGAATCAGACCGTGACAGGATGGGTCCTGGCCTACCAGTCCTGGTGGCTACCCTTTCTCGTCGAGGCCCTGCTGGAGACGGGCCACTACGACGAGGCAGAGCACCATCTGACTGTGCTGACCGCGCTGGAAGGCACAATGCCCTACCTGAGGGCTGCCAGGGCTAGGCTATCGGGTCGATCCGCTGAAACGAGGGGCGACTTCGCCCTTGCGCGTCAGACGTACAAGCAAGCGCTTGAGGAGGACAGTCCGCAGGACCCCCCACTGTTCCGCGCGCTACTGGCAGAGGCCAACGGTTCGCTGCTCAAGCGCATGGGAAGGCGTGTCCACGCGGCGGCCTCGCTGAGGCAAGCCGCTGAGCGATTCGAGGCGATCGGAGCCCGACCGTTTGCCGAACGCTGCTTCAGAGCTCTCACGGCGCTGGGCTCCATGCCAGGCCGAGCGGAACACGGGGACTCATGCGGGAGTCGTCTCACTGATCGCGAGTGGGACATCGCCCAGCTGATCAGTCGTGGCCTCACGAACAAGGAGATCGCCGCGCACCTGTACGTAAGCACGAAAACCGTCGAGTACCACCTGGGTAAGACATACCTCAAGCTCGGCATTTCGGGCCGCCGCCAGTTGCGGGACTACATGCGCCGTCATCCTGGTGCGGGGGAAGCCCGCTGACCAATCACTGGCCGGTGTACCAACGCCGGACATGTTCACCGAAGCGCCGTGCCCTGGCCGTGGGCGAAGAGTTCGAGATCCGCCCTGGTGGGAAGGGCTTCCCAGTCTCCGTGAGCACCGACGCAGAAGGCTCCGGCCACGGCGGCCCGAGCGAGGCGCGCATCGTACTGCTGATCATCGAGTACGGCTGACAGGTATCCGGCGACGAAGGCGTCCCCCGCGCCGACGCTATTGACCACACCGACGGGAAGAGCCGGTTGATGCAGCTTGTCATCAGCCGTGTGAAGCCATGCGCCCTCGGCCCCTGCCGTAACGACAATCTCCGTCACCCCGTGTGCCAGTAGTGCCGCGGCGGGAGGGGAGGCCTCGGTGAGGAGGTCGAGCTCATCCCGCGATGCGAAGACAGTGTGGACGAACGGGAGCAGCTCGCGGAGGGTGGTTGCGGCCTCACTTCTTGGCCACAGCCGCGCACGGTAGTTCACATCCAGGCTGACCGGAGTGCCTCTCATGTGGGCTGTCCGGGCTGCTTTGAGCACGGCATCACGCGCGGTGCCGGACAGGGCGGGGGTGATGCCGGTGAGGTGAAGCAGAGTGGGCGATGCGGCCGTCACCGCTGCTACGGACTCGTCGGCGGTCAGTGTCGAGCCGGCAGCGCCCCGGCGGTGGTAACTGACACGGGTGATGTCATGGGTCGGCTGATCGAATGCGATGAAGCCGGTGAACGACTCCGGTGCTGTGCGAATGAAGCGGGTGTCGACTCCTTCGGCGCGTAGCGTCCTGCGGACGAGCTGCCCGGGCTCGTCATCGCCCACGGCGCCCATCCAGGCGACGTCATGCCCCAGCCTGGCTAGGCCAATGGCGACGTTGCTCTCCGAACCGGCGATTGACAGATGCGCGGTCCCGCCGAGCCTCAGCGATGCATCCGTCCGCACCGCCACCATGGACTCGCCCAAGGTGAGCACCTCGGTCATCGGCCTTCCTCCACATGTGCCCGCTCGCCGGCAGTGGTCCCGCAGCGGCGAAGCTCCTCGATCGCCGCGAGCAGCGCAGTTGCGCGTTGCGCCAGGCCGGACTGGGCACCGCCGATGGCAGCGGAGCCGAGCAGCGGAGATCCGACTCCCACTGCACGCGCTCCCGCGGCGAGATATGCCGGAGCGGTGACGGTGTCGACTCCCCCGACTGCCATGAGAGGCGCATCCGGCAAGGGGGCGAGCACATGGCGCAGATAGCTGGGCCCGTAGGAGCCAGCCGGAAAGATCTTCACCGCCGACGCACCGAGATCAAGGGCTGTGATCACCTCGGTCGGTGTGAGCGCCCCGCAGATCAGGGGGACACCCAGTTCGATGGAATGGCGAGCACCGGGTGTGAGGCCAGGAGTCACGATGAACGCGGCTCCCGCTGCCGCTGCCGCCTCGGCCTGAGCCGCCGTGCGCACGGTCCCTGCGCCGATCACAGTGGATGCAGGCAACTCCGCCCGGGCTCGTTCAATGGCCTCGACGGCACCTGGTGTCGTGAGGGACACCTCAAGCGCTGTGATGCCTGCGTTCACGAGAGTGCGGATGCACTCCAGGGTGCGTTCGGGACCGTCGGCCCGAAGGATGGCGAACACTCTTCGGGTTGTCAGTTCTGCCAGAAGGTTCACGGCATCCCCAGGGCGTTGTAGACGGCAGAGATTTTATGGATGCTACTTTCAAACTACGCAACATCCAAGCCATAATGCGGATCATCTACCTCAAGGAGGCGACGTGCGGATCACGCAAGTGACGACTCACATCCTCAAGCAGCCCACCGAAGCGCCGTATCTCGGGAAGCAGGCAGACGTGGCGCAGCAGAGCAACGGCGCCGGTTACTTCGTACGGGACCCCTGGCGCAGCCTCTACTCCCCCGCCATGGAAACCGTCCTCGTGTCGGTCATGACCGACGACGGAATCGAAGGGTGGGGGGAGGCCCTGGCGCCCGTGGCCCCTGAAGTCGTCGCCGCAATCATCGATCGCATGCTCGGACCATGGCTGCTCGGCAGAGACCCTCGTGCGGTACGGCCCCTTTGGGACGGCATGCGCGATCTCATGCGTGAACGTGGACATCTGGTCGGCCACCAGGCCGACGCCTTGGCCGCTCTCGACATCGCGCTGTGGGATGTGGCCGGCAAGGCGTGTAACGCCTCGGTGGCACAGATGGTCGGTGGGGCGTACCGCCACGACATCCCGGTGTACGTTTCCGGTCTGCCCGAGCCGACCGATGAAGGACGCGCGCGCCTCGCTGCGAAATGGCAGGAGCAAGGGGCACATGCGGTCAAGATCGCTGCGGGAAAGGGCATCGAGGCCGATCTCGCCACGTACGACGCCATCGCCGCCGCGGCTCCTGGCCTGCGCATCGCGGTCGACGCCCACTGGGTGTACAGCTTGTCGGAGGCACTTGAGCTCGGGCAGGCTCTCGACCGTCGCCGGGCTCTGTTCTTCGAAGCACCGATGGCGCCCGAGGACACCGAGGGGCATCGTGCTCTGGCCTCCCGCCTGACCACTCCGGTGGCGGTTGGTGAGGCCATGCGCAACCGTTATGAGTTCCGTGACTGGCTGTCACGTCGCGCTCTGGGACTGGCCCAGCCTGATGTCGCCCGGACCGGCATCACCGAAGCGATGATCATCGCTGCGCTCGCCGACACCCACCACGTGCAGGTGGCCTGCCATCACTCCGTGGGGCTTGGGGTCGCGCTGGCCGCGGGACTGCACGTCTCTGCAGCGATGGCGAACTGCCCCTTCTTCGAGTTTCAGCCCACCACCCTGCCCTTCTCTCAACGAATCCTCCGGACCCCGCTCGACGGGGGACCAACTGGCTTTTCACTCCCTGCAGGACCAGGACTGGGTATCGAGATCGACCGGGAAGCGGTCCTCAAGCTTGCCAAGGAGAACTGACGTGGTACGAGGCAACGCACCCACCGGGCTCGTCCCCATCCTCGCCACACCCTTCACCGCGTCAGGTGAGCTCGACATCTCCTCACTTCGGTCCCTGGTGGAGTTCCAGTTGGCCTGCGGAGTCGATGGTCTCGCAGTCTTCGGCATGGCGAGCGAGGGGTTCGCGCTGACCGCGGAGGAGCGTTCTGCCATCCTCCGCGAGGTCCGGGATGTGGCGGGAGACGAGCTTCCGCTCGTGGCAGGCGTCAACGGCACGAGCACGGTAGTCGCGATGGAACAAGCCCGTCTCGCTGTGGCGGGCGGGGCGGACCACTTGATGGTCCTCCCCCCTTTTCTTGCCAAGCCGAACCGGCAGCAGGTCACCGACTTCTTTGCCGAAGTCGCAACGGCTGCCGAAGCCACGGTGATGGTCCAGGACGCCCCGGGCGTCACCGGCGTCGCCATTGACGGCGCCACCATTGCCACGCTGTCGCGCATTCCCACCATCACATCGGTCAAGGTGGAAGCACCCCCCACCCCTATCAAGATCGCAGCAGTGGTCGAGGCGGCACACGAAAGCATCGCCGTACTGGGCGGGCTGAACGCTGCTTCACTCATCGAGGAGTACGACAGTGGGAGTGTCGGCACCATGCCGGCATGTGAGTTTGCCGACCTGCTGCGCTCGGTACTCGACGAGCTGGCCGCGGGCAAGCGAGCAGATGCGCGGGAGACGTTCGGCCGGCTTCTGCCGCTCATTCACATAGGTATGCGTCCTGGACAAGCATGGGCGGTACACAAGGAGGTACTGCGCCAACGAGGGATCATCGCATCGGGCACCGTGCGGCTTCCTGCTCAGGACCTTGACCTCGTGACAGCCAGAGCCCTGGCCGAGATTTTGGACGACCTTCGGTTGCCCACGTGGCGGAAGGTTTCGGCATGAGCCGTGGTGTCCTGCTGATCGGTGGCTCCTCCCCTATCGGTCATGCTCTAGCCGAAACCTTCACTCAGGCGGGCGACAGAGTCGTGAGCGTCTCACTCAACCGCGACGCCGGTCCGGCCACCGCCCACAACCTTGCTCTGGACGTCAGCACTCCTGAAGGAGCCGATCGGGCGGTCGCGGATGCGGTCGAGGTCCTTGGGGGTCTCGACGTTTTGATCCTCGCCGCTGCCACCATGGCACCGGCAGCAGCACATGCGGCTACTGCCGACGACTGGCATATGGCGATCACGAACACGCTCCACACCGCCTTCTTCCCGGCGCGAGCATCGTTGCCGGTGCTCCCCCGCGGCGGCTGCATCATCGCCGTGACCTCTGTCAACGCCTCTCTTGCCGCGCCCTGGCTTCCTGGATACTCGGCAGCCAAGGCCGGCGTCGAAGGGCTGGTACGACAGTTGGCCCTGGACTATGGACCACGCGGCATTCGCGTCAATGCCGTCGCCCCGGGAATGATCGGTAACCATGAGTTGCCCATGGTCACCGAAGGTTATCCCCTGGGCAGGGTGGGCCGTTCCTCTGACGTCGCCGAGGCGGTTATGTACCTTGCCGGCGCGGACTTCGTCACGGGGGTGGTACTTCCCGTCGACGGTGGTCTCTCCATCGCTTCACCCGCCGCGTTTCTCCGGCCTGACCTGCGTCGGAAGTTGTTCGGGCCCCCGCAACAAGAAGTCTGATCACACTGTTGTGGCAGACATCCTGGGCCCGGGGGGCATCCAGGATGTCTGCACACGGCTCCGCCCCCCACGGAATGGGTGCGTCAGAAGCGTTACGTGTCCCACGCTCGGCGCGAGCATGAGCATCACATTTTGGACCTCCTTGGGCCGAAGCGCTGCACCGTCAGCCGGGCACACACGCTCGCTGAGCAGCAGGCCCGCCCTGGACCTCCACTTCCGCTGCGTAGATCCAACCGGACCCGGCCTCGCCAGTGACGGTTGCTGTGGTGATGAGGAGCCGAGAGCCGATCAGGGTGCAGGCAGTCGGCCGGGAGCAGGGCAGAGGGATACGCGTCAGTTCGTCTCCCTCGGGGCTCAACCGGACGACGCACCAGCCATCCCAGAGGGCTACCCACAGACAGCCCTCGGAGTCGACGGCCAAGCCGTCGGGCACCCCAACCGGAACAGCAAGCGGAGGGCCCGCGTCCTCCAGCATGTCCTCCACGCCAGGGCGCAGACGGCGAATGACCCGGCGGCCACTGTCCACGACGTAGGCCGTCGTGCCATCAGGGCTCCAGCCGATGCCATTGGCCGCCAGCAGACCATCGAGCACCGTACTGGTACGCATGTGCTGACCGTCGCCGTCCAGCACATGCAGTCGGCCCCGGGGCTGCAGAGGGCGCCGGGCGCACATCGACCCGATCCAGAAGCGCCCGGCTGCATCGACCGCTCCGTCGTTCAGTTGCGCATGCTCGGGGAAGGCCTCCAGTTCGGCCAGGACGGAGGCGGCCTCGCCCGGCTGCCAGCGGAGGACTGAGCCACCCGTCACAAGCAGCCAGGTTCCACCTTGAGCGCGTACAGCACAGCTGAGCGGGCCGGGAACCTCCGTCACAGGATCCGCACACGACACCCAGTGGTCCAAGGAGCCATGCGGATGTACGGGAGCGAGCCAGAGGCGGCCTGCCGCGAGATCCACCCAGCTCACAGTCCGCGACTCTGCATCAAAACGAGGAGACTCGCCCAGAACGGCCCGGGGAAGCGGCGTGCGGATAAGGTGAGGGCTCAATCCGCCGGCCCGCGTACCGACAACGGCATACGTGGCTGCGGCGCCCGGGTCATCGTGAAGCCCAGTGCGACGGACAGTTCGTCGGCCGCCTCGATCACCATCAGGGACAGCTCCTGCTGGCGCGCCGGAGGTTCAAGCTCGGAGAGGGGCCCGCTCACGGACAAGGCCGCCACAGCCTCGCCGCTCCGCCCGCGGATCGGGGCCGCGACACAGGCCCGGCCGAAAGCCAGCTCCTCGATCTCTGTTGCATAGCCGCGATTGCGCACCTCCTCCAGAGCCTTGTGCATCTCAGAAGACCGCGTGATCGTATGAGGCGTGTAAGAGTTGGCAAGGCCTTCGTCGTAGTAGATGTCGACATACTCCTTGCTCTGCTCAGCCAAGATCGCCTTTCCCATCCCCGTGGCATGCAGCGGGGCCGTCCGCCCTGCCATGGTGAACGACTTCGGCGACTTGGCCCCTTCAAAGTTGCACAAGTAGAAGAGCTGCCTGTCGCTGAACTCGGCAAGGTTGACACCGAGACCAGTGGCATGTGCCAGGTTCTGTGCGACCTGACGAGCAGCGCGGAAGAGGAACGAGCTGTTGAGAGCAGCCGAACCCAGCGTCACCAGCTGTGGGCCCAGTCGGTAGAGTCCCGTGCGAGCATCCTGTGCGACGAAGCCCAGACGCTCCAGTGACGAGATCATCCGTGACACCGTGGATTGTCCCAGCCCTGTCCGGGCAGAGAGCTCGGAGACCCTCAGCTCATTGTGCTCGTCAGAGAAACAGACAAGCAGGGACAAGGCGCGCGCGACCGCCTGTGTGCCAGCGCCGGATTCGGCTGCCATGATCCTCCATTCGACTGTGACCATAGCGGTCACGATATTCTATCCACTTTGCGCAAGATGCTTGCAGATTCTGGCAGACGTTAACGCATCCTCGGTTGGGACCGCTAACGGCAGTGACTCTCGCTCAGCGGTCCTGCTCGAGGACGTCCTCCAGCTTCTTCCTGAGGGCATTGAGCCCACTCTGAACGCCGGTCTGGCCGGCGAGGATCGAGGCGACGCCTTCGCCGATCGCGGTGTCAATCTGGGACTTGCTGGGGAGGCTCTCCCACACGGGGGCTCGTGAGTGATCTGCGACAGCTGTGCGGAATCCGTTCTGGAACGCGTCCTTGTCCAGTCCCGGCACCCGGGTGGCGACACGCGCGTCGGCCGGAGCCAGGGCGTTCTGCTTGTACAACTCGGTGGCCGCGTCCGTGTCCGTGAGAACGTAGGAGATGAAGTCCTTGCTGGTCTTCTCTCCCTCGCCCGCACTGCAGAAGAGGCCCGTACCCCAGAAGCGGTTGTAGGACGCGTTGCCCTCTGCCTTGGGCCGCTGCAGCGGCCGGAGAGCAGCGGCGAGTTCGGCGCTGCCACCATTGGTTCGCAGAAACGTGCGCGCGAGCGGAGCGTCGTCGTAGATGACAGCCTGCCCGCGAGCGAACAGGATGCGAGCGTCGGTTCGTGCCACGCCGGCCTTGGTCAGTCCGGCTTCCTGCAGTTCCTTGTACCACTTGATCGCGGCAACACTTGGCGCGTCACCAATGGTGCAGCGCAGATCCTTGGTGACGACCTCGCTCCCCCAGCCCCACATCCAGTGAGCGGCATCCTTCAGATCGGGGTTCTTGGTCACCGCCGCGTACGGGATCAGCTTGGAGTCCTGTCGCTTGATCTTCTCCAGGGCAGTCGCGAATTCCTCCACGGTCATGCCGTTCTTGATGCCGACATCGTCAGCTACACGTCCGTCGCACACCATGCCGATGCCCGACGCGGTGTAGGGAAGACAGTAGAGCTTGCCGTCGACCCGAAGCGAGTCGATGATCTTCTCGGGAAGGCTCATACCGGCAGCCAGGTCGGAAAGGTCAGCCAGCCTGCCGGTCGGGAGCAGGACTTCCCAGGGTCCGCCCTGTCCGACGCCGATGAAATCACTCGACTTCGCAGCCAGCGTCAACTGAGTAGCGGCCTGGTCATAGGGATAGATGACAGGCTTGATCTTGCTGCCTGACTTCGCCTCCCAGCCCTTGACGATTGCCTGCCAAGCCTCCTTCTGCGCCTCGTCACCCAGCGAGTTGCCGTAGAAGTTGATCGAGTCGACCTGCGACTTTCCATCCGTGGACGAGTCTTTGCCAGGCGTGGTGGTCGTGCAGGAGACGGCCCCGAGGGCGCCGAGAATGCCGAGGGCTCCGAAGCCCGCGAGCAGGGACCTTCTGGATACGTTCTGGTCGGGGACGGGTGTATGAGTCACTTTGGCTCCTGTGAGTCGGAGTGCACAGCGAAAGGGGTCTTTAGCCCTTCACCGCTCCGGCAGCCAGGCCGGAGACGAAGTAGCGCTGAAGCGCGATGAAAATCACTGCGAGGGGCAGTGAAGTGATGACGGACGATGCCATGAGGGCAGGCCAGTCCGCAGCGCCCTCGTGTATGAAGGCTGTCGTCATCCCAACCGGCAACGTTTGCTTGTCGGGGCCGGCGAGAGTAAGAGCGAAGAGCAAGTCGCTCCAGCCGCGCATGAAGGCGAACATCGCGGCGGTGACGAGCCCCGGAACGATGAGAGGAAAGATAATTCGAAAAAGGGTCGTCAGGTTGGACAGTCCGTCGACCTTGGCCGCCTCGATCAGTTCGTCCGGGAGCCCGTCGATGATGCCCTTCAGCAGGAAGACGGTCAGCGGAAGTGTGAACGTCGTGAACGCCAGAATGACGGCCAGATAAGTGTGGAGCAGCCCACTGGCACTGAACATGAGGTACAGCGTGACGAGCAGCAGGGCTCCAGGCAGCAACTGTCCGATCAAGAACATGACCATGAACGCATTGCGGCCTCGGTAGCGGAACTTGGACAGCGAGTAGGCCATCAGGCCGGACAGGAGTACCGATACGACCGCGGTCCCCGCCGAGACGACGATGGAGTTGCCGAGGTTGTCCAGGAGCGTTGAGTCATCGAAAAAGGACTGAAAGTTTTCCAGCGTGGGTTGTACGGGGAAAAGCTTCCGATCCGAAGCGAAGACGTCCTCACGATCCATGAATGCCGTGGCCACCAGCCAATAAATGGGCAGCAGCCCGAAAAGCGTGAGCACGCTCAGGCCGATTTTTCCTGGAATCGTGAGAGGTGGGCGCGTGATCCCCTCGCCGACGTGGCGGGACTGGCGCTGAGGGTGCCAGAGATTGATGGTCACGACTCCAACTTCCTGTTGATCATGAAGTACGCGCCGCAAACCAGGGAGAGAGTTCCTAGCCACAAAACTCCCATTGCGGCGGCCCGGCCGAGCGAGAACTCCGTGAATGCGTACTGGTAGAGGCTTACGGCAAGCGTCATGGTTGACGTACCAGGGCCTCCTCCGGTCATGACAAAGATCATGTCGAAGGAGCCGAAGTTGTAAATGAACTCCAGCATGGTCACCAGGGCGACCGGGCCGATCAGGTGGGGCAAAGATACGTGCCTGAACCTCTGGATGCGTGATGCTCCATCAAGTGCAGCGGCTTCGAGTTGCTCCCGCGGAAGGGTTTGCAGCACGGCGAGGACCACGACCATGATCCATGGAAAGGTGTTCCAAGTTTTGGCAATGACCACGGAAAGCATTGCTGTCATCGGCCGACCCAGGAAGTCCACTGAGGGCAGGCCGACTTGTGTCAGTATGTGGTTGATAACTCCGTAGCTGTCATTGAAGATCCAAGCCCAGAGAAATGACACGACGACACCGGGCAGCAGCCAAGGCAGCATGAGCAATCCACGAAGGATGTTTCGACCACGCAAGCGACTGTTGAGAAAGATGGCCAACGCCACACCTATCAACAGCGGGAATATGGTCGCAAGAGTGGAGAAGACGAGAGTGTTTCCCAGCCTGTCAACGAAGACCGGCCACACGTCCACAAAGTTTCCCAGGCCTACGAACCTTCGCTCGGGCCTGATCAAGGACTGATCGTAAAGGCTTGTCCCGATGCTGGCCACCAGAGGGTAGACGGCCACGACCAGGAAGAGCGCCACCGCCGGCACCGCGAGCATAAAGCCGAAGGTGCGGTCACGCGCTCCGAGTGAGGACCTACGACGGGACCGGGCTGCGGTAGGCGCCGGCACGGATGACTGCTTTGCAGTGACTGCCATGTTGTCTCCTCAAACCGTGACAGCGCTGAACCGTAACGCAGATCTCCCATCTAGTAAATGGATGAGGACTGCACATGTAAGCTTAGAGATCCACGCGTGACGGGATCGTGTCCGCAGCGCGCCAATGGCGTGGGTGACCGTTCTCCGACATGGATCTGACGCCAACAACTCCAGGGCCGGGCGTACCTGCTGCGGCGAGGGACGGGAGGATGAGGGCCCCAGGTCGTGACCCGAGTCGAACTGTCAGTCACCGGACCGGCACTTCGCAAAGACTGCGACCGCCAAGCCGCGGGGTTCGACATCCAGAGGTGCGCAGCCGCCACGTGGCGGCCGGCCCGGGCACCGTCACGTCCTCGGCCGGGCGAGGGGTCCCTGCAGCACCGCACGGCTTGCCCCCTCAAGCCCTCTCGCCAGCTCTTCCGTCTCTGGCGCACATTGTGAGGTTCCAGTTGTTGTCGGCGGCTGGTCGCGTCGTGAAAGGAGCAGAGACTGCTACGACGGCAGGTCGCGCGAGTATGCGGGTTCTTTCGGACAAAGCACCCTCCTCAGGGACTTCTCGGTCTGCATACTCAGCAGCGCATGCCGTGGCTTACCCCAGGCAACATCCCTAGTCCGAGGACACGTGACCCCTGGGGCAAGGCGTCTGCCTGACGGGGGCGCTGGGGACGGGACGGCCGACGGCAAACATCACTGTCCGAGTGCCGACGGCGGTGCATCACGGCTGCGCACCTCTTGGTTCCCAGCACGGGGATCAGCTTGCCGGGGCGAACTCAATCGACCTGGGGGCAGGTCCGACATGCCCCCGTTCGGTGCTCGGATGTACGAACCGGCGGTCCACTGCAATCTTTCATGCCGTGCAGACCGGCGGGGGTTGCGGCGCCCCTTGAGACTGGAGCCGTATACCGCTTCGCGTGATCCCGCACATGGCCAGGCGCTACCGCGCTGCACCGGATCTCCACGGGACAACGTCACCAGTCTGCGAGGTTCGCCACCGTGCAGACGACTTCCGTACGAGGACGGTCTAGCACGCCAGGTCGTTACGTGCAGTGGGCAAGGCGTCGGCGGGCCTGCGCGTGGCCCACGTGGCGGGTTGCGCAATTGGCTGAGAGCCCATGTGCTTCCCCGAGGCTTCCAACGCCACTCACCGGGCGGAGGATCACGCAGCGCCGGTGTTGCGTGCATCGGCATTTCTTCACAGCGGGCCATCGGCGACGGCATCCGGCGGCGTTGAGCGTTCTCTGCTCCACCACTCACGTGGTCGTGGGCGTCCGACACGGAGACCTCGTCGAGGTGCGGCGGAGAAGACCGCCCGACCGCAGGCCATGCATCAGGATTTCTGACCGTCATCGTGCATGGCGGTATCCCAAATTGCGCGCAACTCGTATCTGTTCTGCAGGCCGAGTTTGGTATAGATGTTCCCCAGATGGTAGGTCACTCCGCTGCATGACAGAAACAGCTTGCGCGCAACCTCCTTACTGGTGAGGCCTCGCGCCACCAGGCTCGCGACTTCCACTTCCCTCTTGGTCAGGTTGCCGCCGAGCCTGTGTGCTGCGCCCTGTGTGGCCCCCTTGAGTTGTGCCCTGACCAGTTCCGCATTACAGGATTCAACCATCTGCCACGCTTCCACTCTTTCGAACTTCTGCTGAGCGGCGCGCAGCAGCGTCAGGGCATCCGACCAGTTATCACTCTGCGCTGCCAGGCGTGCATGATCCCAGTGGAGAAGGGCCTGGTGCCAGTGGTTCGATTCCCCGTGTTGCTCTGCGGCAGATTCAGCCAGCTTGAAGAATGCTTCGGCCTCGGATTCGTCGCCATCAAACTGGGCCACAAGAGCCTGCCCCCACAGATACAAGACGTTCGCCCAGCCCGTGGCAGGTGAAGGCGAGCCTCTCAGAGCGGACAGAAGTCGCCGGGCCCCGGACTGCGACCCAGCCCAGCACCGGGCCCTGAGGAGGTGGAGCAGCCGCCACGGCAGGCGCCGCGAAATTGCGTACGCTTCAGCGGCCGCCGCGTCTTTCGGATCGCCTGTCATATGGCGCCTTCTGCGCTCATTGCCCAGGGCGAACGTGATGTCGGCGTGGGCTGCTATCACTCGCGTGAGTGGAGATGCGGCATACGCAGCCATACGGTGAGGCCTGGTCACTTGGGACCTTCTCGTTAAGCCCCGGGAGCTGAGCACCAGCTGGTGGACGCTGTGACACAAGTCTCGCCAGACAGGGCGGGCGATCTTATGGGCCAGCGCGGCGCAAGCCTCCGCGTCTTCCCAAGCACCGCAGAGAAGGTAGGCCTGCGCCAGCACGGCCAGCGTTGCCTCCTGAGCGAAATGCTGTGCGCCCGGCTGTGTAGCAAGACGCAGGGCTTCGAGGGTGTCCGCCACGGCGGCCTCGGGCTGACAGTTCTCAAGCCTCAACCACCCACGTAGGTGCAGACATGCCGACAGCGCTGGCGGTACGTCCACGGGATCTTTCGGAAGGAAGGACAAAGCAGCCAGCCCAGCCTGTACTCCGTGCCGGCACGTCTCCCGCATGACGGTTACCAGGTGCTTGGTGTAGACGCAGTGATGCTCAGGTTCGCGGCAGTTCTGGATGACCGCATCAGCCTGATCCAGCGCTGCCAGGTCGTCCATCAGCCAGGCGGCCTCGGCAAGCCAACGGATACATGTCGCTCTGGTGTCATGGTCCAAGGCAGGCCCGTCGGTCTGCACCCCCTTCAGCGCGCTCAGCAGATGCTCCGTATCACCATTGGGCTTGCCCTCGGTGAACGCCATGCGTGTTCTGAGAATGGCGGCCAGAGGGCCGTTGCCGCCATCCACCGCTGCCCGCAGGACGTAGGCGTCCGGTGGGTGCGGAAGGCTCAGCGCCGTGTACGCCGCACTCAGTACACGCTGTTCGCGTCCCCCGGCGCTGGGCGACAGGTCGGCCGCCATGCGGAACAACTGGGTGGCCAGGGTGAGTTCTCGTGCACGCAGGCTCCTTCGCGCTGAGACTTCCAGGTCGAGCGCGGCGACCTCGTCGAGACGGTCCATAGCCGCTGCGCCGTGCAGTAGAGACGCCAGTCCACTCGTGCAGTGCGCCGCCCACCTGTGGAGGCGACGACGACGTGCGGCATCCAACGATTGGAGTACGGCGCCACGAATGATCTCCTCAACGCGATAGAAGCCTGTGCCGGCGCAGGTCCAGCGCACAAGCTTGGTCTCTATGGCAGGAGCCAACAGGTCGGCGACCGACTGCCCGGCCTCCAGCAGCTCGCCCAGTGCAGCTGCAGGCACTTCCTGCCCATGGACCGCCACGGCTTGCGTGAGCAGCCGCGTCAAGGGAGACAGTGCTTCCAGTCTCGCTGCCACTTGCTCCCTGTAGGGAGGTGGTGTGAACTGTGCTGTCAGCTGATCGGGCAGGGACCAGGCACGGCTCCTGATCTTGTGCACCATGGACGCTATGAGCGCAGGGTCACAGCTGACATTCTCGATGAGGCGTTGCGGGACCCATTCGCTCAGGAGCGCCTGCGCCACAGCGTGGAGTTGAGCCGCATGTGTTGGGGAATCAATGGTTCCTTCATGCCCGAACACGTCGTCCGTCCACTGCGAAGGGGTTTGCGCCACGGCGGCCACATAGGGGTGGTCGTCGCCCAACCAGCCACCAGCAGCAAGAAAAACCTGCCCAACAGCCCCTTCCTGGTCTGCCGGTTGGTCGACACACACCAGGAAGGAGCCGGCGCAGCGCGGTGCAGTACTCATCCGACGCAGCGCCATCAGCCCGACAGTCGTCAGCGAGGCAGTCGAGGCAGGGTCCGCGCAACAGTCGCTCAGACGCACCACGCTCAGATCGTCCAGTGTGGCCACCACCTCTGTGACGCGCAGCGGAGCCCTGGAGCTCAGGACTCCTTCGGCTGTGAAGGCCTGAATGCGAGCTGGTGTGAGGGCTGCAGACGGTGTGGTTGCAGTCGGGCAGGCATCACGGCCCTGACGTCGAGCTTCACTCACAGATCCTCCCAGTGAATGAAACTAGGTGCGTGAGAGCGCAGTGTGTCCTAGGAAGTCTCCCTAGTCCGCTCACCAGCGGTGCTTTATAAGTACCGTTGTGCGCCTTCAGTTCCCTGCGGCCGAGGAAACTCCACTGCCTGCCGACTCGTTGAGGTCGTCCGTCTGCGACTCGGTTCGCTCCCCCCGGTGCTGAGCGCATGTGTTGCATGTGACCCCGACGAGGCTTCGGCAGCGCGACGGGCGGTGTAACACGCCTGGTGAGTCGTCTTGGCCGGGCGTGTCCTGGTGCACGGTTGATCTGCAGAGGAGCGCTGTGCTCGAGTCATCGAAGTCGACGGCGCACTGCCGGTTCCCAGTCGGTGACAGCCACAACAGAAGAGGGCAGAGGCCGACGGTGAAGGTCACCGCACCAGACACGAACCCCACCGTGCGAGTACTTCATGTCCAGCGCCTGCAAACCGCTACGGCCAGCGGCGCGCTGATCCGCGCAGAGTCGCCTCCGTGCTGTGCTGCTGCAGGCGAGTCATCCCATCACGGCATGGCCTGAGCTGTTCTGAGGGGGGCGACGTGCCGAGAGCCGGCCGCCTGTCTGATCCGCCGAGCCGCCCCGCTATGAGCCACACGGCCGCCGGACCCGGGCGACGGCCAGAGTTCCGTAAGTGCCGGCAGTCAGACAGAAGGCGTCAGCGAGGGCCTCGACCAGTTGCAGACCGCGACCGCTCTCCGCAAGGTCGGACAACATCCCATGAGCGGTGTTGCCGATATGGCCGCCTCCATCATGAACAGCGATGATCAGATCGCCCTCTTTATGAAAAAGATGCAGGAAAAGGGGCGCAGCACCATGCTCAATGGCGTTGGCAACGAGTTCGGTAGTAAGGAGGAGCGAGGTGTCGACGGTATCCTGATCGTATTTCCAGTCGAGTAGGTGGCGTCGGACATCCCTCCGGGCTGCTGAAGCTGCCAGTGGAAGGAATTCCAACGACCAGGATATGTGGTCGTAAGGATGTCGGACCGGCTGGGGGGGACCCGCACGGGCTCGAGCCCTCTGGCCGCCCAGGCTGGGGGCCTCTGCTGGGATTGAGCAGGGGGTACGGGGATGAGGAAGATATACACTCATTTTGATCATCCTTCCCTTGGTCCGGCTCCTGGGGTGGCGTGCGATCGTGTCAACAACCGCAGCCACATGGAACCGCCGCATTCCCCAGCCCATCGCACCGGGCAAGGGCGGCACCCCAGGTAGATTCCCTAGTCCTCGGGATGGGCAGCGATATGGTGGAAGATCGGCAGGTGACAGCGGAGAACCGGGGCATCGGCGTGAGAGCCCACAGTTCGGCTGCAAGCACACCGTGACTGCTTGATAACCCAATGCGAAAATGCCGGTCGGCACCAAAAAGCAACCGTTGTTCGTGGACGGGACTGGACTGGCTCGCGAGCCCAGCAGGCGGCCTGAGGCCAAACGCCCAGGGCGGGGCGCCTGTCCGCCTGGGCACTGGACGATCAAACTGCAGCAACCAAGGTCCATTCCCTGCCGACTGCAGCTACCAACTCGTTACCTGCTCTTGATCGCCGCCGCCTTGTCCAGCTGTGGTTCGCGCCCTAGCGGAAGGTGAGTTGATCGAGCGCTAGCAGATCCGTTCCGACTCCAGGAGCGAAGACAACATGCACCGTGTGCTCGCCCGTGACGTAGCCGACTTCACCCGGAACCTGCTGCCAGCCGCCTTGGCCTCTCTCCCCCACCGAGAGGCTCGAAATCGGAGGGTTGGTCGGACTGTCGAGATGAAGGGTGACCTCGGCGCTTGCTCCCCTGCTCGACGCATAGGCAATCCGGCACTGCACCTGGTCTACAGGCGTTTCACCGAAATCCACACGGAAGCTGACGCGACTGGTGCCGTGTACCGACGCTCGCACATATCCGGATTCCACCGTGATGCCGCCCGACTGCTCCACCGCCTCCTCGGCCTCCATGATCGAGCGCGCCGGCACCGCGTGAATAACTGGTGAAGGCGAGTCGGTTACCTCCGGGGGGCGCGACGCCGCCTTCTTCTCAGGATCACGAGTGGCTTTCGTGCTCTGAGTGCCAGTCCGTGGGGGGTCAGGGAGGGACGGCGGTGAACTCGAAGGACGTGAGGTGGGCGGCGCAGGCTCAAGTGTTTGCAATGTCGGCGGGAGGAGCACCTCATCATCGCGCTGCGCCGGGGGGTCGTCCGACTGCCGCGAGATAGCTCCGATGACAAGAACCGCGGCAGTTAAGGTGACAGCTGCCACCACAGCTACCCAACGGCGTTTAGTGGCCTGCCGGGGGGGACGCTCTGCGCTCCCGAGCAGTACCGGACCGATGTCCGCACTCCAGTCCTCGGGGGGCGACTCGTCAGGGTTGGGTGGCTGGTCTTCCCTGAATCGGTCGAAGGCACGGACGGACTCCGGATCCGGTCCGTAGGGCACCACGCCAATGTACGGGCGCAGCACTGCCGTGGAGGCCGTGGAGGCCATATCGAGGGGCCCTGTTGGCTTGTCGTTCCGATACTGCTTGGTGCTCTGGTCCGCGTCCACGTCCGCGTCCAAGGAAAGCTCCTGTTGTTGCGTTGCGCAAACAGATGAATGCCGCCGACGCTAGGAGACGTAACGGCTGACCACCCTAGGCAGTCCTTCCAGTACTGCGGGGTAGGCGGGAAACCGATGGGCAGGCGCCCTGAATCACTGCTCATTCGGGGTGGCTGAACCCGAACAGCAGTGACCAGGGCACCTTCAGCCGCGGTGACGTGTCACTCGTAAGGAATCACCAGAGTCGAGTGTTCCGCACCGGTATGGAGCTCGGCTGTGCCGTTGCCGATGGCATGCCACACCTCCAGACGTACGGTGCCGCTCTTGAGATCGCCCAGCTCACCCGTGCTCGCCTTCAAACCGCGTGCCTGGCTGTACTCTTCCCAGCCGGCGACGGGATCGGTGGCGAAGTAGTGGTACATCTCCGTTCGCTCGAACGTACCGTCACCGGTGAGGTCGTAGCTGACCCGTGCTTGCTGGCCGAGGCCGGGCGTCGCACCCGCATCGACCTGGAACCGGAAAGCGGTGGCTGCGCCCGCCTTGAGTTTGCCGTTCACACCTTTGACCTCATAGATCAACGGCTGATGAGGGGAACCATCGTGATTTGCTCCTGCCGCCGAGGGGATCGTGTCCCGGCCCGCAGCTGCGCCGGTTGACGTGGTGAGCTTGCCCCCGCTGAGAAGG
Organism: Streptomyces sp. NPDC085932; assembly: GCF_044540525.1. Lineage (NCBI taxonomy): Bacteria > Bacillati > Actinomycetota > Actinomycetes > Kitasatosporales > Streptomycetaceae > Streptomyces > Streptomyces sp. NPDC085932. The sequence goes on from NZ_JBITSJ010000014.1 coordinate 21,791, forward strand.
TGAAGGACGCCATTCGTGGGCGCGGCGGGGTCCCCGACGCCACCCTGGACTCGGGTCGTGCGTGCAGGGACGGTGAACCTCACACCATCGGAGAACGTCACAGACCGAGGTGTGGGGCTGTGGTTGTGAGCCACATACGTCCGAACCGTGCCTCTCGTGAAGACGGCTGACGTCGGCACGTCGGCGGTGACTGTCGCATCGGGCGCGCCTAGCGCGGCGAGTGCGGCGATCCAGTGGTACGTATGAGCTCGGGACTCGCCCGCTTCCGGGGTGTAGGTGGTGTGGCCAGCAGTCCACCGCGCGTGTGCGGCCGCCGGGTCAGCCAAGGCCTGGAACTCCCATAGCAGGTCACGCCATTCGACGGCCGGACCTCCGTTCTCGCGTTCCATCTCGGCCAGATTCCGGCGGATGGCCTCCTTTTCCCGGGCCAGATGCAGCGAGCCGCCGGTCACCGGCAGAACGTTAATGCCGTGAATCTCCTCCGGATTGGCAGTCCACCACGTGGCATATGCTGCACCACTCCCCCAGACAATGCCGGCCGTGTCGTGTCCAAAGGAGCTGGGGAAGACCTGCTCATCTGCGTCGAACCAGTACTGGGCAATCGCTTCCGACTCAGTCGTCAGCAGGTAGACACCCAGGTCGCGCAGGGCGACGTCACCGGTGACAGAACCCCAAAGAATCAGGCCGGTGCTCAGATTCGTGGATTCCGAAGACGACTCCTGGTTGTTGCCCGCAGCGAAGCCCTGGTGCCCGGAGGCCCAGCTGTGACCTGCGTAGACGTCAAAGCCACGCAGGAACGGGAAGGCGGTGTCCGTCCGGCTTGGATTGGCGGCGTCACGAACCAGGGTCCTCACCATGCCGCCCCAAGCTGAGTTGGCGGCCCAGGCGGGGTCGTACTGGGCGACGATCGCCGCCGCGAAAACGTAGTACGAATAGTGGAAATGGTGGTCGTTGAGCTCGGTGTCGCTGCCGTAGGAAGCTGGATAGCCGGTCAGGGTCTTCCACTCCCGGTCGTAGGAGAGCTCGTGGGACCCACCGGCCGTGAACCAGTCCTGGAGCCGGCCCTTGATGAGACCGACCAGTTTGTCGCGGATCGCAGTCTCTCCGATCTGCTCGGCCAGCGGCACAAGCTGGGCGAGACGGCCAAGGGCCTTCCCTGTCCAGTATGTGTCAGTGGCGCCTGAGAACGGATCGGCAGCATTCGCTGCCTCGGTGAGGTAGCCACGCAAACGGGCCGCATCGATATTTCTCGTCTTGGGCAAAGCGGGGAGCACGCCAGCCGCCCGTTGCCGGGTGGTGAAAGTGGTGCTCTCGCGCACCTTCATGAGGCCGCGCGGCGAGATGTAGGTGTAGGCCGTGAGCGCGTCCGTGGTGTTGAGCCACTGGTGCCGGTAGAGGGCCTGCAGGGTGCCGGTCTGTGTGCCCTCCTGGGGCTGCGTGGTGAGGGTGTATGTGGCCTTTACGGTGCCGCCTGCCGTAGACCAGCTGACCTTGGAGCCAGTGACGAAGCTGTAGGCGTACTTCCGGTATGTGGCCAGCGCGCTCGGGGACGGCAGGACAGCAAGCGAGAAGTAGTCCTTGCTGCCGAGTCGGGCGGTCAGCGTGGAGCCGGAGACCGTCCAGTCGGTGCCCGTAGGAGCGAAGAGAGCGTAGTGGTGGCCACTGACGGTGATGCCGAGAACGTTCCCCTGGTCGGCGAAGATGACAGGCGCTGTCGCAGTGGTGACGCGTGCATCACCACCTGTGCCTTGGGCGTATACGAACGGTGAGCCGTGACCAATGGTGGTGCGCAGGGCGCGGGTACCGTCAGACCAGTACGGGGTGACAGTCCAATCGGACCAGGCGTCGGCCTTGGTGTCGGGTGAGGCCAGTCCCGAGAGTCCCAGAGTCAGGTCGCGCTTGTGGGGATACTCGTACTGTCTGCCTCCCCCAGTGATCTCAGGGTTTGTTGGATAGCCGATGTCCAGACCGGCCGCGGTGGCTTGATAGGTAAGAGGATGGCCGTACATCGGGGTCGACCAGGGATTGTCGTGGTAACGCTGGAAGGCCAATGAGGACCACCAGTCGTTGGTGGGCACCGGTCTTCCTTTCGCGGCAGGCGTCAGCTTGGGAGTGACGGGTGTGCCGGTGTTGGTCGCGGGGCCGGCAGTTCCAGGGGGCCGGGTGTCGGAGTAACTGCCCTCTCCGACGGGGATGGTGGCGGCAGCGGCAGGGGGAGCTCCGGTCGTGGTCAGACCGAACATGGCCAGGACGAGTGCCATGAGTACGGCCGTTGTTCGGGTGCGGGGAGATCGCATGGGCACCTCGAGTGGGGTCGGAGAGCGCCTTGAGAGCGCTCTCAGGTGCCAGGACCGTAGGGCTGTCGTAAAGGGACGTCAACGTGGCTAACCAGCCACGAAACGCTCACAACGGGCTCAGGGGCATCGACTCATCCTCTCCCCCGGCTTGGGGCGGCCTCCCAGCAGGCACGCGACATCACCCACGTCCCTCGCGTTTTCGTAGACGGTGTTCCGATGTGTCACGTGCGCTAATCAGCCACAGGCCCCATCCGCTGAGGTCCCGACTTCCGCCAGGAGGGAAAGGTAAAGGTGCCCGACCGGGGCAGCTCTTGGGTTGGCCCAGCCAGCCCACTCAGCGCCGTGGGGGCTCGCCTGCCACCCGCGGAACGGGCACGGGACGAAGCCCGTCAGCGGCCATGCCCTCTCACCGTCTTGCCGGCGGAGGGGTGTACTGGGCCGAGACGGCGAGATGGCATGCGACCACCGACTGCCATGGCGCGCGGCAGCCCTCACGCGTCTCCTTCGGAGGTCATCGCATTGTGCGACGGGCGATGAGCATAGAAGGAGGTGACCAGTCGAGGTGATCCCGTCGGTACAGCAGCGCTCAAGCAGAGGGGGCTCCTTGCTGGCCGCGCCGTCAACGGCTGCCTCAACTCCCCACTCATGCCTTGATGATCCAGAACCACCCAACCTATGTGTATGCGAGTGAACTTGATGCAAGGTTTCCATCGCGATCAGCAACCCGCTGGGCGGTAACAGTAGTTGACGCAAGCAAGAGATGACTATCTGCTCCCGCCGCCCGCGAAGGGCTGTGTCCTCGACCGCGAGGCGCTCAAGTAGCGGGCGGCAGTGGAGGGTCCGGCCTTCTGACCGAGACGGACCCTCCATTGAGGCGACCGCCCTGAGTCAGTTCACCTGAGGCGTCGCTGCCAGCTCGGTGAGGGATCGCGCTACTTCATCCAGTCGACCCGGATCCCTCTGCAGCGCCTTGGCACCCAGCAGTTGGAGAAGCGCAAAGAAGACGTCATCAGACTCAATCTTCCTGTCCAGAAGCATGGCTAGGGCTCCGGGCTGATCGTATGGAACCTTGTGCACTCGCTGCTCTTCAATCGAGGCGCGTGGTTCCGCCTTGGACGAGTCCGTGCGGGGCTCTGGAACTTCGTCCTCTGTATGCCGAAGCGGCCTCTTCGGCTTGGACTTCCCTGAGTTGCTCGGCTCCGGCAATGCGCCGTTGCTGATTACGGCGTAATCAGCAGGGGCATCGCTGGCGGACGGTGCCACAACGGGTGAAGGCACCTTAGGTGGCTTACCGGCGGCGGCTCGCTTCGCTTCCTCCTTACGAGCTCGCTCGGCCTTCAGCTCCTGCAGGGCGCTCTCCTGCTCCTCGTGGGGCCTATTGCCGACCGCACGCAGCAGGTCAATCGGGTCTTCGCCGATGAGTGCCTGGAGTTCAGGCTTGAGATTGAGGAGTGCGAGTCGCTGCGACACCCAACCCTGGGAACGGTGGAGCCGATTGGCCAACGCTCTTTGGCTGCCATGGATGGCCAGGAGGCGTTGCAAGGCACGGGCCTCGTCAAGTTCCTCCAGATCCTGACGATGAATATTGGCAACCAGCGCTGACTCGAGAAGCTCCTCAGAGGTGGTTCCCTGATCGTCGCTGACCATCACCTTCACCACGGGGAGGTCGACCTCCCGTGCAGCAGCCAGTCGACTACTGCCATCGATGACCACGTAAGTGGTATCGGGTTCCAGATCGGGCTCACGGTCGGGGTTGGCCTTAACGTACGCATCACGGTTCATCACTGTGATCGCTTGCTTCTGGCCATGTGTCTTGAGACTACCGGCGAGGTCGGTGAGATCTCCGAGACTGGAGCGAGGGTTGTCCGGGTTCAGACTGATGCGGTGCGGGGGCAATTCCGTCGGCGGGGCCACTCCTTCTGTTGGGACTCCGGTGGCGGCGGCAACAGCCTGACGCCTCGCGCTCAGGGGCCGCGCTCCCCCACCGAACCGGCCGGCTCCCAGCTGATCGGCCTTACTCACAGAACCTCCCTGGCCAGCGCTCGCATGCCGACCGCTTGCTGCGACTTGGGGGCATAAGACAGCAGAGGCTTCTTCACACGGACGGCTTCCTTCTGCTCCTTTAGGTCCCCGATGAGGCCGGTGACGCGAGGATCCTTTATGTCGACCCACCCTTGCAGAGAAGAGGTTGCGATGTAGCCACGGCGGGAGTCGTAGAGGTTCACGACGATGCCGAGGTAGTCGATGTCGACTTGAAGGTCGTTCCGGAGGTCGTCGATCTGAGTGGTGAGCAATTCGTAGGCGTCTGCCGAACTGTCCTCTGCCTGAACGACGATCAGAGCTCCCGACTGACCGGGCTTTTCTCCATCGCGCCGACGGCCGTAGTACGCAGCGGCGTCCATGCTGAGGCCAAGGCTGGGCGGACAGTCAACGATGATTACGTCGTAATCGGCCTCCAGCGGAGTGAGAGCTCGCTCCAGGGCAGCCTCGCGCGCTCGTACCGAAGACAGGCGCACGTCGAGGAGGAAAGCATCGTTGCAGGCTGGCAGGAGATGAAGCCGACCTCCGAAGGCATCATCGTCGATGGAGACGATGAGATCGCGAAGATCCCCCTTGGGGTCGCCGGCCATGTGGTTGGTAAGGCTGTCGCCATTCATGGGCAGGGGAGCCGCACCCAATTGGTTCGTGAGATGGCATTGGGGGTCGAAGTCCACCAAGAGCACGCGCTGGCCAGGGCCGGGCAGGTTCTCGATATCGAGTTGATCATCATCGCCGCTCACCTCGTCGGCGTGGACCTCACTTGCCTTCAGGGCCTTGGTCAGAGCCTTGGCAACGCGCACAGGGTGCAGGGAGTTCGGATCTTCGGCGAGGGCTTCTCCGAGCCCTGCAGTGATGGCAGTCTTGCCCACGCCGCCCTTCTGGTTGCAGACGATGATGCGACGGGTGATCTCGGGCCGCTCGACATCCGGAGCAGGATTGGTGTCGAGCCACAGTTGAACTGCCTGGGCGAGACCTTGAATCAGAGAGACACGTCGGTCGGCTGTCGTCTGTCGGAAGGCTTCCCACTGCCCCAGTGGCAGGAAGGTAGAAAAGGAGTCGGCCCCAGAGGTATCGATGGTGGCTGTCGCGGAGGCAAGACTGCACCAGCTCCGGATGCCCTCCTCGACGGCGGATTGGATCTCCACCCCGTGCTGGGCCGCTCTCACCTTGAGGTTCTGGCGCAGCCAGCCCGGCAGCTTGCTGACGACCTTTTCCCGGTCACTTGCCGCTACTGATGAAGTCATAGGGGGAACCATACTAACGTCTGGCGGATTCTGCTCCCGCAACACGTTAGTTTTGCATGCTACTTGCCCTCGTAGACTCCAAGGGCTTCAGGACGTGGCTGCGGAGCATGTCTCCCTGCCACACAGCCGCAGTCGGCGAGGCTCTCCTCCTGCAGGTCTGCCACGTTGACCGGACCTGGTAGTGGCGGGGTGGCTAGGCCCGGGCGCGTCCACGGTCGGGGGGCGACGGCGGGGCGATGGAAGCGCAGAAGGCCGGGGGTTTTCCTCATCACGTCCTCAAGGTGCATTTGACGGCAACTGCCGCCGGTGCTCGGCGCCTCCTGGCAGTCGGTGCACCGGCGCTTCACAAACTGGTCCACGGAATGAAGGCGCCAAGGGGGCAGGGTCCTCGATCGAGTTGGCGTGAACGGCAAGCCGGACTGGGCGCGCTGCGCTATCGACTCGGTCAGGGTCTGGGCGGTCTGCAGAAGCCCTTGACCGGACAATATCCGACCGATCACGGCAAACTCCGGCCTGAGATTACGTGATCTAAGACCACGCCCAGCACCGCTCGCGGTCAGCAGCTCTGGCGCCGCCCTTCACGACAGCCAGGCACCGGGTCGGTTGAGGCGCGCGCATCCCCTAGTTCGCTCCCGTTGGGACTCCACTCTGACGCCTAGCCAGGCTGTGGAGTACAGAGGCTACGACTTCGACCAGCAACGCGGCTGGACGGGCCTACGGCCGATCGTGCCACGCATCAGCCGTCGCGGGCTGGAAAGTTGTAGCCGCCCGGGGCTAACACCGCTAAGTGGTCGAAGGGACGATCTCTTGACTGGAGGGGCTCGTGGCCTGCAGCGGCGCTACGAACGCAAGACCGACCGCTTCCTCACCTTCGCCAACATCACCAGCACCCTGATGAGCTACCGGCGCCTCCGCTGTTCAGAACATTCTTAGAGCCCCAGCAGAGGAGAAGGCCACACCCCGGGGGAGGAGGTTCCCCTGTGAGCAATGGCTTCCGAGACTGTCAAGCAGTCATTTATCAGTGCATCAATGCTGAGGACTCTTGGCTGCTCGGGAAGGCCGACCGGCCTCGGAGCGAGCGAGGGGTGAGCGATTACGTCGTAATCACTCACCAGACACAGGCGAGAGCACCTTACGTTCCGAGGGACACATGGACCCCGTGGGGGAAGACTCCGCACTCGGGGTGACCACGCTGGGGGCTCAAGGCCAAGAAGGAGAGGGGTTCTACTCGAGCAGGCCCTCACGGACGAACTAGGTGCTAGGGAACGACCCGAAGCAAGGCTCCGGCGCGGAGGGGCTCCGTCTCCGTCAGAGAGGTCTCCCTCACTCAATTGACCCTCGAGCGCACCGTATCCAGGTGAGGGCCTATCACGGATCGGCCGCCCGATACCTCAGCTTGAGGCTTCCCGGTGGGGGACAGGTGCCACGAACACTGTGCTCAATCTTAGTGGGGCGCGATATCAGCGGCGGCGGACAACGCGAGACGGGCCTCATCGGTCCTGGCCACCGGCTGCGCGCGGTTCCGTTCCAGCTTGGTCAAGGCACGCACCGCGGCACTCAGGTAGCGGGCCAAGCCGAGCATTTGGGTCGGTGTACTGCAGTTGGGTAGAACCTCTGCGAGCTCATCAAGCCAGTACTCGGCGTCTTCGTCCAGCACAAGCCCTGGACGGTTCTCCAAGAGGCGCTGCGCGACGGGGACCAGAAGGTGGTGCTGTTTCCGTGCGGCTTCCGCGGCCCGCTCATCGGCTTCCCTCTGACGCGTAATCCGCCGCTCGACCTCGACAACAGCCTCTGGAGTCCGCCGCACAGGAGGGGCATCCGGGCTGGCATCAGCCAAAGCCGCCGCCAACAACCGCTTGGCCTTGTTATAGGCCGCGCTGGGGGCTTTGACTGCCAGTGCTGGAGCGAGTTCTGCCCACTCGGTCCTCATCACACGCGCATCAGCTACAGCTCTTGCTTGGTGCACGTCAGCACGTTCTCGTAGGTACTCCCAGAGCCGGATGCGGATCAGGGCGGCCGCCTTACGTCGCTCCAGTGGAAGGACACGAAGTGCCTCTGCATGCCGTTCCGCATAAAGGAGTGAGCTGTAGACCTCGTCAGGGGCCGGCATGCGCTCCACATACGGGTCCTCGGCGGCCTCATGGAGTTGCCGCAGCTCTGCGACTGCTGCCGCAGCGGTGATCTTGCCAATGCGTACAGGCTTCCTGACCAGCGGGTTGGTGGGCGAGAACGGCTTCCGAGAATGACGTGGCATGAACCAAGTTTGGAGGAGCCATGTGATTCACACAATGTGAAACGCAAGTCTCGTTGAGTAATGCGCCTGGCGCGGGGGAGTGGCCGATAGCTGCAGACTGAAGCTTCACTCCTGGTCAGAGGGTTGGCACATCTCACAGGTAGCTAGCCCAAGAGGGCCGACTGAAGTGGCCACAGAGAGACGAGCCGCTTCAACACGTCTCTTGGGCGAGACCTTGAACCTGGTCGGGGGCGGACTGGGCGGCGGACGTATGGGCCTTCCGCAGGCTTCGTCGCGAAGCCTGCGGAGCGCGCCCAACGACACGACCGGGCGCGGCCCTACCCGAGGGCTTAGAGGCCCAGTTCGGTGTCATCCACAGGCAGCCTCCTCACCTACACCTGAGACCACAACGGGCGCTTGGCAGAGGAACAGCATGCAGCGACGACAGAACAGATGGGCCAGGCTGGGGGGCGACCAACTGGGGGGCTCAGTCGCTTTGGTCGCTGGCGGCACCGCGTCCTCTGAGGGGCTGAAGGTCAGCGACTGAAGGTCAGCGACTGAGCGACTCTTTGGTCGCTGCTGACGAGCATGGAGAAACCGCAGGTCAGAGGGCCTTCATATCTCAGTCAGCGACTGAAGCGACTGAACTTCCGCATATATGAGAGGGTTAATGTGTGCGCGTGTGCGTGATATATAGGATGCTTCAGTCGCTTCAGTCGCTGTTGAGGTTGAGGCATACCCTCTGACCTGCGATTTTATGGGTCTCATCGAGTAGCGACCAAACGCGCTCCGGTCGCTGCCAGCGTGGTTCGGTAGCTGTCCTCTGCTCGCAGGGAGCGGGCAAGGCCTTTCCTCTGCAGAGCAGTCCCCCGACCGGCCCCGTCCGCTAGACTGCGTGTCGTTGGGTCGCTACGGTCGCTGACAAGGGGTTGGAGATGCTGATAGACCTGCCTCGCTTTCGCAGCGACTCATTGGCTGCCCGCTTCACTTCAGTCGAGCAACTTCCGCTGCCCCACCCGCTGGTCGACGTGCTGCCTGCCCTCTTGTGGCCCAGCTCGCCGAGTCTGGGCTGCCCGCGGCTGCGCCCGGCGCTAGGTGCCCCCCTGCCCCGGTTTCTGGGAACGCTTCCTAGGCATGGCTTCCATGCCCCCCTTGTTGGTGAAAGGCTCCCAGGGGTAACCACCCGCCCCCGCGCTGTGCAGTCTTCTAGCAGTTCCTAAGCATGAAGCTGCTCAGTCCTGTTGCTGGAAGGTCCTTCCCAGCGAACTTCGTCCTATCCCGCACCGACAACGTTGACATGACTGGTAGGCGTAAGGACCTTCGGACTGTCCCCCCGCCGCCCGGTCAGCCCACCGTCCGGCTTTGTGCTCTGTCTG
>NZ_JBITSJ010000015.1:0-22593 GCF_044540525.1 Streptomyces sp. NPDC085932
CGTGGACCCCCGCACACTCCTGCCGAGGGTGAAAGGGTATAAAACTGAACGCTCCGAGGGCGGACCACCCTCAACAGCCATGCAACAACTCGGTATAACACTTCCCCTGTAGCCGGGCACAGTGAGCCGAGGGGTACGCACTGCCGAGTAGCAGTCTATCGAGGCTGCACGCAGCTGCTCCTCAGCCGGCCTGCGCTATAGCGAGCCCACCCTTTCTCACGTGGTCATGTCTCAAGTTCGATCACAGACCACCACCTCCCGGCGGTAGCTCCATGTCGCATCCTGTGATGATCACTCCCGATCATTGTGCCGTGATACCGGCTCAGAGTCCCTAGGGAAAGTCCCTAGTCTGCTGCCGCAGGTGGCTAGGGTTCCGGTGGAGGTGTCAGAGTGGTCCTCTCGTTGCCCGCTGCGTCGGCCCGCGACGAGAGGGTGGCGTCATTTATGTTCGTGTGACAGGGCTGTGTGTGGGGGAGATCTGTCCTCGAGCCTGGCTCTCTGTTGTGCTGCAGTGATTGCCCCGCAATCAACCATCACAGCCCGTGCTCATCAGGGCCGGCCGCTAAGCTCACCCCGCGCCAGTGCTCGTACACATGGGAGAAGCCAGTGCCTCAAAAACCCGGCCTCACGCGAGACCTCGCCGCCGAAAGAGCGGCACGGAAGGCAGCCACTCAGAAAGCCCGCCTGGTGCCGCAAGGCTTGCCGACGGTGAGGCCCGATCAGCTGATGCCTAGTCCCGAGAACGGCCGCAGGGAGCTTTTGAAGATCGATGAGCTCGCCGCGACACTGCGTTCTGACGGAATGAACACCGCGATGACGGTGATCCCCCCAGATGTTTTCGTTGAAATCTATCCTCAGCACAAGGAGCTCGTGGAGGCCCAAGTAGCTCGGGGCATCCTCTTCGTAGTGCACCATGGTCATCGCCGACTGGCTGCGGCCTTGGCCGCGGGCCTCCACGAGGTGCCTATCCTCGTCCGTCGTGAGATCCCGAGCCTTCGTATCGCGGCTATCCAAGAGAATCTGCAGCGCATGAGCCTCAATCCTATTGAGGAGGCTCATGAGTTCCAGGAGGCGCTGGATGAGGCCCCGGCTACAGGTAAGCAGCTGTCCCAGCGGGAGCTCGCCCGTCGTGTTGGCTGTTCACAGACCTATGTGTCGCACCGGATGTCCTTGCTCCGGCTTGTCCCCGCGCTCCAACAGGCCGTCATCGATCACTGGTTGAAGGAACAACAACTCCTGGACCTTGAGGAGGGGACAGACGACGGTCACTGTCGTCAGCTACTGCCGGTCAGAGAAGCTGCGACGGTTTACGCCCGTCTGCGCCCAGAGCTGCAGGAGGCGTACGTGCGTGGTGAGTTGACGGCTGCCGCCGCTCTCTTGGTCAGCAAGCTCCCTGCAGATCAACAAAGGCTATCGGTCAGCTCCATCCCAGCTGACGGGCAGACAGACGCAGCTTTGGACCCCCCCTCAAGCGGGTTGTTGCCTGAGCCACGTGAAGGAGAAGGGACCAGCCCCGTCCGGGCTCCAGATCTGCCCCCGAACCGGCGGGGGGCAGCTGTGGCACCAACGGCCCCTCACCATTCCACAGTCGTTCCGGAGGATCCGCGAGGGGTAATCGTGGTCCGCAGTGTAGAAGCCCTTGCTCACAGCATCCGCGACCTTCTGGATGAGGCCGAGATCAGTGAGTTGAGGTTGCTGCTCTCCTCATGAACGGTCTGAGCCGCTAGTGGCAGCGTTAGCCGCCCGGCGGTGTGGCTAGTCTTGAGGCCCATCCCAGCTGTAAGTTGCTTGCGCTACGGTGCCACGGGGACGTCGTCAGATCTGATGCTGAGGCCGGTGCCCCGCCCTGGGCAGTGATTGCGGCGCAATCGTTCGTGGAGGCTTGCACTCGTGACTATGTCCCGCAACCGAACTGCCCAGAAGAAGAGTCCAGCGACTCGTCGCCATGCTCGTGTACTCGCTCTGACAAATCAGAGTGGGGGTGCCGGTAAGACAACCTCCGCGGTCAATATCGCTGCTTGTGCGGCGGACTTCGGCTACTCGACTCTCGTCATCGATGCTGACGCACAGTGCGATGCTTCGGCAGCTCTGGGCTATGACAATCCGGACGACATCCCTAATCAGGCGAACTTCTACGATGTGCTCACTGGAGCAGCCAAGCTCGACGAGGCTGTGGTTCCAGCTCAGGCGGGGCCATTCGATGAGGACACCACGAAGCCAATCCCTAACTTGTTCGTCGTACTCGGTTCCAGCTCTCTCGAAGAGGCTGAGCAGTTGCTGGCCCCCAAGACAGGACGCGAGTTCTGGCTCAAGAGGCACATCGACAGCATTCGTGACACCTATGACCTCATCCTGATCGACTGCCCTGGCAACCTTGGTCTGATCGTGGTGAATGCCATCGTTGCATGCGACGACGTCGTAGCCTGTGTGAAGCCTGGTTGGAAGGAACTCCGTGCTCTCACCCGTATGGAAGCAAAGGTGGACGAGATCAGCGCAACCTTCTCGGCCATGGGGGCGGTCGCAGAGCTGTCGCACATCCTTATTGTCGACTGCCCGACCAGCCGTAACCAGGGCGCCGTGTATGACGACAGCCAACAGCAGGCCAAGGAGACGTACGAGGAACTCGTCCTCCCAACTGTGCGACGAAGCCCACGCATTCCAGAAGCCTACGCGGCGCAGCGCGTGCTGCGGCTGTATGACCCTGTCACGGAGAACCCGATGAAGCTCACTGAGAAGACAGCCAGCTCGGCCACTGATGACTACTACCTCGTGACCCAGGCCCTGGGATTCCCACGGTGTTGAGGTGATTGTGGCGCAATCAGCAAGAAGCGCCCTGTTGATCAGAAGCCTGGTCGTACGAGAGCCGCTTTGCCGTAGCGGACGTTGTGGTGGCTAGGACAGGCGGCAGATCGGACAGAGGCCACCGGACGCTGCTGTCTTGCAGCCAGAGACCAGTCAGATACCCACTGGACGAGTGTCGAACGTTGCTGCCTCCGGCCCTGTGCCCAGGGCTCGCACAGCCAGCCGGAATGCTCGACGCTGCCCTGAAGTGAGGCCAGAGAGGAAGTCTTCCTCCACCTGCAGGATGGCAGCGAAGGCCCGCGTGTGCACGTCCCGTCCCGCCGGCGTGGCTGCAACGATGCGCACCCTACGATCGTCAGGGTCAGGCGTACGCGTAACGAACCCTGCCTGCTCGAGTTCATCCAGTACGGTCACTAGTACGCTTTTGTCCATCGCCGCGGCTCGACCGATCGCCAGTTGGCTCCGAGCGGGGCCATCCACAAGTTGTGACAGTACAACGTACCCGCGCACTGTGAGCCCCAGTGGGCGCATGGCGGCGATCTCGGCGGCTCCCAGTCCTCGGGCAAGCCGAACGAGCCCCCAATGAAGATCATCTTCGAGCTCGCGGCGGCGAGCTGGGGGAGAACTGGCGGCTCGCGAAGCAGATGCGCTGTCCGACATGGTGGCACCGTAGACGGGAGTGACTACTCATGCCAAGCGCGGTCGAGGAGCCGCTGTGTTGGTGGTGTCAGGATGCGCTTCCCACAGCTGGACGGCGATGCTCCCCGGTTGCCAGTGCCTATCCGTCTCCCTGAGCTTCAGGAAGACGTACTCGTTTTTCATGGGCGGATCCCGCCCCCGACTGGTGGCGTTTCCTGCTTCTAGCTTCACCGCCCGCGGATTTCCGGAGCAAACGATGAGGCGATCCCGCCAAGAAGCCCCCTCAGGCCAGAGCGGTGGATCTCACTCGACACATACACTGCATCGCTCTTACGTTCGTCATTGAAACTGTCTAGTATGGTGCCGCCACGCCGACGTCTGTCCCCACTCGGGCCGGCCCCCGCGCCCTCCGGGGCGCCGACAGCCGCGTGTCCTTCTTCCCTCTCTGAGACGCCGACCTCTGCCAAGGCGGAGTTCCGCCTGCTTGCCAGCAGCCTGCCTGCGGTAGGCGCAACCGTGAGGCCCACGTGAAAGGGGTGCTGTATGAAGCTGGTCAACTATGGAATATCCGGGGCTGAACAGCCCGGGATTCTATCCCGCAATGATACCGTCATTCCACTGATTCCTATACTGGAAGAGTATGGGATCACGTATTGTGATATGCCCCAGCTGCTGGCCTGGTTGCCCCACGCACAGGAACTGCTGGAAGAGGCGATGCGCGGTGCCTGGAAGGGGGTTGCAGTGCCAGATATCCGCCTGGGACCACCTGTCCCGCGACCGGGATTGATCCTTGCAGCAGGTGGCAACTATGCGGCCCACACGGCCGAAGTGGCCCCGGGGCAGGAGCAGAACATTCCGAGCTCTCCTGTATTTTTCGCGAAAGCTCCTACCGCTATCAGCGGGCCGTATGACTCAGTCGTCCGCCCTCCCGAAACTGCAGCACTTGATTATGAATGTGAGTTGGCGGTTGTCATAGGCCGCGGCGGGCATCGAATACCTCGAGCTGAAGCCTTGTCGCATGTCGCTGGCTACATGATTGCCAATGATGTGACTGCACGGGATGTTTTCATAGGGGAAAGCAAAAGGAACCCGATCTTCCTGCAATCACTTAAGGGCAAGGGCTTTCCAACGTTCTGCCCGACAGGCCCCTGGCTCCTTACCGCCGATGAAGTCCCGGATCCCCGCGGACTGCGCTTGCGCACCTGGGTGAATGACGAACTCCGACAGGACGCCGAAGTCGCGGATATGATTTTCGACATCCCGACCTTGATTTCGGAAGCCAGTACATGCTTCCGTCTCCGCCCCGGCGATGTCATCCTCACTGGTACTCCGGCAGGAGTCGGATTTGCAATGAACCCGCCCCGCTTGCTGGCTCCGGGAGACGTGATCGAGATGGAGATCACTGGCCTAGGGATCATGACTACCACGGTGGTGGACGAGTGAGCCTCTTGTCAGGCCCCGGGGCAAAGCCGCTCTGCGACCCGAGAATGCGTGCCGTCTGCCGAATTCGAAGGAAAGACAAAGCGTGACGGCAGCCGCTGCCTCTTTCGCTCAGCCTTTGGTCCCGAGGTCATAGCGAACCCTACTCTGCTCGATATCTCCCTGATGTTCCTCTGCCCATTCCAGCAAGGTGGTGAGCGGCCCGCTGAGCGAATGCCCGGTCTTGGTCAGGGAGTAGGAGACGCGAGGCGGTGTGGATGGAATAACCGTCCGTTCAATGAGGCCGTCTCTTTCCAGGCCTCGGAGTGTAAGAGTGAGCATGCGCTGAGAGACCCCTTCCATACGGCGATGCAGCTCGGAGTAGCGAAGGTCACCCTCTTGCAGAAGCACAATCGCCAGGATGCTCCACTTTTCCCCCACCCGGGCGAGGATTTCTCTCACCTGACAGCGATCAGAAACTTCGTGACCGGGGGCGCGCACACCGGTGTGCGTTGCAGACTTAAAAGTGCCGTCTTCCATGCTGCTCATATCATCTCCATGATTAAGAGAGGTCAATCATCAGTCCCGCGGCTGCACTGTCCATCGTCAGCACATTAGGTGGATCCCAACCAAGGAAGCTCCATGTACATCCTGACTCTCGTCCTCTCAGCCCTGCTGGCACTTGCCTTCTTGGCCATCGGAGGGCCCAAGGCGCTGAAGACTCAGTGGGCGACGGACCGCACAGTCGAGATGGGTCTGGGGCTGCCGTTGATGCAGATATCCGGGGTGCTGGAGGTGACGGCTGCTCTGGGCCTCATCGTGGGGCTGTGGTGGCGCCCAGTGGGGGTTGCCGCAAGTGCAGGCCTGACGCTCCTCATGCTGGCCGCCCTGCTCTTTCATGCCAGACGAGGTGACGCGCCCAAGTCGATGGTGCCCGCCGCCGTCCTGGCCGTCCTGGCCGGCGGAGCCACCGTGGCTGCGACGCTCTCCATCTGATGATCGATTTTTCGAGAGATCTTCTTATTTAAGACTATCTCGGATTGTAGTCCGCGACTGACGTGTTTCGGAAGGGGTGCGAGTGCATGAGGAGCAGATGGGGCGCAGCCGGGCACCAGGCGGCTGTCGGCGTAACCTTCGACAACCTGGGGGAGGCGGCCGAGCTGGAACTCGGCCTCTGGCCGAAGGGGAAGCCCGTCGGCAGTCACCACAGTGTGACCCGCGAGCTCCCGGAGCTGTTGAAATTGCTCGAGGCGCATGATCTGAAGACCACGTTCTTCGTTGAGGGCTGGAACGCGGACAACTATCCGGAAGCTGTCAAGACCATCGCCGCTGCAGGCCACGAGGTCGGCTGTCACGGGTACCGGCACGAGCTCTGGCACACCCTTGCACCTGAGCGTGAGCGTGAGGCGCTGAGCCAGGCCATTGCCGCTATGGACGGTATCGGCATTCAGATGTCCGGCATCCGACCGCCCGGCGGTCTTCTGAACGCTCAGACGTCGACGCTCATGCGTCGGCACAACCTTCGTTACGTGTCCACTGCGGGTGGCTGCGCTTCGGTGCAGGATGGGATCGCCCGCCTGCCGTTTGAGTGGCACACCATTGACGGGGCGTACCACTTGCCACAGTTCGCGCATACGCGCCGTCCTCCTGGAACCGGATCCCTGTCACCCGAGGAAATGCTCATTGCTTTCCGAGGGGTGGTCGAGGAGACCATCAGGGATGGCGGCTATGTGGCCTTCGTCTTCCATATCATGTGGCTTGACCTGCCGGAACGACGGGCCGCACTCGCGCAGCTGATAGACGAACTGCGAAGCGACGCCCGGATCTGGCTGGCCCCGTGCAGGGACATCTCCGACTGGATGCTCGCTCACGCCGACCAGTTTCCACCGCCACCTGGCGATGAATCGACCAGCTCCTCTCCGCTGAGCAACGTGGCATCCGCTCAAGTGCCGCCCGGTACACAGAGCGCCTGACGAGGCATGCACCGACGCACCGACACCTGCGCCGGTTTGGCCACACCGAGAGGGTGGTCCATGCCGTCTCCCGAGCCGGACTGGCCACCGGTCTGCTCGGACGGGGTGCCGAGATACATGAAGACCGATCCTTCGGATGATGCACTATGAAGACCAATCATCTCTTCGCTCCACGCAAGGGCGTCTGCGTCGTATCAGTCGGCGGAGGCACGTCCTGCGCCGCGCCCAAGACACGACCACCGGCGCCCGGAACCGCGCACCGGCGCACATGGGCTTACGCACTGCAGCACCGGCCTCAAGCCGCAGGCCAAGCGAGGCTGCATACCAGAGGCGTACTGGCGGACTGGAAAGTGGACGCGGCTCTGGTCGACCAGGCGGAGCTCGTGGTCTCGGAACTCGTGACCAACGCGGTGCAGCACGCGCTGCCACCAGTGAGCCTGCACCTAGTTCATTATCGAGAGGCCAGAACACTGAGGGTTGAGGTGCACGACGGGGGGCCGGCTTTCGATGCACCGGCTGGGGACGAACCGACTGGTGACGACGACACAGACGAGCACGGTCGAGGCACCGGCATCATCGTCGCTCTCGCCTCGGCCAATGGAGTCACAACATCTGCCGGCCACGTAGCGCACTGGGCCGAGTTGAGTACCAGTCCGTAATTCCGGGACTGTCGAATGAGGGTACGACGGTTACGTCGTCCGGCAGCTGGCAGGGCTCTGTGTGCGCGGCCTACGGGGCTCGTAGCCCGGCCACGCCGTCAGGAGAGACCTCTTCCGTCCCTGCTGACGGCTCGGACGATCAAGTCCAGACGCTGCCGCAATTGGCCGGGCAGGTCGAAGTCGGATGACAGCAACCACTGGAACTTCAGTCCGTCGGCGGTGGCTGTGATGTCCCGAGCGAGTGCATCCACATCCGTTTCGGGGTGAACCGAGCCATCATCGACTGAGGCACGGATCGCAGCGGCGTTGTGACTCAAGATCAAACGGTAGCGGTTTCTGAAGTATTCATGGGCAGGATGATCGGCCGCCGTTGCCTCTGAGGCGATGACCACGAAAAGGCGGGCCAGCCCAGGGCTATCAGTGTCAGCGGCCACGGCGTCGACGATGTCCAGAGCCAGTCGTCGAAGACCGAGCTCAGCGGAGCCGAAACGGCCCGCCTGGCGAAGGTCACTGGTTCGGAGAACCGCCAGGAGCAGGGACTCCTTGGTCTTGAAGTGATGCAGCAAAGCCGCCTGGGAAGTACCGGCCTCGGTGGCGATGCGGCTGAGGGAAGTCGAGTGATAGCCGTGCTCCGAGAAGAGCCGTGTTGCGCAGTCGATGATGCAGCTGCGCCGACCATCTGCCGCCCGATAGGTGCCTGTCCGGCGCCTGCGGCGGGGGCTGCTGCCGGTACTGGAAGTCGGATCACTCACAGCTGCAGCCTATGTGATGACTGGGGCGACCCCCTCATGCAAAATCCGAGTGTTACTCTGATTTTATGACCGCCAGCGGGATCTCGTCCTACCGGCGGCCGGGCTCTGCTGCCCGTGACAAGCCGATGTCGCCGTTCTCTCTCCACCTCGGCGCCCAAGGGAGCACGCCATGCCCGACTACGGTCACGATCTCTTGTTCGGATCATTCGTCACGCCCACAGCCACCGACGTCAGCCATGCGCTGAACCTGGCAGTAGCCTCCGAGGCGGCAGGGCTGGATCTGGTGACGTTCCAGGATCATCCCTACCAGCCGCAGTTCCTGGACACCTGGACGCTGATCGCCTTTGCCGCTGCTCGTACCCGCCGCATCACCCTCGCTCCGAACGTGCTGAACACGCCGCTACGCCCTGCCCCGGTTACCGCCAGGGCGGCCGCCTCACTGGCGCTGTTGTCTGAAGGCAGACTTGCCATGGGTCTGGGAGCCGGCGCCTCGCCGAACGGCATCCTGTCCATGGGTGGCCCGAAGCTGACCCCGGCGCAGAAGGTCAAGGCTCTTCAGGAGACCATCACCATCCTTCGTGGCCTATGGGCCGACGATGATGAGCCCTTGACCCTGCACGGGGCCCACCACCGGGTGCTGGAAGCGCGTCCTGGGCCCGGCGCGAAGCACGACATCCCCATCTGGCTCGGCGCCTATAAGCCGCGCATGCTGAGCCTCACGGGGAGCCATGCGGACGGCTGGCTGCCGTCGGCAGGCTTCCTTCCACCATCCGAGATGAGACCCTCACACGAGATCATCGACGCGGCCGCCGCGGCCGCCGACCGTCCTCCACAGGCCATCCGGCGGCTCCTCAACGTTCGCGTCGGCCGCTTTCCCGGTGCCTTGGTCGGTGCCCCGGGACACTGGGCTCATCAGTTGCTCCCCTTGGTCATGGAGCACGGGTTCAGCGCCTTCATCCTGGCCAGCGACAACCCTGATGAGCTGAAAGCTTTCGCCCAGGAGACCGCCCCGGCCCTCCGAGAGGCAGTCGCGGCAGAACGGTCTGAGGGCTACGTGGCCGCGGCTGGCGGCTCCCTGGCAGCGAACGCGGGACTAGCTACACGAGTGAAGGCCGGCAACAAGGCGGCCTGGCAGGACAAAATGAACACGGGGGAGCGAGGCATGCTGCCGGAGCAGCTGTCCGCCATCGCTGTATGGCCTGATGACCGGCACTATGAGGCTGTTCGGCATACATATGCCTACCGGGGTTCACCGAACGTCGTCCTACGTGCCCGGGACGAGCGGGACGTGGCGCAGGCTGTCGCCTACGCCCGTGCCCAGTCCCTTCCACTGGCTGTGAGGAGCGGGGGACACGGAATCAGCGGGAAGTCCACCAACAACGCAGGAGTTGTGGTGGACCTCGGGGGGATGAAGCGCATCTCGCTGCTCGACCGAGAAGCGCAGCTGGTTCGGGTCGAGCCTGGCGCGCGCTGGGGAGACGTGGCCCGGCAACTCGCCCCTTACGGACTCGCGATCAGCTCCGGCGACACAGGTGACGTCGGCGTCGGTGGCCTCGCCACGGCAGGCGGCATCGGATTCCTCGCCCGACTGCACGGCCTGACGATCGATCACCTACAGGCCGCTGAATTGATACTCGCGGACGGCACCTTCGTCCGTACAGACGCCGAAAACCATCCAGACCTCTTCTGGGCCGTCCGCGGGGCTGGAGCGAACATGGGAGTCGTCACAGCATTCGAATTCCGAGCACAGACCATCGGGCCGATCATCGCGACCGAGGCGGCGCACGATGCTTCCGACACGGCGGGCTTCGTCACCCAGTGGGGCGCCGCGCTGGAGCAGGCGCCGCGAGAACTCACCAGCTTCCTCACCTTGATGCCGACCCGAGGTGGTGTCATGGCCCGTTCACTGAGCGTGTACGCCGATGACAACGTGGAGGCAAGTGAGGCCGTACTCGCCCCCCTCCTGCAGGCAGGCCCCCTACTCGGTAAAAGGTCTCATAGGATTGCCTACGCCGACCTCATTCCGACCAGCGGTCACGCGCACTCAGGTGGTCACCCTCTCAGCGAAGTCCGTTCCGGCCTCTTGGAGCACCTCACAGAGAGCTTCGCACGGGACTTCGGTGCCGCTCTTGCGTCCGGGGACATCCCCATGGCTCAATTCCGCGCAGTCGGCGGGGCAGTGAACGACACCGCGTCCGACGCCACTGCCTACGCCCATCGCAGCCAGAACTTTTCCCTCCTGGCCGGTTCTCCCCGGAGCAGGCGAAGGCGTCTCGACCAGCACTGGAGCCGTCTGCAACCCCACTTGACGGGGCTCTACATCAGCTTCGAGACACGTCTTGGGGAGCAACAGCTGCAGAATGCCTTCCCAGGCAGCACTCTCGAGAAGCTGCGTCGTATCAAAGCGGAATACGACCCCCAGAATGTCTTCAACACGAACTTCCCTATCCCACCCATATGACGCCCTGTGGAAGAGCCATACATGCGTTGAGGCGTGGGGTAGATCGAGATCGTCTTGATCGAAATAATCAATAATGATAACTGACCGGGCAGGGATCTGACGTGCATCCATCCAGAGGCCAGTGGCTTCTCACTTCGGCATTCGAAGCTGACCCCCATCAAGTCCTCGGGGAACTGAGGGAATCGTCTGCCATAGTGCCCGTAGTCTTTCCCGGAGGCGTCGAAGTCTGGCTCGTGACTCGGTACGCGGAAGTCAAGTCCGTTCTGTACGACACACGGTTCAGTAAGAACGCCCACTGGTGGCAGGCGCTACGCGACGGCCAGGTACCGATCACCGGTGACACCCTCATGGCTACGAGCGACTCGATGATCACCGCAGACCCTCCAGAGCACACCCGCTTGCGGCAGGCCGTGGAATACGCCTTCTCTACCCAGACCTTCGACAAGCTCCACCGCCGAGTCGGGCGGAGTGCCGACGACCTGATCGACCGATTCGCAGTCGATGGCTCAGCGGATCTTCTCACCCAGTACGCCAGGCCTTTGGCGTCGTCCGTGCTGGACGAACTGTTCGGTGTCCCGTATGAAGAGCGTGATGCTCTTCATGGGTGGGCGCTGACTCTGACAGACAGCTCAGCCGAGAGTCTGGCCACCTCCGGGGCAGCGTTCAAGGCCCTGCACGCCTACATGAAGCAACTGGCCTCGGACAAGGCCACCTGCCCGGGCTCAGATCTAGTGAGCGGCCTCGCACTGGCGCCGCCACATCACCGCCTTGATCTCGACGAGCAGGCCAACGTGCTGGCACTGGTGCACACCGCAGGTTACGAAACCATGGTGAACCTCGTCGCTCAGTGTCTGGCCACATTGCTGTCCCATCCCGACCAGCGCAGACTCTATGATCTGCGGCCGTGGCTCGCGGATGCGATCGTAGAGGAGACTCTCCGGTTCGACGGGCCGGTCTTCACCTCGAGTTGGCGCTTCGCGCGGGAGGATGTCGATATAGCGGGCGTGCGCGTGCGCGCCGGCGACGCGGTGATCTGCGGACTCGCAGCTGCCAACCGCGACCCACGGCACTTCCCGTCGCCCGACCGGTTCAACATCGCACATCCGGCACGCTGGCACCTGGCGTTCGGTCATGGGGTGCATCAGTGTTTCGGAGCACCACTGGCCCGCCTCACTGCCGAAGCGGCGCTCGACCGCTTTTTTCGACGTCTGCCGGACGTGCAGTTGGCTGTTCAGCCAGATGCGGTGAGATACCGACCCAGTGCCACCTTCCGTTCTCCGGAGCGCGTTCTGGTGACCTTTACGCCAGAGGAGCCCTGACAAGCCCTCCGCGCCCGCATGTGTTGCCTGCCCCCCAAGCGGCTGTCGTCCGCATCCCCTGATCCACAGGTGTCCTTTCCATCTTCCGCCTGTCCTGAGCGGGAGCCCTCTACGGGATGGCAGAGGGCTCTCTCCCCCAGGACTGGTCCAGCGGCTGAGGTCACACTCCGCAACCACCGCACGTACTGCCGCCCAACTGTGCCTCAGTTCCCATCTGGGATCTCTGCCGAGCTGCGAAGGGCAGCCTCGATCTCAAGGAAAATCTGGACTGACTCACTGACCACCACACCGCCTCCTGGTACGGGGCCATTGAAGTTGACGTTGAAATCCATCCGGTTGATCTCTCCGGTGGCCGTGAAACCGACCCGAGCGCCCTTGAGCGGGTCAGGGGCGAACGGATCAGGCCCGAATCCGTTGATCTCCAGCTTGAGCGGAACCACACGAGTGATGCCCTTCAACGTCAGCTCACCGTCAAGTATGAAGTCTGCGCCCGCGGTACGGATAGCCGTCGAGCGGTACGTCATCGTCGGATGCTCATCGACGCCCAGAAAGTCACCCGACCTGACATGAGCGTCCCGCTGCTCGTTGCCAGTGCTGATGGAACCGAGGTCAATGGTGGCAGTCACCCTGGACTTCAGTGGGTCGGGGTCAGTTATGACCTCGCCCTCGAACGAGGTGAATTGTCCTCTCACCTTGCTGATCATCAGGTGGCGGACCATGAATCCGACCTCAGAGTGCACCCGGTCAATCACCCAAGTCCCTGCCACGTAGCCAGGGATTTCGACGAGCCCAGCAGTCATACTGTCTCCTACGGTTCCGTGAGGTAAGCAGGTTCCTCGTGCAGAGCTGATCGCAGTCAGGACCCGGTCTCATCCTGCGAGATGCTCCTGATAGGACACAAGAAGGCACTTTTCTCTACCTAGGTGACACGGAGAGAACCATGGCGAGTACCCCACTCGAACCGATCCAAGAAGACTGCCGCGCCCGTGCTGTTCTCGACCGCATCGGAGACAAATGGTCGCTTTATGCGATCTCTCAACTCGGACTCTCGACGAAGCGTTTCACCGAACTCAAGCGTGACGTTGACGGCATCAGTCAGCGCATGCTGACTGTCACGCTCCGCGGTCTTGAGCGTGACGGCATTGTTTGCCGAGTCATGTACCCCGTTATCCCCCCACGTGTCGAGTACTCCTTGACACCGCTTGGGCTTACGCTCCTGGAAGCCGTCGGGGCCCTCATGGACTGGGCGAAGTCTCACCTTGACGACATCGATACTGCCCGGTCGGCGTACGACGCGCGCATCGACGAAACCGCCCGACGGGCAGCCGATACGTTCGTTCGGTCATGAAAGCCTGACGCGGCGGCCGGCAGCTGACCTCCGGAGGGGGCCGCTGCCGCGCCGTCGGCAGGTTTGGCTGAGTTCGTCCTGCCCGGTGTGACGCGTCTTGCCGCCGCCAAGGGGAAGGTGATCCGACGGCGAAGATGCCGCCGGTTGGGAAAGAGACCTGGGCTTGGGAATAGTTCAGCGCAGGGAGCGGCTGATCCGCGCGGTGAGTTCGAGAACCTCGCGGCCCAACACATCCTGATCGTGCCCCCCATCGGCAGGCACGATGAGTCCCGCGCTGGCGTCCGCCCACCCGTTGATGAGCACCGGCGCAGCGACTCCCGTGAAACTTGGCACCAGCTCACTGGTGGTGACGACGTACCCTCGTTCCCGGCCGAGTGCCACCTCACGCCGCTCGCCCGGGACGGACCCGCGCCCAGCCAGGATGGCCAGTCCCGACGCTCCGACATGCAGTGGATGGCGAGTACCCGGCCGGACACCGACCCGATACGCCGCTTGCCTGGGCTCGATTGACGCTACAGCCACAACGTCGTCTTGATCGGCCACATGCAGAACGGCGGTCAGGCCTGAGCGCTCCGCCACTTCGGACATCAGTGGAGTTGCCGCGAGCAACAGGTCGTTGGACACGTCCCGCGCGAGCGACAGCAGCGTCGTGCCGAGCGTGTAACCGCCATCCCTGTGGCGGCGCACATAGCCACGGTTGAGCAGCGTGGCGAGCAACCGGGCTGCGATCGACCGGTGGACTTCCAGTGCAGCAGCCACCTCCGTGACCGACAGCCCGTCACCGGCCTCGGCCAGGATCTCCAGCACGCGCAGCCCCCGGTCCAGGGTCTGGGCGATCTCCACGGGTTTCGCCTTGCCGCCGGCTGCCACCCTGACGACCTCCTTCGCTCGCTCGGTCTCGATTATCGCACTCAAGCATCGAAAAACGAACCCAGCCCTTGACATCACGCAGCTGAGGACGAGCATTATCTATATTAGAAGACTGTCACCGATTATCGGTGACAAGAGAGCGATGGTTTCCATGTCCGGTCAATCAGCCGACAGCCCTGTGATCGTGGTGGGCGCAGGCCCCGTGGGTATGGCCACGGGGCTCTTGCTGGCGAAACAAGGTGTCCCCAGTGTGATCTTGGAACGCCGCACCACACCCAGTTGCGACCAGTCCCGCGCCGTCACAGTCCAACGCGACATCCTCGCCCTATACGACCGACTTGGTTTCGTCGACGAGGTGCTGGCCGAAGGGGCCGGCTGGTCGGTGGGCCGTACTTTCGTCGGTGATCGCGAACTGATGCAGCTGCAGTTCCCCACGCACGGCCAGGAGGTGTATCCCGCCTTCGTGAACTTCCCGCAGTTCCGCACCGAGCAGATCCTGCACTCGGCCGCCGAGGCAACCGGGCTTGTGCACTTCCGCCATGGGCATGTGTTCCAGGCACTCGAACAACGCCACGACCACGTCGAGTTGCGAGTCGCCACCCCGGACGGAACACAGCAGACCCATACGGCCCGCTATGTAGTGGCCGCTGATGGCCTGGGCAGTTGGGTCCGCAAGCAGCTCGGCATCGCCTTCCACGGCTGGCGTTCGAGCGGGCGCTTCCTCGTCTGCGATTTCGCCGCCGAACTGCCCTTCGCCCGCGAGCGACGCCTTTGGTTCGGTCCCTCCTTCTATGCGGGTGGGATTGTGCTGATGCACAGCATCGGTCACAACCTCTGGCGGATCGACTGGCAGATCGACCCAGGTGCCGAGGAATCTCAGTACCTCGACCCACAACGCCTCGGGCAGCTGCTGCATGACGCAGTGGGTGACCATGCGGTCCAGGTCCTGCGCGCCAACACATACACGTTTCAGCAGCGCCGTGCCGAGCGGTTCCGCAGCGGCAGGGTCTTCCTCGCTGGGGATGCTGCGCATGTCGTCTCTCCGTTCGGGGCCCGAGGCATGAACAGCGGTATGGAGGATGCCGAAAACCTCGCCTGGAAGCTGGCGTACGTGTTGTCCGGCCGAGCGGATGAGCGGCTTCTGGACAGCTACCACGAGGAACGTTCAGCGGCTGCGGCTCACCACGTTGCCGTCACGGGCGCCACGATGAACTTCATGACACCGCCCACTCGCGAAGGTCTGGCACGCAGGGACGCGATACTGCAAGCGGCGGCGACCGATCGCGCCTCCCTTGCCCGTGTGGACAGCGGCAAGCTCTATGAGCCTTTCCCGTACCACGACTCTCCCCTCACGGGCTGCCTGGACGCCGTTGGCGATCCCGTCTCGGGATCCGCCGTCGACGACGCGGTTGCCGTGGGAAATCTCGCCCCTGACGGCCACTGCCACACCGCGGAGGGCCCCACAACCCTGCGCCGGCTCCTGGGCGGGGAAGTCAGCGTGCTGGCAGTGCCGGCGGCCGGCAGCTCGTCGCAGCCACTCCTGCGCCGCCTCGCACGGGTAGCCGCCGTGCCACCGAACCGGATCTTCCTGCTGTCCACTGAAGAGCTCGAGGCCGATTCTGCCGGACCGCGCCTGATCACCGACGCCGGCGGCCTCCTGGTGGCAGCCTACGCCGGCGAGGCTGATCGGCTCTTCTTCGTGCGCCCGGACTGCTATCTGGGCGTCCGCACACCGGTCCCCGAAACGGCAGAGGCCACAGCACACCTCGCCGATCAGGCCCTGTCACTCCTGCTTGGCCGGCGCCCGGTGGTGGATGCACAAGCGACGCATGTACGCGAAGAACTAGGCGCAAGGAGCGAATCGTGAAGATCCTGGGAGAGCTGCAGGCCATCCCGATGGACCCCGGCACGACGGCCACCCGAATCGAGATTCACTCGGGACTGGCCAGACACTACCCCCGGCTTCACGGCAACCTGCTGAGGGCGCAGGACAGCAGCCGCGACCTGGGTCTGATTCTCATGCACCCGACCTCGAACTTCCTGACACACTTCCTGCTGGAGCCCTTGGCTGCCGCGGGCTTGCCGGTCCTGGGCTTGAACACCCGTTACGTCGGGAACGACGCAACCGTCATCATGGAGAACGTTCTCCTGGACATCGGCGCCGCAGTGCGCTGGATGCGGCACCAACTGGGATACCGCCAGGTTGCTCTTGTGGGCTTCTCCGGCGGCGGCCCGGCTGTCGCCTACTACCAGAGCCAAGCCGAGAACCCCACGGTGACCGAAACCCCGGCCGGGGGCCCTCCGGACCTGACACACGCCGGCCTGGAACCTGCCGACGCAGTGATGCTGGTCGCGGCACACGCCGGCCGCGGTCGGCTCCTGTCGACCTGGATCGATCCTTCTGTCACGGATGAGGCAAATCCGGATGACCGCGATCCCGGCCTGGACCTGTTCCGGCCCGACCGGACGCTGCCCCTCGACCGAGGGTGGGTCGCGGAGTATCGAGCAGCCCAGCGGGCGCGCATGGACAAGATCAGTGGCTGGGCGCAGGCCGAGTTGGCAAGGCTGGCCAGACTGGACATTGCTGACCGGGCATTCGTCGTGCACCGAACCGTTGCGGATCCCCGCTTCATCGACCTGACGCTTGACGCGAGCGACCGAGAACTCGGCAGCATGTACGGTGATCCACGTCTGGCCAACGAAGCGGGCGCCGGCCTCGGCCGCTACCACACACTGCGCAGCTGGTTGTCGTCATGGAGTCTGCAACACAGCCGGGCCGATGCCGTCGATCAGCTGCCGCACACGAGCGTGCCCATCCTGATACTGAGCCTGCTCGCTGACCAGGGCGCGATGCCGGACAACGCCCGGCTCATGCATGAAGCGATCGGTGGGCGGCGCTCGACACTTGTGGAGATGCCTGGCCTGAATCACTACATGGTCAATCAGGAGGGTGGACGCACAGAGGTCGCCCAACAGATGCGTGACTGGCTGACAGCGAATGGGCTGCTGCCGCACTCGGCGGGAGGCGGAACCTCGCGATGACCGAAGCCAACGCCCGGGCGGTGGTGGAGCGCTCCCGGGTACGAGTTGAGGCGCTGCCAGGCCGCACCAAAGCGGTGACGCTTCCGTTGCTGAGCGAGCCAGTGCTCATGGGTGTGCATGGACCTGTCGCAGCCCACTACAAAGTGCCGATGGACGAAGTCGAGCCGCGCACTACGACGCTGGACTATCTCGTGGGGGCCGCCGTCGGATGCCTGACAGGGACGTTCGCCGGGATGCTTGCCGCGCTCGGACAGCGCACAGCGGACGGGGCACTCGTGGCCGAAGGGGAGAGCACCATCGTCAGCGACGGGGGTGTACTGCGCATCGCGGCCATCGCTGTCCACTACGCCTTGCGTCTTGACGCAGCTGTGGACGAGCAGGCCGTCCGCCGGGCTCACGACCGGCATCTGAGGCACTGCCCCATCGCGCACTCCATCGGTGGGTGCATTGAGTTCACCAGCCATCTGAACATTGAACGAGGACAGTAAGTCGCTCGTGCCTGGTCAGCGGAGCCCCGCGGTCTTGTCCGGTGGCACGAGCGGACACCGCCGGGCGCCGACGCTGCCCAACGCTAGTACTGGCAGCGGTGCTTGTCGTGACTGCTGGTGGGTCGGTCGTTGGTGGGGTTGTGGGTGGGTCCTTGCTGGTGTCAGGTTGTGGGCGGGTGACCGGACGCTGTGTATGAGCGGTTCGTGCACCGTTTCAGCAGGTCGGAGCTGCGGGAGTCGGCACTGGCCTATATGCGAGGGCTGATCGCTCCACTGCAGCGGAAGAACGGCTGGACGCTGGCGGAGGAAGCCGGCCACGCAGGCCCGGACCGTATCCATCGGATGCTGAACCGGATCGAGTGGGACGCCGACGAGGTGCTCGACGACGTGCGCCGGTGCGTGGTCGACACCCTCGGCGACCTGGACGCCGTCCTGGTCGTGGACGACACGGGTTTTTTGAAGAAGGGGACGCGGTCGGCCGGGGTGCAGCGGCAGTACTCCGGCACCGCCGGACGCACGGAGATCTGTCAGATCGGCGTCTTCCTCGCCTATGCCACGAGCCGCGGGCGGACACTGATCGACCGGCGTCGGTATCTGCCCACCTCCTGGACGGATGACCGCGAAAGATGCCGCCGGGCCGGCATCGGCGACGAGGTCGTCTTCGAGACCAAGGTGGCCATGGCCAAGGCGATGGTCCGCCGCGCCATGCGGACAAGATCCCGTTTCGGTGGGTGACCGCGGATGCCGCCTACGGGTTCAGCGAAGGCTGGCGCTCCGAGCTGGAGCGGGCGGACGTCTTCCACGTCATGGCCACCACCCGGCACGACTCTGTGGTCACCCGCTGGGCGATCGACCATCCCGTCCACGCCTGCGGATCTACGACTGGGCACGTGTCGAGGTGCGGCCCTGGCACCGGCCGACCGCCGCCACTGGGTCATCGCCCGCCGCAGCGTGAGCCGACCCGGGGAGATCTCCTACTACATCGCCTACTGCCCCGCCCAGACAACGCGCCTGATATGCCTTGTCCGCCCAGCTTTGTCAGCCCAACCGGCTCGCTGCTACTGCAAGTTGGAAAGGGCTCAGTGCCGCCAGAACAGCACAACTGTCAGACGGTTACCGGCGTCCGCGCGGTCCGGACTGTCACCTGATCAGGCAGTAGTACTTGAAACAGCCGGGTTCGCTGCTGTTACCACTATCGCCACTGTCACTGCCGGGTGTTTCCCGGCGGAAGTGGTCTAGCAATTCCCTCAAAGGAGAAGACTTCCAGATCTGCGTCTTCCCAAAGGTGCGCCCTTCCTGGAGGGTCAGGCGGCTTCCGTTGGTTACTCCGCTGACTTCGAGGACGAGAGCGGGACGTGGATCCATGATGGCTCCGGCGTGCAGGGTTCCCACCACAAGCCGGCCTCCGTCGTCGAAGAGCATCTTGGTGCCCTTGTGATCGGTCTCGAAGGAGATTCCGTTGACCAGGAAATGGTGCCCTTTGAGGTCGTCGAAGTCGTACCAAATCTGGTTCGGCTGGTTTTCACCGTTGGGGTCGCAACCGTACTGCTGCACTGGCGCGCCCACACGTGGGTGCGCACCGCCGGCCTCCATGCAGAGCCCGTTGCTCGGGTTGACGATTTTGTAGCCTTGAATGGCAGTACTGGTTCCGTTGCCAAGTCCACGGAACTTAGTGGTGACGGGTTTCAGCTCCCAGTCCTGATTACCTCCTCCGTGTGCAGTCCAGAGGACCAGCTGTACACCCCAGGCGGCCACGCCGCCTGGGACGTCTATTACCATGTTCTGGGAAAGTCCTTTCATTCCACTTTGGATCGGATGGGCGGTGGCGGGGGACGCGGCGGCACTGCCCGTTTCCACCGTATACACGGCTCCCAGGGTGACGATGACGGCCGATGTCAGGCTCGTCAGGCGAATACCTCGCGCCGAACACCTTCGCCTCGTGTTGTCTTTTCTCTTCATTGTGCTTGAAATCGATTGAGACTGCAGATCTGGAAGCATGAAAATGCCTTTAGTGTCGGTGCTCACGCCATGCGGATCGAACTGCCGATGCATGCCGTTGGGTCAACTCAAATCCTAGGCAGTGGGGAGTTCCGAGTAACCGGGGTGAATTCCTAGTGCTTGCCAAGCCCGGCGCTACGCCAAGGAAACCGGTCTCTCATTGCACCCCGTTTGAGTATTCCGCCGGGCTTGCGTTGCAAATTACACCCTTTATTTCCCGGTCCGGGTGCTGGCACCCGGGGGCATGTCCAAGCGGGCGGTGAGTGGCATCAGCGCGTACGCGACCGCACGCGTCACCACGGGGCCGAAACGAGCGTCTTGGGCCTTCGGTGTAGGACCGCCGGGCGGTCCACGTGACTCAGGAGCTGACTCGAAGGCTGGGCTCACATGACCTGGTCAGACTGGTTGACGAGGTCGCGAAGCTGGCGGCGGCCTGTCAGGGAGAGTTTGGTGTAGATGTTGCCGAGGTGGTATTCGACTGTCTTGCTGCTGACATACAGCCGAGCGCCGATCTCCTTGTTCGTGAGGCCCTTGCCGATGAGGTGCGCAATGTCGTGCTCGCGGCCGGTGAGGCGCTCCATGACGCTGACATCGGACCTGCGGGTGATGCATCTTGGTCGGTCGGAGGTGAGCCGAGGTCTTTCCGGCCTCGGCGGCCGGAGTTGGTCGAACAGGCGGGTGGCCACGGTTGGGGCCAGCACTGTCTCATCGCGAGCGGCGGAGCGTACGGCCGCGACGAGTTCACCTCGAGGCATGTCCTTCAGCAGGTAGCCAGCTGCGCCGGCTTCCACTGCGCGCAGGATGTCGCGCTCGGTCTCATACGTGGTTAGGACGATGATCCGGGCGGTCAGATTCGCGCGGGTCATTCGCTTGATCGAGTCGACACCGTCGCCGCCCGGCATGGAAAGGTCCATCAGCACGACGTCGGGGCTGAGGTCGGCGCAGAGCGCCTCGGCCTGCGGTCCGTTCGAGGCCTGGGCGACCACTGTCAGGTCCGGCTCGGCGCTCAACATTGCGCATAGCCCTTCCCGCACCACGGGGTGGTCGTCGGCCAGGATGATGCGGATCACGTCGGGAACTCCCTCGTTACCATTCGTCGGATGGATTCCGGGCCCTTTCCGGGAGCTTCGGCATGGGCAACACGATGGGCGACGTCAGTGCCCGCTCCCGGGGCGCTGCGTATCCGGATTGTGCCGCCCACCTTCGAGACCCGGGCCCGCATCCCGGCGAGGCCGTATCCACTCGTGGCGGTCGCCGGCTCGAAGCCGCACCCGTCGTCGCTGATCGTCGCGCGCAGCACCGTGTCACTAGAGGTCACGACGAGGCCCGCGGACTATCAACGCGAGCCGGTCGGCGAGGGCTTCCGCCTCACCCAGGTAGTGCGTGGTGAGCAATACCGTCGCGCCGTCGTCGATGACCAGTCGCCGGACGAGATCCCAGAGGATGACGGCGAGCTGCCGGGTCAAAGCCGGTCGTCGGCTCGTCCAGGATCAGGAGTTCCGGCTGCCCTATCACGCCCAGGGCCACGTCGACGCGCCGCCGCTGGCCCCCGGAGAGCGTCTTGATGCGGCTTGCCGCCTTCTCCCTCAGCCCCACCAGTTCGATCACCTCCTCAGGGGACCGCGGGCTTGGGTAGTAGCGGGCGAAGTGGTGCACGGCTTCGTGTACCGTCAAGTCGCCAGGCGCCGACTGGTCCTGCCATACGATGCCGACCCGGGCACGCTCCTCCCGGCCTGCGGTCGCTGGATCCCAGCCCAGGATTGAGACGTCGCCCCCGTCTCGGGTGCGATTGCCCTGAAGAATCTCCACCGTTGTGCTCTTGCCCGCGCCGTTGGGGCCGAGCGAGCCAAAGATTTCACCGCGCCGCACGGTCAGGTCGATTCCCTTGACGGCGCTCACAGCGCCGTAGCTTTTCTGCAGCCCAGGCACGTGCACCGCCACTTCGCTGGGCTCGGCGACATCTGTGTGTCGTGTCATGTCAGGCAGTCTCTGCTCTGGGCTGGTGCGCGCGGGACCACAGGTCGGTCACTGTTGTGTCCATCGAACGATGGACACTTCTTTCGGCCTCTGCTTGAGAATCCGAAGGCGATGCGAGCGAGCAGGAGGGCCACTGCTGCCGTGCTTTGAGTTGGCACGCGTACCTGTCGTCCGCCTCTACGGTCGGCCTCATGCAGGACGCCGCACGGATCGAGCGTATGGACTCAGATGCGGTGATAGTCCGGCTGAGGCGCGGCGGACGGCCGCGTTCGGGGTGACAAACCGAACCCGAGAATGCGCCGGGCTTGATGCCAACTTGACCGTCGCCTCTGAAATGCACCCAGCTCAGACAGCCTTTACAGCAGCGAACCACGCTGACATGCTCACGCCCCATACAGTCGTGGGACGGTCCGCGGCACTCCTCTCCTGCAGGGGGCAACGGATGCTGGACCAGTCCGCCTCACGAGCTGGTGCGTGCTTGTGTTGGAGACATAGGGTTTGAGCTGGGGGTTTGTGTCAGCCGGTGGTGTTGCGGTCGGAGACGAGGTTGGCGATGGCCCGGTAGGTGGCGGGCAAGGTATCCCGTCGGTGGGTCCAGCGAAGTAGTTGTTTCCAGCGTTTGTGGTCGGCGAGGACGTGTTCGACGGTGATGCGCTTGAAGAGCGTTTTATCCCGGCGAGGTTGTTTGGTTCGAGGTTCAGGTATCGCGCCAGTTCGCTGGCACCGCCGGTTCCTGCATGGACCTTGGCATGCACGACGAATGCCTACGCCTGCAGCGCCGCTCGACATGGCAGGACCGTTGCGACCCCAACGGCTTCCTTCTCGATCACAGTGCTGTGTCGGTTG
>NZ_JBITSJ010000016.1:0-18944 GCF_044540525.1 Streptomyces sp. NPDC085932
GTCGCTTCCTTTGTACTCACCCTCTCGGGCTTTCCTCCGGGCGCTTCCCTTCGGTCTTGCGTTTCCGACTCTATCAGATCTTTTCTCGACCTGATCCCCAGTCAGCGGGGGTTGTCTTCACGGCTGTTGGGCCGTTCCGACGTGTCCAACCTTAGCGCGATCTCTCGGCGATTCCAAAATCGATCCCGGTTCGGAGCCGATCAAGGCGTCGAGTCCCAATTCGAATTGAATTCGGGCGTGCCGAAATCAACCCCGCTGGGATCGATCTTGCTGGTGGTTGGTGCCGCTGCTGCGGCGGAGGTGCTGTCGAAGAACCGTTACGGCTCTGCGGCAACCCGAAGAACTCTACGGATCCGGCTGGGGACTGTCAAGCACTCCCTGTCAAGATCTTTTGCGCGCGAGCCCCGAGCGCGTCAGTCCAGGTCGGACAGGCGGCCGCCGGCGTCCGGCTGGGCATCCTCCACGCGGCGCAGCAGGCGCGTGAGGACCTCGCCGAGTGCCGTGCGCTCGACGGGGGACAGGTCCTGGAGCAGGTCCTCCTCGAAGACCGACGCCAGGCGCATCGCCTCCAGCCACTTCTCTCGCCCCTCGGATGTCAGCTCCACGATGACGCGGACGCGGTTCGTCTCGTCCCGCTCTCGGGTCACCAGTCCTTCGCCGACCATGCGGTCGATCCGGTGAGTCATGGCGGCGGGGGTCAGTCCGAGGCGCTTGGCGAGGTCGCTGGGGCCCAGTCGGTAGGGGGCGCCGGAGAGGACGAGGGCCTTGAGGACCTCCCACTCGGCGTTGCTGATGCCGAGGGCCGAGGTCTGGCGGCCGTAGGCGACGTTCATGCGGCGGTTCAGGCGCGACAGGGCCGAGACGATCTGCTCGACCTGGGGGTCGAGGTCCTGGAACTCGCGCTGGTACGCGGCGATCTGCTCTTCGAGGGTCGGCTCGTCGGAGCCGGGGGTGTCGCCCATGGCCGCAGTATGGCACGCCCCGTCTTTGCCTTGAAGTCCTTGGATATGTACTCTTTAGCTTCGAACTTTAGTTTCGAAGTCTTCACTCCTAACTTGTGAGAGAGGTGAACGTGACCAGGGCGATGGGCGCCGCGATGCGCCGGATCCACGTGGGCAACGCACTCAGCGCGTTCGGGCTGGGCTTCACGGTCCCGTATCTGTACGTCTATGTGGCGCAGGTACGCGGGCTGGGGGCCATGACGGCGGGTCTCGTGCTCGCCGTCTTCGCTGTGGCCGCGCTGGTGGTGCTGCCGTTCGCCGGGCGGGCCATCGTCCGGCGCGGCCCGCTGCCGGTGCTGCTCGCCGCCCTGCTCACCGCCGCCGTCGGTGCGCTGACCCTGGGGATCTCGGGCAGCGCGGCGGCCGTGCTGGCCTCGGCCTCGCTGCTGGGGGCCGGGCAGGCCGTGATGCAGCCGGCGCTGGCGACGATGATCGTGGACTGCTCCTCGGCCGAGACGCGGTCGCGGGCGTTCGCCATGCAGTTCTTCCTGCAGAACCTCGGGCTCGGTGTCGGCGGCCTCATCGGAGGGCACCTGGTCGACACCACGAGCGCTGCCTCCTTCACCCTGCTCTTCGCGATCGAGGCGGCGATGTTCCTGCTGCTGGTCGTGGTGATGGCGACGGTGCGGATGCCGCACGCGCCGCGGATCGAGGGCGCGCCGGCGGCGGGGCGGGGCAGCTGGAAGCAGCTGCTCGGCAACCGGGCCATGGTGCAGCTGTGCGTGCTGGGCTTCGTACTGTTCTTCGCTTGCTACGGGCAGTTCGAGTCGGGACTGAGCGCGTACGGGGTCGAGGCCGCCGGGATCTCGACCTCCGCGCTGGGGACGGCCCTCGCGGCGAACACGCTGATGATCGTCGTGGCGCAGTTCGCCGTGCTGCGGTTCGTGGAGCGGCGCCGGCGTTCGCGGGTGATCGCGGCCGTGGGCCTGATCTGGGCCGTGGCGTGGGCCGTGGCCGGGTACGCGGGGCTGGGACACGGCAGCCAGGAGATGGCGACGGCCGCCTTCGTCTCGACGTACGCCCTGTTCGGGCTGGGTGAGGCGATGCTGTCGCCGACCGTGGCGCCGCTGGTCGCGGATCTCGCGCCGGAGGGCATGGCCGGGCAGTACAACTCGGCGTTCGCCCTGGTCAAGCAGCTCGCGCTGGCCGTCGGGCCGGCGGTGGGCGGGCCGCTGGGGGCCTCGCTGCACGCGCCGTACATCGTGGCGTTCCTGGTGTTCTCGCTGGGGATCACGGTCCTCGCCGTGCGGCTGGGGCGGCAGCTGACCGAGGCGCAGGACCAGCCGTGGCTCGCCAAGAGCCGGGTCGTGGCCCGGGGTAAGGCGCCCGTTTCCGCGGACGTCTGATCCCCGGCATCCGCTACGTCGTCCGGGCGCGCGGCAGGGCGAACTCGCACCAGACCGCCTTGCCGCCGCCCGGGGTGCGGCGGCAGCCCCAGCTGGAGGCGATGGTGGCGACGATCGCGATGCCGCGGCCCGATTCGTCGCCCGGTTCCGCGCGGCGGCGTCTGGGGAGGTGGTCGTCGCCGTCGGTGACCTCGATGATCAGCCGCCGGTCCGTGCGGCGCAGCCGCAGACGCATGGGCGGCGTGCCGTGCTGGAGGGAGTTGGCGACGAGCTCGCTGGTGGCGAGGACGCCCAGGTCGTGCAGGTCGGTGGGGAAGCGCCAGCTGGTCAGGACGCCGGAGGCGAAGGCACGCGCGCGGGGGGCCGCTTCGACACCGCCCAGGAGTTCCAGCGCGGCGTTGCGGAAGAGTTCGCTCTCGGGGCCCGTGCGGGCGGGGTGCTGCAGGACCAGGACGGCGACGTCGTCGTCGTGGTCGGGGGTCACGCCGGCCGAGCGGACCAGGCGGTCGCAGACGACCTGGGGCGTGCCGGTGGCGCCGGCCAGGGCGCGCTCCAGGGCGGCGATGCCCTCGTCGAGGTCGGCGTCGCGGCGTTCCACCAGGCCGTCCGTGTAGAGGACGGCCGTGGAGCCGGGGCTCAGGGGGATCGAGCCGGAGGTGTGCATCCAGCCGCCGGTGCCGAGCGGGGGGCCGGTGGGCTCGTCGGCGCGCAGGACCGTGCCGTTCTCGTCGCGGACGAGGATGGGGAGGTGGCCGGCCGAGGCGTAGACCAGCTTGCCCTCGTTCGGGTCGTGGACGGCGTACGCGCACGTGGCGATCTGGTTGGCGTCGATCTCGGCCGCCAGTCCGTCGAGGAGCTGGAGAACCTCGTGCGGGGGCAGGTCGAGACGGGCGTAGGCGCGGACCGCCGTGCGGAGCTGGCCCATGACCGCGGCCGCGCGGACGCCGCGGCCCATCACGTCGCCGATGACCAGGGCCGTGCGGCCGCCGCCCAGGGTGATGACGTCGTACCAGTCGCCGCCGACGGCGGCTTCCGTGCCACCGGGGTGGTAGGTGGCGGCGATGCGCAGGTCGTCCGGCTGTTCGAGTTCCTGGGGGAGCAGGGAGCGCTGGAGGGTGACGGCCGTTTCGCGCTGGCGGCGTTCGCTGGCGCGCAGGCGTTCGGCGGCTTCGGCGTGGTCGGTGACGTCGGTGGCGAAGACGAGGACGCCGCGACCGTCCGTGCCGCCCTTGCCGTCGCCCTGGGCGACCGGGGTGCAGGTGAAGGTGTAGCAGCGGCCGTCGGGGGCCTTGCGGGACTTCACCGTGCGCGGCTTGCCGCTGCGCTGGACCTGGTCCAGGAGGGGGAAGAGGCCGAGCGCGTCGAGCTCGGGGAGGGCCTCGCGGGCGCGTTCGCCGAGGGGGCGGACGCCGAAGGCGGTGGTGTAGGCGTCGTTGACGTAGGCGATGCGGTGGTCGGGGCCGTGGACCAGGGCGACGAGGGACGGGACGCGGTCGAGGACCTCGCGCACCCGCAGTTCGTCGACGGGGGGCACGGGCGGCGTCTCGCCGGTCAGTTGTTCGGCACGGGCGGCGGGTACGGAGCCTTCCCCCCGCCGGTCCGGGGAGGCCGTCTGCTCGGTCCG
Organism: Streptomyces sp. NPDC085932; assembly: GCF_044540525.1. Taxonomy (NCBI): domain Bacteria; kingdom Bacillati; phylum Actinomycetota; class Actinomycetes; order Kitasatosporales; family Streptomycetaceae; genus Streptomyces; species Streptomyces sp. NPDC085932. Next base: position 3,972 of record NZ_JBITSJ010000016.1, read on the forward strand.
CGCTGCGGCGCGGCGCTGCGTTCCGGGGAGCCGGGCGCTCCAGCGCGTGAAGTTCACGAATCCTTGCCTCGTGTAGTCGTCGGCGGCCGGCACCGGAACCGGCCGGGGCCCCGGGGGCCCGCACCGGGGCGAGCCGTGGCACACCCGTGGTGGTGGACCAGTCTGGCAGTGCGCGGACCGGACCGACATCCGTCAGACGCCGGGCCGGGCGGTGGAGTTCCTGGGTCCGGTCAGGACGACCCCTTCGGGTTGCCCGGGGGGTCTTGGGAAGGCTTTCCACCGGCCGCGAGTTCGAACTCCGCCCGGGGGTGTTCGAGTGAACCGAGGGAGACGATCTCCCGTTTGAACAGGCCGGCCAGGGTCCATTCGGCGAGCACGCGCGCCTTGCGGTTGAAGGTGGGCACGCGGCTGAGGTGGTAGGCGCGGTGCATGAACCAGGCGGGGTAGCCCTTGAGCTTGCGCCCGTAGACGTGGGCGACGCCCTTGTGCAGGCCGAGGGAGGCGACGGAGCCGGCGTAGGCGTGTTCGTACGTCTCCAGGGGTTCGTCGCGCAAGGTGTGGACGATGTTGTCGGCGAGCACCTTGGCCTGGCGCAGCGCGTGCTGGGCGTTGGGGGCGCACTCGCGGCCCGGTTCGGCGGCGGTGACGTCGGGGACGGCGGCGGCGTCCCCGGCCGCCCACGCGTGCGTGGTGCCCTCGACCGACAGTTCCGGCGTGCACCTGAGGCGTCCGCGGTCGTTGCGCGGGAGGTCGGTGGCGGCGAGTACGGGGTGGGGTTTGACGCCGGCCGTCCAGACGACCGTGCGGGTGGGGAAGCGGGCGCCGTCGCTGAGGACGGCGACCCGGTCGGCGCAGGACTCCAGACGGGTGCGCAGCCGGACGTCGATGTTGCGGCGGCGCAGCTCGGTGACGGTGTAGCGGCCCATCTCCTCGCCGACCTCGGGCAGGATGCGGTCGGAGGCCTCGACGAGGATCCACTTCATGTCCTCGGGGCGGACGTTGTGGTAGTAGCGCGCGGCGTAGCGGGCCATGTCCTCCAGTTCGCCGAGGGCCTCCACACCGGCGTAGCCGCCGCCGACGAAGACGAAGGTGAGGGCGGCGTCGCGGATCGCCGGGTCGCGGGTGGAGGAGGCGATGTCCATCTGCTCGATGACGTGGTTGCGCAGGCCGATGGCCTCCTCGACGGTCTTGAAGCCGATGCCGTGGTCGGCGAGGCCGGGGACCGGCAGGGTGCGCGAGACGGATCCGGGGGCGAGGACGAGGTGGTCGTAGGGGAGCTGTCGCCCGCCCGTGCCCTCCTCCTCGGTGGCGAGGGTGGTGATCGTGGCGGTGCGTTTCGCGTGGTCGACGGCGGTGGCCTCGCCGATGAGGACACGGCACCGGTCCAGGACGCGGCGCAGCGGTACGACGACGTGGCGGGGTGAGATGGCGCCCGCGGCGGCCTCGGGGAGGAACGGCTGGTACGTCATGTACGGGTCGGGGGTGACGACCGTGATCTCGGCCTCGCCCCGGTCCAGTTCCCGTTTCAGTCTGCGCTGCAGGCGCAGGGCCGTGTACATCCCGACGTAGCCGCCACCGACAACGAGAATGCGCGCACGTTCCTTCACCATCCCATGACGCACCCGTCGCTTGCGTTTGTCCACAGCCTCGACGAATTGTGTGACCGGCGCGGGCGCGGGCGCGGAGTTGGCCGGATCAGCCGACTGCGGGGTGTTCCAGCAGGTCAGTGTGGGTGGTGCGGGGGGCGCACGGGGGCACATTCGGGACGTATACGACCCGTACTCCGATCGGTGGGCGCTCCGTGCGGAACCTGCCCCTTCTGAATTGACCCCCTCTCAACTATGTTCGTGTGTCGACGGGGTGTAGGGGGATGTGCTCACCGGGTCCGCGACGGGCGGGCCGGGGATCGGGCCTGTTCCCCCGTCCCGGCATCGCATGGCGGGGAGAGTCTCCGGGGGGAGACGTCATTACCGGGGGAATGCATATGCATGTTCAGGATTCTCATTGGTCGTCCGCGTCCGCCCTTACCGCGGGTGGCGCGACGATGAGCGCGGCGGGGAACGGGCGCGGGGACGGAGCGCGGACGACGCCGCTGCGCGTGGACGCCCAGCGCAATCTGGAGCACGTGCTGCGTGCGGCGCGTGAGGTCTTCGGCGAGCTGGGGTACGGCGCGCCGATGGAGGACGTCGCGCGGCGCGCGCGGGTCGGTGTGGGCACGGTGTACCGGCGGTTCCCGAGCAAGGACGTCCTGGTGCGGCGGATAGCCGAGGAGGAGACCTCCCGGCTCACCGACCAGGCGCGGGCCGCGCTCGGCCAGGAGGACGAGCCGTGGTCGGCGCTGTCGCGCTTCCTGCGCACGTCGGTGGCGTCGGGCGCCGGCCGGCTGCTGCCGCCGCAGGTGCTGCGGGTCTCGGTCGTGGAGGACCAGGCCGGCGGTGCGCGGGTGCCGCAGCAGCGGACCCAGCCGGGCGGTGCCGAGCTGCGGCTGGTGCCGGAGGAGCCGGTGGCCGTCGCTTCCGTTCCCGCGCCGGAGGACGACGCCGGGGCGTCGGCGCTGCTGGAGGTCGTCGGCCAGCTCGTGGACCGGGCCCGGGCGGCGGGTGAGCTGCGGGCGGACGTGTCCGTGTCGGACGTCCTGCTGGTGATCGCGACGGCCGCGCCCTCGCTGCCGGACGCGGCCCAGCAGGCGGCGGCGTCGGCCCGGCTGCTGGACATTCTGCTGGAGGGCCTGCGGTCGCGTCCGGCGTGAGCCGCGGGCGGTGAACCGCTGCGGACGGGCTCGGTGTGTCGCGCGGCCGGGCTTCCTCGCGCAGTCGTCCGGGGGCCGCCCGGCCCTCGGACGAGACCACCGGAGCCGGCAGGACCGAGACCACTGGGCCCGCTCGACCGAGACCATCGAGGTCCGCTCGTCCCAGACCATCGGGGTCCGCTCGCGCCAGACCACCGGGGTCCGCTCGTCCCAGACCATCGAGGCCCGCTCGACCGAGGCCATCAGGGCCCCCTCGGTCACCGGCTCGAACGGCGGTGGGCGGCGCCTCCGGTCCCAGGGCGAAGGAGGAGCCTTCCCCGCACGAGGGCCGGCCAGTACTGGCGTGCGGCGCATCCCCACGGACGAGTGACGGTCCGAACTCCGGGGTTCCGCCCGGGAGCCGCTGTGGCACGCTGACCCGGTGGTCTGGACGGGTACGGCGGCTGGCGGGGGCGTTCCGCGATGAGCGTTGACGGGCGGGACGAGTCGAGCGGCACCGGAAACGGCGGGGACGCCGCGCCCGGCGGCCCGCTTCCCCCACAGGTGCCGAGCCAGGGCGGGCGAGGAAGCGTTCCTGCCGGCGGACGTTCCAGCGAGGAGTCGGTCCCGGCCCAGCGCGACCGGCGCGAGGACGGGGTCCTGCCGCCGCCGCGCGAACTGCCGCCGTCGGACGCCGACCTCATCGACCGGATGCGCGCGGGCGACGACACGGCGTACGAGGAGCTGTACCGGCGCCACGCGCAGGCCGTGCGCCGGTACGCCCGCACCTGCTGCCGGGACGCGCACACCGCCGACGACCTGACCGCCGAGGTCTTCGCCCGTGTGCTCCAGGCCGTCCGCGGCGGCTCCGGCCCCACCCACGCGGTCCGCGCGTACCTGCTCACCTCGGTGCGGCGCGTCGCCGCCTCCTGGACGCGGTCGGCGCGGCGCGAGCAGCTCGTCGACGACTTCGCCGTGTTCGCCGCCCAGTCCGCACGCGGCCGGGACGCGTCCGACGACGACACGCTCGAACTGGGCGCGGACGTACGGGCCATGCACGAGGCCGAGCAGTCCATGGCCATGCGCGCGTTCCGGTCGCTGCCCGAGCGCTGGCAGGCCGTGCTCTGGCACACCGAGGTCGAGGACGAGTCGCCCAGCGAGGTCGCCACGCTCTTCGGTCTGGACGCCAACGGCACGCGCGTGCTGGCCAGCCGTGCCCGTGAGGGTCTCAAGCAGGCCTATCTCCAGGCCCACGTCAGCGCCACGCTCACCGCCGACGAGGAGTGCGCGCGCTACGCCGACCAGCTCGGCACGTACGCCCGTGGCCGCTTGCGCACCCGGGCCGAGCGGGGGCTGCGCAAGCACCTGGAGGAGTGCGCCAAGTGCCGCCTGGCCGCGAGTCAGATCGCGGAGGTGGCGGGCGGCATCCCGGCCGTCGTACCGGTGGCCGTCATCGGCTGGTTCGGTGCCGCCGGGTACGCCAAGGCGGCCGGTCTCATCGCCGGGGGCACCGGTGCGGGAGCCGCCGGTGCAGCGGGGGCGGCCGCGGCGGCGGGTGGTTCGTCCGGAACGGCGGGTGCCGGTGCGTCCGGCGGGGCGGCGGGCGGCTCCTCCGGCGGGGCCGGTGGCGGCGCGGCGGCCTCCGAAGGGATCGGCGCCCCCGTGAAGGCCGGTATCGCGGCCGGGGTGGTGGCCGTCGGGGTCGTTGCGGCGGTCGTGCTGGCCCTGGCCGGCAACGACAGGCCCGGACCGGAGGCGAGGCCGGCACCGTCGTCCCCGCCGCCCTCGTCCGTGGTCCGGCCCGGCGAGCCCACGCCCGACCCGCCCCGGCGGGAGCCCGGGCCGCGTCCGCCGGCCCTCGTGCCCGTCGGCGCGCGGACGCCCGCTCCGACACCGCCCGCCGGCACCGCCCCCACTCCGGACGAGTCCCCGAGGCCGGCCCCGCGCCCCACCCGGCCCCCGGCCTCCCCCAGCCCGGCACCCCCTGCACCCCCGGCTCCCACCCCGACACCCACGCCCACGCCGCCTCCGCCCCCACCGCCGCCCGCCCCGGCCGTCTACCAGTGGAGCGAGCTGTCGTACGACGTCACGGGCGACGGCACCGGGCCCGAGATGCGGATCGGTTCGAGCAGCTGGGTCTGGAAGCGGTCCGGTCTGTCGGTCGGCGGGCAGCGGTACGCGCACGGCGTGACCGTGCACGGCACCTCCTCCGTCACGATCGACCTCAACCGCTCCTGCTCCTCCTACGACGCGGTCGTCGGCGTCGACGACATGACGCTGAAGCACGGCAAGGTGTCCTTCTCCGTCCACGCCGACGGCGTCCGGCTCTGGCGGTCCGGGTCGGTCGAGGGCGGTGACCCGGCCGTCCCCGTCCATGTGGACCTCACCGGCCGCAGCACCGTCCGGCTGGTGGTGGAGCCGCGCGGTGTGCTGGACGGAATGACCCTGGCGGACTGGGCGGAGTCGCGGTTCACCTGCCGTTAGGGCCTGTCGTTCGGATCATGACGCAGACGCGGGGCCTGGCACGCGCACCAGAGCCGGCTCACCGGCGTTCACAGGTGCTGCCGATGCCCTGCGTCATGATCCAGACGACAGGCCCCAACCGCGTACGCGCGGTGTGCCTCGGCCAGCTCGCGCAGGACGTCGTCCGCGGTGAGGGCCGTGCCGGCGGCCCGCTCCGCCGCGCACCGGCCGTCGCCCAGCGCGGCGCGGGCGGCGGCCTCCGCGCGCTCCGCGTGGGCGCGCTCGGGCATCGGCCGGGGGCGGCCGGAACGCCAGTGGTCACCGGTGCCGAGCAGCCGGGCCGCGCGCGGGAAGTCGCCCAGGTCGGCCAGGAGGGCGGCGGCGCCGTCCACCACCGCGGCCCGGACGGCGTCGGAGCACCGCTTGTCCACGGCTTCGCGCAAGGCCTCGTTCAGCGTGGCCAGCGCGCGCTCCGGCCCGGACTCGCCCGCCGTGATCATGGCGTCGACCAGGTGCAGCATGACCACGAACTGGGGCGGCGGTGTTCCCCGCCGGGTCTCCGCCCGCGCCGCCTCGCACAGTTCACGTGCCCGCGCGATGTGCCCCACGTCGGTCTCCATCTGGGCGCGCAGCAGCCGCACGAACGCCTTGGAGTCGGCCACGCCGTACCGCTCGGCCGCCGCGCTCGCCTCGTCCAGCGCCTCGATCGCGGCCGGCCGGTCCCCGGCGCGGTAGGAGATCTCGGCGAGCCGGGCCTTGAGGAACGGCGACTCCGTGAACGCGCCCACCTCGTCGGCCAGCCGCAGGGCCTCCTCGTACTCCCCCTCCGCCAGGTCGAAACGGCCCCGCGCCATGGCCGCCTCGCCGGCCGCGCTGCACACCTGGGCCCGCAGCCATCGGTCACCCACGCGGCGGCTGAGGACCCGCAGCTCAGCGAGGTCGTCGTCGACGCCTCCCAGGTCGCCCGGGGCGTCGACGACCATGTGCGTACGGAACATCAGGGCGACGGCGAGCTCCCAGTCACCCCCGTGAGCGCGGCAGTTGGCGACGGCGGCGTCCATGACGGCCCGGGCCTCGCGCTGCACGTCCAGGTAGGCCGAGATGATCGGGCAGACCAGCCCGGGGAGCCGGGCCGCCTGCGGTCCGCCGTCCGCGAAGTGGGCCCACACCCGCTCCACGTGGGCGCGCCGCTCGTCGACGAACACGTCCATGGGCGCGGCCTCGGTGAGGAAGAACAGCTGCAGCATGCGCAGGTCCATCCGCAGGGCGTGCGACGGATGCCCCGCCTCCCCGTCCGGCGCGGCCAGGAAATGGTCGACGGGATCGGGCAGGTCCGCCTCGTCACCGGGCGTCCGGTGCGCCCCGGTGTCGAGCGCGACGCCCAGCCGCAGGATGCGCCCGAGCCACTCCAGGCCTTCCTGGCGGTAGTTGCGCAGCCACCAGAACCAGCCCATGCCCAGGGCGAGGGCGGCGGCCTCCTCCTCGTCCCCGGCCGTCAGGGCCCGGTCGAGGGCCGCGCGGATGTTGTCCAGCTCCGTCTCCAGGCGGGACATCCAGGGCAGTTGCGCGGCGGAGCGCAGCAGTGGCTCGGCCCGCTCGACGAGGGCGCGCACCCACGCGCGATGCCGGAGCTCGGCCGCGGCGCGCAGGGGCTCGGTCTCGGTCGCGCGCTCGGCGGCGTACTCGTGGATGGTCTCCAGCATGCGGTAGCGCATGCCGGGACAGTCGCCGTCCCGCGCCGGGGCGGCCACGACGAGGGACTTGTCGACGAGGGACCCGAGCAGCTCGGCGACGGGACCGCTGCACACGGCTTCCGCCGCCGCGAGGTCCCAGCCTCCGGTGAAGACGGACACCTCGCGCAGCACCGTGCGCTCGGATTCGTCGAGCAGGTCCCACGACCAGTCGACGACGGCGCGCAGGGTCTGCTGGCGGGGCAGGACCGTACGGCTTCCGGAGGTGAGGAGGCGGAAGCGGTCGTCGAGACGGTCGGCGATCTGGCGGGGAGTGAGCAGGCGGAGCCGGGCGGCCGCCAGCTCGATGGCGAGCGGCAGCCCGTCCAGCCGCCGGCAGATCTCCGCCACCGCCGGCTCGTCCCGGAGCACGTCCCGCGCGTCGGGACGCACGGCGGCGGCACGCTCCGCGAACAGCCGGCGGGCCTGGTCGGGGCGCAGGGGCCCGACCGGGCGCACCACCTCGCCCGGCACACCCAGGGGCTCGCGGCTGGTGGCGAGGATCGTGAGGCCCGGGCAGCGGGTCAGCAGCGTCTCGGCGAGATCAGCGGCGGCGCCGATGACATGCTCGCAGTTGTCAAGGATCAGCAGAAGGCCGCGCGGGGCGCAGTACGCCACGAGCAGGGCGACGGGGTCGTCCTTCAGCGCCGTGAGCTCGCTGGTCATCAGCACGGTCTCGCGCAGACCGAGCGCGCTGACCACGGCTCCCGGCACCGCCTCGGGCCGGTCGAGCGGGGCGAGCTCGACGAGCCATGCCTGCGGAAGCCCGGCGGCGGCCTCCTCGGCGAGGCGGGTCTTTCCGGAGCCGCCCGGTCCGGTGAGGGTGACGAGACGGGCCCTGTGCACATCGGAACGGATGGCGTCGATCTCGGGTTCCCGGCCGACGAAGGACGTCAGCCGGGGCCGGAGGTTGCCGACCCGCCCGGGCTCCGGCCGCGCCGTCCCGTCCTGCTCCTCCCCGGCGAGCAGTTCGGCGTGCAGGGCGCGCAGCCGCGGCCCCGGGTCGGTGCCGAGGCCTTCGGCGAGGGCCCGGCGCGCGGTCTCGTACGCGGCGAGGGCGTCGGCCGCGCGGCCGGCGTCGCGCAGGGCGCGGATCAACAGGGCGTGCAGGGGCTCGTCGTACGGGTGCACGGCCGTGAGCTCGCGCAGTTCCGGTACGACGTCCCGCGCGCGGCCGAGCCGGAGGCGGGCCTCGGCCCTCGCCCTGGTCGCCTCCAGGCGGGCCGCTTCGGGGCGGGTGGCGGCGGAGCGGTCGGGGAGATCGGCGAGGGCGGGGCCGTGCCAGAGGGCGAGGGCGTCGCCCAGGTGCCCTTCCGCGCGGGCGGGGTCGTCGGCGGTGAGGGCGTCCGTGCCCTGGCGGAGCAGCCGTTCGAAGACGAAGAGGTCGACGTCGTCCGGTCCGGCCGCGAGCCGGTAGCCGCCGGGCTCAAGCGTCACGGCGTCCTTGCCGAGTGCCCGGCGGAGCCGGCCGACCAGGGCCTGGAGGGCGGCGGGGGCGTCCTGGGGCGGGTCGTCGGCCCAGACCTCGTCGATCAGGGTCCGGGGTGGCGTGACGCGCCCGGGCCGCAGGGCGAGGGCGGTGAGCAGGGCGCGCAGGCGCGGGCCGCCGACGGGTACGACTGTGCCGTCCTCGCCCTCTGCCGTGGTGACGCCCAGGATTCTGTACCGCACGGGATCATTGTCGCCGGGGTTCGTGTGGGGGCCCGGATTTTTTGCCGGGCGTTACCGGAGCCTCGCCGATGAGTGCCCGACTCGGCCCGACGAGGTACCTCTGCGCCCTCGGCCGCATGCCCGCAGCGAGGACGGGACCGGCCCCGGCAGCACGGGCCTGTGCCGGAAGCACGACGCGCCCGCACCCGCTGGACGGCGCAAGGGGCCGTGCCGGGGGTGTCCGCCCGCAGCGGTTGGCGCGTCAACAGACAGTCAGTCGGCACCCAACTCGATCGCGCCGTTCCGAGGACGGACACCCCCCGGCGCGGCCCCGCCCCACCACGGTGGGAAGGCGCACGCACGGGCCCCGACCACTACCCCGACGCACGGATGGACCCCGACCACTCCCCCTCCGCAAGCACAGGCACCGCCCTACCCCCGACGCCCCCCGCCCGCACCCGCCCCCAGCGCCCCCCGCTGCGGCGCGATCCCCGCCGGTACCGCGCGCTGGCGGGCCGGTGTGCCCGTCCAGCACGTGCCGCGGCGAGCCAGCAGGCGGCGCAGCCACAGTTCCAGGGAGACCAGGTCCGCGAGCCCGTCCAGGGGCAGCGGCTCGCCCGCCGCCGCGCCGCGCAGCGCCTTGCGCACCACCCGCGCCTCGACCAGCCCCGCCTCCGCGAGCAGCGGCGTGTCGAACAGCGCGACCAGCGAATCCGCCGCCACCCGCAACCCCGTACGCGCCGCCGCGGCCGCCGTGGCCTGGGTCGGCGCACCCCACCCGGCGGGCAACTCCCGTACTCCTGCGCCCTCCAGCACGGTGCGCAGCACCGCCGCCCGCGCCCCCGGCCGCACCCGCAACGCCTCCGGCAGCGCGCGTGCCGCCCGCACCACCTGGTTGTCGAGGAACGGCGCGTGCAGCCGCTGGAAGCGGATCTCCGCGGCCTGCTCCAGCACACGCAGGTCCGCCGCGTGCCGCGCCAGCGCCGCCCGCGCGCGGAAGTCGCCCGGCCGCTGCCCGGGTCCCACCAGCTCCGACCGGTGCGTCGACGCCTGAAGGCGAACCGATACTTCAGCGAGCGCCTCACCGGTCAGCCAGCGCGCCGCCGGCCCGGGTCTGCCCCAGGTCAGCGCCGCGAGGGAGGCCTCCACCGCCCCGCCGGGCGCGTCCGGCCCGTCGTCCGGCCGGTGGTCGAGGAGCCGCTCGGCGAGGGACTCCACCCCCGACCGGTAGGGCGTGCGGGACAACCGCCGCGCCGCCGCGTACACGCGCGCGGGCACCAGCACCGACCCGTCCGCCTTGGCCAACGCCGCGACCGGCCGCACGAGATGACGCCGCCGGCGGTCCATCAGCAGGTCGGCCAGGCGCGCGGGGTGCGCGTCCAGCACCTGCCGCGCCCCGTACCCGGTGAAATGGTCCGCGCTGCCCGCCGCCAGCCGGGCCCGGTGCCGTGCCGCCGTCACCAGGCAGGCCCCGGGTTCGTCCGTCAGCGGCCCGTCCAGGTCGGCGTACGGCAGGGTCTCCTCGCCGCCCGTGACGACCACGTGGTGCAGCCGCGGGTTCGCCGCCAGCGCCCCGGCCCGCTCCAGCTCGGCCTCGCGCCCGCCGACGGCCAGGTCGTTGAAGGTGACCGCCAGCAGCCGCTCGCCCGCGCCCGTGCCGTGCCCGAGCACCGTGCCCGGCATGCCGGGCAGTCCCGCGGCCAGCAGCGCCAGCGTTCCCGAGGCGGGCCCGCCGGACAGGTCCGCCCCGATGCCCGGCACCGGCATCCCGCGTGCCGCGCGCCGTTCGGCGGGCCCCATCCCGGGCACGGGCCCGGGGTCGATGTCCGACCCGGGGACGTGCCGCGGCGCGGACAGCCGCGTCCGCACGGCCTCGACGAGCGCGTCGCGCACGGCGTCCACGGCTCGGTCGGGATCGGCCGGCGGGGCGGCGACGGCCAGAGAGGCGACCGGCTCGTACCCGGCGATCTCCCGCGCCCCGGCGCGCAGGATCAGGGCGTGCCCCGGCGGAATCCGCTTCACGCCGTCGTACGGCGTCGAGTCGTGGAGCGCGGCGGGCACGTCGGGGGCGGCCAGCAGCGCGGCGAGGTGCCCGAAGTCGAGGTTGGCCTCGATGAGGTCGGCCAGCGGCAGCGCGGCCGTCGCGTAGGCCGTGCCGCCGGCCCAGGGGGTGTAGAACACCGGCCGCGCGCCCGCGAGATCGCCGCAGACGGTGATCCTCCTGCCGACCTGCACGATCGCGGTGTAGCTGCCCGGCCAGGCGGTCAGATGCCGAAGTGCCCCGCCGCGCGCGGCGAACAGGGCGACGCGCAACTGCTCGTCGGTGGCGCCGCAGATCCCGAGCACGGCGATGCGCGTGCGCTCGTCGGCCTTCACGACCCGCACCTCGTCGGGCCGCCAGTCGCCCACGGCCCACAGCGGATCGGGGTCGCCCCACAGCAGTTGGGACCCCACCGGGTGCAGGGTCTCACCGTCGTGCCCGGTGGCCCCCGCCGAGCCGGCAGCGACGGCTCCCGCGGCGGTGCTGCTCCATCCCACCAACCACCGCATCGCCGCCTCCACAGGCTGTGGACAACCAGTGCACCGTACGAACCGGTTCACCATGCTGCCATGAAGGAAGCGCTCCAGAGGGTGCCCGCGCCGCTCGCGCTCCGCCGAATGCGCCCCGGCGGAGCCGCCGGAACGGTCCGTCACATCCCGAACTCCCGTACGCCCAACGCGACACGGCCCGCACCGCACGAGACGAGGAGCGAACGAAGGAGGCGAAGAAGAGCGAAAGGAAGGGAACCGCGGAGCCCCCGGCGCGACGCAACTACGCGACCATCCGGCCACGGGGCAAGGCATACCGGCGACACGTCATCCGTACGACCGCGACGTGAACGCGCCCCCGATACGCGCCCCAAACACGCCCAACGCGCCCTCAATTGCCGTGGTCGGGGCCCTGATGCCCCAGGAAAGTCGGGGTCGATTTTCGGCCAAATCGCCGATACACGGGCAGCTTCGAACACGCTCCGTACAGGATCGGCGTCGCGTCGCCCGGACGCGCAGTCCGGGAGACGGAGCACGCCTCCCGGACCGTTCCGCCGCCCGCGGGGATGGAGGCGGCGGTGTCCCCCAGCCCACTGGATCCAGTACAGCGGGCCGACCCACGCGAGGACCATGGAACCGCTCCCGTGATGGCCGGACCAGAGCGCACGGGCAGGCGCACGGCCACACAGTGGGAGCACGCCGCAACTGCCCGTATCTGACCCGCACTTCAGTACGGACCACAATCCCGCCAACCGGAACAATGCCCCTTAACGCTTGGGATGCGGCGAACTACGCTGGGTTTACGAATGCCGCACGGTTATGCCAGCGCGGCAGCCGTCTGTGTCGAGGGGTGGCGCATGTCCAGGGAGCAACGCGGGCCGAACGAAAAACTCGGCGCCGTTCTCGCCCTCGCGGGAATCAGCAACGCAGGCCTCGCGCGGCGCGTCAACGATCTTGGCGCACAGCGGGGACTGACACTTCGCTACGACAAGACGTCGGTGGCGCGCTGGGTGTCGAAGGGCATGGTGCCGCAGGGTGCCGCCCCGCACCTCATCGCCGCCGCCATCGGGCAGAAGCTCGGCCGCCCGGTGCCGCTCCACGAGATCGGCCTGGCGGACGCGGACCCCGCACCCGAGGTCGGCCTCGCCTTCCCGCGCGACGTCGGCCAGGCGGTGAAGTCCGCGACGGAGCTGTACCGCCTCGACCTCGCCGGCCGCCGTGCCGGCTCCGGCGGCATCTGGCAGTCGCTCGCCGGATCGTTCGCAGTGAGCGCGTACGCAACGCCCGCCTCCCGATGGCTGATAACCCCGGCCGACAGTTCGGTCGCGCGTGACGTGGGCCCCGGTGAGGGCTCCGGCGCACCGCTCAAAGTCGGCCACAGCGATGTGCAGAAGCTGCGGGAGGCCGCCGAGGACGCCCGGCGCTGGGACTCCAAGTACGGCGGCGGTGACTGGCGTTCGTCGATGGTCCCCGAGTGCCTGCGGGTGGAGGCCGCCCCGCTCCTGCTCGGCTCCTACTCCGACGAGGTCGGCCGGGCCCTGTTCGGCGCCTCCGCCGAACTCACCCGGCTCGCCGGCTGGATGGCCTTCGACACGGGCCAGCAGGAAGCGGCCCAGCGCTACTACATCCAGGCGCTGCGCCTGGCCCGGGCGGCGGCCGACGTCCCGCTCGGGGGCTACGTCCTGGCCTCCATGTCCCTCCAGGCCACCTACCGCGGCTTCGGTGACGAGGGCGTGGACCTCGCCCAGGCCGCCCTGGAGCGCAACCGCGGCCTCGCCACGGCCCGCACCATGAGCTTCTTCCGCCTCGTCGAGGCCCGGGCCCACGCGCGCGCGGGCGACGCGCCGGCCGCCGGCGGCGCCCTGAAGGCGGCCGAGAGCTGGCTGGAGCGGGCCCGCCCCGGCGACAACGACCCGAGCTGGCTCGGCTTCTACTCCTACGACCGTTTCTGCGCCGACGCGGCCGAGTGCTACCGCGACCTCAAGGCGCCCCGCCAGGTCCGCCGCTTCACGGAGCAGGCGCTGTCGCAGCCGACGGAGGAGTTCGTGCGCTCGCACGGCCTGCGCCTGGTCGTCTCCGCGGTGGCCGAACTGGAGTCGGGCAATCTGGACGCGGCCTGCGAGCAGGGCGTGCGGGCGGTGGAGGTCGCCGGCCGCATCTCGTCGGCCCGCACGACGGAGTACGTCAAGGACCTCCTCCACCGTCTGGAGCCCTACGGCGACGAGCCGCGGGTGGTGGAGCTCCGTGAGCGGGCCCGGCCCCTGCTGATGACTCCCGCCTAGGCGTCCGGAGGACCGCCGTCTCCGCGTTTGAAGGCACTGTCAGTGGCGCAGTGCACTATCGAGGTGGGAGGTGGTGCCGGTGGGGATCGCATACGACTGCGACGTGCTGGTGATCGGCGGCGGGATCGTCGGTCTGTCGACGGCGTACGCGATCACACGCGCCGCACCGGGCACACGTGTCACCGTCCTGGAGAAGGAGCCCGGCCCGGCCCGCCACCAGACGGGCCGCAACAGCGGCGTGATCCACAGCGGCATCTACTACCGCCCCGGCTCCCTCAAGGCGCGCTACGCGGTGCGCGGGGCGGCCGAGATGATCAAGTTCTGCGCCGAGTACGGCATCCCCCACGCGGTCACCGGCAAGCTGATCGTCGCCACCGACCGCGCGGAGCTCCCCCGCCTGCACGCCCTGGTGCAGCGCGGCCGGGAGAACGGCATACCGGTGCGCGAGCTGGGCGCCTCCCAGATCGCGGAGTACGAGCCGGAGGTGCGCGGCCTGGCCGCCATACACGTCGGCACGACGGGCATCTGCGACTTCGTCGCGGTCGCGCGCCAGCTGGCCCACGGCTCGGGCGCGGAGATCCGCTACGGCGCGCGGGTGGTCCGCGTCGACCGCAGACCCGAGCGGGGCGTCGCGGTGCTCACCGCCTCGGGGGACGTCGTACGCGGGCGCGTCCTGGTCAACTGCGCGGGGCTGTACTGCGACGAGATCGCCCGGCTGACCGGGGACGATCCGGACGTCCGGATCGTGCCGTTCCGCGGCGAGTACTACGAGCTGGCCCGGCCGGAGCTGGTGCGGGGCCTGGTCTACCCCGTGCCCGATCCGGCGTTCCCCTTCCTCGGGGTGCATCTGACCCGGGGCATCGACGGCGGGGTCCACATCGGACCCAACGCGGTACCGGCCCTGGCCCGCGAAGGCTACGGCCGCGCCACGGTCCGCCCCACCGAGCTGGCCTCGACCCTGGCCTGGCCCGGCTCCTGGCGCATCGCCCGGCGGCACTGGCGGTACGGGGCGGGGGAGCTGCGCCGCTCCCTGTCCAAGGGCGCCTTCACGGCGGCGGTGCGCCGGCTGTTGCCGGGCGTCTGTGAGGCCGACCTGGTGCCGACGGCGGCGGGCGTGCGCGCGCAGGCCGTCCTGCGGGACGGCACGCTGGTCGACGACTTCCTGATCCGCGAGGCCCCTCGGACGGTCCACGTCCTCAACGCCCCGTCCCCCGCGGCCACGGCGTCCCTGCCGATCGGCAGGGAGGTGGCACGCCGGGCGTTGAGCGCACTGTGAGAGGCACAGCCGGGAGGACCGCCGGGGCGCCATCCGCGACGCGTCCGCAGCCACCGCCGAACGACCGGCGGCACCCAGGCACAGCCGGGAGAGCCACCGAAGCGGAAGCCGCAGCGACAGCCGGGACGCGTCCGCAGCCGGGCACGGTCGGGTGGGTCGCCGGAGCAGGAGCCGTGGCGGCAGCCGGGACGGCGCGCACCCGCCGACGCGCGCAAGGGGCCGTGCCGGGGGGTGTCCGCCCGCAGCGGTCGGCGCGTCGACGCACAGTCAGTCGGCACGCAACCCCATCGCGCCGTTCCGAGGACGGACACCCCC
>NZ_JBITSJ010000017.1:0-6641 GCF_044540525.1 Streptomyces sp. NPDC085932
TTCTGTTTACGCCGACGTTCTGGCGCGAATGATCCTGATAGAAGGAGTAACGCCGTGAAGGCACTGATTCTTTATTCCAGCCGCGATGGGCAAACACGCTCTATCGCTTCTTATATAGCAAACAAATTGCAGGACACCTTGCGCTGCGACGTGATTGACTTGCAACAAGCGGATGATGTTGACCTTAACCAGTATCAGCAGGTGTTGATTGGTGCCTCAATACGCTATGGCCATTTCCATCCGACGTTGGCTAAGTTTGTTAAGCAACATGCCGAGCAGCTGAACCAGATGCCAAGTGCATTCTTTAGTGTCAACCTGACAGCGCGCAAGGCGGACAAGCGTTCGCCTCAGACCAATGCTTATACCCGCAAGTTTCTGTTGTCCTCACCCTGGCAGCCAAAACAGTGTGTCGTGTTTGCCGGTGCACTACGCTATCCGCGTTATCGCTGGTTCGATCGCGTCATGATCCAACTTATTATGCGTATGACAGGCGGCGAAACAGATACCAGTAAAGAAGTTGAGTATACCGATTGGCAGATGGTGGACCGTTTTGCTCAGGAGTTTGGGCAAATTCAGTATGAAAAGTGACGAAAACGCTGACTTGTGCAGCGCTTTGTTGAAAAAAAACGCGCTTGAAAAGTTTTTTGCATTTAGGGGTTGCGGCCTTCTGAGAACTCCCTATAATGCGCCTCCACTGACCGGGAACAACGACTCCTCTAACGAGAACCAGTCGCCCAGCCAGGAAGAATCAAGCCGGTGAAAACACCGTTTCTTAATAAGAAAAAAGCTTGACTCTTCAGCGGGAAAGCGTAATATGCACCTCCCGCGTTACCGAGAGTTATCTCAGTAACGAACGCTCTTTAACAATTTATCAGACAATCTGTGTGGGCACTCCACAAGACGATATCCAGAACCTTCGGGTTCGAAAAAATATCAAGTCTTGAAGAGTGACCAAGCAGTAATTCATTTAGTTGAATTATTACGAAAGTTAATTTTCGAGCATCGCTTCACGAGTTGAAGCAAATCAAGCTTTTAATTGAAGAGTTTGATCATGGCTCAGATTGAACGCTGGCGGCAGGCCTAACACATGCAAGTCGAGCGGTAGCACAAGAGAGCTTGCTCTCTGGGTGACGAGCGGCGGACGGGTGAGTAATGTCTGGGAAACTGCCTGATGGAGGGGGATAACTACTGGAAACGGTAGCTAATACCGCATAACGTCGCAAGACCAAAGTGGGGGACCTTCGGGCCTCATGCCATCAGATGTGCCCAGATGGGATTAGCTAGTAGGTGGGGTAATGGCTCACCTAGGCGACGATCCCTAGCTGGTCTGAGAGGATGACCAGCCACACTGGAACTGAGACACGGTCCAGACTCCTACGGGAGGCAGCAGTGGGGAATATTGCACAATGGGCGCAAGCCTGATGCAGCCATGCCGCGTGTGTGAAGAAGGCCTTCGGGTTGTAAAGCACTTTCAGCGAGGAGGAAGGGTGGTGTGTTAATAGCGCATCACATTGACGTTACTCGCAGAAGAAGCACCGGCTAACTCCGTGCCAGCAGCCGCGGTAATACGGAGGGTGCAAGCGTTAATCGGAATTACTGGGCGTAAAGCGCACGCAGGCGGTTTGTTAAGTCAGATGTGAAATCCCCGCGCTTAACGTGGGAACTGCATTTGAAACTGGCAAGCTAGAGTCTTGTAGAGGGGGGTAGAATTCCAGGTGTAGCGGTGAAATGCGTAGAGATCTGGAGGAATACCGGTGGCGAAGGCGGCCCCCTGGACAAAGACTGACGCTCAGGTGCGAAAGCGTGGGGAGCAAACAGGATTAGATACCCTGGTAGTCCACGCTGTAAACGATGTCGACTTGGAGGTTGTGCCCTTGAGGCGTGGCTTCCGGAGCTAACGCGTTAAGTCGACCGCCTGGGGAGTACGGCCGCAAGGTTAAAACTCAAATGAATTGACGGGGGCCCGCACAAGCGGTGGAGCATGTGGTTTAATTCGATGCAACGCGAAGAACCTTACCTACTCTTGACATCCAGAGAATTCGCTAGAGATAGCTTAGTGCCTTCGGGAACTCTGAGACAGGTGCTGCATGGCTGTCGTCAGCTCGTGTTGTGAAATGTTGGGTTAAGTCCCGCAACGAGCGCAACCCTTATCCTTTGTTGCCAGCACGTAATGGTGGGAACTCAAAGGAGACTGCCGGTGATAAACCGGAGGAAGGTGGGGATGACGTCAAGTCATCATGGCCCTTACGAGTAGGGCTACACACGTGCTACAATGGCGTATACAAAGAGAAGCGAACTCGCGAGAGCAAGCGGACCTCATAAAGTACGTCGTAGTCCGGATTGGAGTCTGCAACTCGACTCCATGAAGTCGGAATCGCTAGTAATCGTAGATCAGAATGCTACGGTGAATACGTTCCCGGGCCTTGTACACACCGCCCGTCACACCATGGGAGTGGGTTGCAAAAGAAGTAGGTAGCTTAACCTTCGGGAGGGCGCTTACCACTTTGTGATTCATGACTGGGGTGAAGTCGTAACAAGGTAACCGTAGGGGAACCTGCGGTTGGATCACCTCCTTACCTAATGATATTGATTCGCGTGAAGTGCTCACACAGATTGTCTGATGAAAAAGTAATGAGCAAAAGCGCTACCTGTTGATGTAATGAGTCTCTGACTCATGCTGATACGAACCGATTAAGACGTTCAGTTTAATCGGATTTTCGTGTCCCCATCGTCTAGAGGCCTAGGACACTGCCCTTTCACGGCTGTAACAGGGGTTCGAATCCCCTTGGGGACGCCAATCCGATAATGAGTGAAAGACATTATCACCGGTTAGTCATAACCAAAAAAATCTTAAAGATGACTCTTGCGAGTCGTGTTTAAGATATTGCTCTTTAACAATCTGGAACAAGCTGAAAATTGAAACATGACAGCTGAAACTTATCCCTCCGTAGAAGTATTGGGGTAAGGATTAACCTGTCATAGAGTCTCTCAAATGTAGCAGCACGAAAGTGGAAACACCTTCGGGTTGTGAGGTTAAGTGACTAAGCGTACACGGTGGATGCCTAGGCAGTCAGAGGCGATGAAGGGCGTGCTAATCTGCGATAAGCGTCGGTAAGGTGATATGAACCGTAATAACCGGCGATACCCGAATGGGGAAACCCAGTGCAATTCGTTGCACTATCATACGATGAATACATAGTCGTATGAGGCGAACCGGGGGAACTGAAACATCTAAGTACCCCGAGGAAAAGAAATCAACCGAGATTCCCCCAGTAGCGGCGAGCGAACGGGGAGGAGCCCAGAACCTGAATCAGTTCTTGTGTTAGTGGAAGCGTCTGGAAAGTCGCACAGTAAAGGGTGATAGTCCCGTACACTAAAATGCATTAATTGTGAGTTCGATGAGTAGGGCGGGACACGTGACATCCTGTCTGAATATGGGGGGACCATCCTCCAAGGCTAAATACTCCTGACTGACCGATAGTGAACCAGTACCGTGAGGGAAAGGCGAAAAGAACCCCGGCGAGGGGAGTGAAATAGAACCTGAAACCGTGTACGTACAAGCAGTGGGAGCACCTTCGTGGTGTGACTGCGTACCTTTTGTATAATGGGTCAGCGACTTATATTTTGTAGCAAGGTTAACCGTATAGGGGAGCCGTAGGGAAACCGAGTCTTAACTGGGCGAATAGTTGCAAGGTATAGACCCGAAACCCGGTGATCTAGCCATGGGCAGGTTGAAGGTTGGGTAACACTAACTGGAGGACCGAACCGACTAATGTTGAAAAATTAGCGGATGACTTGTGGCTGGGGGTGAAAGGCCAATCAAACCGGGAGATAGCTGGTTCTCCCCGAAAGCTATTTAGGTAGCGCCTCGTGAACTCATCTTCGGGGGTAGAGCACTGTTTCGGCTAGGGGGCCATCCCGGCTTACCAAACCGATGCAAACTCCGAATACCGAAGAATGTTATCACGGGAGACACACGGCGGGTGCTAACGTCCGTCGTGAAGAGGGAAACAACCCAGACCGCCAGCTAAGGTCCCAAAGTCATGGTTAAGTGGGAAACGATGTGGGAAGGCATAGACAGCCAGGATGTTGGCTTAGAAGCAGCCATCATTTAAAGAAAGCGTAATAGCTCACTGGTCGAGTCGGCCTGCGCGGAAGATGTAACGGGGCTAAACCATGCACCGAAGCTGCGGCAGCGACGCTTAGGCGTTGTTGGGTAGGGGAGCGTTCTGTAAGCCGTTGAAGGTGGCCTGTGAGGGTTGCTGGAGGTATCAGAAGTGCGAATGCTGACATAAGTAACGATAAAGCGGGTGAAAAGCCCGCTCGCCGGAAGACCAAGGGTTCCTGTCCAACGTTAATCGGGGCAGGGTGAGTCGACCCCTAAGGCGAGGCTGAAAAGCGTAGTCGATGGGAAACAGGTTAATATTCCTGTACTTGGTGTTACTGCGAAGGGGGGACGGAGAAGGCTAGGCTAGCCGGGCGACGGTTGTCCCGGTTTAAGCGTGTAGGGGGTGTGACCTGGTAAATCCGGTTATCATCCAACCCTGAGGCGTGATGACGATGCACTACGGTGCAGAAGTAGTTGATGCCCTGCTTCCAGGAAAAGCCTCTAAGCTCTAGGTAACATTAAATCGTACCCCAAACCGACACAGGTGGTCAGGTAGAGAATACCAAGGCGCTTGAGAGAACTCGGGTGAAGGAACTAGGCAAAATGGTGCCGTAACTTCGGGAGAAGGCACGCTGGCGCGTAGGTGAAGAGACTTGCTCTCGGAGCTGAAGCCAGTCGAAGATACCAGCTGGCTGCAACTGTTTAATAAAAACACAGCACTGTGCAAACACGAAAGTGGACGTATACGGTGTGACGCCTGCCCGGTGCTGGAAGGTTAATTGATGGGGTCAGCCGCAAGGCGAAGCTCTTGATCGAAGCCCCAGTAAACGGCGGCCGTAACTATAACGGTCCTAAGGTAGCGAAATTCCTTGTCGGGTAAGTTCCGACCTGCACGAATGGCGTAATGATGGCCAGGCTGTCTCCACCCGAGACTCAGTGAAATTGAACTCGCTGTGAAGATGCAGTGTACCCGCGGCAAGACGGAAAGACCCCGTGAACCTTTACTATAGCTTGACACTGAACATTGAGCCTTGATGTGTAGGATAGGTGGGAGGCTTTGAAGTGTGGACGCCAGTCTGCGTGGAGCCAACCTTGAAATACCACCCTTTAATGTTTGATGTTCTAACTCGGCCCCGTGATCCGGGGTGAGGACAGTGTCTGGTGGGTAGTTTGACTGGGGCGGTCTCCTCCCAAAGAGTAACGGAGGAGCACGAAGGTTAGCTAATCACGGTCGGACATCGTGAGGTTAGTGCAAAGGCATAAGCTAGCTTGACTGCGAGAGTGACGGCTCGAGCAGGTACGAAAGTAGGTCTTAGTGATCCGGTGGTTCTGAATGGAAGGGCCATCGCTCAACGGATAAAAGGTACTCCGGGGATAACAGGCTGATACCGCCCAAGAGTTCATATCGACGGCGGTGTTTGGCACCTCGATGTCGGCTCATCACATCCTGGGGCTGAAGTAGGTCCCAAGGGTATGGCTGTTCGCCATTTAAAGTGGTACGCGAGCTGGGTTTAGAACGTCGTGAGACAGTTCGGTCCCTATCTGCCGTGGGCGTTGGAAGATTGAGAGGGGTTGCTCCTAGTACGAGAGGACCGGAGTGAACGCACCACTGGTGTTCGGGTTGTCATGCCAATGGCACTGCCCGGTAGCTAAGTGCGGAAAAGATAAGCGCTGAAAGCATCTAAGCGCGAAACTTGCCTCGAGATGAGTCTTCCCTGGGAACTTGATTCCCCTGAAGGAACGTTTAAGACTAAGACGTTGATAGGCTGGGTGTGTAAGTGCAGCGATGCATTGAGCTAACCAGTACTAATGATCCGTGAGACTTAACCTTACAACACCAAAGGTGTTTTTAGAGCAGACGAAAGATTTTCAGCGACGTTCCGAGATTGGTTCTGGTGGTTACGCGAGTAACGGCCGGAATGAAACAGAATTTGCCTGGCGGCAATAGCGCGGTGGTCCCACCTGACCCCATGCCGAACTCAGAAGTGAAACGCCGTAGCGCCGATGGTAGTGTGGGGTCTCCCCATGCGAGAGTAGGACACTGCCAGGCATCAATTAAGCCAAGAGGCCATCCGCAAGGATGGCCTTTTTGCTGTGTGCGAAAGAAAAAAATTACGCAGCTACGCTGCGCTTTTCAACCAATCCACGATGAAATCAGCAATACATTCTGGGTTATTGAGATCCAACAACCTAACCTTTTCAGTGATTAACCGATCGCTGGCAACGGCGATAACAAACTCATCCAACATATCCTCAAGTGGTCTGCCTATCTCTTCACGATAAAGAATGATCTTGCTGACAGGCTCATGTTTAAACCCCTCGACGAGAATGAGGTCGACCTTGGTGCGATCAAAACGACTGGCCAGATACTGAAGATCCAGGGGCGGCTGTTCTGGTGTTTCGGTCATTAATGCCCAACGGCGATCGCTGGCGACCAATGTTTGATTGGCACCGGCTTTGCGCAGTTCATAACTGTCTTTACCCGGCGTATCCACATCCATATCATGATGCGTATGCTTTATCAGTCCGACAC
>NZ_JBITSJ010000018.1:0-5709 GCF_044540525.1 Streptomyces sp. NPDC085932
AGCCCGGTGTCTGCTGTGCGTCGCGTCCCTCGGGCACGGCGGCGCCATTCTCGATCGAAGGGCTTGACGCACACCGCGACGCAGTTGCACTGCCGTTCGATTCCATCCTGGCGTACTGCATGGTCGGCCTCAGTAGTCGGCGGCTGGGGTGCAGCCTGGGCAGCCGACAACATAACAGATCCAAACTATGAGTGAAGCATCCGTTTTCCGGATGACACTGCTGCGATACGGTCCCGAGTATTGCATCGCGAGGAGTTGATATGGATAACGGCAATGGCGCTGGATGCTCACCGGCACGGGCTGCTACCCGTTCTTTGCGGCCGACCGGACGGGGAACCTCGCTGAATGCCTATGACCCCACTGTCGATTTCGTGATCATGACTCCGGTCGTGGCGCTGCTCCTCACGCTTGCACCGCCCTCACGGCCTCCCCGGCTCCGTCAACGGTCCGCCAGACGCAAGCATCCAGGCGGCGAAGGGAGACGGGCTGTCACCACGCCTTTGTGCTTCAGTTTGTCTCCCCGGGGCTTGGCCGGTGCGGTCTCGCTCATATGCGCGGCTGGAGCGATGTCGTTCACCCTGACCCTGGCCGGCCCGGACCAACGCACCTTTCCTACCGGGCATGACGTAGGGCGTCCATGCCCAAAAGTGCTGCTGACTGGCCTGGTCTGCTAGCGGCGGCGATCACTTCGCTGCCGCTGGCGTTCATCTTCATCTGCTGCAGCGGCACTTGGTCTCCGGCCTGGTTACCGGAGCTGTCGAAGGCTGAACCTTCTCCACTCACCCAGATGCATCAGGGAGCCACCATGTCCCACATCAATGCCCCCCAGCAGGGCGCCTCCAGAAGAGGAGTTCTCGCGGGCCTGGGCGCCCTCGGACTCTCCGGAGCAGTCGCCATGACGGGCTGTACGACGTCGACACCTGGCAGCGATGCGACCAAGGGCGACGCCGAGGTCGACACCATCAAGTTCTACGGCAACTCGCTTGGCGACGATGCCCAGAAGGCGGCTTGGCAGTCGATCGTCGCCGGCTGGGAGAAGAAGTCGGGCAAATCGGTGAAGCCGGTCGTCTACCCTTACGATCAAGCCTCTACCCAGCTGGCGCTCGCCGCGAAGTCCGGCGGCTTTCAAGGCGTCGCCCAGGGGCCCTGGCAGGTGTTGTTCCCCCTGGGCATCCTGGCTGACGTCTCCGATCTGGCCGAGAGGATGGCGTTGCCGCGGACGATCCTCGACGGTCTCCGCATCGACGGCAAGCTCTACATGCTTCCCTTGACCGCCTCGGGAATCGGTCTGGTGAGTGACGGCCGGATCGCCGACGAGGTCGGACTGAAGGACGGCATGAGCGTCGAGGAGTTTGCGGATGTTCTGGAGAAGATCAAGCGCCAGGACTCCGACCTCATCCCCTACGCGGCAGTCACCAAGAACCCGGATTTGAAGGACGCCGTGCACTGGATGTGGGGCTGGGGCAGCCAGGTCGTCACCGACCACCTGGAGTGCACCATCGGCGATTCTGAGAGCGTCGCCGCCATGAAGTGGTACAAGGAGCTCCAGGACGCCAAGCTGATCAAGGTGGGAGTCGCACGCACCGACGCGCGCATCCTGTTCGCCCGGGGACAGGCCGTCATGTACGACGACGCTCCGCTGGCCAACACGTTTTTGAAGTCCAATGGTGGTTCCAAGGCACTGCAGGCCGCCCTCCGGCCCGTTCAGCGACCGTCCGCCGAGGGCCTCCCTTCCTACAATCGTTACTGGGGCACGGGGCTGTTCTGCAGCGCAGGCAGAGGCGAGAAGACCAGCAAGGACTTCATCTCCTATGTGGCCGGTGACCTCGGCGCGGCCACGGCGCTCTACGAGCAGTCTGCTTTGGCGCCTGCTGACAAGTGGGTCGCTGCCCGCATCGAGAAGCTGCGGCAGGACACGTTTCAGATCGATTTCGCCAGCGCGATTGCGGAGCATGCCCGTCCGGGCGCCTGGGACAGGTTGTCCGCGGCCGCCCGGATCGACACAGCGATCGGTGAAGGAGTTGCCTCCATCCTCGCAGGTGAAGTGGGCGTTCAGAGCGGGCTGAACGCTCTGAGGAAGAAGGTTGATATCGCTGTGAAACAGGGCTGAAGGACGATGATCCGCCTACCGCTGGACGAGGAGCCGCCACTCGCATCGGGCGGGAGGATCATGGCAGTCCAGCCGGGCGTCGGCGCGCAGGATCGCGCGACGCGCGGCATGTACTGCATCCAGCACCGTCGCCCGAAGGCCTCCCGGATCTCCTCGGATGAGCTAGGGTCGCGCGCATCAGGTCAGGTCACCGGCTCTGTCCGCGCGAGTCTATGAGCGCCATCAGCTCCCCTGGCGGCTCGGTCGTCCGGCAACTGTGCCGTGACCTCCACAGCCAGTCCCTTGTTCCATTGCTGCCTGTCTGGTCGAGGACCAGTTGGCGGGGGCGATCGGGCGTCCGCTCCAACGAGCGCCAGGCCGTTCACTGGCTGCGAGGCTTTCTGTGCCCGCCGCATGCGACCGACGGGGGGACACTGAGACCGGCATCGCCGAGGTCTCCAGATCCACTGTCCAAAGGAGCTTGGACTGATTGTTCTCGCTCTCGTTGCACTGGCAGCGGTAGGCCAACATCTTGTGGTCGGATGCTGGCAGTGAGGCGGACTGCATGGCGATGGCGAGGAGACGACCGATTTCATCAGGTCCGTCCCCACGGGATGGCAGGGGACTGACCAAGGCTGCAAGGCTTACCACCGGTGGGCGTCTAGCGTTTGCCTTTCGTACCTTCAAGCCGGTCGAGTTCGGACAGCAGCCGACGCAGGGTCGCCCTGGCGGCGATGATCTCCTCCTCGGGGACGGCCGCGAAGAGCGTGCGGTCCCGTGCGGCGGCTCTGTCGGTCACCCGGGCGAGTGTCTCCTTGCCGCGAGGTGTCAGCGTCAGCAGGGGCGATCCGCGATGGTCCGGGTTGGGCGCATAGGCGGCGAGCCCGAATGCAGCCAGGTCGTTCGCGACCCGCTGGATGTTCTGGCGCCTGACGCCGAGGCGGCGGGCGGCTTGGGGCACGGTGAGCGGGTCCTCGGACACCGCGCTCAGTACCTGCCATCGGGCTTGGGTGAGTCCCTCGACGCTTGCGGTTTTCTCGCTCAGGCGGCGTAGGGCCCCGGCAGCTTCGAACACATCCGCGATCAGCAGTGCTGCTTCGGCAGGCATCGGCGCCTCCTTTCTTGACAACAGCTTGGCATAGAAGCAATATGATGTCATCATATGAACTCCGCCCTTCAAGGAACAGGTCATGTCGAAGATCGACCTCTACAGGAATGTCCATATGGGACAGCGCGCGCGACTGTTCACACTTGCCATCGAGCTGGGCGCCGCAGACATCACTCAGAGCGGCGCGGCCGCCGAGCAGGCGGATCGCTGCCTCGCCATGACGCAGGAACTACGTCAGCACGCCGACCATGAAGACACGTTCATTCATCAGCTTCTGCGGGAGCGGGCGCCGGAGGCGGCCGACGCACTCGACGCCGAGCACATCCGGCTCGACGCCGCATTCGGCGCGCTGGATGAGCGGGCGCGTGCCCTGCCCGATACTCCGATCGAAGCCCTTCCGGACGCCCAGCACGCGTTGTACCTGGCACTGAACGAAATGATCAGCGCATACCTCGCGCATCTGCACGTCGAGGAGACAGTCGCAATGCCGGCGCTGTGGCAGTACGCCGGCGAAGAGGAACTCCGCGCTGTGTTCACCGCCTTCCGCTCCTCCCGCACTCCCGAGCAGGGCCTCGACGACCTGCGCAAGATGCTCCCCGCATTGCCACCGGCATCACGGGAAGCGATCGTCCGCGGTCTCGTGAACGCAGACCCGGATCAGGCGGGCCACACTCTCACCACTGTTTCCACCACTCTCAGCCCTGGCCAACGCATCCGACTGTACGAAGACCTCGGCGTACCCGAGGTATGGGCGCTGCAGGGAGATTGAGCAAACATGAGATCCGGGCCGGCTCAGCGCGCGGCGCGTCGACCCGTCACTCGGTCGGCGTGATGTCGTTGAAAATGACGTGCGGGAAGGCTGCAGCGGCGGGACTCTGTTGACGGTAGCCATTTGAAGTTTCACCGTGACCCCGCCGCACTCCGCGCCATCCGGACCCGGCGACGCAACCATCCGCAGCTCCGCACCCGGCCAGGGGCTCAGCCCTCTGGCCGTGTCAGCGGGAAATCGGAGTGGCTGACCTCCTGGGGCACGTTTATCTCCGCGATGGCAGCCGCGTGTGGCCTCGTCATCAGTGGTATCGCCTCCTACGCTGCTTGGCAGACCGTCCAGGACGGACGTGAGGATGAGCTGCGCGGGCAGGCATCGCTGTGACTATGTGGAGTGAGGATCGTCGGCACGAAGGCGTGGTCATGCATGTGGTGAACCGATCTTTCGATGCCGTCTCTTTGTGGGCACTCCCCTTTGTAACGCCTGACGGCAGGCGAAGTTCATCAGTTGCGGATACCGCAAACGAGATCATGTCAGTTCCGGGGGCTGGGGTGCCGTTGGACGTCATCAGGAAAGCGGGCGGGAAGAGCATCCCTGCACCGGGATGCGAAGAGCGCTGAGGCGGCGTGTGGGCAGCAAAGCGTCTGCCAACCGATCGGGAACAGCCCTGCCGGCAAGCCGTGAGCGGAGACCCTGCGCCGAAATGGAACCCAAGTCGCCCGTGCACAGTAGATGGCCATCCAGTCCCGGGCTTCGGCGAACTCCCGGAGGTCGGCAGCCTTGTGGACGTTGAGGTTGTCCTGGATGAGCACGATCGGGCCGACGAGCTGCTGACGTGCGGCGATCAGCAAGTCCCGGTAGTCACTCCAGGAGACACTCTTCCGCCCGGCGCGCTGGCCGTCGTCCCGACGCGGCCGGCAGATCAGCCGCGAGCGGCGGCCGGGCTTTTAGCAGGTCAGCGAGGCCATGGACACACATCTGCCGGAGCGGCCGCGGACCCGCACCACCGGGGTCCGGCCACGCTGGGTACCAGGTCTTCGCCTGCGGCGGCCTCATGGAGAATCCGGCTTCGTCCTCGAAGACGAGCCAGGCTCCACGGGCCGCCGCGAGTCCTCCGCGTGGGGCCACTTCCTTGACCCACCCGGCCACCGCCTCGTCGTCTCGCTTCGTCCCACGCCGGGTCGGCACCTGACAGGAGCGCCCATTGAGGGCCAGCAGCTTGCGCATACCCTGGACCGTGTAAGTCGGGTGGAAGCGGCGGCAGATCAACGTCACCCGGCTCAAAGTCCAGGGCTGGTCCTCTCAGCCGTGCCCGGCCGGTCCCTTCGCCGGCTCGGACGCTGCCCCCGCAGATCCTTGGCGATCAGCGAGCTCGCATCGCCGCGAAGCGAAACGCTCGGCAGCTTCAGCCGTAACTCCTCGCAGAACTGCTGAGTTTCGGCGGTCAGCCCGCCCCCTGCGGATACCGCACGCCCCCTGATCTCGCACGGACGACGAGCCGTCAGCCCCTACCACTCCACGAGTTCACCTTCAGCAACCAGACATGAAGCGCCGGGTGGGAAGAAGCGTGATCACCAACTGTGGCAGGAAGACAGGGAATACATGGACGCAGGTCCGTTACTGCCTGCCCCGCAGCGCCGGCATCGACACCCATAGCGATGGGCGCTGAGTGGCCGCAGCTGCTCTGCGGCATGCTCTTCGTTCTTCACACCGGCCTCCCGTGGGAGCGACTGCCTGGCGAGC
>NZ_JBITSJ010000020.1:0-1180 GCF_044540525.1 Streptomyces sp. NPDC085932
TGAGCTGGGGGTGGCCGCAGAGACCAGCGAGAAGCGACTGTTTACTAAAAACACAGGTCCGTGCGAAGCCGTAAGGCGATGTATACGGACTGACGCCTGCCCGGTGCTGGAACGTTAAGGGGACCGGTTAGCTCCATTTCGGTGGGGCGAAGCTGAGAACTTAAGCGCCAGTAAACGGCGGTGGTAACTATAACCATCCTAAGGTAGCGAAATTCCTTGTCGGGTAAGTTCCGACCTGCACGAATGGCGTAACGACTTCTCGACTGTCTCAACCATAGGCCCGGTGAAATTGCACTACGAGTAAAGATGCTCGTTTCGCGCAGCAGGACGGAAAGACCCCGGGACCTTTACTACAGTTTGATATTGGTGTTCGGTTCGGCTTGTGTAGGATAGCTGGGAGACTTTGAAGCTCACACGCCAGTGTGGGTGGAGTCGTCGTTGAAATACCAGTCTGGTCGTGCTGGATGTCTAACCTGGGTCCGTGATCCGGATCAGGGACAGTGTCTGATGGGTAGTTTAACTGGGGCGGTTGCCTCCTAAAGGGTAACGGAGGCGCCCAAAGGTTCCCTCAGCCTGGTTGGCAATCAGGTGTTGAGTGTAAGTGCACAAGGGAGCTTGACTGTGAGACCGACGGGTCGAGCAGGGACGAAAGTCGGGACTAGTGATCCGGCGGTGGCTTGTGGAAGCGCCGTCGCTCAACGGATAAAAGGTACCCCGGGGATAACAGGCTGATCTTCCCCAAGAGTCCATATCGACGGGATGGTTTGGCACCTCGATGTCGGCTCGTCGCATCCTGGGGCTGGAGTCGGTCCCAAGGGTTGGGCTGTTCGCCCATTAAAGCGGTACGCGAGCTGGGTTTAGAACGTCGTGAGACAGTTCGGTCCCTATCCGCTGTGCGCGTAGGAGTCTTGAGAAGGGCTGTCCCTAGTACGAGAGGACCGGGACGGACGAACCTCTGGTGTGCCAGTTGTTCTGCCAAGGGCATGGCTGGTTGGCTACGTTCGGGAGGGATAACCGCTGAAAGCATCTAAGCGGGAAGCCTGCTTCGAGATGAGGACTCCCACCTCCTAGAGAGGGTAAGGCTCCCAGTAGACGACTGGGTTGATAGGCCGGATATGGAAGCCAGGTAACTGGTGGAGTTGACCGGTACTAATAGGCCGAGGGCTTGTCCTCAGTTGCT
>NZ_JBITSJ010000021.1:0-1178 GCF_044540525.1 Streptomyces sp. NPDC085932
GGTGTTGAGCCGGGTGAGCAGGGGGGTGAGGGTGCGGCCCTCGCGTTCGGCGGTGTCCCAGTCGCGGGGGCGCAGCTGGTATTTCTCGGAGTCGAGGTATTCCTCGCTGCCTTCGCGCAGCGGGGTGTTCTCGCACAGTTCGTAGCCGGAGTAGATGCCCCAGGTCGGTGACAGGGTGGCGGCGAGGACGGCGCGGACCTCGAAGGCGGGCCGGCCGCCGTGCTGGAGGTAGGCGTGCAGGATGTCGGGGGTGTTGGCGAAGAAGTTGGGCCGCATGTAGCTCGCGGCCTCGCCCGACAGCTCCGTCAGGTACTCGGTGAGTTCTTCCTTGGTGTTGCGCCAGGTGAAGTAGGTGTAGGACTGCTGGAAGCCGATCTGGGCCAGGATGTGCATCATCGCCGGGCGGGTGAACGCCTCGGCCAGGAAGATCACATCGGGGTCGGTGCGGTTGATGTCCGCGATGACCCGCTCCCAGAAGACGACCGGCTTGGTGTGGGGGTTGTCCACCCGGAAGATGCGCACCCCGCAGTCCATCCAGTGGCGCAGCACCCGGCAGGTCTCGGCGACCAGGCCGTCCATGTCCGCGTCGAAGGCGATGGGGTAGATGTCCTGGTACTTCTTCGGCGGGTTCTCGGCGTAGGCGATGGTGCCGTCGGGCCGGTGGTGGAACCACTCGGGGTGCTTGTGCACCCAGGGGTGGTCCGGCGAGCACTGCAGCGCGAAGTCCAGGGCGATCTCCAGGCCCAGTTCGCGGGCCTGCTCCACGAACCAGGTGAAGTCCTCCAGGGTGCCCAGGTCGGGGTGGACGGCGTCGTGGCCGCCCTCGGGCGAGCCGATCGCCCAGGGCACC
Source organism: Streptomyces sp. NPDC085932 (assembly GCF_044540525.1). Taxonomy (NCBI): domain Bacteria; kingdom Bacillati; phylum Actinomycetota; class Actinomycetes; order Kitasatosporales; family Streptomycetaceae; genus Streptomyces; species Streptomyces sp. NPDC085932. Next base: position 851 of record NZ_JBITSJ010000021.1, read on the forward strand.
CCGACGTCGTCCGGGCCGGGGGAGAGGGTGTTGTTCCTGCCCTTGCGGAACGTCGTGCCGATGGGGTGGATCGGCGGCAGGTACACCACGTCGAAGCCCATCGCCGCGATCGCCGGCAACCGCCGCGCGGCCGTGCGGAAGGTGCCGTGCGGCCGCTCCGGGGTGCCCTCCGAGCGGGGGAAGAACTCGTACCACGATCCGTACAACGCCCGTTCCCGCTCCACCAGCAGCGGCAGCGGCTCACTGCTCGTGACCAGGTCCCGCAGCGGATGGCGGTCCAGCACCGCGTCCACCTCGGGCGTCAGCGCCGCCGCCAGCCGGGACGCCG
>NZ_JBITSJ010000022.1:0-1109 GCF_044540525.1 Streptomyces sp. NPDC085932
CTACCAATGTGAAACTGGCCTGGTATGTGGCGGGGGATTTACGCACGACCTTGTCACCCAATTCTTTCCGTCAGGGATGGAAAATCGATGGTATCGGCAGCCGTCGCACGTTCAACTATCTCGTTGATGGCGTGAAGTACACCTTTGACGATGTCAGCCAACAGGCGATCAGCACGACTCACATTGAGTATCAGTACGGTGATACCAATCTTCTGGCGGTGCATAATGCCTTGCTAAACAGTGGCGTGGAGCCACAAGCGGTTAAGCTGACCGTCACATTGCCGATCAGTGAGTTTTATACCGAAGACTGTCAGAAAAACACGGTTAATATTCAGCGAAAAATCGACAACCTGCTTCGACCTGTGACGTTGAACAAGGGGGAGGCCTTTACCGTGGAGGCTGTTGAAGTGATGCCAGAATCCCTGCCTGCGGTGTTTTCTCCTCTGGTGCGGGAGAATGTCGGGCCGCTGGAAACGTCCCTGGTTATCGATTTGGGCGGCACAACGCTTGATGCCGGCGTCATTGTCGGGCAGTTCGACGATGTGACGGCAATCCACGGCAATCCAACGATTGGTGTTTCGATGGTGACACAGGCCGCGCTGACAGCGTTGCGTATGGCAGACAGCGATACGAGCGCCTATGTTGCTGATACGGTGATCCAGCGCCGCCATGATCGCGCCTTTTTGTCGCAGCTGATTAATGATGCTTCCCGAGTTGATGACGTTATCGCCGCGATAGAGCACGGTATCACCCGGCTTGGCGATCGTGTGGTGAATGAACTGGCGCGATTCCGCCACGTTAACCGGGTTTGGCTGGTCGGTGGGGGCGCTCCGCTGATAGAATCCGCGGTAAGAAAAGCCTGGAAACTGCCGGCAGAGCGTATAACGCTGGTCGAAAGCCCGCAAATGGCGCTGGCGAGTGAAATGGCATTGTATAAACAAGAGGGATAACCGTGAGCGATAACAGCAGTGAGACCCGCCGTAAATTTACCAGCTATTTGCAGCTGGACTGCGAAGCCGATCGCCATGCCCTGGATGTGGTTGAATCCATTTCGCAGCGAGTCCGCGGGGATTTCCTGCGTAATGCCATCATCACAACGGCGGCATTAC